>DATMPH010000001.1:0-126227 GCA_035567755.1 Rhizomicrobium sp.
CCGCGCGCGGGCGCTCCGATGAGCGGATTGTGGGCGTGGATGTGGCCCTGCCTCGGCGTCAACGTCTATCCGAACGGATTGATGATGGAGCGCATGTGGCCGCTCGACCACGCGCGCACGCGCCTCGACTATCTCTATTTCTTTCCGGAGGACCTGCCCGAAGCGGAAAGAGACGCGGCGATCGCGTCTTCCGAAGTTACGACGGTCGAGGACATCACGATCACCGAAGCCGTGCAGCGCAATCTCGATGCCGGCATCTATGAGAAGGGCCGCCTTTCGCCCAAACACGAAGCCGCCGTCGCGCTCTTCCAGCGCCTCGTCACCGGCGCCCTGCAAGCGTAGGATGCAGGCGAACGAAACCACACACTTCACTCTTGTCATTCCCGCCGAGGCGGGAACCTTGGGCAAACGCACGTCACCCGCCGCTGGATTCCCGCTTCGGCGGGAATGACATAGATGGCTTGTCGACAGATACTGGTGCATACTGTCCCCCTGAACTGACGGGGGGTAAATCGGTCATGTCTTGGCATCTTCGCATACTCGTGGCGGTGCTCGCCGCGGGTACAATCAACATGTTCTCGGATTGGCTCTTCATGGGCGTTCTCTTCCATGAGCGCTACAATCGCTATCCGGAAGTCTGGTGGCCCGGTCTTCGGAGCAAGGCCGCCGATACGCGCGCGATTCTTATCGCGAGCGCGCTCGGCTACCTGACGGCTCTCGGGGTGGCGGCGCTCTGCATCCACGGCCACGCGCATTCGATTCCGGCGGCGCTGTTTCTCGCCTTCGCCGCATGGCTTGCGGGTCCGCTGGTGATGCAGGTCACAAACGGCTTCTGGATCAAGACCGATCCGCTCATCACGGTCGCGCACAGCGCAGGTTGGCTGGCACGCTTTCTGATCGCCGGTCTCGCCGCCGGAATCTTGCTCGCATAAGCAAAATTTTTCAGCGCACGGGACGCAGAGGTTGCGCGGAGGACGCGGGGGAATGGCGCGCCTTCGGCGCGCAACCTTGTCCTCTGCGTACTCTGCCCGTCCTCTGCGTCCTCTGCGCTAAATCTGTCTTCGTGGAAATCTCGATCCGTCTCGGGATCGTTGCGCCGCGATACTTCGGTACACTCGCAACATATCGAGCCGACGACTCGCATGCAGAGTCCTCCCACAAATTCTCGGGGGACTCGCATGCCGGCCGCGCATGTCTACACCGTCGCATTCCAGGGGATCGAAGCGCGCGAGGTGGACGTGCAGGTCCACATCGCGCGCGGCAATTGCTATTTCGGCGTCGTGGGGCTGGCGGACAAGGCGGTGGGCGAAAGCCGCGAGCGCGTTGGCGCCGCACTGTCCGCCATTGGGCTGGCCCTTCCTCCTGAGCGCATCATCGTCAATCTCGCGCCGGCCGACCTGCCCAAGGAAGGCAGCCATTACGATCTTCCCATTGCGCTGGCGATCCTCGCCGCGATGGGAGTCCTGCCGGCGCGCGAGATGGCCGGCTATACGGCGCTCGGCGAACTCTCGCTGGACGCCGCGCTGACGCAAGTCGCGGGCGTTCTTCCCGCGGCGCTCGCCGCGTCCGAAGCCGGGCGCGGCCTGATCTGTCCCGCCGCGAGCGGCGCGGAAGCCGCCTGGGCCGGCAAGATCGAAATCATAGCCGCTCCGTCCCTGATCGCGCTCGTCAATCACATCAAGGGCGCGCAGGTGCTGCGCGCGCCCGAGCCAAAAGTCGCCGATGACGAAAAGGCGGTCGCCGATATCAAGGACGTGAAGGGACAGGAGACGGCGAAGCGCGCGCTCGAAATCGCGGCGGCGGGCGGTCACAACATGCTGATGATCGGGCCGCCCGGCGCGGGCAAGTCCATGCTCGCATCGCGGCTGGCCGGGCTTCTCCCGCCGCTGGACGCCCGCGAAGCGCTCGAGATTTCAATGATCCAATCCCTGGCCGGCGAACTGCGCGACGGCGCGATCTCCCGGCGACGTCCGTTCCGCGCGCCGCATCATTCCGCTTCCATGCCGGCGCTCGTCGGCGGTGGCGTTCGCGTCAAGCCGGGCGAGGTGTCGCTCGCCCATCTCGGCGTTTTGTTTCTGGACGAACTTCCGGAATTCCAGCGCGCGGTTCTTGACTCCCTCCGTCAGCCAATTGAAAGCGGCGAAGCGGTCGTGGCGCGTGCCAACGCGCATGTGCGTTATCCCGCACGCTTTCAGCTCGTTGCGGCCATGAATCCCTGCCGCTGCGGCTATCTGGGCGATGCCGGTCAGGCTTGCGGACGCGCGCCCAAATGCGGCGCGGACTATCAAGGCCGGCTTTCGGGACCGCTGCTCGACCGCATCGACATTCACGTCGAGGTCGCGGGCGTCAGCGCGCAGGACCTGGCTTTGCCGCCGCCTGCCGAAGGCACCGTCGAGATCGCCCGGCGCGTGGCGACAGCGCGCGAGACGCAGAGGCGCCGTTACGACGGATCGGGTTTGCGCACCAACGCCGAAGCGGAAGGCGAGTTGCTCGACCGCGTGGCTACCCCCGAACCGGCGGGCGCGAAACTGCTGATGGAAGCCGCATCAACCATGCGTCTCACCGCGCGCGGCTATCACCGCGTGCTCAAGGTCGCGCGCACCATCGCCGATCTCGCCGGCAGCGAAACCGTCGCCCGCGTGCACGTGGCCGAAGCGCTGTCGTACCGGCGCATGGTGCATGTGCGGTAATTCGGGAGGATTGATTGCTACACTGACCCCGAAGTTTCGCAGCGTTCGCTCATGCCCCTGCGCCGAGCGTCATATCTGCCACATCGCTTCGCTCTGGCGAACGGCCGGCCTTCGTCCTATGCAGGATCGCACCATGGCCTGGTCGATTCGCTCTTCGCTGGGCGCCCAATCCGTCAGGATTCGCATCAAATCGGTGCCGCCGGGAGATGCGCCACTCTGGGTGCGCGAAAAATGGGTGGGGGTCGAACTCACTTCGGTGCTCGGCGCCTCGGCAAAAAAATTTCCGGCCGCCAGCGTGCTGGCCCGCACCTCTTTTCTCGCGTCTCTCTGGCGGCAGCTGACCGGCCAGACAAGGAGGGTCACGGGCTATCCGGTACAGGTGACGAGCGCCATCGAAGCACTGGAAAAATCCAGTCCGCAGGCTGCCGCCTGGTGGCGGGAGAACACACCGGGGATTATTTCTCCCTCGCGCCTGTTTGTTTTCGATGCGGGCGCCTGCGAGCTGGTCACCGACTCGCCGAGGCAGCCGATGTTCGACAGGTAGGAATTCACGAACAGCCGCGTTAGACCTCTGCAGCCCCACAAGCGGAGGAAGCCCATGAAGCTTAGCGCGCGCAATCAGATCAAAGGAAAGGTGCTTGAAGTCAGGAGGGGGCAGACCACGGCCCATGTGCGGGTCGACATCGGAAACGGTGTGATTGTCACTTCGTCCATCACCAATGAAGCCGTGGACGACCTCGGTCTCAAGGCAGGCGATGAAGTCGTCGCCATCATCAAAGCCTCTGATGTCATGGTCGGGAAGTGAGACGGATTTTGAAACACCGCGCGACCAGTCGGGCTCGAGCGCTTTGCGTGTCGATCGCGCTGCTGGTGGCGATCTCCGCGCCCGCTTGCGTAGCGAACGACCGGGCTGCGGGTCAAGGCCAGGTGCTTACGATCAGCGGACAGGTCCGAAACCCCCACGAAGTAACAATCGAGGAACTGCAAAGGCTTCCTCCAACGAGCGTGCAAATCTCGTTCCTAACCGGTCACGGCCCGGAAGCCGGGACGTTCACCGGAGCATTGCTTTGGAGGATTCTCAACGATGCAGTTCTGATTGATGGCCCGGGGAAGAACGCCAGACTTCGTCACATAATCATCGTGACCGGGCGCGACGGCTACTCGGTTGCCCTATCTCTTGGGGAACTCGATCCGGATTTCGAGGGTAAGGCAGTTATCCTCGCCTATTCCAAAGACGGGAACAGGCTTCGTCCATCGGACGGCATTCGGTTAGTCGTTCCCAACGATCGCCACGGCGGGCGGGCAGTTCGCGACGTTGTGGCAATCGCGGTGAATTGAGGCGAATTACAAAGCGTATCCCAACCGAAGCCACAGCATGCGCGCATTCAGGAGGTAGAACGACTGGCTGCCGAATTCGCTCGCACTGACCGGCGGGCGCTGGTTCGTCAAATTCGTGCCCTCAACGGAAATCAGAACGCGGTCGATGCGATACCCGGCCGTCGCGGCCAGCGCCACATATCCGCCGACAGGGGCCGTGTTTACTTCGTCGAGATAGCGTTTACCGATATAGTTCACAGCGATCGTGCCGTTGAAGCCCTGCGCGGGTGAATACAGGATGCCGCCCGAGGCCAGGATATGCGGCGAGAGCGGGAGCTCTCTGCCGGCCACATTCACGCTGTTCACGCCGTCGAAGAAGAAATACTGGCCGAATCGATCATCGTGATACGCAAAATTGGCGGCGATCGCGAGGTCGGGTATCAGTTCATAACGTGTCTCGAATTCGAAGCCCTTGAGTTGCTCATGGGCCGCGTTGGTGAGAAAGCCGGTCGGCAGCGGCACAACAAGATTCTGAAAATTTTGCAGGAACACTTCGGCGTCATAGCTCAATGCGGAGGACGCCAGCGCGCCCTTCACACCCGCTTCGTAACTTTGAGCTGTTTCAGGCAGGAGCACAGTGGGTTGAAAATCGGGCCCGAAGTCCTGTGCCGACGGTTTGAAGGCGTTGCGATAGTCCGCATACAGCACCGCTTCATCGCCATTCTCTTCCCAGACCTTGTAGCTCGCCCCGATCGTTCCCGCCGGCTTTATGAGGTCGCGGTTCGACGAAATTCCCGTAAAGGATGCAGGCGGAGTTGGCAAAAAATCCGTCGAATATTGGTGCTCAAACGTTTCGTTGACGCGGAATCCGGCAATCACATCCCAGCGGTCGTCAGGTTTCCAATCCGCCTGCAGATACTGGCCGAGAAACTCACGCTTGTCGTTGACGCTGCCAATCTCGTTCGCTGGCAATTGCGTCGTCGGTGGAGGCAGGACCGAACCGTTGAGCGGTACGGTATAGGCACTGTTGTCGTTGTAGGTGCCCTGCCGTCCGTATCCGTAAAGCATGTCGGCGCCAGCGGTCAGCGTCAGGTGATCGAATTGCGTGTTTGTGATGTGCGTGTCGAAATAGCCATCGTTGATGAGCCGATGCTGGTCTTGCGTATCGACCGTTCCACTCAGATCGGGATGCAGGAAGCCCGCAATGTAGACGATATCGGAATGGGCATAGGAAAGAAGCGTGTCCCAGGTGCCAAGACTCACCGGCTGCGTCCAGGCGATCTCGCCCTGATACTTGTTCTCGGAGATTTCCGCGTTCGCCGGATTGAAATTGGCGTTGATCGGAATCAGCGGCGTAAGCCCGGTTCCGTTGCGAAGAATCGGACTGGGCGGTGCGTCGTGCACGAACGTAAGGTCGGCGTCGAACCGCAACGTGCCGGGTCCGATGTCGTCGGCGGCACGATAGAGAAGCTGGCCGTCGGAAATGTTCTCGCGCTTGTCCGCGAAGCCAATGCTTTGACCGTCGACAGCAAGGGAATCGCGAAAGGTGTCTGTGCCCGGCAGGACCATCGACAGATCGCCGCGCGCCGAGCCGTAACTTCCTCCCGCGAGATCGATCTGCTGCGCGGACTGACCCGCAGGATAATGCAGAACCTGTACGACGCCGACGAAGGACGTCGCACCGTACATCACCGGCGCCGACCCCTTCAGAACCTCGATGCGCTCGACATCGGTAAGATCGAGCGTCGAAATCGCCGGATTGAACGCGCCCCCCCATGGCACCTGGTCAACGATCAGGAGGAATGCGTCGAACTCGTGAAGTCCCCAGAAGGCCGGCACCGAACTCGACGGTCCCGCATCGCCGCCTGCCGGGGCTTCGACGCCGGGAACGAGGCTCAGCGCGGTCTGCATGTCCCAGGCATTGCGTTGCCTTAACTCCACGCCGGAGACGATCGAAACGTCTGCCGGAATCTGGTCGGCGGGCTCAGGCGTGCGGGTCGCGGTGACCACGACCTGCTCAACAGTGGAATTTGTCTGGGCGCTCGCTTCGCTGGCAACAAGACATGCAAGGGCAAGAGGGAATGCGAACTTCGAGCAAGGCATGAAAGACCCCCCTGCGGCGACGCTGGCACGCGCAGAAGCGCGAACCGCACTTGCGACTTATTCTCAGATTGCAATTCTGAATGCAACCCGGGAGTCTCATAGACCGGCGGACCGCATCTTGGCGTTCGAGTAAGCCGGATTTTTCCCAGGATGGGGGCGCGGTTGCCGACACGACATCTGGCTATTCCTTTGTGGGCGCAAACGCGTGCACACGCGCGGATATCGCATAAGTTCCGGTTTGGCATTCAGCGAGGGAAGGTCAATCTCCGAACTCCGATTTTCGCAACAGCGATGTTGCAGGGGGTTGCGGGATTCCTTCAGTCCGCCGAAGCGCAGGTCAGCAACCCCCCGACCGCATCAAGCGTCGAAACGGTAACCGTCATCGGTACTACGCCTCTTCCCGGAACAGGCATCGATATCGAGAAGTTTGCAGGCAACGTACAGACGATCACATCCGCCGATCTGACCGGCGAAGGGTCGGCCAGCGTGATTTCCGCACTCAGCGACCGGCTGGGCAGCGTCAGCATCAACGACGATCTGGACGATCCGTTTCAGCCCGACATTCTTTTTCGCGGCTTCGAAGCGTCGCCTGTGCTCGGCACGCCGGAAGGCCTGGCGGTCTACCAGAACGGTGTGCGTATCAACGAAGCGTTCGGGGACGCGCTGAATTGGGATTTGATACCCGATATCGCCATCGACCGCATTGCCGTCGTCAGCTCCAACCCGGTCTACGGGCTGAATGCGCTCGGCGGCGCCGTTCTTGTCGGAATGAAGGACGGCTTTTCGTATGACGGCAACGAACTCGAACTGTCGGGCGGTTCCTGGGGTCAGCGCAGCGCAACGGCCGAATATGGCTCAAGTGCCGGGCCGCTCGGTTTCTACGTTGCAGCCCGCGGCCTGGAGGAAGACGGCTGGCGCGAGCTTTCAGCGGACAGGCTGGAACAGCTCTTTGCCGATCTGAGCTATCGCGAACACAATCTGACGCTCGATCTAAGCCTTACAGCTGCGAACAATCTGCTCACGGGGGAATCGCCAACACCAGTGCAGGAACTCGCAGTGGGCCGGTCCCTGATTTTCACGAGCCCGCAGAACAACGCCAACAAGCTCGCATTCCTCACATTAAATGCCGCCTGGCAGGCGAGCAACGACTTGTCGATTCAGAGCAATGTCTATTACCGCAATTTCCGGCAGAACGTCGTCAACGGCAACACCACCGATGACACGGCGTGCACGGTCGCGCCCTATATCGGCGACATGTGCCAGGCCGACGGCGCCACGCCGCTGACCAACGCGCGCGGCGGCTTCCTGCCCGATATCTCGAAGGGCGGCACCGTCCATATTGGCGAGAACGACTTCGAAACGATTCAGACGGCCGGGGTCGGAGGTTCACTGCAGGCGACGGAGACGGGCGGGTTCTTCGGACATACAAATCAATTGTCTTTCGGCGCCAGCATCGACAGCGACACAACGCGTTTCCAATCGAGCGCCGAACTGGGAACGATCAATCCGGCTCTCGTCGTTTCCTATTCGGGACTGTTCATCGATACGCCCGAGAACACGCCGTGGACGGCGACGCCGGTCGACCTCTATGCGTCCAACCGCTATTACGGCCTCTACGCGACCGATACGTTCGACATCACCGCTCATATCTCCGCCACCGCCAGCGGCCGCTACAATGTTGCGGACGTCGATCTTGTGGACGGACTGGGCAACGCCCTCACCGGCAACAACACCTACAGCCGTTTCAATCCCGCGTTTGGCCTGACGGACAAGCTGACCGACGATCTCACCGCCTATGTGGGCTACTCGGAAGGCAGCCGCGCGCCGACGCCCGGCGAAATCGAGTGCTCGAATCCGGCCGCGCCATGTCTTCTGCCGTCGAGCCTGTCGAGCGATCCGCCCACGCTGAAACAGGTTGTGTCCCACACCTATGAAGCAGGCCTGCGCGGCCACTTCGACGCGGCGGACATCGCGCCGGGACATTTTGCGTGGAACGCGAGCCTGTTCCGCACCGACGTGGACGACGATATCTACGGCGTGGCCACCTCGCTCAGCACCGGATATTTCCAGAATATCGGCGGCACGCGCCGCCAGGGTGCCGAAGCCGGGCTGAAATACGACGATGAGAAATGGTCGCTGTTCCTCAACTACAGCTACGTCCAGGCGACATTCCAGTCGGCGTTTCTGCTGAATTTGCCGCAGAACAGTTTTGCGGACGCCAACGGCGACGTCCAGGTCGCTCCGGGCGACGTGCTTCCCGGCATTCCCGCCCACCGGCTCAAGGCCGGCGCGGATTATCACGTGACGACAACGTGGATCGTGGGCGGAGACGCCGACTACGAGAGCGGACAATATTTCCGTGGTGACGAGTCCAACCAGATGGGACGGCTCGCAGGCTTTGCCGTGGTCAACCTTCATTCGCGCTACGAACTGACCGACACCGTCGAGCTGTTCGTCAACGTCGTGAACGGGCTCGACGCGAAATATGAAACATTCGGCGTTCTTGGCGATCCGACCGGAATCGGCGCACCCGGGATTCCCGTCAACGCGGTCACGAATGGTCCGGGGGTGAACAACCGCTTCGAGAGCCCGGCGCCGCCAATCAGTGCCTTTGGCGGCGTGCGAATCCAGTTCTAAATCAATCGTCCGCTACCGGTCCCCCGGTGAACAAGACAAGGCAAATCAGCCTGTTGTCGATGCAGTTGACCCCGTTGTCCACGATCGGATTGTCTCTCCATCCACCGACCTCGCGCGAAAGTGCCTTGGATCGCTTCGAGGTTCAGATGCGGTGCAGCAGAAAGAGAATGAGAATGATGACAAGTATCGTGCCAAGGCAACCCATGCCGCGGTGGCCGTAGCCATAGCCGTAACCGCCCAAGCGGCCGCTAAAGCCGCCTGCCAGAAATATGACAAGGATGATGATGAGGATGAGACCCAGCGACATGACGGGAGGCTCCTTCCACTCTTGCCTTCTGGAGCCGCAGCTACGCCGCCGGGCATCCGGGCAATGAAGTCAAGAAACAACGAAAGCTATGGTAGATGGTTGCCGTGTCGAGAATCAATCCTGCCGTGCAAACTCCTCCGTTGCGATCAATGAAAACGAAAACGCGCCGGGAGTTCCCGGCGCGCTTCGGATCAAGTGCTATTTTGCTCTCAGTGCTTTGATGCCTTGCGGAATGTGTCCGACGCTTTGTCGACGCCTTCGCGCGCTGCATCGGCCGCTTTTCCCGCCGCTTCCTTGAACTGGCCCTTGGCCTTGTCGATCTGGCCTTCGGCACGCAGGCGATCGTTTCCGAGAATCTTGCCGGCAGAATCCTTGGCCGCACCTTTCGCCTTGTCGAGTTTGCCTTCAATTCTGTTCTTGTCCATTGGGCTGACTTTCTGTCTGGATTGCGAACTGACAACGGGTGGGTCCCGGCGTAGTTTCGCGAATAAATTTTGCCTGGACCAGGAACTGTTTCGCTCTATTCGAGAGACCGGTCGCGAGCGGCGCTCCATCTGACTCTCAGGCCTGGTCGTATCCTTATCGATACGAAGAGCGGGAGCGCCAGCTCCGCGACCGATAAGGATAGAACGGTCCTGCGGCCGGCATGTTCCCTCCTTGGTGCACGTGAAGCTTAGTCGGGCGGCGATGACGAATGCCGGCGCTGGTGGTATTCAGGCGTCGCCAAACCGGGGGAGCTCCATGAAACAATTGATGAAAGTCTTCTTTGCGGTCGCGATGGCGGCGCTTGTTTCCGCGTCAGGTGCCTGCGCCGGCGAGAAAATCACGGTGTTCGCGGCGGCGAGTCTCACGAACGCACTTCAGGACATCGATTCAAGCTTCGACAAGAAGACCGGCAACGCGACCAGAGAATCATTTGCCTCGTCTTCCACCCTGGCGCGGCAGATCGAGGCCGGGGCGCCGGCGCAGATCTTCATTTCGGCCGATACGAAGTGGATGAGCTATCTGGCGCAGAAAGGCCTGGTTGCCGCGCAAAAAATCCTGCTCGGCAACGAGCTTGCGCTCATCGCGCCGGTGGCCGCCCCGCTCGCACCGCGCGCCATCGATAGCGCAATGGACTGGCTGCGGTTGCTGGGGACCGATGGGCGGCTCGCACTTGGCGACCCGGATCATGTGCCTGCCGGCATCTATGCGAAGGAGGCTCTGCAGCATCTCGGCGCATGGAACAGTCTCCAGCCACGACTCGCTCCGGCGGAAGACGTGCGCGGCGCGCTTGCCCTCGTCGAGCGGGGGGAGGCGCCGCTCGGCATCGTCTATGTGACCGACGCGCGCGTGAGCGACAAGGTTAAGATCGTGGGCATCTTTCCGGACGCCAGTCACTCTCCGATCGTTTATCCCGCCGCGATTGTGAAGGGCGCGGACAGCGCTGGCGTTCAGGCCTATTTCCGCTTTCTGAGCAGCCCGCAAGCGCGTGAGGTCTTTGCGCGGTACGGCTTCGCGGTGCGCTGAACACCGCCATGCTCACCGCGGCCGAAAGCGAAGCGCTCTTCTTGAGCCTGCGTGTATCTCTTGCCGCCGTAATCTGGGTTCTGCCGCTTGCCCTGGCTCTCGCGGTTCTGACACGGCACGCGTTTCCGGGGCGATCCCTCGTCGAAGGGATTGTGCATCTTCCACTCGCGCTGCCGCCGGTGGTGGTCGGGTTTCTTCTGCTCATGACGTTTGGAACACGAGAACCGGTAGGCGCCTGGCTCCTTGCCCATCTTGGAATCCGCTTCGCGTTCAACTGGACTGGCGCCGCGCTTGCCGCCGGCGTCATCACCTTCCCGTTCCAGTACCGCGCGATCAGGCTTTCGCTGCAGGCCCAGAATCCGGGCCTTGACGAAGCTGCAGAGACTCTCGGTGCAGGCCCAATCGACCGCTTCGTCAATCTCACCCTTCCGCTAGCGCTCCCGGGCATTGTTGCCGGCGCCATCACCGCCTTCGCTGCGAGCCTGGGAGAGTTCGGGGCGATCATCACTTTCGTCTCCAGCATTCCCGGCGAAACCCGTACCCTGCCGCTCGCCATCTACAGTGCGCTCCAGCAGCCGGGCGGAGAGATCGAAGCGGCTCGCCTCGCCGGCCTTTCCGTCGCGCTTGCGCTCATCGGGGTGATGCTCGCGGGGTTTGCCGACCGGCGTATGCGTGCGGCTCTTGGCGCATGACGATCGAGGTTGCGCTCCGTCACACGCAGGGCCGCTTCACGCTCGATGCCGCCTTTGAGGTCAAGCTCGGCGGCATCACGGCACTCTTCGGCCCTTCGGGTGCGGGCAAGACGACGATCGTCAATGCGATCGCCGGCCTCATCCGGCCGCAATCCGGCCGCATCGCAATCGATGGCGAGGTGGTCCTCGATACCGCCACCGGCGTGTTTATTCCCGCCGGCTTGCGCCGCACGGGTTGCGTATTCCAGGATGCGCGGCTCTTTCCCCATCTGAGCGTAGAGAACAACCTTCGCTTCGGATGGCGAAGGGCCAGGGTGCGCGCGGACTTGGCGCAGTTTTCAGAAATCGTCGAGCTCCTGGGTCTTTCGCCGCTTCTCGCGCGCAAGCCCGCGCGCCTGTCGGGAGGCGAGAAGAGTCGCGTGGCGCTGGGACGCGCACTTCTGGCTTCGCCACGGCTGCTTCTGCTCGACGAACCGCTGTCTGCACTCGACGCCGCGCGCAAGGCGGACATATTTCCCTATCTCGAGCGCCTGCGCGATCTCCATCGCCTGCCGATGATTTATGTCACGCATTCGACCGAGGAAGTGTCCCGGCTCGCCGACCAGATCATCGTTTTGCAGGACGGCCGGGTCGCAGGGCACGGCACGGTATTCGAACTGCTCTCCGATCCCGCGCTCGGTGCGCTGGTTCCTTCGCACGGTGCAGTGTTTCCGGCCCGCATCCTGGAACATCGCGGCGATGGCTTGACGGTGCTCGCATTCGATGGCGGTGTTTTGCTCGTGCCGCATCTGGACCGTTTGGCCGGAACCACTTTGCGCGTGCGGCTGCGCGCCGACGACATCATGCTGGCGTGCGAGGCGCCGCGCGCCGTCAGCGCCAACAATGTGCTGCCGGCCCAAATTGTGTCCGTGCTGGCGCGACATGGAGCGCATGCCGATATTGGGTTGCGCTGCGGCAATGTGAAGCTCGTGGCCCGCATTACGCGCTCTTCGCTCGAGCGTCTCGGTTTCGCAGGCGGCCAGCACGTTTTCGCGATCGTCAAGTCCGTCACCGTCGATCCGCAGCTCGGCGCATCCCAGGACCATGCGCCCTGAACACCCGTTGCATACCTGGCATTTCCTCGTTCATGCTCGTGCGCGAAGCTCACAGCGCGGAGCGATCCGATGCCACTAATTCCGTATGCCGACACCCGCGCCTCACCACAGGAGGTGCGGGAGGCGTTCGCGAGGATGCCCCGCAAGCTCAACGTCATGAAAATGCTGGCGAATGCGCCTGCCTCCTTCGTGCCCTGTATGCGGCTCGGCGGGGCAATTCTCGGCAGGCAAAAGCTCAAGCCCGAATTGCGCGAGCTGGTCATACTGCTCGTGTCGCGTCTCGAAGGCGGCGCCTATGAGTGGGTGCAGCACGAATCGATCGCCGAAGCGGCAGGCTGCCGCAAGGAGAAGATCGCGGCGATTGAAGCTGGCCGCTTCGACGATGCGTGTTTCGACGATCGCGAACAGACATTGCTTCGACTGGCGCGCGAGGTGATCGAAAAGGTTCGCGCCGATGAGGACACGGTCAAATCGGCAATGCGGTATTTCTCTTCGCAGGAGATCGTGGAGATCATCCTGACGTGCGGCTTTTACATGATGCTGGCGCGCCTGACCGAGACGACGCGCACCGACATGGATACGCCGTCCGGAACAGCGGTGGTGGAGGAACTAGCGCGGCTCAGGTGAAGCGCGCTTCTTCGCCGGCGCCCGGAACACGACGCGGCTCGAAAGCATGAAGTTGAAACTCAATCCCGCGAGAACGCCTGCAAATACAGCCAGGAAGGGATTGTTGGCGGGCGCCGGCGCAAAGCTCACAAGAATTGTGTAAAGGCCCAGATTCACGACCCCGCCGATCGCATTGGCCGAAACGAAAGTGACCCACTCGCGGAACAGCCCTGTTTTCGCGGCCCTGTCGCGAAAGGTCAGAATGCGATTTCCCCACCACGTGAACGTCACGGCCGCCATGAAGGAAACGCCTCGTCCGCTGTATTTGTCGAGGCCGATGCCGTGCAGCATGAGCCAGAGAACACTCGTGTCGACGCAAAAGCCGCCCGCGCCGACCAGACCGAAACGCACGAAACGGATTTCCTGAATACGCTTCACCTGAGCCGCGAGAAAGTTCATGGCAGCTTCAAATCTCCCGGACCCGGAATGCGCAGGTAAGCCGTCCGCTTGAGCTCCCATCGGCCGCGCGTGACCGTGTCGAGGATCAGGCCGCTTGCCAGCGAGAGAAAGCCGAGGAGCATCAAGGCAGTTGCGAGCACGGCGGAAGGAAGGCGGGGCACCAGGCCGGTGCGGAAATAGTCGACAATCACGGGCGTGCCGACCAGGAGCGACGCGATGGCCAGGAGAGCAAACACGCCCGCAAAAAACACCAGCGGCCGTTCTTCCCGCACCAGTGCGACAATCGTGAACAGGATGCGGAATCCATCGCCCCAGGTATTGAGCTTGCTTACCGAGCCAGCGGGTCGCTCCTTGTAGCTCGTGTCGATTTCGATCATTGGCATCAGCAGGCGCGCCGCGTGCACGGTAAGTTCAGTTTCGATGCCGAAGCCTTCTGCGGTGAAGGGGAAAGATTTGACGAATCGCCGCGACATGATGCGGTAGCCGGTCAGTAGATCGGCGAGCTTGAGGTGGAACATGAGGGCCGTGAGACCGGTGAGCAGCCTGTTGCCGAGAACATGGCCCGTTCGATACGCATGCTCGCCGACCGCGACGCGTCGTCCGGAGACGATGTCGTAACCGCCTTCACAGAGCGTGCGCACCAGCATGGGAGCCGCCGAGGCGTCATAGGTATCGTCACCGTCGACCAGGACATAGATGTCGGCTTCGACGTCGGCGAACATTCGCCGGACCACATTGCCCTTACCGCGGCGCGATTCATGGCGCACGATTGCGCCGGCCTCGCGCGCACGCTGCGAAGTCTGGTCGCGCGAAGCGTTGTCGTACACATAAATTTCGGCGGTGGGCAGCGCGGCACGGAAATCCCTCACGACCGCGCCGATCGCTGCTTCTTCGTTGTAGCAGGGGACGAGTACAGCGATGCGCGCGGCCGGTTCGGTCATCGGACTCCGCTCTGCACGGGTGAGAGCGGGCAGAATCGATAAGGCCCGCCGAGATTGGTGACGATATTTCGGCATTTGGCGTCGCCGATGGCAAGACCATAGACGGCCAGCGCGTCGCGGCTGCGCGCCAGTTCGCCCGCGTCGGCGATCACGAACAGATCGCCGCGAAAGGCCGCGACGCGCTTTCTTGTCTCGCCGGTGAGGCGCGAGCCGTCCTGGGGCTGTATCAACCAGCCATCGACGCGCAAGACGGGAATCTGCGCCGGCAACGAAGGAACGAGGTAGCCGAGCGGTGCTTCCCCCGTCATCAGGATCATCGTGCGGTCGGGATGCGGAATGGGCGGGATGGCGGCCTGCACGTAGGGATCGGTGGCGGGCGCTCGGCGCGGCAAGAGCGCCTTCATCGACGCCTGCGCCCAGAGAAGCAGCAATGCCGTGGTGACGAGCCTTGTGCGCACCGAAAGCGGCCACAGACCCACCGACGCCGCGATCATAATCGGTGCGAGCATCTCGAGCACCAGAATGTAGCGATAGATCGCGAACATCCGCAGCCAGGCAATGTAGGAGATGGCGGCGAATGCGAAGAGCGCGGCGGCCGCATCCTGCGCCACGAGCTTGTTCCCGCGCCGTCGTGCAACCAGCCACAACGGGATGGTCGCGATGAAGAGAACATAGGCGACGCCGACGCGAATGTCGTGAAACGGAAGATCGTCGGCCACCCGCCAGTCGAGCGAAAAGAGAAGCGGAAAAAGAACCTGGTGCGCGAGGCTGTGCGGGATGAAGCGGAGATCGCGATAGGGCGCGGCGAGCGCAAGAGGCGAGTGGAAGACTTCGTTGAAATAGGGAAAGACCGGATTGCCCGTCAGCCGCGCCATGGCGGCCATCCAGAATCCCGCAAAGATCCCGAAACCGATGAGGCCGCCGAGCGCGCCCGCCGCGAGTCGCGAGCCACGATGGCGCCAATCTCCGGGCAGGACAGCAAGCGCCGCCGCGAAGCCAAACGCAAAAATCGCTTCCGGAAGTTTCAGCCCGACTGCAATGCCGACAAGGATCCCCGCGGTTGCGGAAATCCACGCGCCCAGTCCGAGGCGCCCGTCGCAAAGGTCGTCGCGCCGCGCGACTATCAACGCCAGTCCCGACAGGACAAGCAGACTCATGACGTTGTCGTAGTAGGTCGCGCCGGCCAGATAGAGGTTCAGGCTGCCGGCCATGCAGATCAGGGCAAGAATCGACGCGATCAGACGCGCAGGTTCGATGCAGAACGTCGTGCGGCACAGAATATAAAGAGGAATGACGCTGGAGCCCTGGACCGCGCCAAGAATGCCGAGCGCAAGCCACGCCTTCAGGTGCGTAGCCAGAAGATAGAAAGGCGTATCGAGCAGAGGATTATAATAGGTCGCCTGATGCGCGACCGCGACGTCGAATCCCATCCGCGCATGCAGGAAAGCGTAGGGGATGTACCAATGGTAATTGCGGAAGTCCCACGAACAGTCTTTTCCGCGCGCGACCACCATCACGGCCCAGCCAAGCATCACAATGCCCAGAAACAGAAGTTCCGCAGGCGCGAGCCGTGAGCTCCGGGTGGGGACGGTTGCAGAAGGCATGAGGAAACCGGAAGGCGTGACGGACGGGCGAGAAGCTAGCATGCGCCGCGACATTTCCCGGCGCGCGGGCGGAGGGGAAACCTCACAATACCGCGCGAAGCGGCACGGGCGCAGTAGCAGTGGACAGTACGGCGTCCGGCGCGGAAGATTCTGCTTCCACTTCCCGAATCGGGAACCTGACGGGAAGATTGGAAAGAAACTGTTCGGTGCAGCTGCGCCAGGACCGGGTGAGTGCGAAGGCGCGCGCCGCCAGCCGCGGGATCTCGAGCGCCCTCAGGCAGGCGCGGGCGAGATCGCAATCGAGAGCGGCGATCGGTGCATCGCCCAGCACGTCGATCGGCCCCTGCACAGGGAAGGCGGCCACGGGAACCGCGCATGCCAGCGCTTCCAGCATCACGAGCCCAAACGTGTCGGTCAGGCTCGGGAACACGAAAACATCGCTTGCCGCATAATGGCAGACGAGTTCTTCGCCCGATTTGGGACCAAGGAATCGTGCGTCGGGATAGGCGCGGGCAAGGCTCGAGCGGGCCGGACCGTCGCCGATGATCACCTTCGTGCCCGGAAGATCGAGCTTTAGAAACGTCTCGATGTTTTTCTCGACCGCGATGCGGCCGACATAGAGCCAGATGGGATGGGGGAACGGGAGAGAGGCGCCTGGGATCGGCCGAAACTGCGCGACATCCACGCCGCGTGCCCAGATGCGGACATTGCGGAAACCGTTCGCCTCGAGCTCCTGCTTCAGGGAGGGTGTCGCGACCATCATGGCCGTCGCCGGCCCATGGAACCAGCGCAGGAAGCGGTAGACGAATTGTTTCGGCACGAAGGGAAAGCGCGCATGCACATATTCCGGGAAGCGCGTGTGGAACGACGTCGTGAAGGATAGTCCGCGCGCACGGCAGATGGCCCGCGCGCTCAGCCCGATCGTGCCCTCGGTTGCGATGTGAATCGCATCGGGTGCAAATTCGTCGATCATCCGTTCGAGACTTCGACGCGGAAACAGCGCCAATCTGATCTCGGGATAGGTGGGCAAAGGCACGGTGAAGCGGCCTTCCGGCGTCGCATAACGCACCTCGCAACCCAACGCTTCCAGATCGCGTCCGAGCGTCTCGAGCGTGCGTACGACGCCGTTGACCTGCGGCGCCCAAGCGTCGGTGAAAATCAAAAGCCGGCCGGCCCGAGCCACCGACGACGCATGCGCGGCGGGCCCCGCAGGGGCCGCATCGACGGTCATCGAGACTGCCTCAGGCGGGAATCGCTGCCGCGAGTGCGTCCTGAACCGAGCCCTTGGCGGCGGGCTCTTTTGCGCCGGCAGATGCCCAGCAGAGAATCTCCAGATTTCCGCGCATATCTTCGACGAGCGCCGTGCAGCTTTCAACCCAGTCGCCATCGTTAACGTAGAGCACGCCTTCGATCGTTTTTATGGCCGCATGGTGAATATGACCGCACACCACGCCGTCGAAGCCGCGTGTGCGGACCTCGCGTGCCACCGCCTCTTCGAAGCGGCAGATGTATTCAAGTGCGTTCTTGACCTTCCCTTTCAGCCACGCCGAGAGCGACCAGTAGGGCAGATTCAATGCGCGCCGCAGTACGTGGCAGACCTCGTTGAGGTGCAGAGCCATGGTGTAGGCGCCATCGCCGAGATGCGCGAGCCATTTGGCGTAGGCGATGACCGCGTCGAAGCGGTCGCCATGCAGCACCAGAAGCTGCCTGCCGTCGGCCGTCTCGTGAATCGCCTCGTACATCACTTCCACGCCGGCGATTGAACGTCCGCAATAGCTCCGCAGCACTTCATCGTGATTTCCCGGCACGTAGATGACGCGCGTGCCCGCGTCGATTTTCCGCAGAAGCGCCTCGATGACGCGGTTGTGGGCGTCGGGCCAGTACCAGCGGCGTTTCAGCCGCCAACCGTCGACGATGTCGCCGACGAGAAACAGCGTCTCGCAGCTGTTGCGCACCAGAAAATCGGCCAGGAGCTCCGCCTTGCAACCGCGCGTGCCCAGATGCACGTCGGAAATGAAGATCGTCCGGTGCCGCCGCATCGGACGCAGCGGCTCGCGCGGAACGCTCCGCATGGTCGTGCGCTGCGGCTTCCTGCGAGCCCAGCCAGCCGCGGATGGCGGCGATGTTCGATCCAGGGCCAGCTCGGCCATCGCGTGCTCCTCGCGCGAATCACTGCGAATCGGTCACACGCCTGACTGCCAGTCATTCGCGACGCTCGTGTTGCGAAGTGATCATGGTTTTGTGAATCCCGGCCCGGCGGCAGAGCGACATGTACGCCGCATCGCACAACCGCTCGGCTATTCGCCTTGTAAGTATTTGAAACTACAGCGAAAAATTGACAGAGCGCACGCACAATTTATTGTTGCGTTGCAGTATCGCCAAAGTCATAATTCACCGCATACGGCCTTGGCGGAGTATGTCTGCAGGGGCCGTTGCCCTTCCTGGGCGTTTCCTCCCTTCACTTGGCCGCGCCTTCGAGGCGCGGCCCTTTTTTATTCGGCGGCGTGTTGCGTGGCCCGCGCCTGAACGAGGGAGGCGGGTGAACTGACCAGATCCCGCAAGGCACCGGAGATTCGTCGGCGGATTTCCGCGAAGCGCACGCCGCGTTCCACCCGTTCTTCGTCGAGGTAGAGCCCGCGATTAATCTCGACTTGCAGCGCGTGCGTGCCGGTGCCCGGCCGGCCGTGAAGCTGTGTGGTGTGGCCTCCGGCGTAAGGCGCGTTGCGCGCGATCCGAAAACCCGCGCCGGCGAAGGCGAATTCCGCGGCAGAGGTCACCTCGGCCGCTGCGGCAAGTCCAAGCCTGTCGCCCAAAACGATATCGGGAGCCGCGGCCGCGGATGGCATGGAATGACAGTCGATGACGATGGCCACGCCGAAGCGGGCATGCGTTTCCGCGACAAGCCGGTCGAGCGCGGCGTGATAGGGCCGATAGAATTGCGCAATCCGTTCGCCCGCTTCTCGAGCGGTCAGCTTCTCTCGATAAATTTCGACGCCTTCGCGCACCACGCGTGGAATGATGCCCAAGCCCGCATGCACGCGGGGGCTGGCCCTGTCGATCGTCATTGGCAGCGCGCCCTCGAACATCGCCGCATCGAGTTCCGCCGGTGCGCGGTTGGCGTCGAGATAGGCGCGCGGAAAGCGGGCAAGGATGAGCGGGGCGCCGAGCGCGACAACGGCGGAAAACAGTTCGTCGACAAAGGCGTCTTCCGAGCGCCGCAGCATCACGGGATTGAGCCGGCTTCTCTCGACGAAACTCGCCGGGTAGAGGCGGCCGGAATGGGGGGAGGCGAAGACGAATGGGATCAACTGGCGCGACGGCCGGAGCACGCGCACGGGCTCGGCGCGGAGACAATCGAGCACGGGATCCGTTTCGACGCGATATCCGGCGAGATTTCTCATTTCGCGGCGCAGCGCTCCTTTCGGCGCGGCGAGTGGACCACCAACGACGCCCACCCGGCAAGCGCCCGGGATGGTGGGCCGGCGGCAAGCCGCAAAGGTCCGGCGGCCAGGATCAACCCACGTTTACCGTCGGCGTGATATAGGCTTTAGTCGCTCGAGGGGGAGACATGGCGCGCATCCTTTTGGCTGAAGATGACGAATCGCTGCGCCGCTTCCTGGCGGCCGCGCTCGTCAAGGCCGGCCACGAGGTGACCGATTTCGGTGATGGCGAGCAGGCGCATGCGTGCCTCACCCGCGCGAGTTTCGATCTGCTCCTGACCGACATCGTCATGCCCGGCCTCGACGGCATCGAACTCGCCAAGCGCGCCGCCGAGCTGGATTCGGGATTGAAGATCATGTTCATCACCGGCTTTGCCGCGGTCGCCCTTCATCCGTCTTCGAACGCGCCCAAGCATGCAAGGGTTCTGTCAAAACCCTTTCACCTTCGCGAGATCGTCCACGAAATCGACCGCATGGTCGCTGCGTGAGGTCCGCCTTGCCAGCCCGCGACCACGGGCGGTATAGGACAGCCCCCACGACTGGCGGGCGCGTAGCTCAGCGGGAGAGCACTACGTTGACATCGTAGGGGTCACAGGTTCGATCCCTGTCGCGCCCACCATCTAACTGATAACCTTTTCAATGGGTTGTAGGTTAGACGGTCCCACAAAAACCCAATGCGGATCACGCGTGTCACAACCTTGACACTCGGAGACATCTGCAATCGCAACTATCAGAAAAAGGGGAAGCAGTTGGCAGGCTCAAATCCGCCGAAGAGGCCAGACACTAAGCAAGACATTCCTATTGAAGGCAGACGCGGTGCGATGGGCGAACCTCGCAGAACAAGAAGCAGACAAGAAGGGCCGCAGACCTCCAAAAGGCCGAGACTTTCGAGTCTTATCTGAAATCGGGCTCTGGTCACGCATTCGGTCGGAAACAGTTATGGTAGCGCCCGAAATCCGCCCATACAGTTCGGCAAATAGCCCCCTGTCACGGCCTTGGCGTTTGCGAGATAGTGCTTGTCGTAT
Source organism: Rhizomicrobium sp. (assembly GCA_035567755.1). GTDB lineage: Bacteria > Pseudomonadota > Alphaproteobacteria > Micropepsales > Micropepsaceae > Rhizomicrobium. The sequence continues at coordinate 20,425 of DATMPH010000001.1, forward strand.
TTCATGTAGCCCTGTGTCGTCTTCAGGTCAGACATCAGATGGCCCATGTGGCAGGCCAACTCCTTGGCGCTGACCCCTCGCCGATATTTCGGTCGCCATCTTGTGGCGCAGCGTATACGGGATCAGTTCGAATAACCCGAGTTTGTTAGGTGTTGCGTAGTTTTGGAAAACTGTCGTCGTGAAACGAGTTCTTCGTATCTCGTGGCGCTATCGCGTGAGCACGACAAGAGGACAAGCATCCGCCGGCCGCGGCGCTTCTTGCCGCTTGGCTGGGCTAACCTGACACGCCAACTGGACCCTTCAGTGGTTACTTGTCAAAGTCGTGAAAAAGATAACTCGAAATCACTTACCCAACTCTGTCGATACGTCGGCCTCGCAGCCGCTGTTGGTCTATGACGGCGATTGTTCGTTCTGCGGTTACTGGGCGCGCTACTGGCAAAAGCTCACGGGCGACAGTGTCGACTACAAACCGTATCAGGAAGTGGTGGCGCAGTATCCCACAATCCCGATCGCCGATTTTCAGCGCGCCGTGCAATACATCGCACCGGACGGACACTTTGCGAGCGCTGCCGAGGCCAGCTTTCTGACTTTGAGCCACGCGCGGGGCAAGCGTTTCTGGCTCGCACTCTACAGAAAACTGCCCGGGTTCGCCGCCGTCTCGGAGCTGGCTTATGCCTTCACCGCCGCCCATCGCTCGGCTTTTTATCGAATCAGCCTGTTTCTGTGGGGCAGAGGCTACGCGCCGCCGCGATATGATCTTGTCTCATTCTTGTTCCTGCGCCTTTTCGGGTTGATCTACTTTTCGGCGTTCGTTTCGTTCGGAGTACAGGCGCAGGGGCTGATCGGTAGTCATGGCATCCTGCCGCTGGCCAACCTCGTCGATGTCGCCACCAGCCGACTCGGTCTGGAGCGCTTTTACCTGATGCCGATGGTGTTCTGGTGGAACGCCAGTGATTTCGCCATCCAGGCCGTGTGCTGGGCGGGGGCGGGGCTGTCGCTGTTGCTGGTCTTCAATCTGCTGCCGCGGCTCTGCCTGTTTCTCCTCTATGCGCTCTATCTGTCGCTGCTTTATGGCGGACAGGCCTTCATGACCTTCCAGTGGGACACGTTTCTGCTGGAGGGGGGATTTCTCGCGCTCGTGCTGAGCTTCGCCACCATGCCGGGCGTCTGGTTGCTGCGATGGCTCCTGTTCCGGTTCATGTTCATGTCGGGCATGGTCAAGCTGCTGAGCGGCGATCCCAATTGGTGGAACCTGTCGGCGCTGTCATATCACTTTCTCACCCAGCCGTTGCCCACGCCGCTGGCCTGGTACACCGCACACCTGGCGCCACGCGTGTTGATCTTTGCCACCGGCGCCACGTTTTTCGTTGAGCTGATCCTGCCGTTCCTGATCTTTGGACCGCGCCGGCTGCGCTTTTTTACAGCGTTCGGGATTCTCATGCTGCAAATCGGCATCGCGATCACCGGCAATTACAACTGGTTCAACCTTCAAACGATGTTGCTGTGCCTGCCATTGTTCGACGACGCGGCTCTGCAAAACCTATTGCCGCAGCGCTTGGTCCAGCTGCTGCCAATACACGCCGGAAACAATGTTCCGCGAAAGACGGTCGGGGTCGTCGTTGGTGCATTGGCGGTGGTGATCGTGTTCTGCAGTCTGGTGCAGATGGACGAGCATTTCGGCGGCAATCCGCCTGTCGTGGCGCAACTTGTCGACCGCGTTGTCGAACCGCTACACATCGTCAGCAGCTACGGTCTGTTCGCCGTCATGACCACGAAGCGCGACGAGATCGTCATTGAGGGTTCGAATGACGGCATCGAATGGCGCGAATACGAATTCTGGTACAAACCCGGCGATGTCGCGCGCAGCCCTCGCTGGAACATCCCCCATCAGCCGCGCCTGGACTGGCAGATGTGGTTCGCGGCGCTCGAGGATCCTCGGCACCTGCCATGGTTTTGGCATTTCCTTCAGCGGCTGCTGGAGAATGAACCGACGGTGACCGCGCTGCTCGAAAAGAATCCCTTTCCGGACAAGCCGCCGCTCTATGTGCGCGCGGAGTTCTACGAATACACCTATGCCAGCAACGAAGAAAAAGCGAAGGGCATATGGTGGGACCGGCGCCTGCTGGGGCTCTACTTCCCCGTTGTGCATCTGAAGGGCGAATGATTGCGTCGATCGTAGGCATCCGATGATCACTCGATCGTCCGGACCGTGGTTCCTTCGAGAGCTCCCACTATTTCTCATCACCGCGGTTGCTACGCATTTGGTCATGTCATTTGCGCAGACGCTGATGCATTGCGAGTTCGCCCACCATCCATTGGGCGGTCTGCTTTTCCGCGCTCTGAGGAGTCTGGATTATGAAGCTGTCGGCTGATCTGCTTCTTTGACGTGTACTTCAGGGGCGGTAACCTTATTCATCTGCAATGTCACCGCGGTCTGTGCGAGCAGCCTGCCGTTGATCGATGCGCCAGTTTTCGTGGCAATTGGCGCGGGGGCCGCAAAGGTGGCATGGGTGATCGAAATCGCAGTGCCCTCGCCGCCCGACAGAGTTTCAACCTGGGCATCGATCTGCTGCGCGAGCGCCTTGACGATGCCAGTGCCGAGTCCGGTTTTTACCTGGGCAAAGACACCATCCGGCCTGCCAATTCCGTTGTCGGAGACCGAAAGCTTCCAATTTGTTCCCGCGGTGTCATACGCGACGATGATCTGGCCTTTGGCCTTTTCGTCCGGGAACGCATGCTTAAGTGAGTTCATGACGAGTTCGGTCACGATCAGTCCAAGGCTTTCTGCCTGGCGTCGCGGCGCGCTTCCGCCCTCGCCAACCACCTTCAGCGAGATTGGTCGCGTTTTTCCGATCATCGAGCTTGCAAGGGTCTCGCACAAACCCGAGAGGTAAGGCACAACGTCGATAGGCCCGACGGCCCCGGTTGCGTGTAGCTGCTTCTGCACCGCAGCAACCGACATGACCCGCTCGTGAGCATCTCGCAGATGAAGCCGCGCCTCTTCCGACTTTACCGTCCGCACCTTCATCAGAATGACGCTGGAGATGACTTGCAGGCTGTTGGTAATTCGATGCTGCAATTCCTCAAGAAGAACGTCTTTCTGCCGCAGCAGCTCATCCTTTTCAAGCTCCAGAATACGCCGCTCGGTGATATCCTCCATGCCGAGCAGAATGGTCGTTCCAGCGCCTCCCTCGTAGAACACCTGGCGGGCATTCAGGCGTATTGTACGCTTGCCGAGGTCAGGAAATTCATGCTCGACCTCATAATCCTCCATCACGCCGTGCTCGGCTATGATTTTATCCAGCAACGTCCGAAGTCCTGGAATGTCCCACTGTCCCTCGCCCAATGCGTAGAGAGGTTTTCCCTGGGTGTGGTCGGGGCTGACCTTGAATGCGGAATAGAATGAGCGGCTCGCGGCGATCACGCGCAGGTCTTTGTCGAGTACCAGAACGGGCTCGCGCACCGTGTCCACAATTGCCTGGGCGATGGCGCAAGCATCTGCGACGGCAGTGAATTGTTTCCTGAAGTTGGTGGCCTGCATGATGGCTCTTCGACACCGACGGTTCGGGATCGTCCATCAAGGACAATCCCTGTGAGCCCCACCGGGTACTTAAGTCGAATACCAGACTCGAGTCTGTATAAGATTGACCACTTTCCCCGGTCGTGTCGGAGATCCGCCTCCTTCTCACAAACGTACACCCGGTCGCCGCTGGTCGAGGCCACGGTGCGAAATGTGACCACACGGCAATCGTGGAGGCGCAGAATGAAAGAACCATCATAGATTAGACCTTTGAAAGGTCCCCTGTCGGTCGAGACGGAAGTTCCCGGTGTCGGACAAAAGGCGATGGCAACCGTACGGCGCGGACAGCCCACTTCGCCCGGGCGCCACTCGGCTAACCCACCAAGGGCCGCCGCGATTGCATCCCGAGCGAAGCCGGTGAAAGAACCCTCAGGCTTGTGCGAAACTCAGAGCTGGCTTGTTGCGGAAGCCTCGCGCTGCCGGGCGCAACTGTCGTTTGTTTCAACGCGCTCGACTGCCACGACGCGGCCCTTCAGATCGGAAATCTGCCATGGAGTCCATTTGTGACTCGCCGAGCCGAACGGAATGCCGAGCGCAACATCGCCGATCGCGTCTTCGGTCCGCGCGGTTTCCTGTTCCGAACTCGCCGTGGCCAAGCGCCCGTTCAACATCGCCTTGTACTGCGCAAGTTGCGGGCAGGTCAGATAAGCATAAGGGCTCGAATTGTAGTTGGCGGCCTTGATGTTCTCAGGCGAAGTGGCACATGCGGACAAAATGACGGCGAGCGCGGCCACGGAAAGGCCGCGGTGGGATACTAACATCTCAAATGTCCTTTATTTGAATCTGCGCGGAATCATGCTCGCGCGATTGACGGCATTGTCGCATTCGCGCGCTTACGAGACGTTAAGTTGTTCGGTCCAATAGTGAACTACTGCACGTAGAATATCGCCGCATTGGTGAGGCCTTGTCCCGCGAGGACGATTGCCGTCGAGGACGGACTGATATTGAGTAACCGCATCGTTCGCTGCACCGACGCGCCACTTCGAAATCCAGGCCACCGCAACACCCTCCGCCAGTCAGCGATTTCGCTCTACGAATTATCGGGGAAGCGGGATTTCAGGCTGCGCGGGCGTAATCGCCGGGTTCGGCTGCCTTCGCCTGCACGCCATGGCCGGGCGTGTCCTTGGTGTAGAGATTCTTCAGCGCCCTGCTGATAAGTTGCGGTCGGAACTGCATCGCGATGTTCTGGAATTTGCACGCGGCGCGCACTTGCTCGAGTATGAAGCGCGGCTGGTAGCTTGCGAGGGGAAAGTCGTTGCGCTCGCGAAGCTCTGCAAACACGAACTGGAAAATCTCGTCTATGTCCTCCAGACGGTCGGCTTTGGAGACTGCATCGAATATCCGGCGATACTCCTCGCGCGTTGGGGCGCCGACTTCGATCTTGTAGGGAATGCGACGCAGGAATGCCGGATCCATGAGCTGGTTCGGGGCGAGATTGGTGGAGAAGATGAGCAGCTCGTCGAACGGAAGTTGAAAGCTCTTGCCGGTGTGCAGCTTCAGGTAATCGACCCGGCTCTCCAGCGGCACGATCCAACGGTTGAGGAGCGCCTCGGGTGTCACGATCTGACGCCCGAAATCATCGATGACGAAAATGCCCCCGAGCGCTTTGATGTGGAGCGGCGCCTCATAGAAATTGGCCGGCGCGTTGAACCTCAGGTCGAGCATCTCAAGCGTTAGCTCGCCGCCAGTCACGATAAACGGCCGGTAGCACGGCACCCATCGTTGATCGAAGTCTTCGCGTCGCAACGTTGCTGCGCGGTCCGTATTGCCGGGACGAACCGGTTTGTGGGTTCCCGGATCGAATACCTTGATGACCTGTCCTTCGACCTCGAAACAATAGGGGATGTACACCACATCCCGAAACATCTGTCCGACCTTCTCCGCCACCGATGTCTTCCCATTGCCGGGGGGACCGTAGAGCAGGATAGAGCGGCCGGAATTGACCGCCGGCCCGATTTCCTGGATGAAATCCTCGGAAATCACCAGATTGGCGAATGCACTATCGATCGCGGCGCGATCGACGCGTTCGTTGACGATGCTCTGGCGCTCGACACGCTCGCGATAAGCCTCCAGCGTTACCGGCGCCGGACCGATATATTGGCTGAGCGCCAATGCATCCTGCGCCCACTGCTTGCCCTTTTCGGTCAGCGTATAGCGCAATTCTGAAACAGCCCGAACGCCGACCGATCCCAGGACGTCGACGAGCTTGCGCTCTTTCGCCTGATCCAGCAGCTGCTGGATGGCGAGAGGCGGCAATTTCATCAGATTGGCAATCATCGAAGGCGTTTCCACGCCCGTGGAGTACATCGTCTTGGTCACGAGGTTGAGCAGATCGGACAGCGCCAGACCCGTGGCATCCAGTGAACGCGGCGGCATGGGTGTCGAGTCGAGTACGGCTGCAAGATCGGCCGGTGCGAGCTTGCCCATCGTGACCAGGTTGTCGCCGAGTTTTCCGCCTTCGGTGCGCTGGCGCTCCAGCGCTGCGGATACATCGATGGGCGTTACAAGACCCTGCGCAACCAGTATGTCGCCAATTAGCATCAAATGCAGCCTGCGGTGCGGTGTTGCCGACACATATTGGACGCGAGGCATGAAAAACATCTGAAAAGATGTTCGCCGGCCCATTGTTTCGAATTGACCGTATCGGCAACTTTCAGAATCGAAGTTTCACGGCCGTGCAAGGCGCAGGAATTGTCTCTTACCGCGCGAGGCATGTGAACAAGCTAACAAGTGTTTCGACGAGGAGTGGCGGGAGATTGGTGTTCGGCTTGGAATATCGCGGGCATTTCGGCGCGAGCACCAAACCATCTCACCCTGAGCCTGGTCTCCCGGTTGAACCGGAGGAAGGGTTGCTGGCCAGCAATTGCCGGACCACGGTGCCCGCCTTGCCCAGATCCATCTGCCCCGCGTAACGCTCCTTGAGCACCGCCATGACCTTGCCCATCTCCTTCATTGATCCGGCGCCCAGTTCCGCGACGGCCGCTCTTGCGGCCGCGCCCGTTTCCTCATCGCTCATCTGACGCGGCAGGAATTCGCCGATGATCGCGATCTCCTCCCGCTCCGCTGCCGCGAGCTCGGGCCGGCCGCCGCTCTCATACATGGAAGCCGATTCCTCGCGCTGACGGATCATCTTGGCGAGCAGAGAGAATATCTCGTCCTCGCCGATGCCCGCGCGGCTTTCTTCGCTGCGATTGGCGATGTCGCGATCCTTCAACCCGGCCAGCATCAGGCGCAGGGTCGAGACGCGCTTCTGGTCCCGTGCCTTCATCGCGCTTTTCAGAGAGTCGTTGAGCCGCTCGCGCAATTCCATTCGTTCACGTCCTCCATTACCGCCGGTGCAAATACCACAGTTTCGAAACGCCGCATGGCGAAGAATCGGCGGGGGCCGCGGCGGGGGCGGCCAAATTAAATTCCCGGCACTTGTCGGATAGGGGGCTACAACCACGTCATAATATTGATGCGGCGCCGCAGTTCGAGCCGCCATGCAGGGAGACGACGATGCGATTCATGCTGCTGATGATTCCCAGGGGCTATGAAAAAGCCACGCCGGGCGCGATGCCCGATGCGGCGCATGTCGCCGAAATGATGAAATTCAACCAGGCCATGCAGGAGGCGGGGATTGTGCTCGCGCTCGACGGGCTGCACCCGCCCTCGATGGGCGCGCGCGTCACCTTCGAAAGCGGCACGCCGTGCGTAACCGACGGACCGTTCACGGAGACAAAGGAAGTGCTCGGCGGTTACTGGATGATCCGGGTGAATTCGAAGGACGAGGCCATCGCGTGGGCGAAGCGCTGTCCCGCACGCGACAACGAAATCATCGAAATCCGCCAGGTGCAGGAAATGGAGGATTTCCCGCCCGAGATCCGTAAGGCAGCAGGCGGATAAGCGGGCGCCGGGGCCCGCGCCGGCGGCACTGTCAGGACCGCGCTACTTTTGGACTCCTTGATCGTGCCGTCCTGCTCTGTATTTCCGCCGCACGCTCACTCGCAGTACATCTTCACGGTTGCGTGGCCTCTGGCATTATCGATGTCGAAGGAAACGTCGTTCAGCTGCTCGATCAGCGCGTCCACATTTTCCGGTTTCAGATTGCCCAGATCGAACGCCACGCCCTTCCTGTGCAAAGCCTCGTTCACCCGTTCGCGCGCGTCGCCCGGCAGCACGTTGGCGAGGCGCACACCGGCGCGCAGCAACTGCAGCGGCACCCGAATATCGACCTTTTTGCTCCGTGCATCGCCGTCACCGTTCTTGTCGACCACGACGTGCAGATAGCGGGGGGACGGCTTGGCGTCGCCGGCCGCGTGCCGGGACGTGCTCTCGAGTGCCGAGAGAAGGCGCTCGGCTTCGTCGGCGGTGATTTTCCCGGACGCGAGCATGTCGAGAATCTGCCGTCGGTGTTCGTTCATCGCGTTCTCCTGTTAGATCAGAATGAAGAGGGAATTGCAGGACCAATGACTTCCCCATGCGTTGCGCGCCGGTGCACAAGCGGGGAACGGCGCAATCATTTCAGCGCCTCCAGCGCGGCGATGGCTTCGGACGCAGAGAGCTCGCCCCGCTGCAGCCGCTCGATCACCTGTCCGCGCGAGGGGCTCGGATTCGTGTCGACGAATTCGAGGCTGGCGGCAATGCGGTTCAGCCGTGCCTTGATGGTCGGGTAGCTGACGCCGAAGACCTGCTCCATCTCCTTGATCGAACCGTGAGCACGCACAAAGGCGGCGACGAACACCTGGTCCTCGGCGGAGAGCTGCGAGAGCTGCGGCGGCACGAAAGCGCCTTCGATCGCGATCCCGCTGGATGCGAGCCGCACCCGCTCGACAATCAGCGGAGCGCCTTGGGTAAGACGCGTCAGTTCCTGCCAGTCGCGGGTGGGGAGGCTCAAGATATTTTCCGCCGTCGATTAATTATCTTAAGTGAAATATCATGAAATCTTGTTTCTGCAAGCACTTTTATCAATAATATTCAGTTATTATGGCTCTATGGCTTGGTCGCCGGGTTTGCCCCCTCGAAACAGGTAATGGCTGAAAGCCCCAAGATATAGCCAGGGCGTGCGGTCACTTCACCTTTTGCGGCAACACCTTTAGGCACGGACCAGTCGGAGCCATATAACCGTCTTGTGCGACTCTAACTGCCGGTGCAGGTGCTAGATCAGATGGGTGGACACAGGCGTCCACCACTACTGTATCGATGTGCGCTTGCTTTGGTTGCTCAGACGCGCATGAGGCGGCCACGACACATATGGCTGCGATAGCTGCGAATCTCATTTTGCGCTCCAGTTCTTGGCACTGCATTCTGTGATCTATCGGTTAAGAACTCTTCGCCGTGTAAGGCAGGCTGTAGTCCCCGGTCGAAAGGCCGGGGCTTTGCGCGTGCTCGTTGCCGTCATGCAAATCCAACGAGGAAGCACGGCTTCGCGCATATGGATCTCCAACTCGCCTGACATTTTCGCCGGCAGTTTGTCCGCGCAGTGCATGGCGCGTGCGGCAACTGGCTTGACCGCGCCACCTACCATTTCTATTTTCCCCCAAATCCGAGGCTTCCCCGATGACGGACAGCACGACATCTTCCGCCGCCTCCGCGGCGGGAGTGATTTTGCGCGCGAGCGCGGTGCTGGTGCTCGCGGACGGGACCGTGTTCCAGGGCAAAGGCTTCGGCGCAGCCTGCCACGCGGTGGGCGAGGTGTGCTTCAACACCGCGATGACCGGCTACCAGGAAATCCTCACCGATCCCTCCTATGCCGGACAGATCGTCGCCTTCACCTTTCCCCATATCGGCATCGTCGGTACCAACAGCGAAGACATCGAAGCGCTGACGCCCGCGATGCGCGCCATCGTGGTGCGCGCCGATGTGGGGCAGGCTTCGAACTGGCGCTCGCTCTCTCCGCTCGACCGCTGGCTCAAACTGCACAACATCCCGGGCATCTCCGGCATCGACACACGCGCACTGACCACGCGCATCCGCGAACGGGGAATGCCGCACGGCGTGGTTGCGCATGCGCCGGAGGGAAAATTCGATATCGAAAAACTCGCCGCAGAAGCGCGCGGATTTTCGGGGCTCGAAGGCCTCGACCTGGCCAAAGACGTTACCTGCCGGCAGACCTACAAATGGCGCGAAACGCCCTGGCAATGGGGCGAGGGCTATGGCGAGCAAACCGCGCCCACCTGGCGCGCCGTCGTTCTCGATTACGGCGTGAAGCGCAACATCCTGCGCCAGCTCGCTGGACACGGTGCCGAGATTTCCGTGCTGCCCGCCAGTGCGAGCTTTGACGACGTGATGCGGCACGAACCGCAAGGCGTGGTGTTGTCGAACGGCCCCGGCGATCCCGCCGCCACCGGCGAATATGCGATCCCCACCATCGCGGGGCTGCTCGATCACGGCGTGCCCGTCTTCGGCATCTGTCTCGGCCATCAGATGCTCGCGCTGACGCTCGGCGCTAAGACGCGGAAGATGGCGCAGGGCCATCACGGCGCCAATCATCCAGTCAAGAATCTCGAGACAGGCAAGGTCGAGATCGTGTCGATGAACCACGGTTTCACGGTTGACGGCGCAACGCTGCCGAGCGGCGTGCGCGAAACGCATGTCTCGCTGTTCGACGGCACCAATTGCGGACTCGTGGTAGAGAACCGGAACGCGTTCTCCGTGCAATATCACCCCGAGGCCTCACCCGGCCCCATGGACAGCCACTACCTCTTCACCCGCTTCGCCGCGATGGCGAAAGAGCGCGTGTGACCCCGGACTTACCCTCTTGAGGCAGGTGCACGCGGAGGTCTCCCTGTGAATTTCTGTCTTCCGCGTTCTCCGCGTGCAAATACTGTTCTGCCCTCAAGGCAAGGGTGGGGTTGTTTGCGCGGGAGTGGCCTGTTGCGCGGCCGACGTCATTGCCGATGGAGCGGCAGCAGGCAAAGCCGCCGCGGAAGCGGCCGGCGTGGCTGTAATAGGAGCCGTGGCCGTGGCGGCAGTGGCCGGCATCGCTGCGGGGGGATTGGCGGCAACGTAGGTGTCGATCGATTTGGTGAGCGTGTCGCGCTCGTCGCAATTGTCGGGGCAAAGTCGCACGAGTTCGGCGAGCTGCGCGCGCGCCGACGCCACGTCGCGCATGTTCAGGTAGAGCTCGCCCAGATATTCATGTGCGCCCTTGTGACGGGGATCCTCGGTGAGAGCTTTCTGATACCAGGCGAGCGAGCCCGGAAAATCCCCCACCATTCGGTGCGTGTAGCCGAGATAGTTGAGAATGTCGGCGTTGTGCGGATGCTGGGCGACCGCCTTGTCGAGATAGGGCATCGCGTCGGCATATCTCTCCTGATGAATCAGCTTCAGCGCGGCGCTGTAATCGTCGGGCTTCGTGGGCATGCGCATCGAGCTGAAACCGCCGCCATAACCGCCGCCACCGCCGCCCATCGCAAACAGGGCTGAGGGCGCGGCACATGTTGCAAGCGCCAATGCCGTAACAAGATGCGTCCTGCGCATGGATCAATCCCCTTACATAGAGGGCGTCAGCTTATCACAGGAATGCTCGCGCGGGCGCCGACATCACAGAGACGTGAAGTTTGCCTGCCGGGACGCTTGAGATTCACCACCAAGAGTACAAAGAAAGACTTAGCGTGGAGGAACGGGAAACGCGTGCCAGAGGCGCGCAACATTTTCCATCGCGTACCCTGCGCAACTTCTGCGCCCTCTGCGCTAAAATCCCTCTCGTGCTCTTTGTGCTTTGTGGCGAATCGGTCTCGGCTCCGCATCTGCGGCGTCTAGTTGTCGTCATCGTCGTTATTGTTGTTGTCGTTGTTCGCGTTGTTGTTCGCGTTGTTATTGTTCGCATTGTTGTTGTTCGCGTTGTTGTTGGCGGCGTTGTTCCGCGCCGCGATGTTGGCCTGGAACCTCGCCTGGGCGTTCACCTGCGCAGCATTGAGAGGGCTGTTTCCGGGCCCGTTCACGGGCTGCCCAGTCGGTTGCCCGGAGGGCTTGCCGGCGGCCAGCTTGATTTCCTGTTCTCCGGCGGCCGATCTCATGCCCACCTCGTCGGGCCCGACGCGCGTGACCTGCCAGCCCTCGATGCTGCCACCCACGGAAACGCCCACGGCAAGCGGCGCAGAGTTTGACTTGAAGAGGGCGAGCCTGGTGTCGCCGTCGAGGATGACGCCGACCAGCGAGAGATCGGCGGGCAGGCTGTTGGTGTTTGCAGCGCCCGGCTCGGAGGGTCCGCTCACGCGCACGCGCAGCGGATTGAACACCGAGCGGTCGTCGACCTCGGCAAAAGCCTGCTTGGGCGGCGCCTCGAAGCGCGCGGGCGGCGCGTCGTCGACGGGGTCGGCATGCGCCTGAATCGCGGGCTGAGGAATATCGGGCAACGGCGCAAACAGCATGTAGCCGAGCAGGATCGACAACACGCCGCAAAGCGCCGTCAGCGCGAGCTGTGCCGGGTTGAGCCGCAGACTCATCGCGAGCCTCTCCAGCGGAAGGCATGAATGGTCCAGCGCATCTCCATCGACGGATCCTGTTGCCCTTGCGGGTTGGGGCGCCAGTTGGGCGGCATCACGAAATCGGCGCTGTCGACGAAATAATATGGCGTGTGCGTCTCGACTGCATAGACGAGCGAGCTGAACCGTGAAACCGGAATCGTCAAATCATATTCGATCGCGACGGAATCGAATCCCTTGACCTTTGTGGGCGGAAGCAATTGTGCACTCAGAAGTGCGCCGCCACTGCGGTCGATGAGTTCCTTCATGTCGCTTTGCAGCTGCGCCTGGGCAAGAGCGGCGCTTGACGCCGTGAGAAGTCCAGGGACCGATTTCGCGCCCTGTTGAAGCGCCGCAAGACGCGCCGCGAGTGCCGGTCGCTGTGCGTCCTGGGCGCGATAGGCCGCGAGCTGGTCCAGGGCTTCGGCACGATCGTTGGCCTGCGCGCGGAACAGGGCGGCGACCGGAAGCGCAATGACAAGGGCGAACAACAAAACGATGGCGCCGAGAGCGAGAAAGGCGCCTTGGCGGCCACGCAGGAAAGTGGGAGCGGTCATCAGTGGTGCGCTCCCTTGACATCGAAGGAGAGATCGAAGCGCTCGAGTCCGTTGGGTGCGCTCTGCAGCGGCGCCATGAACTGAGCGTTCGCGAACATGGGCGAGCGGTCGACGACGCCCACGACATCGGATGCCGATTTGGAGAAACCCTGGATGTGAACCTTGCTCCCGTCGAGCTGGAATTCCGTGAGCCATGTTCCGTCGGGCAATACGCGCGTCAGCTCGGAGAGAATTGCCAGGAGGAAAGGCGCGCGTTTCTGCTCCAGTGGAAATTCGATCTGCGCCCGCACATCGCCGATGTCGTGAAGCAGCCGGTGAACGACGGCGGCCCGGCTGCCCGCCGCTTCCAGTTCGTCGGCAAGCGCGCCCGCGGCCGAAACGCCGCGAAGATAGGCCGCAAACACGACAGCGATGCCAAGCACGATTGCCGCGGCGCCGAGCGCGAGCACATTCCACTGTCGCCATTTGAGCCCGAGCCAAGCGCGGCGGTCGAGCGGGAAGGATCGCCAATCCGCCTCGCGTGGATCGCCGGCGAAGCGGATCGCTCCCACCCTCAGGCCGGCAGCATGGGCCGAGGCGACCGCGGAATCGACCGTGCTGCGCTTGACGATACGCAACTCGATCTCGACCTGCTTCTTCGATTTCAGCGATTCCAGAATGCTGAAATCGTAATAGAGGCGATCGGCTTCAATGGGGCTCAGCCGCTCAAGCTCGAAGGGCACGGCCCGCGCCAGCGTGGCCCGGCCGGCGGCAGGAAGCTCGAAGCGCCGCCTCAAGACATCGTCATCGGGCAGTTCGACGGCAACATCGGCCGTCCCGCGGGGAACAAGCTCGGATGCCGCCAGTAGCGACGAGATTTCCCTGGCGCGGCTCTCGCCGTCGCCCGTGGCGCGGCCAATTTCGTGAACATCGTCGCTGGAAGCGAGTTTGACGATCACCTGGTCCGCTTCGAAATCGAGCAGCACCAGCTCGCCGCCACGCGCGATCGGACCGGCGAGCGTTTCGCGCACGAAACGGGCAAGTTCGCGCCGCCATTCGCTGACAAGCTCGCCTGCAAGGCCGCGGAACTGACCGACCGAATCCGAAAAAGTTGGTGTGGCCATCAGCGGCCCTGACAATATTTCGAAAGCTGGTCGAGCACACAGGACTCGTCGACATCGATGCGCGGCGACACCACGAGATCGGGCCATGGGGCTTTGTCTGCGAAAGCGGCGCGAATGCGTATCAGCGATGGCAGGCGCCGCTGACCGATCCACACCGAAGTCCATTGGGGCGGCGCGCTTGCCAGAACCGCGGCATTGCGGCCCAAACCCGCATTCGCAATCGAAGGAGTCGTGGTCGACGCTCCGGCCGGCGATGGCTCCCCATAGTACGATATCTGGAACCATTTGAGCCCGCGGATCAGCGTACGGTGCAACGCCGTGTCATGCCCGTTCGACAATTCGCCTTCGCTCGTCACCACGACCGAGACGCTGCCCTTGCCAGGCTGCGCCTGAATGGTGACCCAGTCCATCGCGCCTGCGACTGACTTCGACGCTACGAGAAACGTCATGCGCTTGTCCTGGCCCTCGAACTGGACGTGCTTGTCGGCCGGCAAGAGCCCGGCGAAGCTCGGATAGATGTGCGAAATCTCGTCGGATAAGAACAGCTGCGCGGCGCGGGCACGGTTGGTGTCGGTCGTCGACGACTGGGCCTTTTCCCAGACACGCGTTCCGAATTGCAAGCCGCCGAAGAGAAGAAGCGAGAGAAAGCCCAGCACCGTGGTGGCGATGAGAAGCTCAAGCAGGGTGAATCCCGCTTCAGTATGGCAAGACTTCGTCAGGGCGCGAATCTCCTTCACTCCGAATCCGAATCGGAATCCGACTGCGACCCGGTGCTGGGCTTGGGCACGTAGCGCAATGTCGACAACGTGATGGAGCGCCTGCCGCCGCTGCTACCAAGCCAGGTGACTTTCGCGGAGATTTCGGTGGGAGTCGCCTGCCATGCCGCAAGGTCCGCGGCGGAGCCGTAAGGCGCGACCCGCAGATGCCAATAAAAGTCGTTCGTCCGGCCGCCGCTATCTCCGACTGCAAGGTTCGTCGACGTTTTGGCTTGCGCGAGCAGAGACTGCGCGAGCACGCGCGCGGACGCCTCGTTGCGGCTTTCCCGCGCCCTGTCGAGTCCCTGCGTAAAGACAGCAAGCAAGGTGGCAAGCGAGATGCTCAGAATGGTGAGCGCGACGAGGACTTCGATGAGAGTGAACCCACGTTCGCCAGCGGTCCTGTGTGGCCCGCCCCTCACCGGGTACAGAGCACGCGCTCCACTTTCCTCCCCCAATGTGGGGGAGGAAAAAGAAGCGCAGGTGAGGGGTGGAAGCACGCCGCCTTCACCAGTTCGCGATGGGCGGCTTTTCATCGTTCTTGGCCACGTCCGCATGGGCGCCATAGCTGTAGAGGTCGAACTCGCCGTGATCTCCCGGGAAGCGGTAATTGTAGGGATGGCCCCAGGGATCGGAGAGCTTCGTCGTCTTCTTGACGTAGGGGCCATTCCAGTTGTCGACGCCCTGCGGCGCCGAGACAAGTGCCTCCAGGCCTTCTTGTGTCGTCGGATAACGCCCAACATCATATTTGTAGAGGTCGAGCCCGGCGGCGAGATTCGACACTTCCGTCTTGGCCGTCGAAACCTTGGCGCTGTCGAGATAGTGCAGCACCATCGGTGTCGCAATGGCAGCTAGCAGACCCAGAATGGCGAGCACTACCAGCAGTTCCATCAACGTATAACCGGCCTCGTCCTTGCGGGAGCGAAGCGCGGGGAAAGAGTTTCTCCAATTCTTCACCAATGACCTCCTATTGAAGCGCGAGATCGTTCACGCTGATGATTGCTACAAGCATCGATGCGATGAGACCTGCGACCATCATGCCCAGCGTGATGGTCAGGACCGGTACAAGCAGCGCCAACGCGCGATCGACCTTGTGCTTGATCCTGAGCTCGTCGAGATCGGCCTGCCGAAGCAGCATCTCGTCGAGCTTGCCGGACTCCTCGCCTATTTGTATCAGGTCGAGGGTCACTGCAGGAAACACTTTTGAGCGAGCGAGCCGCTGGGCGAGGCGTTCGCCTTCGCGCAGCGAGACCGCCGCGTCCTTGACCGCCGCGGCCAGGACCGTGTTCGAGAGCACGTCCTTTGACAGATTGAGCGCTGTCGGCAACGGCACCCCGTTGGACAGCAATGTGCCGAAAGTGCGCATCAGGCGTTCAACTTCGATCGCGGCAAACAGCTTGCCGAGGACCGGCCATTTTAGGACGAACCCGTCCCATTTGAGCCGGTTGGCAGGCGTTTTCAGCGCCCGGCGCAGCCCGACGACGCCCGCCACGATCAGGCCGATAAAGATCCATCCGTAATCGCGCACCACGTGGCCCGCGCCCATGACCATCCTGGTCGCCATGGGAAGCGATTTCCCCGCATCAGCGAAGAGCGGCTCAAACTCGGGCAGGACGAACACCAGGATCACGATGATCGAACCGCCGGCCGTGAGTAGAAGCAGGCTCGGATACACCAGCGCCGACGTGATCTGCTCGCGGATCGCCATGGTGCGCGAGAGATAGTCGGTCAGGCGCTGCAGAGTCACATCGAGGGTGCCACCGTGTTCGCCGGCCCGCACCATGCTCACGTAGAATTTCGGAAACACGGGATCGGCGGCGAGCGCTTCCGCGAAGCTCATGCCGTCGCGCACGCGGTTGCGCACGCTCTCGAACGGCACGCGCAAGGCTCCGATGTCGGAGAGGCCGACGAGGATTCCGAGCGCACGGTCGAGCTCGAGACCGGCCTTCAGCAGCGTTGAAAGCTCCTGCGTCGCCATCGACAGACCGCGCAACGTTACACGCGCACCGAAACGAAGATTCTTCGCCAGCGTTCCGAAGAGGCCGCCCTCGCCGCGCTCGGAGGCGGCAAGCGGAACGAGCCCCCTCGTGCGCAGCTGCCGCACCACCTGGTCCCGCGACGGAGCATCCAGCATGCCGCGCACGACAGCGCCAGAACCCGTCATTGCCTTGTACTGAAACTGCGCCATCTTCAGACCACCGGCACCACGCGCAGGACTTCATCGATGGTCGTAATGCCCGAGAGCGCCTTCTTGAGGCCGTGCGTCGCCATCGTTTGCATGCCTTCCTCGACGGCAATCTTCTGGATCTGGCCGGAGTCGGTGCTTTTGAGGACCGCCTGCTTTATTGCATCCGTCGCCGTCAGGACCTCCACGATCGACGTGCGGCCCCGATAGCCCGTGTGATGGCATTGCGCGCACCCCACCGCACGTCTGAGCACGATCGAGCGCCCCTCCGTCAGACGGTCAAGCTTGAGACGCCTCACCAATTCGGGAATCGGCTCGTAGGCTTCGCTGCAGACATCGCACAATTTGCGCAGAAGCCTTTGCCCGGCAATGCCGTTGATGGTCGAGGTGAGAAGATAGTCTTCCACGCCCATGTCGAGCAGGCGCGTCACCGCCGTCGCCGCGTCGTTGGTATGAAGCGTGGAAAGGATGAGATGGCCCGTCAGCGCGGCCTGAACGGCGATCTGCGCGGTTTCGAGATCGCGGATTTCACCGATCATGATGATATCGGGATCGTGACGCAGGAACGAACGCAGCGCGCCCGCGAAGGTCAGCCCGATCTGCGGCTTGACCTGTACCTGGTTGACGCCCTGCAGCTGATACTCGACCGGATCCTCGATGGTCAGGATCTTCTTGTCGTTGGTGTTGATCGCCGACAGCGCCGCGTAAAGCGTCGTCGTCTTGCCGCTGCCCGTGGGTCCGGTCACCAGAAGAATGCCGTGGGGATGCGCGCACAAGGCGCGGAAGGGCGTGATGACGCTCTCGTCGAAGCCGAGCGAATCCAGGTCGAGTTCCACATGTGCGCGGTCGAGAATGCGGATCACCACGCTCTCGCCGTGAATCGTGGGCGTGGTCGCGACGCGCAGATCGATGTCCTTGCCGCGCACCGCCATGGCGACGCGCCCATCCTGGCCGAGCCGGCGTTCCGCAATATTCAGCTTCGCCATGATCTTGACACGCGAAATCATCGCAGAGGCGAGCCGGTTCGGCGGCGATTCCACCGGCCTCAGGACGCCGTCGACCCGGTAGCGCACGCGCAATTCGTTTTCCATCGGCTCGATATGGATGTCCGACGCGCGCGCTTCGACTGCCTGGGTGATGAGCAGATTGACGAGGCGGATTACGGGCGCTTCGCTGGCGATGTCTTTCAGGCGATCGACATCGTCGGCGATGCTTTCTCCCACATGCTCGTCGGTTTCTCCGGAGATTTGGTGAATGCCGGATTTGCCGTCGCCATAGAGCCGCTCATGAGCGGCTTCGAGATCCGCCGGCAGCGCGACCTGGGGCAGAATAGGCCTGCCGACGGCGAAGCGTACTGCATGCGCCGCATAGGAATCGAGCGGATTGGCCATCGCGATCACTACGCCTTCCGGCACTTCGCGTAGCGGCAGGACCTTGGCCTCGCGCAGGAATTTTCGTCCCAATTGTTCTTCGAGAATCGGCTGCGGGGGATAGTCGGCAGCGACCGCGAGCGGCAGATGGAGAAATTGCGACAGCGCTTCGGCGAGATCACGTTCGCTGACGAGGCCCAGCCGCGTCAAAACACTCTCGAGTCGCTCCTGGCTCTCGACGGCCAGATGCTGGGCGCGCTCGATCGCCTGCGGCTGCACTTTCCCGCACGCGACCAGATGTTCGGCGAACGAGCGCTCCGCGGCAGGAGAACCTCCGTTAGACATAAGCCCTTCCCGCGACAGGCAGCCGCGTCATCTCGATTGTTCCGTCGGCAAATGTTCCGTCCGCCTGCACAGCCCGGCACAGGACGATAGCTCGATCCGCCCTCCGCAAGCCGCAGCAGCGCTCCGGCCATTCCTCAAGCCCTGCCGTATCGGCTTTTGGCGGCCCGGAGCGGTCCGAAATCGCATGCTAGCACGCGCGCTGCCAAAAAACACTGAAGGCCGCAGCTCCTTCAAAGTTCGGCGTGGCGCATTCCGGCCAATGCCAGCGCCAGCCCGTCCAGACGAATGCCGATCGAATATTGTTTTCCGTCTGCCCGGGGCGGCAACACCACCTGCGCCGCCGGCGCCGAAAGAAGCAGACTCTGCGCGGCAGGTATCAGGGCGCCCACGGCGACGCAAGACCCATTGGTGCATCCAAAAACGGGAAGCCTGAGGCCCCCCTGCGGCCCCAGCTTCAACAGCAAATACTGTCCCTGGCGGCCGACGGGTGGAAAGCGAACGATCATTGTCAGCGCTTTTTGGGGTCCCGCGTAGCGGAATGCCACAGCCAGCACCAATTGGCCGTTCTGCGCCCGGTAACCCCGGGCCATTCTGCAACGGCCGACCTCTTTTTGGGAATCCGGCTGCTTTGCGCCCGCCGCTGTCCTCGCGGGCGTGCACGCGAGATCCCACGATCCGATGAGCCGCGTTCCGGTAAATCCGGGCGGGATTTGAGCCGGTCCCGCCCGACTTACTGCTTCGATGCCGTGAGGCAGAAATCGCGGCGCGGCAAACAGCAGGCCCAAAAAAAGGACCGCCAGCACGGCACCAACAATCGTGTCTCTCATCGGGCACGTTCCTCAGCGCGGCCCCCATAGCCCGCCCGCCGCGACCGTTCAATGCCGCGAGTAGCCGGGTCCGACCCTTGGTCGTGCCCCTCCGTGGCACTTGCGAAAGATTGGATGCCGCCTCACATTGCGCACACCTTAGCCGCCGGGTTCTGCGTTGCCTGTTGCGGCGGCTCGAAATCTGACCGGGTCAATTTTCAGAGAGTGGGGGGTCCGAACCGATCATCATGTCCGGCCTTTCCTTGATTCTTCAGACCGGTTTGGCCTGCGTGCTGATCGTGCTCGCCTTGCTGTCGCTGCAGCTGCTGAGCCTTTGCGTCCTGCGCCGGTTCTGGCCGGCGCGCGCCCTTGCTGTGCCTGCCCTGCCCGATTCCCTCCTCCCTCACGTTCTGGTCCAGCTTCCGGTATGCGACGAGGGCCCGCTGGCATTGCGCGTTGCCAAGGCCGCCGCACGACTCGACTGGCCGCGCGACCGGCTTGAGATCCAGCTTCTGGACGATGGTAAAGCCGAATCTCATGAGGAATTGTGTGAAACTGCGCGCCAAGGCGTGCCCGACGGCGTCGACTTCTCCGTGCTGCGCCGCGGCGAGCGCGCTGGCTTCAAGGCCGGCAATCTTGCTTTCGGCCTCAATCATTCCGACGCACCGTTTGTGGCGATTTTCGACGCCGATTTCGTTCCGCCCCCGGACTTTCTACGCCGGACCGTTCCTGCGCTGGTCGCCGATCCCGGCCTCGCTTTCGTTCAGGCGCGCTGGGGCCATGCAAACCGGAGCCGCAACTGGTTGACGCGCGCCCAAGGGATGCTTCTCGATGGTCACTTTGCCGTCGAGCAGGAGGCACGCTACCGGGCCGGGCTGCCGATCTCCTTCAATGGCACAGCAGGTGTTTGGAACCGCAGGGCGATCGATCAGGGAGGGGGCTGGACCGGGGACACGCTCACCGAGGATCTCGATTTGAGCATCCGCTGCGCATTGAAGGGCTGGCGGGGCGCCATGATAGCCGATCTGGAAGTTCCCGGGGAGCTGCCGGAGACCGCGGCGGCATGGCGGGCACAGCAGGCGCGCTGGACGAAAGGCCATGCGCAGGTGGCTCGCAAGCTGCTACCGAGAATCCTGACGAGCCGGATGCCTGTGTGGAAGAAGCTGGTGATGTCGTTTCAGGTCTGCCAGTTCGCTTTCTATACGCTCGCAGCCTTGAGCGCTGTGATCAGCATCGCGCTCATGTCGATGGGGGTGACCTATCTGCAGTCGGTCGCCGAACTGGGCATCGCGGTGACCATCATCGGGGTAGGAACGAGTGTCGGCTACCTCTATTGCGGCCAGCTCATGCTGGGGCGGGCGGGCGAGCCCCTGCTGCCTCAATCGCTGTTGCTTGCCATCGTCTTTCCGAGCGGGCTCATCCTCTCGAATGCAAGAGCAACCTTCGAGGCATTTTGGAGGAGCGATCTTGTATTCGTGCGCACCCCGCGGGCCGGGGAGTTTGTGGTCGGCGGCTGGCGGGGCCGGCCGGAAATCGCAGCCGGACTTCTCCTTCCCGTATTTGCACTCGCCGAACAGGCATGGAGCGCGCCCTTCTTCGTCTTCGCGGCGGCGGGGCTGCTGTCGATCGGTGCCATGGGCTGGAACGGCACCGGTGAAGTGCCCGCGCGCGAAGCTCTTCGCCTCAAGAGCCAGAATTAATCCTGTCTTAACTGTTTCGCGTGCGATGATTTCACTTGGCGCGGTTGCGGGCAGCGATCGGCGCTTTGCCCCGATGGGAGCGTCGCGGGTGTGGGCATTTGAATGTCGAGGCGGGAATGAAGGGGGCTTCTTTCCGAATTGTCGCGGTGGCTATGCTGGCACTTGGCGCAGCAGGATGCGCGAGCGCGCCGGACGATGATTTCGACAACGCCGACCTTCGCGGCGTGGCCCCTTCGACCGAAGGCGCGAGCATCGAGACGCCGTCTACGCCGCTTGAATGCGTGCCCTATGCGCGGGCGCGTTCGGGCATTTCCCTCTTTGGCGATGCCGGCACTTGGTGGGGCAAGGCGGAAGGCCGATACACGCGAAGCCACACGCCGTTGCTTGGGTCCGTGATTGTATTGACGGGATATGCCGGGCCGAGCCGGGGCCATGTGGGCGTGGTAAGCGCGCTGGTCTCGCAACGCGAGATACGGCTCGATCACGCAAACTGGCTGGACGACGGGGCCATCTATCGCAATGATCCCGTGGCCGATGTCAGCCCCGACAATGACTGGAGCGAGGTCCGCGTCTGGAACACCCGCCTCCACGCCTGGGGCGTCAGGACCTATCTCGTCGAAGGTTTCATCGGTCCGTCACCCGCCTCTTCCGACGACCGCGTCGCCGCGGAATGATGAGAGGCCGCAAAAGAAAGACTTAGGTCGCAGAGGTAGCCCGAATGACGCGGTGAAAAACTTGTGCGCCTTTGACTCGCTATTCTTAAGCTGCGCCCCCCACGCTACCTCTGCGACCTCCGTGTTAAGACCTTTCTTTTTTTGCATGCGCTATTCTGCCCCGCCCCTCTTTTGTGCGAGACGCAGGGCGATTAGGTTCCCCGCCCTTCTGGGGGACAGCCGGGAATGTCGGACCACGCCCGGCGGCGCAAACTGCCACTATGCGTTAGGCTCTCAGTCCGTGAAGGGATGACGGCTCTGCCGGCATGAACGTCTCTCAATCTGCCAACAATGTCCCTGCAGCGGCGCCGGACAAGACCGGCGCGTCCGCGCGGGCGCGCGGACACGCCCACATCGAACCCAGCCGGCGCAGGACGGCCTTCCTGACGCTCGGCGCGCTCGGCGTGGTATTCGGCGACATCGGCACGAGTCCGTTCTATGCAATGCGTGAAAGCGTGCGGGCGACAGGGGGGAGCGCCCCCAGCCATTTTGCGATCCTGGCCGCAGCGTCGATGATTTTCTGGTCGCTCGTGCTCGTGGTCACCGTCAAATACGTGTTTCTGATCATGCGCGCCGACAATGACGGCGAGGGCGGCGTGCTCGCGCTCGCTGCACTGGCGCATCGTTCGTCCGGCCTTGGCCGGCGGCTGAAGATGCTGATCGGATTTGGCGCGATCCTGGGGCTCGCGCTGTTTTTCGGCGACGGCATGCTGACACCTGCCATCACCGTCCTGAGTGCCGTCGAATATGTCGGCGCCGACGTCCCGAGACTTGTGCCTCTCATCGTTCCATTGACGGTGATTATCCTTGTCTCGCTGTTCGCGTTCCAGAACCGGGGCACTGCAAAGATCGGCCGCTTGTTCGGGCCCATCATGCTCATCTGGTTCGCGGTGCTCGCTGTCATCGGATTTCGTGCGATCATCCAGACACCGGAGATTCTCTGGGCGTTGAGCCCCTACTACGCAATTGCATTCTTTATTGCCAAGCCGGTGACGACTTTCGTCTCCCTTGGCGCTGTCGTGCTCGCAGTGACGGGGTGCGAGGCGCTCTACGCGGACATGGGACATTTTGGCAAACAGCCGATACGTTATGCGTGGCTTTTCATTGCGTTTCCCGCACTCGTCCTTGCTTATTTCGGCCAAGCCGGCACAATCATGCGCGATCCGCGCAAGATCGAATACGTATTTTATGCGGGCGCACCGGCCTGGGCGCATTTCCCACTTCTGATCCTCGCGCTCATTGCGTCCATCATTGCGTCCCAGGCGGTCATCTCGGGCGTTTATTCGATTACTCAACAGGCCGTGCAGCTCGGCCAGTTACCGCGCATGGAAATCCGCCACACCTCCGCGACCGATTACGGGCAGATCTTCGTCCCGCTGATAAACATATTTCTCTGCATCGGGGTCGTACTCATCGTCCTCATCTTCCGCAGTTCGGATTCGCTCGCGGCCGCCTACGGGATTGCCGTCACCGGGGTCATGGTGATCAGCACGATGCTTGCGTCGATCGTGGCTTTGCGCCGCTGGAAATGGCGTCCAGGCGTCGTCGGTCCTGTGTTTGGGCTGCTCGCGCTGGTCGATCTGGCGTTTCTCGGCTCCAACTCGCTCAAGATCATCCAGGGCGGCTGGCTGCCTCTGCTGATTGCTGCCGGCGTCTTCATCGTGATGGAGACCTGGCGCAGCGGCCGGCGCGCGCATTTGGAGAAAGTACGAAGCGAATCCATGCCGCTCGATCTATTTCTCGAGCGCGCCGACAAGACGCCAGTGCGTGTCGCGGGCACTGCCGTGTTCCTCAGTCCGCGCGGCGACGTGGTTCCCGGTGCGCTTCTCCACAACCTCAAGCACAACAAGGTGCTGCATGAGCGCGTCGTGCTCGCCCATGTCGTGGTCGAGAACACTCCAACCGTGTCTGCGGACAGGCGACTGGAAGTAACGAAACTCGGCAAGGGATTTTTCAACGTGTTCATCCGCCACGGATTCTTCGAGACGCCGGACGTGCCGCGCGCGCTCGAGAGCGCGCGGCCATTCGGACTCGCCCTTGATGTTTCGAACACGACATTCTTCATTGGCCGAGAGACTCTCGTCCCCTCCGATCCTCCCATTCTCGGCAAGTGGCGCACCTGGCTCTACATGCGTCTTGTTTCCACAGCCCTCTCGCCGGTCCGCTTTTACCGCCTGCCGGCGAACAGGGTGGTGGAAATGGGCACGCAGGTGACGATTTGAGGCGCATTTCGATCCATCGCGCCGGATGGCCCTTCGTCGCAATTGCCTGCGCTGCCAATATCGTCCTGTTTGCCGCTGCGGGCTGGCTGGGCTGGTGTCTGGTTCCCCTGACACTCTGGGTAACCGCCTTTTTCCGCGACCCGGAGCGCGTTCCGCCCCCGGGCGACAATCTCGTCCTGTCGCCTGCGGACGGGAGGCTCCTGCCTCCGCTCGAGGCCAGCCCTCCGCCCGAACTTGGCCTTGGCCCCGGGCCGCTACTAAAATTAAGCATTTTTATGTCCATATTCGATGTTCACGTGAACCGAATTCCATGCGACGGAACCGTGACTGCTCTTGCTTACCGGTCCGGCAAATTCTTCAATGCTTCGTTCGACAAGGCGAGCCTGCTCAACGAGCGCATGTCGATCCGGATCGCGACCGGCGGGACCGGAAGCTTGGGTTTGGACGTTGGTGTCGTGCAGATCGCGGGACTCGTGGCTCGCCGGATCCAGTGCGGCTTGCAAGAGGGACAGACTGTATGCCGCGGCGATCGTTTTGGCATAATCCGTTTCGGCAGCCGGCTCGAGGTTTTCTTACCCGCCGGCGCGCGCGTCTTGGTGCGCGAAGGCCAGAAGGTTCGGGCAGGCGAGACGGTGCTCGCGGCATTCCCGTCCTGATGGCCAGAATGGGCAAAATGGGCAGGAGCAATCTGGCGCGCACGGCAACGGCTCTGCGCGAGGACAGCAGGCTTGGAAAATTCCTGCCGAGCGCGTTGACGCTGCTCGGGCTTTGCTCGGGCGCGACAGCGATCTGGTTTGCGCTCGGCGGCGACTGGAAGGCCGGCGTTGCGGCAATCATCTGCGCGGCGGTTTTCGACACGCTCGACGGCCGTCTTGCCCGCCTGTTCGGCGTGGCGGGCGCCTTCGGTGCGCAGCTCGATTCACTTGCCGATCTCGTCAGCTTCGGTATCGCGCCGGGTGTGCTCGTCTACATGTGGACACTCTACCATGCGCAGGGAGCAGGTTGGGCGTTCGCGCTGATCTTCTGCGCGGCCAGCGCGATCAGGTTGGCGCGTTTCAATGTCGAGAGCGCCGAGCGCGATTCCTCCTCCCCGCCGCCGTCTTACTTTACGGGCCTGCCGACGCCCGCAGCCGCCTGCCTCATTCTCCTGCCGATGGTGCTGGCGTTTCAGTTCAAGAGCAGTGCATTCAGCCATCCCTGGCTCAGCGCCGCAATGATTGCGCTCATGTCCTGGCTGATGGTGAGCCGGGTGCCGACATTGTCTCTCAAGCAGGTGCATGTGCCGCGGCAGTTCAAGAAAGCGGTCCCCGCGTTTGGAGGATTGTTGCTCGCCTCAGCCATCTTGTGGCCCTGGGCGACGTTGACCGTCGCATTGCTCGCCTATCTCGTCACAATTCCGCTGATCGCATCGCATTTCGGGATCGCCGAAATCGACGAGGAGGAATCACCGCCGGACGCGAGTGGCTGACCGCGCCCGAAAAGCCAAAAAGGTTACGTAATCGGTAATGAAGCCGTAACTCGTTCATGCGATCCTTCCTCGTTCGCTTACTGGGGTTGGGGCATGCAACGCATACGTTCGGCGAAGTTGTTTCCGCGCAAATCGAATGGAGAAGGGCTCGTCTTTTCCGCCGCTTTCGTCGGCGCGGTCATTGCGATCACCTCGGCGCTTTACGCCATCGACATCGCGACCGCCCGCGCGCTCCTCTCCATTCCTTGATCTCACGCCGCCTCCCGCGGCAGAGTGAAAACGGAGCTTCGGGACAGGCGGTTCGTCAGCAAATGAATTATGTGAATGAGGCCGACGAGGCCGAGCGGGCGATTTGGGCGCCGCCACCCCCTCCCAAGCCGAGCGTGCCCGGCGCCGCGGCGATCGCAGCCTTCGCGATCGGCGCCCTTGCCGTCGGATTTCTTGCGTTTGCAGCTGTCGCGATCGGGCGACTTGTGATAGGCAGCATCGCAGTGGGACGCGCCGACGCGCGCGAGCTTCGAATCGGCCGCCTCACGATCGGCGATCTCAAGCTCGGTGGAATGAACCGCCGATAGCCGGTTGGAACCCAACACTTCGTACACAAAGAGTTGTCATGGCCCGCCGCAGAGCGGGCCACCCAGACGAGACCGTTCCGAGCGTTTGTTCGGCGCGCGGACGCGCGCTGGCTGGGTGGCCCCATCAAGTGGGGCCATGACAATTTTGAGGATTCAATTCTCAGAGCTGAGCCACCAGAAATGACTGGGCGCCCTTCGCGTCATTTTTCCCGTCGATGCGGCATTCGCCTTTTTGCTTTGAGCGGCGCCGGGGATAAACTGATTCCAACCTCTCCAGGAGCGCGCACCGCCCTATGCAATATCGCACTTCCGGCGACACCCAGGTCGACCTTCGCCGAATCGATACGCACCCCGATTTCTGGTATCCAGTCGCCTGGTCGCACGAAGTCAAATCGGGAAAAACGTTGGGCGTACGATTCAGCGGCGAGCCAGTGGTGCTCTATCGCGGTGCGAGCGGCCGCGTCTTCGCGCTCGAGGACCGCTGCGCCCACCGTCAGGTGCCACTACGGCTCGGGAAGGTGGAGGGCGACACGCTCAAATGCGGCTATCACGGCTGGGCCTACAATTGCTTGGGCAGGTGCATTGATGTTCCCTATCTCGGGAGCGACGGGCTACCCAACGGAGTCAAAAGCTATCCCGCCCATGAAGTGGACGGACTCGTCTTTCTGTTTCCTGGGGATGCGAATCTGGCCGAGGCGCGCACGCCCGGCAGCGTCGGGGCGAAAAGCGACCGGCGCTATCTGACGCGGCGTCTGAACCGCGAGGTCGCCTGCCACTACACCTTCATGCACGAGAACCTCTTCGACATGAATCATCAATTCCTGCATCGCCGTCAGATGGGCATGGTCCGCGCCCGCTGCCTCGGGCGGCGGCTCGGCGAGAATTGGTGCGAGGTCGACTACACGTTCAGCCGCACCGCGGGGCGCTCCTCGATCGGCGAATCGGCCATCCTCAATGTCGTTGAGCACAAGCGCGCCGGCGGACGGCGCGATCTGATGACGATCCGCACCAACTATCCCTATCAGCGGCTGAAATTCTGGGTCGATGGCGGCGACCCGGTGCTTGACGTCTGGCTGGGCTACACGCCGCTCGACAAGGAACAGAAAACCAACCGGACGTTCGGTCATCTCTCGGTGAAGAAGCCGCGTCTGGCGCCGCTTCTCTATCTCGCGTGGCCTTTCATCACCTGGTTCACGGAAAATATCTTTCGGGAAGACAAGAACATCGTCGAGCAGGAACAGGCCGCGCACGACGCACAGGGCGCCGACTGGAACAACGAGATCTTCCCCGCGATCCGCGATTTGCGCGGCCTCCTCGTCCGCTGCGGCGCCACGGGCCAGACCGGCGCGATGCCCGCGGAATAACGCCTTTAAATCGAAGACACGGAGTACACCCGGAAAGAACGATTCAGCGCAGAGGACGCAGAGGGTGACGGGCTCCTTCATGGCTTCAATGCGCTCACCGGCCAGGCGGTTTTCCGGCAGCACGGCCATGAGCGGTCTACATCATTTTTGTGACGATCCTGGCTGCGGAAGCACATTTCTACGCGTGCCGGCGCGAATTCGTGGTTGCCCGCGGCGGCCGTTTTGACGTAGCGTATGAGGAGCCCAGACGTGCCCGAATGAACGGTGCACGCTCCTCAAAGGGGACTCCAAATGAAATTGAACCGAACTATGGCGGCGAGCGCCTCTGTGCTCGCACTTGCAGCAATCGCTTCGCTCGCCACGAGCGCCGGTGCACATCCGATCTATTTGCCCTACCACAGGGGAGCGACGCCGCCGGATCCGAACAGGCCCCTCGTCCATGTTGGACCTTATGATGCGCCCTACGTCGCGCCCAGAAATAGCACGTCCGGCACATGGACCGACGTGAACAATGTTCCCTTTACGGGTGAGGGCGGCTGGGGACCGCTGCTGCTGACCGACGGCTCGGTTATCATCAAGCACGCATTCACCGGCACCACCGCTACTTGGGAGAAGCTCACGCCGGACAAAAAAGGCAAGTACACCACCGGCACATGGAAGGCGATCGCATCGATGCCGTCCGGCTACCAACCCGATTTCTATGCCTCGCAAGTTTTGCCCAATGGAAACGTGTTGGTAGAAGGCGGTGAATACAACGGAGGCAGTGGCGACTGGACCAACAAGGGCGCGATCTATGATCCGGTCGCGGACAAGTGGACGGCGGTAAACCCGCCCAGCGGCTGGAACAGTATTGGCGACTCGGCAAGCCTTATTCTGCCGGACGGCAGCTTCATGCTGGCCGATTGCTGCTTCTTTGGGACCGGCAAGCAGGTGTTGGGTACGATCAGCGGCACGACCGTGACTTGGGGGACTCCTACCACCACCTGGTCGTGCGCCAACAACGGTCCCTGCATGGACGAAGAGGGCTTAACCCCGCTGCCCGGCGGCGACGTGTTCCTGGTGGACGTCTGGGATTACACCGCCACCTCCGATGAATACTGGATCTACAATACGGTGGCCGGTACCTGGAGCTCTCCTGGAAGCACCCCGGACCGTCTGAGCGACACGAGCGCCTTCGAACTTGGATCAGCGCCGCTGACGCCACAATACGGCAAGAAAGGGACCATCATCCAGTTCACCGCCAACACATCGCCCGGCGTCGAAGACATCTATAATGTCAAAAATGGCACCTGGAAAACGGGCCCGCAAATGAAGGTCGGCTCCGCAGTCTACGACGCCGCCGACGCTCCTTCGGCGACGTTGCCGGACGGCAACGTTCTCGCGGAGGCCAGCCCAGGCACATTCGCTTCACCTGCGCATTTCTTCGAGTTCAATATCAACACAACAACGGGCGCTGTGACGGCGACACAGGTGAGCGATACGAAGACATCACCCAGCAGCACCGACTTTACCGGCAACTTGCTCGTTCTTCCGACAGGCCAGGTCCTGTGGGACAACAGTCAGTCTAGCACCGAGGTCGCGGTCTACACGCCGAAGGGCAAGCCGAAAGGGAAGTGGAAGCCGGTGGTGTCGAGCGTAAACTCCTCGCTGACGGTCGGTAGCACGGGCAATGCCATCTCAGGCACTAAATTCAACGGCTTCGATCTGGGCGGCGTCTATGGCGACGACTCGCAGTCGTCGACGAACTACCCGCTCGTGCGCATCACCAACACTTCGACCGGCGACGTCTGCTTCGGCCGCAGCTACAGCTTCTCGACGATGGGTGTGTGGACGACGGGCACCACCAACGCGGTGTTCGACATTCCGTCCACCTGCGAGACCGGCGCAAGCACGCTTCAGGTGATCGTCAATGGTATCGCGTCTGTGGGCACGGCCGTGACGCTGAGCTAAGTTACACCAGAAAATCCGCGCATTCGATTGCGCAACTCACTGATGGGCGGGGAAACCCGCCCATTTTTTTTCGCAGCGCGTGAGTCCAGCTCTATTCTCGCAGGCCTGACGACGTGGTCGTGTAGCTCTTTTCCTCGACAAACTCGGACTTCAACAGAAGGTTGATTTTTGTTTTGAGCGCCAAGCGCTCGTCGTTCTTTTTGTACACCGAGCGCGCGAGATCGACGAAAGCCGCACCGAAATCTCCCTTCGCCTCCCTGTCGCGGAGGACATTTTCGACATCCCAGAGTTCCCGATTGATCCCGCCGAGGCGCGATTTGAGCTCCGCGATCTCCCTTGAACCGAGAACAGGATCCGCGATCTTCCGCAGAAGCCCCAATTCCTTCTCCACATTCGCAACCGCGCCCTTCGCCGCGATCCTTTCACGTTTGATCTCGAGGATCGAGATCTTGTCGATCAGCTCCCCCCACGAGACCGGGATCCTGGGCGTTGCAGCGCGCGCCAGCGTCATGGATGGCTCTGGTCGGCACGCAGCATGTCGAGGAGCCGCATTTCCATCGCCGCAAATATGCTCCGCCAGTTTCCGCGCTCCGTCTGCCGGAATAATTTCATCGTCGGATACCAGGGGCTGTCGCAGCGATCGAGATGCCAGCGCCAGTCAGGGACATAGCTCAGAGCCACCCAGACCGGCCGGCCGAGCGCGCCTGCAAGATGGGCGACCGCGGTATCCGAAGTGATCACGAGGTCCAGATTTTCCATGATCGCGGCCGTATCGATGAAGGCATCGGGGCCGGCATCGAAATCATCTCCGAATGTCTCTACCTCCATGCCTGCCGGAAGGTCGAGCAGCTGTTCGGCGCCGGCATTCTTCTGCAGGCTGATCAGGCGCACACCCGGAATTCTGGCAATGCCCTCGAAGTGCCGGACCGGAAACGACCTGCCAATGTCGACCTCTCCCCCTTTCGCGCCCTGCCAGCAAATTCCGACCCTGAATCCTTCGCTTCCAAGCCTCGCGTTCCAATGACGGATTCTCTCCGGCTCGGCGGACAGATAAGGGACTCCTGCCGGAATGCTGTCTGCATCCGTGTGAAACGCGAGGGGCATGCTCAACAGGGGGATATAATAGTCGAATGTGGGCGGCCCCGATGTCAGTTCCCTGATGTGGATCGCGTGCCCGAGGCTTTTCATTAGCCGAACCAGCGGATCCTGCACGGCCAGCACGACCTCCTGGCCCATGTCCGCCGCGAGAAGCGCATACCGACAGAACTGGATCGTGTCCCCGAGACCTTGCTCCGCCTGAATGTAGAGAGATTTACCCTCCAGGCTCTCGGCTCCCGACCAGGCCATTTGCCTGCCAAGCAGGTTTGTGTCGAAGTCGGGTTTGCGCTTCCGCCGTTCGTAGAGGCGCCAACCTTCCTCAAAGCGTCCCATCAGAAGAGTGCAGACGGCCTTGTTCCAATGCGCTTCGGCAAAATCGGGCTTGAGTGCAATGGCGCAGTCGTAGTCATGCAGGGCTTCATCCGGACGCTTCAGGCCCTTCAGGACGTTTCCTCTATTGTAATGCGCTTCCGCGAACCTGGGATTGAGTGCGATGGCACTGGTGCAGTCTCGAAGCGCATCCTCGAGACGCCCGATCTCCCTGAGCGTCATGCCACGGTTGTTGCAGGCGAGCGCATAACCGGATCGGTGTCCGATTGCTCGACTATAGCTCTCGAGCGCTTCCTCGAAGCGGCCGAGCCGGTGCAGCGCCATGCCCCTGTTGTTGTGAGCTTCTGCAAGATCGGGCTTGAGAGCGATGGCGCGATCATAGCTGCGCGCGGCTTCGTCAGGACGGTTCAGGTCTGCAAGCGTATTGCCTCTGGCGAGATGAGCTTCGGCAAACCCGGCTTTGAGCGCGATCGTACGATCGAAACTGTCAAGCGCTTCGCTCAAGCGCCCAAGATGCCGTAATGCGTGGCTCCGGTTGTATTGCGCTTCGAGCAGACCAGGCTTTGCCGCGATTGCGCGCTCGTAGCTTTCGAGAGCGTCCCCAGGGCGACCGAGCTCCATCAGCACGTTGCCGCGATGCAGGTGAGCATCGGCATGGCCGGGTTGGAAAGCGATCGCCTTGTCGCAGCTCCGGAGAGCATCATCGAAGCGCCGAAGCGCCTTCAGCGCGCCGGCCCTGTTGTGCCAGGCAGGCGCATGATCCGGCCGGCAAGCGAGCGCGCGATCATAGCTCGCAACGGCCTCCTCCAGCCTGCGCAGCGACCCGAGCAGATTTGCCTTCCGGAAGTGCGTCTCCGCGTCTCGCGGCCTGATCTGTATCGCACGTTCGAGGCTCTGCAGCGCTTCATCAAATCTTCGAAGCGATTGGAGCACCATGGCGCGACGGCAGTGGGCTTCGGCGAAATCCGGATTGCGCCGGATTTCGGCGTCGCATTGCTTCAGCGCCTTTTCGTGGCGCCGGTTCCCGTCCTCCGCGGCCGCGTTACCGCGCAGTCTTGCGTCGTCCGCGTTACTCACGCCAACCAGCCGTTCTCAGCATGGGGCGAGCCTACAATAGCGACCTGAACATTTCACGGCCGGATTGAACAATGTCTATTTCTGTTCTGGTCGAAATGGAGGTTAGGTCCTTCCGCTGACCGCTGCGCGGCAAGGCCATGAGCGGTCTGCATCATTTTGTGACGATCCTGGCTGCGGAGGGGCATTTCTTCGTCGCAGCAGACGGAAATGTGTACGCCGTCGCGTTCAGGCACGGGAATTGATGTTGCGCCACAGGCGGGTACCGGCGCGAATTCGAAGTTGCCCAGAGCGGATGTTTTGACGTAGCGTGGGGGGAAGCCCAGACGTGCCCGAATGAACGGCGCGCGCTCCTCAAAGGGGGATTCCAAATGACATTGACACGCAGTATGAGGGCGAGCGCTTCTGTGCTCGCACTCGCAGCAATCGCTTCGTTCGCCACCAGCGCCTCCGCGCATAAAATCCATTATCCTTACAAGGTGGGAGCGACACCTATCGATCCCAACAGGCCGCTCGTTCACGTGGGGCCGTATCGGCCGCCCTTCGTGGCTCCTTCCAGCGCCAAATCCGGCACGTGGAAGGACGTGGGCAGCCTGCCCTTTGCGGCCAGCCCCTGGAATTTGGTGTTGCTGACCGATGGCACGGTTCTCGTGCAGGATTTCTGCACCAGCCCGAACCAATGGTACAAGCTCACACCGGACACGAAGGGTAAATACGAGGATGGCAAGTGGACGAAGACCGCCACGATGCCGAGCGGCTATGTGCCTTTGTTCATGGCCTCGCAGGTCCTGACCGACGGCCGGATGATTGTAAACGGCGGCGAATACAACAATTGTAGCGCCGATTGGACCAACCTTGGCGCGCTCTATGACCCGGTAAAAAACAAATGGACATCCGTCACGGCACCCAGTGGCTGGTCCACGATCGGCGATGCCGAGAGCATCATCCTGCCCAACGGCACCTACATGCTCGCCAATTGCTGCGACTCTCCGGGACAGTTCGGACTCGCCTCAATCAGCGGCACCACTGTGACCTGGTCGACAGTGACCGCCGAGAGCTGCAGCGGCCAGCCCTGCAACGACGAGCAAGGCCTTACCGCCCTGCCCGGCGGCGACGTTATGATGGTCGATGTCTGGAACCATACCACCACCTCTGACGACGTCGACTTTTACAACCCAAAGACGAACACGTGGGCAGAGAATGGGACAACCTCCTGCTATCTGAGCGACACCAGCAGCTTCGAGCTCGGTCCGGCAGCGCTGATGCCGAACGGAAACGTCATCGTGTTCGGCGACAACCCGAACTGCAACAGCCTGTACAACGTTTCGACCAACACCTGGACCAATGCCAAGCTCTTCCCGCTCAGCGGCTACGATGTCGCGGACGGCCCGGCAGCAACGCTGCCGGACGGACACGTGCTCGTCCAGGCCAGCCCCGGGGTCTTCAATACCCCTTCGCATTTCTTCGAGTACTCGCTAACCGCGACGGGGGCGCAGAAGCTCGTCCAGGTGAACGACCCGAAACAGGCGGGCAGCACGTCCTCGTTCGAAAGCAACATGCTCGTGCTTCCTACGGGCCAGGTTCTGTGGAACAACAGTCAGGGAACCAACGAAGTCGCGACCTACACGCCGGTGGGCTCGCCGAAAAAGGCTTGGCTGCCGGTGGTCTCGAGCGTGTCGGCCTCGCTTACGGTCGGCAGCACGGGCAACGCCATCTCGGGCAAGAAGTTTAACGGCTTCGCCCTTGGCGGCGTGTACGGCGACGACGACCAGGCGGCAACGAACTTCCCGATCGTGCGCATCACCAACACCAATACGGGTGATGTCTGCTTCGCGCGCGGCTACAATTTCTCGACGATGGGCGTATTCAACACCGGCAAGATGCATGCCAAGTTCGACATTCCCTCCACTTGCGAGACCGGCGCCAGCACGTTGCAGGTCATCGTGAATGGTATCGCATCGGCGGGTACTGCCGTGACGTTGAGCTGACGCGCGCCGACAAGTCCGCGCGGGTTAGTGTTTTATACGGATCATGGGCGGGGAAACCCGCCCATGATTTTTTTGCGCCCGCGTTTACGTGCGCCGCGATGTCACGAATACGGATTCTGGAACCGCAGCACTTTCGACAGATCCTTGCCGCGAATGATTCCGGCCGAATGATAGAAAAGGCCGTAGCTGTCGATCGTGGACATGTCCGGAAAGATGCAGGTGTCCAAGACGTCGTTGCTGTCGGTCGTCAGCACCCAGCCGCCGCCCGCGCCATCGATGCCGCCGAAGAGATCGGTGCCACCAATCTGCGAGCAGTAGCAGGAGCCCGGGCTGCCGGTGCAGTTTCCGTTGTAGGCGACCTCTGCGTAGTAGGCGAGCGCGGCGAGCGTCGGCAGCTTCGTCCATAACGTGCCAAGCAGCACGCTGATCTGCGAACCGTCCTTTTGCGAGGTGAACTCGCAGAAATACTGCTCGCCGGAAAGCCGCAGCGGCGAGCTGCCATTCGTGCCGTAATAAGGCTGGCGCTCCTGCACTGCGCCGCCCTTCTGGGTGCAATAGGCCGATTCCTTCGCAAGCCCGCCCGGTTGCGCGGCCATTGCCGCGGGGGCGTGGACGGCGAACAGACACGCCGCCGCAATTGCCAACATCGTTGAGAGAATTTTCATGACACCCCGCTTGCCGTCTTCGCCTCGCTGCAACGCTAGGCCCGCTGTGGCGCTCCTGCAACCTGAACGAAATCCGTCGGATCGCGTTCGCGGGAGATGAATGTTTAACCGCTTCAGCCTTAGGCTGGTTTTTTCGGAAATCGGCCTTGGGAACCGGATTCATGAGGAGCGATGGGCGTGCGATCACGACGAAATCGGTTCTGGTCGAGATCGCACTTCTCGACGGATCGAGCCTGACCGGCAAACTCTGCGTGCCGATCCAGGGACGCCTGACGGATTTGCTCAACGATGATCGCGAATTCGTTCCGGTCGAAAACAGGGACGGCAGCTTCGTGGCGCTGGCAAAAAAGGCCATCAAGCAGGTCACGCTTCCGGCCGCCGAGGCAGCGGCCTACCGGGGCGACGATCCTTACATGATCCTCGGCGTGCGGCCGGGCGTGTCGCAGGAGGAACTGAAAAAGGCCTATCGTCAGCTCTGCGCGATCAACCACCCCGACCGCATCAGGGGCCTCGGGCCTCAGCGCGGATTTTGAAGAACTCGCAACCCAGAACATGACCCGCATCAACAGCGCCTACGCGCGGGTGCTGAGAAAGACCGCGGCGTAGGAAGTGGAAAAGTCGGGATGTAGCTTAAGGTGTCACTGAAGTTCACCGTCCGCCTCCATAGTGACAACTGCCTGCTGGCGCGCCCGACAGGATTCGAACCTGTGACCTCTGCCTTCGGAGGGCAGCACTCTATCCAGCTGAGCTACGGGCGCGGACGGGCGTTCTAACCCGCCTGCCGGGCTGCGGCAATTGTCACCGCGAAATCCGATCGTGCCTGTTGTCGTTTGATGCCCTGCGGTGGGCGCAGAGTAGAGGACAAAAGCCGAAACTCTCCGGCCCTTTCTTGGGATAAGTGCGAAAAGAGGGCTGCCACGGGATCACCTGATCCGGCCAACTTGATCCCGGCTCAGAGCCTGACGCGGAACGCGCCGTCCCATTCGGCGCCCGGCGGATTGGCTTCGAACCACGCGACGCGCGCGAGGTGAAGATCGTAAATCTTCTGGCTCGCACCTGAAAGCCTGCGGCATTGCTCGATCAGGCCGCGCGCTTTGTCCCACTGCTGCTCGTGTAGCGCGCGGAAAATGTGTTCGTGAAATGCGGCGACGGCGCGGAATTTCGGACTCGCGCGCATCACCGCATTACCGAGCAATGCGTAGAGCCTGAGTGGCGTATCGCCCGGCTGGGGCGCGAGAAAATCGACCTCAAGAAAGGCGTAGGTGCTCTCCGCAATGTCCCTGGTCGTCTCGCTCGCGATGATGGCGGGCCCGTAGCGCCAGGAAAGGCGGCGAATGCGCTCCGCCATCTCCGCATTCGACCCGATCACGCAAGTCCCGGCACGGGTGCGCGAGCGCAGCGGAACGATCGATGCCGGACCCGTCGCCAGGCCGATGCCGATCTCCGCCATCTCGAACGCCCGCCCGTCCCGGCGCTGCGCATGAGGGAGAATCTCGTTCGCATTGGCGACCGAAACGATCATGCGGCCCGCCGCCTCGCAGGCCTCGACGGCGTGTCCCGTTCCCTCCAGCGGTGCGGTCCAGTGCGCGGAAAAGGACGTGCCGTCGAAATGGCCGATCACCG
This sequence comes from Rhizomicrobium sp., assembly GCA_035567755.1. GTDB lineage: Bacteria > Pseudomonadota > Alphaproteobacteria > Micropepsales > Micropepsaceae > Rhizomicrobium. The sequence goes on from DATMPH010000001.1 coordinate 56,343, forward strand.
CGCCATGCTGGACTGCGTCGTCGACGAGCGGGGCCATCACCGCATTCACGACGCGCGCGAAATCCGCGGCATCGCCCGAATAGGACTCTGCGAGCTGCGAGACCCCGCGCAGTCCGCAGGCGAGCGTCGTTATCGCCCGCGACTCGGGCGCGCTTGAGGACGCGCCCGCCGAGTCCCCGCCCGCGCCGGTCGAGAACGTCCGCGGCTCGATTGCCGCTTCGCGCCGGCCCGTGATGGCAAACGCGCAGCAGCCTGCGCCAGCTGCAAGCAGAAGCGCCGCACTCGCGTTTGCGGTATCGAAAAGCGTTCGCCCGCTCGCATATGCGATCCAGCTCGCGCCCTGCATCATCGCAATCATGATCGCGGTAAATGCGCCGGCCCAGAACAGACGTCCGCGCGCCAGCAGCAATGTCAGCGCCGCTCCCGCCGGCGCCAGAAATGCGGCTTGGGTCATGAGGAAGGCCGGGATTCTCGGCGTGGCGCCCGTCATCTCGATAGCCCGCCAGGCATCGAGTTCGATATTCGCGAGCCGCAGCGCGAGATGAGCCGGATCGACGATGATGAATGCAACCGCCACCGCCAGAATGGCGAGGGGCAGTGCCCAGTCCGTGAACGGCCTCGTTTCAGTGTTCATCGCGAATGCACGGGCCGTGAATCATCCTGTCCCCATCGAGGTCTTCTATCGCGCAAAGAGGCAGGAATTGAAAGATGCGCGCTATCCCGCAAGGCGTGCAACGACGTAGAGGAGACCGGCGCCGAAAAGCGTCATCAGGGTGGTCAGGAATTTCGGATGCGCGTGAAAACTTTCGGGAAGCAGGTCGCTCGCTCCAATATAGAGAAAGAATCCGGCGAACAATCCGAGTAGGGACGATATTGCGGAGCTGGGCAGAGAAACTGCCAGACTCGCCGCCGCGCCGGCGACCGGCGCAAGCGCATCGGTGAAAAGCCAGCGGAATGCCTGCTTCGTGCTGCCGCCATTCTTGAGTACGAGATTAACGGTGTTCATCCCGTCCGAGCAATCATGCGCAAGCACGGCCGCCGCCACCACGATGCCGATTCCGGGCGAGGCGCGAAAGGCGACGCCAATCGCGAACCCATCCATGAGACTGTGCACCGAAAGACTTCCGGCGCCTGCCCATTGGCGTTCGACGAGCGCGCCTTCGGCCGGGCCGGCGCCGCCGTCATGATGCGCATGCAGGAGGATCATCCGGTCGAGAACGGTATAGCCAAAAAAGCCCACCGCCGCGATGGCGAGCACGGACGCAGGTTCGAATGTGGCACTGCCGATCTTTATCGCTTCAGGCAACAGATCGAAAAACGCGAGCGCAATAATCGCCCCGGCGCTGAAGGCGAGAATCAGGTGAAGGCTGTCGCGCAGGCGCAACGCCAGCGCGCCGCCGGCCAAAGTCGCGCCGCAGGCGCCGAGCGCGATGAACATGATCAGTGCTTGCTGCAAGCCCGTTTCCTGCTGTCAGACGCGGCCGACGATCACCGCTGCGTGACGCCTTCGTCAACTTCCTTGCCGCCATCCCTTGATCGGCTTAGGTTTCCGTTCCGCAATCCGGCATTCCTGCGAGGAACGGCCAATGCACGATATTACTAAGGATCCGGCATACAACGCCGTCGATCCAGGCGACTTTCCCGCCATGCTCGAGATCGAACGCTATGGAAACCGTTCGGACGCCTTCGACCGCATCATCTCCGCCACTCACGATCATTTCTGGGACCCACTCGACAGCAAATATATCGATTTCTCGCAAGGCTTCGATACCGCGAACGAATATCTCGTCAACCCCTCCGCGAACACCGACCTGAAGACGGCCATCGGCGACCAGCTCGATGAAAGCCAGAAGATCAAGCTCGTCAACCTGGATGTCTGGTGGTCGTTCTCTTCGATCCTGCATGGCGAGCAGGGTGCGTTGTCGCTTTCGGCTTCGCTCTGCCACATCCTTCGCGATCCCGGCGCGCAGGAATACGCCGCGAACCAGACGCGCGAGGAGGCCCGCCACGTCACGGCGTTCACCCGTTACATCCAGGCGCGCTGGAGAAAACCCGTTTCCGTCGGCCCCTCTCTCGGCAATCTGCTCGAGGAACTCGTCGCCTCGTCACTCGTGTGGAAGAAGCTCGTGGGCATGCAGATGCTGGTGGAAGGTCTCGCCATGGGGGCATTCGCCATGTTCTTCAAGGAAGCGCGGGACCCGCTGATGCGGCAGGTCTGCCAGCTCGTGATGACCGACGAAGCGTTCCACCACAAATTCGGAAAGATCTGGGCCGAGCGCACCATTCCCTACATTTCGCGTGAAGAACACGAGATGATCGAGGATTGGGCGGCGCAGGTGTTCCAGATTCTTCTCTTCAATCTCGGGAGTCCGGACCAGAAGCCGTGGATCTATGAAGCCGTCGGCCTCGACCCCGCCTGGTGCCAGAGCGCGTTCATGGAGGGATTGACCGATGCGCTGATCCGCGAAGAACTCCGCGACGCCGCCAATCTCTTTCGCGTGCTCATCAAGACGCTGCTCAAGGCCGGCATTATCACCGACCGCACGCGCGGCATCTACGCCGCTTATGTCGACATGGCCGAACTATACGATGAGGGCGACCGCATGGTGGGCGACGATATCGCCGAGGAGGGAATCAAGCATCTCCTCAAGCTGAACGCCGGTAACCGCGGGCGCGGGCAGGCGCCGCTCGCGGCCGAATAGAGCGGCTGCCGACATGCCGGGACGCGTCGAGGGAAAGGTCGCGCTCGTAACGGGCGCGGCCCAAGGGCTTGGCGAAGCGACGGCGCGGATGCTGGCACGCGAGGGCGCACGCGTTGCGGTGACTGACATTAATGAAGAGGGCGCAATTCGCGTGGCCCGCGCGCTGAACGCGCAGCGTAAAGATTCAGCGATCGCCGTTTCCCACGACGTGACGCGCGAAGATCAGTGGCGGAATGCGCTCGATGAGACGGAGCGGCATTTCGGTGGGCTGCACGTGCTCGTCAACAATGCGGGCATCGGGCTCACCAAGGATTTTGAAGCGATCACGCTCGAGGAATGGCGCCACGTGCACGCGATCGATCTCGACGGCGTGTTTCTGGGCTGCAAGCTCGCCATTCCGCTGATCGCCAGAACCGTGAAAGCGAGCGGACTCGGCGGCTCCATCGTCAACATCTCGTCGATCTCGGGCATCATCGCCGGCCACAACATGGCGGCGTACAATTCGGCGAAGGCGGCGGTGCGGCATCTGTCGAAATCGGTGGCGCTGCATTGCGCGAAGCGCGGCTACGGAATCCGCTCGAACTCCGTGCACCCGGTGTTCATCGCAACGCCCATACTCGATGGCCTGGTTGGTCGCTTGGGGCGTGATGAAGCCTATGCCAAGCTCGGCCGCCAGGTGCCACTCGGCCATATCGGCGAGCCCGACGACATCGCCTACGCCGTGCTCTATCTCGCTTCCGACGAATCGAAATTCGTCACCGGCGCCGAGCTGAAAGTGGATGGCGGAATTTCCGCGATGTGAAGCAAGTCAGGTTTGGCTTGCCGAGACGAAACTCGCGGCAAAGTACGCTCGTTTGTTCCAACTTGGCTGGCGCGCCAGGCGTAGCTCGCGGCAACCGGCCCGGCTTCGCCCGTTGGGCTACGCCAGGCAGTCTTCACTCGCTTCGCGAGCGAAGACTGGTGGAGCTGAGCGGGATCGAACCGCTGACCTCCTCATTGCGAACGAGGCGCTCTCCCAACTGAGCTACAGCCCCAAGGCTGCTCCGGTAATCGCTTCCGGCGCGGGCCGGGTATCTATGGTTTGGCGTCCGGCACTGTCAAGGCTCGCTATCGGATGGAACGCCGCTACACATGCCGGGTTGCGAAAGGCGCGCTTCGGCGACGGCGCCTGCCTTGCGACACCGCAACGGCCTCCTCTACAAGGACGGCACAATTCGATTCTGTGTTGCCCCGGGAGAGGCAGTCCGCCTCATGATTGCTCCGCTTGTCGTTACCCTGCTCTGGCTGCTCAACACGCTGGTCGAACTCTACATCTTCGTGGTGATTGCGGCCGTGGTGGTGAGTTGGCTCGTCGCTTTCGGTGTCCTCAACACCTATAATCAGTTCGCGAGGTCCCTCATCAGGGCCCTCGATGCACTCACCGAGCCCGTGTTCCGCCAAATCCGGCGAATCATTCCACCGCTCGGCGGTCTCGATCTTTCACCGCTGATCGTCATCATCGCGTTGCAGGCGCTGAAGATGCTGGTGAACGGTTACGCCTATCTGGCCATGTAGCGATGTGCCTGCAATGAAAGGGAAGCCGGTACGAAGTCAAGTGGACACCGTGCAGTTCAGGTTGCGCGTGACGCGGTCCGCGATGCTCAGGGCGGCATGCTGCTGAGGGCGCGTGTCGCGGCTGCGCCAGAAGACGGAAAGGCGAACGTTGCGCTCACCGCGCTGCTCGCAAGAACGCTCGACGTGCTAAAAAAAGCGGTAGCGATCCGGAGCGGCGCAGCGGCGCGTATCAAGCGCGTGCAGATTTTCGGATATCCTGCAGCGCTTTCCGCGCGGCTTGCGAAGCTCGGAGAGGCGCGGTGAGCGCAAAAATCATCGACGGCAAAGCGTTTGCGGCCGGATTGCGGGCCCGCATCGCGCGCGAGTCGGCACGCCTGAAAGCCGAACACGGACTCGTGCCGGGCCTGGCGGTCGTGCTGGTGGGCGATGATCCCGCCAGCGATGTCTATGTGCGCAGCAAGGGCAATGACGCGCGCGAATGCGGCTTCCACGTGCTGGAATTCCGGCTGCCTTCCGACGCGCGCGAAGCCGACGTGCTCGAACGCGTGCAGGCGCTGAACGGTGATCCGTCCGTACACGGAATCCTCGTCCAGTTCCCGGTGCCGCCACAGGTCCGCCAGGAGGCGATTCTCGACGCAATCGACCCGGCGAAGGACGTGGACGGACTCACCCCCACGTCGGCCGGACTGCTTGTCGGCGGGCGTGCCCATCTCGTGTCCTGCACGCCGCTCGGCGTCATGATGCTGATCAACGACACGCTGGGCGACATCGCCGGTGCGGAAGCCCTCGTCATCGGCCGTTCGATCCTCGTCGGCAAGCCGATGGCGCAGCTCCTGCTCGCAGCGAATGCAACCGTGACCATGGCTCATTCGCGCACGCGCGATCTCCCCGGACTCGCGCGCCGGGCGGACATTCTTGTCGCGGCGCTGGGCAGAGCACACTTTGTCAAGGGAAGCTGGATCAAGCCCGGTGCCTGCGTGATCGATGTCGGCACCACGCGCCTTGATCTGGGCGACGGGCGCACGAAGCTCTCGGGTGACGTCGATTTTGCCGAAGTGCGCGAGATCGCCGGCGCGATCACGCCCGTTCCTGGCGGCGTAGGGCCGATGACGCGCGCCTGTCTGATGCGCAACACTCTTGTCGCCGCCGCATCGCAGGCTGAACTGCCCGTGCCGATGGTCTGAACAGCGCCTCGCGGAAAATATCGTCTACAACCGCTGGCCGATATCATTCGCCAGCTTTGCCGGGCCTTCGTGCTCGTCCAGAACCTCTTCAAATCGTCCATTGGGCGCGAGAAGATAGAGCGCGCTCGTGTGGTCGATGGAATAGGAGTTGCCGGGCAGCTTGTGCTTCGCATAGTAGACGCCGTAGGCATGAGCGATCGAGGCGATCTGGGCTGCCGTGCCCGTCAGGCCGACAAATTCCGGACCGAAGGCTGCGAGATATTTCTTCAGCGTCCGCGGATGATCCCGTTCGGGATCGAGCGTGATGAAGACCGGGACGATCTGCGAAGCCCGTGGTCCGAGCCTGCGCACCGTGTCCGCGATCTCCTGCAGCGTCGTAGGACAGACGTCTGGACAATAGCTGTAGCCGAAATAGACAAGGACCCAGCGGCCGTGAAAATCCCTGTCGCTGCGTGCTTGTCCATCCTGGTCCGTAAGTGTGAACGCCCCGCCGATCCGTGCAGCCTGACCGCCGGAATCGAATTCGGCGCCCGTCCCGACAAGCCGCCACGCCAGCAAGGCAGCGCACAACGCCAAAACTGCGGAGAGACCAAAAAGTATGGTTGGTATGCGGTTCATGGGATATCGGACCGCGACGCGCGGAAACCGGGATTGATAGGGTCAGGAATGGCAATAGCAAGCTCCGCAACGTCGCGCTTCGGGAACGACGCATGACTCCACTGCAGCCGGGTGGCACGAAATCGTCCGAGCTGCGCGGCTGGACCTGGCTTTGGCCCTTCGACAGTTCGGTTCTGGGCGGACGCTCTCAGACCATCCGCGGCCGTGTGCGGTTGCGCACCCTCAGCAACCTGCGATGGCTTGCCATTGGCGGCCAATCGGCAGCTTTGTTTGTTGTCCGCTTTGGCCTCGAATATCGCCTGCCACTCTGGCCATGTCTGGTTGCCATCGCGTCGAGCGTGGGCCTCAACGTACTGCTCGCGACACGATTCCCCGCCACGCACCGGCTCACCAATCGCGATGCGACGCTCTTGCTTGGATTTGACGTCGTGCAGCTTGGCGCGCTTCTCTATCTTACCGGCGGGATCGAGAATCCGTTCTCGCTGATGTTTCTCGCGCCCGTCGTAATCGCTGCTGCGACGCTCAATCTGGGCAATACGCTGATCCTCGCTGCACTCGCGCTCGTTTCGGTCTCCGTGATCGCGATCATGCATTTTCCCCTTCCCTGGTCGTCGCGCGAGCAATTGAACCTGCCTCCGCTCTACCAGGGAGGGATTTGGGCGTCGCTCGTGGTGGGAATCGGGTTCACGTCGGTCTATGCTTGGCGGATCGCCAGCGAAGCGGCCCGCATGCAGGCGGGCCTTGCCGCGACCCAGCTGGCGCTTGCGCGCGAGCATCGGCTGGGCTCGCTCGGCGCACTTGCAACGGCGGCGGCCCATGAGCTTGGAACGCCGCTCGGAACAATCGCGGTGGTGGCGCGCGAATTGGAGCGGGCATTGCCGCCCGCTTCGCCCGAAGCCGAGGACGCGCGGCTGCTGAGGGCGGAGGCGGAACGCTGCCGTGGCATTCTCACTCAACTCGCAAGACCCGAGAAGAGCGTGCTCGCCGCGGCCGAATGTCTTCCGCTCGGAGCACTGCTCAATGAGATCGTCAACGAGCACCGCGGCGGCGACATCGCGATCGGAATTCACCTTCCCGCGGGAGCGGAGGCCGGCCCGGAACCGAAGGTCTGGCGCATACCCGAGCTCTTGCACGGTCTCGGCAATCTTGTCGCCAATGCCGCGGATTTCGCCAGGACCGCCGTGTCGATTCACGCGGAATGGACAATGGCGGAACTCATCGTCTCGGTCGAAGATGACGGGCCGGGATTTGAGCCGGAAATTCTCGAACGCATCGGCGAGCCCTTTGTTACGTCCCGACCGGGAAGCTATGCGCTTGGGAATACGGAACTTGGCCCGAGCGACACCTTCGACGGGCAGCATGGAATGGGTCTTGGCTTTTTCATTGCCAAGACGCTCATCGAACAGACAGGCGGCAGCGTCAATGCCCAAAATCGGGAGGAGGGCGGTGCGAGGGTGACGCTGCGCTGGCTTCGCGGCGCCATCGACGGCGAAGTCCCGCCTGGCCGCATCGAGACGTTTTGACCCCAAACTGCCGATCCTATATTGCGCATTCGCGCGCGATGCCGGCCAACAGACAGCGATGAACCAACCCCCCCTTCCCGAAGAGCGTACGCTCCTGATCGTCGAGGACGACCGCCCGTTTCGCGAGCGCCTGGCCCGTGCGATGGAGGCGCGGGGCTTCACGGTCGCCATCGCGGAAAACGTTGCCCAGGGCATGTCGCGCGCGCGCGCGGTGCCCCCGGCCTTTGCGGTCGTGGACCTCAAGCTCGATGACGGCAGCGGTCTCGACGTCGTGGAAGCGCTGCATGAGGTGAGACCGGAGGCGCGCGTCGTGGTGCTCACCGGATTCGGCAATATCGCGACCGCCGTGGCGGCGGTGAAATATGGCGCGATTGACTACATTCCAAAGCCCGCCGACGCCGACGACATTCTTTCCGCGCTGCTCGCCGCCCCGGGACACAAGCCGCAGCCGCCGGAAAACCCGATGTCGGCCGATCGCGTGCGCTGGGAGCACATTCAGCGCGTCTACGAATTGTGCGGCCACAACGTGTCGGAGACCGCGCGGCGCCTCAACATGCACCGGCGCACCCTTCAGCGCATCCTCGCCAAGCGCAGCCCGAGATAGTTCGCCGTTACAAAGATCAAAGGGACAGGGAATCTCGGGGCCGCGCGCATGCGGGCGCAAGGCCCAAAGAGACTTGTGCTAATTCGTAGCGTCGATCTGTTTGACCAGTTTCTTTGGCGCGATCGCGCGCCAGCGGCGTTCGAGCATCGCGCGCAATCTGTCGGTGTCTAGCAACGTCATGCGCGCGAGCACGGCGGGATAGTTGCGATAGTGATTCGTGATGTGAAAGAGCTTCGGATCGCTCTCCAGCAGCATGTCGCGCTCGTCGATGGAACCAACAATCAGGACAAGGGAACCATCCTCGTCTCGAAGGCGCGTAAAAAACTTGCCGGCGACGAGAAACGAAGGCTTCCCGTAAGACGTCCCCTTGCTTGTAGCCGGAAACGACAGCGCGATCTTGCGCAGCTGCGCGTGGGTCGTGCCTGCCGGCGACGCGGGCTTATTCGCACGTTTGATCATTCGGCGATCGCTCCAAGCACTCTGCGCGGCTCAGTCGCAAGCTCGAGTGTCAGTGCGAGGCGTTCCGCAGCGGCACGCGCGAACCTTAACGTCACGGCTTTGCGCCTGCTGGAATGCAGCACCGTAGCCGGCGCGGGCCGCACAATCGCGCCGCCATAGCGATCGGCCACGATCAGGCCTGTTTCGTGCGGCACCAGCTCATCGGGAAACTCGGGGGGAATGGCGAAATAGAACAATTCGCAGAATTCCAGATAGTCGGGCCACTTCGCGTCGCCTTTCAGATCGGGAATTGCCACTTTGATCTCGACGCCCACGACGGTTCCATCCGCACCCAGCGCCGCCACATCGAGCCTGCGCCCGTTGGCCAGCGAGAATTCGAGGATCGGGCTGAATCCTTCCTGAATCAGCAGGCGGCTGACGCCGCGTGCGACTTCGGCCGCCGTGGTCATACGGCCATTCTAAGCACAAAGCAGGAACAGAATTCAATTCCGCGGCGCGAAGCCGCTTCGATCATTCCGCTGCCAGTAATGCGGTCCCGGCGCCGCCGCGAAAATTGACCGTCTTGAGGAACTTGATCCCTTCCTCGGCGATATCGTCGCCGACCATGCGGTCGCCCTCACGCTTCAACTCGTCCATGTCGACATAGACGGCATAGAAAGCGCGGCTGCGCTCGGTGACGATGCCGGCATTGAGGAGCGTCTTGATCAGCACACGGAAGATATTCGCGGATTGTTTCATCTGCTCGCGGCGCTGATCGTCACCGAAAGCCTCCTGGATTGCCGCCATCGCTTCCTGCCAGTGGAGACCGACAGACGCATAGACCGGTTTCTGCTGCTCCGGATTGACGAGGTTGAAGAGCAGGGTCTGAAAACATTGCGCCGCCCAGTCTTCGACCAGGTTGTGTTCTTCCGGAGTGAGCCTCGGGATCGTGCGGTCGGCCCAGATCTTTCCGAATTTGTGGTGAAACGCTTCGTCTGTCATGACGAGCTGGCACAGTTTGACCAGCAATGGATCGCTGGACCTTTGATAGAGAGTGGCAAAGGCGCCCATCGCCAGCCCTTCGACCAGCATCTGCATGCCCACAATCTTTTTGTAGACCTCGGGCGCGAGGACCAACTCCGTCAGCAGGTTCTGGAGAGTCGGGCCGCAGGGCAGCGGCGCTCCCCAGCGCGCCTTGATGTAGGCGCTGAACGCCGTCACGTGACGCGCTTCCTCCCGCGTCTGGTTGGCGGCGTATTCCTGCGCGCCCGGGTCGCTGAGGATGTGACAGAGCGATGCCGACAGCGCGAGCGCGCCCTGCTCCCCATGAAGTATCGACGATAGCGACCAGCGTGCCGACTGGTTTGCAAACCGAATATGATCGCTGCCCTTCAACCGCTCCCCAAGACTCGTCTGGAAGATGGGAAACATCTCGTCCGGCAGGATCTGCTGCCGTTCGAGATCGAAGGGCTGGGTGAAATCGATGTATTTCGGGTTGAGTGGATCCCAGAAATGGTCATGGGTCGCCGAAATGATGCGGTCGAACGCGCTCGAACGCCGTCCGTAGCGCTCGGGCTCCATCATTGCGGGGAAATCGTCCGGCGCGACCGCGTCGTAGGCGCCGTCTTTGGTGATCTGGACCATGGGCCGTTCCCTCGATGACCAGTGGTGCAAATATCCGCGTTGAATGGCCTGATGTCAACAAAAATGACGCAGGCGTCACGATTCGTGACAAAGCGTCACGGCATGATTTTACGCGCGTTCGAAGGGTCCTTTCGCACCAGATCGACAACGGTCGCCCAGTCTTCTCTGGCGCCGCTTCACCAGTTGCGGCGCGAGATGCCCCGCCCTATTTGAGGCCGGCATCAAGGGCCCGACACTATGGACGAGAAAAAGGATCGCTGGCGGTCCACAACAATACTTGCCATCCGCAAAGCTGCATCGGTCGTCATCGCGGGCGACGGGCAGGTGTCGCTTGGCCAGACGATCCTGAAGTCTAATGCCCGCAAGGTGCGCCGTCTCGGTAAGGGAGACGTGATTGCGGGTTTTGCCGGTGCAACGGCCGACGCGTTTGCGCTCTTCGAGCGTCTGGAAACGAAACTCGAGCAGCATCCGGGCAACCTCGCCCGTGCCTGCGTCGAGCTCGGCAAAGATTGGCGCACGGACAAATATCTGCGCCGGCTGGAAGCGATGATGGTGGTGGCCGACAAGAACTCGACGTTGCTGCTTTCCGGAACGGGGGATGTTGTGGAACCTGAGGACGGAGTGCTGGGAATCGGGTCGGGCGGAAACTTCGCGCTGGCCGCCGCGCGCGCTCTCATGGGTTTCGATATGCCAGCCGACGAGATCGCGCGCCGCGCACTCGCAATCGCCGCGGAGATCTGCGTTTACACCAACGACCGGATCGTGATCGAAAGCATCGAAATCGCATGACCTTTTTTACTCCCCGCGAGATTGTCTCCGAACTTGATCGCTTCATCGTCGGGCAATCCGACGCCAAGCGTGCGGTCGCAATTGCGCTGCGCAATCGCTGGCGCAGACAGCAACTCGCGCCGGAATTGCGAGAGGAAGTGCAGCCGAAAAACATCCTGATGATCGGACCGACCGGCGTCGGCAAGACCGAAATTTCGCGACGACTCGCCAGGCTCGCCCAAGCACCGTTCCTCAAGGTCGAGGCTACGAAATTCACCGAAGTCGGCTATGTCGGCCGCGACGTGGAACAGATCGTGCGCGATCTCGTCGAAATCAGCCTCACCCAAGTTCGGGAAAGGCGGCGGCGGGAAGTGGAAACACAAGCGGAGGCGCATGCGGAGGATCGCATTCTCGATGCGCTGGCGGGCGCCAACGCAGGCCAAACCACCCGCGAAGCCATGCGCAAGCGCCTGCGCTCCGGCGAGCTGAACGACAAGGACATCGAACTCGAGATGCGCGACGCCGGGGGCGCCCCGATGATCGAGATCCCCGGAATGCCCGGGGCCCAGATCGGAATGGTCAATCTTGGCGACATGCTCGGCAAGGCGTTTGGCGGCCGCCCCCGAACCCGGCGCATGAGCGTCGCCGAAGCCCACGGCCCATTGACCGCGGAAGAAGCTGACAAGCTTCTCGACAATGACGCGATCCAGCGCGACGCCATTGAGGCGGTGGAGCAGAACGGAATCGTGTTTCTCGACGAGATCGACAAGATTTGCGCGCGCAGCGAATACCGCGGCGGCGGCGACGTGAGCAGGGAAGGCGTACAGCGCGATCTTCTGCCGTTGATCGAAGGCACGACCGTTGCGACCAAGCACGGCGCGGTTCGAACCGACCACATTCTATTCATCGCGTCGGGCGCGTTCCACCAGGCCAAACCATCGGACCTCCTGCCGGAACTGCAGGGTCGTTTGCCCATCAGGGTGGAACTGAAGGCGCTCGGACGCGACGAGTTCCGCCGCATCCTGACAGAACCCGAGGCGAGCCTGATCAAGCAGTATCGGGCATTGCTCGACACCGAAAATGTCACGCTCGATTTCACCGATGACGGCATCGATGCCGTCGCCGAAATAGCCGCCCACGTCAATGCGAGCGTCGAGAACATCGGCGCCCGGCGACTTCAGACCGTGCTGGAGCGCGTGCTCGACGACATCAGTTTCTCGGCGACCGACAGGGCGGGAGAAAAGCTCGTGATCGACGGCACTTACGTGCGCTCGCGGGTTGAAGAGCTGGCGAGGGACCAGGAGCTATCGCGGTTCATCCTCTAGCGTCCCGTTGACGGGGAGCGCGTTCCTTGCAAGGAGTCGCGCCTCGCCCGAGGATCGACGGATGCCACCCGCAGACTATCTTTTCACCAGTGAAAGCGTGGCTGAAGGCCATCCCGATAAGGTCTGCGATCGCATTTCCGACGAGATCGTGGACGTGTTCTTTCGAGAAGCATCGAAAAACGGATTCGCCGCAAAGGATCTCCGCGTCGCCTGCGAGACGATGGCGACCACGAATCGCGTCATCATCGCCGGGGAAACGCGGGGTCCCAAAAGCATCGCAATCGAGATGATCGCCGGCGCCGCACGCGACGCCATTCGCGATATCGGCTACGAACAGGAAGGCTTTCATTGGCAGAAATGCGAAGTTGACGTGCTTCTTCACGCGCAATCGGCCAATATCGCTCAAGGCGTCGATGCTTCGGGCAACAAGGATGAAGGTGCGGGCGATCAAGGCATAATGTTCGGTTACGCCTGCCGCGAAACCCCCGAACTTATGCCCGCGCCCATCCTTTACAGCCACAAGATTCTGCGGCTGATGGCCGAAGCGCGGAAATCCGGCCGCGAACCCAAGCTTGGACCCGACGCCAAGAGTCAGATCACGTTGCGCTACGCGAACGGCGTGCCGGTCGAGGCCGTCCAGATCGTGATTTCAACGCAGCATGTCGATGAGGCGCTCACCTCTCACGATGTGCGCGAAATCGTCGAGCCGTATGTGCGCCGCGCATTGCCGCCGGATTGGATCACCGCGGATACGGTTTGGCACGTCAATCCCACCGGAGCTTTCGTCATCGGAGGACCCGATGGCGATTGCGGTCTCACCGGGCGGAAGATCATCGTCGACACCTATGGCGGCGCGGCGCCCCATGGCGGCGGCGCTTTTTCGGGCAAGGACCCGACCAAGGTCGACCGTTCGGCGGCCTATGCCGCACGCTATCTGGCGAAGAACATCGTAGCTGCGGACCTCGCCGACCGCTGTACGATCCAGATCTCCTATGCGATCGGCGTTTCCGAACCGCTGTCGCTTTATGTCGATCTGCACGGCACGGGGCGCGTGAACGAGGCCAGGTTGCAGAAGCTGCTGCCGGAGCTCGTAAGTCTGAAGCCCCGTGCAATTCGCGAAAGATTGGCACTCAATCGCGCGATCTACGCGCGTACAGCCGCCTATGGCCATTTCGGGCGCGAGCCCGACAGCGATGGCGGCTTCTCGTGGGAGCGCACGGACGAGCTTGCGCCGGAGCTCGCCCGCACGTTCTGACGTGGATCCATCCAGCCACGCCGAACGCAGGCGGCGTTTGCTCTTTGGCCGCCGCAAAGGGCCCAAGCTCTCTGCGCATCAGGCCAATCTGCGAATAACGTTGCTGCCGCGGCTGCGGCTGCCCCTCAGCCCCGATATCGACCCGGCTGCACTCTTCGATTCGAGCGTTGCCGATGTCTGGCTCGAGATCGGCTTCGGTGCCGGCGAACATTTGCTTTGGCAGGCACAAAATCATCCCGATGTCGGCATCCTCGGCGTGGAACCTTACGAAGCAGGCGTCGCAAAGCTTCTGTCGAAGGTCTTTTCGCTTTCTGCCCAAGGAGAAACCCGCAATCCGATTCCCAACCTGCGCATCCACGAAGGCGACGCCCGCGACGTTTTGGAGACGCTGCCGGAAGCGTGCCTGGCCAAAGTGTTCCTTCTCTTTCCCGATCCCTGGCCGAAACCCCGGCACCACAAGCGACGCTTCATTCAGATGGATGTTCTCGACGCCCTTGCTCGCGCGATGAAACAGGACGCCGAGTTTCGCTTTGCAAGCGATGATGCCGGCTATGTCGAATGGACTCTCGAACGTTTGCTCGCGCACGACTCATTCGTGTGGATGGCGGAACGACCACAGGATTGGCGTAGGCGCCCCACGGACTGGCCCCCGACACGTTACGAGCAGAAAGCACTTCCTGGCGTGCCCGTATTTCTGAGATTTCGAAGAGGCGAAAGACGTCGCGGGCTCTTGCAAATGGACCGGTCAAAGCGTAGATAGGCCCCCATCCCCGACAACAGAAATGCTGTTGTGTGGCAGTCGCAAGACCGCCGCGGGGGAGGGGTTTTGCCTTTGCCGGCGCCCGGAATTCCTGTGATCGAAGGAGACGCGCGATCTTAAGCGCAGTGTCGCATTTGGAGCCCATCATCTCTCCGGCCGTCGAGGCAGCGGGCTATCGGCTCGTACGCCTGAGGCTGATGGGTGGGACACGCAGGACCTTGCAGATCATGGCGGAACGCGCCGACGGACAGATGACGGTCGACGATTGCGCGCGGCTGTCGCGCGAGCTTTCGAAATTTCTCGAACGTGAGGATGCCATCGAAGAGGACTTTGTACTCGAGGTGTCATCGCCGGGGATCGATCGGCCGCTGACGCGCCTCATTGATTTCGCGCGCTGGGCCGGGCACGAAGCGAAAATCGAACTCATGGCGCCAGATTCCGGCGGGCGAAAGCGTTTCAAGGGTTTGCTGCTGGGCCTGGACGGCGGCAACGTCGTCATCGAAGTCGAAGGCGGGCGGCTTGCATTTCCGTACGGCAGCGTCGCCGAAGCAAAACTCGTGCTTACCGACCGGCTGGTTGAAGAAGACTTGAAGGCGCGCAAACCGAGCGCGTGAACGGGAGACGCATATCATGGCCGCGATTGCCGCCAACAGGACCGAACTTTTGCAAATCGCCGACGCGGTTGCACGCGACAAGTCCATCGACAAGTCTGTGGTGCTGCATGCGATGGAGGAGGCCATGCAACGCGCCGCGAAGGCGCGCTACGGCAGCGAGAACGAAATTCGCGTCGAGATCGACGACAAGACAGGCCAGACGCACGTCTCCCGCTATCTCCACGTCGTGGAGATGGTCGACAACGACAAGATCGAGATTGCGCTCGAAGACGCGCGCGTGCGCAACCCGGCGGCGCAGGTGGGCGACATCATCGCCGAGACGTTGCCGCCGGTCGATTTCTCGCGGATTGCCGCGCAGGCCGCAAAGCAGGTGATCGTGCAGAAGGTGCGCGACGCCGAGCGCGAGCGCCAGTATGAGGAGTACAAGGACCGCATTGGAGAAATCATCCACGGCATCGTGAAGCGCGTGGAGTTTGGCTCCGTCGTCGTTGACCTTGGCCGTGCGGAAGGAGTCGTGCGACGCGACGAGATGATTCCGCGCGAGAGTTTCCGCACAAACGACCGCATCCGCGCCTACATCTACGACGTGCGGCGCGAGACGCGGGGGCCGCAGATATTTCTCTCCCGCAGCCACCCCCAATTCATGGTGCGCCTGTTCGCGCAGGAGGTGCCCGAGATCTACGACGGCATCATCGAGATTCGCGCCGTGGCCCGCGATCCCGGCTCGCGTGCGAAGATTGCGGTGATTTCGAAGGATTCCTCGATCGATCCGGTTGGCGCCTGCGTCGGAATGCGCGGCGTACGCGTGCAGGCCGTCGTGCAGGAATTGCAGGGCGAGCGTATTGACATCATTCCCTGGTCGCCCGAATCGGCGACGTTCATCGTCAATGCGCTTGCGCCCGCGGAAGTGACGAAGGTGGTGCTCGACGAGGATACGCATCGCGTGGAAGTCGTCGTTCCCGACGAACAACTTTCGCTCGCGATTGGAAGGCGCGGGCAGAACGTGAGGCTGGCGTCGCAGCTCACCGGCTGGCAGCTTGACATCCTGACGGAGCAGGAAGAATCGGAGCGGCGCCAGAAGGAATTTGCCGAGCGCACCCAGCTGTTCCAGGAATCGCTCGATGTGGACGAAACGGTTGCGCAGCTTCTCGCTTCGGAGGGATTTGCGAGCGTCGAAGACGTTGCCTATGTCGCTTTGAACGATCTTGCCGCCATCGAGGGTTTTGATGAGGAAACCGCGCAAGAGCTGCAGAACCGCGCCCTGGAATTCATCGACGCCCGCAACGAGAAGCTCGATCAGAAACGCCGCGAACTCGGTGTCGAGGACGAAATCGTCGAACTCGGCGGAATAACCCCTCCCATGCTGGTTGCGCTTGGCGAAGCCGGCGTCAAATCGCTCGAAGATCTGGCAGGTTGCGCCACGGACGACCTGCTCGGCTATTATGAAACAAACAAGGACAAGGAGCGCGTTCGCGTGCCAGGTGCATTGGACGGATTCAACCTGACGCAGGACGACGCCAACGCAATCGTCATGGGGGCGAGAGTGAAAGCGGGATGGATCGAGGCGCCCGCGCCCGAGGCAACAAATGAGCAATTGCAGGTGCAGGGCGAAGCATGACGATTGCGCCGAGCCTGGAATGCTTCGACACGCCGGCCGGCGTGCGCGAACGTCGCTGCATCGTCACGCACGAGGTCCAGCACGAAGCATGCCTCATCCGTTTCGTCGTGGATCCGCAAGGCAACGTGGTGCCCGACGTTGCTGCGAAATTGCCCGGCCGCGGCATGTGGGTCTGCGCCAAACGCGATATCCTTGAACTGGCGATTGCAAAGCGCCATTTCTCCCGTGCCGCTAACACCCCCGCCGAGGCGTCTGCCGACCTCCCGCAGCGGGTGGAAGCACTGCTTGTGCAACGCATGTCCGGTGATCTGGGCCTGGTGCGCCGGTGTGGCCAGCTGGTGCTCGGTTACGACAACGTCACCCGTGCACTTTCTGGCAGGATCGCCCCGGCCGCTCTCGTCGAAGCCGCTGACGGGGCGCCAGATGGCAGGCGAAAGCTGCTGGCTGCCGCCAAAGGGTGTCCGCCTGTCATCATCGACTGCCTGACGAGCGCCGAATTGAGCTTGGCTGTCGGGCGGGAGAATGTGGTACATGCAGCCCTCAAATCCGGCCGGATTTCGGAGAGGCTGACGGCTGACGCAGGCCGGCTCGGTGGTTTTCGGCCCGCACGTGAATGCGGAGCGGTGTCTGCGCCGTCCGCCACAGACAATGTCCCTGCCGGACTCAAGGGAGTGGAATGAGCGAGACGAACGATACAGCGACGCGACCGGCGCATTCCGCCAAGACTCTGTCCCTGAAAAAGACAGAAACGTCGACGGTCAAACAGAGCTTTAGTCACGGCCGCACAAAGGCGGTCGTTGTCGAAAAGAAGCGTGCCCGCGTGCTGCCGGGGACGAAGGCGACGGAGCAGGGCGAAAGACCCAAGGGCACATTGCCGGACGCCCCCGCGCCACAATTCGTTCCGGAAGCGCAGACAACGGCTCGCGACGCTCAGCCGAGGGCTGGCGTTGTCCTGCGGCAATTGACCGATGAGGAAAAAGACGCGCGTTCGCGCGCATTGGCCGATGCGCGCGTCATGGAAGCGGAAGCGCGCAAGCGCGCCGACGAAGACGCGCGTCAGCGTGCAACCGACGAAGCAAGACTCGCGCGCGAGCGCGTCGCAGCGGAGCGGCGCAAGATCGAAGAAGACGCACGCAAGGCCGCTGAAGAAGCGGCGCGCCGCCATGCCGAGGAAGAGGCCTCGCGCCGGCTTGAGAGGCGGGACGACGGGACGGTCAAGACGGAGAGCGTCCCCGAAGTTGCGCGCAGAGCGCGGCCCGTGGCGGAGGAGGAGGACGAGCAGGCTGGCGCCAAGAAGGTCGGTAAAGCTGCACCCAAGGCGCCAGCGGCGCGCAAGGGTGTGGACAGCCGGCGCCGCGGCAAGCTCACCGTCACCAAGGCGCTTCAGGCGGACGATGAGCGAATGCGTTCTGTCGCAGCCTACCGCCGTCATCTTCAGCGGCTCAATCGTGCCGGGCAGCAGCAGCCGGCGGGACCGGCCGGTCCGCGCGAGGTTACCATTCCCGAGACGATCACCGTCTCCGAGCTCGCCAATCGCATGGCGCGCCGCGCCGTCGACGTCATCAAGGTGCTGATGAAGAACGGCCAGATGGCGCAAATCAACGACGTCATCGATGCGGACACCGCCGAGCTCGTGGCAGCGGAATACGGTCACACCGTGCGTCGTGTCGCCGAATCCGATGTCCTTGAAGGCCTGAAGGGCGAGGTCGACGCGCCCGAGAAACTGGAATCGCGGCCGCCTGTCGTCACCGTCATGGGCCATGTCGATCACGGAAAAACGTCTCTGCTCGACGCGCTGCGAAAAACAGACGTGGTGGCCGGAGAAGCCGGCGGTATCACTCAGCATATCGGCGCCTACCAGGTCCGGCTGAAGGGGGGCCAGAAGATTACGTTTCTCGATACGCCGGGCCACGCCGCCTTTACCGCGATGCGGGCACGCGGCGCCAAAGTCACCGACCTCGTGATTCTCGTGGTCGCGGCAGATGACGGCGTGATGCCGCAGACTGTGGAGGCGATCGCGCATGCAAGGGCGGCCGAAGTCCCCATGATCGTTGCGGTCAACAAGATCGACAAATCCGATGCCAATCCGACGCGCGTGAAAACCGAATTGCTTCAACACGAAATTCAGGTTGAGGACCTTGGGGGCGAAACGTTGGCTGTCGAGGTTTCGGCAACCAAGGGCACCAATCTCGACAGGCTCGAGGAAGCCATACTTCTGCAGGCCGAACTGCTGGATTTGAAGGCAAATCCTGATCGAAGTGCAGAGGGCGCCGTCATCGAGGCGAAACTGGACAAGGGCCGGGGACCGGTCGCAACGGTGCTTGTGCAGCGCGGCACTCTCAAAGTGGGCGACATCCTGGTCGCCGGCTCCGAATGGGGACGCGTGCGGCTCCTCATCAACGACCGCGGCGAAACCATCGACCAGGCCGGACCGTCGACACCCGTCGAGGTGCTTGGACTGTCGGCTGCGCCGGAGGCCGGCGACGAATTCGTCGTGGTCGATTCCGACGGGCGCGCTCGCGAGGTCACGGAATATCGCGCGCGCATGCGGCGAGAGTCGCGCCAGGCGAACGTGTCGCGGCAGACGCTTGATCAACTGCTGAAGAATCGCAAGGACGGCGAAAAACGGCTTCTGCCTCTTGTCGTCAAAGCGGACGTGCAGGGGTCTGCAGAGGCGATTGAGGGTGCGCTGATGAAGCTCGGCAATGATGAGGTCGGCGCCCAGGTGCTGACTGGCGGCGTGGGCGGAATTACCGAGTCCGACGTGATCCTCGCGCATGCAAGCGGCGCCGCGATTCTCGGCTTCAACGTTCGCGCCAACAACCAGGCGAGGGATCGCGCCCGCAGGGATGGGGTCGAGATCCGCTATTACAATGTGATCTATAACATCGTGGATGACGTGAAGGCCGCGCTCTCCGGCCTGCTTGCGCCGGAAACGCGTGAAAAGTTTCTGGGCAACGCGGAAATTCTCGAGGTCTTCTCGATTTCCAAAGTGGGCAAGGTCGCGGGCTGCCGCGTCACCGAAGGTGTCGTGCGAAGGGGTTCCAAGGTTCGGCTCATTCGCGACAACGTCGTCATGCACGAAGGCGAACTTTCGACGCTCAAGCGGTTCAAGGATGAAGCACGTGAAGTCCAGGCCGGGCAGGAGTGCGGAATGTCATTCGCCAACTACCAGGATATCCAGAAGGGCGACATCATCGAATGCTACGATGTCGAGACCCTGCAGCGCACCCTGTAGGCGCGCACGGACGGCGGCCGTGCCGTGCTCGTACCAAAAGGCTTGAATCCCAATTCCGGATCGTCCGCTCTGCATCGCGAATGACGAGCTAACAGCATGGCGCGACATCAAGGTCACTCCCGCAAAACCGGACCTTCGCAACGCCAATTGCGCGTCGGCGAAGTGCTGCGTCACGCTTTGTCCGACATTCTTTCCAGAGCCGACATACGGGACCCCGATCTGGACGGTGTATCGGTGACCATCACGCAGGTACGACCATCGCCCGACATGCGGCACGCCATGATCTATTGCGAGCCGCTGGGAGGCAGGAACGCCGAGCGCGTGATTGGCGCGCTCAATCGGCATCGCGGTTTCCTGCGCGGCCTTCTCGGTCACGAGATCACGCTCAAATTCACGCCCGAGTTGCGCTTTGTCGAAGATACGTCCTTTGCGGAAGCGGAAAAAATCGAGACCCTGCTCAAGTCCGCGCGAGTGCAGCGAGATCTGAAACCGGCCGGCGAAGGCGGAGACAATGATGGCGCGTAGCCGCAAGGGCGCGCCGGTCCATGGCTGGGTTGTCGTCGACAAGCCGGTGGGGACCACGTCGACGGATGCCGTCGGCGTGGTCAAGCGCGTCTTCGACGCGCAAAAGGCCGGGCATGCCGGGACGCTGGACCCCATGGCATCTGGCGTCCTTGCCGTGGCGCTTGGCGAGGCCACAAAAACCGTGCCCTTCGCCATGGAAGCCGAGAAGGCCTACCGCTTCACGGCCTGCTGGGGCGAAGGCCGCGATACCGACGATGCGGAAGGAAAGCTGACCGGGACCTCTTCGAACCGTCCGTCCCGGTCGCACATCGAGGCGGCGCTACCGCGGTTTGTCGGCGAGATCAGCCAGGCTCCTCCCAGTTTCTCGGCGATCAAGATTCATGGCGAGCGGGCTTACGATCTGGCCCGGGAAGGCGCGAATCCGAAGCTCGAGCCCCGCAAGGTGCTCGTCCATGAGGTTCGTCTTCTGTCTGAACCCGACGCCGATCACGCGGAATTCGAGATGAAATGCGGGAAAGGCGCCTATGTGCGCGCCTGGGTGCGCGATCTCGCTCTCGCCCTGGGCACGTTGGGCTACGTTTCCGGTCTGCGTCGCCTGAGAATTGGCGGGTTCTCGGTGGAGGACGCAATTCCTCTGGAAAAGCTCAGGTCATTTATGCATAGTCCCGCCGCTTTCGAGCACCTGAGGCCCATTTCGACCGCGCTGGACGGCATCCCGGCGCTGGCCGTGACGGGCTCGGACGCAGTTCGCTTGCGTTGCGGTCATTCGATTTTGATGCGGGCCGGTCTTTTTGCCCGCATCATGGATAACGCAGCGGCAGGCGAGGGTCTTCAGGGGCTTACGGTCTATTTGTCTTCTGCAGCAGGCGAGCCAATCGCGTTGGCCGAGCTATTGGAAGGGGAACTCAGACCGTTTCGTGTCTTCAACTTTGGAACTGGATGACCGTATGTCCATTACGCCTGAACGCAAGCAATCCGTTATCGCAGAATTCGCCACAGCTGCGGGCGACACCGGCTCCCCCGAAGTGCAGGTGGCCGTGCTTTCCGAGCGGATCAATAATCTGACGGGCCATTTCAAGACTCACGTCAAGGACAACCACTCGCGCCGCGGGCTGATCAGGCTCGTGTTCCAGCGCAGGCGCCTCCTCGACTATGTGAAGGCTGTCGACGGGAAGCGCTACGAAGCGCTGATTTCCCGGCTGGGTTTGCGGCGCTGAGTTTTTCCTGGGAGCGCGGGCGTCTCGCCCGCATTCAGCCGCGCGAAAACGGCGCGGTCTCGGGAGCAACAACTTCTTTGAGATGTCTCAAAGAATGGGAGCCCGCGCCAAGCGCGGGCGCCCGACTAGAGACCTGCCGCAATCCGGCGGCGGGAAGGAAGGATCAATCGTATGTTCAAGACCATAACTGAAGTAATCGAATGGGGCGGGCGCAAGCTCACCCTCGAAACCGGAAGAGTCGCGCGCCAGGCAGACGGCGCAGTCCTCGCCACCTATGGCGAGACGGTTGTGCTAGCAACTGTCGTCGGCGAGCGCGAGCCACGACCGGACCTCGACTTCTTTCCTCTGACAGTCAACTACCAGGAAAAATATTTCGCCGCGGGAAAAATCCCGGGCGGCTATTTCAAGCGCGAGGGCAGACCGACTGAACGCGAAACGCTTGTCTCGCGTCTCATCGATCGTCCGATTCGGCCGCTCTTTGCCGAAGGCTATCGCAACGAGACGCAGGTGATCGTTACGGTCCTGAGCCACGACATGGAGAACGATCCGGATGTGGTGGCAATCGCCGCCGCGTCTGCGGCGCTCACCATTTCGGGCGTGCCATTCATGGGGCCCATCGCCGCGGCGCGCGTGGGCTACATCGGTGGGGAATACAAGCTCAATCCGCAAGTGGACGAGATGCCCGAATCCGGCCTCGACCTCGTCGTCGCCGGAACCGCCGATGCGGTGCTGATGGTGGAGTCGGAAGCAAAGGAACTCTCCGAACAGGTCATGCTGGGTGCGGTGATGTTCGGTCATCGCTCCATGCAGCCGGTGATCGACGGCATCGTCCGGCTGGCGGAACGCGCGGCGAAAGAACCCCGCGCTGTTCCCGTCAGTCAACACACGTCGCTCGCCGGCGAACTCAAATCGTTTGCGGAATCGGACCTTCGGGCAGCCTACCAGATAGCCGAGAAAGGCGTCCGCCATGAGCGAATCTCCGAAATCAAGGATCGCGCCAAGGTGCACTTCGCCGCGGAAGCGGACGAGAAAACCATCAAGCAGCTATTCAAGGATCTCGAAGCCGACGTGATGCGCTTTGCCGTGCTCGACACGGGCCAGCGCATCGACGGCCGCGACCTGAAGACGGTGCGGCCGATCCGTGCCGAAGTCGGCGTGCTGCCGCGCACCCATGGCTCCGCGCTGTTCACGAGAGGAGAGACTCAGGCCATTGTCGTGGCAACTCTGGGCACAGGCGAAGATGAGCAATATGTCGATTCGCTCGAAGGCACCTACAAGCAGCACTTCATGCTACACTACAATTTCCCGCCTTATTCCGTGGGCGAAACCGGGCGCATGACCGGCCCAAGCCGGCGCGACATCGGTCATGGCAAGCTCGCCTGGCGCGCATTGCATCCCATACTGCCGGCGCGCGAGCAGTTCCCTTATACAATCCGCGTCGTTTCGGAGATCACCGAATCGAATGGTTCGTCATCGATGGCAACGGTCTGTGGAAGCTCACTGGCCTTGATGGATGCCGGCGTTCCAATGCGGCGTCCAATCGCCGGGATTGCAATGGGGCTCATCCTCGAAGGAGCTCGCTTCGCCGTCCTGTCGGACATCCTGGGAGATGAGGACCATCTTGGCGACATGGATTTCAAGGTCGCCGGCACGGAAGAGGGTATCACCGCGCTGCAGATGGACATCAAGATCTCCGGCATCACCGAGGAGATCATGCGTGTCGCGCTCGATCAGGCGCGAGAAGGCCGCCTGCATATTCTGGGCGAGATGAGCCACGCGATAACCCGCGCCCGCGACCAGCTCGGCGAACACGCTCCGCGCATCGAAGTGATTCACATTCCGACCGACAAGATCCGCGAAGTGATCGGTACCGGCGGCAAGGTGATCCGCGAAATCGTGGAGAAGACGGGCGCCAAGATCGACATTCAGGACGACGGGACCGTAAAGGTCGCCTCCGCCGACGGCGAGTCCATCCGCGCAGCGCTCAAATGGATCAAGACCATCGTCGCTGAGCCGGAGATCGGCGAAATCTATGACGGCAAGGTGGTCAAGGTGATGGATTTCGGCGCCTTCGTGAATTTCTTTGGGCCGAAGGACGGTCTCGTTCACATTTCCGAACTCGCGCCGCGTCGCGTCGGCAAGGTCACCGATGTCGTCAAGGAAGGCGACGCGGTGAAGGTGAAGCTGCTTGGCTTCGACGATCGCGGCAAGGTGCGCCTCTCCATGAAGCTGGTCGACCAGCAGACGGGCGAGGATCTGAGCAAGAAACCGCAGCCGCCTGAAGAAGGTCAGCAGCAGGCCGGCTGAACTGCTTCCGTCTGGACATTACAGAGCCTCCGGGTACCCTTAGCCAAATTGGCTAAGGGTACTCGCGTTTTGGAGAAGACCGTCATCATTCACGAAGCGAACGTTTGAGGAATTGAATCCATGCCCAAGATCGATATCCGTTCGGTTCCAGAACGAAAAGGCTCGGGCTATCCAGCTCCGTTCCATCTGAAAGCCGGCGATCGCGTGCGCCAGGCCCTTGGCGACGCGGGCGGACTAAACGATTTCGGCATCAACCTGCTTCGCCTGCCTTCGGGCGCCTGGTCGAGCCAGCGTCACTGGCACAACGCCGAGGACGAGTTCGTGTATGTCCTGTCGGGCGAAGTCACGCTGGTTGCCGACGAGGGCGAGCAGGTTCTTCGCGCGGGGGATTGCGCGGCGTTTCCAAAAAATCAGGCGAATGGACACCACCTGATCAACAAGGGCACGGGGCCAGCGATCGTTCTGGAAATCGGCATGCGCTCGACGGAAGACGTTTGCGAATACCCCGATATCGACATGCGGATCGATGCCCGTATCGGCCACTACACGCACCGGGACGGAACGCCCTATCCCGAACGCAAGTGACGAGCCGGCTCCATTCGGACGCCATGAGGACAGCCAGCCGCTTTCTTGCGCTGCCATTCCGCGCCCGATAGCGTTTGCAACGAACGCGCGCTTGAGGTGGCGATGGGCGTGGTCTTGCGTTTCGTCAGTCTTGTCCTGCTGGTGATGGCCCTCATGCTTCTGGGCGCCGACGCGGTGACCTCGCTCGAAAAGGGCGGCCAGGTGACTGTTCGCTCGATCGACCAGGTTTGGTCCCTGCTAAATCCCGCCAGCATCACATCATTCAAGGCGTGGCTCGGGCACAGTCTGCCATCTCCGCTTCCTGGGTGGTTCTACGCCGTGCTCGCACTGCCGGCCTGGGCATTGACCGGTGTCCTGGGGGTGGTGCTGGCGTTTCTTTTTGGGCGGCATGTGCCCGAACGGGCCTGATCAGCGGTTGGCGCCGGGTATCCAGAGCACGTCTTTGCCACCCTTGTCGTTCACGAACCGGCTGACGACGAAAAGGTGGTCGGACAACCGGTTCACATATTTGAGGGCGCCGGCGCCCACCATTTCGTTTCCAGCCAGCTCCACGATCATCCGCTCGGCGCGCCGAACGATCGTGCGCGCGAGATGCAGATACGCCGCCGCAGGCGTTCCGCCTGGCAGCACAAAGGATCCGAGCGGGGCCAGTTCGCCGTTCATCGCGTCGATCTCGCGCTCAAGCCGCTCGACTTGCGAGTCGACGACGCGCAATGCGCCTTCGCTTTTCCGGCTTGTATCAGGAACGCAAAGATCGGCGCCGAGATCGAAGAGGTCGTTCTGGATGCGGGCCAGCATCGCATCGATTTCGCCGCTGACATGCAAACGGGCGAGAGCGATGGCCGCATTTGCCTCGTCGACCGTGCCGTAAGCTGCAATACGCAGCGCATGTTTGGGCAGCCTTGTGCCGTCGCCGAGCGCGGTTTCGCCCTTGTCGCCGGTTCGTGTGTAGATGCGGTTGAGAATGACCATGGCGGAGGCTACCGCGCCGGTGCCAGCCGGCCAAGCGTTGCGGGTTGCGAGGCTGCGGACGGCGGCTATGATCGGCCGTATGCCGCAGCAGGACACTCCCATGGCAGTCGACGCCCCCGAGATTGTTGAGGTCGATGACACTCGCGTCGCCTGCGACGGAGATGACGGGTCGCTTGGTCACCCGCGCGTGTATCTGGAAATGGGCGACGCGACCTTCGTCGAATGTCCCTATTGCGACCGCCGATTCGTCCTGCGCGCGGGGGCGCATCCCCATTGAATGAGGTTCAGACTGCGGATCGCCCTGTCGCAAAGGGCGATCATCTCTACCTCGTCGACGGTTCCGGCTATCTCTTTCGCGCCTATCACGCGCTGCCTCCGCTGTCGCGCAAATCGGACGGGCTGCCGACAGGCGCCGTGTCCGGCTTCTCGAACATGCTCTGGAAGTTGCTTGAGGATATGCGCGCCGGCGACCGGCCGACCCATCTCGCGGTCATATTCGACGCCGGCAGAACGACGTTCCGCAATGAAATCTACCCGCTCTACAAGGCTAACCGGCCCGAGCCGCCGGAGGACCTGATCCCGCAATTTCCGCTGGTGCGAGCCGCCACCCGCGCCTTCGGCGTCGCTTGCATCGAGGAGGCCGGCTTCGAGGCCGACGACCTGATCGCCACCTATGCGCGTCTCGCGCGCGAAGCAGGCGCGCGCACCACGATCGTTTCCTCCGACAAGGATCTGATGCAGCTCGTGATCGATGGCGAGATCGAGCTGTTCGACACGATGAAGAACAAGCGCATCGCCTCGGCTGAAGTCATGGAAAAATTCGGCGTGCCGCCTTCAAAGGTAGTCGAGGTGCAGGCCCTCGCCGGAGATTCGACCGACAATGTTCCGGGCGTTCGCGGCATCGGCGTCAAGACGGCAGCCGAGCTGATCAATGCCTTCGGCACGCTTGAAGCGCTGTTGGCCCGCGTGGGGGAGATCAAGCAACCCAAGCGCCGCGAAACGCTGCTCGAAAACGCCGAGAACGCGCGCATCTCGCTGAAACTGGTTCAGCTCGACTATCATGTCCCCATTAAAACTAAAATCGCTGACTTCGCCGTCCACGATCCCGAACCGGCGGCGCTGATCGGCTTTCTGAAGGCAATGGAGTTCTCCGCGCTTTGCCGCCGCGCGGCCTCGCATTTCGGCATCGACGACGTGGACGCGGTGCCGCCGACTCCCGACCCTGCGCAACCGGCGCTCGCAGCGCCCGGCGAGATAACGCCGCTTTCGCCGCGGGCAAAGGCGCCGCTTCCAGCCGAAAACTCTGTCGCCCCCGCGAAGGAACTTTCGCGGGGCGGAACGCCGGGCGCCGTGATGGACCGGGCGGTGCTGCTCAAGACAATCGATCACGACGCGTATGAGACGGTGATCTCGCTCGAGCGGCTGCATCACTGGATCGCCCGCGCGCACGAGACCGGCCGCGTCTGCGTGGACACCGAGACGACGTCGCTGGATGCGATGCAGGCACAATTGTGTGGCATGTCGCTTGCGGTGGCAGCGGGAGAGGCCTGCTACATCCCATGCGGTCACCGTGCCGGCGACGGCCTCGACCTGCGCGGCGAGGGCGCCATCGCCCAGCTCGGCGAAACCGCCATCCTGGAGCGATTGAAACCACTTCTCGAGGATCCGGGCGTCCTCAAGATCGCGCAGAATCTCAAATACGACTACCTGATTTTCCTCCAGCGCGGCATTCGCGTCGCGCCGTTCGACGATACGATGCTCATCTCCTATGTGCTCGGCACGGCGCTGCACGGACACGGGATGGACGAACTCTCCGAGCTGCATCTTCAGCACACGCCGATCACCTTCAACGAGGTCACCGGCACCGGCAAGAACCGCGTCAATTTCGACTGCGTGCCGCTCAAGCAGGCGACCCGATATTCCGCGGAGGATGCCGATGTCGCGTTCCGCCTGCACGCATTGCTGAAGCCGCGACTCGTCGCCGAAAGAATGATCACGGTGTACGAGACGCTCGAGCGGCCTCTCGTGCCGGTTCTCGTGGACATGGAGCGCGCCGGCGTGACGATCGATCCTGACCGTCTGCGCAAGCTGTCCAATGATTTCGGCCGCGACATGGTCAAGCTCGAAGGCCAAATTCACAAGCTTGCGGGCGGTGCGTTCAACATCGGTTCGACCAAACAGCTGGGCGAGGTCCTTTTCGGCAAATTCAAGCTGGAGGGCGGCCGCAAGACGAAGATGGGCGCCTGGTCGACGGATGCCGACATACTGGAGGAACTGGCGGCGCAGGGCCACGAGATCGCCAGGCTGGCTCTCGACTGGCGGCAATTGCAGAAGCTGCGCGGTACCTACACCGATGCGTTGCCCAGTTTCATCAATCCACAGACAGGCCGCGTACACACGTCATACGCGATGGCGTCGACGTCCACGGGCAGGCTCGCCTCTACCGATCCGAACCTGCAGAATATTCCGATTCGCACCGAAGAAGGTCGGCGCATTCGCGCGGCTTTCATCGCGCCGCCGGGCATGAAACTCATCAGCGCCGATTACAGCCAGATCGAACTGCGCCTTCTCGCCCATATTGCCGACATCCCCGAATTGAAGCGGGCATTTGCGGAAAATCTCGACATCCACGCCACGACCGCATCCGAGATTTTCGGCGTACCGGTAAAGGACATGCCTTCGGAAGTTCGCCGGCGCGCCAAGGCAATAAATTTCGGCATCGTCTACGGCATCTCGGCGTTCGGTCTCGCCAACCAGCTTGGCATTCCGCGCAGCGAAGCCGACGACTATATCCGCAAATATTTCGAGCGTTTCCCGGGCATCCGCAATTACATGGAGGCGACCAAGGAATTTGCACGCGACAAGGGCTATGTCGAGACGCTGTTCGGGCGGCGCATTCATGTCCGCGAAATCCGTTCAAAGATTCCGGGTCTGCGCGGCGGGGCCGAGCGCGCTGCCATAAACGCGCCCATTCAGGGAACGGCAGCCGATATCATCCGCCGCGCCATGATTCGCGTGCCGGCGGCGCTGGCGAGCGGTAAGCTCAACGCAAGAATGCTGTTGCAGGTTCACGACGAACTCGTGTTCGAAGCGCCGGAGAAAGAAACCGCCGCCACCTGCGCCGCCGCGAAGCGCGTCATGGAGAGGGCTGCCTTGCCAGCGATCTCGCTGTCCGTGCCTCTGATCGTCGAAGCCCGCGCCGCTGCCAATTGGGACGAGGCGCATTGAGAATCTATTGGTCACGTTTTCCGTCGCCGATTGTCCCCTCTCAGGTGAGCAATATTGATTTCGTTCAGTCTACGGAACGTATCGTGGGATTGGCGCCGCACAATTGACACTCCGGATCCGGGTGAACCCTGACCTTCCGAAAGCGTGCCGCGAGAGCCTCGTAGATCACGAGGTGTCCGGCGAGACTCTCGCCGATGCCGAGAATCTCCTTCAGCACTTCGAGAGCCTGCAGCGTGCCCATGACCCCCGCCGCGGCGCCAAGGACGCCCGTCTCCGAGCAGGACGGCGCGGAGCCCGGCGGAGGCGCTTCGGAGAAAATGCACCGGTAGCAGGGATAACGTCCGCTTTTGTCGAAAGCCCTGAACGTCGCGAGCTGACCATCGAACTCTGTGACCGCTGCCGACACGAGCGGCCGAGCGGCAAAGTAGCAAACATCATTGACGAGAAAGCGCGTCGGAAAATTATCTGATCCATCGGCGACGAGATCGTAGCGGCTGACCAGACCGCGCGCATTGTCCTGAGTGAGACGGTCGGGATGGAGCTCGATCTGCACGTCTGGATTGATCGCACGCACCGCGCGCGCCGCAGAATCCGTTTTCAGCAAGCCGATGTCTTCGGTTCTGTGCACAACCTGCCGCTGAAGATTCGACAGCGACACCGCATCGAAATCGACAATTCCAATCGTGCCGATTCCGGCTGCAGCGAGGTAGAGGACCAGCGGGCTTCCAAGTCCGCCTGCGCCTACCACCAGAACGCGCGACGCCAGAAGCTTCGCCTGGCCCACACCACCCACTTCGCGCAGCACGATGTGGCGGGCGTAACGCTCAATCTGTTCATCGCTCAGAGGCATGATCGGCAGCTCATGGAGTTGCTTTGGTTTCAAATGACGCACTCAATTTTGTCATGGCCTGCGCAAGCGGGCCACCCAGTTGGAACCGATGTGTGCTCGGCGCTAAAGACCTAGGTGGCCCGGTCTCCGCTGTCGCGTCGCCGGGCC
Source organism: Rhizomicrobium sp. (assembly GCA_035567755.1). GTDB lineage: Bacteria > Pseudomonadota > Alphaproteobacteria > Micropepsales > Micropepsaceae > Rhizomicrobium. Next base: position 86,019 of record DATMPH010000001.1, read on the forward strand.
ATGAAAATCATTTTTGGATTTTATTCGTTCGAAAGCCGCCCCAGCCCGGCACGACCCTCGATAGCGGTAGCAAATGGGGTCCCAAAGGTCGCAGCGCCGCGCGGCCATCCGAAATGGTGCTACCGGCCTCTTGCCCGTTCCCCTCGGGGTTCCTTGCCGCGGGGCGGGACGCAAGCCTATTCTGCCTCGGCGGGCCGGCCGGAGAGCCGAACGCCCGCGCTCCGCCGGCCTGGAGGGGCCCGCGAGTAGTTGGGGAGTGGAGGGAAATGTCGCAAGACACTCGGCATCCGGGCGCCCACGGGCTCGAGCAACAGGGCTTCCGCAATCTGCAGGCCGTAAATTGGAATCTGCCCGCGCCGGAGCTTTATGAGCGCGCGGTCATCCGGGGCGAAGGCCATATCGCCAGGGGCGGCGCGCTCGTCGCGCTCACCGGTCAGCACACGGGCCGATCGGCCTCCGACAAGTTCATCGTCTGCGACAGCGCAAGCGACAAGCAGGTGTGGTGGGACAACAACAAGGCGATGACGCCCGCGCATTTCGAGGCGCTCTTTCATGCCATGGTCGCCTATGCGCAAGGGCGCGAGCTATACGTGCAGGATCTCTTCGGAGGCGCTGATCCCACACATCGCCTGCCCGTCCGCGTGGTGACAGAGCTCGCCTGGCATTCGCTCTTTATCCGACATCTCCTGATCGAGCCCACCGCCGGTGAACGCGACGGATTCGTGCCCGAGTTCACGATCATCGATCTTCCGGGCTTTCAAGCCGACCCGGCCGTTCACGGCAGCGAAACAGGGACCGTCATCGCGGTCAATTTCACCGAGAAGCTCGTTCTGATCGGCGGTACGTCCTACGCCGGCGAGATGAAGAAATCCGTGTTCACGATTCTCAATTATCTCTTGCCGCCCAAACGCGTGATGCCCATGCATTGCTCGGCGAATGTTGGCCCCAGCCGCGACGCCGCGATCTTTTTCGGGCTTTCCGGGACCGGCAAGACGACGCTCTCCGCCGATGCGACCCGCACGCTGGTCGGTGACGACGAGCACGGCTGGTCGGAGAACGGCGTCTTCAATTTCGAGGGCGGTTGCTACGCAAAAGTCATCAAACTGTCTGCAGAAGCGGAGCCAGAGATTTACGCCACGACGCAGCGGTTCTGCACCGTGCTGGAAAACGTGGTGATGGATCCGGTCACGCGCGAACTCGATCTCGACGATGGGCGCTACACCGAAAACACACGCGCCGCCTACCCGATCGACTACATTCCGAACGCATCGCGCACCGGCATGGCGCCACACCCGAAAAACGTCATCCTGCTGACGGCGGATGCGTTCGGCGTGCTGCCCCCGATCGCGAAGCTCACGCCATCGCAGACGATGTATCATTTTCTGTCGGGCTTTACGGCAAAGGTTGCGGGAACGGAAAAGGGGCTCGGCAAGGAACCGCAACCGACCTTCTCGACCTGCTTTGGTGCGCCCTTCATGCCCCGCCATCCGTCCGAATACGGCAATCTTCTGCGCGAGCTGATTGCGCACCACCAGGCGGATTGCTGGCTCGTGAATACCGGCTGGACCGGCGGCGCTTTCGGCACCGGTCACCGCATGCCGATCAAGGCGACGCGGGCATTGCTTGCGGCTGCGCTCGACGGCACGCTCGCCAATGTCGAAATGCGCATCGATCCGCATTTCCGCTTCCGTGTCCCCGTATCGGTGCCCGGGGTCGATCCGGCAATCCTCAACCCACGGGAAACCTGGAACGACAAACCCGCTTACGACGCGCAGGCGATCAAGCTCGTGAGCATGTTCCGCGACAATTTCCGAAAGTTCGAGGCGCATGTCGGCGCCGACGTGCTGCAAGCGGCCCCGCAACTGGCCGAAGCGGCGGAGTAGCGCGAAAGATTTACCCGCGCCGATACACCCAGACGCGCGCGGGCGGAAGGTTGGCCAGCACAAAGCCCGCGTGCTCGACGGTGAAGTCCTTTCCGGCCGGAACGGGCGGCGTCCATCCGTAGGAGAATTGAACGAACGGCGCGCCTGGCGCGAGGTGCGCGAGCGCGCTCGCAATCAGCGCGTAGCGCCGCGCGACCGGTTGATTGAGCAAAGGCAGACCCGACACCACCCCGGCCAGACCTTCGCATGCATGTCCGATGAGGCTGCGCTCCAGATCGTAAGCATCGCCCTCAACGACGCGCAGCTTTGGAAACCGCTCTCTTACCAGCTGGGCCATGTCGGGATCGGATTCAATCGCGATCAACCGATCCTCCACGATGCCTCTGGCGATGAGCGCGTCCGTCACGACTCCTGTTCCGGGCCCAAGCTCGATCACCATGCCCTCGGTCCGCGGATCGATCTGTTCCGCGATCTTGCGCGCGAGAGCCGGGCTCGAAGGTGCGATGGCACCCATGGAGCGCGGCCGGACGACGAGGCTGCGCAGGAAACGCAGCTCGTCGAGCGCTCCTCTCGCGGTCGCGTTTGTTACTGGCATGCCGTCTCCACATGGTCGGCCCAGCGCCGCTCACCGCGCGATACGGGTCGTGTTTCGCGGCGGCGGGTCCAGACTAGGACCCACGTGCTCAATGCGAAAGGCGGCCTGATCGTTTCAGCGCCGTGTCACGCCTCTTCGGCGCGACTGCAAAATTCCTTGACCCTGGCGAAGAAGCCTTCGGTTTCGGGATGCATGCCGGTCTCGCCCTCCTTCTCGAAAGAACGGAGAAGCTCTTTCTGCTTGCGCGTCAGCTTGACAGGAGTCTCCACGGCGATTTCGACATAGAGGTCGCCTGCCATGCCGCCGCCGCGCAGCAGAGGCATGCCCTTGCCGCGAAGGCGGATCTGCCGGCCGGCCTGGGTGCCCTCGGGAATATTGATCTTGGCGCGCCCGCCGTCGCAGGTGGGAACTTCGATGCTGCCTCCCAGCGCGGCCGTGATGAAGGATACGGGCGCCCGGCAGTGAAGATCATGTCCATCACGCTGGAAAATCGGGTGCGATGTGATCGAAATGAAAATGTAGAGATCGCCTGGAGGGCCCCCGTTCAGTCCGGCCTGGCCTTCACCCGTGAGCCGGATACGGGTGCCTTCCTCGACGCCGCGGGGAATGTTGACTGCAAGCGTGCGCTCCTTCTGCACATGTCCACTGCCGCGGCAGGGCTTGCAAGGGTTGCGGATGTGCCGGCCGGAGCCACGACAACCCGGACAGGTGCGCTCGATCGTGAAGAAGCCCTGTTGCGCACGGACCTTTCCGGCACCCGCACAGGTCGGACAGGCTTCCGGATGCGAACCTGCTTCGGCGCCGCTTCCGGCGCACGCTTCGCACGGCACTGCCGTATTGACGCGGATCTCCGCGCTCTTGCCCGCGTAAGCCTCTTCGAGCGAGATCTCCATATTGTAACGGAGATCGCCGCCCCGATTCTGCCTGCGGCCACGGCGCCCGCCCATCATTTCGCCGAAAAGGTCATCGAACACGTCGGTGAAAGACGATGCGAAGTCGAAGCCGAAGCCGTTTGCGCGCCCACCGCCGCCGTTCTCGAACGCCGCGTGGCCGAAGCGGTCATAGGCCGCGCGCTTGTCTTCGTCCTTGAGGACTTCGTAGGCCTCGTTGATTTCCTTGAAACGATGCTCGCAGGAATGATCGCCCGGATTGCGGTCGGGGTGAATCTCCTTCGCGAGCCGCCGGTAAGCGCCCTTGAGCTCTTCGATCGAGGCGCCGCGTTGGCAGCCCAGCACTTCGTAAAAGTCGCGCTTGTTCATTGCGATGTCAGTCGGGACCGCGAAACCGGAAATCTAGAGTGAGATGGTAAACGGTCCACTCTGCTCGCCCCTTTTCCCGATTCCCCGCCTCCGAATTCCAATCAAGCAGCACCCTTCTTCTTGTCCTCGTCGACTTCGGTGAACTCCGCATCGACGACATTCTCGTCCGGCTTTGTCCCACCGGTGCCATCGCCTTCGCCGCCGCCCGCGGCCTGCTGCGCCTTGTACATGGCTTCGCCAAGTTTCATCGACGCCTGCGCAAGCGTCTGGGTTTTGGACTGGATCGAATCGACATCGTCCGTCTTGATGGCTTCCCTCAGAGAGGAGATGGCGTTCTCGATGTTGGTGCGCTCTCCCGCATCGACCTTGTCGCCATGTTCGGACAGAGCCTTCTCGGTCGAGTGAATCAGAGCGTCGCCCTGGTTCTTGGCTTCGGCCAGCGCGCGCCGTTTCTTGTCGTCGGCGGCATGACTCTCGGCCTCCTTGACCATCTTCTCGATGTCTTTCTCGGACAGGCCGCCGGACGCCTGGATTCGGATCTGCTGCTCCTTGGCCGTCGCCTTGTCTTTCGCCGTGACCGATACGATTCCGTTCGCATCGATGTCGAAGGTCACTTCCACCTGCGGCACGCCGCGCGGCGCCGGCGGGAGGCCCACGAGATCGAACTGGCCGAGCATCTTGTTGTCGGCCGCCATCTCGCGCTCGCCCTGGAAGACGCGGATCGTTACCGCGGTCTGATTGTCCTCGGCGGTCGAGAATGTCTGGCTCTTCTTGGTTGGAATGGTCGTGTTGCGCTCGATGAGGCGCGTGAATACGCCGCCCAGGGTCTCGATGCCGAGCGACAGCGGCGTCACGTCGAGAAGGAGAACGTCCTTCACTTCGCCCTTGAGTACGCCGGCCTGAATCGCCGCACCGATCGCCACGACCTCGTCCGGATTGACGCCCTTGTGCGGCTCCTTGCCGAACAGCTGCTTCACGACGTCCTGAACCTTGGGCATGCGCGTCATGCCGCCGACGAGAATCACTTCGTTGATCTGGTTGGCGGAAACTCCCGCATCCTTGAGCGCCTGCTTGACGGGCGCAATGGTCCTCTGGATGAGGTCGTCCACGAGCGCTTCGAGTTTGGCGCGTGTGATCTTCATCGTCAGGTGCTTCGGGCCCGACGCGTCGGCTGTGATGAAGGGAAGGTTTACTTCCGTCTGCATCGCCGACGACAACTCGATCTTCGCTTTTTCCGCCGCTTCCTTGAGACGCTGCAGTGCGAGCCGGTCGGAGCGCAGATCGATGCCGCTCTCCTTCTTGAATTCGTCGGCGAGATAATTGACGAGCTTCTGGTCGAAATCCTCGCCGCCCAGGAAGGTGTCGCCGTTGGTCGACTTCACCTCGAAGACGCCGTCGCCGATCTCAAGCACGGAGATATCGAAGGTACCGCCGCCGAGATCGTAGACCGCAATGGTGCCACCCTCTTTCTTGTCCATGCCATAGGAGAGTGCCGCGGCGGTCGGCTCGTTGATGATGCGCAGCACCTCGAGACCCGCGATCTTGCCGGCATCCTTCGTCGCCTGACGCTGGGCGTCGTTGAAATAGGCAGGGACGGTGATCACGGCCTGGGCGACTTTCTCACCCAGATAGGATTCGGCCGTCTCCTTCATCTTCTGCAGGATGAACGCCGAAATTTCCGAAGGCGCGTACCGCTTGCCGTCGCGGCCCTGGACCCAGGCGTCGCCATTGTCCGCCTTGATGATCTTGTAGGGGACCATGCCCACGTCTTTCTGGGTCATGGGATCGTCGAAGCGGCGGCCGATCAGCCGCTTGATGGCGAAATAAGTGAATTCGGGGTTGGTGACCGCCTGACGCTTCGCCGCCTGGCCGACGAGGCGCTCGCCATCGGCGGTAAACGTCACGATCGAAGGGGTCGTTCGCGCACCCTCCGCGTTCTCGATGACTTTGGGCGTCGCTCCTTCCATGACCGCGACGCAGGAATTCGTCGTGCCGAGGTCGATGCCAATCACTTTCGCCATTATCCGGTCCTTCTGTTCGGGCAACGGAGTCCTGGCCTCCCTAAGGAGCGCCCTCCGGTCCGTCCCCATGAAACAACGGCGGTTTCGGGGCTAATTCCCTTGCCGCGTCTTGGGGGTATATAGGGGCGTGATTTTCGCCTCGCAAGGCGAACGAAGCCTGATTTCAGCAGCTTATTCGCACTACGTCACGATCCCGGCCTATTGACTTTCGCTGCCGGCCGGTTCGCGGCGGGCGCTTCCCGGCGAATGAATTTGGTGGTCAGGCTGGCATCCCAAACCTCGTCATGGCCGGGCCGTTGTCCCGGCCATCCATGAACATTCGTGCTTATAGCTGATGCTATAAACGGCGATGAAGGAACCATGGCCAGCGCGGTTTTCATGGGTGGCCGGGACAACGGCCCGGCCATGACGTAGGTAAAGTTTTCGGCCCCTACTGCGCCGCGATCACGGCAGCTTTGAAGATTTCGTTCATCTTGGCGCCTCTGGCGAGGGCGCAGACTGACCCAACGACGCACCCGTCTTCCACGAAAAGGGGAGCAGATATCCCAGCCTGAATGGGGGGTGAACGGAGATGTTTGGGGGAAGCTGACCGAGACACCCCACCACGAGTTTGTCCAGGCCTTCATTCCCGCTCGATGATGCTATTTCCGCAGAGGGAGGGTCGCTTCTGTAAAACTGGATTTTCACTAGTGTCATTGCAGAGGCTTTCGCCAACGCTTCGTCGCTCGGGTGCGCTTTTGCGATGCAATCTTGGGCGGCACGCTGGAGCAAGGACGGAAGGGGGTCGCGCGAGTCCAAGGACCACTCGATTTTGGCTTGCTTGGAAACTTCGATCGGTACGCCATTTTCCATTGTTGGGGGATAAAGCCATTGCTGAACGCACGTCACTGATGCACCATCGAGAGACGAATGGCCGCTCGATTTTTTGACGGTGATGTTTGCAACTCTGCCCTGAGGAGTAACGGAATATTCGAGCGTCGTAACGCCTTGCTCGTGCATTCTTATCGCGCTCCGAGGATAATACATAGCACAGATATGCGCGTAACCCGGTGCAGGAGCCTGCGCGTCCTGTTGCGAAGGTTGCGCCAGTGCGGGGGCTGTTAGTAATAGCACAAACAAGAAGGATCTCATCCCGCGGGCTCCGTCAAATACATATCTGCCCGAAACAAGAGAGAACCCAGGTTGAGCAACCTTACAGCGCCGCGATTACCGCAGCGTTAAAGATTTCGCTCATCTTGGCGCCCAGGGGGGCGATCTGTACGGGCCGCTCGAGGCCGACGAGAAGCGGTCCCAGCACCGTGACGCCGCCGATCTGCTGCAGGAGCTTCGTTGAAATCGAGGCGGAATGGATGGCGGGCATGATAAGGACATTCGCGGTCTCGCTGAGCCGGCAGAAGGGGTAAAGGGCGAGCATCTCCCGATCGAGAGCTACATCGGCCGCGATCTCGCCATCATATTCGAAATCGACGCCCCGCTGGTCGAGGATGTGGACCGCTTCGACGATCCGCTCGCTGCGCTCGCTGCGCGGAAAGCCGAAGGTCGACGACGCGAGCAGCGCCACGCGGGGCACGAAGCCGAAGCTCCTGACGACGCACGCGGCCTGCATGGCAATCTCCGCCAGCTCCGAGCTGGTCGGCATTTCATGCACGCTCGTGTCGGCCACAAAAACGACCCGCCCTTTCATGAAAATGACCAGGACGCCGATCGGCCTTTGTCCCTTGGGCGCGTCCAACACCAGCCGCACGTCGCTCAGCGCCATGGAATAGCTGCGGGTGACGCCGGTCACCATCGCGTCCATGTCGCCGTGCGCCAGCATGCAGGCCGCAAAGATGTTGCGGTCGTTCCGCACCATGCGCAGACAATCTCGATAAAGAGCGCCGCGACGCTGAAGGCGCGCATAGAGCGTGTCCACGTAAGGGCTCGATTCCCTGGCAGATTGTGGCGTCCGGATTTCAAGCCCGCAATCTTCGACTCCGAGCTTGTAGATGCCCGCTTTGACGACGTCCTCCCGTCCGACGAGCAGAGCTCTGCCGAGGCCGGTGCTCTGGAACGCAGCGGCCGCGCGGATGACCGCTTCTTCCTCGCCTTCCGCGAAGACGACACGCTTCGGCTTTGAACGCACGCGCGCGGCGATGTGCTGAAACAGATTCGCGGAAGGATCGAGCCTGGCGGACAGCTCAAGGCGGTAGGTCTCCGCGTCTTTCGATTCGCGCCGCGCCACACCGGATTTGACCGCTGCTTCGGCGACCGCGGAGGAGACGCGTGAAATGAGTCTCGGATCGAACGGGACGGGGATAATGTACTCCGGGCCATAGGCAGGGCGCGCGCCGCGATAGGCCAGCGCCACTTCGTCGGGCACGTCCTCGCGCGCGAGCGCCGCGAGCGCCTCGGCCGCCGCGATCTTCATCGCTTCGTTGATGGTCTTCGCGCGCACATCGAGTGCACCGCGGAAAATGTAGGGGAAGCCCAGAACATTGTTGATCTGGTTGGGATAGTCGGAGCGGCCGGTGGCCATGATGGCGTCGGGACGGACCGCCTTGACCGCCTCGGGCGAGATTTCGGGATCCGGATTGGCCATGGCGAAGATGATCGGCGCTTTTGCCATCGTCTTCACCATCTCCTGGGTCACCGCATCTTTCACAGAAAGGCCGAGAAACAGATCGCTGTCCTTGAGTGCGTCGGCAAGCGTCCGCGCGTTCGTCTCGATCGCGTGCGCGGATTTCCATTGGTTCATGCCGATCGTTCGGCCGCGATAGACGACGCCCTTGGTGTCGCACAGCAAGGCGTTGCCGTTCGGCAATCCCATGGCCTTCAGCAATTCCAGGCAGGCGATTCCGGCGGCGCCGGCACCGTTCACGACAACCTTGATGTCGAACAATTTGCGGTTGGTAAGATGGAGCGCGTTAATGACGCCTGCCGCGGAGATGATGGCGGTGCCGTGCTGATCATCATGAAAGACAGGGATGTCCATCAAGTCGCGCAATCGCTCCTCGATCACGAAGCAGTCGGGCGCCTTGATATCTTCCAGGTTGATGCCGCCGAACGTTGGGCCCAGATAGCGCACGCAGTTGACGAAGGCATCGACATCGCTCGTGTCGACCTCGAGATCGATCGCGTCCACATCGGCGAAGCGCTTGAAGAGGACGGCTTTGCCCTCCATCACAGGTTTGGCGGCGAGCGCGCCAAGATCGCCCAGCCCGAGGATTGCGGTGCCGTTCGAGATGACCGCCACGAGATTGCCTCTCGCGGTGTAGTCGAAGACCGCGTCCGGCCGCTCGGCGATCGCTCGCACCGGAACAGCCACGCCGGGCGAATAGGCGAGGCTGAGATCCCGCTGGGTCGCCATCGGCTTGGTCGGTGTGATCTCGATTTTTCCGGGCTTGCCGCCCGCGTGAAAGGCGAGCACTTCTTCCTGCGTGAATGAGGGGCGGGCCATGCGCTGTCCGTGTTTGCCGATCCACAGAATATCGCGCCCCCGGCCCTCGCCTTTCAATGGCCCACCTGCGCGGATTCGCGCATGGATATGAAGAATTCAATTGCCGCGGAGCCCGAAAGCGCCACGCCCATGATGGCGCAGTATCTCGAGATCAAGTCCGCGCATGACGGCTACCTCCTCTTCTACCGCATGGGCGATTTTTACGAGATGTTCTTCGACGATGCGGTGAAGGCCGCCGCGGCGCTCGACATCGCGCTGACCAAGCGCGGACGTCACCTGGGCAGCGACATTCCCATGTGCGGAGTACCGGTGCATGCAGCGGAGCAATATCTGGAGAAGCTGATCCGCAAGGGCTTTCGCGTCGCCATCTGCGAGCAGATCGAGGATCCGGCGGAAGCCAGGAAGCGCGGCGCGAAATCGGTTGTCGGGCGCGAAGTGATCCGGCTGGTGACACCGGGCACGATCACCGAAGAAGCGCTGCTCGAAGCGCGCTCGTCAAACCTTCTCGCCTCGCTTGGCCAGGCTGCGGGCGAATACGCACTCGCGACGGCCGACATGTCTGCCGGCGATTTCCAAGTCTGCACGATTGCACCTGCCGAGCTCGCGGCAGAATTGGCGCGGCTTGCTCCGCGCGAGCTTCTCGCTCCGGATGCGCTGCCTGGCGAAGCAGAATTTGACGAGCTGTTTCGCTCGCTGGGGCCGGCGCTGACGCCGCTGCCCGCGCGCAATTTCGATTCGGCGCAGGGCGAGCGAGTCCTGAAAGCGCATTACGGCGTCGCCGCGCTCGATGGCCTGGGAACCTTCACGCGCGCGGAAATTTCGGCCGCCGGCGCGCTTATCGGTTATCTGGATCTGACGCAGAAAGGCAAACTGCCGACACTCAAAACCCTTTCGCCATCCTCGATTGATTCCCGCATGAGCATCGACGCCGCCACGCGGCGCAATCTCGAGCTTGTGGAGACGCTTTCGGGCCAGCGCGCCGGAAGCCTGCTCGGCACGATCGACCGAACTCTGACATCGGCGGGCGCGCGCGAACTGGCGAGCCGGTTGTCCTCGCCTCTGACCGATGTCGCGGAAATTTCTCTGCGGCTCGACGCGGTCGCCTTGTTTGTGGCTGAGCACGAACTCCGTGCTGCTCTGCACGACGATCTTCGCCGCACGCCGGACATTGCGCGGGCGCTGGCGCGGCTCTCCCTTCAGCGCGGCTCGCCGCGCGATCTGGGTGCGCTCCGCGACGGCATCAGGGCTGCGCGAGCATTGCGTGAACATCTTTCGATCCTCGACGACCCTCTCAAACCGTCGCCGGGCGAGACGCGCAAGGCGCGCGAAGCGCTCACCAAGGGTGTCGCAGCACTGAGCGAACTCAGCGACAGGCTCGAACATCTTCTCGTCGCCGGGCCGCCCGTCACCGGTCGCGACGGCGGGTTCATCGCCGCGGGCGCGCACGCGGCGCTCGACGACGCGCGGGCCCTGCGCGACGAAAGCCGCCGGGTCGTTGCGGCCCTCGAGGCGCGCTATCGCGCGGAGAGCGGCGTCCAGCCTCTGCGGATTCGCCACAACGGCGTGCTCGGCTATTTCGTCGAGCTGACACCGTCCAACGCCGACAGGCTGACGGCGAGCCCGATGCGCGAGATTTTCCGCCACCGCCAGACGATCGGCGGCGCGGTGCGATTCTCGACGGATGAACTCTCGACGCTGGCGAGCCGCATCGCGCAGTCTGCCGAGCAGGCTCTCGCGATCGAGCGCGAATTGTTCGATTCGCTCGCGGCGGAAGCTGCTCACGCGAGCACTCCGCTGCTTGCCATTGCCGATGCCATTGCCTCGCTGGACGTCGCGACTGCCCTCGCCGAACTTGCGGTGACGGAGCGACAGGCGCGGCCGCTTGTCGATCAAAGTCTCGCTTTCGAAATCGTGCGCGGACGGCACCCGGTGGTCGAAGCGGCACTCGCCCAATCGCGATCCGGAAGTTTCGTGCCCAACGATTGCAATCTTTCGGACGAAGGCGGCGGACGCATCTGGCTCGTCACCGGGCCCAATATGGCGGGCAAATCGACCTTTCTCAGGCAAAATGCGCTGATCGCGATTCTCGCCCAGATGGGCGCGTTCGTACCGGCGGAATCGGCGCATATCGGCGTGGTCGACCGCCTGTTCAGCCGCGTCGGCGCCTCCGATGATCTCGCGCGCGGGCGCTCGACCTTCATGGTGGAGATGGTCGAAACCGCCGCGATCCTCAACCGCGCCACCGAAAAAAGCCTGGTCATTCTCGACGAAATCGGCAGGGGCACCGCAACTTTCGACGGGCTCGCCATTGCCTGGGCAGCGGTTGAACATTTGCACGCCGTCAACCGCTCGCGCGCCCTTTTCGCCACGCACTACCACGAGATGACCGCGCTCGCCGGACGATTGGATTCGGTTACTTGCGTGACGATGCGCGTCAGCGAGTGGAAAGACTCGATCGTGTTTCTGCACGAAGTGGCGCGCGGGGCCGCGGATCGTTCCTACGGCATTCATGTCGCCAAGCTGGCCGGGCTGCCCTCCGCTGTCATCGCGCGGGCGGAAGAGGTGTTGCGCGCCCTGGAGGAAGGCCGCGAAGGTCACAAGCCGCTCGCGCGCATCGACGACCTTCCGCTGTTCTCCGCACTTCGGCACGAGACTGTGCCGTCGCGGCAAAGCGCGGTCGAGGACAAGTTGGCCGGCGTGCTGCCGGATACCCTTGCGCCAAAGGCCGCCCTTGAATTGATCTACGAGCTGAAGCTGCTGTTGAAGTAGCATTCGCCGCGTTCGACGCTTATTCTCCGGAGCGAAATGGAGAGAATGACATGCGCTATCTGCACACCATGGTTCGCGTGACGGATCTCGACCGGTCACTGAACTTCTATTGCGAATTGCTCGGCCTGAAAGAGATACGCCGCATCGACAATGAGAAGGGCCAATATACGCTGGTGTTTCTCGCGGCGCCCGAGGATGCGCAACGCGCGCTTGCGGAACACGCGCCAATGGTGGAGCTGACCCACAATTGGGAGCCGGAAGACTATGATGGCGGGCGCAACTTCGGTCACCTCGCCTATTATGTGGACGATATTTACGAGACCTGTGCGAAGCTCATGGAAGGCGGCGTGACGATCAACCGGCCGCCACGCGACGGTCACATGGCCTTCGTACGTTCGCCGGACGGCATATCGATCGAGCTGCTGCAGAACGGCACTCCAAAAGCGCCCGAAGCTCCGTGGAACGAGATGCCAAATGTCGGCACCTGGTGAACTCTTTCCCGGGCAAGAGTGAGACCGCATGGGCGGAATGATCGTCGTCGCCATCGCTCTTGCGGTCGTGGCACTCATTCTCGCCGCCGGACTTGCGACGCTCTGGATTGGCGGCGACACCCAACGCCGCTGGTCGAACCGCCTGATGCGCTACCGCGTCCTCGCCCAGCTCGTCGCCATCGTCGTAATTCTGGCGGTGTTCTATTTCACGCGACCACACTAACGCTTTTCCTCCCCCAACGTGGGGGAGGTGCCGAGCGCAGCGAGGCGGAGGGGGACGTGGCGCGCGCGCCGCGCGCGGACTCCCCCCTCCGGTTTGCTCCGCTTCGCTGCGCAAACCACCTCCCCCACGTTGGGGGAGGAAAGAAGAGTGCGAATCAGAAAAAGCTCATTGGATCCACGTCCACTGCCATGCGCACGCCGGTGGCCAGCTTTACGCGGTCGAGCCAGGCGTGGAGATAGGCTTGCACGTCCACATTGCGGTCGGCCTGCAAGAGAAGGCGCTCACGCGTGCGGCCGCGCAGGAGCTGATAGAAGGCAGGCGTCGGCCCCCAGATTTTCACGCCGCGCGCCTTTGGCGCCGCGCGCGCCAGCACGCGGCCCGCGTTTCGTACGGCATCGCCATCGGCGCCCGCGAGTATGATTGCCGCGAGCCTTCCGAAAGGCGGTGCGGAGACGCGCTCGCGCGCGGCACGTTCCTGTTCGAGAAATGCGTCGCGGTCGCCGTTCGCCAGCGCACCCATCACCGGATCGTCGGGATTGCGCGTCTGGATCAGCACGAGCCCCGGGCGTTCGGCGCGGCCGGCGCGGCCCGCGACCTGGTGCAGAAGCTGGAAGGTGCGCTCGCGGGCGCGCGGATCGCCTTCCGAACCGCCGAGATCGGCGTCGACCACGCCGACCAGCGTAAGCCGCGGAAAATGGTGCCCCTTGGCGACGATCTGCGTGCCGATCAGTACATCGGTCTCGTGTTTGGCCATGGCGCGGATGGCCGCCTGGGTTTCGAGCGGGCCATGCATCGTGTCGCTCGATGCGATCGCCGCGCGCGCCTGCGGAAATGCGGCCGCAAATTCCTCGGCCACGCGCTCGACACCCGGCCCGCAGGCGATGAGGCATTTCTCCGCTTCGCAATGCGGGCATTTGAGCGGAATGGGCATCTCGAATCCGCAATGGTGACAGGCGAGCCGGCGCTGATAGCGGTGCTCGACCAGCCAGGCCGAACAGTTCCGGCAGACCATTTTTTGTCCGCAGGATTCGCACAAGGTGAGCGGCGCGTAGCCGCGCCGGTTGAGGAATAGCATCGCCTGCTCGCCGCCGGCGAGCGTCGCGGCAAGCGCATCGCGCAGCGGCTGCGACAGCCAGGTGCCGGGTTCGACGCGCGCGCTGCGCAGATCGACGAGGCGAATCTCGGGCATCACCGCCCGGCCGTGCCGGCGCGGCAGCTTCAGCCAGTGATAGCGGCCGCTCATCGCATTGACGAAGGTTTCGAGCGAGGGCGTCGCGCTCGCCAGCACGATCGGACAATTCTCGATCCGGGCGCGCACCACCGCCATGTCGCGCGCATGATAGATGACGCCGTCCTCCTGCTTGTAAGCCTGCTCGTGCTCTTCATCGACGATGATCAATCCCAGTTCGGGAAAAGGCAGGAACAGCGCGGAACGCGCGCCCACCACGACACGCGCTTCGCCCGAAAGCACGGCACGGTAGACTCGCCTGCGCTCCTTCGGCGAAAGATCCGAATGCCACTCTGCGGGCCGGCAACCGAAACGCCCCGCGAAACGCTCGAGAAACTGTACGGTCAACGCGATTTCCGGCAGCAGGATCATGACCTGGCGATCGAGCCGCAACGCTTCGGCAACCGCTTCGAAATAGGTCTCCGTCTTGCCGGAGCCCGTAACGCCGTCGAGCAATGTGGCGGAAAATTCGCGCGCCGCGACGCGTGACTGCAGCTCGAACGCAGCGGGCGCCTGTTCCGGGTTGAGACTTGGCGGCGCGGAATGCGGATCGGGTAGTGGCAACGGCAAGAATTCGGGCAGACTGACTTTCTCCAGCGCACCCGAATCGATCAATCCGCGCACAACCTGCGGCGTGACGTTCGCTTCCTCGGCGAAGCCTGCGATGCTGCGGGCGAGTCCGTCTTCGGCGAGCACCATGACTCTGCTGCGCGCAGGTGTGAGGCGCGCCGGTGTGCCGGCGCCACGCACGAAACCGATGCGTGGAGTCTGGGCCTCGAACGCCTGCCTTGCACGCAACGCAATCGCGAGCACGATGCCGGGCGGCGTCAGCGTATAGCGCGCCATCCAGTCGATGAAATCACACAGAGCGGCGGGCAAACATGGATTGCCGTCGAGCGGCGCGGCTGATTTGAGGCGCGTTTCAGCGACAGCGCCGTCAGCTTCGCCCCAGACGACACCCAGCACCGTGCGCGAGCCGAGCGGTGCACCAACAATTGCGCCGCGCGGCAATGCGACGTCGACGCGATAATCATACGCACCTTCGAGCGGCAAGGGCAACAGCACGGCGGCTCGCGCGCCCTGCTCTGTTTGTGTCCGGGGCTTCAATGCGGCATCGTTCATGGGCTACACTTTGCGCCGCGAATCTCTTTGGTCAATCGCAAGCGAACATGAAGCAGTATATCGACAGCACCTGCACCACGATCTGTCCCACCGCCACTTGCGCGCGGACGCGCGAGAGATGAGCGAGCGCGCACAATCGCGGCCGCCTGCCGAAGCCGCCGCGGAGGCGGTGAAGGCGTATATCCGCATGAACCGGGCGAAGCTGTCGAAAGATGGAGAATTTCTCGCCCTTCTTTTGCCCGAACGATTCGCTTCGTCCGGCGTGCGCGACCTGCAGCGTTTTACTATCGACCGGCTCGCAGCAGAGAACGCGGCGTTGCGTGCGGAGCGCGACGGGTTGCGGGGCGCGCGCGAACGCGCCGTGCAGCTCGGCGAAGGCGTGCGCCGCGTGGTGCTCGATCTTGTCGACGCACGCAGCTTCGAAGAGGCGATCGCGGTGGCCAAATCCTCGGCCAGGGCCTTCGGTGCTGACCGCGCGGCTTTGTGCGTAGAAAGCGAGGATGGCACGAAGACCGCGCACTGCTCGGGCGTGCGCCTCATCGCGCCCGGCGTTGCGGACGCCGTTCTCGGCTGCGACGGTACTGGCGCGATTCTTTCGGGCGGCGGAGCGCTGCTGCTCGGTGCGGGCGGCGCGGAATGCCGGAGCCTCGCTGCGTTTCGCCTGACAATCGTTGGGCCCGCAGCGCTTTACGTGCTCGGCGCGCGCGAGGAACGCCGCTTCGAAGGCGAGGACGTGGCAGCGGATCTTGCTTTCTTTGCCCGCGCGCTTGAGCGTGCGATTCGCGCATGGCTCGATCTGCCGAAGCTCTGAAAGGCGAATGGCTGGCGGCGCTCTCCCATGAGCGCCGCGTGAGTCCGCACACGCTGCGCGCCTATGGAGACGACGCCACGCGCTTCCTCGCATTCGCGCAGGAACATCTGGGGCGCGCGCTCGATGAAAAAACGCTCGCGCGGCTGAAGCCGACGGATTTCCGCGCCTTCATCACGTGCCGCCGCAATGAAGGCCTGGGCGCGCGCGGCGTGCGCCGCGCCATGTCGGCGCTGCGAAGCTTCTTCCGCCATCTCTCACGCGAGCAGATCGTGGACAATCCCGCGCCGCATGCCGTGCGCACACCGAAGCTGGCGCGCACGCTGCCGCGGCCGCTCAGCGAAACGGATGCGACGCGCACGCTTGAAGAAGCGGGCAGCGGAGACGTGGCCTGGATCGCGGCGCGCGATGTGGCGCTGCTCACGCTCCTCTATGGCGCGGGACTGAGAATTTCCGAAGCTTTGGCGCTGCGCCGCGGCGATGCGCCCTTTGGCGATTGGCTGACGGTTCTCGGCAAGCGCAACAAGGAACGCGCGATGCCCGTTCTGCCGGTGATGCAGGAAGCAATCGCCCGCTACATTGAGCACGTTCCGTTTGCCATTGCACCGGACGGACCGCTATTTCTCTCGCGCCGCGGCAAGCCAATGAGCGCGCGCGACGCGCAAGGGTTGATGCAGCGCATGCGCGGCGCACTTGGTCTGCCCGAGCGCGCCACGCCGCATGCGTTCCGTCACTCCTTCGCGTCGCATCTCCTCGCCAATGGTGGAGATCTGCGCGCGGTGCAGGAATTGCTCGGCCATGCCTCGCTCTCGACGACGCAGACCTACACCGAGATCGACACGAAACAGCTCCTCGCCGTCTACAACGCCGCCCACCCCCGCGCGCGGTGAGGGAGTGCTATCAGTCCAATTCCAACAATTGATTCCAAAAAAGATTGTCATGGCCCGCCGCAGAGCGGGCCACCCAGACACAACCGCTCCGAGCGCATATTCAGCGCGCAGACGCGCGCTTGCTGGGTGGCCCCCGTCAAGCGGGGCCATGACAGTTTTTTGGTTCAACTCTTCGAACTGAGCCGCTACGGCGCCGCCCACCTACTTCTTCATGCAGGTCGACGAGAACTGCGCGTAGGTCTGGCCGCCGGTCGTCCCGGCCTTCTTCATCGTATCCCATTTGGCCGCGCAGGCTTTCATCTGCCCCTGCGGCGTCGCGGGTTTGGGCGGCGGCGTCGAAGGCCCGTGATTTTTCAGGCACGCCGACGAATAGGCCTTATAGGTCGTCTTGGCTTGGTCCGCCGTGGACATGGACTTCCACGATCCGGCGCAAGCCTTCATCGTATCTCCGCTCGTAGTAGCGAAGGCAGGTGAGGCCATGAGGCCAAACGTGAGTGCAACGGCAATTGGAAAACGCATGATGTCCCCCTCGATTGAAGCTCGATACTGATGCCTCCAACCACGAATTTGCAACCCGAAATCCGGCCTAAACCGCGTCGATGATCCTCTTGGCGTATGCTTCAGCCTGTGACGCTACGAACTGATCGCCCCTCCAAATCGGAATCGCGCGATCGTCTAGGCGAAGCCCTCGCGAACAGGATGATCGACCACGATCGCCTTGCCCGCGGTCACCGCCCCGACGGCATGCAGCGTGCCGGAGGGAATAATGCCCACAAACCCCGGTCCGGCGATTCGCGTCTCTGCGCCGATGGTGATTTCCAGCTCGCCTTCGATGACGTGCCAGACCTCTTCCTGCGGATGATTGTGACGCGGGATGACCGCGCCTGCGTCGAACTCATAATGCCCAAAAGTCATGCTGGGCGAATTGAAATACCGCCCATGCCAGCCCGGCTTCCGCTCGATTATCGGCAGCTCGGTTGTGTCAATAAAGGCCATTATCCATTCCCGTCCCGGTCATGCGCGGACATGTGGCCATTCAGAGCCGCCGAGGCGCAAGTGCCGGCGCAACAGAACAGCGCTGATCGGGCCGGAATTGGGCCCTGTTGCGCCCGGCGCGCTCCTTCCCTATTTTCCGCTGACCTTCGGGCCGCCTTAGCTCAGCCGGTAGAGCAACGCATTCGTAATGCGATTTTGTCTCTACTCATACCTCCTCATGCTATCCCTAAATCACTGACCCCGTTGACTTTTTGAGTGATACAATACTCAAGGGTGTTCATTGGCAATCACGCCAGCACCGTCAATGGGAGTGCATAGTTCGTGGCTAAGATAGCTCTCACCGACGTTTCCGTGCGAGCGCTACAGCCGCCGGAAAAAGGACAGAAGACGTACTGGGATTCGTCGCTTTCGGGATTCGGTATTCGCATCTCGCAGGGAGGCGCGAAGACGTGGATTGTGCTCGACCCTCGCAGCAAAATCCGCACGCAGGACACGATAGGCTGATACCCTCTTATTTCGCTCAAAACTGCCCGTGAGGAGGCGAAGATCTATCCTTTGTGACGCTGGCGGTATCGGTCTTCCAATTTTCTGGGCTGCTCTGCCGGGCTCACATAGCGCCGCTCACGTTTGGAGATGCCGAGTTGGGCGTGAAGTAGGCCCACATAGTCAAGATCGTTCGTCAAAGCGGGATCGTCGCGCTTCATACGACCTTTCAGCTCGAGCGTTGCGCCCCCAGTTGAGTAGATTGGCACGAGTCGCGCCTCCGGTTGGATCGAACTAAAGAGATCGAATTCGTCAATGATACCTTTCATGCCACCGATGAAGACAGCAGCTTGAAATTTCCCCGACGAGAACATGGCCTTGCGCATAGCCAGCAAACTTTCTTCACGATCATTCTCCACCACACCCGTATAGGTAACATTTTCGAAGTGGGCGTTATCTTCAGGAAATTCATCTTTGAAGTATGCAGTCTGATAGAGATGCACCCATTGACCGTAATCGACTTTCATCGATTTTGCGACAAGTAGGACGATCGGCGTGATTGCTGGATGCCCGCCCCAGACCAGACGACGGCGTCCGAGGATCACTTGCATCACGGCATTCACAGCTGACGTGATCGCGACTACATCGGCCGTTTTCGCAAATTCCGGCGCGCGCTTTTCGTCAGGAACACTGGCAGATAGAAATACCGCGTCCGAGGCAGGCATCACGCGTACCTCCCCAAATCCCATGCTGCCTCACGAGCCTTGATGGCACGTACCGTCGCGATGTTTTCGTCCAGCCATTTTAGATGCGCTGACCATTGGTCGCTTATGCCAACATGATCGTAAATCAGAATAAGCTTGTCCGCGTGACGAGCTCGCAACGCCTTATCGGCAATATCGTTGAAAATTTCGGCGGTCGGAATTCCAACAACGGGGTATGCCCATAACCGCTTTCCGTCGATTAACCTCACCCCTATCGCCCGGTGAGCGCCAATTCCCTCAATCGTAGCACCCATGACATCCAGTTCGGCGCTGAACTTGCCCGTGATAGCCCTATAGCGCGCTGCGATTGCCCGGCTGCGCAAACTTTCAACCTCAAGAACGATTTTGTCAGCTATAGCGTCAGCTATCGGACCGTCAGTTCCTTTGAGATCGCCTGCACCCAGATAAACCGTCTCGGCCAAGCTGGTCCTTACGTCAGGACTACGTCCTGGCCAAACAACACGAAGAACCTGTATGTCCTTTGCGCGGGCACGTGCCAGTTCCTGGCGCGTCCAACTACTTGAGAAATACGTATCCGTATCGAGCATCACCATGACGTCGGAATCGCAAAGGCGATGCCAAAGCACCTCTTGGAACGGGTCGCCAGGCCGGATATCGTGCGTGTCGAGGAAGACATCGAACGCCTTACCTGCGAGCAAATCGTGGATTTGCGCCGCAGCGTTTCTTGATTCGGTCCGGCGATAACTCACGAACGCGCGCCGCTGCTTACGAAGCAACCCTACACATTCCAGGAGCGCCGAAGCGAGTTCGACCAACTCTGGATCTTCGCTGCGAAGCGCCATACCGTTTGCGCCCTGAAGCCCAGCGGGAAGATCTGTAAATTTACCACCCACCGGTGGCACTGGTATGACTGGTACGCCCATGCTCAAGAGCTGCCGCGCCATGACCGCTTCGGCTTGCTTCGGTCCCGAAAAATAGACTGCGGCGAAGGCCGTGTGCGAAGGCGTACTCGGAACAGACGCCGCGTCGTACAGCACTATTTCTGTGCCAATTATGAGATTGAATGGCGCAACAAGCTCGGCCAGCGTGTCCCTCACCTGGTTGCGCTGGTCCGGACTCGGCTCACCTAATATAGCTAGCTCGTAAAGCCCCACCTGAGTTCCTCAATGCTTCTGTAGTGTGCGCCGTAGGCCCAGCCCGAGACCTAGGATATCATGATTGAGCTTCTGCACGCCCTTCCATACGCCCTTGTGGCAGCGCGAAATCGGTTTTCGCGATCCGCACACGCAGCTTCGCATCGCGCTGGGTTTGCGGATCTGCCGGCCGAACTCTCGCCAAGCAGCGTCCTTTTTGAGAAGGTCGAGCGTTCCCGCGATACTTTCCGGCGACGGCGTGTCACGGGCCTCGCCGCAGTATTCGGCAATCCCGAGCGCACCGTGGCTGTACTCGGGCCAAGGCCATTTTCCGGTGTCGTCAAAATGGCTGAGCCCGAAGAGATACGGAACGGCCAGCCCTTCGATGAAGTGGGCGAGGGTTGAGCCTTTTGGAAACCGGTTCCGCTCATCCTGCTTTACGCAAAGACACGCGGAGCCGCCCGGGTTTCTATGGAGGTCGGCGAGATTTTTCACGCCATGCTTTGCCGCGATCTCAGCCGTGCGGCCGCCGACCTCTGTTAGCGTAGGCATTCCGAGCGGTTCATCAGATGGTGCAATATGTACCGCGAAGGAATCGTTCCGCTCCTCTCCGGCGAAGTTGGCGCGAAGATCGAGGATGCCTTCGACAACACCGGACTCAGTCAGTCTGAGCCGCGGATACCGCGCTGATATCATCGCCATGTCCTCGACCGTGAAGCGCACCACTCACGCGGACCAAGGCTTCGGCGGATTGCGAATCAGCGAAGGCGCGGCAGCTACGCTGACCCGCCCGGAGGATTTTTCGGCTTCCTTCTTGAGAGCCTTGTCATCGATGTCCTCACGGCTTGTCACAGCATCCTCCAGCCATTCGCCGAGATGTTCGCGACCCTCATCAGACACCCAATCATAGGTCTTGCACAGCGAGGACATCGATGTGCCGTCATCGAACAAGATAGTATCGAGCGGATTGGGGCCCGCGGTATCGGTCTCTCCATCCTGGTTCTTAATACCGTGGATGCGTACACCGATGATCGCGTTACCACGCTCCCAGCTCTCGCGGATTTCGTAGAGGACCCAATCGCGGTCAGCGGTTTCGGCGCCGATCAACACCGCCGTCACCGTTGTGTTGTTCAACTGCCCCTTGATCCACTTCTTGATCGCCGCGTCACCTTCGCGCTCGAGCTTTTCCCAGTCGGCGGCGTCGATGAAGCCGGTTTCGTCGTCCGTCGACAGCGCGCCACTGTTGCGCACGTTCGCTGCGCGCCACGCATCGCGCTCGTAGTGAAAGCTAAAGAAGGTCTTGCGGGCCATCGGTTCCTCCTGATTCTGGGAAAACGTAATTTTTGTATGCCAACTCAGAACTTTCTAAGGAACCTTCAGATAGGTTGTCAAGGAAGGAAAGTATGCCTACCCTGAACTTTGGCTGATTTGGGAGGTGCCAGCGTGGCCACACGGCTTGGCGACAAAATCCGAGACCTGCGTAAATCCAAGGGGTTAACCTTGGAGCAGCTCGGCGGCCTGACAGATTCGAGCAAAAGTTACATTTGGGAGTTGGAGAACCGCAATCCACCACGCCCGTCGATGGAAAAAATCGCCAAAATCGCCGCCGTCCTTGGCGTCACCGCCGACTATCTCGCCGACGAAAAGGAAACATCGCCGACACCGGACGTGGTCGATACGGCCTTTTTCCGGAAATATCAGCGCCTACCGGAACCGACCAAAGAGAAAGTCCGACGCCTTCTCGCCATCTGGGACGAAGACACTTGAGCGAGAATTTTGGTCCGGAACGCTGGGCGATCGACGTCACCAAGATTCTCAACGCGGCCCTCGGTCCAAACCATTTTCCGATCCGAGTCGCCGAAGTCGCCTACGAGGTTGCGCGCAACAAGTTTCCGGACGACCCTGTCGCCGCCATCCGCGGCGCCGACCTTCCCGGTTTTGAAGGCGCTCTCTATCCGCCGCCAGCCGGCAGGAGAGGATGGGCGATCCTCTACAACAGAGCGATTGCGTCTCCCGGGCGCATCAACTTCACGCTCGCCCATGAGTTCGGTCATTACCTCTTACACCGCCGCGCAAATCCTAAGGGTATCGAGTGCAGCGAAGCGGATGTCGTGCGATGGGACAGCTCCTATGGCCAGATGGAAAACCAAGCCAACAGATTCGCAGCCAATCTCTTGATGCCATTCGATGACTACCGCCGTCTTATTCCCGATCAGTCATCAGTGGCCATGGAAGATTTGTCGGCAGCGGCCGAACGGTATGGCGTTTCTTTGATCGCCGCGATCCTGCGTTGGATGGAATACACCTGCCGCCGTGCCATCCTGGTGCTGTCGCGTGATGGATTCATCCTGTGGGCGAAATCCAACCCCCCAGCTTTCGAGTCCCGCGCCTTCATCCGGACAAAGAATCTGACGGTGCCAGTGCCGGGCTCGGCCTTGGCCAGCGCCGGCACCGCCGCCATCCGTGAAAACAACTCTCGCGACCACGACGGCGGCGTCTGGCTTGCCCAACCTGTTCGTGAACTGGCGGCAGCATCTGAGCAATTTGATTTTGTGATCTCGCTCTTGCTTCTTGAATCTCAACCACGATTCTCCATCGAGCAGGACCAGGAAGAAGACACCTTCGCCCGATTTGGCAGAGCTTCGTAAGAGGCCATGGCCAAGCAGGTCTTTTTCAGCTTCCACTATGACGATGTCAGAACCTTTCGGGCGAACGTCGTTCGCAACCATGGTTTTGCTAAGCCAAGTGGGAGGGAGGCGGGTTTCTTTGACGCTTCAATATGGGAGGACGCAAAACGGCATGGTGCTTCGTCCGTAAAGCGACTCATCGACGCGAACTTGAATGGAACCAGCGTAACGTGCGCATTAATCGGAACACATACTTGGTCGCGGCGGTGGGTACGATACGAGATTATGAAGAGCTTTGATCGTGGGAATGCGCTACTCGGCGTTCACATAAACTCGGTCAAGGACAAAAACCAGCAAACCTTCCCAAATGGCCCGGACCCATTTGACTACCTTGGATTCATTGTCAGCAATGACGGTAGGAAACATACGTATTATGAGCACGACGGAAGTGCGTGGAAGGTCTACACAGACCTGCAGTCGAGCGCTGCAAATTTCGCGCGTGAGCACTGGGGCAAAGGCTTTAAGCTATCGAACTGGGTGCGCTGCTATGACTGGGTACGTAACGACGGATTCAATAATTTTGCTACGTGGATCGAAGACGCGAGCTAGAGACGTGGGGACTTCAGGGACGCGGGAGTGCACCCCGGCACCGCGCTTCGATTGATATTTCCCGCCTTTGTTCCGGGGATTGTAGTGCGACGCGTTTTTGGGAGGCTGTCTTGGATGGAAGTGCAATATTTTTTCGAGGAACGTACGACGTTCCTTCGCTACTATTACGATCAAGCTGGCGGACCGTTCTTGAAGGTTCAGAAGCAGATCGAGGCTAAGGAGAAGCCGTACGACAAAGACAGCGGTGATCCAGATGAACCGCCGTATCTTGAGGAGTGGAGCGCGGCAGCGGACGCGCTTTCGCTACTCGGCCGCTCGTGCATTTCGATGCTGAGCGCGACGTTGAAACTGTACTTTATGGAATGGAGCGCCGAGCTTGGGTTTCGGCCAGCGAAGAAGAAGTCGCGCGATGACGGGTGGATCGGCTCCTATCGCACCGCGTTCGAGGAGAAATTGAAGCACAATTGGGATATATGTCACGTCGATCTAAGTATCCTTGAGCAGATCGAGATGGTGCGTAACCACGATCAACACCCACGCAAGATCACGACCCTCAACGTGTACCACGAAAAGCGCGATTTCAAAAAATATCCTGATCCGTTCTTTTTGAGCGAAGTAGGTCGGAAGGAATTGGCGGAAAACCCGGATGGAGATGGCGTGTTCATGTTCGCAAACGAAGTGAGCGTAACGAGAGACAAGCTGTTTAGGGCTATCGACGAATGCGAGCGTCTTGTCGATTGGCTGGAGCCGCAGCTCATGACTGCGAAGTATGGCAATCCGACAGGCTTTCCGATCAGGCAGTGAGACTCGCATCGAGCGGTCCCGTGGCGCGTGTGCAAATCCCGTGGCTAAGATCGACTGCAAGGACCAAAAAGGCTGGTGCCGCCTGGGTGACTCGAACACCCGACCCACGCATTACGAAAGAGATGATCGGTCGGGAAGCTCGGAGCCGGTACAGAACGAGCTATTGGAAGGCCCCTAGCCGTCAGAATCGCCCTCTGGTGGCCCGATCGCCGCAAGCACGACGTGCACAATATCAAAGTCCTTCTAGACGCCCTCACGGGCATCCCGTGGCTCGACGACGGGCAGATTGAAGACCTCCACACCACGAAAGGTCACGACCCGAAAAAACCGCGCGTTGAAATCGCCGTTGCGCCGCGCTTCACGGCACTAAGCAACGCCGCAGGAATCGACTTTACCGTCTAGGAGACACTGACGAGACATGATGTTTGAAACACCATATTCCCGGCGCAAAGAAGATGATAGACGTTCTCAGATTTTGTATTGAAATCAAATACTTGGCGGAGCCGGAGGGATTCGAACCCTCGATACGGGTTTAAGCCGTATAACGGTTTAGCAAACCGCCGCCTCCAGCCTCTCGGCCACAGCTCCCTCCATGGCGCCCAGCGACGACGCGGCCCTGATGATCAAGATAAGCCGCCTCACGAACGGGTCCAAGCCAGCGGCCGGCCGCTGCTTATGTAGGCAGCCCAACGCACCCCTGAAGGGCTACGACCCGAAACAGCCGCGCGTTGAAATCGAAGCCGGGCCGCGATATGACATGGCTGGCAAAAGTCACGCCGACTTTTGCGTGTAAATCCCGTGGCTAATGCTAACGGTACTGTGGTAAAAACCGCAGAATGCCGCCTTAGCTCAGCCGGTAGAGCAACGCATTCGTAATGCGTGGGTCGGGTGTTCGAGTCACCCAGGCGGCACCAACACATTTCGATCCCGATCACGGCGTGTCCGCGTGAATGCTGTAGCCGGGCCGCGTCTCTTCCAATCCTTCAGAATCTCCCTCGCCGCATTATGTCCCGGAATTCCGCTGACGCCGCCGCCGGGATGGGTTCCGGCGCCGCACATGTAGAGGCCGGGGACGGGGCTGCGATAGTTACCGTGTCCGAGCACGGGCCGCGCCGAAAAGAGCTGATCGAGGCTCAGCGTGCCGTGCATGATGTCTCCGCCCACGAGACCGAAGACGCGCTCCAGATCGAGCGGGCTCAATGACTGGCGCGCGATCACGGAGGCCTTGAACCCCGGCGCATAACGCTCGACCGTGTCGATCATCAGATCCGCGACGTCCTCCTTGTGCGCATCCCAGGAGCTGCCATCGGAGAGAAGCGGCGCGACATGCTGGCAGAACAGGCTCGCCACATGTTTGCCCTCGGGCGCCAGGCTGTCGTCGACCACCGAGGGGATCAGCATCTCGACGATCGGGGCTTTCGACCAACCATGCGCGCGCGCATCGTTGAACGCGCGATCCATGTAAGCGAGACTCGGCGCCATGACGATTCCCGCGGTCAGATGGTCGCCCGCTTCGGGCAGGCACGAGAATCGCGGCAACGCCGCCAGCGCGACATTCATCCGGAATGTGCCGGACCCGCAGCGATAGCGGCTCATGCGCTCGAGAAAATCGGCGGGCAACAAGGCGGGATCTACCAACGCGCCAAACAGAAGTTTCGGATTGAGGTTCGAAACAATCGCACGCGATCGAAAGGCCTTTCCCGCCGCAGTAACAACGCCCGATGCGCGCCCCTGTTCGACAATGATCTCGCGCACTTCCGAACCTGTATGAATTTCGACGCCCACGCCACGGCACGCGGCAGCCATCGCTTCGGTGATCGCACCCATGCCGCCGATGGCATGACCCCAGACGCCCTTGGCGCCGTTCACCTCGCCGATGGCATGATGGAGCAGCACATAGCCGGTGCCCGGCCCATAGGGGCTGGCATAGTTTCCGACAATGGCATCGAAGCCGAAGGCTGCCTTGATCGGATCGCTTTCGAACCAGCTATCGAGCAGGTCACCCGCCGATTGGCCGAACAGCGCGAGCAGATCGCGCCGCGCCACGGTATCGAGCCGTGCAAGCCTGCGCCCCAGTCCGCCCGCCTTGATCAATTCCGGGAGCGCGTCCGTCCAGCCCGTCTCCGTGACATTGGGCGGCGTCATGAGCAGCGTCTCGCGGACGGAACCGGCAAGGACAGTGAGACGCGACGAGAATTCATCGAAACGCGCGGCGTCGCGTTGAGAGAATTTTGCGACTTCCGCGCGGGTGCGGCCGGCACCCACCGCCAGATAGTCACGATCGTTCAGCGGCAGGAAATTCTGCAGCTTGCGTTCGACGAGACGCAGGCCGTGTTCCGCAAGCGACATGTCCGCGATGATCTTCGGATTGAGCAGAGAGACCGTGTAGCTCGCCGTCGAATTGCGAAAGCCCGGTGCAAACGTCTCAGTGACGGCCGCACCGCCCACGATGTCGCGCCGTTCGAGCACGGTTACGCGCAATCCCGCCCGCGCCAGATAGAATGCGCAGACCAATCCGTTGTGGCCGCCGCCGATGATGAGAATGTCAATCGCTTCGCTGCTCAAAGGCGTCCCCCAACTCAATCAGCGCCAATGTGTTAGAGCACGTTCCACTCATATGGAACTATAGTGTGTCATCCCCGCGGAAGCGGGGACCCAGTGCGTAAAGCGCTGAAAGATCTGCGCGGCGCTGAAATCGACTTGTCACCGCCGCGGACGCTGGGTTCCCGCTTTCGCGGGAATGACACTTTGGAGTGAAGCTTCATTCCGGACGGAAAACTCTTTAGTAACACTCGCTCGATCCGGAGCGGCTTGGACCCACGCGTTCTCGCGCATCGCCAATCACTTCCCGCGCCCTGGCGCGCGCCACATCGGATATAGCGTGGGACCGTCGGCGATCTTGATCTCTCCGGTGAGCACGAAGCCGAAATTGGCGTAAAGCGGAACGTTCGATTCCTTGCTCGCTTCCAGATAGGCGGGCATGCCGGCAGCATCGATCAGTGCCAGACGATGACGCAGCAGAACGCCCCCATAGCCTTTCCCCTGGAATGCCGGATCGGTTCCGATCGCCTGCAGATACCAGTGCGGCTCGCGCGGGTGCTGCCGTTCGAGCGTATCCATCGCGCCCAGGGCGAGCAGCGTGTTTGTGCCGAATATGCCTAGCAGCAAAGGCCCGTTCGTCAGATAGTGCCACAACGGGATGTGCCATGTGCCGGGCGGGCGCCAGAGCGCGGCCGCTTCGATTTTGTTCGTCACGTCACAGGCGCCGTAGGGCCTACCCATTTTGAACAGCAGACCGAACAGGCCGGGTAGCTTGCGAACGCGCACGTCACGTCCCGGCACGAGATGGGAGACAAACGGATCGTCCACAAAAGCGCGCCCCATCGTGGCCGCAAGAGCGGCGCCGTCCGCGCCCAAGGCCAGACGCGCCGACGACGGCGGGGCATGCGCCGCTGGAAGGGGTGGTTGAAGGCTCATCGACGGATCGCGCCTCTCTGTTCAGCAATGTTTCCTGCTTTGATCGATTACACCCGAAAGCATCGGGAGCAACGGGATGAAAAGTTTCCCTCTAACCGCGAACGCGCCAATATTCGGCCAAGCGGGCCATCGCAGGCAACATCCTGATTTTCGGGAACCTTCCCGCGTCCCCGTTACGTCGCTTCCGGCCGATACCATTCCGGGGCGGGACCTGACGCCTTCTCGACCTCGGGAACGAAGCTGCGATCGAGAACGCCGACGAGCGCCGCGAGATTGTCGACGATCTGTGCCCAGCGTTCGGGGCCGCCGATCGGGAACTGGCTGCACAATTCCGCGCCGTGCACCATTCCGCGCGCCGCGCGGCGCGAAGCGGGCAGGTTGAGCGTGGCCTTGAACCCCTTGCCGTCCACGAGACCCTCTACCCGCAGAAACGCCATCAGGGAGTTGTTCCGGGTGCCGACGTCGAGTTTCAGCACCACGGTGAGGTTTCCCGGCGTGCGGCGGCGCAGGGTGAATGTGCCGGTGTCGCCGCGACAATTGTAACCCATCGGCGCGAAAGCGCGGACGAGTTCCGGTTTCTTCGGGCCGGAACTGGCGGCTGGCGTATCCGGCTGATGGGGCAGGTCGTGCGGCAGCTGTTCGAGAAATTCCGTCATGCGCGCGCGATGGGCGCGCACCACCGTCCGGATGACCTCGCCCGTTGCGGATGCCGGTGCATCGGGACGCACGGCATCGGATTGTTGCGGTGTGGCCGCCGCGACCGCCAACGGCAATTGGATCGTCTTGCGCACCTTGCCGCATGCGGCGAATACAGATGCGACCGGGCCGGGCGGAGGCGGCAGTTTTTTCGCCGATGTTTCTGCAGTAACGATCCGCATTGCCGAGAGGGAGCGCTGGCGGCCATTCACCCACCAGGAATCCTGCACGCTGACGCCTGGCGAGGTGGGATGGCCGGCGCCGATGTCCACGCCCGCGCGCATCAACATGGACAAGGTCTGGCGATCGGGAACTTTGGGCAGTTCCGGACCTTCCGAAAATCCGGGCGCGGAAAAATGAAATCTCGCGCCATGGAAGGGAAATGATCTCGGCACGCCGCGCGCGATCTCGCGCAGAATTGCGAAATCGATTTCTTCGCCCTCTCTCGCGTTCGAGATGATTCTTACGCCACCCTTGCCGTCCACTGTCGCTGCCGCATCACGGGTGAAACGTAGCAGCTCCGGCCAGCGCATCAGCACCCTCCCGACGCTCGACACGCGCTTCATGCCAAACGCTGCCGAAATCGCACTCGACTCGGCGGTCATGGGCGGATCGGTCAGCGTGAAGACGACCGCGGGTGGACCGAAACCCGCGGCGACGAAGCCCGCGTGAACGCGCTCCAACATCTCCACCAGAGGCTCTTTCCTGCTGGCAGCAAATGTCATGAACACGGCGATATGCATTGCGATCATCCAGAAATGAACGGGGCGCCCGGTATTTCCTCAAATCCTGGCGCTGCCGGATTGCCAACGCGTTAACAACCCATTTCATCCGCGCTCCGGCGGTTAACCGGGCTGCAACTCGCTCGCGATAAAACTGTGGGCCTGGCCTGCAACCTCGAACCCGCGCGCAATGTACTCCAAGCGACTCCAGATCCGGCCGATCGCGACCATTCTCGCCACCCTTCTCATCCTTGGCGCGGCGATCTATGCGGTGCTGATGACGATTGCGCGAGTTGGCGACGCGCATCAGCGCGAGATGGAGCAGCGCATCGTCCAGTCGGCGCTCAATCAGCAGCGCATGAATCTCGGCAACACGCTTGTGCAGCAGGCCTTTTGGGACAGCGCCTACGATGCCATCGGGCCGCATCTAAATCCCAAATGGCTTGACAAGAACCTGGGCTTTTCCGCCGAGACTGCGGGCGTGCCCTTCACGGCCATCTTCGATCGCAACGCACAGCCCGTTTATCATTACAGCGCAAGGACGACGGCGGCCGATGCGGATTCTCTCCAGACGAGTGCGTCCCTTGCGCAACTGGCCGAGCGGGCGCTCGCAGCGCCCGTGCTGCCGCCGACGCCGCTGTCCGCCATCGTGCGCGTTGGCAACCATCTCTACCTTGCGGCTGCGGAACGTATCGTTCCCAATGACGCGCGCGCCGGGCTCCCGCTCGCCCGAAGCTATGTTCTGACCAATCTGGTGCCGCTCAGCTCGGCCATGCTGGGTAACCTGCAGTCTGGATTCGGCATCGCGCCGCTCCGCATTTCGGTATCACCGAGTCCGGATCTCGCCGATGTCCCGCTCGTCGATGTCAACGCCGCACCACTTGGTTATCTGGAATGGCGCCCCGCGAGACCGGGCAGAGAGTTTGCCGACGCGGCCGCGCCCATGGCGCTTTCCTGCTTCGCCCTCCTGGCAGCACTTCAGCTCGTCGTGCTGCGGTCGTGGCTGCAAGCCGCCGAGCGGATGCGCGACGAGGGAGTGGCCAAGACCATGTTCCTGGCCAATGCAAGCCACGAACTTCGAACGCCACTGAACGCCATCATCGGGTTTTCCGAATGCATGGACGGAGAAATGTTCGGACCCATCAATGAGCGCTATCGCGAATATGCGCGCGACATCAGGACGAGCGGCCAGCTCCTGCTCGGAATCGTCAACGACGTGCTGGATCTCACGCATCTGAACAGTACGGCGGAAGTCGTCATGCAGCCCGTCAAGCTGGGCGAGGCACTGGCAGGCGCCCTGCGCATGCTGCGCGAATACGCCAAGAGCGACCGCATCTCCATCGAATTTGTCGACAATTCGGAAGGCGCCGAAGTCGCCGCCAACGAAAAAGCGCTCAGCCAGATTCTGCTGAACCTCGGCTCCAACGCGGTCAAGTTCAGTCCGCCGCACACGAAGGTCGATATCGGCCTGCGGCGCAGTGCCGATTTCGTCGAGCTGGTCGTGCGCGACTATGGCGCCGGCATCTCGGCAGAGAAATTGCGATTCATCGGTCAGCCCTTCTTCCAGGCGAATGAGACTTCGACGCGCAAGCCGGGCAGCGGCCTTGGCCTCGCCATCGTGAAAAAGCTGACCCAGCGGCTCGGCGGCGAATTTGCCATTGCGAGTTCCTCTGGCGCCGGCACCACGGTGACGGTGCGCCTCCCGCAACATCGGCCGCCGCCCGAGCCCCTGCACGCCCGCGCGGCTTAAGACAGGAAATTTTAACGCAGAGGACGCAGAGGTTTCGCAGTGGCCGCGGAGAATTCTCGCGCGCTTCGCGCGCCATGCCAGCGTCCCCTGCGCTGCCTCTGCGCCCTCTGCGTTAAATCTTGTTGCTTCACTCTCCGTTGGACTTGAATGCTAGAATGCGGCGCCCTGTCGAGGAGGCGCTCTTATGGCTCCCAAGTTCAAAGGCTTCCCGAAAGACTTCTTTGCCTTCTTTCGCGAACTGAAGGTCAATAACAATCGAGCATGGTTCGAAGCCAACAAGCCACGCTTTCGCGACAGCGTACAGGCGCCGATGAGCGATTTCATCACGGCGATGGCGCCAAGGCTCGCGAAAGTCTCGAAACATTTCACCGCCGATCCGAGGCCGAACGGCGGCTCCATGTTCCGCATCTATCGCGACGTGCGCTTCGCGAAGGACAAACGTCCGTACAAGGAGCATGCCGCCTGCCATTTCCGCCACGCACTCGGCAAGGATGCGCATGCGCCCGGTTTCTACATGCATTTCTCGCCAGGCGAGGTATTCTTTGGCGGCGGATTGTGGATGCCGCCACCCGATACTCTGACAAAGATCCGCGATTGTATCGCGGCGAGACCCGCGGGGTGGAAGCAACTGCTCGCGAATAAGTCTTTCGCAAAATATTTCGGCGGAGTGCGCGGCGAGGCGCTCGTCCGTCCGCCACGCGGGTTCGCTCCGGAACACCCCTTCATCGAAGACATCAAGAGGAAGAGCTTCTACGCGATGCGCGAGGAAAGCCCGAAGCTTGCCACGTCGCCCGAGCTCGTCGACGAAGTGTCCGTCACCTTTGCGGCGTTGAGGCCTCTGATGAAGTTCCTCTGTGGCGCAATCGATGTGCCCTATTGATCCTTTTTCAATGTGAAAAGAGAGCGGGGCGCCAGCGGTGTTGTCTGAACATTTCGACATAGTGATCGTTGGCGCGGGGCTTTCCGGCATTGGCGCCGCCCATCACCTGCAGCGGCGGTGTTCGCGCAGGACCTACGCAATCCTTGAAGGCCGGGGCGCGATCGGCGGAACCTGGGACCTCTTCCGTTACCCGGGGATTCGCTCCGATTCCGACATGTACACGATGGGCTATTCCTTTCGTCCGTGGACAAATCCCAAGGCAATTGCCGACGGCCCCTCGATCCTTGGCTACATCCGCGACACGGCGAAGGAAGCGGGCATCGACCGTCACATTCGATTCAACCATTGGGTGACGCGCGCCTCGTGGTCGTCGGAAGACGCAATTTGGACGGTCGAAGCTGTACGCATGCCCGCGCAGGACGGTGCGCCCAATGAGCCCGTGCGTATCACCTGCAATTTTCTCTTCATGTGCTCGGGCTACTACCGGTATTCCGCAGGTTATCTTCCCGAATTTGCGGGAACCGACCGCTTCAAGGGCCAGATTGTTCATCCGCAGAAATGGCCCGGAGGTCTGGACTACGTGAACAAGCGCGTGGTCGTCATCGGCAGCGGGGCGACCGCCGTAACGCTCGTTCCAGAGCTCGCAAAGACCGCCGCGCATGTGACGATGCTGCAGCGCTCGCCGACCTACATTGTTTCGCGGCCCGAGCAGGACGCGGTGGCGAACTGGTTGCGCCGCCACCTGCCGGCGAAGGCTGCCTATGCCATCACGCGCTGGCGGCTCGTTCTCCTCGGCATGTGGTTCTACCGCCTCTGCAAACGCCAGCCGGAGCGCATAAAAGAACTCATCATGAAAGGCGTGCGCGCGGAGCTCGGGCCCGACTACGACGTCGCAACGCATTTCTCACCGCGCTACAACCCGTGGGACCAGCGTTTGTGTCTCGTGCCGGATGCCGATCTCTTCCGCGCGATGAAGAGCGGCCGTGCCTCCATCGTCACCGACCGCATCGAGACCTTTACGGAGAAAGGGCTGAAGCTCGCATCAGGGACGGAATTGGAAGCAGACGTCATCGTCACTGCCACCGGTCTCGTCATGGAGCTTCTGGGCGGTATGGAGGTGAGCGTCGACGGGCAACAGATCGATTTCTCGAAGACGCTGAACTATCGTGGCGCGATGTACAGCGGCGTGCCCAATCTCGCCTCCGCCTTCGGCTACACCAACGCCTCGTGGACGCTCAAATGCGATCTCACCTGCGAATATGTTTGCCGGCTGCTGAACCGGATGGACCGGCAGGGCTTCCGCCAATGCACGCCGCGCAACCGCGACCCCTCGATGCCGACCGAGCCCTGGCTCGATTTTTCCTCGGGTTACGTGCAGCGCGCGATGGCACGCTTCCCCAAACAGGGCGCGCGCCCACCCTGGAAGCTCTATCAGAACTATGCGCTCGACATCGTGAGCCTGAGATACGGGAAGATGGAAGACGGTGTGCTGGAGTTTTCGAATCCGCAAAAGCCAGTCTCGAGCCAAGAAAAACAGGTGGCCTAGTCGCCGATAGCTGTGCCGCGGCGAGCGGTCGTGAGCGAACGGCGAACCGGCATCAAGCGGCCTTGCGCCGCGGCAATCGCCGGATTTCCGTGCCGGTCTGATTTTCGGCAAGGCGCAGCTCATATTGCTTCTGCAGATTGAGCCAGAACTCCGCGCTCGTCCCAAACCAATGGCCAAGACGCAACGCGGTGTCGGCGGTTATCGCTCGCTGCGCCTTCAGAATGCCGGTAATCCGGTTTGTCGGAACATTGATCTGCCGCGCGAGTTCCGCCGCCGAGATTCCCAGCTCGGCAAGAGCCTCCGCAAGATGTTCGCCCGGGTGGATGGGAGTCCGTGTCATGTGTTGCCTCAATGATAATCTACGATTTCAACTCGACAGGGGCCGGATGCGCCGTCCTGCCACTCGAAACAAATGCGCCACTGATCGTTGATTCGGACGCTCCATTGTCCCTTGCGATTTCCGGCGAGCTTTTCCAGCCTATGGCCCGGAAACTGAGCAACGTCCCTGACGCTTGTTGCCGCGTCCAAACGGTCCAGCACCTTCTCTGCCTGTTTTCGGAACGGCTCGAATGCTTTGACCCTTTCGCCACGTGCGAACCGTTTCGTTCGCGCGTCGCGGTAGCTCAGGATCATGCGGAAGGGTGGCATCCAGTACGCGTTACGTCAAGCGTAACGGACCATTCTCCAGAACCCGCCACCCTTGACTTCGTTCTCTTTTTGTTCCGTATTACCCTATGCGGCCTGCCGATCGGATCGCGGACAGAACGATGAGCGCCGCAACGGAGAAAATCGCATTCCTGCGCGCGTCCCTCGCGAGGGTGGATGGGCTGGAAGCGCATGCGCGCGTGTCGCTGGGCCATCCTGCGGTCGATGCCTGCCTCAGAGGCGGCATCCAGAAGGGCGCCCTGCACGAGATTTATCCGGCTGCTGCCGGGAATGAGGCGGCGGCGAGCGGCTTTGGTGTGGCGCTTGCCGCCCGCGTGGCGGCGAAGAGGCGCGTGTTGTGGCTGAGACCCGATTTCGCCGCGCTCGAAGAAGGTGAGCTTTCGGCGCTCGGCCTGCTCGAACTGGGGCTCGATCCCGCGCGGATGCTTCTGTTGCGCGCGGCCGATGCGGCCTCGGCCTTACGCGCAGCGTTGGACGCGCTCTCCTGCAAGGCGCTCGGCGCGATCGTGATCGAGATCCCGGGCGCGCCGAAAATTCTCGATCTGGCCGCAAGCCGGCGGCTCGTACTCGCCACGGCCCAGACCGGCGTAACCGCCTTTCTGCTGCGCATGATGGCCGACCCCGAAACGAGCGCCGCCGAAACGCGCTGGCTCGTCCGTGCCGCGCGCTCTTCAAGCGAAAACGAGAACTGGGGCTCTCCCCTCTTCGAAACGGATCTTGTGCGCAACCGGCATGGGCGCACGGGACATTGGGTGATGGAATGGAGTTGTGACGATGGCCTCTTCCGCACGGCGGACCCTGGCGCTGTGGTTTCCGCGCCTTCCGACCGACCGGCTGCAGCGGCGAGCGAAAGCTTCCAGCGCATGTTCCGCGTCGCCTGAGCGGCCGCCGCTCGTCATTGTCGCCAAAATCGACAATGCGCTGCGCCTCTCGGCGCTCGACCGCAAGGCGGCCTCGCTCGGGCTTCGTCCCGGCATGCCGCTTGCCAATGCGCGCGCGATGCTGCCCGCGCTCGATGTGGCAAGCGCGGACGAGACAGCAGATCGCGGGCTTCTCGAAAGCATCGCCGACTGGTGCGAACATTTCACGCCGCTCGTGGCGCTCGATCCGCCGCACGGGTTGTTGCTGGACATAACCGGCGCGGCCCATCTGTTCGGCGGCGAAGAGACCCTGCTCGCCCGCATTTGCGTGAGTCTCTCGAAACAGGGCTTCGCGGTGCAGGGCGCGATTGCGGGATCGATGGTCGCCGCGCACGCGCTTGCCCGCTATCGCAATGGCGCGATCATTGCGCCCGGCGAAGAGGCGGGTGCGGTGGCGCCGCTTCCCGTCGAGGCTCTCGATCTCGATGCGGCGATGACACACGCGTTCCGTCACGCGGGGCTCAAAACCATCGGCCAGGTGGCGGCGCGCAAACGTTCGGAACTCACCGCGCGGTTCGGTGCGGCAATGGTCTTCGCGCTCGATCAGACGCTGGGGCACGCGGAGAAACCAATCTCGCCGCGCGCGGCCCTTCCAGATTATTCCGCCGAACGCATTTTCGCCGAGCCCGTCACCGCGGAAGAGGTGATCCTCGAAACCCTCCGCACACTTGCCGCATCGCTCGGTGGATTGCTGGCGGAACGCGGCGAAGGCGCGCGACGGATGGAAGCCATCTTCTTCCGCGCCGACGGAGTGGTCCGCCGCCTTGCGGTCGAGACGGGCGGGCCCACGCGCGATGTCGCCATCATCGCGCGCCTCTTCCGCGAAAGGCTGGATGCGCTCGTGGATCCGCTAGATCCCGGATTCGGTTTCGATCTCATCCGTCTTTGCGCCGATCGCGCCGAACGCTGCGAAGCGGGGACATCCCCATTCGATGCGCGCGCGAATGAGGAGAAGGAGATCGCGTTCCTCGTCGACCGGCTCGCCGCGCGCTTCGGCGCACAACGCATTCTCTCCTTCCGGCCCAACGATACGCATATCCCCGAAGCGGCTTCGGTTGCGCTGCCCGCGCAAAGCGCGGAAAATTGCACACTTCCCTGGAAAGCCATCCGCGGGCGAGACGAAGCTCCGCGCCGGCCATTGCGTTTGTTTGCACGGCCCGAACCCATCGACGCAGTTGCCGAAGTGCCCGACGGTCCGCCGCTGCGCTTCCGCTGGCGGCGCGCGCTGCACGAAGTTGCGTTCGCGGAAGGCCCCGAGCGCATCGCGATGGAATGGTGGCGTCAAGAGACGCCGCAGCCGACGCGCGACTATTACCGCGTCGAAGATTCGAAAGGCCGGCGCTTCTGGCTCTACCGCGACGGGCTTTACCACCGCGAGACCGATTCCCCGCTCTGGTTTTTGCACGGGTTGTTCGCATGAGCGCTTCCTTCGCCGAGATCGCGGTCATCACCAATTTTTCCTTCCTGCGCGGCGCGTCACACCCGAAGGAGCTGGTTGCGGCGGCGGCGTTCGATGGTCACGCCGCCATCGGGATCGCCGACCGCAACACGCTGGCGGGAGTTGTGCGCGCCTATGAGGGGCTGAACGAGGTTCGCGAGAAGACTGGCAAGACGACGAAATTGCTCGTCGGCGCGCGGCTCGTTTTCGTCGACGGCACGCCAGACATTCTCGCCTATCCCACAGATCGGCCGGCCTATGGCCGGCTTTGCCGGCTTCTGAGTGCGGGCAAGCTGCGCGCCGCAAAAGGCGAATGCATCCTCACTCTGGACGATCTGCTCGAACGGCAGGAAGGGCTTCTGCTCGTCATCATGCCGCCCCATCCCGCGCGCGAAGAAGCGAGCGGAGATCCGTTCAAGAAATCCTGGAACACTGCTGCTGCGCCGACGGACGGTAATGCCCAAAACAAAAGTGTCCTCCCCGCGGAAGCGGGAACCCAGAGTCGTGTAGCTTGGAATAATTCTTTGCGCGCGCGGACGCGCGCTAACTGGGTTCCCGCTTCCGCGGGAATGACACGCTTTGAAGACGTTGCTTTTGAGCGTCTTCCCGTGCTTCTCGAAACGCTTTCCTCTGCAGCACCCGGCCGCGTGTGGCTTGGCGCATCGATGCTCTATCGGGGCGACGATGCGCGCCGCCTGCGAAAACTCGCGCGCGTTGCGCGCAGCGTGAGCGTTCCGCTCATCGCAACCAACGACGTTCTCTATCATGCGCCCGAGCGCCGCGCGCTGCAGGACATCGTCACCTGCATCCGCAAGCATGTGACGCTCGACGAGGCCGGCCGACTGCTCGAGCCCAATGCCGAGCGTCATCTGAAACCGCCTGCAGAAATGGCAGCGTTGTTCCGCGAGGCGCCCGACGCTCTCGCCGAGACGGTCCGCTTCGCCGAACGCATCCATTTCTCGTTGGACCAGATCAAATACAATTATCCCGACGAGCCTGTGCCGAAAGGCAAGACCGCGCAGCAGCACCTCGCAGATCTTTCCTGGGAGGGTGCAAAAAAACATTATCCCGATGGCATTCCCGAAAAAGTGCGCGCGGCGATCGAGAAGGAGCTTGCGCTCATCGCCACGCTCGACATCGCGCCTTATTTCCTGACCGTCAACGACATTGTGGGCTTTGCGAAGAGCCGCGACATTCTCTGCCAGGGCCGCGGCTCGGCTGCGAACTCCGCCGTCTGCTACGCGCTCGGCATAACCTCCGTCGATCCCATGCAGATCGATCTCCTGTTCGAGCGCTTCGTTTCGCAGGAGCGCAGAGAGCCGCCCGACATCGACGTGGATTTCGAACATGAGCGGCGCGAGGAGATCATCCAGGATGTCTATAACCGCTACGGCGCGCACCACGCCGCGCTGACGGCGACGGTCATCTGCTATCGCCCGCGCAGCGCCATTCGCGAAGTCGGCAAGGTGTTCGGCCTCACCGAAGACGTGACCACAGCGCTCGCCAGCGGCGTGTGGGGAAGCTGGGGCAGCAGCCTGAAGGAAAGCGAGGTACGACAGGGACGCCTCGATCCCGCGAACGCGCTCATTGCGCGGGCGGTTGGCGCCGCCAATGCGCTGATCGGCTTTCCCCGGCATCTTTCCCAGCATGTGGGTGGCTTCGTGCTGACGCGCGACCGGCTCGACGAGATCGTACCCATCGGTCCCGCCGCAATGGAGAACCGCTATTTCATCGAATGGGACAAGGACGACATCGATGCGCTGATGATGATGAAGGTGGATGTGCTGGCGCTGGGCATGCTCACCTGCATCCGCAAAGCCTTCGATCTCGTCGCCGCGCATGAAGGCAGGCGCTACACGCTGGCGAACGTGCAGCGCGAAGACCCCCAAGTTTACGAAATGCTGTGCAAGGCCGATGCGATCGGCGTGTTCCAGGTCGAAAGCCGCGCGCAGATGAACATGCTGCCGCGGCTCGCGCCCAAGGAGTTTTACGATCTCGTCATCGAGGTGGCGATCGTGCGGCCGGGGCCCATCCAGGGCGACATGGTCCATCCCTATCTGCGGCGCCGCAGCGGCCGCGAACCCGTCGACTATCCGTCACCCTCGCCCGAGCAGGGGCCCCCCGACGAATTGCGGAACGTGCTCAAGAAGACGCTGGGCGTGCCGCTGTTCCAGGAACAGGCGATGAAGCTCGCCATCGTGGCGGCAGGCTTCACGCCGGAAGAGGCCAATGGGCTGCGCCGGGCGATGGCGACGTTCCGCAATGTCGGCACCATCGACCAGTTCCGCCAAAAGATGATCACCGGCATGACCGCGCGCGGCTACGCCCAGGTTTTTGCCGAACGCTGCTTCAAGCAGATCGAAGGCTTCGGCAGTTACGGCTTTCCCGAGAGCCACGCCGCGAGTTTCGCGCATCTCGTCTACATCTCGGCCTGGATCAAGAGATTTCATCCGGCCGCTTTCGCCTGCGCGCTGCTTAATTCCCAGCCAATGGGATTCTATGCACCTGCAGAAATCGTGCGCGATGCACGCGAGCACGATGTCGAGACGCGCCACGTCGATGTGAATTTCAGCGCCTGGGACAACACGCTCGAACATTGCAACGGCGGCACGCTCGCGCTCAGGCTCGGATTACGACAGATCGACGGCTTCCGCGAAGACTGGGCAACGACGTTGATGGCGGCGCGCGACAACGGTTATGCCGATGTGGACAGCCTGGCGCGGCGCACGCAATTGCCGAAACGGGCGCTGATCCTTCTGGCGGAAGCCGACAGCTTCCAGTCGCTGTCCGTCGATCGCCGCGAGAGCCTGTGGGCGGTTCGGCGTCTCGCGGACAGTGAGTCTCTGCCCCTGTTCCAGACGCAATATGTGGAGGAACAGACGGCGGAGGAGATTGCCCCTCTGCCGCTCATGCCGCAGGGCGAGCATGTGCTCGCCGACTACCGCATGCTGCGCCTGTCGCTCAGGGCCCATCTGATGCAATTCCTGCGCGGGCTGTTTCAGGGCGAAGGCGTGATGAGCTGCGCGGATGTTTCGAACGCCGCCGACGGCGCGCGGGCCAGCTGCGCCGGCATCGTGCTGACGCGCCAGATGCCGGGCGATGCAGGCGTCGTCTTCATCACACTGAGCGACGAAACGAGCGTCGCCAATGTGGTGGTCTGGCCGAGGCTTGTGGAAAAGTTCCGGCGCGCAATCATGGGCGGGCGCCTGCTGCTCGTCGAAGGCAAGATCCAGCGCAGCCCCGAACACGTGGTGCATCTCGTGGCGGAGCGGATCTTCGACCGCACCGACGAGCTCGACCGTATCTCCGAAGACGACACCGAACCGCCGCTCCATGCACCCGACACCACGCCCATGCATCGCCACCCGCGCAACGTCCGCATCGTCCCGCGGTCACGGGATTTTCATTAGAGCCGCTTTGAATGGATCGAATCAAAAAATGTTTGTCATGGCCCGGCGACGCGACAGCGGAGACCGGGCCACCCAGTCCTTGTTATCGGCGGCACGTCACTTCCATCTGGGTGGCCCGCTTGCGCGGGCCATGACATAAAATGGTGCGTAACTTGAATTCAAATCAGACTACAGGGCACGAGGCATGGCAAACTCTGGAAAACTCACAACGACCATATCAAACCAAGGTCGGATCACTCTCCCCAAACACATAAGACAAAAATTCCGCTGGAAGGCCGGCACACGCCTTGTCGTGGAGGACACGCCCAACGGCGTGCTTCTGAAAGCAGCGCCATTCTTCGCACCCACGCATCCCGAAGACGTTTTCGGGTCCCTCGCCTATTCCGGGCGCCCGAAGACGCTCAAGCAGATGGAGGCGGGAATCGCCGCCGAAGCAAAGCGGCGCCATGCTCGCCATCGATACTAGAGCGTGATCCACTCATACTGAAGCATATCCGGCATTTGTGAGGTAGTTGGCGCACTCGGCCGGCGTGAAGCGGTTGATGAGTGTTCCGATCTGCCTCCAAGTGGTTTCGACCGAGCGGGTGTTTGCCTTTCGCAGG
>DATMPH010000002.1:0-165588 GCA_035567755.1 Rhizomicrobium sp.
AACCAAGTCAAGGCGGTGATCGAGCTGGCATCGGTTTCCGCCTTCACCAAGCTGCAGATGACGTTCCTCGATCAGCTCACGGCAAGCGTCGGCATCGTGCTCAACAGCATCGAGGCGACGATGCAGACCGAAGGGCTGCTGACCCAGTCGCAGCAATTGGCGACCGAGCTGCAATCGCAGCAGAAGGAACTGCAGCAGACCAATGAGCAGCTCGAGCAGAAGGCGCAGCAGCTGGCCGAGCGCAATGTCGAGGTCGAGCGCAAGAACCAGGAAATCGAGCAGGCGCGCCGGGCGCTCGAGGAGAAGGCGACCGAGCTGGCCCTCACCTCGAAATACAAATCCGAATTCCTCGCCAATATGAGCCACGAGCTCAGGACGCCGCTCAACAGCATCCTGATTCTCGGGCAGCAGCTGGGCGACAACCCGGACGGCAATCTGTCGGGGAAACAGGTCGAGTTTGCACGCACCATCCACGGCGCCGGCACCGATCTGCTCAATCTCATCAGCGACATTCTCGACCTGTCCAAGATCGAGTCGGGCACCGTAACGGTGGATGCCGAAGACATTTTCGTCGCCAACGTCGTGGACGCGCTGGCGCGGCCGTTCCGGCACGAGGTGGAGACGCGGCAACTGGTGTTTGACGTTCAGGTGGACGGCGATCTGCCGCCCACGATCACGACGGATGCCAAGCGTCTGCAGCAGGTCATGAAGAACCTGCTTTCCAACGCCTTCAAGTTCACCGAGAAGGGTGGCGTCCGCTTCCGGGTCTCCCATGTCAAAGGTGGCTGGAGCGCCAATCATCCGGTCCTCAGTCAGGCCGCCGGCGTCGTCGCCTTCGAAGTCTCCGACACGGGAATCGGTATTCCGCCGGAAAAGCAGAAGATCATCTTCGAAGCTTTCCAGCAGGCCGACGCGAGCACCAGCCGCCGCTATGGCGGCACCGGACTGGGGCTCGCAATCAGCCGCGAACTCTCAAGCCTGCTGGGCGGCGAGATTCATCTGCGCAGCGCGCCCGGCGCGGGAAGCACATTTACTCTCTTCCTGCCGTTCAAATATGTGGGCAGCGCCAGTCCCATCCGACGCCCCGGCCCGGCGCCGGAACACGGGAGTTTCGTGATCGCGCCGACGCCCGAACGTCCTGTCGAGCAGGTGGCCGACGACCGTCTTATCATCGAGCCGGGCGATGCGATCCTGCTCATCGTCGAGGACGATCCCCACTACGCGCGCATCGTCATGGATCTTGCCCGCGACAAGGGGTTCAAGGTTCTTGTTTCCATGCGCGGCGCCGATGCGCTCGATCTCGCCAAGCAGTATCAGCCCACGGCGATTTCGCTCGACGTCTTCCTGCCCGACATGCTGGGCTGGACCGTGCTCAGCCAGCTCAAGCAGAATCCGCTGACACGGCACATTCCGGTTCAGATCGTGACGCTCGACGAAGACCGTCAGCATGGCCTGGCGCGCGGCGCGTTCTCGTTTGTGACCAAGCCTTCCTCGGCCGAGGGCCTTTCGCAGGCGATCGCAAAGGTGAAAGCCTATGTGGAGCCCCGCAAGAAGCGCCTACTGCTCGTCGAGGACAATCCCGCCGAGCAACTCAGCATCCGCAACCTGCTCGGCCACGACGACATCGAAATCGAAACGGCGTCCACCGGCGCCGCCGCGCTCAGATCGTTGCGCGAGCGGCCGTCGGACTGCGTCGTGCTCGACCTGAAGCTGCCCGACATTTCGGGATTCGATATTCTCCATGAAATGCGAGGTGATTCGCAGCTCTCCGACATTCCGGTGGTTGTATTCACCGGCCGCGAATTGTCGGCGGAAGAGGACATGCAGCTTCACAGCATGGCGCGCAGCATTGTGGTGAAGGGCGTAGAATCACCCGAGCGCCTGCTCGACGAAACATCGCTCTTCCTGCATCGCATCGTCACCGACCTGCCGGTCGGAATGCAAAACATGCTGGACCGGCTCAACAGCTCGGACGAAGATCTCGCGGGACGGACGGTTCTCCTGGTCGATGACGACGCGCGCAATATTTTCGCCCTGTCGAGTGTGCTCGAGAGGCGCGGAATGCGGGTGCTCACGGCCACAACCGGCAAGGAGGCGATTCAGCTCGTCGAGTCGACGCCGTCGCTTGCCATCGTGCTCATGGATATCATGATGCCCGAGATGGATGGCTATCAGACCATCGACACGATCCGCCGCAACCCGGCCTTCCGTCGGCTGCCCATCGTTGCGCTGACTGCCAAGGCGATGAAGGGCGACCGCGAGAAATGCCTCGAAGCCGGCGCATCCGACTATCTCGCCAAGCCGGTCAACACCGAACAGCTGCTTTCGGCGCTGCGCATGTGGCTACACCGGTAGAGCGCGAACCATGAGCGCCGGCGACAAGATCAACATCCTGCTCGTGGACGATCAGCCCGCGAAGCTCCTGAGCTATGAAGTCATGCTCGCGGAGCTGGGCGAGAACCTGATCAAGGCGTCCTCCGCGCGCGAGGCCCTCGAACAGCTTTTGAAGACGGAGATCGCGGTCATCCTTGTCGATGTCTGCATGCCCGAGCAGGACGGCTTCGAGCTTGCCGCGATGATCCGCGAGCATCCGCGCTTCCAGAAGATTGCGATCATCTTCATCTCGGCCATTCAAATGGCCGAGGTCGACCATCTGCGCGGCTACATGATGGGCGCGGTCGACTACATGCCGGTGCCGGTCATCCCCCAGGTGCTGCGCGCGAAGATAAAGGTGTTCGTCGAGCTCTATCGCAAGACCAAGCAGCTCGAGCAGTTTAATCTCGAACTCGAGCGGCGGGTCGAAGAGCGCACGGCCGAGCTTGCGGCCTCCAACGCGAAGCTG
Source organism: Rhizomicrobium sp. (assembly GCA_035567755.1). Lineage (GTDB taxonomy): Bacteria > Pseudomonadota > Alphaproteobacteria > Micropepsales > Micropepsaceae > Rhizomicrobium. The sequence goes on from DATMPH010000002.1 coordinate 2,843, forward strand.
GTGGCGAGCGAGCAACGGCGCAACATGGCGCTTTCCGCCGGCAATATGGGTTCATGGGATTGGGACATCACCCAGGGCAGCTGTCTGTGGGACGAAGGCCTTTGCCGCGTCTTCGATGTCGAGCCGGGACAATTCGACGTCACGCTCGAAGGCGTGCGCGCCCGCTTTCATCCCGAAGATTGGCGCCGCCTTGTGGCGGCGTTCGCGGATATCACGCCTGAGCAAAATTCCTGGCGCACCGACTTCCGGGTCGTACGCGCCGACGGCGAGCTGCGCTGGTGCATCGGTACGGCCGCCGCAACATACGACGAGGGTGGCCGGCTCCTGCGTCTGAGCGGAGTGGCCGCCGACATCACCGATCGCAAACGGATCGAAGAGCATCAGGCGCTGCTGGCGCGCGAGGTCGATCACCGCGCCAAGAATTCGCTCGCAGTCGTCCAGTCGATCGTGCGGCTGACGCGAGCCGACACGATCAAGGCCTATGTGAACAGCGTCGAAGGGCGAATTCAGGCGCTCTCGAAGGTCCACAGCCTGCTTGCGCATTCGCGCTGGGAAGGTGCGGATCTGCACACGCTGGTGCATGAGGAGCTGACGCCCTATCAGATGGGCGGAGCCGAGCACATCGCGATCTCGGGTCCCCGCCTCCAGGTAACTCCGCCGGTGGCGCAAACGCTTGCGTTGGCGCTGCACGAGCTTGCGACCAATGCCGCCAAATATGGGGCGTTGTCGGTCGAAGGCGGCCGCGTGCATCTCTGCTGGGAGATCAACCCGGCCGGCCTGGATATGACCTGGAGCGAAACCTGCGGGCCGCCCACAACCGCGCCCCAGCGCAGCGGGCTCGGACTTCAGATGGTCACTTCCGGCGTACGAAGCCAGATGGGCGGGCAAGCGAACTTCGACTGGCGCCCGAAAGGCCTCATCTGCACGCTGACGCTTCCCTGCGCCGAAGGACGAGAGCTTGCGCGCGCTTCCTTGAGGCAGGTGCCAGTCGAGCGGACTGCGGCGGCGAACGGTCCGGGAAAGCCGCGAATTCTCCTTGTGGAGGACGAGGCGCTGGTCGCGATGATGATGCAAGGAATCCTCGAGCAGCTCGATTGCGCGGTGATAGGACCGTGCGCGACCTGTTTCGAAGCCCTTTCGCTGTTGAAGGAAAACAAGATCGACGCAGCGATCCTCGACGTCAATCTCGGGGGCGAAACGGTGTACCCGGTGGCCGATGCGCTCACCCGGCAGGGCGTGCCGTTCGCGTTCGCAACCGGCTATGGCCGCGAGACCATCGAAAGCCGCTTCGCGCAGGTTACCACGCTGGAGAAACCGGTGGGCTACGACGAACTGCGCGCGGCGCTGCGTAATCTCTGCGTCGCCGCTTTGGAACATTCCGAAGTGGTCAATCTCCGCGCGTAATGCGCGAAAGCGCTTCGTCGGTTTCTTCTTTGATCGCGCGCACGGCAAGCCGTCCTTCGAGCACAAGACCGATGGCACCGACAATGAATCCTGCAAATCCAAGAATGCCCAGCAGGATGGCTGCGGCGCCGGCGATCTCCAGCGTGTTGCCGCCAAACAGGGCGGCCACCACCGCTCCAAGAATCGCCGTGACGGTCGCAAGCGCGAAGGCTGCCGCGGCGGCGTAGAGACTGGTGAGGGCGCGCGCGATGAGGCGCACGCGCCGGACTGCGAGCACAAGCTGACCGCGCGTCCGCGGAGAAGTTCCCGCAAGTTCGCGCGCCAGATGCCGGGAGCGGTCCACCACCCGGGCGAACCTGTTGGAAGTGCTCATCAGCAGGAGCGCCGATGCGTTGGTGAGGATGGCCGGCCCGCTCACATAGCTGAGCACGACGAACGGATTGGCGGCGAACGGCATGTTGGCTCGCGATCCCGGGAGTGCGTGTGTCGCCCCGCTATACACCGGCCGCAGCGGTGTCGCGAGACGCACGCGGCCTTGACGTCAAAAGTCCGGTTGGTGCGATGTCGGCTGAAGCCTTGTTCGTTCGTCCTCGGGCATACCTGCCCCATCTGGAGGCAAAACGGACGGAGTTTTCGATGACACAGCCAACAGAAATCGGCGCACCTCAGGCATCGAGAGGAATGCGTTGGACCGGATGGACTCTCAGCGGCCTGGTCATCCTGTTCCTGACCATGGATTGCGTGATGAAGCTGCTCGATCTGGATGTCGTCAAACGATCCACCGGCCAGCTCGGCTATCCGCTCTATCTGGTCCGCCCCATCGGGCTCATTGAGCTGGCTTGTCTTGTTGTCTACGCGCTGCCGCGTACTTCCGTTCTCGGAGCCATCCTTCTCACCGGTCTGTTCGGAGGTGCCATATCCAGCCATCTGCGGCTCGGCGATCCGCTTTTCACGCACGTTCTATTTGGCGTGTATGTCGGCGTTCTCGCCTGGGGCGGCCTTTGGCTCCGCAGCGGAACGCTCCGTTCGCTCATCCCGTTGCGTCGCGCGTAGTAACAATCATGCGCAATTCGCATCGTTGCCGTGCGATCGGACGTTGCGTGATGTCGGCGCTATGCCGCCTCGCCAAGAATGTCAACGAAGGCCTTATAAGAGAAGACGCGTCCGCGTTTCCGGCCGGTGATTTCGCGGACCACGGACAGCTTCTCAAGCTCGGCCAGGGCGCTGTTCACGGTGGGCATTGTGAGCCCGCTCTTTTTTGCGGCGACAGTTGCTGTCAGGTAGGGGTTTGTTTGCAGCAATTCGTGCAGGCGGAGCGCGGATCCGGTGCGATCCCCAGCGGTGGCGATATGCTCCCGGTCGGCTTTGAACAGCTCCGTGATGCGGACGGCCGATTCAAAGGCCTGATCGGCGGTCTGCGCAACGCCATTGAGAAAAAATTCCAACCATACTTCCCAGGTGCCACGCTCGCGCACTTCCTGAAGAAGGCGATAGTAGTCGGCGCGATGCCGCCGAAAGTAGAGACTTAAGTAGAGCAGTGGCTGTCGCAAAGCGCGCTGAGAACAGAGATAGAGCGTGATGAGCAAACGCCCGAGACGTCCGTTGCCGTCCAGAAAGGGATGGATGCTTTCAAATTGAACATGAAGCAGGCCTGCCTTGATGAGAAGCGGAATCTCGGCTGAGTCGGCATGAATGAATTTCTCCAGAGAGTTGAGACAGGTCATGAGTTCCTGCGCCGGTGGCGGAATATAAATGGCATTGGCCGGACGCGTGCCGCCGACCCAATTTTGTGATGTGCGGAATTCACCCGGTCTCTTGGTGCCGCCTCTGCTTCCTCTCATCAGGTGCTCATGCATTTCGCGGATAAGGCGTAGTGAAATGGGAAGCTCTTTCATCCGCTCGATGCCATACATCATGGCGTCGACGTAGTTGGAAACTTCCCGGACGTCGTCGATCGGCGTGCCGGTTTCGGCTTCGGTCTCAAAAAGCAGCAGATCGGAGAGTGTTGATTGCGTGCCTTCGATTTGTGACGAGAGCACGGCTTCCTTGCGAACATACATGTAGAGAAACAATGCCTTGTCGGGCAGAAGAGTCGTGATGCCATCAAGGCGGCCAAGCGCGCGATCGGCATCGCTGAGTCTGCCCAGCATGCTTGCGACCTGGACGGGGGGTGATGGCGGAAGCGGCGGCGGGACAAAGGCTCGGACACGCTCCCCGCCAGCGTCCGTTTCAATGTACCGGCCTAGCCGGCTGGAAAAGTCGACTTCCATGGGTCATTTAAACCATGGGTCATTTAAATAAGACAGATCGTTAATAAAGGAAACGTCCTGTTTTTTAAATAAGGCAACCGGCTAATAAAATCTGGATGGAATTTCGGCCAGCGCAGCTTGGCTAATATCCCTGCCAAGAGGGAAACGGGCCGTTTCAATTCGCCAAAAAGAGCCAGCCAACCGCAAAAAAGCAACCCGTCAAAGACGCCGCATCCGGTATCGCCGCGCCATTGCCGTCAGCATCGATGCCATCTGCGTGCGCACCGCCGGGGGGCCGAGTATTTCCGCCTCGTCGCCCAGCCGCATCAATTCGCGCAGGCCGTATTCTCCGGATTCGATGGGCACAGCACAGCGAACCCAGCCCTGCCGGTCGGGCTTGCCGGCGCTGGTCTGCGCGGCCTTCGACACGAAGGGACCCAGGAGTTCCAGCCGCCGCATTGCCTTGGGCGAGAGACGGACCATGGCCTGTTCGCGGTATAGGCTGGCCTCATAATCCCGCGAGGCCTTTTGCCAATAGGCAGCCAGATCGAATTCCTTCGGCCGCGCGAAGATTTCTTCCGCGATTTCCGCGTCGTGAATATTTGCTGCGCGATAGGTGCGCACCGATTTTCCGCTCTGCGCCACGAGGTACCAGATGCCGCCTTTCAGAACGAGACCGAGCGGCGCGAGCCTGCAGGGCCGCACGTCCGTTTTGCCGGCGCGGCGGTAGCGCAATTTCAGGAAATGTCCGCTCCAGACCGCGCGCGCTATTGTCGGCAGGCACGGCAGTGAATCGGCGCCACGAAACCACCCCACGGGGTCCAGATGAAAGCGCGAGGCAATGCGTTCGGCGTCCGGCTGAATGTTCGCCGGCAGCGCCGCAAGCAGCTTCAAACGGGCCCCGGCGAGCAGGTCCGCAAGCCCAAGCTCAGCCGCCGGGCCGGGGAGCCCAGCGAGAAAGATCGCTTCTGCTTCCGGCTGCGTGAGCCCGGTGAGCCGGGTGCGATAGCCGTCCATCAGGGCGAAGCCACCGTCGCGACCGCGCTCCGCATAGACGGGAATACCGGCGGCGCTCAGCTGGTCGATATCGCGATGGATGGTCCGCACCGAGACTTCGAATTCGCGCGCCAGCCTTGTGGCGCTCAGGCGTCCGCGCGTCTGCAGCAACATCAGGATGGAGAGAAGGCGGCTTGCGAGCATGTCCCGAGATTAGACCTGATACATGACGTTCGGTGTCATGTTTAGAGCCCTGTAATCGTTCCTCGCAAGTCCCATGGAGATCGCGAACATGAGTGTGGTGGCGTTTGCATGGATGGAGTAAATCGTTCGCCTTCTCGGCAATTACGGTTCGACAACTAACGAAGTGTCGATATCCGCCTGTGTGGTAGAACCGGGACCATGACACGCGAACAAAAGTATCAGGCGTTTCGGACGCTTCACGAGCGTCCAGGCGCTTTCGTAATCCCCAACCCCTGGAACGCGGGAACAGCGCGGGTTCTGACGGCGCTCGGTTTCGAGGCTCTGGCGACGACAAGCGCCGGGTACGCCTTTGCGGTTGGGCGTCTCGACTCTGCGGCAGGGCTCACACGGGACGAAATATTGGACAATGCGATGAGCATCGTCGAAGCCACCGACTTGCCCGTGTCCGCCGATCTCGAAGATGGGTTCGGCCGGCCTCCTGAATCATGTGCGAAGACCATCCGGCTCGCAGCCGATATCGGACTCGTCGGGGGATCGATCGAGGACGCGACGGGCGATCGGGATGATCCCATCTACGAATTCGAGCTCGCGGTGGAACGGATCGCCGCGGCGGCCGAAGTCGCCGGCCACTGCCGGTTGATGCTCACGGCCCGGGCCGAGAATTTTCTTCACGGAAGGCCCGATCTTGGCGACACGATACGGCGCCTGACGGCATTCGAGGAAGCGGGCGCCGATGTTCTCTACGCCCCCGGTCTGCCAAGCCTCGATGCCATCCGGGAGGTCTGCTCCTCGGTTTCCCGGCCCGTCAACGTGGTCATGGGTTTGAAGGGGCCTGCCTGGTCTGTCGAAGAACTCGCTGCGGCGGGAGTCAAGCGAGTGAGCGTTGGCGGCGCATTCGCCCGCGCCGCGCTGGGCGCGTTTATGCGCGCGGCGCGCGAAGTGAAGGAAAGGGGAACCTTCGCATTCGCGGCCGATGCAATTCCTCATGCCGAGGTGCGACGATTTATGGCGGAGGGTGACCGGTCGCCCGAGCCGGACCAGACGGACTCGTGATTGTTCAAGCCGTCCGGACGCCGATCACGATCCGCTGCGCGCATTGCTCATTGAAACTGATCATCCCCTACTGGCCCAGTCCGAACACCGTCACCGTCTTGTACGCGGGTACGTACACGCGACCGTTCGCTTCCATTGCCGTCAGGAATGAATTGCCCGCGTTCGTGTTGGACCACGATCCGGCATTCGCGGCGAACAATGGAGCGCCGAGGGCGCTTGCATCATAGGCCTCGAGCTGAACGGTGTTGCCGCGCCGGATGAGCCATACCACGCCCGTTCCCGAATTCGCGCCGTTGGACGAAACGATCGGAAGCGAGCCGCCATAGCCGGCCTGCGTCGTTCCGGCCGCCACCTGGGTCAGCGCCGGCTGCGAGCCCGTTGCCACGCTGTATGCGCGCAGCACGTCGCCACTGATCTGTGCGTAGACCAGCCCGCCGGTCGGGCTGTCATAATAGGCCGGTCCGCCCCAAATTCCGCCTCCCGATCCTCCGAGCCGCTGCCATTGCAGCGCACCTTTGTCATTGTTCTTCAATCCGCCCAGACTCATCTGGTTCAGAAGGTACAGGACCGCGTCCTTGCCCATCGCCACGGCCATTGGAGGCGCGGTTTGTCCGGTCACCACCGGAAGCAACATCACGCCGCCCGAACCGAAATCGACGTCGCCATTGTTCAGCTGCTGATAGCTGGCAGGCGTGAAGTGGCTCACCACCTTGTCCAGACTGGGCGAAAGCTTGAGCACGGTCTCGCCCCAGTTGTGCAGGCGCGGTTCAAAATCGCCGTTGCCCGTAATAACAAAAACATTCCCGCTGGAATCAATCGCCGGGGCGAAGCCGGTCATCCAGATGCTGGACAGTTCGTAGCCGGATGAATTCTCGATCGTGTGGAAGTGGTGAACCAATTTCAGTGTGGCTGGATCGTAGTTGAGCAACCAGCCCGAAATACTTCCGGCATTGTTGTCGCAATGCGAACCGATGCCGACATAAAGACTGCCGTTGGCGAGCGCGAAGCTGGCCCTGTTCCACTGGTTCTGGGGATCGAAATTGACTGTCCCGCCATTCTTCAACCTGGCCTTGGGCGCGATCTCGACCGGAGGCATGATGTCGCTCCCTGTGCCGAGATCGAGCGCGTGCAATTTGGTATGAAAGGAAAAAGGCGCGGGCTCGGTCGCGGCCACCAGATAGATCGTTGCCGCGTTCGGCGCAGTACGCACGATCACCGGCGTGCTCGAAATGCCGTATTCCGGCACCACATCGCCGCAGCCGACATCATTGGTGGATTGCGACGTGCCGAGATTGACCTGCCACAGCGTGGCATAGGTCTGCGCGTCGAACGCGTACACCGAATTGTGTCCCGTCGCGACGATCAGCACGTCGTGGGTAGTTCCGTCCGGCATCGTGAATCCGGACGCCAGCAAGGGCTGCGCGAAGACATTGCCGTCCACGTTTAGCGTGGTCAGTTGGCCGAAATTGGCGGAGCCGACCGTCGCAGGCGTCAGATCGGTCTCGCTCTGATTCCAGCCCGTCCGCAAGAGATCGTAATGGTAGGTAAGAACGTCGATCAGCGTCCCGCCATAGGGGCGCTTCAATCCTGCGGCCGCATTCTTGAGAAGGTTCTTTTCGGGCAGCGCAGCGGGCGGCGGCGCGTGCGTTGCATGATGCCTTTGCAGCGTCTGCGGCGTTCCGTTTCGCTCGAGGCTGTTTGCCGGCAGCGGCCGATGAAGCGTGGCCGCACAGGCCGGCCCCGCGGACATGGCCACTCCAAGCGCCAGGACAAGGCTCCGCACGGTGCTCGACATGAAATCTCCCCATTGCGCCCTGGCTGGAAAAGCTTTCGAAGCAGCAGCGCTGGCCACCCCGCAGACCCATTCGCGACCGGTGGAATGTCACCGCGCGAATTCGCCTCGAACCGATGATACCCACTTCAGGCGACGAATAGAAGCTTGGGGAATATGCGTTCCAATATAACTGCCCGCGCGACTCGGACATTGCGGCGAAGTGTATCTTCCGGACGACACCAGGCCCCACCGGCCGCGACATTAACGATTACGATGGCGACCATTCCAGCGCCACAGGCTATATTGGCGCGATTGGAGAAACTGTTTCGAGCAGGTCTGCGTTTCACATGTAGGGCGCGGCGATAGTGTCGTCACCTGTCTTCGAGGAATCCCACCATGAAATCTGTTGCGGCTCCGGTACTTGCCTTGGCATTGCTCGCGTCTGGGGCCGCGAGTGCCCAGAATGTCGGTGCAGGCGCCAATGTCGGTCCTGTAGGCGCCGGCGCCAATGTTGGAAGCTCAGGCACTGGAGCAGGCGTGCATGTGGGCGGGGTGGGTGTCGGTGTCGGGATCTCCGGCTACCATCGCACCTGCCATGGTGGATGGTACTGGCATCACCATCACCACTATTGCCGCCGCTGGTAGTCGCGCCCGGAATTTTGGACGCTAGCCGTCGGATTTCGGAACGATCGACGCGCTCTCGACGCGTGTGCCCCGCACGAGAGTGACGTTCTGCGCGACATTGACGCGTTCTGCCGTCAGAAGCCGGTGGAGATCGTCCACCCCGGTCACGATCTCACCGCCAAGCGTCAGGATGATGTCTCCGGGAAAAATACCGCCTTCTTCGGCGGCGCCCCCACGCAGGACTTCCGAGATCATGACGGCGTTGTTGCCGGGCCGCTTCAGCGCCTGCGCGAGACGTTTGTCCAGGCTGATGGTTTGCACGGCCACACCGATTCTGGCGCGATGGACGCGCCCGTCGCGCATCAGCCGCGTCGCCACGTCGATGGCCGTGTCGATTCCAATCGCAAAGCAGATTCCCTGCGCCCCACCCGCCATCGCCGTATTGACGCCGATGACGCGTCCGTTTGCGTCGACCAGAGGTCCACCTGAATTGCCGGGATTCAGCGGCGCGTCGGTTTGAATGACGCTGTCGATGCGCCGGCCGGAATGCGCCCGCAAGCTCCGTCCGAGAGCACTGACGATGCCTGCCGTTACCGTCGCCTGATAGCCCAGCGGGTTGCCGATTGCGACAACGAGCTGGCCGACGCGCAGGCTCGACGAATTGCCCAGTATCGCGTGCTCAAACTTGTCGCCCGCGAGGCGCAGGACTGCCAGATCGCTTTCCGGATCGTCGCCCACGAGCGTCGCTGCGTATTCGCGCCCGTTGGGCAACGACGCGGCGAGACCCTCTGCGCCCTTTATGACGTGACTGTTGGTGAGCAGATAGCCATCGGGGGTGAAGAGCACGCCGGAACCGCGTGCGGAGCGTCGTCCGGCGCCCGCGCTGACATTCGCCACCGCGGGGCCTGTCCGCTCGAATGCGCTCGAGACCGCCCTCGAATAAGGATCGAGCACGTCCCATTCCATCGACTCTGCAACGGCCATGATGCTGAGTTGAGCATGACACGCCGCAGGCCAACCCGGCCAAATGGCCGGGTGAATCCCGCCCATTCATCCGATAGCCAGGCGTCTGGAAAATTTCCAGCTTGCTCTCCACGTAGGAAGCGGAGATTCGGATGACCGACAATATGAATGTTCTGGCGCAGCTGTCGGCTGCGCTCGTGGCCCGTGCGGAGGAGGCCCTCGCCAGCGTCATTGCCATACGGGACGCCCACACATCGTTGAGCGGTATCTTGTGGGCAAACGATGTCGTTGTGACGTCCGCCCAATCGCTCTCTCGCGAAGACACCTATAGCCTGACCGATACTTCAGGTCAGGGCCGTGAGGCGAGATTCGCCGGAGCCGACACGGCCACCAATGTCGCCGTGTTGAAGCTGAGCGCGCCGCTGCAGTCCAGGCCGCTGGCCGCCCGGATTCCAGCTGCAGGCGAACTTGCATTGGCGTTCGGCGCAATCCATTCGGGCGGCCTGAGCACGCGTCTCGGGATCGTGAACGCGGTCGGCGATGCATGGTGCAGCCGCGAGGGAGGCCAGATCGACAAACGGATCGGCCTCGACATTCGACTCGATACTTCCGAGGAAGGCGGTCCGGTCTTTGACGCCAGGGGCGGCTTCATAGGCATGAGCACGTTCGGACCCGGTCGCCGCGTCATCGCGATTCCGGCCTCCACTGTCGAGCGCGTCGTGCCGGTTCTGCTGAAAGACGGTCATGTCGCACGCGGCTGGCTCGGCCTTGCGTTGCAGCCTGTCGCCGTTCCGGAATCTTTTCGCGGCGAAGACGGCCAGTGCAGCGCTCTGATGGCGATGTCGGTCGATTCTGATGGGCCCGCGGCAAAGGCCGGCGTCCTGGCGGGCGATATCCTGCTCAGTGTGGACGGACAAAGCACAAGAAAGTTCAGGAACGTCGCGGCGAACCTCGGCTCCGGCAGCGTCGGCCGCCAGATCGAGCTTCGTCTCGTCCGGGCCGGCGCTCTTCAGTCGCTGGCGTTAACGGTGGAGGCGCGGCCGAGCCAATGAGCTTCGCGCTTGAAACGGTCGTCCGGCAGGCGAAGTTGCGCATCGCGATCATAACCGCCAATCCGGTGCGCAAGGCCACGCTGACCGGGATCGTCGCCGGGGCGGGACATTGTGTGATCAGTGACGTCGGCGCCGCCGACATTGTCATCTCGGATGAAACGACAGCAGTTCCTGCCCATTCGAGCGTGATCAGACTGGGCGAGACTGGCGACGACATTGCGGCGGGAGTCCTGCCGCGCAACGCCACCACCCAGCAGATCGAAGCCGCGATTGAGGCGGTCTCCGCCGGTCTCTCGGTTCGCCCGCGAAATGGGGACGGCTTCGATGCGGCCGCCGAACCGGGCCAGCAATGTCTGCTGACGCCGCGGGAGATGGAGGTTCTGGGGGCGCTCATCGAAGGACTGAGCAACAAATCCATCGCACGCAAGCTCGAAATCTCGCAGCACACCGTGAAGTTCCACGTCGAGTCGCTGTTCAGGAAGCTGGAAGTCAACTCGCGCTCGCAGGCGGTGATCAAGGGACTTGCAGTGATTTCGCAAAATCGGATCGAGGTTTGATCCGCCGCGCTGCCTGCGGACCGCGATCGCAACTTTTCTCTTGAAGTCCGGTTAAACGGTGTGAATCCTGGTCAGGGAGAAAGCCGTGACGCAAGAGCAATCGCCGCCAGCCGGCCCCGATCTGACCCATGGTGTCGCGCTCGCGCAATTCACTGACCAGAAACTGCTTGGTCACGTCGGGGATCAGGAAATCCTGCTGGTGCAATCCGCAGCGGGGATTTTCGCCGTCGATGCCCATTGCACGCACTATCATGGGCCGCTTGCGGAAGGACTTGTGGTGGGCGAAAGCATTCGCTGCCCGTGGCACCACGCCTGTTTCAATCTGCGCAGCGGCGAGGCCGAGCACGCGCCGGCAACAGCTCCCCTCGCCTCATGGCGCGTCGAACAAAAGGGCGAACTGATATTCGTTCGCGAAACACGCGCACCCGAAAAGACCGCTCGTGCGGCACAGCCCTTCGCAGCGCGCAACATCGTCATTGTCGGCGGGGGCGCCGCGGGTTTCGCCGCAGCCGAGATGCTCCGGCGCGAGGGCTTTGCCGGCAGCATCGCCATGTTCAGCAGCGACACGGATGCCCCCGTGGACCGGCCCAACCTGTCCAAGGACTATCTGGCCGGCAGCGCGCCGGAAGATTGGATGCCATTGCGGCCGGACGGCTTCTACAAGGATGCCAAAATCGATCTCCGCCTCAAGACTGAAATTGTTTCAATCGACACCAATGCCCGCCGCGTCGTAACCGCCGATGGCACAAAGGCCGCTTACGACCGCCTGTTGGTGGCGACCGGCGCGGAGCCGGTGCGCCTGACAATTCCCGGCGCGCAACAGCCGAATGTTCATACGCTGCGGACGATGGCGGATTGCCGCGCCATCATCGAGACTGCGAAAGACGCGCGCTGCGCCGTGGTCATCGGCGCGAGCTTCATCGGGTTGGAAGCGGCGGCCGCGTTGCGCGCGCGCGACATCGAAATACATGTGGTGGCGCCGGGAAAACGGCCGATGGAAGGCATTCTGGGATCCGACATGGGCGATTTCATTCGGGCGTTGCATGAAGAGCATGGCGTGAACTTTCATCTCGAAGACACGGTCGCCGCCATCGCCGGCAAACAGGTCGCGCTCAAAAGCGGAGGCAAGCTGGATGCAGACCTGGTCATTGTCGGGATCGGTGTGCGGCCACGCCTCACCCTCGCCGAAAACGCAGGCTTGACGTTGGATCGCGGCGTGCTGGTGAACGAATATCTCGAAACCAGCGTGCCGGAGATTTACGCGGCGGGAGATATCGCGCGCTGGCCCGATCCGCATTCCGGAGAAAGCATCCGTGTCGAGCATTGGGTGGTCGCGGAGCGCCAGGGACAGACGGCCGCGCGCAACATGCTGGGACAGCGCCGCAAATTCGACGCCGTGCCATTCTTCTGGAGCCAGCACTACGACGTGCCGATCAACTATGTCGGCCACGCCGGGCAATGGGACAACATCGAGATCGAAGGCGACGTCAGAGCCAGGGACTGCCTGCTAAAATACCAGCGTGAAGGACGTACCCTCGCCGTCGCATCGATATTCCGAGATCTCGCGAGTCTCGAAGCAGAACTGCGCATCGAACGCGCAACCGGCGCCCCATAGAAGCGATGCCACTGCCCGCTTCCCGGCGGACAAATTCATTTCTCGTAATAGTAGTAGCAGCCAAGCAATGTCGTGCCGTTTTTTGCGTTGTCCTCCGCCATCACCATGAGAGTTCGCTTTTCTGCGATCTCCAGCGCGCAGCTGCGCATGTTGTCGCCGACCTCGCATTTCACGAGTGGCTTACCAAGCGTTTTTTCAAGACTTCGCCGCGTCTGGTCGAACGTCGCGTCAACACCGACGGAAAACCCCACGCCCATTCCAACGCTGTCGGGGAAGACCTGCGCAACATGCAGGCCTACAACCGTCATGCTGGTCTTTGGCACCAGATAGGGCGTGTTTTCCTTCTGCGAAAAATCGGATCGGAGGTGTTCACCAACCTGTTTCAATTGAACGGAGTTGTTCTTTTTCCAGTCGAGCCAGGAATCCTGGCAGGTGGCCAGGCGCTCGATGCCCGGATCGTCTGCAGCCAGGGCCGAAGCGATGGCGGCCTGGAGGACTACCAGGACGCCCGCCAATGATGCGATTTTCATGAGATCCCCTTCCCGGGTTCAACTTCGACGGCGCCAGCCGGCGGCGGCGGCGCACGCGCTTCATCGACACTGTCACAGATTCGCAAAAGTCGCGAGCACAGGCCGCCGAAATCCAGATTGGGACACGACCGAAGACAGCAAACTGCAATCCACATAATATGCGCGACCGTGGGCGATGACGTAGTCACCTTCGGCTAAGGTCAATTGGTTCCCGTAGCGCAACGTATTTGGCGTCGTTCGTAGAGGCAGCCTCCTTCAGATTTGGATGATTTGAGCGGCCGCTCGGCCGGATTCGCCTTTTGTGGTGAGCCCTTCGCGGAACACGAGTTCCAGCAGAATGCCCGTAGGCGTTTGGACGAACAGGCGGCGTTCGCCAAGTTCCGGCAGTTCCATTCGCGAATAGGGAATGGACAGGTCATCGAGCTTGCGCCTCAATCCATCATGGTCGGTGAGCTGGTAAGCGACGTGATCGATCGTCTCGCCGGTACGGTCGACCGTACCGCCACTGCCCGGAACGAGATGTACGACCGCGCGGCCGCCGCCATAAAGCCAGTAGCCGGGAAAGATGGAGGCCGGACGATAGCCTGGCTTCAGCCCCAGCACGATCCCGAAGAACGCACTCGTGCCTTCCAGGTCATGCGTGCGCAGGGTGACGTGATCGAGCATGGCACGTTCAGACTATCTCGTCGATGCGGTCCGGGTAGAAGGCGACGTAGTCCTTGATCTGCACCATCGCATCGAACGGGGTCTCATACGACCACACCGCATTGAGGGAACGATCCCCGCCAGCCGGAATGCTGTAGTAGGACGCGTCGCCCTTGTAGGGGCAATACGTCGTGTGTTCGCTGCGAGTGAGCGCCGCCATGTCGACGTCCCGGCGCGGGATATACTGAACGGCCCGGTAGGAGGCCTCGCGAAGCGTCAACGCGTCCCGCGTGTCGGCGATGACCTGTCCGCCTGCTTTGACTACGACGCGAGACGGGTTTGCCTCGATCGAAATGGGGTGGTCGGGACCCGGAATCTTCATCACCTTGTCAGCCATGTTCTGCATCCTTCTCAATTGGAAACGGTACCTCGGCATCCAGAAACCGCGTCACGTCAGCGACGAACAATGCGGGATATTGGTATTGCGACCCGTGATTGGAATCCGGATAGAGGATGAGCTGTGCGTTGGGCAGGTTCTGCTGAAGAATGAACGAATTCACGGTATAGATGATCACGTCGTTGCTTCCGTTGACCACCAGCGTCGGGTGGGCAATCTCCCGGAGATAATCAAACGCTTGGGCGCGCGGAGCGCCCCACTTCTCGATCGCGCCGATCTGCGCCGGCGCAACCCTGGCGCCCGCTTCCGGATCGCGGCCCGCCACGCGCCGGCGGAACCGCTTCAGGAACGCCCGGCCGGCAGACTGGCTCGTCTCGCTCCGCGTGAAGAAAACCCCCAGCCACAATTCGTCCGGGTTTGCATATTTTCCTCCGAACAGGGCCTGGGCTTCGGGCGTCAGGGTCGCGATCCTGTCTCCGCCCCGCGGACCGGTGCCGACAAGCACCAGGCGGCGGACGAGATTCGGCTCGGAGAGCGTCAATTGCTGCGCGACGAAACCGCCAAGCGAGAAGCCGAGCACGTCCACCTTCTCGAAACCAAGCGCCCTGATAAGTGCCGCGGCGTTGCGCGCCATCTCCTCGACCGAGGCCGACACTTCGCCGCTCGTGGTGGAAATGCCCGCGTTGTTGAACAGAATCACCTCGCGCATCGCCGCGAGGCCATCGGTCACCGCCGGATCCCAATGGTCCATCGTCCCGGTGAAGTGGTGGTTGAAAACGAGCGGTGCGCCGTCCGGCTTGCCGAAGCGGCGATAGGCAAAGCGGATACCGTTGGCTTCGACGAACTGCGTCGGCGCGGTCTGGTGGGTATGAATCATTGGCGTGTGCCCTTATGACTCGGCTTGCGCAATCGCCGTCGCCCGAACAGAGTCAGTTCGCGCTGTGACCGCCGTCGACATTGAGGACGTGCCCCGTGATGAACCGGGCTTCGTCCGACGCGATGAACACGATGCTGTCGGCGACCTCCCTGGAAAGGCCGAGTCGACCCATCGGAACCTGACTTGCAAGCGCCGCCTTGTTCTCCGGCGTGCCCGTAAAACGGGTCAGCATGCCGGTATCTATGGGACCTGGCGCGACCGCATTCACACGAATTCCAGACTTGGCGAGTTCGAGTGCTACCGACTTGGTGATGCCTTCGACCGCGTGCTTGGCGCCGACATAGATCGAGGCTCCGGCTGCGCCCTCGTGTCCGTAGGTGGAGGAGATATTGATGATGTTGCCGCTCCCCTGGGCCTGCATAGCGCGCACTTCGTGCTTCATGCTCAGAACGACGCCGAGAACGTTGGTGTCGAACGTCGCGGCATAGCTTTCCGCGGTCTGCTCCGTGATCCGGCCGCGCTCGCCTTCGGTGCCAGCATTGTTCACTGCAACATCGAGACGCCCAAATCGCGCGACGGTCTTGTCGACCATATTGCGGACGTCGTCCTCCTTGCGAACGTCGGCGTTGATGAACTCGGCTTCCGAACCGGCGGCACGCAATTCCTCGACGAGCGCCTTGCCGGCCTCGTCACGCCGGCCAGCCACGACCACCTTCGCGCCCTTCTTCGCGAAGGCGACGGCTGCTGCGCGACCGATTCCTGTGAGGGCTCCTGTGATCAGAACGACTGGGCTTTCCATGGTACTTCTCCTGCTGACTGGCCCGTGCAAACAAAACGCTGGCAACGAAGCCTTGTCTGCTCGCGATGTAGGTCCGCGTGGCGGTGTTGAAAAAGACTTTGTAAGCTCGGTGGCATATCTCTCAGGCATGGAACGCCCATGGAGTTGAGGCACCTGCGCTATTTCGTGGCCGTGGTGGAGGAACGCAGTCTCACCACCGCCGCGGAGCACCGGCTCCACACGTCCCAGCCCTCGTTGAGCCGGCAGATTCGAGATCTGGAATACGAGGTCGGGGCCGAGCTGCTGACGCGCAGCGTGCATGGCGTGGAGCTGACCGCTGCGGGCAAGGCCTTTCTCGACCACGCCCGACTGGCGCTGATGCAGGTCGATGCTGCGGTCGAAGCGGCACGCCGGGCAGCGCAACCGGCAAGGAAGACGTTCGCCATCGGCTTCCAGACCGGCCACGAGATGAACTGGCTGCCGCAGGTGATGCATGTGCTGCGCGACGAACTGACGAACATCGAGGTCAAGGTCACCAGCGACTATTCACCGGACCTCGCCGAAGCGCTCGTCCGCGGCCGGCTGGACCTGGCCTTCATGCGCGTGCAGCCGGGCTACGACCTCGAATACCACGTGGTGGACCGGGAGCCGCTCATCGTCCTGATGCCGAGCGACCATCGCCTCATCGCAAAGCAGGCGATTCATCCGCGCGAGTTTGTCGGCGAGATCTTCATCGGCGGCGCCAACAAGGCCGCGGTGGTGCGCGCCGTAACCGTGGATTACCTGCGGCGCTCGGGCGTGGACATCAAGCTCGACCACGCCGTGGACAATCTGGCGATGGCCATGTCCCTGGTCGCCTCCACGCGCGGGCTCGCGCTGTTACCGGCCTATGCCAGGAATCTGATGCCTTCATCCGTGGTCAGCCGTCCGCTGGAAGGCGAGGCCCCGACGATCGATGTCGCGGTGGGCTACAGCAAGTCGAATACCTCGCCGATTCTCAAACTGTTCCTGTCGCGCCTCGACGAAATGGTGGCGCCGAACCAGAAGCGCTGAGGTTATCGATCGGGCTTCGGCGGCGTCCCGGCTGCACGGCGTCACGAAGGAGGTTGTCGGCGGCCCCGCGTTGCAATCTGGGCTTGGGAGCAAGTGGAGCGGGACGACCGGATCGGCGTTTGTTCAAAGTCCGCCATCGAGAATGCCGCCGTGCCGGATTAGCCGGACGGGTCTGCCGTGTTAGGGTTGATGAGCGGGCGTGTCGTCAGAAATACGACCAAACCGTTTGAGCTAAGACGGCTGTTTCACCGAGGCACGGCAATTTGACTACTTCCCGCATTGCAAGCGCGTTGGGTTTGAAAGGCGCACCCACAGCGCCGGAACCGCCTATCCGCTCCGAGCTTTTCAGCGTCGAGCGCCTCGAACAGCACGCCGAAAGTCTTGCCGCTGCCCAGCGCGTCACTTCCAAAATCGGAAGGGGGCGCCCAATTGCTCCGCGACTGCAGCAGAACACCAGAGTTCTGATCGAATCCTACCGGGCGATTGTGCGGGCCACCCATGCGCGTCAGCCAATTACGCCGGCTGCCGAGTGGTTCCTGGACAACTATCATATCGTCGATGAGCAAATCCGGGAGATCAGGGATGATTTGCCGCCTGGTTTCTATCGGGAGCTCCCCAAACTGGCGGGCGGACCGCTTAGCGGCTATCCGCGCGTGTTCGGCATCGCCTGGGCGCTTGTCGCTCACACCGACAGCGCCTTCGACATCCAGAAACTGACTCGCTTCGTTGCGGCTTACCAGAGGGTGCAGCCGCTGACGATTGGCGAACTCTGGGCGCTCGCGATCACTCTGCGCATCACGCTGGTGGAGAATCTGCGTCGCCTTGCAGAAGGTGTCGTGGCGCGCATAACAGCCAGCCAATCGGCGGACGACGTGGCCGACCGGTCCCTCGGAACAGACAGGAGCAATCCCGAGCCGACACGGCAAATCCTGCAGGCTCTCGATCACGTGCCGTGGTCGACGGCGTTCGCCGTTCAGCTGGCACAGCGTCTGCGCGACCGCGACCCCAACACGACACCGGCATTGCGCTGGTTGAACGGCCGGCTCGAGGCCGAAAAAACGTCGACCGACCAGATCGTCCGCGAGGAAGTCCAGCGGCAAAGCGCGATGAACGTGACAGTCCGCAACGTCATCACCAGCATGCGCATGGTGTCGATGGTGAACTGGGCGGAATTTTTCGAGAGCGTCAGTCCGGTCGACGCCATCCTGCGCGGCGCCAGCAATTTTGCGGAGATGGATTTTCCGACGCGCGATCTCTACCGGCGTGAAATCGAGGAATTGGCGCGCGGCTCGGACCGCGACGAAACCGAAGTCACCGGGCGCCTCATTGCGGCTTCAAAGCAGGGCACGAGCCCGCGCGAAAGGGATCCCGGATATTACCTGATCAACAGGGGCCGTCGCGCGTTCGAGAAAACGCTTGGCTTCCGCGTGTCGGTGCGCACCTGGTTTTTCCGGCTGAATTCCGACATCGGCGTGATGAGCTATGTGGGAATGATTGCAGTCGTCACCGCAATCGTACTCGCGCTCGGCCTGCTTGCTGCCGCTCGCGCCGGACTGGGCGGCTGGATGTTCATGGTATTGGGAATCATCGGCTTCATTCCGGCATCGGATGTCGCGGTCGCGGTCGTGAACCGCTTCATCACCCAGCGGGTCGGCGCCACGCTTCTGCCGGGGCTCGCATTGCGCGACGGCATCCCCCCCCAACTGCGCACGATTGTGGTCGTGCCGACCATGCTCGCCGACATCCGCGCAATCGAGGAACAGATCGAGCGGCTCGAAGTACATCATTTGTCCAATCCTGACGACAACCTCGCGTTTGCGTTGTTGTCCGACTGGAACGACGCGGAAACGGAACGGACCGACGACGACGATCGCCTTTTCGATGCGGCCGCCGCCGGCATCGCAGGCCTGAATGAACGTTACGGGCCAATGGAGAGCGGCAAACGATTCTTCCTTTTGCACAGACGGCGCGTGTGGAACGACGGCGAAGGAAAGTGGATCGGCTGGGAACGCAAGCGCGGCAAGCTGCATGAACTCAACCGTCTGCTTCGCGGCGCGACCGACACGACGTTTTTGCCAGTGGCCGGCCTTCCGCCGTTTTTGCCGGCAGGAACCAAATACGTCATTACGCTCGATGCCGATACGCGCATGCCAATCGGCGTGGCCACACGTCTGGTCGGAAAGATCGCGCACCCTCTCAATCAGCCGCGCTTCGATGCTCACGTCGGACTGGTCGTTCAGGGGCACGCCATACTTCAGCCCCGGGTAACACCATCGCTTCCGATCGGCAGTGAGGGATCGCTGTTTCAGCGCGTGTTCTCGGGTCCGAATGGCCTCGATCCCTATGCGTTTACCGTTTCGGATGTCTATCAGGATCTGTTCGAGGAAGGCTCCTATGTCGGCAAGGGAATCTACGACGTCGACACCCTTGAATCGGCTCTGAAGGGACAAATTCCCGAAAGCATGGTTCTCAGCCACGATCTGCTGGAAGGCATATTTGCGCGCGCGGGTCTTTCGTCGGACATAGAGGTTGTCGAGGAATTTCCCTCCCGTTACAGCGTGTCAGCCGCCCGCCAACATCGCTGGGTGCGCGGCGACTGGCAGCTGCTGCCGTGGATATTCGGGTTTGGGCTCAAGACGCCCGACGGCTCGCGCCGAACCGCGCTTCCGCTGATGGGACGCTGGAAACTGCTGGACAATCTGCGCCGTTCGCTTTCCGCCCCTGCCGCGCTGCTTGCCTTGCTGATCGGCTGGATGATGCCCATGGCAGTGGCCGGAACCTGGACGGTGTTTGTTATCCTGACAATCGCCCTGCCACCTTTGCTGCCGGCGATCGCCGGAATCATCCCCCGCCACATCGGCGTGACGTTGCGCAACCATCTTCGCGCGATGCGTAGCGACTTTGCGCTCGGCTTGCTGCAAAGCGCGTTTCTGATCACGTTCCTGGCGCATCAGGCTTGGGTGATGGTCGATGCCGTGGTGCGCACACTGTTTCGCGTGTTCGTCCATCGCCGCCGGCTGCTCGAGTGGACCACGGCCGCGCAACTCAACGACGAGATTCGCTTCGATCGTCGCAGGCTCGTTACGCAGATCGTGGCCAGCATCCTGTTCGCCGCCCTTGTCGGGGCAGCGCTGTACTATTTCGGCAAGGATGCCTGGACGATTGCATCGCCTCTCGCCGCGTTGTGGGTGCTGTCGCCGGTCATCGCGCGGTGGGCAAGCGAGCCACCGCGGGCTGCCGGCCACCTGGACATTAGCCCTTCGGACGCGCGGTCGTTGCGGCTCATTGCCCGGCGCACCTGGCGGTTCTTCGAGACGTTCGTAACCGCCGAAGACAATATGCTACCGCCCGACAATTTCCAGGAAGATCCCAAACCAGCGGTTGCCCACCGCACGTCGCCAACCAATATCGGTCTCTATCTCCTATCAGTTGTTGCGGCGCACGATTTCGGCTGGCTCGGAACGCTCGACGCGTTGGAGCGGCTCGAAGCGACGTTCGCGACACTGGGCAAGATGGAGCGCTATCGCGGCCATTTCTACAACTGGTACGATTCAAGCGACCTTCATGCGCTGGAGCCGAAATACATTTCTTCGGTGGACAGCGGAAACCTTGCAGGTCACCTGATTGCGCTCGGCAACGCCTGCCATGACCTCATCGATGGGCCGATCGGCCACACGAATTGGATTTCAGGTCTGGAAGATGCTCTGGGGCTGATTCGGGAAACGGCACATTCCAGGGCCAATGGTCGTCGCGTAGCAAGCGCAGCCTCCAGCGGTTTGACAGACGCCATCGAAGCGTTTGCGACAGGCCTCAAGGACCCGCCAACGACACCCGGCGCAATAGCACGGCATCTCGCCGAATTGCTGCAAAAGGCTGATGTAATTCTTTCGTCGGCGCAGTCCTTGTCGAACGAGCGCGGACATGAAGCAGAATCCGAACTCGTCATTTGGGCGGCCGCTGTGCGCGCAACGGTTCTGACGCATCAGCGCGATTTCGATCTGCTGGCGCCGTTGGGAGGCCCGATCGCCGAGCCGCGAGACAACGAAGCTCCGCCGCTTAAGTTCGCATCGGGAATCTCCGCAGGCGCAGCCCAACCTGCTGCCAAACGGCTCGCGGATTTGGCCGATGCCGCCAAGACGATGGCGATGGCGATGGAATTCGGTTTTCTGTTCGATTCCGACCGCCAGCTCCTTTCCATCGGCTATCGCGACAACGATGGCTCTCTCGATTCCAACTTCTATGATCTGCTTGCGTCGGAAGCCCGTCTCGCAAGTTTTTTTGCCATCGCCAAAGGCGATATTCCGGCCAAACACTGGTTTTCTCTGGGCCGCACCCTGACGCCGATCGACGGCGGCTCCGGGCTGATCTCGTGGTCCGGATCGATGTTCGAATATCTGATGCCGTCGCTGGTGATGCGCGCACCATCAGGAAGCCTTCTGGAACAGTCCACCTGGCTTGCCGTGTGGCGCCAGAAGAAATACGGCGAGGAACTCGGCGTGCCGTGGGGCATCTCGGAATCGGAATACTACGCACGCGACATGGAGCAGACCTATCAATATTCCAGCTTCGGCGTTCCGGACCTTGGGTACAAGCGGGGCCTCGGCGAAAGCACGGTCATTGCGCCGTATGCCAGCGGGCTGGCATCCATGATCGATCCCGCGGCCGCGGCAAAAAACTACAACCGCATGGCGGGCATCGGAGCGCGCGGCGTCTACGGTTGGTACGAAGCCATCGACTACACGCGTGTGCGGCTTCCCGAGGGCGCCAAATTTGCCCTCGTCCGCGCCTACATGGCGCATCACCAGGCGATGACAATCGTCGGCATCGCGAATGCGCTTCATGACGGGCGCATGCGGGCGCGATTTCACGCCGAACCCATCGTGCAAGCCACGGAGCTGTTGCTGCAGGAACGCATGCCGCGCGACATCGCCATGGCGCGACCGGCCCCCGAAAAGGCAACCGCCGTTACGCAGATCGCCAGCCTCATTCCAGAGGTTCAGCGCCACTACGATTCCGCACATTCGCGTGTGCCGCGCACACATCTGCTGTCGAACGGACGCTATTCGGCGATGGTGACCGCTGCGGGATCCGGCTACAGCCGCTGGCGCGACATTGCAATCACGCGTTGGCGCGAAGACGTTACCTGTGACGGTTGGGGTGCGTATGTCTTTCTGCGCGACGTACGTAGCGGTGAGGCCTGGTCCGCCGGATACCAGCCGAGCCTCGTGGAACCCATCAGCTACGAAGTTACGTTCTTCGAAGACCGCGCAGAGATCGTCCGCAACGACGGAACGATAACAACGATGCTGGAAGTGGCGATTTCGCCGGAGGACGACGCCGAGGTTCGGCGCGTGTCGATCACCAATCATGGAATCCGTGCGCGCGAGATCGACTTGACATCCTATGCCGAAGTCGCGTTGGCCCGCCCGGCGGACGATGCTGCGCACCCCGCCTTCTCAAAATTGTTCGTCGAAACCGAGTTTGTCGCAAATCTGGGCGCGATCCTGGCAACGCGGCGGCAGCGCTCGTCTGGCGATCCAGCGGTGTGGGCCGCCCATTTTTCGGTCGTCGAGGGCGAAAGCGCAGGCGATGTGCAATTCGAAACCGATCGCGCGCGCTTCCTCGGCCGGGGGCAGACGATACAGAATTCTGCCGCCATCTCCGAGGGCTGGCCGCTTTCCAATACTGCAGGCACGGTGCTCGATCCGATTTTCAGCCTCCGGCGGCGAGTCAAAATCCCGCGCGGCGGGACAGCGCGCGTCTCGTTCTGGACGGTGGCCGCCGCCTCGCGCGACGAAGTGATCGACCTTGCGGACAAGCATCATGACGCGACAGCGTTCGGGCGCGCCACCACGCTCGCCTGGACGCAGTCGCAGATGCAGTTGCTCCATCTCGGCATCGGCGCCGACGAAGCTCATCTATTCCAGCGTCTTGCCAATCATGCGCTTTATTCCGACCCTACACTGAGACCGCCGGCCGATATTCTCAGGCGCGGCGCACGCAAAGCGTCCACGCTCTGGTCGCAAGGACTGTCCGGCGATCTTCCAATCGTTCTTGTCCGCATCGAAGATAACGATGAGCTCGAGCTCGTCCGCCAGCTTCTGCGCGCCCACGAATATTGGCGGCTGAAACAGCTTGCCGTCGATCTCGTGATCCTGAACGAGCGCGCAGCCTCCTATGTCCAGGATCTGCAGATCGATCTCGACACGCTGGTTCGGATGAATCAATCGATGCCGCGGCTCGCGAGCTCCGACGCGCAGGGTGCAGTATTTGTCTTGCGTGCTGATCTGATTCCTGCGGAGGTCCGCGATCTCCTGTTTTCCAGCGCCCGCGCCGTGCTTCAGGGCAGCCGCGGTTCATTGGCCGAGCAGGTCAACCGTGCCCGCGAAATGAAGCCGGGCAGCGCGCCGCCGCCACGGCTGGCAGTATCGGCACAGACGCCCGAAACGCCATTGCCCCGGCCCGAGATGGAATTCTTCAACGGGATTGGCGGCTTCACCAATGACGGGCGGGAATATCTGACGATCCTGGCCGGCGCGGACCGGACTCCGGCGCCGTGGATCAACGTCATCTCCAACCCCTCTTTCGGCTTTCAGGTCTCAACCGACGGAAGCGGATTCACCTGGGCAATCAACAGCCAGCAAAACCAGCTCACACCCTGGTCTAACGATCCGGTTGGTGACGCGCCGGGCGAAGTCATCTATGTGCGCGACGAGGAATCAGGCGAGATCTGGGGACCGACAGCGCTGCCGATCCGCGAGAAGACGGCACCGTATTTGGTGCGGCACGGGCAAGGTTACAGCAAATTCGAGCACGCGTCGCGTGGCATCGGTCTGGAATTGACACAATTTGTGCCGCTCGATGATCCGATCAAGATCACCCGCCTGAAGATCACCAACCAGTCCATGCGCGAGCGCCGCCTTTCAATCACTGCTTATGTCGAATGGGTTCTGGGCGCCGATCGCAGCGCCTGTGCGCCTTTCGTCATGACCGAAATCGATTCGGCAACTGGCGCAATCTTCGCCCAGAACCCCTGGAACGAGCAGTTCGGCGAACGGATGGCGTTCGCCGATCTCAAAGGACGTCAAAACTCCTGGACCTGCGACCGTGCGGAGTTTCTCGGCCGCGACGGCACGTTGGAACGACCTCTCGCTTTGACTCCCGGTGCAAGCCTTTCCAATCGCGTCGGCGCCGGACTCGATCCGTGCGGCGCGCTGCAAACGCTGGTGCGCCTCGGCGCCGCTGGAAAAACCGAGGTCGTCTTCTTTCTGGGGCAGACGGCGAACAGGGCCGAAGCACAGGCACTGATCGCCAAATACCGCAGCGCCGATCTCGATGCGGTGTTCAACGACGTTACGCGGCAATGGGACCAGACATTGGGTGCGGTGCAAGTCAAGACGCCGGATCGTGCGCTCGACATACTTCTGAACTGCTGGCTCCCCTATCAAACGCTCGCATGCCGTGTCTGGGCGCGCGCCGGATTCTATCAGGCGAGCGGAGCCTACGGTTTCCGCGACCAGCTGCAGGATGTGATGGCACTTTGCCTGTCCCGGCCAGAAATCGCACGCGCCCACCTGCTGCGCGCGGCCGCTCGGCAGTTCGTGGAAGGAGATGTCCAGCATTGGTGGTTGCCGGAGACCGGCCGCGGCACCCGCACGCGCGTCTCCGACGATTGCGGCTGGCTTGCCTATGTCGTCGCCCACTATGTGCAGGTGACGGGCGATAGCGCCGTGCTGGATGAGATGGTACCGTTCATCGAGGGCTCTGCGCTACGCGAGGGCGCGCATGACGACTACTTCCTGCCGAAGATTTCCGAAAAGCGCGCGAGCCTGTTCGACCATTGCGCGCTCGCGCTCGACCGGAGCCTAAGGATCGGCGTGCACGGTCTGCCGCTGATGGGAACCGGCGACTGGAACGACGGCATGGACATGATCGGCGCGGGCGGGAAAGGCGAAAGCGTCTGGCTCGGCTGGTTCCTCCATTCCGCGATTACCGCTTTCTCGAATCTGGCAGAGCGCCGCGGCAACGCAGAGCACGCGCAGGAGTGGCGCCAGTATGCCGCGGACCTGAAAGCGTCGCTTGAGCGCGAGGCCTGGGACGGCGACTGGTACCGCCGCGCCTTCTTCGACGACGGCTCGCCGCTTGGGTCGGTTTCCAACAACGAATGCCGCATCGATTCCATCGCCCAGTCCTGGTCGGTGATCTCGCGCGCGGCGGAGCCGATGCGCGCGTCCCGGGCGATGGCGGCCGTCGACAAATATCTCGTGCGCCGCGACGAAAAATTGTCGCTGCTGTTTACCCCGCCATTCGATCATCCCGCGGAAGACCCCGGCTACATCAAGGGCTATCCGCCCGGTATTCGCGAGAATGGCGGACAATACACCCACGGCGCAACATGGGCCGCGATGGCATTCGCGATGCAGGGTGATGGAGACAGAGCCGGCGAATTGCTGTCGATGCTCAATCCCATCTATCACGCCGGCGACGCCGCCGGCGTCCACCGCTACAAGGTCGAACCCTATGTGGTCTGCGCTGACGTCTATTCCGTGCCGCCACATGCCGGGCGCGGCGGCTGGACGTGGTACACGGGCTCGGCGGCATGGATGTACCGCGTCGCCCTGGAATGGCTGTTGGGGTTGCGTGTGCAGGGCGAAAACCTGGCGATCGATCCCTGCATCCCGAGGGCTTGGCCAAACTTCGAAATTGTCTATCGTCATCGCTCGGCGCGTTATCAGATTACCGTCGAGAATCCGCTCGGCGTGTGCCGCGGCATCCTGGCGACAAAACTTGACGGTGAAATTCTGACCGGAAGCAAAAGACTGCTCATTCCCCTGCTGGATGACGGTGCCGTCCACACGGTGCAGGTGATTCTGGGATAGGGTCGGCATGGTGGAAAAGATCAATCCTCTTGCCGGTCAGCCGGCGCCGCCGTCGCTGCTCGTCGATGTTCCGCGGCTCGTGACGGCCTACTTCGTTCTTGCGCCCGATCCCGGCACTCCTGGCCAACGGATTTCTTTCGGAACATCGGGGCACCGCGGCTCGGCCTTCGGATCCGCCTTCAACGAAGCGCACATCCTGACGATTACGCAGGCCGTCTGCCTGTATCGTCGTCATGCCGGAATCAGCGGGCCCCTGTTTCTCGGCATGGATACGCACGCGCTATCGCAGCCCGCCTTTGCCAGCGCCCTCGAAGTGCTTGCCGCCAACGGCGTGGAGACGATGATTGACGCGCAGCGCGGATACACGCCAACGCCGGTGATCAGCCACGCAATCCTCACCTACAATCGTGGACGCGAGACGGGGCTCGCCGATGGCATCGTCATCAGCCCGTCCCACAACCCGCCCGACGAGGGCGGCTTCAAATACAATCCGGCGAATGGCGGACCGGCCGATATCGATGTCACAGGGTGGATCGAAAGATGTGCGAACGATCTTCTCGCAGAGAAGCTCGACGGCGTGACGCGCATTCCCTATGAGCGCGCGCGCAAATCGGCGCACATCCACGAACACGACTATGTCGGGCCTTACGTTGCCGATCTCGCCAACGTCGTCGATATGGATTCCATCCGGTCGGCCGGCGTGCGGATCGGTATCGATCCGCTTGGCGGTGCGGCGGTCCACTACTGGCAGCCAATCACGGAGCGCTACAAGATCGCGGCGATAGTCGTGAACGACTCTGTCGATCCCACCTTCCGCTTCATGACGGTCGACTGGGACGGCAAGATCAGGATGGACTGTTCATCGTCCTATGCGATGACCCGGCTGGTCGGAATGCGCGACAGGTTCGACATCGCCTTTGCAAACGATACGGATGCCGACCGTCACGGAATTGTCACCCCGTCGGGAGGCTTGATGAATCCGAATTGCTACCTCGCCGCTGCAATTGCGTACCTGTGTTCCAACCGTCCCGGCTGGCGCGACAGCAGCGCGGTTGGAAAAACGGTCGTTTCCAGCGGCATGATCGACCGTGTGGTGGCAAAGCTGAAACGCAAACTTGTCGAAGTGCCGGTCGGCTTCAAGTGGTTTAGCAGCGGTCTGATCGACGGGTCGCTGGCATTCGGCGGCGAGGAGAGCGCCGGCGCGTCATTTCTCCGTCGCGACGGATCGGTGTGGACGACCGACAAGGACGGACTTGTTCCGGGATTGCTCGCGGCTGAAATCACCGCGCGCACCGGCATGGACCCGAGCAGGTTCTATGACAGCGTCACCGCCGATCTTGGAAAGTCCTTCTATCAGCGCGTCGACGCGCCGGCGTCCAGTGAACAGAAAGATCGGCTCTCCAAACTCGACGCGGACCAGTTCGATGCAAAGGAACTCGCCGGCGAGCCCATCGAAGCAAAACTGACCAGGGCGCCGGGCAACGATCAACCGATCGGCGGGATCAAGGTGATCGCGCGTAACGGATGGTTTGCCGCGCGGCCCTCGGGCACCGAGGATGTCTACAAGATTTATGCGGAGAGTTTCCGGAGCGAAATTCACCTCAAACAAATTCAAAGCGACGCGCAGACTGCGATCGAACGCATATTCTAGAGTCGATACACCGGGGCGTAGATCTGCTGGTCCAAATGCGCTCGGAAGGAAGCCGATGAATCTGCAAGCACCTGTCGCGAACCACGTCTGTTAGATTGCACCAAGGCCTAGAGATCTCGCAAAAAAATGCGGCGCCCGTCTCGTTCGGGCGCCGCAGTTATTTTGCCGTGAAACAATGCCGCTTAGTTCTTGAACAGATCGTAGTCGGTTTCGACGACTTCGCCGGTTTTGCGATCCACCAGCATGGCGTCATCGCCTACGCGGATCCAGGTGAGGCCGTGCGGCGGCGCCTGTAGCTCGTAGTTTGAATAGCCGGTCAGCACCAGACCCTCGTCATCGAGCAACACCGCGGGCATGCGGGCACCCACCTCGTACCGGGAATATGTGTAGCCGATCGGTGCCACGAATTTGCCGCCGTCGAAGTGCCTGGTCGATGTGATGGTACGGCGGTATTGCGCGTAGCCGTCGCTCGATTTCGTCGTGCTGGTCGTCGTCTGCGTGTCGCCGGACGGCGAAGACACCGTCGTGGTCGTTTTTTCCGTATCAGATTGTGCAAACGCAATGGCAGAGCCGAGACAAACCGCGAGTGCGGCTGCCGGCAAAATGTACTTCGTCATTTTTGGAAGATCCTTTTCTGCCCTTTGGGGGGCTACAGTGGTAAAGCGCTCGTTCCGCTTTAGTTCCACAGAGTCCGACGATTTCGGCGCCCTGGGGCAACGGGCCCGGTCAGGGAAGCAGGGCAACGTTGGCATCCCCACCAAAGTCCTCGATAAACACGAGCACCTTGTAACCGTCCGCAACCTGAAAGCTTCCGTCGGGACTGACGAGCAGGCTGCCAGCATTGCCTGACGATCCAGTGCGCGAGTAGGCCTCAAACATCGGAACCGGTCCGCGATATTGGGTTTGAACCAACTTGAAGAGGATCTGCGCAGCGTCGGGAGCAAGCCTCACGCAGCCTGCGCTGGCGCGTGTACCAAGGAGCGAAACCTCGCCGTCGGTCGCTCCGTGAATCGCCAGACCCGTTGCGTGGCCTTCCTTCGTCCAGTTGAAGAACATCGCATAGGGCATCGGCTCGCCCCATTGAATCGAGCGATGATTCGCGTACATGCGGCCCGGATCGAGCTGATAATATCCTTGCGGCGTGAAGCTCGGCAGCATGGTCCCGGCAGCATTGAATTCGTTAAGCTCGCGGCCCGTTGAAACCGGCCAATCGTATAGAATTTCCAGGGCTCCGTCGGGCTGCTTCGCCAGCACGAACATCCGCTGCGCCCAGCGTCCGCTCGCGGCTTTGCTCACATAGAGGAAGAGCTGAAAATTGTCGTACAGTTCGCGTGTCAAGCTGCTTTTCACGTGTTGCGTCACGTTTGAAAATTCTGTCGCCGAAAGTGCCGGCGCCAATGGGATCAGCGGAACGGGAGCTGAATCTGCATCCGTGGTGACCGCGGATTGCGATCCGCTTTCTGAAAGCCCGTCCGACAAGTTCGCCAGGCTATTCTTCTCGATCGGCGCCGGGGCCGGCGCCGCATGAGCTGTGCTCGCCGCGAATGCCATGATTAACGCAAGGATGACGCTGGCGCTTCGTATGACACGAGCTCCTCAAGGCATTTCGATCTGGCTTGGCGCCGCGACCTCGAAATCCGGCCAGCGGCAGTGCAGAAGGGCGCTTCGTCGCCGCACCCGCCCCCCATGCTGCTCTAATGATTTGACACGCTTATAGTTGCATTTCATGCATTTTGCGGCGGCGATAGAACCCCGCCCGAGCCTCCGATCAGCCATTCCAGGGTGACGCGCTTCGCCCGTGACGGTATGTCGATAGCGGAGATCGAACGATCGCTTGTGGAGGTGGTCGAAAAGGCTGTCCATCGCGGATTTGTAGTCCCGGGTCCGCACTGGAATTATCAACTCCAGCACTTGAATCCGTGGGCTGGAGTCTCCACGTGCAGATGGGCGCTTTGGCACTCCCTATCCGCGAGTGCCGTTTCCTGGGGATCTGAAACGGGCCCCGCACTAAGGCGCATCCGTCAATCCTGAAGGGAGATTTCATGAAATTCCGCCCACTGGGCGACCGTGTGGTCGTTCGCCGACTCGCCGAAGAGCAAAAAACCTCTGGTGGCATCATCATTCCCGATACGGCTCAGGAGAAACCACAGGAAGGCGAAGTCATCTCGGTGGGCCCCGGCGCCCGCGACGAGCACGGCAAGCGCATCACCCCCGATGTGAAGACGGGCGACTTCGTGCTGTTCGGAAAATGGTCGGGCAGCGAGGTCAAGATCGACGGCGAGGAGCTCATGGTCATGAAGGAGTCCGACATCATGGGAGTGCTCGAAGGCCGAACCGCGAAGGCGCTCAAAAAGGCGGCGTAGCCGCAAATCCGTTCCAGCGATATTCCGAAAAATTCATTCAGGAGACACCCGACATGTCAGCTAAAGACGTCAAATTTGGAACCGATGCGCGCGAGAGAATGCTCCGCGGCGTCGACATTCTTACCGAAGCGGTGAAGGTCACACTGGGTCCCAAGGGCCGCAATGTCGTAATCGACAAGAGCTATGGCGC
Source organism: Rhizomicrobium sp. (assembly GCA_035567755.1). Classification (GTDB taxonomy): domain Bacteria; phylum Pseudomonadota; class Alphaproteobacteria; order Micropepsales; family Micropepsaceae; genus Rhizomicrobium. Next base: position 32,697 of record DATMPH010000002.1, read on the forward strand.
TCCGCGCTCAACCAAGGACGGCGTGACCGTCGCCAAGGAAATCGAGCTTCACGACAAGTTCGAAAACATGGGCGCCCAGATGGTGCGCGAAGTGGCCTCGAAGACAAACGACGCGGCCGGCGACGGCACCACCACGGCGACTGTGCTGGCGCATTCGATCGTCCGAGAGGGTACGAAATCCGTCGCCGCCGGCATGAACCCGATGGACCTGAAGCGCGGTGTCGAGAAGGCAGTCGAGGCCGTTGTCGCCGATCTCAAGAAGCGATCGAAGAAGGTCAAGTCCAACGACGAAATCCGCCAGGTCGGCACGATCTCCGCGAATGGCGACAAGGCCATCGGCAAGATGATCGCCGAGGCGATGGCCAAGGTCGGCAATGAGGGCGTGATCACCATTGAAGAGGCCAAGAGCTTCGACACGGAAATGGAAGTCGTCGAGGGCATGCAGTTCGACCGCGGCTACATCTCACCCTATTTCATCACCAACGCCGACAAGATGGTGGCCGAGCTCGAGGAGCCTTACATCCTCATTCACGAGAAGAAGCTCTCCTCGCTGCAGACGATCCTACCGCTCCTCGAATCCGTGATGCAGGCCGGACGTCCGCTCGTCATCGTGGCCGAGGACGTCGACGGCGAAGTGCTCGCGACGCTTGTCGTCAACAAGCTGCGCGGCGGCCTCAAGATTGCGGCCGTAAAAGCCCCCGGCTTCGGTGACCGCCGAAAGGCCATGCTGGAGGACATCGCCGTCCTCACCGGCGGCCAGGTCATCAGCGAAGACCTCGGCATCAAGCTCGAGAACGTGAAGCTCAACATGCTGGGCACCGCAAAGAAGGTGCGCATCACCAAGGACGACACGACTATTATCGATGGCTCCGGCAAGAAAGTAGACATCCAGGCACGCGTCGGTCAGCTCAAGCAGCAGATCGAAGAGACGACTTCCGACTACGACAAGGAGAAGTTGCAGGAGCGTCTGGCGAAACTCGCGGGCGGCGTCGCGGTAATCCGTGTCGGCGGCGCGACAGAGGTCGAAGTGAAGGACAGGAAAGACCGCGTCGACGACGCGCTCAACGCCACGAAGGCGGCGGTGGAGGAAGGCATTCTCCCCGGCGGCGGAGCGGCGCTTCTCTATGCTACCAGGGCGCTCAGCGGGTTGCTCGGCGACAACGAGGACCAGAACGCCGGCATCGCTATCGTGCGCAAGGCCATACAATCCCCGGTTCGTCAGATTGCCGAGAATTGCGGCGTCGAGGCCTCGATCGTCGTCGGCAAGTTGCTCGAGCAGAAGTCGAATACCTACGGCTTCGATGCGCAGACCGAGAAATATGTCGACCTTGTCGAGGCAGGCATCGTCGATCCGACCAAGGTCGTGCGCACAGCGCTTCAGAACGCGGCTTCCATCGCGGCGCTCCTGATCACGACAGAAGCCATGGTCGCGGAGCGGCCGAAGACGGATGCGCCTTCCGGCATGCCTGCGGGCGGAATGGGCGGGATGGACTACTAAAGGGCGTTCCGATCGGATTAAATCGTCACCCAAATGTCGTCCCGCGCACTCGCCGCGTTTTGCACGCAGCGAGTGCGCTGCGATGACATGTATTAGTTCTATGTGAACTATTAGTTCTATGTGAACGAAACGAACTTTGAGCCAACCGCGCCCGGCCGCGGTTGGCAACCAAACAGAAACTTGCACGTTAAATCCATGGCGGTGAAGTCATTTCCCGCGTGTTTACCCGCAGCGCCTGATTCGCCTTCTCTGCGTCACACCGCTGCTCTCTCGCAAGAAACACCTTGCACACGGCCCAAGGGGCATCGGACGGCATGATGCTGTCGGGATGGCTCCTCAAAATCAGGAAGTTGCAAATGAAAACGATTTTCAAATCGACGCTCGCGGCGGCGGCACTCGCCGGTGCGGCGGTTATGGTCCCGACGGTCGCCTCGGCGGGCGTCAGTGTGTCCGTCGGCGTGCCCGGCGTGGCCATTGGCGTCGGCGTGCCCGGCGTCTACTATGCGCCTGGCCCCGGCTATGACCCTTACGACGGCGGAATGTACTACGATCCCATCTACTTTGGCGGCGCCTGGTACCACGGACCGTATCGCTGGCGGATGGAGAACGGCGAGCGCGTATTCTTCGTGGGTGGCGGCTGGCATCGCAACGAATGGGGTGGCCGTCCGATTCCGGGTTCGCTGACCTTCAGCAACGGAGGCTACTACAGAGGCGGCCGATACGACGGCTTCAACGATGCGGATCGCATCAATGCGCGCTTCCCTGCTGACAGGGGCATGGTGCGCGGCGACCGTCCGAATGTGAAGTCCGACCGCGGTGATATGCGGCAGGAGCGCCAGGACAGACCCGACGCGGCAACGAAAGATAATGCGCGCCAGGATCGCGCCGACGGGCCGCACAACTGAACTGGCAGGTTACATGACGTTTCACTGAAGCAAGGGCTCCCCGACGGGGGGCCCTTCTCACAACTAACGGCAGCGAGAGGTTGCCTGGGTGGAGTTTGAAATCCCGCGCGGTTGGCGCTCCCTTTGGACATAGCGCTTGCTGTGCCATACTGAGTCATGGCTGGGAAAATGATGACTCCGACTTTGGCGGCGGAATTCGATCGGCTGACTGCCGAATTGCCGGAGGCGCACAAACGATTGGATGCCGCGTTTCGCACGGACCCTCCGGGCGACCTCGTAAAAGATGCTCACCTGACTCGATATCTGGCAGAGGCCCAGAAGGTGATCGCCATCGTTCGACGCATCGAGGAAATCAAGGCGGCATCATAACAACAGCGCTGTCTGATCAAATTTGATCACCGACCCACGGTGCTATGCGCAAACGCCTGTGGATTATTGCTGAAATGAGCAATACGGCTCAGATTGCGTGTGAGTTTTAAAGTAACCGTGCCACAACTGGACTGAACCCCCGTAATTGTTTGACCTAGGGCCGGGCGGCTAGATACCGCCCGGCATTTTTGTTACTCCGCGTTGACATGCCCGAAGGCGGTGGGGGTTTCATTTGATGGGCCAAAGACGCGCAATGCGCGACGGGAGCTATTGTCTTCGCTCTCGTGATGGCACGAACATTCCGAACTTTGGATTCCTTTGGATCGAAAGTCGTGCGCCTGCACCAGGACAACGGGGCGGGGCGAAAGCCTGCAGCTTTGGCGTAAATCCGGCTCCGTTGTCTTGACGGCCCAAAACAAAAAGCTCCCCGCGCGAAGCGGGGAGCCTTCCGATGAATATCCCTGTGATTTAGTGGTTCAGTTTGCTCGGGCGATCGGTGCGTTCACGAGAAGGAGCGCGCGCATCGCTGCGTGTGGCCGGACGATCCTGCCGCATGTCTGCGTGACTGAGAGTCGGACGACCTCGGTCGACGCGCATTCCGCGGTCGTCGCGGATTCCGCCGTTCTCCGGATGGAAGCGCGCATTGATGCGATTCGCATCATGGAAGCCGTCATAGCGTCCGCCGCGATAATAGCCACCGTTGCGGAATACGATCGCGTTGGGAATGGCCCCGCCCCGCCATTCGTTGCCATGCCAGCCGCCGTTCACGAAGAAGACCCGCTCTCCGTTCTCCATCCGCCAGCGATAAGGGCCGTGATACCACGCCCCGCCGAAATAGATGGGATCATAGTAATACCCGCCCGCATAATCGGGACCATAGTAGACGGGGCCGGGCACGCCGATCCCAACCGACACACCCACACCGGCGTTCGCCGACATCGGAATCAAAGCTGTCGCACCGGCCAGGGCCGCCGCCGCGAGAGTTGACCTGAAAATCATCTTCATCGGAGTATCCTGGTTTGAGGAGCCATCGCGGCAGCGCCATGCCGCCCGGTGCTCTAAGCCTCTTGTTGCAACGAGGTTTTCTTGCGTAGGGAGCGCCGATTCCCGGGGGGAAGGCTCGGTGGGTGCGCTACCCTTAATACGCGGGAAAATGGCTTCACAACCAAAGTGGAATCGGGTAGATTCGCGCTTCGTTCCCGGATCGCACGCGCGATGCGCTGACGCCTTCGACTCCTGTTGGAATGCTGTAGTCGGTCGGCACGTTCGCTGGGAGCTGTGCAAATCCAGGGCGCGAACTTTCGAAGCCGAACCTCGGGGAGGGACGCCTGAGTGGTGAACAATCATAAATCTCCTTTCGATCCGAAAGTGTTTCTCGGCATGGTCGGCGAGGGGCGGCGCATTGAAAATCTCCGCCAGGATCAGATTGTTTTCTCGCAGGGAGATGCCGCGGACGCCGTCTTCTATATCGAGAAAGGCAAGGTGAAGGTCACCGTCGTATCGCCGCAAGGCAAGGAAGCCGTGGTGGCAATTCTTGAACCGAAGGATTTCTTCGGCGAAGGCTGCCTTGCCGGGCAGCAGCACCGCATGGCGACCGTCACTGCGATGACGAACTGCGTCATCGCGCGCCTGGAAAAGGCGGCAGTGGTGGATGTCATCCATCGAGAGCCCGCGTTCTCCGAGTTGTTCATCGCGCATCTCTTGAATCGAACCATCCGCGTCGAAGCGGATCTGGTGGACCAGCTGTTCAATTCCAGCGAAAAGCGCCTGGCCCGACTGCTCCTACTGCTGGCGAATTTCGGCAAGGAGGGAAAGCCGGAACCCCTGATCGCGAAGATAAGCCAGGAGACCCTAGCCGAGATGATCGGCACGACCCGATCCCGCGTCAGCTTTTTCATGAACAAATTTCGCAAGATGGGATTGATCGAATACAACGGCCGCATCGAAGTTCACGCCTCGTTGCTGAACCTCGTCCTGCACGAACAGCCCCAGATTATCGAAGCCGACTCTTCGCCGGCGGACGAAGATTGAACGTCAAACACGCACTCCTTCCTCCACTGGGTCTCCGCATTGAATCATGGTATGGCGCCGCAATGCGCTTTCTCTTGCAACCAGAGCGAGCCTGGCGCCGTTGAGAGAGTATGAGTGCTACATCAAGCTGGCCCCGCAATCGGCTTTTGCTCGCCCTGCCATCCTCCAATCTCAAGCGGCTTATGCCGGAGCTCGAACAAATCCGCTGCCAGCGCTCGCAGATCCTGATGGACGCCGACAGTTCGCTCGACCACGTCTACTTCCCCGACAGCGGCGTCGTCTCGGTGCTGGCGGTTTATGCGGACGGCAGCATCATCGAGATGGCGACGATCGGCCGGGAGGGCTGCACTTCCGTGCAAGCCATCCTGGGCGCCAAGAGGTCCTCCGTCCGGCTTCTGGTCCAGATTCCGGGCGGCGCAGCGAAGATGTCGCGCGCGGCGTTCACGCGGGCCATGGGGTCGATGCCGTCCTTCCGGACTCTCATGTACGCCTACGTACAGGCCTTTCTCGAGCAGGTCCTGGTGTCGGTTGCGTGTAACGGCGCGCACAGCCTCAAGGAGCGGCTGGCGCGTTGGCTGCTCATGATGCGCGACCGCGGTGACGATGATGCACTGCAGATAACTCAGACGCTGCTCGCCGAAATGCTCGGTGTCCAGAGGCCGACTATCACCAATGCTGCCCGCGAGTTGGAGCGTGCCGGTTTGATTGTGCGCGGCCGGCGGCAAGTCACGATACTGGATCGGCAGGGCCTCGTTCAGGCATCTTGTGAATGTTATCAGCTGGTTCGGGCACGTATCGCTTTTCACCTTCCCAAGACATACGCATAGGAAGCGATTTCTGCCGGATTGGTAATGTACATTACCGACAACATCCCCTAAAGACGCTCATAGTCAAGTCAGGTGGAGGGCTGACGTACGCCTGCTGGCAAGATCGTATTCCTGCTATAGAGGATGAGTCTCGCCATCGGGACGGGTGCCGGAGCCGCTGACATGCGCGACATCAACCTGCCGGATTTCGTGGAGCCGAGCCTCTGGGAAGGAGGCCTCTGTGGCGAACAATCATAAATCTCCCTTCGATCCCAAAGCGTTTCTCGCGAAAATAAACGGGGGGAGGACCCTGTCCGAATACCGGAAGAATCAGGTGGTTTTTCAACAGGGCGATTCCGCTGATTCGGTTTTTTACATTCAAACAGGAAAAGCCAAGGTTACCGTGATCTCGGAGCAGGGCAAGGAGGCCGTGGTCGCGGTTCTCGGAGCCGGCGATTTCTTCGGCGAAGGATGTTTGGCCGGGCAGGTTCTGCGCCTGGCAACGGTCACCACGCTAACGGAATGTGCAATCACGCGAATGCCGAAGGCGGAGGTCGTGAGCGTAATTCACACGGAGCCGGCGTTTGCCGAGCTGTTTATCTCGCACCTCCTCGCCCGCAACACCCGCGTCGAGGAGGATCTCGTCGATCAGCTGTTCAACTCGAGTGAGAAACGCCTGGCGCGGACGCTCCTGCTTCTTGCGAATTTTGGCAAGGAAGGCGAGCCCGAGCCGGTGCTGGCGAAGATCAGCCAGGAGACACTGGCAGAGATGATCGGCACCACGCGGTCACGCGTAAGCCATTTCATGAACAAATTCCGGCATTTGGGACTCATTGACTACAACGGCCAAATCCACGTCCACCGCTCGTTGTTGAATCTGGTTCTGCATGAAAAGCCGGAAATCAGAAGTTAGAGTGGATTCCGTTCATATTGAACCAAAGCGATTCATTCCGAGCGGAACGCGCTCTAGTCCTGCCAATCCGAGCATCTGAGTCTCATGGCTGTGGGGCGAGTGCTCGACTTGAATCGCGCGGTGGTCCGATAGCGTAACGATTGGGGCCAACAACGGCGTTGGCACGTTGTCGTCGGGATTCTGGCACAACCTTCGCGCGAACCAAAACGTGTCATCCCCACGCACGCAGGGGCAAGCGGCAAAGCGTTTATTCAGCGCTCGGACGTGCGTTGGCTGGTTCCCACTTGAGTCTGCTCTCCAGCCGCGCTTCGCGTGGACCTGTGGCGCGGGAATGACATTTTTGGCTGGAGATCCAATCCGATCGGAACCAGTATTAGATGCGCCCCACCAGAAACAGGACAATAAGTACAACCACAACAATACCGACCACTCCACCACCGAGATACATCTGTTTTTCCTCACGAGTTGCAATAAGGGAACGCGCGAGCGCCACTATCGACTCCGGCCTCGCTGCAACCTGGCAAGGAATATGTGAACGGCAGTTCGTCAACCAAAGCGGCCACAATCCCGGGCATGCATCAATCCTCTGGCAAAGTGCCCGAGTGGCCGTGCGGTAGCTGGTCGCCCGTGGATGTGAGCAATTGCGCACAGTTTTTGCGCCGACACGGGCGTAGGGTGAGGAGCAACGAATTCCGGACGACGGGTTGCGAACGTCCACGATTCCGCACGCGCGCACCTCGGAACGTCAAATCTGGAAGTCCGGAGGTAAAACGGAGATAGACCATGTCGCTCGGACTCATACTCATCATCATCCTCGTCATCTTCCTTGTCGGTGGCTTTAGCGGCCGCTTCGGCGGCTATGGATATGGCTACGGCCACCGTGGGATCGGAATCATCGGCATCATCCTGATTGTCATCGTCGTCCTGCTTCTCATGGGCAGAATTTGAAACGAAAGGTGAAATGGGCCTGTCCCGGATTAACTCTGATTTTTTTGAAGGACGGGAACTGGCCGGGATAGCCGCACGCGCGGGAAGCCGGGAATCGTTCGCTTCGCCGCCGGGGGCGCAGTTCCGGTTTGCGGCATCTTCGGTCGTCGCAGCCGTCGCCGTCGCCGCGATCTATTTCGGCCGCCCGATCCTGGTGCCGGTGGCGCTTGCGACGCTGCTCGCTTTCGCGCTCGCGCCCGTCGTCGCCCAGCTGCGGCGATTGCATCTCGGGCGCGTTCCTTCCGTGATTTTGACCGCGTTGCTCGCGCTTACAATCATGGGCGGCATCGGAACCTTCATCGGCGCGCAATTCGCACACCTCGCCGCCGATCTGCCGCACTACCAGCACAACATCGCCGGCAAGATCCAATCCCTGCGCGGCTCAGCCGCCGCAAATAGTCTGATCGGCCGAACTTCGTCATTGCTGAGCAATCTGGACAACCAGGTTCCAGCCTCGCCGCGCGACTCTCACGCATTGGCGACAACCGGTCTCGCAGTTCAAACTACCTCCCCCGAAACGCCGGTGCCGGTGGAAATACGCAAGCCGGCCGCATCTCCCATCGATCTGATTGAAGCCGTCCTCGCGCCGCTCCTCGAGCCATTGGCGACGGCCGGAATTGCCATCATCTTCGTCGTGTTCATTCTCCTGGAGAAGGAGGATCTGCGAGACCGCTTCATCTGGTTGGCGGGATCGAGCGATCTGCAGCGGGCCAAGGCGGCGCTGGACGACGGCGCCGCGCGGCTCAGCCGGTATCTTCTGACCCAGACCGCGATCAATGCGTGCTTCGGCATCCTGATCGGCATGGGCCTGTGGGTGATCGGGGTTCCCAATCCGGGGCTGTGGGCGCTGATCGCAATGATGTTCCGGTTTGTGCCGTATGTCGGCGTTCCCCTCGCAGCCGCGGTGCCACTAATTCTGGCACTTGCCGTGGATCCGGGCTGGTCGTTCGTATTCTGGACTGCGGGTTTGTATTTCGGTCTCGAGTCGGTCACCGGCCAGGTGATCGAGCCGTGGCTCTATGGACGAAGCATGGGCCTGTCCCCTGTCGCGGTTGTTGTTGCCGCGACGTTCTGGACCTGGGTATGGGGTCCGGTCGGCCTGCTCCTGTCCACACCGCTGACCATGTGCCTTGTCGTGCTGGGCCGCCACGTCGAACGGCTCAAATTTCTCGACGTCCTGCTCGGCAACCGGCCGCCTCTGGCGAACGAAGAATCCTTCTACCTGCGAATTCTGGCCGGCGACCCGGACGCGGCCGCCCATCAGGCGGAATCGTTCCTGAAGGAGCATTCGCTGTGCGAGTTTTACGACGTTGCGCTCAAGGCGCTGGTTCTCGCGCAGCTGGATGTGAACCGCGGCGCGCTCGAGCCCGACCGCCGGTCGAGCGCCAAAGACCTGGTCGAAGGCCTGATTGAGAATCTTTCGGATCACGAAGACATCCCGGCGGACGAACCGCCGCCGGGTGCGTCCGGCTTAGAAACGGCAAGGATATTCGCACCGGAATCGCTTCCGCTGGATTGGGTTGGGCAACCGGTGCTTTGCGTGGCGGGGCGTGGCATCCTCGACGAGGCGGCCGGCCTGCTGCTTGTCCATCTGCTCGAGAGACGAGGAATCGGAGCGCGCGTGATTTCCGCGACCGAGGCATCGCCTGCGAACATCCAGAGGATCGATCCCTCCGGCGTGCGGTTCATCTGCCTGTCCTATCTTGAAGCAGGAAGCGATACGAGCGCGCATTATCTCATGCGCCGTCTTCGCCGCCGCATTCCTACCGCACACGCCATGACCTGTTTCTGGGGGCTTGCCGGAGAGAACGCCCGTTATCTCGATGCCGTCTCCGCGACCGGCTGCGATGTCGTCACCAATCTTCGGGAAGCCGTGGGGCGCATCGTAGCAGCCGTGGGACAAACACCGGCGCGGTTCAATCCCGGAGCGGCGCTCTCCGCTTCGGAGAGAACAGATTCGCGTGCGCGGGCAGTCGAGGCTGCGGCGTGATGCGGTCGTCCCGATCCGCTCGGTTTCGAAACACGCAACCTATTTTTGTCATTGCCCGCGCGTGAAGCTTGTCCTCCGGCCGCGCTTCGCGCGGACCGGGGGGCGGGCCATGACAACTATTTTTGATTCAAACCATACCGCTCTGGTGATTTTCATTTCAGAGCCAGCCCCAGAACTGCCGAACGCGATGGGCATTCGCGTTCGTCGGGGTCGTCGCAGCATCGAGGATGTGTGCGTAAGGCGCGCCAATCTGGATCGCCCAATCCGGTGTTGTCTCTCCCAGCGTGACGATTGATTCTATGGTGCCGCCCGCCTCCACGAGGGCCTTCACGTAGTCGTCGGGTCGCCGGCCCTTGGGGCCGAACCGCAGCCGGAACGCGAGAATCAAATTCTGTCGAACAGCCGACCTGGACCACCGCGCCAGCCAGGATTCCGGCGTGGGAACGTTCTTCTCGTTTATTGACGCAACTTTCGGATGGATCTGGATGCTTTGACCGTTCGTCAACGTGACCTCGATAGGGTCCAGACGGTCGCGCGAAATGCCGGTGAGGGCACGGACCGTTGAGCCCTTCCGCGAACTCATATCGCCGAGCAACACCCATGCGTGAAGATTCATCTCTGATCCGAAGCCCGCATCGTTCAGCGATAAATTCGCGAAATCTTCGTTCCCTCGATGCTCACGCTGGCCATCAGGCCTTGCTGATCGAAGATGAAGGCATAGGCGTCGCCCTTCAGTGTCGATGTCGACAGATTCTTGGCTATCCCTTCGTTCACGACCACCAGGGTCGGGCCGACGCCCAGTTCCCAGCCGTGGGATTTGTTGAGGTAGTCGATGGCTCCGCGGTTCATGAGAAATACGACATAGCCGTACGATTGTGCGCCGGCCTGAAAGCCCCATGAGGCCGAAACCGAGTTGTAGTAGTTGAGAGTTCTCGGACCCTCGTGCAGAACGCCTTCGCCGTAGGCGCCACCAAACACAAAACCGGCTTTGACGATGTTCGGGAACACGAGGACGGCTTGCGCCTGCCTCGAAATCTGCTCCGCAACGGGGTTGGTTCTGTAGAGCATCTGCAGAGCGTGGGCGGCGTCTCTGTTGAGATCTTGCGACGTCGAGGCGGCGTAGGCGCGATCGAAGGTCGCGACCGAGGCCGGAAGAGCGCTCGCGGCTGCGAGGCCCAGCGCCAGGAACATCTGTCGTGTATTGGTCATTTGGCAATTCCTTGTTTCACGAGGACTGAATTCCCGAAAACGAAAACATGGCCTGACGTTTCATTATGTGACTTGTGTATTGGACGTTGACTATATTGAACGCTCTCAAATGCAATAAGGTTCCTCGTTATGTAGATCGCGCGAACTGCGCCGTAATTACAATATCTGGCAAATATAATTGGCCTATCATTATCTTCGTGATCCGTTCATTTTATTCCAAGTCGGAACTCTCATAAATAAAGAGTGAAATTTTTTAATTCTGTCGGTCATTAATTCTTGGAATATCGCGATATTCTGCCTTAAACCCTAGTTGAGGTGAGCAATTCTGCACAGTTTTGATGCCGATGGCAGGGTAATCTCCCCCCTCTGACGATCGAGAAGAGTCGATATGAAATCGCAAGCCCTGAATATGCGCGACCCGCTGGTATCGCCTGCCCCCCGCCCTTCACCTCAATTTCAGCGCGACCTCATCGCCCTCATTCCGTGGCCGCCATCGCTTCGAACCCGGCACGAACTACAAAGCGCACCCGGAGGTGCGGCGAGGACTGCCCGTGCGTCGCCGTCGCGGCCTGTTTGTCGCAATGGAGGCCGCACATGACTACGGACGTCGGCAGCAAATGGCCGACCCTTTCCGATCGTGAATTCGCGCGCCAGGTCCGCTGGTCTGTGCCGAGGGATTTCTCGTTCCACCGCCGCAAACGTCCAAAGCTTTTGTCGCCCTTCGGCTGGTGTACCATCCTGGGGGTTGCTGCCGTTGTCATTGGCGCCGGGCTCGCCTTTGCGATGTGACGGACTTGATTCCAGGTGCCTCTCCGCGCGAACTCATGAGTTGGAAATAGCGCGGTCAGACTGGGAAAATGAGCGCGGATCACCGTCTTCCATCTGGGCGGACGATCGCCGTCGGCGAACAGTGGATGAAGATAGGGATCAATGATCGCTGCATGGACAGCGAGGGGAATCGGCTGTCGAAGCGGTGGCACTCCAAAGGGAACTGCATAACCGTACGATTCGCCCCGCACGCCGCGATAAGCGGCTGCGCATACGCAACGCTCGAGCATTCTGACCGTTAGGTCATTGCACGCATCGATGTGCGCAAACATGCGGAAGGAAATGCCATGACGAAAGAAACCCGACATCCAGACATGCGCGATTCGCACATAACGGACGCGACCAGAGCCACCGAAAAGGAGAATCGCGACGCCGCCTTCATCCGCGCGAAAAAGACTCCTGTCGCAGATTTACAGAACGCGGCCACGGACGCGGCTTCGCCAAACAAGCACTAACCCACCGCCGACGTGACCGATTCGCGGGGCGCCCTTGATTTTCGCGATGCACCAAAGAGCGCTTCGCCCGTTAATCCAGTGATGGAAAAGCTCAACAAATCGCGCACATTGACTGACTGGTTCTCCAGGCGCACCGAAAGCCAATATTGTCTCGCTCTCGCGGCGGTCTTAAGCGCCGGCACGGCTGTATGGGTCGCTACACTCATCTGGTAACAGTATCAAAATCATTGATGCGCCTGTTCCGCGTGAGCGGCACAGAAGAACCAATCTCAGCGCCCTGACCAGTTGTGAAGCTTTGCTTTCTCGCTGCAGAAGCGCCGCGGCGGACCAAAATTGCTCGGGTCCGATTTCACACTTCGTACCCGAGCGTTGTCATAGAGCGTTGTCATAGCCTGCTGGCCACCGTTGCCGGTTTGCCCGTCAGGCAGCCTGTTTCTTGTCGGCAATCTTTTCCACGACTGGCAACTGTACCAATTCCTCGAACAGTGAGCGATAGTGGATCATTGCCGTTCTGAGATCCTCAGTATTTGCTTCGCCTTTCCTGAGGCGCAATTCGATCGCGTGCGCCGCGCGGTAGTTTTCCGTCACCCGTGGATGGTCGACGGAAATGTCGGCGGCACGCTGCTCAAAATCGGATACGGGATAGCCGCGGCTCTGCATGACCGACGACACCAGATCGTCGGCTTCCGTGACCGCCCCCTTAGGAGAATCGACGAAATGCGATTGCACGGATTTCCATCGCTCGAGGAATCGTTCCCGCTCCGCCGGCTCAAGCTCGCGAATATTGAGTTTTTCCACCCGTTTTTCACGATCCAGCAATTTCGCTTCCGCACTGGAGCCATGCTTTTGCACGGCTCGCTCGTACTCAGGTCCAAATCGCTGCCGCAGATCCGCGGTCGTCGCCCGGCGCCTCCGGATGTACAACCAGGCAACAGCTGCGATCAACAGGATCGCCACGACGGCGATTCCAATAAGTTCCGGATTCGTCAGATGCAGATTCATGGGTGCCTCCCGGCGTCAAAGACATTAATGGAACAAAGTCTTCCGCGCGAAGTTCCTCAATACGCACCCGTCAGCTCGCGAAAGCACGTCCCATTCTCGCAAACTGCTTCCGGCGTGAGCAATTCTGCACAGTTTCAGCCGTTGACACGGATGTAGACTTGCACCGCGGGAAAATTCCCTTCTCCGCCCCGCATTCGATGTGGGGATGTGGGCGCGAACCCGTCGATGAAGGCGGGATGTACGTCTGCGTGTGGAACGGTAGTTCGGCCGTAAACTGAAATTGGAGTTCACGACAATGCACATGTCAAATGAAAGTCTTCTGGTCATACTCGTGGTCGGCGTCGTTGCAGGATGGTTGGCCGGCAAGATCGTACAGGGTACCGGATTTGGAATCATCGGCGACCTCATCATTGGAGTTATCGGGGCCTTTATCGGTGGGTGGCTGCTGCCCCAACTGGGCATCGAGCTCGGCGCCGGAATCGTCTCGGCGATCATCAACGCCACAATCGGCGCGGTGCTGCTCCTGTTCGTCCTCAGATTGTTCCGTGGCAGAAGCGGGTGGCGAGGAAGTTGGGGAAGAGGCGTTTAGAGCATGTTGCATTCATATTGAACCAAAACATGTCGGAGGCGCCGATTCGCCGCGCTGCGCGCGAATGGCGTTTCCTTGCCGTGCGTGGGTTCGAACTGTGCCGCTGAAATGCCTGAGCGTTCAGGCAGCTTCCTCGTCCGCGGGGTCGCGCAGGGCGTAGCCACTGCCCCAGACGGTCTCGATGTATTTCTCACCGCTGGTGGCTGCTGCGAGCTTCTTTCTCAGCTTGCATATGAAGACGTCGATGATCTTGTGCTTGGGCTCGTCCATGCCACCGTAGAGATGGTTCATGAACATCTGCTTGGACAGCGTCATCCCCTTCCGCAGCGCGAGCAGCTGCAACATCTGATACTCCTTCCTCGTGAGATGCACGCGCCTGCCGGCAACCTTGACCATTCTGGCGTCGAGACTGACGGCGAGCTTGCCGGTCGTTATGACAGATTGCGAGTGGCCATCGGGGCGGCGCGCCTCGGCCTGCAGGCGCGCGACCAGGTCGTTCGTGTGGTCACTCATTCAACTTCCTCCAGTGGCGCTTGACGTTCAGCCGCGACGAAATATCAGCGGCCAAGCGACAGTGCGCGAACGCAAAAACACGAGAACCTCCTCGAAGTTTCGAGGAATCATTCCCGTCGAGGAAAAAGGCTAAACGAGTTCGAAGGACAATACTGTGCAGAATTGCTCACAGGCGCAACCACGAGTAAGTGCTGACTGAGAGGCTGCAATCCTTGCGGTCGACCTGCCGATTTGCCGAGACTTGGAGTGGTGAACGCCCGGGTTGGGCGGACCGTTTCAGACCGCTCAAAACAGCCGGGTCAGTGCGTGCGACAGACTCGCAGTCTGCCAGACAACCGCAGCAAGCATGACGAGCATGAACAGCGCGGCGCCGAGCGTGGCGCAAAGGAGTACGCCATCCTGCTCCAGATACGCGAATGCTATGAACATGACGAGAATTGCCGGCGGCACGTTGCTGAGTGGAATCGGGGTGAGCATGCTCAGCCCAAGCAACAGGATGACAATTCCGACCACGCGCTTGGTCGCCTCGAAAGGGGTTGGCCAACGCGGGCGGATGAAGCGTTCCAGATACGTCAGAACAGGCACAGCCCGATGAATCAGGGCGGCGAGACGGCGTGTTCCAAAATGAAGGGAGGCAAGGCGCTGCGTGAAAACAGGACCGCGATTGGCGAGAACCATTTCAAAGGCCGGCACCAGGAGCAGGACGGCAGCGAGAGTCGTTATTCCGGGGAGCAATCCCAGCAGTCCCAGGAGCAGGAGGACGACGCCAAACGAGCGGTCTCCGAGCCTGCCGATCAGCCAGCCCAGCGTCACTGTCTCCGCCGGCGTCACGCCGAGCAGTTCGTGCAGCACTGCGGAAGTCGGCGTGCGGGTCGAACGCCGAACTCCCGCTATATCGGTCGCAGCACTGCTTGCCAGGCGAGTTGGGGCGGTTCCGTGTACCATGCGTTGAAAGCCGCCGATCGGGGCGAATTGATCGCGACGTTTGCGTGTTTGATTCTTTCCCAAGTTCAAATAGCAGGTCGCCGGCCGTGAATCTGCCCACTATTGCTCACAACGCGAACAGGCCCTGGATGTACGTTTGCGCCTGAAGCGCGTGACACGCGATTTGGCGGAGTACGAATTGGCGGGGGTTCGCCCGCCATCAACGTATCCGCGATTCTCTCCACCAACGGTTCATGGGGCGGAATACTCCGCCCCATGCCGTCTCATCTGGCGCGCGCCGGAACCGGACCGGCAGCGCGCCAATTCGATTCACATCGTCGACTTGACCGGAATCTTCACCGTGTGCTGCTTGATGGCCGCCGACTTGGGCAGTGTGATCTTTAGCACGCCTCTGGAAAAGAGCGTCTTCACCGACTTGGGGTCGGGCCCGAACGGCAGGGTGATCGAACGCGAAAACTTGCCGAACGTGCGCTCCTGATGGCAGTAGTCGCTGTGCTGAAGGCTGCCTTCCATCCGCTTCTCGCCCTTGATCGTGAGCACGTCGTCGCTCAATGAGATTTCCACATCCTTCTCATCGACGCCGGGCAATTCGGTCTCGATTTCAACAGAAATGTCGGACTCGGTCACGCTCATCCGCGGCGTCGAGCTGTGGGAGGATATTCCCGACGAGGACGGGTAGGAACCAAAACCATCGAGGACATGGTCGATCTCCCTGTTCAAGGCCGAGAGAAATCCCCGGTTTGCATCGAAGCTTGACCCTGGTTTGAACCACGAAGACTGCGGGGACAGATATGACATTTGATAAGACATATTTTTATCCTTGTATCGATTGAGCAAAATTTGAATATTCGTCATTCAAACTGCAAAACTGATATAGGGTTTTATTGTGCGATGGCCATGTTTCCTTCAGTAATATCTGGCAATTATAGAAGTTTTATATTCTGCATTATTTCTGTTTTGTCATTGACTTCGTGATGTGTGACGAGTTTCCCAGGACGTCTCGACGAATTTCATTCGGGCCTGAGCAGATTGCGCGAATTGGGCTGGCGGACCGCTGCGCAGTCATGTGCGCGGAGGTCTTGTGGTGGCGGTGTCATCGGCGGATCATCGCCATACCTGATCGCTGCCGGAAAAGACGTCGTTCACATTCTCGGACCGCGCAAAATCGAAACGGCGCAAATCACAAAAGCTGCAAGGATCGGATCTGCCGGGATGCTGACCTATCCTCTAACGTGACAACGCCGTCGGGGCCAGCGCAGGCAAGCCGCCCGCGGTCCCGGGAGCATCTGCGGAAAGCGTGACAACCGAAGCCCTGACAACCGCGACGCCATCTCCCGCGATCCAGCGCGTGCTGCCCTGGCTCGTGGCGGTCGCGCTCTTCATGGAATCGCTCGACACCACGATCTTGAATACCGCGGTGCCCATCGTCGCGAAGGCGATCGGCACTACTCCGCTCGGCATGAAAGCCGTGCTGGCGAGCTATACGCTCAGCCTCGCCGTCTTCATTCCAATCAGCGGCTGGATGGCCGACCGGTTCGGCACACGGCGCGTGTTCGCCTCTGCCATCGGCATATTCACGTTCGGCTCGCTCCTGTGCGGACTGATGAGCAACATCCATCTCCTCGTCGCCTGTCGCGTGCTGCAGGGATGCGGCGGTGCCATGATGGTGCCGGTGGGCCGGCTCACGCTGGTGCGCAGCTTTCCAAAATCGCAGCTGATCCGGGCGATGAGCTTCGTTGCGATCCCCGCGCTGGTTGCGCCGATGCTGGGCCCCGCTGCGGGCGGATTCATCGTCGCCTATTTTCACTGGCGCGCCATCTTCTTTCTCAACGTCCCCGTCGGCATTGCCGGACTGGTGCTCGTCTGGATGAAGCTGCCGGACTATCGCGAGCGGACGAGGCCGCTCGATATCGTGGGCCTTATCCTCTTCGGCGCCGGATTGGCGCTTCTGTCCTATGTGCTCGAAGTCTTCGGCGAACACGCGTTGAGCGCGGCGGAGATTCTCGGGCTTCTGTTCGTTTCGATAGCGCTCCTGTTCGGCTATGGCGTACATGCCGAGCGCACGCGCTGGCCGCTGCTGCGGCTGGGTCTCTTTCGCATCCGCTCCTTCGCCGCCGCTGTCGGCGGCGGTTTCTTCACGCGGCTCGGCATCGGCGGCGTGCCATTCCTGCTGCCGCTCCTCTATCAGGTGGGATTGGGATTCTCGCCCGTGCAGTCGGGCCTTCTGATCATGCCGCAGGCCGCTGCTGCGATGAGTACGAAGATCGTGATCCGTCAGATCCTGCAGCGCTTCGGCTATCGCACGGTGCTGATCGGCAACACGCTGCTGATGAGCGTTTTCTTGATGCTGTTCGCCGCCATCGGAACCGGCACGCCGGTCTGGCTGATCGTGGTGCAAGCCTTCTGCTACGGCGCGCTGACTTCGACTCAATATACGTGCATGAACACGCTTGCCTACGCCGACGTGTCGCCGGCGAAAGCGAGCGCGGCGAGCTCCATCGCCAGCACCTCGCAGCAATTGTCGATCAGCTTCGGCGTGGCCATCGCGGGCCTCGCCACCATGTTCTTCGTGCCGCCGGCCGCGCGGTCATCGCCCCTCGATATGATCCACGGTCTGCACCACGCCTTCCTCGCGCTCGGCCTTTTCACCATGGTCTCAACTGTCGTGTTCAGCCGTCTCAGGCGCGAAGACGGCGCCGACGAGACACGGCAGAAGGATATTCATTTGGGGTAAATTCGGAATTGCTTTTGTTGGCTGAAACAGGTCGAAATATAAATCCGCGTCCTCGAAAAACCGTGCCCTGTCTTCTAATTGCGTGCGCCGTTAGCTGGAAGCTTCAGTTCAGGATTATTCCATGTTTCCACCCGGGCGCATCGTCTGTCTGACCGAGGAGACCGTCGAGACCCTGTACCTGCTGGGCGAGCAGGATCGGATCGTCGGCGTGTCGGGCTATGTCGTTCGGCCGCCGGAAGCGCGGCGCGACAAGCCGAGGGTCAGTGCCTTTACCTCGGCCCATACGGAAAAGATTCTGGCGCTCAAGCCGGATCTTGTTTTCACATTTTCCGACCTCCAAGCCGATATCGTCGCTGACCTGATGCGGTGCGGGTTGCATGTCCACGCCTTCAATCACCGCACCATCTCCGGCATTCTCGATATGATGAGGATGGTTGGCGCGATTGTCGGCGCCGATGCTAAGGCCACGGCGCTGGTGAGCAACATGGAAGCGCGGCTGGTGGAAGCGCGCGCACGTTCCACGAATTTGGCCCGCCATCCGAAAATCTTTTTTGAAGAGTGGGACGATCCCTTGATCTCCGGGATCGGTTGGGTGTCGGAATTGGTCGAGATCGCTGGCGGCGTCGACATTTTTCCGGACCGCGCCAAGCAGGCCGCCGCAAAAGACCGGATTGTGACTGGGGCCGATGTCATTGCCGCCGCACCCGATATCATCATCGGCTCCTGGTGCGGCAAGAAATTTCAGCCCACGAAGGTCAAGGCGCGCGCCGGCTTTTCGGAGGTTCCGGCGGTCCGCAACGGCAAACTTTATGAGATCAAGTCCCCAATTATCCTGCAGCCCGGGCCGGCCTGTCTGACCGACGGATTGAAAGCGCTCCAGACGATTGTCGAGGATTGGGCCGATTGATCGCTCGGGTCAGCGCTGCGCCTTGCGGAACGCCTGCAGATGGAACTGCGCCTGATCAGGCGCATAGCGATGCTGCGCTCCCACGGGACAGGCGCGGCGGGCGCGACAGCCGTGATCTCTGCAGTCGCTTCCTTCTGCAGTGTCGAGATGGGCGACGCAGGCCGCGACATCATATCCGGCTGGAGAAAAGGCATTTACCGGACAGGCGGTCAGGCACGGCTTTTCGGCGCAGCTTTCGCATGGGCTGGTGCGGCGATCCGGTTGAGGGAGTTCGAGCAGCTGGCTGAAGGCCAGCGCGCCGCGCCACGCATGCCACAGGCCCCAGTCTGGATGAATAAGCATGCCGAGTGGCGACGGATAAACCGGTTCGGCCTTCTGCGCCCAGCGCTGAAACGGCGCCCAGGGCGGACCATCGAAGGGAAATATCGCTGTGGCGCCAAATCTCGCCGCAACAGCGCTGACAATCCGGCGCGACCAGCGATCGAGAGGATTGGGCTTGCCGTCGGCGGCTTCGGGCGAGGACGCAAAGAAGGGCCAGTTTTCGCGCCCGGTGAATCCGACCAGAACGAGGGTACCAATTTGCGCGCCGACCGGAAGATCGGCCGCGCCGGGATGAAACGCGCCGCGCCAGGCCAGCCCCTGCGCGGCGATCGCGATTCGTAGTTCGGCGAGCGTCACATATTCCGCCGGTACTGCCCGCCGACCTCGAACAACGTGTCGCTGATCTGGCCCAGCGAGCAGACACGTACCGCATCCATCAAGACCGCAAAAACATTCTCGTTGCGGATCACCGCCTGGCGCAGACGTTCCCGCATCCCGGGAGCTTCGTCCACGTGACGATGCTGAAACTCGCGCAGCCGGGCGATCTGGCCGTCCTTTTCGCGCGTGGTCGAACGCTGTAGCGCGGGTCCCGGCCTCTCCGCCTGATGTGGGTTGACGAAGGTGTTCACGCCAATGATGGGCAGACTGCCGTCATGTTTCTTGTGTTCGTAATAAAGGCTTTCCTCCTGGATCTTGCCGCGCTGATAGCCGGTCTCCATCGCCCCCAGCACGCCGCCGCGTTCGGCGATGCGCTCGAACTCCTGCAGCACCGCCTCTTCCACCAGATCAGTCAGCTCATCGATGATGAAGGAGCCCTGGTTGGGGTTCTCGTTCCTGGCCAGGCCCCATTCGCGGTTGATGATCATCTGGATCGCCATCGCGCGGCGAACGGAGTTCTCGGTCGGCGTCGTATAGGCCTCGTCGAATGCGTTGGTGTGCAGGCTGTTGCAATTGTCATAGATCGCAATCAACGCCTGCAATGTGGTGCGGATATCGTTGAAATCCATCTCTTGCGCATGCAGCGAGCGGCCGGACGTCTGGATGTGATATTTCAGCTTCTGCGAGCGTTCGCGGGCCCCGTATTTGAAGCGCATGGCAACCGCCCAGATGCGCCGCGCCACGCGGCCGATCACCGAATATTCCGGGTCCATTCCGTTGGAGAAGAAGAAGGACAGGTTGGGCGCGAAGTCGTCGACTTTCATGCCGCGCGCCAGATACGACTCGACGAAGGTGAAGCCATTGGCGAGCGTGAAGGCAAGCTGCGAGATCGGGTTGGCCCCGGCTTCGGCGATGTGATAGCCGGAGATCGACACCGAATAGAAGTTCTTCACCTTGTGGTGCACGAAATATTCCTGGATGTCGCCCATCATTTTCAGCGCGAATTCCGTCGAGAAAATGCAGGTATTCTGGCCCTGATCCTCTTTCAGGATGTCGGCCTGCACCGTGCCGCGCACGGTTTCGAGCGTCCAGGCGCGGATCTTCGCCGCTTCGACGTCGCCCGGTTGCCGGCCATGTTCGGCCGCGAATTTTTCCAGCTGCTGATCGATTGCGGTGTTGAAAAACATTGCCAGCAGCATCGGCGCCGGCCCGTTGATCGTCATGGATACCGAAGTCGCGGGCGCGCAAAGATCGAAGCCCGAATAAAGCACCTTCATGTCGTCGAGGGTCGCAATGGAAACGCCGGAATTCCCGACCTTGCCGTAAATGTCGGGCCGCTCGTCCGGATCCCAACCGTATAGTGTCACCGAATCGAACGCAGTCGACAGTCTCTTTGCTTCCGAGTCCTTCGACAGGAGCTTGAAGCGCGCATTGGTTCGGAAAGGATCTCCTTCGCCGGCGAACATGCGCGTCGGGTCCTCGCCCTCGCGCTTGAAGGCAAACACGCCCGCCGTATAGGGAAATGCGCCGGGGACGTTTTCGGTCAGCATCCAGCGCAGGATCTCGCCGTGATCCTCATAGCGCGGCAGAGCCACCTTGCGGATCCGCGTCCCTGACAGGCTCACGCTGATCTGCTGAGTGCGAATTTCCCTGTCGCGAACCTTCACCACATATTCGTCGCCGGAGTAGCGCTCCTTCACTTGCGGCCAGTTCTCGATCAGCTTTCGGGCGCGGGCGTCCTGGCGCTCCTCGCGATCGGCGATCAAGGGGGCGAGCGCCGAACCATCTCCGCCTTTCGCCTCCAGCATGCACTGCGCGCTTCTCAACTGCTGGATCTCGCGGGCGACGGCCGCCTGGGCTGCAACGATTTTGTGATAGTCGCGAATCTCTGCTGCGATCTCGGCCAGATAGCGCTGGCGCGACGATGGCACGATCGGCGGCCGTGGCGACGGCATATGGCCGGCTTTGCGATCGAACCGGCTGGCCGGCGGATCGAAGCCCTTCTCCACCAGAAGGTCCCGCAGGCCGAGATAAAGCCCGGTCACCCCGTCATCCTGGAAACGCGCCGCGATGGCGCCAAAGACGGGCAAGGTGTCGGGCGATTGGGTGAAGGCTTTCCGATTGCGTTGAACCTGCTTGCGCACGTCGCGCAGCGCGTCCTCTGCGCCCTTGCGATCAAATTTGTTGATCGCCACCAGATCGGCAAAATCGAGCATGTCGATTTTTTCGAGCTGGGAAGCAGCGCCGAATTCGGGCGTCATGACGTAAAGCGAAATGTCGGCAAGATCGGCAATGGCGGTGTTGCCCTGACCGATGCCGGGAGTCTCGACAATGACGAGATCGAAGCCCGCGGCGCGGCAGGCTTCAGCGGCATGGGGCACAAATTTCGGTACTTCGCTGTCGGATTCGCGGGTCGCGATCGAGCGCATATAGATTTGAGGTGCGTTGATTGCGTTCATGCGGATGCGGTCGCCCAGAAGCGCGCCGCCGCTTTTGCGCTTCGACGGGTCGATGGCAAGAACCGCAATTTTGAACCGGTCGCTGTCGAGTCGGAATCGGCGGATCAACTCGTCGCACAACGAAGATTTGCCCGAGCCGCCGGTGCCGGTGACGCCGAGGATCGGCATGTTCCTGCGTTCCCCCGCGCTGCCGGACAGTGCTGCCATGGTCGCCTGGGCGATCTGGCCACGCTCGAGGCGGGTGATGAAACGGGCCAATGGACGCCAATCCGGATTGGCCAACGTCTTAATGTCGACGATGCCGTCATCGCTCGGATCGAAATCGGCACGCTCGATCATGTCGCCGATCATGCCTTCGAGGCCCATGCGCTGCCCGTCCTCCGGGGAGTAGATGCGCTCCACTCCGTAGGCGTGCAGTTCGGCGATTTCGTCCTTCACGATCACGCCGCCGCCGCCGCCGAACAGCTTGATCCGCCCCGCGCCGCGCTCGTGCAGCAGATCGATGGCGTATTTGAAATATTCGACATGGCCGCCCTGGTAGGAGCTGATGGCGATGCCTTGCACATCCTCCTGGATCGCGGCCGTAACGATCTCGTCCACCGAGCGATTGTGGCCGAGATGAATCACCTCCACGCCGGACGACTGGAGTATTCGCCGCATGATGTTGATAGCGGCGTCGTGGCCATCGAACAGGCTCGTCGCGGTGACGAAGCGGATCTTGTTCCGCGCTTCGTGCGAGCTATGCGGTTCCGACCGCTCTGCCACTGTCCTCTTGGAAATTACGCTATCGGACATGATCTTCTCCAGAACCGATCGAGGCGCGCTCTCTCGGTCTTGCCGCCTGCCGCGGCGTCAGAACGACTCGTCCGCCATGGCCACAAGCGTGCTGGCGCCGGCGGTCGTCTCTGCCTCAAGAGCCAACGCCCGGGGCAATATATGCTCGCCGTAAAAGCGCGCGGTAATGATTTTGGCGCGCAGGAAAGCCGGATCGCCTTTTCCCACGGCCAGATCGGCTTTCGCCGCGAGCGCCCCCCTGGCCATCAACCAGCCGCCAGCGACCGTTCCCCATAGTCGCAAATACGACATCGCGCCCGCCGCCGCATCGCGCGGATCGCCGGCCTGATGGGCCAAAATCCACTCCGTCGCCGCATTCAGCGCAGCCAGTCCCTTGGCCAGGGCGCCACGCAGCGATGACAGCTCGCCGCCAGCCGCGGCCAGTTCATCGTCGAGCGACTGCATGGTTGCAATGAATGATTTTGCCGTTTCCCCACCGTCGCGCGTCAGCTTGCGGCCGATCAGGTCATTGGCCTGGATACCGTTGGTGCCCTCGTAGATTTCGGCGATCTTGGCATCGCGCATGAACTGGGCAGCGCCGGTTTCCTCGATATAGCCCATGCCGCCATGAATCTGGACACCCATAGCCGCCGCTTCGGAACCGATTTCCGTACTCCAGCCCTTGACGACGGGAATCAGCAGATCGACGACTGCCTTGGACGCCTCGCGCATCTCGGGATCGGGATGGCGATTGGCCACGTCGAGCTGGGCGGCGGCGAAATAGGCGAGAGCGCGGCTGGCTTCGGTTAGGGCCCGCATCGTCAGCAGCATCCGGCGGATGTCAGGGTGGTGGATGATGGTGACCGGTTTCGCATTGCTGCCCGCGATGTCGCGGCTCTGCACCCGCTCGCGGGCGAATGACGCGGCCTTCTGCAACGCGCGCTCCGCAATCCCGATGCCCTGAAGGCCGACCGACAGCCGGGCATTGTTCATCGTCGTGAACATGTATTGCAGACCCTTGTTCTCTTCGCCGACAATCAGGCCGAAGGCACCGCCATTGTCGCCGTAGGACATCACCGCGGTCGGGCTGGCATGGATGCCCATCTTGTGTTCAAGCGAAACGCAGCGCAGATCATTGTGCCCCTTGAGCGCGCCATCATCGCCGACGAGATATTTCGGTACGACGAACAGGGAAATGCCTTTGACTCCCGCGGGTGCGTCGGGCAGGCGAGCCAGAACCAGATGGACGATATTCTCGGCCAGATCATGGTCGCCGTAAGTAATGAAGATCTTCTGGCCGCTGATCCGGTAGTGGTCGCCTTCCCTCACCGCGCGGGTGCGGATGGCAGCGAGATCGGAGCCGGCCTGCGGCTCAGTCAGGTTCATGGTGCCGCTCCACTGCCCTGAAACCAGTTTCGGCAGGAACCGCGCCTTGAGATCTTTCGAGCCATGGTGGCTGATCGCTTCCACGCCCGCCTGGGTCAACATCGGGCACAGCGCGAACGCCATGCAGGCCGAATGCCACATTTCCTGGAGCGCGGTCGCGACAAGCCAGGGCAGCCCCTGGCCTCCCTGCCGGGACTCGAATGGAACCGCGTTCCAGCCTCCGTCGATGAAGGCGCGATAGGCTGGGACCCAGCCGTCGGGCGTTCGCACGACGCCGTTTTCCAGCCGCGATCCCTGCAGGTCGCCGATCCGGTTAAGCTGCGACAGGACGCCGGCGGCAAATTTTCCGCCCTCCTCGAGGATCGAAACGAGCAGCTCGTCGCTCAAATCTTCCCCGCCGGGCAGCGCGGCGATCTCGCCGAAGCCTGCCAGTCTTGTGGCGGCGAAATGCATATCGGCGATCGGTGCTGCGTATTCGGTCATTTGCTTCCTATTTTCGCACAACCCGCGAAAATGCTGATGACGTATCGCCTATAATTCAACCCTTGGCAAACCATGCGCAACGTTTGCGTCGAAACAGAAATACCTGCACAGGACTGATGCAATGACCCAAAATTCAAACGTTGTCAGTCCATCGAAAACCATATCGGCGGCGATTGCTGAATCCGCTACGCACCTCGAAACGGATTCCTCGTCCGCCGAACAGCGTGCTTTGGCCATTCTCAAGAAGGCGCCAGGGCAGCCGGAGGCACTTGGGTTGCTGGTCAGTGCGCGGCGCCTCACGAACGACCTTCGCGGTGCGTGCGATCTCCTCGAGGAAATGACAAGAGTGGCCCCGAACCTCGCCAGCACGCAATATGAGCTGGGCCTGTTACTGCGGGAATTGGGCGAAGACGACGCGTCTATCGCTGCCTTGCGCCGGGTCGTGCAATTGGAGCCCTTGCACGCAAATGGGTGGCGGGCGCTGGGGGATGTACTTTCGAAAGAGATCCAGACCGCAGAAGCGGCCCGAGCTCACGCGAAATATCTTGAACTTTCTACGCCTGCCCTGGAGCACCTGGAAACTGCCTCCCGGGCGCAGAGAAGCCAGCTTGGTACGGCGGAAAACAGCCTGCGGCACAGGCTTAAGACTCATCCAACGGATGTCGTTGCGCTCAAGCTGCTTGGCAACGTCTATCTTCGATTGTCTCGTCACGAACAGGCCGAGGAACTCCTTTCGAAGGCACTCGAGCTTGCACCGCAATTCACCGAGGCGCGGTGGCTCCTTGTCGGAACTTTCGTGTATCGCGGCAACTGGAAAATGGCGCTCTCAATGACGGAGACGCTTCTCGACGAAGATCCGGACAATTGCGACTACCTGGATACGAAAGCTTACTCGCTCCTTCAGCTCTGCGAATTCGATGCAGCGGCGGCCGCATATGAGTCTCTGCTCCGCACGCACCCGACCGCGGAAAACTGGATGTCCCTCGGTCGAACACTAAAAGTACTTGGGCGAACCGACGATGCCATTACTGCCTACCGGCGATCGCTTGCGCTCAATCCCCGTTTTGGCATGGCGTATTGGTCACTGGCAGAGCTCAAAACGCTACGGTTCGGGGCGGCCGATGTCGAAGCCATGAATGCGGCATTGAATACGGGCGATCTCTCTGCCCGGGATCGCGCGCAGATCCATTTCGCACTCGGCAGGGCCTATGAGGACGCGAAGCAGTACGAAAATTCGTTCGAGCAATATCGGCAGGCCAATGCCACGGTTCGCAGCTTTGTCCGTCACGATTCAGAGCAGAGAGCCAGTTTCGTCCAGCACAACAAACAAGTGTTCACATCGGAGTACTTTCGCGTGCGTTCCAACTGGGGCTCTTTGCGGCGCGATCCGATCTTCATCATAGGGCTTCCTCGCTCCGGCACCACCTTGCTGGAACAGATTCTTGCGTGCCATTCGCTGGTTGAGTTCACCAACGAACTGCAGAGCCTCGAGGGGGTCGTGCGGGACCTCCAACACCGGAATGGGAAAAACTACCCCGGACTGATGCAGGATTTATCGATTCAGCAGGTCGCCGACGCAGGCAGCGAATATATCGAACGCACCGGCACCTACCGTAAATTGAACCGACCATTCTTCACCGACAAGATGCCGAACAATTTTAGTTACCTGGGGATGATCCTGACCGCTCTGCCGAACGCCAAAATAATCGATGCCCGGCGTCATCCGCTCGGCAGCGGATTTGCCATCTTCAAGCACTATTTCCTCGATGCATATTCCTTTGCCTTCGACCTGACGAGCATCGGACGGTATTATCGAAACTATGTCGAGCTGATGGCGCATTTCGATACGGTGCAGC
This sequence comes from Rhizomicrobium sp., assembly GCA_035567755.1. Taxonomy (GTDB): domain Bacteria; phylum Pseudomonadota; class Alphaproteobacteria; order Micropepsales; family Micropepsaceae; genus Rhizomicrobium. The sequence goes on from DATMPH010000002.1 coordinate 59,035, forward strand.
CTGGTCGCGTTCATCGCGTCTTCCATGAAAGTCTCGTCACGGATCCCGAGCAGGAGATTCGCAAGCTGCTGGATTACTGCGGCCTGCCCTTCGAAGAGCAGTGTTTGCGTTTTCACGAGAGCAGGCGCGCCGTGCACACACCCAGTTCCGAACAGGTCCGGCGGCCCATTTCAGCCGACGCACCTGAGCTGTGGCGACACTATGAGCGCTGGCTCGATCCGCTGAAATCCGCGCTTGGAGACGTCCTCGAGGCTTACCCGAACGTGCCGGATTTTCTGCCGAACCGCTCACCTGTGCAGTGGAGCATTCAGCACCGAATCAACTGAGAAGGGAAGCGCGTTGGCCCGGTTCGGTGCCGCCGGCCCGGCGCGGTCGGTAGAAAATACAACGACTGCCGCACCTCCCGTGATCCCCCGCAATCCCTGCTATTCTGCCGTCTACGGCCAAAGCTATACGTACGCTTCGGACAGGGTTTTTGTTGGTAACGGTTTGGCGTCCGGGTGCTTTCACGATAGAACTGAGAGCACAAACGGTTTGCGGGCTGCATGAGGATTTCCGGAGCGAAAACGGCCAGAGTCAGGGGATCGGGCTTTCGCGCGATCGCCTGGATTGTGCTGCTGGCCTTCACGCTGCAGTCCTTCATCATGCAGACGCATATCCACGGTGCTTACGGCGACCGCATAGCGCTCGCGGCGACCGTAACAAACGTTCCGACCCATAAGAAGGCACCGGCCGAAAACGGCACGGCGGATTGCCCCTTTTGTCAGGCCATCGTGCACGCGGCCGCGTTCTACGCTCCCTCCGCGCCAGGCCTCGTCTTGCCAATCTCCGCAGCGAAGACGGCGGTACCGTTCTTCGTTGTGGAGACCATCGGCAGGGTCTCCTCGCACCTCTGGCATAGCCGCGCCCCGCCGCGGCGCTGATCCCTGAATCAGTTCGTGCGTGGCGCCCGCTTCGGCGGGTGTGAGCGCATTGTGCCGACACACAGTCTCCCGGGCGGGGAGCAATCATGACACACACGGATATTGGCATTGTGAGCACAGCGCACTCTTGCGCGCACGGGCCCATGGCTTTCGTGCCGATTGTTGCGGCACTGATTGTGGCGGGGTGCACGGTGGGGCCGGACTTCAAGAAGCCCGCGCCTCCAGAAGTAAGCGGTTATACGGCAGAGAAGTTGACCAAAACCGAAAGCGCCAATGTTCCAGGCGGCGAAGCGCAGACCTTCACGCAGGGCGGCGAAATCGCGGCGGACTGGTGGACGCTATTTCACTCCAGGACGCTCAACGATCTCATTGAGAAGGCCATCGCGAACAGCCCCGATCTCAAGGCGGCACAGGCCGCGCTGCGCGTGGCGCATGAAAACACGGCAGCGCAGCGCGGCGCCTATTATCCGAACGTTTCCGCCGGGTTCTCGGCCGCGCGCTACTCGCAGGCGGGCACGCTCGCACCGGTGCCCAACAACAATGCATTCGAATACAACCTCTTCACGCCGCAGGTGACGGTTTCCTTCGTGCCGGACGTGTTCGGACTCAACCGTCGGATGGTGGAGTCGCTGCACGCGCAGGAACGCGGCACGCACTATCAGATGATGGCCACCTACACGACGCTGACCTCGAATGTAGTGGTCGCGGCCATCCAGCAAGCTTCCATCAGCGAGCAGATCAAGGCGACGGAGGGCATGATCGCCGAGGAAACCAGATCGGTGGAGATCCTTCGGCTTCAGCTGCAGAAAGGTTATGCGAGTGGTGTCGATCTCGCCGCACAGGAATCGCAGCTCGCCCAGGCGAAGGCGACACTGCCACCGCTGATCAAGCAGGCAGCCCAGCTTCACGATCAGCTCGCAGTGCTCTGCGGACAATTCCCGGTCCAGGCGCCGGCACCGAACCTCGATCTCGAAAACCTGCAACTGCCGCAGAACATTCCCGTCAGTCTGCCGTCCACAATCGTATCGCAGCGACCCGATATTCTTCAGGCGCAAGAGAACCTGCATGCCGCGAACGCGAATATTGGTGTCGCCATCGCGAACCGGTTGCCCAATATCGAGCTGACGGGCAATGCGGGCAGCACGGCGCTCGCCATCGGCCAGGTGTTCGCGCCGGGCACCGGTTTCTGGAGCCTTGGCGCGACGCTGACGCAGCCGATCTTCGAAGGCGGCAAGCTGCTGCATGAGGAGCGCGGCGCACGCGCGGCCTGGCAGCAGGCGGCCGCGCAATATCGCAGCACCGTGCTTGCCGCGTTCCAGAACGTCGCGGACTCGCTCGTGGCGCTTCAAGAGGATGCGGACGCGCTGCAAACAGCCGCTACGGCGGACGAATCCGCAAAGGTTACGCTCGATCTCACACAGCGCCAGGTGAAGGACGGACACAGCGGATATCTGTCGCTGCTCACCGCGCAGGAAGCCTCCCAGCAGGCGCATATCAGTCTGCTGCAGGCGCAAGCCAGCCGCTATGCCGACACCGCGGCGCTGTTTCAGGCGCTTGGCGGCGGCTGGTGGCATCGCACCGATCTGGTAACAACTCTTGATCCTGGGTGACTCATGCACCGACCAATTTTTTACGCAGAGGACGCGGAGGATGCGCGGAGGATGCAGAGGAATTTCTTGCGCGCTTCACGCGCAATCCGTTTCCCGCGTCCACTGCGCAACCTTCGCGTCCTCTGCGTTAAATCTGCCTTCGTGTCACTGGCGCTCGTGGCCGGATGCTCGCCCGACAACAGCAACCAGAAGACGGCGACCGCCAGCAACGTCACGCTCACGGATGCGCAGAAAGCGAACGTCCGTATCTTCACAGTCGCGCAATCGCAATTCCACAAGGCGGTGAACACCAACGGCGTCGTCGATTTCGACAACGATCAGGCGACGGGCGTGATGTCGCCGATCTCCGGCTCCGTCTCGCGCCTGCTGGTAAGTCCCGGCGAACATGTGAACAAAGGCCAGGCGCTGGCGACGGTGGATTCGCCGGACTACACGGCCGCGATCGGCGCCTACCGAACGGCCATCGTGGCAGCCAACGCCGCGCGCCAGCTCGCCGACATGGACAAGGATTTGCTGGCGCATCAGGGCGTCTCGGAGCGCGAGGCGGCGCAGGCCGAAACTGACGCCGTTACGGCTGAGGCCAATCGCGCCGCCGCACTTCAGACCCTGGCGTCGCTCAACGTCGATTCGGCGACGATCCAGAGCATCCAGCGCGGGCGGCCGGTCGTCAGCAAGGGCGGCGTCATCCGTGCGCCCATCGCCGGCACCGTTGTCGAGCGCCTGATCACGCGTGGCCAGCTGTTGCAGGCGGCCACCACACAGGCCTTCACCATCGCCGATCTGTCGCGCGTCTGGGTGATGGCGCAGGTGTTCGGCCCCGACATCGACAATGTGAGCCTCGGCGACAGTGTGCAAGTAATGACCGGCGGCGACTCCCGATCCGTCGCCGGCAAAGTCACCAACATTTCGACGGAAGTCGATCCCAGCACGCGCTCGGTAATGGTGCGCGTGACGGTGGACAATCCGGCGAATACTCTGAAGAAGCAGCAATATGTTCGCGTCTCGATTCAGTCGCATGGTGTGACGGGCGGCCTGATGGTGCCGGTGGCAGCGGTGCTGCATGACGACGAGAATCTTCCGTTCGTCTATATCGTGCAGCGCGACGGCAGTTATGCGCGCGCGCATGTGACGCCTGGCTATCGCGCCGGCGACCGATACCAGATCATCGCCGGTCTTCGCGCCGGTGAGCAGATCATAGCCGATGGCGGCCTGTTCCTGCAGTTCATGCAAAGTCAATGAGCGATCTTCCTCCGTCCCACCGGGAAGAGCCGCGCTCCCGTTCCATTATCGACCGGATCGTTGATTCGTCGTTGCAGCAGAAATTTCTTGTCGGCCTGATGATGCTCGTCGTGATCGGCGCCGGAACCTGGGCGCTGCAGCGCCTGCCGGTGGATGCCTATCCCGATCTTTCGCCGCCAATGGTGGAGATCATCACGCAATGGCCCGGCCACGCGGCGGAGGAGGTGGAGCGCCTGATCACCGTGCCGGTCGAACGCGGCATGAACGGCATCCCACGTACCGCCATCAGCCGCTCGATCTCGCTCTACGGATTGTCGGACGTCACGCTCACTTTTGAGAATGGCACGGACAACTACTTCGCGCGGCAGCAGGTGCTCAATCTGCTGCCGGGCGTGAATTTGCCTCCGGGCGTTTCACCGTCGGTGGCGCCGATGTCGGCGCCGTCAGACCTCATCTACCGCTATGTGCTGGAGAGCCCCGACCGTTCGCCGATGGAGCTCAAAACCTTCGAGCGCTGGATCGTCGAACCCGCATACCGCTCCGTGCCGGGCATGGCCGACGATTCGGGCTTCGGCGGCGGTGACATGCAATATCAGGTGCTGCTCGATCCCACGAAAGTCGCCGGCATGGGGCTTTCGGTGGCGCAGGTGCAAGCGGCACTCGCCGCGAACAACAGCAATGGCGGCGGCGGCTTCTACACGCAGGGCGGTCAGTTCACTTACGTGCGCGGCAATGGCCGCATCACCAGCATGGAAGACATCGGCAATATCGTGCTCGCCGTGAACAATGGCACGCCGGTGCTGGTGAAGGATGTGGGCACGGTTGAGATCGGCATCGCGCCGCGCCTGGGCGAGTTCGGCTATGAAAAACGTGACGACGCGGTGGAAGGCGTCCTTCTCATGCTCACCGGCGAGAAGACGCAGAACGTTCTCAAGCGCATCGAAGCCAAGACCGACGAGCTGAACAACCAGATTCTTCCCCGGGATGTGAAGGTACACGCCTTCTACGATCTCAGCGATCTCATCCAGCTCACCCGCTCCATCGTGGAGCAGAACCTGCTGCGCGGCATGGTGCTGGTGATCGTGGTGCTGATCTTCTTCCTCTACGACGTCCGCGCCGGATTGATCGTGGCAGCCACCATTCCGCTGGCATTGCTGTTCGCGTTCATCTGCCTCGACCTTCAGGGCGCGTCCGCGAACCTCCTGTCCATCGGGGCGATCGATTTTGGCATTCTGGTCGATGGCGCGATCTTCATGGTGGAGAACATCTTCCGCCAGATTTCGCTGCGCGAGGGCAGGCCATTCAACGTCATGGAAGTGATCCGCGACGCCGCTGCGGAGGTGGACAGGCCGTTGTTCTATGCGGTGGCGGTTATCGTTGCGAGCTTCCTGCCAATCTATGTGCTCTCTGGCCCGTCGGGCGCGCTGTTCAAGCCGATGGCCGACACGATGATCTACGCCCTGATCGGTTCGCTGGTGGTGACGCTGACGCTCCTGCCCGTGCTTTGCGCCTCGTTCATGCGCAAGGGAATCCACGAGCGGCGCAACAAGCCGTTCGAATGGATGAAGGGGCAATATCTCCGCGGTCTGGATTACTGTCTGGCGCGGCCCTGGTGCACGACCATCGCTGCCGGCGCGCTGCTCGCGGTGTCTCTGCTCTTCGTGCCTTTCATCGGCGCGGAATTCATGCCGCAACTCGACGAAGGCGCGTTGTGGGTGCGCGCGACAATGCCCTACACCATCTCGTTCGACGAGGCGGCGAAAGTCACGCCAAGAATCCGCGCGGTGCTGCATTCGTTTCCGGACGTCACCACGGTGACATCGGAACTGGGCCGCCCGGACGATGGCACGGATTCGACGGGCTTTTTCAACGTGGAGTTCTTTGTCGGCCTGAGGCCTTACGCCGACTGGACCGGCCCTTATCGCGACAAACCGGCGCTGATCGCGGCCATTGACAGAAAGCTCTCATCGTTTCCGGGCATCATCTTCAACTACACGCAGCCCGCAGAGGACGCGGTGGATGAAGCAGAGACCGGATTGAAAAGCGCGCTGGCGGTGAAGATTTTCGGTACCGACCTCAACGTGCTGCAGGACAAGGGCAAAGCGATCAAGCAGGTGCTGCAGAATGTCCGCGGCATCAGCGACGTGACGCTGGTGCAGGAGCTTGGCCAGCCCAGCCTCACCATCGACATCGACCGCGCGAAGATCGCGCGCTACGGCCTGAACGTCGACGACGTCAATGGACTCATCGAAGCGGCCGTCGGCGGCGGCACGGCGACCCAGGTGGTGCAGGGCGAGAAGGAGTTCGATCTCGTGGTGCGCCTGCAGCATCAGTTCCGCGATACGCCGGAGGAGATCGACGATATTCCGGTGGCCACCTCCGGCGGCCAGCAGATTCCGCTCAAGGAATTCGCCGACATCAAGGTTACCAACGGCGCCTCCTTCATCTATCGCGAGAACAATTCGCGGTATATCGGCGTGCAGTTCTCGGTCGAAGGACGGGATCTCGCGAGCGCCGTGGGCGATGCGATCAGGCAGGTGAAGCAGAAGGTAAGCCTTCCGCAGGGCTACCGGCTGGATTGGGGCGGCCAATACACCGAATACACCGCCTCGCGCGCGCAGATGAATTTCATTCTGCCCCTCACCTTCTTCCTCATCTTCCTCATCCTGTTCGCGCTCTATGGCAATTTCAAATTCCCGTTCATCACCGTGCTCGGCGTGGTGTTGTCGGCGCCGATTGGCGGCATTCTGGCGCTGTGGATCACGGACACGCCGTTCTCGGTGTCGTCGGGCATCGGGTTCCTGGCGCTGTTCGGCGTCTCGGTGCTGACGGCGGTGGTCTATATTTCCTACGTCAACGAACTCAGACGCGGTGGCATGGCGACGAGTGAGGCGGTCAGGGAAGGCGCCATCGTGAAGCTGCGCCCGATCATGATGACGGCTCTGGTGGCCGCACTCGGTCTGGTGCCCGCCGCGGTCGCAACCGGTGTGGGCACGGACTCGCAACGCCCGTTCGCCCTCGTGATCGTGGCGGGCCTGATCGCGCGGCTCGCAATCAGCGTCTATCTCATGCCGGCGCTCTATGAACTTGTTGCCAGGGACGGCGACAGATTGGAAGTGTAAGAGCGCAGCCTTGCGACGGCGCGAATTTCCCGAAAGTCATCGATGGCCGCGACTGTACAACAAACGCGAATGGCACAGCTCGTTCCGCGACAAATCCTGCTCTTCAGTCCATGGTCAAGGCGGAGCAGAAACGAATCCGTACTAAACGTGAGATCACGCCACTGGCGCAATCTACGCAGCCTGCCCGGCCAGTGCTGCCCTGCTTTCGCGGTCCGAAACCACAACGCGCTCCTGGGGCAGATGTAGCCGGGCAATGGTGCCTCGCCCGTGTTCGCTCTCGATGGTGAAGCGGCCGCCGTGCAGTTCCGCGAGCGACTTGACGATAGACAGCCCAAGGCCCACGCCCCCGTGCGAACGCGCATACGAGCTTTCCACCTGCCCGAACGGCTCCATGATGATCGGGAGCTTGTCCGCGGGAATACCCACGCCATTGTCCCGGACGACCATGTCCAAACCGTCCACGGTCCGCTCAACGCGTATCTCAATCAGGTCGCCCTCGCCCGTAAACTTCACCGCATTGGAGACGAGATTGATAACGACCTGCCGGAGCCTCACCTCGTCTCCGCGCACAAGGATGTTTGTGTCGCCCGACGTGCGAATCTCCTTGCCGGGATGCACGTACCGGCCACCAACTACGGTTAGCGCGTGGTCTATGACAGTGCCGATCCGGATGATGCGATCTTCGAGCTGCATCTTGCCCGAATCAAGTCGGGCCATGTCGAGGACGTTGTTCAGAACAGCGAGAAGATGACGCGCGCCCTGCACCATATCGCCGGCATATTCTGGTGTTTTTTCCGGGTTCACGCGACCGCCAAGTATGAGCTCGGAAAAGCCAATGATGACATTCAACGGCGTGCGCAGCTCATGACTCATATTTGCAAGGAAATGACTCTTTGCGTGGCTCGCCTGCTGGGCGGCTTCCATCGCGAGGCGCAGCCGGGACTCGACTTCGCTGCGCCGTTCGATTTCGCTATCCCTTTCTGTCAATGTTTTGACCAGTTCGGTATTCTTCTGCGCGATGGCGTTTTGGTGACGCTTAAGAAGCGTGTTGCGCCAGGCGATCCAGACCAATAGCAGAATCGCGGTAAGGATAGAGCTTGCGAACACGATCGCCTGGATTTGTGCCCGCGATGTTCGCAGCCTGATATCGCGCTCCAGTTCGGCCGATCTGAGGTGCGCTATTTCCAGGTCTTGCCTGGCGAAATCGAACTGCGCCCCGACCAGCGCGAGATTGGCTGAAGCGGCGAGCGCGCGGCCCTGATCGTCCAATCGTTTGAACGCTTCGAGATGGGTCATGGCGAGTGGCAAATCGCCCTCTGCTCGGTATACGTGATACGCAATTTCATGCATGTCGCGCAGCCCGGGCATGGCCATCTTCAGGTCGCCGCCGCGAAAGACCTTCTCCAGATCCGCGGCCGCGGCGCGAAGATCGCCGCGCCGGTATTCGATCTCGGCCTTCACGCCCCACGAAAGCCGCGCTTCTTCGTCTGAGCCCGTGCTCGACGCAAGCACGAGCGAGCGGTTTGCGGCGCGTTCCGCCTCTCCGAGCTTCTGAACCCTGGCATAGCTCAGAGCCAGATTATTGAGAGTTCTCTCCTGGAATATCGGACTCCTCAGCGAGGCTGCGATGGCAAGCGCCTGCTCGAAGCGTGCAATCGCCTGATCGTAGCGGCCCATCTGCACGTAGACATGGCCGAGATTGTTGGCGGCGGCGAGCGCAACGGCCGAATCGCGAGGAGAGATATGCGCAGCTTCGCGGTAATACCGGCGGTCACGATCGAAGTCGCGCGCCTCTTCATACAGGTCGCCCAGACCCAGCAGCGCGAGAGACTGGCTGCGGGCAATTCCCAGTTTGGCGAATATGGCCTCAGCCTGCTGATAGTTTCCCAGCGCGCTCGCATAGTCTCCGCTCGATTCGGCGATTCGGGCCCGCGATAGCGCGAGGTCGCCATTAAGTTTCGTAAGCGGTCCGTCGCTGGCGGCAATTTGGGCGGCCAGGGTCACCGCGGCGCGCGCTTCCGCGATGCGACTCATCCGCGTCAGAGCTTCTGCCTCTAACCACAATGCAGTCGCAGCGGCGTGACGATACCGCGGTACTCCTTTGTGCCGCTCAGCAATAGCGGCCGCCCGCTGCGACGCGCCCATTGCGTCGTCGGGGTGCGCCATCATCAAACTTTGTGCAGCGCCAACGAGACGGTCGAATTCATACCAGTCTCGCTGCTCTCCCTGTCCCCCAAAGGCGGCGTTGGCATGAGCGGTTGCGAGGATCGGCAGAAGTACGCAGAGCAACGATAGCAGAGCCTTGCAGGCTGAACGGAAGCCCCGGGATACGCTTGTCGGGCACGAGTCCATCGACACCGCATCGGTGCCGGCCATTGCGACATTTCTTTCGCGATTTGTGTCCAACGCCGGTCCTGGCATTTGTGTATCTGAACGCCTCCGTGTCAGAGGCATGTTCCACATTCCCCGAACCTGGCCACTGTCGCGCAGCGAGATTTATGGCGCGTAAAGCGTGTGCTATCGGCGCATGCGCGCTTGAGCATCCCCATTCGAGGGTCATAAGGGCTGCGCGGCGACATCAGACGTCCGCCATGACCAGTCGATTTTTCGGCCGATCAACGGGATTTGCTCGGATTCTCAGGCAACAGGGTAGCCCCGGTTCCAAGCAAAATTCCTAAAATGCTGCAGAGGATATTAACGATTTTCTCTAATAATTCCGTTCCCGATCCCCTTGGGTGGGGCAGATGCTGGACAGTCCCCAAGAGCAACGCCCAAGCCGAGTACGCGGGTTCGAATCCGGTCCGGTGCGCCAGTCCCGTACAAAAATGGGAACCGTCCCGTTTAGCTCGCCGGAGGTAGCGGCGGCGGCGATTGCGGCGCGTGGCCCGGAAATTGTGGCTCTTTCCGAGTCCACGCGGATTTCCGACACAAGGCCGTGCACGTAACGGCGCTGCATGGACTTAGGAGCGTCCAGTAGCCCCCGTTTTAGACGCTCCGCGAGTGCCAGAGCCTGCCTGTTCGAGAGCGCCTGCCGGAAGCGTGGTGCCTCAGCGTCGAGCCTGCTCAACAGTTGGATGCACTGTTCGCGCTCACCTTCAATGCTTGTTAGTTTCGCGCGGAAAAGCGAGGTGTCCGCGACCGTACCTTCCGCAAGTGCGGTCAGAAGACGGTTCGCTTGGGTGTCGAGTTCCTTTAGACGGTTGCGCATGGTGGAACGGCGCTCGATGTTTCCGCTTGCCATCGCGTTTTGATGTTTCTGCGCTTCCCGCAGAAGCTGAGGCAGGCGGGCTGGCGTAAGCAAATGGTCCGCAAGAGCGGATACGACCAAACCGTCAAGCTCGCATTCGCGAATGGCTATGGGCGCGGCGCAAGCGCTCGCTCCTTTGAGGCGGTGCCCGGCGCAAGCGTAGTAGCGATATCGTCCGCTCTTGCCCGTTCGCAGCATCATCGGCGCTCCACAGCTCTCGCACCGGACAATGCCTGTAAGGAGAACGTCGCTCCCCGTAGTTCTAGGCGGCGTCACCGTCGGACGGCGCGCGTGCAAGCGCTCTTGCGAGGCGCGGAACTCAGATTCGGGAATAATCGCGGGAACAGGTACGGCAATCCATTCCCCCCTTGGTCGATCGTTTCCCGTCCGGCTGTCGGTGCGATTGAAGTAGTGCGTTCCGCCATAGCTCTCGCGCGTGAGGATCGAATGCACGGCGCTCGTATAGAACGGCGCGGCGCGATGCTTCATGCCGCGCACGTTGAGCCATGAGGTTATGTCCTTAACTCCCATCGGACCGCGCCTGCCGTCTCCGTCACGGAACAGCCGAAATATCAGCCGCACGGTTTCGGCTTCCTGAGTTTCAATTTCCAGCCGCTTCTTTGTGCGCTGGCCGCGCTGTTCCACTGTCACCGTGCGATAGCCGAATGGTGGCTTCGAGCCGTTCCAGAAGCCTTGCCGCGCATTCTCCAGCATCGAACGAGTGACGTGCTTGGCCGTTTCGGCGCTCTGGTATTCATCCATGACTGCAAAGAGATTTTCGATGATCTCGGCGTTGGGGTTTCCGCCGAAGTCCTGCGTCATGGAAACAAGCGCGATCCCGTACTTTTTCAGCTTTCGCTTGTTTCCTATAAAGCCGACCGTATCGCGGAAGAATCGCGATTGGCTGTGGACGAGCACGATGTCGAAGGGCGAGGGATCGCCTGAGGCCGCGTCCATCATCGCCTGAAACTGGGGTTGCTTGTCATCGCGCGCGCTCGCGCCGGGATCGACAAATTCGCGGAGCACATACCAGCCTCTTGATTCGCAAAACTTTCGCGCTTGCGCGAGCTGGTCTGGAATCGAGATATCGTTCTCGGCTTGGCGCGTTGTCGAGACGCGCGCATAGATCGCAGCCCGTTTGCTCATTCCCCGTCATCCCTATTGTCGTTGGCAGGCGGCGGCAGAGACTCCAACAGCGCCGCGATAACTTCAACCTCCACCATCTGCACCGGCATTCCTTTAGGCAACCGCACGTCTGCTTTAGGGAGCGTAGGCTTTGCCTCTAGGGAATGCCCCTGCCTTACGTTGTCGTTGGCGGGGCTGGTTTCCGGAACGCAGGGCTTGCGGGGAACGCTCACAGTCCAAGCTCCCGCTTGCGAATCTTCGCGATAACGTCCGCTTTCCAGAGCTCCGGAGAATGGCGGCGGCGCATCATGCGCGGGAGCCATTTCAGAAGCTGCCCCAACGTGACGGGCCGCTCGGGACAGTTGCGTGAGAGAAGGGCTGCAATGGCCTTTAGATCGCCTTCCAGTGAGACAGGCTGCCGGTCGAGGGGATATTCGATGCCGGTCAGCAACGGCGGCGGCGGAGATTCTGGCGCGGCGAGAAGCTGGTCCGCAGCGGCGATCAAACCTTCCCACATGGGATGCCTGGGCCAGCGCGAACGGTTTCTGTCGCGAGTGGGAATGCGAAGCGAGGTGTGATGCTTCGCCAGATGCCGCACTAGGCCGGGGAAATAGCCGCGAAGCTGGCCGATAGTCGCGATACCGGCTTGCTTGAGGCGCGGTCCGCGTATCTGGAATTCGCACCGCCAGACGCCCTCCCTCACGCCCCAGATATCGAATAACCAATCCTTGCCGCTTTGCTGTTCGATTTCCGCAACCTTGTCATAGACCCGGCAAACAACATCGTCCTTGCCGAACTGGAACGATTGCGGCGTTCCATCCTCGCGCCACGTTCCATCTTTCCTCGCATCGCTGACAAAATGCTCAGTGCGGAATTCGGGGTTGCCAACGGCAAAATCAAAGGCCGCATCGACGCGGGAGATAACCTCGGGACGTGTCTCGCGCGTTCCGATATTGGCAAGCATGGCGTGGAAGCGCTTCAACGCCTCTTCCAACCTTTCATGCCAGAGTAGTTCCGAACTGAATTGCGCGTGACAACGTGGTTGCAGGCGTTCGCTCAGGGAAAGCGTGAAAGCGCGATTGCTGAGAACGAAGCTGTATGGTTTGCGTCCGCCGCGATGGAGCGCGAAGCGCTCGCCTCCGAATTCGAACTCCGCATAATCTTCGCCGGGGCTAACGCGGAGCCTCTCCTTCTCAAATTTGAGCCGCTCCCAATCAACTCCAATGCCGTCAATGAAAACGCTCAGATAGAGGCTGTCGATACCGACCGCGACCGGCTCAAGTGGGGTCTTGGGCGGCTCATTCATCTTCGTCCCACCCAACCCCCTCGTCTTCAAGGATGCTCTCTACTTGGTCTTCGATATCCTCTCGCGATTCGGTTCCACCAATGCTTTCAAGCTCGTTCTCAACGCGACGTTCGATGCGCCATTTCTCAGTGATCGAGAGACCTTCCACCGAGCGCAATTCGCGCGACAGATAGCCCTTTCCGTAAGAAATCAGATCGCGGCGGCGGGCGGCGCAGCGCTGGGCGTTTTGCTCAATGGCCTTTGCTTCGCGGTAGAGTCGGTCACGTATGCCTTCGGCTATCAGCACAAGTTCGCTGGACGGCAAGTCTTCCACGGGCAGCGGAGACAAACCGGCTTCGATTTCCTTGAGCGCCCGACTCTTGAGTTCCGTGCGGGCGGTTACGTCCGGCCACCACAAATCCAAAACCTGCCGCTTGACGTTCTGAATGGCATTGCGGCGGCGGTTGCGCCTGTCCTGTTCGGCAGCTTCGCGCCGCCCCCGCTCACGAGCAGCTTCCTCGTTCCGCCTTGCTTCCGCTGTCCGCTCACGGTCCGCCTTGCTGGCCGCTTCGTTTTTGGCGAATGTCTCCAATTCCCGCTCACGAGTCTTCGATTGTGCGCGCCGGTCAAGCTCGGCGTGGGCCTCTTCCACCTCCCGCAATTCGAGGCGGATGCGTTCCGCTGTGAGTTGCTGTCCAAGCTGGCGAACGGGATCGAACGGCGCATCCACTTGGGGGAGAGGCTCGGGCAGAATGGCCTTGACGCTGTCGTTGCTTGGCGAGGGGCGGGCTCGGCGTACCGACTCAAGCTGCCTACCGCGCGGACGGGCGAGATATTCCGCACAACCTTTCAGATGCGCTTTGACAGCCTGCCCGTTCGCAAATCTCCGGCCGCAGAACCGACACGTTGACACCGACAGCTCCTAATCATCAGCGGCAGGGCATTCGGTGTCATCATCTTCCGCATCATCGGCGCCAAGCTCGTCCAGCTTGTCGTCGATTGCATCGCGAAGCGAAATCAAAAAACCGATAAGGTCTTCGTTTTGTTCCTCAAGCTCGGTTTTGGTCATTGCGTAACACCGCGAATTCGCGGCCTCCTTTAGGTTCAGTCGTCGTCTTCTTCCTGCATGTCATCCCACCAATCCAACAAATCGCCTTTTGCAAACAGATATTCCCGGCCAACCTGCGCATGGACTGGCAGGTCGTCTTCACTGATCCACCGATAAATCGTGCGGCTCGAAACACCGAAAATCGCGCAGAGGTCGGTACTATCCAAAAGGTCCTCATCGTCCAGCTTCGAGAATGGCTGTTCGCTTGCGTCAACAAACACGCGATGGCCGCCTCCTGCGGCTCTCCCGATGAATTTGCGATTGATCGGCGTGCGGTCACGTTCTAGGTCCATCGACTCACCCCTCCATCGTTGGTACTATGTCATGTCATACATGACAAGACAAAAAATCACGAAAGCGAAATTTTACCACTGATTGGGGGGAGAGTCCCTCCGTCCCGACCGGCTGAGGGTAGCGCCGTGCTCGCGCCGTCAAGGCCGCTTCGCGCCGCCTTCGGCGGTGGCCTACGGCCTTCGGCCTCCGGCCAGCCTTGACTGCGCTTGCGCGCGGCGCTCTTTGGGGAGCCGGTCGGGACGGAGGAATGGCCACTTTTGGTCGAACAAAGGAATGGGAAAGGGGGCGGAGAGGGCCGTACTAGCGCCCGTCCGCGTATTTGTAGCCCCCCGTGTTACCCAGACGGGGTATTATTTCCGAATGGTGGTCTGGTTAGCTTGCTGGAGGAGCGACAACGCTCAGGTTTTGCTTTAGGGTTGGGCACGATGAAACTCGCCTGTAGCCTTCAATCTTGTGGAAAGACGATGATGAAATGGATTTACGCTCCTCTAATCGCAGGGGTTGTTGGCTGGGCAATGCTGTTCCAATCTTCAACGGCGCAAGCTGCCCAGACTAAAGAGAAGGTACTCCACTCTTTCGGTAGCTATCGGGGCGGCACAGGTCCGAAGGGCGGCCTCATCGATGTGAACGGCGTTCTGTACGGAACGACTGCTGTTGGTGGTAAAGGTAGCGGTGGAATTGTGTTTGCGTACGACCCGACCACTGGTGCAGAAAAGGCGCTTTATAATTTCTGCCTGAAGCCGTACTGTGCGGACGGTAAGGACCCAACCGCCAGCCTCATCTACATTAGGGGTAAGCTGTACGGCACTACGCAGGCTGGCGGCGCTCATAATATGAACGGCACAGTGTTTGCGCTCGACATCAAGAACGGCACGGAAAGGGTACTTTACTCCTTCAGCGGCAATGACGGCAGCCAACCAGCCGCCAGTCTCATCGATGTAAACGGCACACTGTACGGAACGACCAGTTCGGGTGGCGCCAACGGCACAAGTTGCAATTATACGGGCTGTGGAACTGTTTTCGCTCTTGACAGAAGGACCGGCGCGGAGACGGTGCTTTATTCGTTTTGCAGCCAGGGCGCTTGTACGGACGGCGCGCAACCATTTGGCAATCTTATCGATGTCGATGGCACGCTATACGGCACGACGTCCGGTGGCGGCAGCTATGAAGGCGGCACCATGTTTGCGCTCAACCCCAGCACAGGCACGGAAACGGTGCTTTATTCCTTCTGTAGTGAGCAGAACTGCGCTGACGGCTGGGCTCCATACGCCGGTGTGATCGATGTAAATGGTACACTTTACGGCACGACAGGAGCCGGTGGTACCCACGCTAACGGTACGGTGTTTGCACTCAACCCCAACACTGGTTCGGAGACAGTGCTTTATTCCTTTTGCGCTTTGGAGAATTGCACGGACGGCGCTAACCCCACTGCCGGTTTAACCTACGCGATGGCAAAGGCAAAGCTGTACGGCACAACCTTTGGAGGGGGTTTCCCTGGTTCAGCATTTGCGATTGACCTACAAACTGGAGCGGAGACGCTGCTTCACGCCTTCTGCAATCGGTTGAATTGCGTGGATGGCAAGTGGCCTGGGGCGGGTCTGATCGATGTGAAGGGGACGTTGTACGGCACAACTTGGGACGGAGGCACCATCAACAGCGGCGGCACGTTGTTTTCCCTCGCGAAGCATTGAGGGGAGCCTAACGAACACGCAATTTGCAATCGGCGCTCCCCCCGGATTTCAAAGCCGACGATCTGGAGTGAAAATTGGGGCATCAGCAACGGGTTGCCGTTACATGGTTGCCAATCCCCAGAACTGGGTCATCGATTGCCGCCTTTCGATTGCCAACGAATGAGGATCACCACCCAGTTCCCATTTTCATCCCGTCCGGTGCGGCGACCAGAACTCGGACGTGACTCGGTGGCCGATATTTCCCCACGCCCTACTCGCTTGGCCAAGCTCTGCTGTTCCCGGATCGCCTTTATGGAGTTCTCAGATAGCCGTGATAGACGCCACTCGAATCGATATCCCAGCCGGTGATCACGTTGTACTTGTTGATGTCATAGCCGGTCGTTCCCTCGCCCGCACCGTTGCCCGCACCCGGCGGATCAAATTCCGTGATGGTGCCGCTACTAGCGCGCAGGAGACCATGGTTCGCGCCGTTGGTGTCGGTGTAAAATCCTGCAATCCGTTTTCTGTTGTTGATGATCTCGCCATAGGTACCTTGATGATATCCGCCGCCGGCGTCAGGGGCGTCGAAGGTGGTGAAATTTCCGCTCGGATCGCGCAGAAAACCGTGGGAAACGTCGCTTGAGTCGTAGTAGAAACCTGAAATCCAGCCCGTGCTATTGACCTGGGTGGCCGTCGTCCCTTGCCCCGCGCCGGTGCCTGCGCCGGAAGGATCGAACTCCGTAAATGTCCCGTCTGTGGCCCGCAAATACCCATGATAGACACTGCTTGAGTCGGTCAGAGAGCCGACGATCGCGCCTGTATTGTTAATTCCGTTCGCGAGCGTTCCCTGGTGATAGCCTGTTCCACTACCGGGCGCGTCGAACGACGTGAGCGTGCCGTTTTTCGTCCGCAGGAACCCGTGCCACACGCGGCTCGAATCGCCATAGGTGCCGGCAACCGTGCCGGCGCTGTTGATGTAGTTGACATAGGTGCCGTCGAGACTTCCGTTCGAGGGATCGAACGTGTCTACAGTGCCCCCGCCCGCCCACACGAAGCCTTCGCCCGCGCCGGTGTTCGGATCGGTGTAGTCGCCGGCAATCACGCCTTTGTCGTTGATGGTCGTCGCGAGGGTCTGCCCGCCATTGACATCGAACGTCGTGTACGCGCCATCGGGCGCGTACAGAAATCCGTGGTAGCTGCCGGAGCTGTCCGTATAGGCTCCCACCACGGCGGACAAAGAATTGATGGCGAATCCAATAGTGCCCTCTCCCGAAGCCGTTCCCGCGCCGGGTGCATTTATGATCGTAAACGTCGCAGCCTGTGCCGGCGCGATCAACGCAGCCGTCAGCAACAATGGCGCAATGAGTGCTGTAAGTTTCATGGCAGTTTCCCTCCTCTTCAAATCGCGCGTGCCAGTCTTCAGTGTCATGTCAGTAGAAGCCGGTGATGCCGTCGTCGGTGTACGCGAAGCCCCATCTGGCCCGGGCTTGATCGTCGACCACCTCGCCGGCCCTGTAAGCCTGCCCCCGATATTACGCCTCACCAGCCGTAGAGTCTCGGACCAAAAAGACCTGGAAGGAGACACAACGTATTTCCAGACGACCGGCACGTCCGACGCGGCGCTCTACGGCCTCCGGCGGAGTACAGTTTGCCGTTTATCACCGCACTCGTACTGTCGAAGACGGCCTGGGGCATTGACGCAACAGTGGACCAAGAGTTTGCGATCGGATGGTAAACCTGCGTCACTGCTGTGGGGTTAAACCCAGTGTCCGTGCCGCCCGCAACGTAAAATTTGCCGTCGATTACACCGGCGTAGGGATAGGCGTGTCCACTCGAGGGCTCCGGCAGACTAGCCCAAATGTTCTGCGACACAGTCCCGACACAGGACCAACGCGGGGCGGCGCACACAGGCTTTTTGCGCACGGACGCCGTCAAATCGCTGCATCGGTTTATCGCGGGTCCTCAAGGTCCTTAGTTGATCTGGGTCCCCGGTTTCAGGGCGTCGCCGGGTTTATCGTCCAAGACTCCGGCCGTCTTGAGGCGTATGATCCGGGTCAGGCTCACAGGGCCGAACGCGCTAGGTGAGGAGGGAATTGCCATGACACGACCACGCATTTTTGCTTTGTTGCTTCTGTCGGCCGCGCTAGCGGCGCCGGCGCTCGCCATGCCCGCGCTGCCGATGCACTCGCCGTTCGGGCCGTTCCATGCGCCGCCGGTGGGACCGCATGTGTCGCATCCCGCACCGCCCGACAGCGGCACCTATACCGTTATCGATGCGCCGGACGCCGGAACCCAATCGGGGCAGGGCACAGCTGTTTACGGAACCAATTCCTCGGGAACGATGGCCGGTGATTATGAAGATAGTTTCGCCAACTTTTACGGATTCCTGCGTACGCCGGATGGAACGTTCACGGAGTTTGCCGTCGACGGCGGGCAGACGATTGCTTACGGCATCAGCGACAACGGTGCGGTCTCCGGAACCTATCTCGATCCCAATACGAACACCTGGCGCGGCTTCCTGCGAACACCAACCGGCAAGTACCAGACCTTCGATCCCGGCGACGACAATGGAACCGGCATTTTCGATCAGGGTGTCAACAAGTCCCTCACGATCGTGGGCGATTACACCGGCACGGACGGCTACTATCATTCTTTCTTCCGCCTCAAAGACGGTGCGCTGACCGAATTCGATGCGCCCGGCGGATACGATACGGACACATGGGGCATCAATAAGGGCGGCACGATGTCGGGCAACTACGCCGCAAACGGCAGCTATCACGGATTTCTGCGCGCACCAGACGGCACCTTCACCGAATTCGACGCGCCGGGCGCAGCCGGGCCAGGAACGATCGCCGACAGGATCAACAACAAGGGATGGGCCTCGGGCGACTACGGCGACTCCATTGGTGCGTTCCACGCCTTTATCCGCGATCCCAGCGGCAATTTTACCGAATATGATGCCCCCGATGCCGGCAAGGGTAATAAGCAGGGTACCGGAGGCGAAGGCGGGATCAACAGGCATGAGACCGTCGCCGCGGCTTACGTCGATTCGAGCAACGTCCCGCACGGTTATATTCGCGCGAAAAGCGGGACGCTGACGGAGTTCGATCCACCGGGCTCGACCTATACCGAGACCTGGGATCTCAACGACAGCGATAACGTGGTCGGCGATTATATCGATTCAAGCGGCGTCTATCACGGCTATCTTAGAACGCCGTGATGGCTGGGCAGGGGGCCGAAGCATTGCCGAATGCGCGGTAGATGCAGTTACCCCCTCGCCTACTCGTCGCTTCGCGTCTCGCTTCCATCGGTGCGCCGCTTTCCGATATAGGCGCGTGAAATAGGGCCGTGGTAAACGTGGCGCGTATGCAATCGGGCCGGACGGCAGCCCCCTCACGATGGCCGATCTACCGCCGCCTCAAACCCGGCGCTGGGTAATCCGCCGCAAGGCGGAAGTGGTCGCAGCCGTGAACGGCGGATTGCTCAACCTGAACGAGGCCTGCCACCGCTATGCCTTGACGGTCGAGGAATATCTCTCATCGCAGCGCGCTATCAACCGCTTCGGGGTGGCCGGGCTGCGTGTGACGCACCTGCGCAACTGCCGTGACTGACAAGGCGCCCCGCGTCGCTGCGGACAACGACCACCAACCAGTTCTCACTTCTATCCTGACCGGTGCGCGATGAATCCGGGGCACTTGCATCATCGCGGTTCCAATTCGACGCAAATGTCGAGATAACGCATTCGAGATGCTTAACAGGTGACATGCCATGGGCACGGATCGACCCGTTGCCGTGGTCACCGGTGCGACCGGTGGAATAGGCCGCTTCATCGCGCTCGGTTTGGCGCGAGCGGGATATCATCTGGTCCTGATTTGTCGCGATCGCGTGCGCGCGGAGGCAACGCGTGCCTGGATTGCCGACACCATGCCGCATTCCAGCATGGACCTGCGGATCGCAGATCTCTCGCTGGTGTCCGCGACGATCGAGATCGGCGGCGGCATTGCCGCGAGCCATTCCCGCATCGCCCTCCTGATCAACAATGCCGGCGTATTCGAGGCGAAGCCGGTCACGACCACGGAAGGCTTCGACCGCGTGCTCGCCGTCAATCTGCTGAGTCCGTTCGCGCTGACACGCGCGCTGCTGCCGTCGCTGATGGCGCCTGCGCATTCGCGCATCGTCAACGTCGGTTCGTCCACCTCCGATCATGCGCGAATCGATCCGGACAATCTCATTCTCGGTGATCGCTGGACGATGATGCGTGCCTACAGCCAGTCCAAACTTGCGCTGATGATGATAAGTTTCGCATTGGCAAGACGGCTCGCGGGCACCGGCGTGACGGCAAATGTGGTGCATCCCGGAATGGTGGCGACGGGACTGGTGCGTACCGGCGGCATCATCGGACTCGCATGGGGATGCCTGGCAGCCATATCTCTGACGGAGGAACGTGGCGCCGATACGCCGCTCCATGCCGCGCTCGCCCCCGAACTCGCGACGGTCAGCGGCGCCTATTTCAAGAATGGACGGTCCGTGCTGCCAAATCGGCAGGCGCTCAATCCACTTCTGCTGGAGCGGGTGTGGATGGCCACAGAACGTCTGGTCGTTTCGCTCGAAAGCGCCGGGCAGAGCTGAACAACATCGCCGCCATCGTAAGCTGACTCTCCAGCCAGAGCTGTATGCTTGTTGTCCGCGCGCCTTGACCGAACGGGCCGCGTATGTCGAACACGCGGCGCGAAGGTTCGAACAATGTGGGCTCCAGCACCTGGGAGGCCTTCGAATCCCTTGTCGTTTGGCGATCGATTCCCATCCGGCCCATGCACCAGGCGATCAGGCCCGGAGCCATGCGGCTCGCTGCCCGGAATGCTGCGGAAGTGCCACTTATGGACATCTCGCGTCGTCCGCTGACGAAAGCCTGCCAGATGCCCTGCGCAACTACTTCCGGTTGATAGACAGGCCATGCGGGGCGCGCGGGCCGGCCCATGTAGCTGATCGCGTGGCTGAAGAATGGCGTGTTCGCCGCAGGCGGGAAGACGGTGGTCACCCGGATGGGACTGTGTTCGAGTTTGAGTTCGGCCTGAAGCGCCTGGCTGAAATTGCACAGCGCCGCTTTCGCGCCGGAGTAGGAAGACATCAGCGGCAGACCATGGAAGACTACAGCCGAACAGACGTTGAGGATGGTTCCCGCACCGCGCGGCCGCATCTGGCTGAGCGCCACACGGGTGCCGTTAACAGAGCCGTGATAGGTCACGTCCGTGACGCGCTTGAAATCGGCCTCGGGCACATCCAGGAAGCGCCCATAGACTCCGTTGCCGGCGCAATTGATCCAAAGACTGACGGGGCCCAGCGCCGCGACGATCGCATTCGCCGCCGCATGGAGCTCGGTACTGTCGGTCACATCCGCCTGGGCACAGGCCGCGCGCGAGCCCAGCGCCTCCACATCGCCGCGCGCAGCGGCCAACCCCTCCGCGCCACGCGCGATCAGTCCTACGCGCCAGCCGCGTTGAGCGAAGAGCCCGGCCGTGCATCGACCGATACCCGACGACCCGCCCGTGATGATGACAACCGACACGCCGCTGTTGCTCAAAACACTGATTCCTCCACGGGCAACCTCACTGTCTTGTGTGCGAGGGCGAAGACACGGAAAACACCCGGAATCCGAAGCTTAGAACGCATATTTAAGACAGTCTGTTCCGAATTGACCACCGATTCCCTGCGGGACCTGGGTGAAGCGATCCGTCTGGTGGTGAACACGACGCCGCATGGACCGCGCCGCGCCAATCCGACAACTTGTACCCATTGGTGAGAGGATATCATCCAACCAAGCTAAGCCACGCGAGCCGGAGACCATTTCTCCATCGCCACCTTGTACGCGGGTCTGGCCGACATGCGATTTCGGTAGTCGGCGATCTCGGGTCCGAACCGTTCCGCGAGTCCGAGACGCTCGGCCATTCCGAGTGCATAGATTACGGAAATATCGGCGGCCGTGAATTCATTGCCCGCCATCATCGACGCCCGCGCGAGCTGGCGCGAGACCAACGTCAGCCTGTTGAAGAACATCTGCTCCGCCGCGCGCGTGCCCCAGTTCTGCTTCTCGCCTTCCGGCGCAAGAAACCGGCAAGCGACCACAATGTTGAGATAGGCTGCCAATCCGGACTCGCCCAAATGCAAAAACTGCTGATAGGTGGGGAAGCTCGGATCGTTCGGCGCCGGCGCAAACCTTCCGCCGCCGTAACGCACGATGATGTATTCGAGTATGGCAATGGAATCGACCATAGAGACGCCGTCGTCCTCGATGGCCGGCAGGAAGCCTGCGGGGTTGAGCGCAACGAACTCCGCATCCGCCAGCCGCTGACGAAGATCCACGGGCCGTATGCGGTATTCCAGCCCCAATTCTTCGAGGACCCAGATCACGCGAAAGGAGCGCGTCGGCCACGCTCCATAGACCGTAATCATCTGTTCCTCCGCAGCCAAAAAAAATATAGCCGTTCGCGCCCGCGTATTTGCGCGTATTTGCGCGTATTTGATAGACAAAGTAGGCGATGGTCAAACTGCGGGACGGGTTGAGCATTCATTGGGTTCCGCGCGGGGTGGCCGTGGGGCGGCCCTGGACGAGACGCAAAAGAAGTTGCTCGCGATAGCAGATCAATACGACACCTGTGCAAGAAGCTCCTGAAACTCGCCAGAAATTCGAACCACACCAACTGAGACTGGTCAAAATTATACAATGCCGCGACGCAATTGCCGGTTGGCGGGCAACAGACATGGTCGTGCGTACCCATATGGGCGCGCGGCGCGTTGTCTGAACGGGCAACTCTCAGTTTGCAATCGATCCGCGTCGTTGATGCGTGGGCAGGACGCGGACCAGATATGGACAAAGCGGTAGTATTGGTTGTTGAGGACGAGGCACTGATTCGGATGAGTGCCGTCCAAATGGTGGAAGATGCCGGGTTTATGGCCGTTGAAGCTTGCAACGCCGACGAGGCTATTGAGCTTCTGGAAAGTCGCGCCGACGTTCGAGCCGTCTTTACCGACATCAACATGTCCGGTTCGATGGATGGATGGAAGCTGGCGCACGCGATCATGGGTCGTTGGCCGCCGATCCACCTGATTGTCACTTCCGGACTGTACATTCCAGAAGAAGGACAATTGCCCGCCAAGAGCCTGTTTATCCGCAAACCGTATAGCGCCGAACAGGTTACGACAGCACTGCGTGAACTCTTTGACCACAACCCCGACATGGACGATGGCTATCGAAGGGTAGCTTAGCTTCCGACCGGCAGCCCGAACCAGGGCTTGGTTGATTTCAGAAAAATCACATGCGGGTACGGCTTTCGATTTGCGAGCCTCCGGTCACCAGAAAGGGGCAGCCATGGCTCCCCATCCGACGATGCATACAGACCTGGGACTCAATCTCGCATTGGCGGTGGTCGCCTCTTCGACGGCGCCCCTACTCCTCCTTGACGGAGACCTCACGCTGATCGCGGCCAGCAAGTCTTTCTGTCAGGCATTTGAGATCGAGCCATCGAGCGTGATGGGCCGCCCCCTTCGCGAGCTTGGTTCGGGCGAATGGGACATAGCGCAACTCATGTCTCTCCTCGATGCGACGGCATCGGGCTACGCGAAAATCGAGAGCTACGAGATAGATCTCCGTCGCAAGAATCGAGAAGATCGCCGTCTGGTTCTGAATGCTCAGAAGCTTGAATATGGGAACGAAGACGGCGCTCGACTGCTTTTGGCCGTGTCAGACGTCACCGATGCCCGCCTCGCCGAAAAATTCAAGGACGACATGTTGCGAGAGAAGGCGATTCTGCTGCAGGAACTTCATCACCGGGTCGCGAACAGCCTCCAGATTGTCGCCAGCGTCCTCATGCAAAGCGCACGCAAGGTGCAGTCCGATGAGACGCGAACCCATCTCTTTGACGCGCATCAACGCGTCATGTCGGTCGCTTCCCTGCAAAAGCAGCTCTCAACGTCGAGCGTCACCGACGTGGAGCTGCGTCCGTACTTCACCGCGCTGTGCAACAGCATCGGGGCGTCGATGATCCGCGACCACAATCAATTGTCTCTGGATGTCGATGTAGACAGAAGCGTGACCAGTGCGGATATCTCGGTCAGCCTGGGCTTGATCGTCACCGAACTGGTCATCAACGCTCTCAAGCATGCATTTCCGGGGGATCGCAACGGCAAGATCAAAGTCGATTACCATTCTCATGGGCCGAACTGGACGCTATCGGTGACCGACAATGGTGTCGGAATGGGCGCCGATGCCACAAGCGTCAAGGCCGGTTTGGGCACGAGCATCGTCTATGCACTTACGCGGCAGCTCCGGGCCGTCATCAGGGTGGCGGATGCGAGTCCCGGGACGGCGGTAACCATTGCGCACGCGCAAATCGCCGCGGTCCAGAGTGCAGCCACGATGCCGGCTGATCGCGCCGTCTAGGAGCGGCTGATTTCCGCCCGTTATTGCCGTAGTCGCCCATGCCGGGTGCGGCCCACCTGGCATATCAAATTTCATCGCATCCGCTTGCTCCTGCAAAGCCAATACTCCTGGTGCGGCGGAAACTGTTCAGAATTGCTCACACACGTGCGAGCGTTTCAGGTTCCAACCGGGCAGGAAGGAACTCGATCGCAAAAGGGCCGTTACTGCTCAGACTCGTCGAATGGTGGTGGCGGCCACCATCTGCCCAATTCTCTGCTACGGTTGCTGGCGCAACAGCGATCGGCTCGGCTTCAGAATTATTGTCGTAGCCCCGGCGTGGGGCACCACTGCACAAAGAGGAGGTTCGAAATGCCCGCAACACGATTTCGCAACAGTGACGTAAAGTCCCGTGTCAATGGGTTGCGGGCCGATCTCGACAAATTGCGGAAGGATGCAGTCGGCCTCGCCGGCGAGATGAACGGATCCGCAGGCGAAGGCTACAGGAGCGCAATGCAAGCCGCGCAATCGTTGGCCGAACGTTCGTTCGAGGTCGCTGAAGAAGCGACCTCGCGATTTGGTCGGACAGCATCTCGGATTGGCGAAGAGACGCAGGACTGGTCCCTTCAAGGCGCAAATTTCATGCGGAACACGGTACGGGAACAGCCCTTGCAGTCCCTGCTCATTACTCTGGGCCTCGGAGCGGTCATTGGCGCGTTTTTCTCGCGACGCTAGAAGTTCGCGGAGATTAAGCCGGTCGGCCACCGTTCGCGTAACGGCCTTTTCGCGGGTCATATCCGACCGTAGGGCGTAGAATACTTCATAGCCCACCTCATGGAACAGAATACACAGGCGTTGCCGGCTCACGTCGAGGAAATCGTGCGCGCCATCGAGCGGCTGCACGCCGATCATCGCAGGCAGGCAACGCGGCTGGAGCGCGCGTTCGAGCGGACAACGGCGTTGCTTGGTCGGCCAGCATTTTTGGGAGTCCTCACGCTCCTGGTGCTTCTCTGGATCGGCGGGAATCTTGCTCTGCCACGGATCGGCGTGGCGGTCCTGGATGTCCCCCCGTTCCCCTGGCTGGAAGGAGCTCTGACACTGATGGCGTTGTACATGGCGGCCCTGATCCTCACGACCCAACGGCGTGCCGATCAATTTTCCAGCCATCGGGAGCAGATGACGCTGCAGCTCGCCATTCTGAGTGAACAGAAAATTGCGAAGATCATTGCGTTGGTCGAGGAGTTGCGGCGAGACAGTCCCGAAATCAGGGACCGAATTGATTCGGAGGCGCGGGCGATGGCGACTCACACCAACCCGGAGGCGGTCTCGCAAGCGATCAAGGAAGGCGGTCTTGCAAGGGATCAGGAAAATTCAATCCGCCGAACGCCAAACGGTCCCGGGACCAAAAGTTGACGGCAACGCACGGACCATCACCCCCACAGAAAGATTGGGATCGAGACGGAAGCCGAGTGTTGGCCAGAGGTTCGGAGGTAGTGTGGTACACGGCCCCGATCGTCCTCGCGCTTCAGGATGAGACCCAAAAGAGCGTTGAATGGCGTAAACGAAAAGAACCCTTTTCCGCGGCCGCAGGAGAAGGTAGCGTTCGCGTCCGCTCCCAGGGGAAATTGCACCATGCTCCGCCGCTCGCTCATTGCGCTTGCCGCCGCTTTGTTCGCCGTCGCGCCGCACTCCGCCTCCGCGCAGAAAGTGGTGCAGCTCACGCACCAGCCGCCCGCGGGCGCGCTGGTCGAATTGCTGCTCACCGACGGCACGGTGATGGTGCAGTCCTACAACGAGAACACCTGGTACAAGCTCACGCCAGACAACAAGGGCTCTTATGTGAACGGCACCTGGACACAGCTTGCGAGCCTGCCCTCCGGCTATCAGCCGCTTTATTTCGCCTCCGCGGTGCTCGCCGACGGACGCGCGGTGATTACAGGCGGCGAGTACAATTTCGACAGTTTCGCTTTCAGCAACAAGGGCGCGATCTACGATCCGCTGAAAGACACATGGTCCAGTCTGAAGCACCCGAAGGGCTGGACAAACATCGGTGATTCGCCCTCGTCGATGCTACCGGACGGCAGGTTCATGCTTGGAGACAAGTTCCATAGCAAGGTCGCGACGCTCGATCCCTCCACCCTGGAATGGACGGAACTGGTATCCAGGCACAAGAATGAGACGTGGAATGCCGAGGAAGGCTGGACGCTGATGCCGGACGGCAAGATTCTAACCTGGGATGTGCTCGCCAATCCGCTATCCGAAACCTACAATCCGACGACCGGCAGATGGAAGAACCTGGGCAACACCGTCGCCAACCTGCAGGGACCGTGCCTGGTTTGCAATTGCATTCAGGTGCCGCCGAAGAACTTTTGTTACTATTCTCCCGGCGAAACCGGACCCGGAATTCTTCGCCCCGACGGCACGGTGTTTGCGACCGGCGCGATGCATCAGGGTGATAACGCTGCGCATACCGCGATCTACACGCCGGGCGCGGGATGGGCAGCGGGTCCGGACTGGCCGGATGGCGACCAGGCCGATGACTCATCGGCAGCACTCCTGCCCGACGGCAATGTGCTCGTGCTGGGTTCGAACGGCTACCTGTACGAGTTTGACGGCACCAGTTTCACGCGCGAGACCGTGGGAGTCGGAATAGGCTCGTACACGTCGATGATGGCGCTGCCTACGGGCGAGGTGCTCATTGGCGGCTATGAAGTGTACCAGCCGAAGGGCACCTATCAATCGGCCTGGCAGCCGACCATCTCATCCTTCCCGTCCACCGTGACGCGTGGGCAGACCTACAAAATCTCGGGGACACAGTTTAACGGGCTCTCTCAGGCCGCCGCCTTCGGCGACGAGGTTGAGACCGCCACCAACTATCCGCTGGTACGCATCACCAACAATTCGACCGGTCACGTGTTCTACGCGCGTACCCATGACCACAGCACCATGGGCGTGGCCACCGGCAACAAGACGGTATCGACGCATTTCGACGTGCCTTCGGGCATGGAGACGGGCGCTGGCGAGCTCGAAGTGGTGGCGAACGGAATTCCGTCGCAGCCGGTTTCCGTCACCGTAAATTAGTTGCCCCACGACCAGGAGCTGTTGTACCCGCCCGTTTCAGGAGCCGGCCGTCAGCGGCGCCTGGGATGAAAGCATTTTCCTCCAGTTTTCCTCCCTGATCGCCGCGCCGATATGTGCAGGCAATGCCGCTGTGTTGGCGAGCGAGCCTCTCACGTCGTGAACCTGGTGAGGATAGTCGGTGCCGAAGAGCACGCGGTCATGGCCCACGATCGAGACAAGATAGGCAAGCGCGCGGGGATCGTAGGTGATGCAGTCGTACCAGATGCGTTTCATATATTCCGACGGCCGCGCCCTCATCCGCCGGCGCGAAGGAATTTCCACTTCGTCGCCCTTGTCGAACCGGCCCACGAGATAGGGAAGTGTCCCGCCGCCGTGCGAGGCGATGAGCTTGAGCCGCGGATAGGTATCGAGAAAGCCGTCGAAGATGAGGCGCGCGAACGCAAGCGTGGTGTCGGCCATGAAGCCGACAGACCAGCTCAAGTCGAATTTCCGCATATCCATTTGATCGATGCCGGGAAGATCTGTCGGATGGACGAGCACGGGCAATGCGCGCCTGTCGATTGCCCTCCAGACGGGCGAGAAGACGGGATCGGTGAGGCTTCGTCCCGCGATGTTCGCGAGCACCATGATTCCGGAAGCGCCGGCTTCCACGCTCCGCTCGAGTTCCTCGATCGCGCGCGCGGGATATTCGAATGGCAGCGACGCGAACCAGCGGATACGGTCCGGCCATCTCTTCTGTGCCTCCGCCATGCTCGCGTTCGATTGCCGTGCGACCGAGACGCTTGTCTCCTCGCCGCCCCAATAGACATTTGGACAGGTGAGCGAGACAACGGAGATGTCGATGCCCCATTTGTCCATCTCGCGGAGACGAAGTTCGTAGTCGAAGTGGCCCTTCTGCGGAATCGCAACCGGCGTATCGCGACGGAAGATTTCGATCTGCCCGTCTGGCCGCGTCTGAAGGTTGTAGATGCCGCCTTTCGCTTTCAGCACATCCATGAATTCGTGCGTGAAGGCGTGCGTGTGAACGTCGATGATGGCCATCCAATTTCTCCCGAGAGTTCTCTGAGACGGCAATTGAGCTCAAAGAAACTGTGCCTTGCCACGCAACCATTCTGACATGGTCGGTAACAACGGGCCATCGATGTGACATTGGCCGTCACCTTACCACCGCTTGGGCGATTCGAATCCTCCCCGGTGCGCCCCGCATTCGTCAGCAGCGAACGCGGCATCAGGAAGGTGAATCCACCTGGTTTCACCGGATTCCCCTGACCGCTTCGACCCGATGTGGAAATGTCAGTCAACCGATTAAACAAGCGAAACGATTCCGAACGTGGCATAGTCACGGTATCAGGTTGGGGCGATGTATGTACCGAACCAACTTGTTCCGCCGAACAAGCATTGCGGTTCGAAGGAGAATATGATGTTTCGGTTTCTTGGCGTTGCAGGTCAACGCATTCTAACAGGTGCGTTCGCGCTGGCCGTGCTCATTTTCCCTGATAGCGCCGAAGCGACGACGTTCAAAGTGCTTTATTCTTTCACCGGCGGGAGCAACGGCGGAAATCCCATAAGCTTGACCAGAGATTCGAACGGCAACCTGTATGGAGCGGAAGGGCAGCCACCCGGCGTTGGCTCCGTGTTCAAGTTGGCTCCAAGTGGCAGTTTAGATATTCATTATCTCTTGAAAGGAGGCGAGGGGGCAACGGGCGTAGTTGTGGATTCGAACGGCTCCTTGTGGGTCACAGTCCTTGGCGGCGGTACGGGGTGCGGTGTTATTTTCGAAATTCGGCCCACCGGACGAGAAGCGCTGAAGCACACCTTTACCGGGCAACCGACAGATGGCTGTGGCCCTGTAGCTGCATTGATAAAAACCGGACACGGCAACTTCTCCGGCACGACGACCAGCGGCGGCAAGCATCAGGATGGCGGTACAGTTTTCGAACTTAGCACGGACGGCTCTGATAAAATTATTTATAACTTTTGCCGTAAGATAAATTGTACAGATGGCGGTGATACCGCCGCTGGCCTTATCATGGATCAGAGTGGAAATTTCTACGGCACTTCGTCAAGTGGGGGTGGTGCGCACTGCGCATTCGGGAATTTTACCGGGCATATATGCGGTACGGTATTCAAACTTACTCGGGATGGTACGGAATCGGTCTTGTACAAGTTCAAAGGTTCGCCAAATGATGGCGCCCAGCCTTCGGGAGGCGTGATAATGGATCAAACTGGCAATTTCTACGGAACGGCAGCAGGGGGTGGCCTTTCTGGCCCGGAGTGCGAGCAGAATTTCGGCTGCGGCATAGCGTTTAAGCTCGCGCCGGACGGGACCGAGACAGTCCTCCATTTCTTCACGGGAAAAAACGGAGACGGGGGAAATCCGGTTGCAGGCTTGGTCGCGGACAGCATGGGCAATCTCTATGGCAGCACACCGTATGGAGGGGACCGGAATCATAACGGCACCGTGTTCAAGATTGCGGCGGATGGAACCGAGACCGTTATTCATACCTTCAACGGTACGAACGGCGCCAGTCCTTACAGCGGCCTCGTGGCAGATGGAGCGGGAAATCTTTACGGTACTTCCGAGTATGGCGGCACCTATGGCTACGGCACGGTTTTCGAGATCACTCCGTAGACTGTTTTCGCTGGCCGCGAACCCGAACAAAGCCCTTCATTCCGATTTCCAGTCGGCTAACGGATTGTCGCTCGCTCGCGGACCAAGACAAGCCGTAATCGGTATCTTGCTTGTCTCTGTGGACGGCCCCTGGCTTACAAGTAGAGCAAGGTGTGTTGTCGGATCGCTTGCGATCATATGTCCGGCTTGAACGGACATGATGTCCGCTCCCGAGATGGTTTCCGCGACGCGAGCTCCTAACACTCTTGCGGTTTCTATAGCCGCTGGGAACTACGGAATGTCTCGCGTCATGGATTGATCGATCACACCAACTTCTCCTGCAGGTTCCGATCACGGGCTCCGGTGAGCCATCCCCTCGGAGCCGCCCTCGCTCGCTCGTCACAGGTGGAGGATCGGAGTTTGAGGGAATTGGACTGGTACAGCTGGGTGGGTTCGAACCGCCGACCTCCGGATCCACAATCCGGCGCTCTAACCAACTGAGCTACAGCTGCCCGCGAGGGGCCGGAACCTAGAATTCCCGCCCATCGAATGCAAGACAGCCTTGCGAAATGCCCCGCCCGCGCCGAAAAGGTGTCCGGAGCGCGATGCGCTCACACATCCAACCTCCCCCTTGCGGGGAGGTCGAAATTTGCGAGCATCGCGAGCAAATTTCGGGTGGGGGTCTGAGCCTCGCGCATAGACCCCCACCCGAAAAACGCGAAGGGCGTTTTTCGACCTCCCCGCAAGGGGAAGGTTGGTCAAAGCGGCGTTTCGACATGGCGAATCTTGAGATCGATCCCGGACGCGCGACCCTGTCGCTGTGGCGGCGCGTGCTCGAATCGAGCGCACCCGTCTCTCTCGCGCCCGCCGCGTGGCCGATCATCGAGCACTCGCGCCACACGGTCGAGGACGCGCTTGCCGCCGGCCGCGTTCTCTATGGCGTCAACACCGGCTTCGGCAAACTCGCCCAGACGCGCATCGCGCCGGGTGAGATCAAGACGCTGCAGCGCAATCTCGTGCTCTCCCATGCGGCGGGCGTTGGCGAACTTCTGCCCGATGCGATCGTCCGGCTCGTGATGGCGCTGAAAGTGGCGAGCCTCGCGCGCGGATTTTCGGGCGTGCGGCGGATTCTCGTCGAGCGGCTGCTGCAGCTTTTGAATTCCAACGTGTTGCCCGAGATTCCTTCGCAGGGTTCGGTCGGCGCGTCGGGCGATCTCGCTCCCCTCGCCCATCTCGCCGCGGTCCTGATCGGCGAAGGACGCGCGCGGATCGCCGGCTGTTCGCTCGCCGCACGTGATGCACTTGCGGAGGCCGGCATCGCGCCGATCGAGCTTGAAGCGAAGGAAGGACTCGCGCTGCTCAACGGCACGCAGGTTTCGACCGCGCTCGCGCTTGCCGCGCTCTTCGCTTCGGAAGCCAATCTCGAAGCGGCGCTGATTGCCGGCGCACTGTCGACCGACGCGGTGAAAGGCAGCGATACCCCATTCGATCCGCGCATTCATGACGCGCGCGGCCAGCCGGGCCAGATCGAAGCGGCGCATTGTTTGCGCGCGCTGATGGCGGGAAGCGAAATCCGCGCCAGCCACAAGGATTGCCCGCGCGTGCAGGATCCCTATTCCATCCGCTGCCAGCCCCAGGTGCTCGGCCCCTGTCTCGACATTCTGCGCAACGTGGCCGGCGTGCTCGCCATCGAAGCCAATGCCGCGACCGACAATCCGCTGGTGTTCGAGAACGGCGACACGCTTTCCGGCGGAAATTTCCACGCCGAGCCCGTGGCGCTCGCCGCCGACACGCTGGCGCTCGCCATCGCGGAGATGGGCGCGTTGTCGGAGCGGCGCATCGCGCTTTTGATCGATTCCGCGTTGAGCGGATTGCCGCCCTTCCTCGCGTATGACAGCGGCGTCAATTCCGGTTTCATGATTGCCCATGTCACCGCGGCCTCGCTCGCGTCCGAAAACAAATCCCTTGCCCATCCCGCGTCCGTCGATTCGCTGCCCACATCCGCCAACCAGGAGGATTTCGTGTCGATGGCGACCTTCGCCGCGCGCAGGCTGGGCGCGATGAACGCGAACACGGGCAACATCCTCGCCGTCGAACTGCTCGCCGCCGCCGAAGGAATCGAATTCCACCGCCCGCTCAAATCCTCTGCGGCACTAGAGACCGCACACGCAGCTCTTCGCGCGCGCGTCCCCCGCTTCGACCACGACAGGATGATGTCACCGGCGATTGCGGAAGCGTCGGAGCTTGTTTCATCGCGCGCCTTTGAGACCCTCCTGCCCTCCGATTTCCGCCTGCCGTCGCAGCAGTGATACTCCAACAGCGCAGTCGAGAGCGCACCGCATGAGCACCTGCAACGATGAACCGCCGTCCGATTCGGCCTCGCCCGCCGCATGGTCTACGTGGGCCAAATTGGCGGCAGACGACGAAGACTGGGTGAACGCGCTAGTGCGGTGGGAGTGTTGCATCGAGAAATTTGGGCCTCGGCCGGAGTGGCGCGCGCAAAAAGCAGCATGCCTTCTACGACTTGAGGAGCTTGCCGAAGCCGAGCGCATCTACACTGCACTGGCGCGCACTTTTCCTGATCGGCCTCTCGGACTGATCGGGTTGGCCAGTGTTGCATTGAGCAAGGAGGATTGGGAAGGGGCGCTGTCGATCTGGACGGAGTGCTTCGAGCGTTATCCTAAACACGTTGTACCGGCATGGATCGACGCACGTGCCCGCGCACTGAGAAGATTGGGCAGACCCCAGGAAGCCGAAACGTTGTTGCTTCAAGCGCTGCAACAAATACCGGAACATAGGCAGCTCAAAGTCGCAGCGGTTCTTGCGGCTATCGACACATGCAAGATGACGGATACGCTGGAGGGCAGACGTTTGGAACTCCGAAACTATATCGTCGAACAGTTCGATTCGGCTTCGGACGCAGGAAGTCGCATCCAAGCGGTACGCCTGTTCGACGCCCTGGACGAATTCGAGCATTCGTCGCGATCGTTGCTGGATGCGCTGCAATACGCCAATACGATCAAGGAACTCTTTTTTTGTTTTCGCGCAATTCCACCATACATAGAGCGGGGATCTCGTGGTCCCCTATGGCAACTCCTGTTAGAGCGCCTCCGGAGCTGCCAGGCTGCCCGCGGCATTTCTGATGGGCTGCGCGCCACCGATCTCGAACTTCGCCTCCTGCTCGCACTGGAACGGTTTCCGGAATATCTCGAATGTTTTGACGCCGCCGGAACCGCCTTTTCCCGCACGAAAGATTTTCGTCTGTTTCAGAGCGTTTTCGATCGCCTGTCGCGTCCGCGCGCCGAGATTTTCGCCGAACCCAAAGTGTTTGGCGTCGGTCTTTCGAAGACGGCAACGACATCGCTTTCGAAGGCGTTGACGATTCTGGGCATTGACGTCGCCCATTGGAGCAACCCGCTGACGCTTCAACTTGTCACCGAGATAGACGTCTACATGTTCGGCGCATGTACCGATGCGAGTGTCGCCCAGGATTTCGAGAAGCTTTATTATCTGTATCCAAACGCAAAGTTCGTTTGGACGCAGCGCCCGGTGGACTCATGGATACGGTCGTTTGTTCGCCATCATGGAAAAAAAGACGCGCGCAGCGCTACCGACGAATTGCGGATCAAATTTGGCAAAACACGTTCTCAACACGGGTTCGGAAATTCGACGATATTGTTCGGCCTTTACCTCAATGCGGCAAATCTGGAAGACGCCTATTCCGCCTTCGACGCGCGCGTGCGATCTTTTTTTTCCGGTAAGTCGCCGGAAAGGCTTCTTGCGTTCGACGTATTCTCGGGCCACGGCTGGACGGAGCTATGCAATTTTCTCGACCGGTCTGTGCCCGATCAGGCGTTTCCATGGCTCCATAAGAAGGACCAGGGCGTGTTCTCGACTTGAGCCAAATGATAGGAGATGCGAGGTGGATTGCAGCGAGAAAAATTGTGGCGGTTTTGTCGTGGTGGGTTGTGCGGGCACATTGAACTGTCCGGAGATCTTCACATGACCTGGCCCCTGATCGCACCCATCCTGATGTTGAGCGTGTCGAACATCTTCATGACCTTCGCCTGGTATGGGCAGTTCAAGTTCCCCGCCGCGTCGCTGTGGATCGTGATTCCCGTCTCCTGGGGAATCGCGTTTTTCGAATATTGCTTTGCAGTCCCCGCCAATCGCTACGGACACCTCGTCTATTCGGCCGCGCAGCTCAAGACCATGCAGGAGATCATTACGCTGATCGTCTTCGGCGTGTTCTCGGTCACGTTTCTCGGCGACGCGATCCGCTGGAACCACTTCGCCGCCTTCGCCTGCCTGGTGGCCGCGGCGTTCTTTTCGTTCAACAAGTGGTCGTGACCTGCCCGCTTCACATTTTACCTCCCGTTGTCATGGCCCGCGTGTGAAGCTTGTCCTCCGGCCGCGCTTCGCGCGGACCGGGGGCGGGCCATGACAATGGGGGGAGAGAGCTCAGGGAAATAGCAGGGACATATTAGCGAAACGTTCTGTGTACGGAAAATAATTGGCGGCGCGTGGATTTTTCCGCTTAACGACTTTGATCGGTGCTGGCCGGTTTAGGCCAAATCCGGCCACTCCCGATTCCCATATCTGTAGCATCTTTAGGAGTGACGCGCGGTGAGCGCGCTAGAGGCGGTTGTAGCGGGGCTCATTGGGCTGATGTCGTTAGTCCGCGAATTGCCCGAAGGTGCATTTCAGCAGCCTCTTTGGGTCGGTTTTGCCGGGGATATAATAATAGCAGAATGCAGTCCGGTGCTCATGTCCAAAGGTATTATAGGCTATGCACTCTCTGAGCATCACGGCCCATCCGCCTTCTGTAATTTGTCGGTAGGTGAGAATGTTTTTTGGGCCAACTTCGGCAGTAAAAGACTCGCCGCTGCTGTCGGAATGGAAAATTACGCCTCGATTCTTTATCGGGTGAACGCCTTTGCAGATGTCGCGCGCACTAACATACGCATTAAATTTATCTGTGTTAATGAACGTGCCAACGACCGGAACAATAGCAGAAAACGTGAGTACGTCCAAGGCTGGCTCCCTCCCAGAATTGGAGACATACACAACGAACTTAATAGGCTCGCCCTGCTTGTTGGGGGCTTCGTAATTGGCGAGTACCGTTCCAATCCAAGCCCGATTGGCTTCGACGAGAGTGTTACGCAACACGCTCCATTGAGCGATTCCAACTCCGATAGTAGCGGCGGTGAAAATCGCAATGAGCACGGTAGCGGCAGCGGTCCAGTTCGCCGCCTTATTTTCAGCGGATGCGAACTTGTTCTGGGGGCCGTGGGAATTGGCATAGGCCTTCACAAAATCTGCGGCTATGCGCTTCCAAGATGGCGAGTCGGATTGCCGCTGCTTCTCATTTCCGGTGTCGCCATTGCTCATGGCATGTTTCACGCCCTGATGGGTTAGATGTCCCCCAACCTTACATTTTCGATGCCAAGCGCGGTCAGAGAAGCGACAAAGAATGTCGCTGGAAAGGTACCCCGATTCAGCTTATTCGCGATAGACGCCTTGGTCTCGTCGTGGTCGTGCTTTTTTAGCTTTTCCGCCAATTCGTCGTATGTGACCCCGGACCGCTTTAGCTCGGCCTTTAGGTGCCGGGACACCCGATCTTCCCAGCTCGGCTTTTTTGGCTTGCCTGCCATTGTTCCTACTCCCAAAAGAAAAATCTCATATATGAGAATTTTCCCGTTGACAAGGCCCGAGATAATCCCATATATGAGAACTAGAACGCGGGAACGGGAACAGGCAATGGCGAACATACTCACAAGGGAAAAACAGATTGCGGTTATCGCGGCACTCTGCGAGGGCGTGAGCATCCGTGCAACGGAAAGGCTTACGGGCGTCAACCGTGAAACGGTGATGAAGCTGGGCGCTCGCGTCGGCATGGGATGCGCCAAGGTGCATAGCCGCCTCATGCGCGATTTGAACGTCTCCCGTTTGGAGTTCGACGAAATCTGGCAATTCGTCGGGAAGAAGCGGAAGGCCGTTCGCGCTGGCGATCCTGCCACGGTTGGCGATCAATATACGTTCGTCGCGCTTGGCGGGTCATCCAAGGCGATTGTCTCTTACTACACCGGCAAGCGCACTCACGAAGCCGCTGGGACCTTTGCGCGTGACGTTCGCGCGCGGGTGCTGGGTGCCCCGGAAATCTCGACGGACGGCCTCAACGCCTATCCTGTCGCGATTGAGGAGGCGTTTAAGACCGAATGCAGCCACGGCGTTGTCGTAAAGGAATTTGCGGCGATGCACGCTGGCACTGATGCCCATCACCGCTATTCCCCCGGCGAAGTGGTATCCATCGAATATCGCCGGGTAGCTGGCGACCCGCGCCAAATCTCAACGTCTTTCATCGAACGCCAGAACCTTACGATCCGGATGCAGCAGCGCCGCTTCACGCGATTGACGAATGCCTTCTCCAAGAAATTTGAGCATCACGTCGCGGCGTTCGCCCTCTATGCCGCTTGGTACAATTTCTGCCGCGTGCATCAGACGCTCCGCATTACCCCCGCGATGCAGCTTGGCGTCACGGATCACATTTGGAGCATCGGAGAGCTAATCGACGCGGCGCTTGATGGTGAAATGCCTACCGGCACGACAACCGAAAACCCCACGAACCTTAACCCGTCCGACACGATCCAATCCACCCGCCATCACGGGCAATTCAAGGGGCGATTCACGGTAATCAATGGAGGAAAGTTATGAGGAAGGTTGAAGTAATCCTGTTGATGTGTTTATCTGCAAGCTCGGCATTTAGCGCACAAACGACCGTCAAGATCGGCGCGGGCGCGTATTTGCGAGGGCCAATTAAAGTTCGGGATGAGAAGGGACAAGTGGTTTTGTCCCTTCTTCCCGGCTCAAAAATCAAAACTTACAGGGTCAATGCTGCACGCATTGTGCATTCAGCTGATCCGCGAGCTGAATACCCATGAACGCTACTCCAGAACGAAAAGACACTCCCGGACTGAGAGTAACAGAGCCATTTGGACCGGAGATCGCAACGGGATGAGTCGGCGACCATGATCCATCCGGGTTGTGCTGAAGGTCTGCGCAGTTCAAGGCTGGCGCAGGCCGAGGTGTTTGTGGCGAGCCGCCACCAACGCCCATTGTTGTCATTTGCGCGCAGGCTTGTGTTATCACGAATGCTAGCGCACACACTGAAAGAGCAAGTAAGCGAGTCATTTCGATACCTTTCTCACAAGCCGGGGAATTCCGGCGATAGAAAGGGCCGTCTTGACCGCGTGACTCGGATGGCGCACACATTGCGCGTCGTGAGAGTCGGTCCCGCAGACGGCCCAACCATTTCGCGGGATCATCGGGCGGGACTTCTTGGCAGCGGTCCCGTCCGACTCACGAATCAATCTGAAATTGTGAGGAGTTACGGATCGGGAGTCGAGAGGCTCGCGAAAACCAGCCACTCGCAATTGAAATCCGGCCACTTGCCCGCAAACGAGGCCAAAACAGGCCAGCACCGGAAATCGAGCTAGCGGCTCATCCGCCTGCTCCCCGGCTCGATCGTCACCCTCACCGAACCCAACATCGGCCTCAGCGCCGCCCGCGTGCGGATTCGCAAGGTGAGCGAGCAGGACGACGGGTCTTTGGAATTCGAAGCGGAGGAGATGCCGTGAGCGCAAAGGTAAACGCGCATCAAACAAAACTCGTCATCCCCGGGCTTGTCCCACTGGTGTCCGGTTTAAATTTGTGGACAAGGCGCATGGCTTTGATTCTTGGGTCAAAGCCATGCGTCACAACAATAGCGTACTGCACGAGGTATTGAAGTACGTTCCGTGGTCGTCGTTTGAACGGATTGTGGACGATTTTCGGGCCGACAAACGCGTGCGGCAACTCACCACGAAGAACCAGTTTGTAGCCTTGCTGTATGGCCAGCTGTCGAACGCGGCGAGCCTTCGCGAGATAGAGGGTGGTCTGCAGAGCCATCGGGCGCGGCTTTATCACGTGGGTGGCTCGGCGGTACGGCGCTCGACGCTGGCCGACGCTAATCGGCAGCGGCCGTCGGCGGTGTTCAGCGAGCTTTTCAGGCTGATGATGGCGTCGGCGCATCGCGGGTTGCGGCGGGCACTGGCAGACACCACCTATTTGATCGATTCGACCGCTCTACATTTGGACGAGCGCAGTTCCCACTGGGCCCGCTTCTCCAGCGGGGTGTGCGGCGCCAAGCTGCATGTGATTTACGATCCAGACGCCGATCGGCCGATCTACGCAGCCATCAGTGCGGGCAATGTCAACGACATAACGCCCGCTCAACAGATGCCGCTCGAGCCCGGCGCTACTTATGTGTTTGACCTTGGCTATTACGATTATCGCTGGTGGGCAAAGCTGGACGACGCCGGATGCCGTATCGTCACGCGCCTCAAGAAGAACACGCCGCTGAACCTAATCGAGGAACTGGTGGTCCCGAAGGGCGGCTCGATCCTCTCCGATCGCATCGGGTTTTTACCGGCGCGACAGTCCTATGCGAGATGCAACCCCCTCTCCAATGCCGTTCGTGAACTCCGCGTCATGACCGACACCGGCAAGATATTGCGCATTCTGTCCAACGATCTCGATGCACCAGCCAAGGAGATTGCCGACCTCTACAAGCGTCGCTGGGCTATCGAGCTGTTCTTCCGCTGGATCAAGCAGACCCTCAAGATCGTTCGCTTCCTCGGCACCTCCGAGAATGCCGTCCGCATCCAGGTCGCCGTTGCCTTGATCGCCTTCCTGCTGCTCCGTCTCGCGCAAGCCGCTCAAAAGACCATCAAGAGCCCACTCGCTTTCGCCCGTCTCATCCGCGCAAATCTCATGCACCGAAGACCTATCGATCAATTGCTCGACTTCGAGCCGCAACACCAACGCTGCCCAGGCCAAATGCAACTACAGTGGACCTGAAATTTAAACCGGACAGTAGTGGGCTTGTCCCGGGGACCCATGAAAACAGTGTTTCCAATTCGCGCGCGGCGTTCATGGGTGGCCGGGACAACAGCCCGGCCATGACGAAGAAAATTGAAACAGCGCTCGCATCATGAGCATCGGTACTTACACGCCCGACACGGTCACCGTCGGCAATGTGCCATCCGAGGTGCCGAACGAGAATGGCGATCCGGGCTCGGTCAACGCGCCTGCCGTTGCCGAGCCGTCCTCCGCCTTCACCGGCGGCAAGCCAGTGCTGCTGATCGCGGCGTCGGGCGCGAGCGCCACCTATGGCGGCTGCGAGGTGCATGTCTCCTTCGACGGCACCAATTATTCGCTGATCGGCACCATCGAATCTTCCGCCCCGCAGGGCGTGCTGACATCGAACCTCGCCGATCATGCGGATCCCGACACCGTCAACACAATCGCGGTCGACTGCACCGAGAGTTTCGCCGCGCCGCCGGCCGGCATCACCAATGCCGACGCCGACGCCGACCGCACGCTGAGCCTCGTCTGCGCCCAGCCTTCAGCAGGCGTGCTGTCGAACAGCGGTGAGCTGCTCGCCTTCGGCGCGGTGGGGGCGACGGGCACCTACACCGCGAACCTCACCTATCTGCGCCGCGGCCAGCTGGGCTCCGCGCACGCCGCGCATTCCAGCGGCGCCATGTTCACTGTGCTCGACGTGCTGGGCGAGAGCAGCACGGCTTTGCGCTACGACCTGCCGCCGCAATACATCAACACCGTCATCTATCTGAAGTTTGCCGCCTTCAACCAGTTCGGCAACGCGACGCAGGATCTGTCGCTCGTCACCGAGTATCAGTTCACACCCATCGGCCGCGGCTATGGCGGCGGGACTAATGGTGTCCCCACGACACCCACCGGCCTCGCGGTCTCCGCGAGCGTGCAGCAGGTCTCGCTCTCCTGGAGCGCGAACCCAGCCACCGACAATGTGACGGCCTACCAGGTCTGGCGCGCCGCCGGCACCGGCGCTTCGTTCGGCTCGGCGTCGCTCATCGCCACGGTGGGCGGGCTCGCCTGGCTCGACACCGGCCTCGGCGTCGCCACCGGCTACACCTATTTCCTCGAGGCCGTGAACGCGGTCGGCGCGTCGTCGCCGACGAGCGGCGTCAACGCGACGACGAGCGCCGCCTCGCTGGGCACAGTCACGAGCGTCGCGCTCACCGTGCCGGTGGAGTTCAGTGTCTCCGGCTCACCGATCACCGGTGCCGGCACGCTCGCGGTTTCCAAGGCGACGCAAAGCGCCAATTTCGTCTATGCCGGTCCCGCCGCCGGCAGCGCCGCTGTGCCGGTGTTCCGCAGTCTGGTCGCCGCCGATCTGCCGTTATTCACCTCGTTGCTGAATGGCGCGGTTCCGGCGTCCGGCGGCGGGACGGCCAATTTTGCGCGCGCCGATGGAACATGGGCGATACCTCCCGGATCGAGCGGGGGCGGCGGCTCCGGCGCCTGGTGGTCGATGATCTTCAACGAAAGCAGCACGTTTACCCATTCCTTTGCGGCATCCGGCAACCTGATCGACTTTCAATATGCGGCCAGCATCGGTGAAGTTTTCTGCTATCTGACCACCGTCACCTCCGCGACCTACAAGATCGGGCTGGCGCCGTACAATCGCAGCACCAACAAGATGACGGCGGCGCCGACTTACGGCACGCTTTACACGGAAAGCGCTGGCGCGGCTCACAAGGGCGTGCGCGCTTCGTTTCCCGGCGGCTTTGCGGTCGCCGCCGGAACCACAATCATCATGTTCATCGTCCGCACCGACAGCACCACGACGGTTTCCACGACGCTGGATACTGCCGGCGGCAACGCACTGACCGCCGCGTACCTGCCGGGCATTTTCAGCGGCGCGACGAGCACCGGATCGTGTCATCTGGCGAGCGTATCTCCTGGAACCGGCGACACATGGAGCACCGAAGGCGGCTTCTACGTGCTCGATTTCTCGTACCAGCTCAGCTGAAGCGAACCGCGCAAAATCAGGCGAAGGCGGGCTGCATGCGGCGGGACGGCGACGCGATCACGCGCACTGCCACGATGGAAATGGCGGCAACGGCGATGCCCCCGAACAGATCGACCAGGTGATGGCCGCCCTGCACCGGCATGGAAATGAAGGCGAGCACGTTGAGTTCGCAGAACGCCGCGAAAACGAGCCTGGTCCTGCGCAGATACCAGCAAGCGAGCACGCTCTCCACCGCATGGTATGACGGAAAGCCGACAGTGCCTTTGGTAGAGACGCACGACACGGCACCGGGTCCCCGCGCGAGAAGGTCGAGCAGCCCCCTCGTGTAGGCATTGTCCATCACCAGAAACATGTGATCGGGCGCGCCGTATACGGCGACGGCGCCGAAGGAAGGAAACGCAGCCCAGAATCCGATTGTGACAACCGTGCTGATCACGGTGGCGAGGCAGAGACGTTCGATCGCCCGGATATCGCCCGTCCAGCCGAGCGGGACGCAGGCGAAAAGCAGCTGGAAGGTCGACAGAACATAGGCCACCCAGAGAGCCATGTTCAGGGTGGGATGTAGCGCGAACCAGCTCATCATGGCCGGCCAGTCGAACCCCATCATGCGATCCAGATGCGCGAGCGTGCCATCGATGTCGGGACCGTGAATCCAGAGCGCAAAATGATTGAGCGGCGTCGCCAGCGCTGCGAACTCGAACAGAAACGCGCCCCCGAGCAGGATCGCAGACCAGCGCCCGCGCAAACGAAAGCCGATGAAGCCCACAGCGGCCGTCGCAGCAGATGACCAGATGATGCATCTGGCGAAGCCGTATGGGCCAAAATTGATCGGCGCAATTGCCTGAAGCGCGCACACCGCGACGAAGCAGACGACGAGAATGCCGGCAAGCAGCGGGCGCAGGCTCATCGGCGCTGTCTATCAGCGCGGGCCAGACGCCGCCAGCGCCGGCTCTCCCAACCCTTCCCTGAATGAGGCTGCCATGACGCTGATGCTCTCGCCCGTGCCGGGCCGGATTTACGTCGTCTCCTCCGGCGCGGTCTACAATTCCGACCAGACGACCGGCATCATCGTCAACGTCGTGACGGTCCAGGACGTGAGCGACCTGATCGCCGCGGGCTGCGCGGTGGTCAACCCGCCGCCGACCGATCTGCTGTTCTCGCTCAAGGCAGCGAACTTCAACGTCGCGACCGACCAGCTGCTGGTGCCGAATTTCTCCGGCCGCTTCCGGCCGAAACGCTTCGTGGTGATGAACGCCTCGATCTCGCTGACCACGGCGGCGGGCGGCTTCTATACTGCAGGTGCGAAAGGCGGCACCGCGCTGGTCGCCGCGGGCCAGGCTTATTCTGCCCTCAACGCCGCGGCCGACTGGTGGGCCGCCGGCACACCCGTCTATCTCTCGCTCACCACCGCCCAGGGCGCGGCCGCGACGGCGGATGTGTACGTCTACGGAGACGTGTATGCTTAACAGGAACCGAATCAGTGCGATTGCTTTTTATCATCATGAAGCTGCGCCTGAACAAATGGACCATCGCGCTGCTCGTGCTTAACGAGATCCGGGGCGCCTGCGTCGTCGTTCCGATCGTCTGGTCGTGGTGGAAAGCCCGCCACGGGCTTTGAACCCGCCTCTTCCCCGATACTGACAGAAGTAGGTTTCGCTCATGCGCGCGATCACGCCTGCGCTGCTGCACGCGCTTGCGCGCGGCGGATCGCCGTCGCTCATCGCCGCGCTGGCGCCGAGTCTGGCGCGCGGCATGCCGCCGGCCGCAATCGACACGCCTTTGCGCGCCGCGCATTTTCTCGCGCAGGGCTGCCACGAAACCTTTTCCTTCACGCGGCTTGAAGAGGATCTTGCCTACAGCGCCGCGCGCATCGCGCAGGTGTGGCCGCGACTCGCGCCGCGTGCCGCGCTCTCGGGTCATCCCGAAACGCTCGGCAACGCCGCCTACGCGGGATCGAACGGCAATGGTGGCGAGGAATCGGGCGACGGCTGGCGCTTTCGCGGACGTGGATTCTTTCAGCTCACAGGCCGCGCCAATTACGCGCTTGCTGGCGCGGTGGGCGATCCCGAT
Source organism: Rhizomicrobium sp. (assembly GCA_035567755.1). Classification (GTDB taxonomy): domain Bacteria; phylum Pseudomonadota; class Alphaproteobacteria; order Micropepsales; family Micropepsaceae; genus Rhizomicrobium. The sequence goes on from DATMPH010000002.1 coordinate 101,727, forward strand.
ACGATTGCGACGCCGGACGGCGCGGTCACGAGCGCGCTCGCCTTCTGGCGCACCCGCGCCATCGCAGCGGCGGCGGACGCCGACGACGTCATGCGCGTCACGCGCCTGGTGAACGGCGGCGCGAACGGCGTGGGCGCGCGAGCCCGCCTCACCCGCCGCGCGCTGGAACTGCTCGGTTCGTAAAATACGCGAAGAAAAACGGTCCTCGCGGAGCCGCGGAGCCGCGGAGAAGAGAAAGTTCACAAGGAGACAGTGAGGCGGTGAGGAAGAATCGCGCGCCTCCGGCGCGCAACAATTCTCACTGTCTCACTGTCTCCTTGTGAGTCTTCCTTCCGCGGCTCCGCGGCTCCGCGTGGCCCTCTTTTGTCGTCGCACTTTACTCCCGCCCCTTCGGTGAAGCGTTCGCTCGATCTGTCCTCCTGAGACGCGCCTTGCCGGGCGCGCGAGCGGACGCTTCTCCGATGGCGCGATCCCCGCGACCGTCAACATCAAAGGAGAATTCCATGACAGGAACAGCGCCGGCCGGGCCGGTGAATACGCCCGGTTTTTTCTCCTCCATCATCGCCTGGGGCAGGCAAGAGCTGCAAACCATCGAGGGCCAGGCGGTCACGCTCTGGGACACGATCGAGCCCGCGCTGGTGGCGGAAGCGGAAAGCCTGGTCGCGAAGTTTCTCGGCACCGCGATCGCGGCGGTGAAGACGCAGGCCGCACTCGTGCTCTCCAACCAGGAGAAATTCTCCAACGCGAAAGATGCGGTGCTCGAAGCGGTCGAAGCGAGCGGCGGATCGGTCGGCAACACGCTGCTCGAATTTCTCGTCAACCTCGCCCTCTCTCTCCTCAAAATCAGCGCCGCCGCCTCTCTGATCTGAAAGCGGAAACGCACCCTCAAAGCGTGTCATCCCCGCGAAAGCGGGGATGACACGCTTTTGCGGAGCGCAACGAAAACACCCTTGAATTTCACCAATGCAATCCAACGGAGATCACCATGTTCGTTTCTTCCTTCGCGAGGGACATTTTCGCGGGCATCATCCGGCACTTCGCCACATTTGCCGGCGGGTGGCTCATGGCGCACGGGCTGCTCACCAACGACCAGCTCAATGGCTGGATCGGTTCCATCTGCTTCCTCGGCGGCATCGCGTGGAGCGCCTGGGACAAATGGCGGCGCGAAGGGCGGCTCTGAGCGATCGCGCCGCGCTTGCCTTCATGCGGGTGTATCTTCCATGATCGCAAAACAGGACGCCGGACCGGAAGGGGCCAGCAGATGAAGAATTCGCGCATTGCCGTCATCGCGCTGACCGTGGTGCTCGAGGGCGCATTCCCGGCGCGCGCGCAGGCGCCCACGCAGGACCTGCTTGAAGCACTTGGCCGCTGCGCCACGATCGCGGACGATCATGCGCGGCTTGCCTGCTACGACGCGATGTCGCCGCGACTCAAGGACGCGCTCGCTGCCCCACCTGCGTCGCTGCCCGGCAATCGCGCACCCACCGCAGAGGAGGAGCGCTCCTGGTTCGGTTTCGATCTCGGCAATCTCTTCGGCGCAAACCCCGCCCAGCAGACGACGCCGCAGCAATTCGGCAGCGACAGGCTGCCCGAGACGAAGGCGAAAGAGGAAACGGCCGCGCTGGCCGTCGACAGCATCACCGCCGGCGTCAGCGAATTTGCCTACAACCCGGTCGGCAAATTCATCCTGTTCCTCGACAACGGGCAGGTGTGGAAGCAGATCGAAGGCGATGTCGACCGGGCGGTTTTCCGCAAGCCGGCAAAAGACAACAAGGTCACGATCAGCCGCGGCTTCATCGGCAGCTACAATCTGACCATCAACGACAGCGCCAAAGTCTTCAAGGTCACGCGGGTGAAGTAGGCGCTATGCGGGGGACCCCTCACCCGCATCGTTGCGCATCACCTAACCTCCCCACAAGGGGGAAGTAAGATCAAAGCGATGCCGATCTAACATGATCACGACGCAATCCAGGATCGCGCGCCAGTGACGATGGTCATCCCACCACCGCGCCGGGTTTCAGAAACGGCTTCAGCACCCTGTACGGAATTTTCACGTCGTACTCGCTGCCGAAGAAGCTTGCAACGGTGTAGACGGTAAAGTGGACCACCGCTTCGTTCCTGTCGAACATCCAGTTGCCGATATCTGTCGCGACGGGCTGAACCGCCGGCACATCCGGCGCCGGAGCGCCCTCGTCGAATTGATCCTTCAGATCCTTCAGATCCTTCACGCACCACGCAGTCACGAAGGCCTGCCAATTAACGCCCGGTGCAAAGATATCGGCGAATGAAAGCGGCCGGCCCCGCGCCATATCCCAGTCGATCGCACGCTCGCCCAGCACTTCATGGGCGCCCCCGGTGAAATCGTAGGTCGCAAGCTGAAGGCTCGCGAGCTTCGCATCGAAGCGAATGACCGAATAGGTGCGCCGCGCGGACAGCGGCATTGTTTCGGGAATCTGATCCACGCCGAAGGCGAAGAGACTCCTGTCGTCCATGCGGCGTTTGCCAAGCGCCAGCGCCTTCGAAATGTATGCATTGAACGGCGCAGCCTGCGGGCCGCCGCTCATCCAGGGATAGATGTCGCTGTCTTCGGTGAACGGTTTCGCTTTCGAAAAGAAACGCATGCGCGGCTCGAGCGCGAGCGCGCCCGCGTGTACCATCTTCGTGCCAGTGAGCCTTTCGGCGCGGTCGACGTAGTTTTCGTCAAGGCAGTCGCGGATGGGGTTCTGGTCGCCCACGAAAGACGGCAAGGGCTGCGTGGCGCCGCAGAGGCGCGTCACATAGGCGAGCCACAGGCGTTGCGCGGCCTGTACGGTCGCGAAGCTTGCCGTTGTTTCGTCCCGTTTCAGCCGCGCGAAAGATGCGCCCATTTCGCGGTCGGCTTTGGACAGGCGCAGATTCGTGCAGACGAGCTTCTCGCCGGCATTGGCCGCCTTCGTGCAATCGAAACTCGGGCCGTTATAGCCGGGGACGAGCAGGCGGACGTCCGAATCGTCGAGATGCGTCAGCGTGTAAACGAGGTTGCCGACGGCAATGACGAGATCGCCGTCATGGTTCGAATAATACTCAAATCGCCCTTGCGCGCAGGAGACCCTGATGACGCTGATCTCCGGTAATTCGAGTCGCATCGCTTCGGCAATCTTGTATTCCCTTCCCTTCGACAGCCGGCCGCCGAACACATCCTGCGGCGAAGAGATCGTGTCGTGATAGCGCGCACCCTTGCACGCAAGCGCCGGCGGGCCCCTGACTTCGCCGTTATCGAACCGGATCGCAGCCTCGAGCAGCAATGCGTCCCAGCCGGAAAGCGCTCGCGGCTCTGTCCAGGGAGCCGGCGCGGCGCCGATGATCCACCAGGCCCCCGCGAAGTTTGCTGAAGGCCGCGGGTCGTCCGCCAATGCGGACGATGCCGCAATCAGCGCAAGTGCCAGCAACGTTCCCCGCGCAAACCCCGCCCGCTTCATCGGCCGCCTCAGCCCTTCACACCCCGAAGTAACATAGCACGGCTCCTGGGCACTTGCGTGCCATCTTCAGCCAGCTCCTTCGCCTTCATCCTGGTCTGCGTGCCGCGCGGGCGCTGACCCGATTCGAAGCTCATTTTCGGATCCGGAAAACGTTTCCCAAACCGTTGGCGCCGCCGAGACTCGTGGTGCCGAACAGGATGTTGTTCTGCAGGAACAGCGCGGCTGAAGGATTCTCGCCATCGGTTCCACCGTGGAACTCGTACAGCACCGTCTCGCTGCCGTCGGGTGCGAGCGCGAACACCGTTCCATTGTCGTTCGAGCCGCCCTCATAGGTGACGCCATAGAGATTGCCCTTGCCGTCCGCGATTACACCACCCGCCGGCGCATAGCCGTCGCTGCCGGAAAAAGAATGAACTACGGATTCGACGCCATTGAGCGTGACCGCGAACACGACGCCCGCATTCGCATCACCGCCTGCCGCCGCCGTGCCGTAAAAGATACCGTGTCTCATGAGCAGCTGGCCTGATGGCTGTGCACCATCGGCGCATCCCGACAGGCTGCAAAAATTGTAGAGCACCCTCTCAGTGCCGTCCGGTGCGATGCGGAATAACACTCCGCCTTCTTCGTTGTTGCCGCCAACTGAAGTTACGCCGTAGAGATTGCCTTTTGCGTCCGCAATAACGCCTCCGACCGGCTGGCCCCCGTCGCTGCCATTTGTGAAGGAATGAAGCACGGTCTCGCTTCCATCGGGCGCAAGACGGAAGACCGTGCCGTCTCCTTTTGTCCCGCCGGAGCGCGTAATGCCGTAAAGGTTTCCGGCCGTGTCTTCGATGAGCGTTCCCGCGGGGCCGCCGCCGTCGCTGCCGCCGTCAAACCGGAAGAGCACCGTTTCGGCTCCGTCGGGAGCAAGCTTGAATACGATGCCACAACCGTTTATCTGCCCGTCACTGCACCCGCCGGCCCCGCCTCCCAAAGATGTCGTACCGTACAGATTGCCGGCGCCGTCCATAAGAAGTCCCGACTCGGGCGTCACGCCGTCGGACCCGCCCTGGAAAATGTAGAGCTGTGTTTCGTTCCCGAGCGCGCCGAGGCGGAACACGGTGCCGCAATAATCCCCGCCGCAAACAGCGCCGCCGGCAGACGTGGTACCGAGGAGATTGCCTTGGCCGTCGCCGATCAGCGGCGCCATGGGTTCGTCACCATCATTGCCGCCGCGGAACGAGTAAACTGTATGAAGGCCTGCGGCGTCTGCGGCGGCGGATTGCAGACATGCACTCAGCGCGAGCACTGCCAGGCTTTTCCACAAATCAGCGTTCCTCGGTTCCGTCATGGCGAACTCCCCACCGCTTGTTGGCGAAATCCGGACGCGGACGACGCTGGTTCCGGAACCGGAAAGTCACGCGGTCGCTTTCGCCGATTGCATCGTATTTGGAATGCGGCACCGGCACCACGCCGATGCGCGCCATGTGCCGCCGATATTGGTCGCGGACATGTCTTCGTCTGCGAGGGCTGGTTGGGCCGCAAGCAGCACCGGCACGGCGGCACGGCAACAAGCACGCTTCTTCGATTCTCTCCCACCCCCATGAAATGTGTTCCCGCTCGCCGCGCGCGATCATAGGATGGCGGGACTGCTGGTTGCGCCCCTCTCTTGAGCCGCGCGCGCCGCGGCGCGAAACTCGCGCGTGATAGCGTTGCGCGAAAACGGACCGCACGAATCGAATGCCGATCGCACGAATCCTGGGCGTAATTCTCGCGGGCGGCGCGAGCCGCAGGTTCGGCAGCGACAAAAGCGCCGCGCCACTCTGCGGAAGGCCGCTGCTTGAGCGGGTCGTCGAGCGTGCCCGGCCGCAGGTCGAAACGCTGCTTCTCAACGCGAACGATCCGGAAGTCGGCCAATCCATTCCCGATCTCGAGCTCCTTGCCGACAGCGCTCCCGGCGAAGGGCCACTGGCCGGCATCCTCACCACGCTCGGCAGAGCGGGACGGCGCGGTTTCGATCATGTGGCAAGTTTCGCCTGCGATACGCCCTTCTTTCCGCTCGACACGGTGTCGCGCCTCGCGCACGCGCTTCAAACATCATCGGCCGATTTCGCGATCGCGCGCTGCGGCGCGACGGCCCACCGCATCTTCGCGCTTTGGCCGGTCGCGTGCCGCGACCAGCTCGACGCCGCTTTCGCACAAGGTGCGCGCAGCATGGCCGAAGTAGAGGATTGGCTTGTGCCGGCCTGGGCGGAATTCGCGGCGGAAGGCGGGCCCGACGGCGACCCCTTCTTCAATATCAACACGCCTGCCGATCTCGAAACGGCGGAAAGGTGGCTCGCCAGTCGCGGCGCGGCGAGTTTGTGCTGAGACGGAGATAGATATTTTTCCTCCCCCATCGTGGGGACATCGTGGGGGGGCGGAGGGGGATGTCGCGCGCAGTCATTCCCCCCTCCGGCCCTTCGGGCCACCTCCCCCACGGTGGGGGAGGAAAACGGACTACGCTTGTTGCGGCAGTGGCGGCGAAGCTGGAATAATGGCGCCGCCCAGGGTGTAACGCCGCATGGCTCATAGATCAGAATGGAATGAGGACGACGCGAAGGCGGTCATTGCCGCGTGTAAAGACGACGGCCTTCTCGTCGTGCTCAACGCGCTCAACGACCAGTTCGGATTTGTTCACAAGGACGCGGTCGGCCTCGCCGCACGGGCGCTCAATCTTTCGCGCGCCGAGGTGCATGGCGTGGCGAGTTTCTATCACGATTTCCGCGAGCGGCCGCCCGGCCGCCATGTGCTGAAGCTGTGCGGGGCGGAAGCCTGCCAGTCGATGGGTGGCGATGCGATTGCCAGCCACGCGACGCGCGAACTCGGCATCGAATTCGGAGAAACGACGGCCGACGCAGCCGTAACGCTCGAGCGCGTCTATTGCCTTGGCCTTTGCGCCTGCGCACCGGCAGCACTGCTCGACGGAGCTCCGGTCGGCAGACTCGACGCAAATGCCGTGTCCACGCTGATTGCCGAGGCGCGCAAATGAGCCGGCGCGTTTTCGTCGCGCGCGACGCGGGAGCGATTGCAGTCGGCGCCGATCGAGTCGCGGTTGCTATTCATGATGCGGCCGAACGCGCTGCGCTCGACGTCGACATTGTGCGAACGGGCTCGCGCGGACTCTACTGGCTCGAGCCGATGGTCGAAGTGGAAACGCAAAACGGACGTGTGGCCTATGGCCCGATCCGGCCCGAAGACGTGTGCGGTCTCTTCGCCTGTGGATTCCTCGATGGCGAAAGGCATATGCGCGCGCTGGGGCCGACAGACTCCATCCCCTGGCTCAAGCGCCAGACACGCCTCACTTTCGCGCGCTGCGGCATCATCGATCCCCTTTCGCTCGACGATTACCGCGCACATCACGGTTACGAGGGGTTTGCGCGCGCGCTGACGCTCAAGCCGCAGGAGATTGTGGACGAAGTCGCGGGCTCGGGCCTGCGCGGCCGCGGCGGCGCGGGTTTTCCGACCGGCATCAAATGGCGCACCGCGGCGGAAGCCAAAGGCAGCACCAAATACATCGTCTGCAATGCCGACGAGGGCGACAGCGGCACCTTCGCCGACCGCATGCTGATGGAGGGCGATCCCTTCCTGCTCATCGAAGGCATGACGATTGCGGGTCTCGCCACGGGCGCGACGAAAGGCGTGATCTATTGCCGCTCGGAATATCCGCACGCCATCGCGACGATGAACGCCGCCATTGCCACAGCGCGCGCAGCAAATCTTCTGGGCACGCGTATCGCAGATTCCAATCGCGATTTCGACATCGCGTTGCGGGTGGGTGCGGGTTCCTATGTGTGCGGCGAGGAGACGGCGCTGCTTGAAAGCCTCGAGGGCAAACGCGGCCAGGTGCGCGCGAAGCCGCCCCTGCCCGCCCATGCCGGACTGTTTGCCAAGCCGACCGTGGTGAACAACGTGCTGACCTTCGCCGCGGCGGCCTGGGTGCTCGCGGAAGGCGCCGAAGCGTACAAAGCGCTCGGCTACGGCCGTTCGCGCGGCACGATGCCGATCCAGCTCGCGGGCAATCTCAAACATCCCGGACTGTTCGAGGCGCCGTTCGGGATGGCGCTGGGCGAACTGATCGACGATGTCGGCGGCGGCACGGCGAGCGGGAGGCCAGTGCGCGCCGTGCAGGCGGGCGGACCACTCGGCGCCTATTTCCCGCGCGCGCTGTTCGACATGCCTTACGATTACGAAGCCTATACCGCAAATGACGGTCTCATCGGCCATGGCGGGCTCGTCGCCTTCGACGACACGGTCGACATGGCACGCCAGGCGCGCTTCGCGATGGAGTTCTGCGCGCTGGAATCCTGCGGCAAGTGCACGCCCTGCCGCATCGGCTCGATCCGGGGTGTCGAAGTCGTCGACCGCATCGTCGCCGGCATCGACCGCGAGGCGAATGCAGAACTTTTGAAAGAACTTTGCGAGACACTGAAATTCGGCTCGCTCTGCGCGCTGGGCGGCTTCACGCCCTATCCCGTGATGAGCGCACTAACCCATTTTCCCGAGGATTTCGGGCTCGCGCGAGAGATGGCAGAGGTATAGAGTAAGGGCATGTTTCGTTCCCGTGGTATCTCCCCATGTCATGCCCGCCGAAGCGGGCATCCAGGGCCGGCGACGTGCGTTTGCCCCTGGGTTCCCGCTTGCGCGGGAATGACACCGAAGTAGCGTTCCTTAACGTGGCCCTGGTTGAGGAAAGGGATTTCGGCACGCCGGCAAGGCGGAACGAACAAAACGTCAACCTGACCATCGACGGCCAGCGAACGACGGTGCCGGCCGGCACCTCGATCCTGCGTGCCGCGGCCGAGTGCGGCACCGACGTTCCCAAGCTCTGTTCCACCGACTCGCTCGAAGCCTTCGGCTCCTGCCGGCTGTGCCTGGTCGAAATCGAGGGACGCGCCGGCACACCCGCCTCCTGCACCACGCCGGTCGTGGAAGGCATGATCGTCCGTACACAGACGGATCGGCTCGCCCGCATCCGCCGCGGGGTGATGGAGCTCTACATCTCCGACCATCCGCTCGACTGCCTCACCTGCGCTGCGAACGGCGATTGCGAGCTGCAGGACATGGCGGGCGCGGTGGGCTTGCGCGAAGTGCGCTACGGTTACGCGGGCGAGAACCATCTTGCTGATATGAAGGATCAGTCGAATCCCTACTTCACCTATGATCCGGCGAAATGCATTGTCTGTTCGCGCTGCGTACGTGCCTGCGACGAAGTCCAGGGCACGTTCGCGCTGACCATTGCGGGCCGCGGTTTCGAAAGCCGCGTTGCGGCGAGCGCAGGAGAGGCGTTCCTCGATTCGGAATGCGTCTCCTGCGGCGCCTGCGTACAGGCCTGCCCCACCGCGACCCTGATCGAGAAATCGGTGATCGAGATCGGCCAGCCGGAACATTCGGTGGTCACGACCTGCGCCTATTGCGGCGTTGGCTGCTCGTTCAAGGCGGAGATGCGCGGCGACACGGTCGTGCGCATGGTGCCTTTCAAGGACGGCAAGGCCAATCACGGCCATTCCTGCGTCAAGGGCCGATTCGCCTGGGGCTACACTACTCATCGCGAACGCATTTTGAAACCCATGATCCGCGAGAAGATCGAGGATCCATGGCGCGAAGTCTCGTGGGACGAAGCGATCGGCCGCGTCGCGAGCGAGTTCAAGCGCATCCAGGCGCAATACGGTGCGCGCGCGATCGGCGGCATCACCTCCTCTCGCTGCACCGACGAAGAGACGTTCCTCATTCAGAAGCTCGTGCGCGCAGGCTTCGGCAACAACAATGTCGATACCTGCGCGCGAGTCTGCCACTCGCCAACCGGTTACGGCCTCAAAACGACCTTCGGCACTTCGGCCGGCACACAGGATTTCGATTCGGTCGAACAGGCCGACGTGATCGTGGTGATGGGCGCCAACCCGACCGACGGCCATCCCGTCTTCGCCTCGCGGATGAAGCAGCGGCTGCGACAGGGCGCGAAGCTCATCGTCATCGATCCGCGCCGTATCGATCTCGTGCACACGCCGCATATCGATGCGGCCTGGCACCTGCCGCTCCGGCCCGGCACCAATGTGGCGATGCTGACAGCGCTTGCGCACGTCATCGTCACCGAAGGCCTGCTGAACGAGGAATTCGTGAAGGCGCGCTGCGATCTCGCGGCTTTCGAGGAATGGGCAGCCTTTGTGCGCGAGCCGCGCAACAGCCCCGAAGCGATGGCGGAGATCACCGGCGTGCCGGCAGAAGCAATCCGCGGTGCCGCACGGCTTTACGCCACCGGCGGCAACGCCGCTTTCTACTATGGGCTCGGCATCACCGAGCACAGCCAGGGCTCAACGGCGGTGATCGCGATCGCCAATCTGGCCATGGCGACGGGCAATATCGGCCGGCCGGGCGTCGGCGTGAACCCGCTGCGCGGACAAAACAATGTGCAGGGCTCCTGCGACATGGGCTCGTTCCCGCACGAGCTGTCGGGCTACCGGCACATTTCCGACGCCGCGACGCGCAGCCTGTTCGAGGCGGATTGGGGCACGCATCTCGACAACGAGCCAGGGCTGCGCATCTCCAACATGCTCGATTCTGCTATCGGCGGACGATTCAAGGGACTCTACATCCAGGGTGAGGACATCGCGCAATCCGATCCCGACACGACCCATGTAATTGACGGGCTGAAGGCGATGGAATGTGTCGTGGTGCAGGATATTTTTCTGTGCGAGACGGCGCATTACGCCCATGTCTTCCTGCCAGGCTCGACCTTCCTCGAAAAGGACGGCACCTTCATCAACGCGGAGCGCCGCATCCAGCGCGTGCGCAAGGTGATGGAGCCGCGCAACGGCCTCGCCGACTGGGAGATCACGCTCGCCATCGCCAAAGCGATGGGCTATCCGATGCATTACAATCATCCGTCGCAGATCATGGACGAGATCGCGCGGCTCACACCGACGTTCTCGGGTGTTTCGTTCGAAAGACTCGATGAGCTCGGCTCAATTCAATGGCCGTGCAACGAAAAGGCGCCGGAAGGCACGCCCGTCATGCACATCGGCGGATTCGTGCGCGGGCTCGGCAATTTCGTCATCACCGAATATGTGCCGACCGACGAGCGCACCGGTCCGCGCTTCCCGCTGTTGCTCACCACCGGGCGCATTCTCAGCCAGTACAATGTCGGCGCGCAGACGCGGCGCACGAAGAACATTGTCTGGCACGAGGAGGACAAGCTCGAGATCCATCCCCATGACGCCGACCAGCGCGGCATCCGCTCCGGGGACTGGGTGAAATTGCAGAGCCGGTCCGGCGCCACCTCGTTGCGCGCCGTCGTCACCGACCGCGTGGCGCCGGGCGTCGTCTACACGACCTTCCATCATCCCGACACGCAGGCGAACGTGGTGACGACCGACTATTCCGACTGGGCGACCAACTGCCCCGAATACAAGGTCACCGCCGTGCAGGTGTCGCCCTCGAACGGACCGACCGACTGGCAGCGCGCCTACGAGGCCGAAAGCGCCCACAACACCCGCATCGCCGAGCCGCTCGCCGCGGCGGAATGATCGCGGTTCCAAACGTTGATCGCTCGAGCAAATTCCTGTGAAATAAACCAATTGGTGTCATCCCCGCGCCCCGGTCCGCGCGAAACGCGGCCGGAGCGTAAACTCCAGTGGGGACCCAGGGGCAAATGCCCCGCCCTTTGCCCTGGATTCCCGCTTCGGCGGGAATGACAAGTATTGGGTTTGCAATTCGATTTCGGTGCGCCGCTGCGATGGCCAGAAGACCGCCCTACGCGAACGTATCACGCAAGCTCGTCACGCATGATTCCACTTCAGAAGGAGCGCGAACGATCCCGGAAGAAATCGCCGTCGCCTTTACTTATGGCAGCGCGACTTTCGCGGTGATGATGGCGACACCCGACGACATCGAGGATCTTGCGCGCGGCTTCTCGCTGACGGAAGGAATCGTTGCGAGCCCTTCGGAGATCGAGGCAATCGAGATCGTTCCGCACGAACAGGGCGTCGAGGCGCGGATGATTCTCAACGAGAAGCGCGACGAACAGCTGTTGCTGCGGCGGCGGCGCCTCGCCGGCCCCGGCGGCTGCGGATTGTGCGGAATCGAGAGTCTCACGGCTGCCATCGCGCCCGTACGCGCAGTAGACGCGGCGCTGTACGTCGATCCGCCGACGATCTTCGCGGCACTCTGCGCGCTCCGCTCCGGCCAGCAGCTCAATACGGCGACGCATGCCGTTCACGCTGCAGGCTTCTGGTCCGTGGCGCAGAACCGCCTGGTTGCGTTGCGCGAAGACGTCGGCCGGCACAACGCGCTCGACAAGCTCGCCGGTGCGCTGGCGCGTGCTGGCGTGAAGGCCGAGACCGGATTCATCGTGATGTCGAGCCGGCTGTCGATCGAGCTGGTGCAGAAGGCGGCGATGATCGGATGCCCCATGCTCGTGGCCGTCTCCGCCCCGACCAATTACGCCTTGCGCGCCGCAGAAGCGGCGGGCATGACGCTGGTCGCCGTGGCGCGCGACGATTCCTTCGAAGTCTTCACCCACCCCGAACGAATAATGATTGCAGCCCTCGATGAAACCCGATGAAAAACTGGTCTATATGGCGAACCAGATTGCGAAATTCTTCGCCGCCCAGGGCGAAGAGCGCGCAGCGCGCGGCGTCGCAGATCACCTGCAGAAATTCTGGGATCCAGTGATGCGGCGCGACTTCCTAGCAGCCGCAGCGAAGGACAGCTCTAGCCTCCATCCTGCGGTCAAAGCAGCATTGCCGATTTTGCAGGCCCAGCAGGAAATCAAATAAACTCTCCCCCTAACGTGTCACTCCCGCGCACGCGGGAACCCGGTGCACAAAGCGCTGGCGCTGTTCCCTCTGGGTCCCCGCTTTCGCGGGGATGACACGCTTTAATTTTATTTGATTTGCAATACGCTCTGATGCTTTCGTCATGCTCGAACTATTTTCAAAGGGAAACTGCCAATGGTACGCGGCGGGAAATCGGCAGCGCGAACGACAAAGCCGAACAGAATCAAGAATCGCCGGCGACGCTCGCGCGACGGGAGCGGAGTCCTGGTCCTCGTCGCTACGCGCAAGGGTGCGTGGCTCTACCGCGGCGATTCCACGCGCAAGTCATGGCGGGCCGACGGACCGCACTTCCTCGGCCATATCGTCAATCACGTCGTGCTTGATCCGCGCGACGGCCGCACGTTGCTCGCCGCCGCAAAGACCGGCCACCTGGGCCCCACCGTGTTCCGCTCAACGGATCTCGGCAAAACCTGGAAAGAAGCGGCGCGGCCGCCCGCTTTCCCCAAAGCGCGCGAAGGCGAAAAGGGCCGCGTGGTTGATCACACGTTCTGGCTCACACCGGGCCACAAAAGCGAACCTGATGCGTGGTATGCGGGCACCTCGCCACACGGACTTTTCCGCTCGGAAGACGGAGGCGTGAGCTGGGAGCCGCTTCCAGGCCTCAACGACAATCCCCAATACCGCGACTGGATGGGCGGCCCGCAGGATGGCACGCCGGACGGGCCAAAATTGCATTCGGTTATCGTCGATCCTCGCAACGCTGCGCATCTCTATCTCGGCATGTCGAGCGGCGGCGTGCACGAATCGACGGACGGCGGTCGGAACTGGGCGCCGCTCGTTGACGGACTTGAAGTCGTCGAAGGACTCGACGCCAGGAACATCACCCTTCACGATCCCCACTGCGTGCAAATTTGCCCGAGCAATCCCGACCGGCTCTATCAGCAGAATCATTGCGGCATCTACCGAATCGACCGGCCGGCGAAGACCTGGGTGCGCGTTGGCAGGAAGATGCCGAAACAGGTCGGCGACATCGGCTTTCCCGTCACGGTGCATCCGCGCGACGCCGACACCGCATGGGTGTTCCCAATGGACGGCACAAGCGTGTGGCCGCGCACCAGCCCCGACGGCGTGCCGTGCGCGTATGTCACGCGCGACGGCGGAAAGACCTGGCAGCGTCTCGATTCCGGTCTGCCGAGGAATCAGGCGTGGTGGACGGTGAAGCGCCAGGCCATGGCGGCGGATGCGCGCGATCCCGTGGGCCTCTATTTCGGCACCACGAGCGGAGAATTGTGGATGAGCGGCAACGAAGGAATAAAATGGAGCGCGATCGCGCAGCATCTTCCGGAGATTTATGCCGTCGAAACCGCAGAGCTGCACTGAACGCGGATTCGGTTCTGGACTGGCACGATGAAGGTTCTGATTCCCGGTCCGCTACGCTCCTATACGGACCATCGTGAGGTGGAAGCGAGCGGCGACACGCTCGGCGCGCTGCTCGCCGATCTCGACCGCCAGTACCCGGGCCTGCGGTTCCGCGTCATCGACGAGCAGAACGGGATGCGGCCGCACATGCGCTTCTTCGTCAACGGCGCACAGGTGTTCGACGCGTCGCACGCCCTTCGTCCCGACGACGAGGTTCAGATCGTGCAGGCCCTGAGCGGAGGATAAGCTGTCGCCGTATTCGTCGCTCCACCCGCCTCGGCGCGGGTGAGAGGAGCCGCGGACTCACGAATGCGCTGCGACGTACTCGGCGAGCGGAATTTCGGGTCTTCCGCCGTAATGCGAGATGATTTCGGCGGCGGCGAGGCTGGCGAGACGTCCGCATTCGGATAGCTCACATTCGCGCGCGAGACCGAAGAGAAATCCCGACGCGTAGAGATCGCCTGCGCCGGTGGTGTCGACCACCCGGGCGACGGGCACCGCGTCGACTCTGATGGTCGAAGATTTCGTCGCCACGACCGACCCCTCCGCGCCGCGCGTGACCGCTGCGACCTCGACCATCTTCACCGCCCGCGAAAGCGCGGTGTCGAAATCCGTCTCGAACAGCGCGGTGATCTCGCCTTCGTTGGCGAACAGATAGTCGACATGGATGTCGGCGAGTTCGCGGAACCGGTCGCGGTAGCGCTCGACGCAGAAGCGATCGGACAGGGAGAGCGCCACCTTGCGTCCCGATTCGTGCGCGATTGCAGCAGCGCGATGAAACGCCTCCTGCGCCTGGGGAGGATCGTAGAGATAGCCTTCGAGGTAGGTGATTTTCGCGGAACGGATCAACGTCTCGTCCACGTCGGTGGGCGAAAGATTCACGCAGGCGCCCAGATAGGTGTTCATCGTACGCTGCGCGTCCGGCGTGACGAAGATCAGGCAGCGCGCCGTGGCGGGCCCGTTATTGGCCGCCGGCGTGGGAAAACGCACGCCCGCCGTGGTGATGTCGTGGCAAAAAATCCGGCCCAGCGCATCGTCCTTGACCTTGCCGATATAGCCGGTGCGCGCGCCGAGCGAAGCCACGCCCGCAATCGTGTTGCCCGCCGAGCCGCCCGAGAGCTGCATCGCCGGTCCCATCGCGGCGTAGAGCAACTCCGCGCGCGCCTCGTCGATCAGCGTCATCGCGCCCTTCTGCATGCCCTGCCTGTCGAGGAACGCGTCGTCCGCATGGGCGATGATGTCGACGATGGCGTTGCCGATGCCGACCACGTCGAGTTCTTCCGCCTTCATGCCTCATACTCCTTCCTCAGCCCCGGCCGGAACGGCTACGATCTTCTGGACGTTCCCGTCAGGGGAGACAAGCGATGCTGCGCAGGAAGCCGGAAGCCGCGAAGAAGCGTCCCCCGAAGACCGAGAACCGGATCGACGAGGAGATCGAGGATTCGTTCCCCGCGAGCGATCCTCCGTCCTTCGCCGGCGGATGCCACGCGGTCGGCAATCCCAGGCGTCCAAAAGAACGCAAGAATCCTCCCGGAACGGCGGGCCGCGCGTTATAGTGATTTGTCGCCAGGGGCAGATAGTTCAGATTAAGGAGCCAGACGTGCACATCGACATCAATCTTCTCACGATCCAGCCGTTGATCGCGCTGGTCTTCGGAATCCTGATTCTGATCCTGCCGCGAATTCTCAACTATCTGGTGGCGATCTACCTGATCCTGATCGGCCTCACCGGATTGTGGCCGCACCTCTTCAGCCACCTCGGGCACGGGACATAGACGCGCCACATCCTTCGACAAGCTCAGGATGAGGACCGACCTTTCGGGGCAGTAATGGCCTCTATTCGGCGGCGCGCATGGTCGCGCCTATTGCCATGCGCTCTTCGGCCATGCGGTCGGCCACGGTGCTGGTCGGAGCGTCCTCCTGTTCGGCGCGGCGGAATATCTGCACGAGCCGGTCGGCGATGGCGCGGACGCGGCGTTCGATCTCCGCATTGCTCCAGTCGAATATCTGGCCCGCGACGCAGATGACGCCGCCGCCGTTGATGACGTAGTCCGGCGCGTAGAGGATCCCGCGCGCCTTCAGCGCCGCGCCGTCCTTGTCATGCGCCAGCTGGTTGTTGGCGGCGCCGGCAATGATGGCGGCTTTCACGCAGGGAATCGTCCTCTCGTCCAGGACGGCGCCGAGCGCATTGGGCGACAACACGTCGCATTCGGCGGTTATGATGTCATCCGATCCGACGGGTTTCGCGCCAAACTCCGCGACGGCCCTGTCCACTGCTTCGCGCTGGGCGTCGGCGACCAGAAGCCGCGCGCCTTCGGCGTGAAGCCGCCGGGCAAGATCCATGCCGACCTTGCCGACACCCTGGATCGCGACAACCAGTCCCTTCATCGAATCCACGCGGAGGCGATGTTTCACCGCCACCTTGAGTCCCTCGAAAACTCCGAGGGCAGTCAGCGGTGCCGAATTTCCGCCTGACTTGCCGGGCTGGTCGTACCCCGCAACGTATTTCGTGCCACGCGCGATGATGGGCATGTCGCGCTGCGTCATGCCGACATCCATCGCCGTGATGTAGCGGCCCGAAAGTGCGTTCACCGCATCGGAATAAGCAAGCAGCCGCGCCTCCGTCTTGTCGATCGCGGGATCGCCGATGAACACCGCCTTCCCGCCGCCGAGCGGAAGATCGGCGATCGCGTTCTTGTAGCTCATGCCGCGCGACAGGCGCAGCACGTCGGTCAACGCTGCATCGGTCGTCTTGTAGGGATAGACGCGGGTGCCGCCGCAGGCCGGTCCGAGCGCGGTCGAATGAAGGGCGATGATGGCTCTGAGGCCGGACGGCTTGTGATCGAAAAACGCCACCGTCTCGTGGTGATCGAAATCCTCGGACTCGAATACGGTCATGAATGCGTTTCTCCCCCTCGCGTGCCGGAATGGCGGCGAGCCACTGAAACTACCCCCCCACCCCCGCAATGGGGTTGCAATTTAGGGTGACTGCCTGAAACAGAGGTGCGGCAGCGAGCCTGCATCAGCAACTTTTCGCGAAACCAACCACCAACCAGCAGAAGCGGGTTATGCCGCGCAGATTGCACATTGGAATTAATCCAGTTCTGTCACCCAGCTCCAGGCGGCCCGCTCCAGGCGGCCCGTGACAGTTCAGGTGACATCGCGGTCAGCGATTTTGAGTTGTGAGTACTTCTCAATGCTTTCGCGACATGCTGATGTAAACGACATCAACGTCCTGCGATCGCCGTGAGTACCGTATCGGCAGTCAGGATTTGAGGCAGAACGACAGCGTCGGGGGCGCCGGGCGCGTAGTAGAGATAGAGCGGCACGCCGGAGCGCGCATGCGCTTGCAGAAGAGCGCTGACCGCGGAATCGCGGTTCGTCCAGTCGGCAACGAGGAACGCGATGCGGCCCGAGGCGAACGCAGCGCGCACCCGCGCATCGTCCAGCGCGACCTTCTCGTTCACGAGACAGGTGACGCACCAGGCGGCGGTAGCGTCCACGAAGACGCCGCGCTTCTGTGCGCGCAGATCCGCGAGGCGCGATTCGCTGTATGACTGCGATGGAATTGTTGTCGCCTGAACGGCTGCGCTCGCCGGCGCTGCGGAATCG
Source organism: Rhizomicrobium sp. (assembly GCA_035567755.1). Taxonomy (GTDB): domain Bacteria; phylum Pseudomonadota; class Alphaproteobacteria; order Micropepsales; family Micropepsaceae; genus Rhizomicrobium. Next base: position 119,007 of record DATMPH010000002.1, read on the forward strand.
ACACGGGGCAGAAGCGCCGCGAGCGCTGCCAGCATCGCGAGGATCGCGGTCCAAACAAACGCCGTTGCCCGCGGGAAGCCAGAACGCTGTGCAACTCCGACGGCCCACAGGACAAACGCGACGCCCAGCGCAGCCCCAAGCACCAGCATGAGACGCTCGGGTCTGGTCTCGAGGCTCAGCACCCAGGCAAGCCATAGCGCGGTTGCATACATCGGGAAGGCGAGAAACTGCCGGAAAGTCGACATCCATGCGCCAGGCTTCGGCAGGAGGCGCAACAACACGGGCGAATATCCGATCGCCACAAAAGGGGCGGCGAAGCCGATCCCCAGCGCGACGAACACGAGAAGCGATACGACGGCTGACTGCGTCAGCGCGAAGCCGAGTGCAGCGGCCATAAATGGGGCCGTGCAGGGTGCTGCAACCACGACCGCAAGAACACCGGTGAAAAAAGCGCCGACGAGTCCACCGCGCCGTGCCAAAGCATCGCCGGCGCCGGTGCCGGGAACTTCAAACAGGCCGGAAAGATTGAGTCCGACGGCGAAGACGAGAAGCGCAAATCCTGCGACCGCCGTCGGCTCCTGCAGCTGAAAGCCCCAACCGATGGCTTCGCCCCCGGCGCGCAAGGCGAGAACGGCGGCACCGAGCAGGGCAAAACTCAGGATAGCACCGATGCCGTATGCGATGCTTTCATGAGCAGCCTCGCGCGGCGCGCGGCCGGACTTCGATGCGATTGCAAAGGCTTTCATCGCCAGAATCGGCAACACGCAGGGCATCAGATTGAGGATCACGCCGCCCAGAAGTGCGAACAGCAGCGCAAGTGGGAATGTCAGGCCCGCATCCGAGCCAAAATCCGTGACGGGGACTATCCCGGGCATCGCTTGAATCACGAGCGCCTGGGTGGGGGCGCCCACAGAAGCAAGCACGAGCACGCCACGAAGTGCGCGCAGGTTTCCAGCATGCTTTCCAGGTGCGAGGCGCAGCACGATTCCGTCAGTCGACGCACGCCATTTCTGCGGAGCGATTCCCCTGACGCCACCCTGCTCGAACGGAAAGAAGCGAACATCGGTAAGATTCGTCTGGGCGAGCTTCGGCGCCACCAGAAAGAGATCGAGTGAGGAACCAAGCTGAAAGCGCGCAGGCCAGGGGGAGGCCACCGGCAAGCGGTCGCGCGCAGAGCTGAACTGCGCGGCAACCGCCGGAAGGGGCGAGTGCGGGGATGCGCTGATAGTCAGCGGAAGACTGAGCGTGGCATCCTCGGGAATGCACACCTCCTGGCAGACGAGCCAATTCGCCTGCGCACGCAGCACGACGCGAGTGCCCAGCTTCGCATCGGCAGGCGCCGTGATATCGAGCAGAAGCCACGGCCGCCCCTCATAGCCGTAGTCCATCAAGGGTCCGACCGGCAGGTCTTTTGGATAGGGCCACGCAATCGAACCTGCGCGCCAGCCCGCAGGCAAGATCCAGTGAATTTCCGTCGGCTCACCTGCATCGCCGGGATTGCGCCAATAGGTATGCCAGCCGGAGCGAATGTTCTGTTCGAGCGCAACTCTGACGCTGCGACCCGGCACAATCTCGCTCTCCTCGGCGATCAGGCGTGCATGAACCTTCGGAGCAGAATCAATCTGGGCGCGTACCGGGGCAGCCGCGCCGCACGCGGCCAATACCAGCACGAAGAGCAGGACAAATCGGGGCCATTGCATGGGCGCCGCTATAGCGGGCGGGGCCGCGGGCCGCCAGCCTGCACACCGCAATGTGACCGCAATGCCCGGTGTTCCGGGCACCCGATTTACCTTAGTGCAGCTTCCAGGGCGCGAGCATTTCCGCAACTCCGCTCCACAAAATCTGTACTCCGATGCAGAAGAGAATGAAGGCCGCCAGCCGGAGCGCGATCATCGTACCCGTATTGCCGAGCAACCTGCGCACGCGGTCCGCATGGGCGAAGCACAGATAGACGAGGAGCGCGAGCACGGCATTGGCCAGAAGCGCAGCCAGGCCAAACTCGATGCGATGCTGCAAAGGGTCGTGAGATGTGTGGCTGGTGCCGAGCGCAATCATCACCGAGATCGTTCCCGGACCCGTCGTGATCGGCATGGTGAAGGGAAAGAACGCCATGCCTGCATAGTCGTCGGCCAGGGCAGCGTCGCTGCGCGGGGCCTCTTCGACACCTTCCGTTTCATTCTCCTGCAGGAATTTCCAGCCGGCTGCGGCGACCACAATTCCGCCGGCCACGCGCAACGCCGGCACGGAGATTCCAAAAAACTCCAGCACATAACTGCCGATGAACAGCGAGACGTTCAAAACCAGGAAACTGTAGAAGGCGACGCGACGCGCCAGTCCCTCGCGTGTGCGGTGTGCAGCGCGGCGCGTCATGTCCAGGAAGATCAGCGCGCTGCCGGCGGGATTTACGATCGGAAACGCAGCCGCAAAGATGAGCAGGAACAGGCTTCCGAAACCCTCTGCCAACCCAGTGCCCATGGCACGCGTCCTCCGCTGCTGCATTTGGGTAGCATGCTTCGACAGGCTCAGCATGAGGGAATTTCCTCAACCTGAGCTTGTCGAAGGGTGAGCGTTCCGCCAAGTTCGGATCGTGAGCGCCGAACTGAGAATCGCGGTCGAAGCGACCGACATGGAGGTCGAAAACACAATCCGCGCGGCGCTCGGGGCGTTCAACCGTGCCGCTGTGGACAAGCCCGAACGGCAGCGTTTCAACGTCGTGCTGCGCAACCGCGAAGGCTGCATGAAAGGCGGTCTGATCGCATCGGTGAATTTCGATGTCATGCTGATCGAAGATCTCTTCATCGAGGAGGCGCACCACCGCGGCGGCCATGGCGCGAAGCTCATGGCGCTGGCCGAAGAGGAAGGCCGATTGCGCGGCGCGCGCCGGGCCTGCGTATCGACCTTCAGCTGGCAGGCGCGGCCCTTTTACGAAAAGCTCGGGTTTCGCGTGTTCGACCAGCTGCCATACCGCGGCGGCGCGCACGTGCTTTACTGGCTGGACAAACCCCTTTGCGCATAACGGGCGGGCGTTTCGGCGGGCGCGTGCTCGCGGCCCCTGCCGACGCCCGCGTCCGGCCGACTTCCGACAAGGTGCGGCAAGCCGTGTTCAACATTCTCACCCACAATGATTTCGGTTTGGGTTTTTCTCTCGAAGGCGCGCGCGTCGTGGACTTGTTCGCGGGCACCGGCGCAATGGGTCTTGAAGCGGTGTCCCGCGGCGCAGGCTTCTGCCTGTTCATCGACGATTCCGCCGAGAGCCGGGCGCTCCTCCGTCAGAACGTGGAAACTCTCGCGCTCACCGGCTCGACCAAGATTTGGCGCCGCGACGCGACCATGCTTGGAGCGGTGACGCCCGGCGCAGGAGATCCATTCGATCTGGCCTTTCTCGACCCGCCCTATCGAAGAAATCTCATCGCGCCCGCACTCGCGTCGCTCAGGGATGGACAATGGCTCGCACAGGACGCTCTTGTCGTCGCCGAATGCGTGCGAGAAGAATCGTTGAACGGGCTACCCGGCTTCTCGCGACTCGACTCGCGAAACTATGGCGAAACGCAGATTTTTTTCTTGAGACTCATTGCGCAAGAATAGTTCGACGAGCGTTTCCTACGTCACGAACAGTCCGATAGCTGCGGCGCCCATCACGGCGGTGGCGATCCAGCCCACCACGCGCAGCCGCCAGGAGATGACGAGCCGGCCCATGATGCGCCCGTTCGACGCAATGAGCATCATCACGGCCATGAGCGGGACGGCGAGCACGCCATTGACGACCGCTGTCCAGTAGAGCGCCTTCATCGGATCGATTGGCGAGAAGGCCAGCGCAAGCCCGATCAAAGTCGCACCGGCAATGACGCCATAAAAGGCGCGCGCGGCTTTCGGTTTGCGGTCAAGTCCCATGTTCCAGCGGAAGGTTTCGCACACCGCGTAGGCTGCGGAGCCGGCGAGCACCGGCAACGCCAGCAGACCGGTCCCAATGATGCCGACCGCGAAGATGATGCTCGCAAAGCGCCCGGCGATCGGCGCCAGCGCCTGGGCCGCCTGAACGCTGTTGTCGATATTGCGGATTCCATGTGCGTGAAGTGTCGCCGCGACCGCCACAATGATGAAGAGCGCAATCAGATTGGAGAAACCCATGCCGACCAGCGTGTCGAGCCGTATTCGTTTCAGCTCGCGGCCGGCGGCTCGCGGCGCGATGCACAGCGCCTTGTGATGCCTGCGCTCGAGCTCCTCGACCTCCTGCGACGACTGCCAGAAGAACAGATAGGGGCTGATCGTCGTGCCGAGCACCGCGACGAGCGCGGTTGCCGCCGCGCGTCCCAAACCGAGATGCGGCACAACGGCACCTGCGATCGCGGCGTTCCAGTCGACACGCGCAACCACGACCGTTGCCACATAGGCGAACAGCGCAAGCGTGGCCCATTTCAGGATTGCCGAATAGCGTGCGTAAGAGAGCCAGGATTCCGCCGACACGGACAGCACCGTGATGACGACGGCCCACAGTTGCATCGGGCCGCCCAGAAGCAGCCGCGCGGAATCGCCCATGGCCGCGATGTCGGCGCCGAGATTGATCACATTGGCGAACAGCAGCGCGAACACCACCGCGTCGAGCACCCAGCGCGGATAGTGGCGGCGGAGATTGTTGGCGATACCGTGGCCGGTGGTCGAGCCGATGCGCGCGGCGACTTCCTGGATCGCCACCATCAGTGGATAGCTGAGCACCATCGTCCAGCCCATCGAATAGCCGAATTGTGCGCCGACCTGGCTGTAGGTGGCGATGCCGCTCGGGTCGTCGTCGGCCGCGCCCGTAACCAGACCAGGCCCGAGAACGCCCAGAATCCGCATCAGCATGTTGCGGGGCGGCGTCTCCGCGACTGATTCCCGCGAGGCCGGGACTACGTCATTCATGGCACGATCCCGTGTCAGCGCCGGCCGAACAGGCGTTCGATATCCGCAAGCTTTAGCTCAACGTAAGTTGGTCTGCCGTGGTTGCACTGCCCCGAATGCGGCGTCGCTTCCATTTCGCGCAGAAGCGCATTCATCTCCTCCGCGCTCAGCCGGCGTCCGGCGCGCACGCTCATGTGGCAGGCGAGCGTCGCAGACACTTCGTCGAGCTTTTCCTTGAGGGAATGGGCGGCGCCCGTCTCGGCGATATCGTCGGCGAGATCGCGTACGATTGCTTTCAAATCTGCTGCGCCGAGAAGCGCCGGCGCTTCGCGCACCAGCACCGCATCCGGACCGAACGATTCGATCACCAGGCCCAGCTCCGCGAGCTCGCCGGCACGCGCGGCAATCCGCTCGACATCGGAGGGATCGAGCTCCACCACTTCGGGAATGAGAAGCGGTTGCGTCGCAACGCGGCCTTTCGCCAGCTCCCGCTTCATGCGCTCATAGACCAGTCTCTCATGCGCGGCATGCTGGTCGACGATTACGATCCCGTCCGCCGTCTGCGCGACGATATAAGTTTCGTGCAGCTGACCCCGCGCAACGCCGAGTGGGTGTTGCGCTTCATCGTCTGCAGGTTGCTCGACGCGAGCCGACAGAGCCGGCGCATCGGCGCCGGTGAGCAGCGGCGCATGGTAGACGCGCGCAGCTTCGGCGACGTCGCGCACCGCAGATCGATCGCGCCAGGCAAGGGACGCCGGCGCCTGATGGGGGTGAAGTGCCGCGAGAGCCGCGCCGCCAACAGTGGTGGCCGCGCGATGCGCTGCTGCGGAAAGCGCAGATTTGAGCGCGCTCACGATCAATCCGCGCACCAGCCCACCGTCGCGGAAGCGCACCTCCGTTTTTGCCGGATGCACGTTCACGTCGACGAAATCGGTGGCGCAATCGACGAACAGGGCGAGCGACGGGTAACGGTCGCGCGCAAGGAAATCGGCGTAGGCGCCGCGGACAGCGCCCAGAAGAAGACGGTCGCGCACCGGGCGTCCGTTCACGAACAGAAACTGCAGTTGCGACGAGGCGCGGTTGTAGGTGGGCAGTCCAGCGAATCCCGAGATGCGAACTCCTTCGCGCGCCGCATCCACGGGAATCGCGTTTTCCGCAAACTCGCTGCCGATGATGCGCGCAAGACGTTTCAGTCTTCCGCCGAAAAGATCACCCTCACCCGGATAGTCGAGCGTGCGCCGGCCATCGGCAGTGAGCACAAATGCAATGTCGGGGCGCGCCATCGCCAGACGCTTGACGACATCGGCTGTCGCCAGATCTTCGGAGCGTGCCGATTTCAGAAATTTGAGGCGAGCGGGCGTGGCAAAAAACAGCTCGCGCACTTCGACACGAGTACCAGCTTGTCCGAAACCGAGAAAACCCGTTGGCGAAGGCGCGTCGACGCGCCCGGCTTCGACGTGGATCACATGCGCCGCCCCCGTCGCCATTCGGCTCGCAATGCTCAGCTTCCCGACCGATCCGATCGACGGCAATGCCTCGCCACGAAATCCGAGCGTGCCGATATGCGAGAGGTCGTCCGCCCCGTCCTGCGCAAATGGAAGCTTCGAGGTCGCGTGGCGCAGGACGGCAAGTGCGAGATCTTCGGCATCCATTCCGCAACCATCGTCCTCGACCAGGACGAGATCGGCGCCGCCTTTGGCTGTCGCAATATCGACGCGGGTGGCGCCGGCATCGAGCGCGTTCTCGATCAGCTCCTTGACCGCACTCGCGGGCCGCTCGACCACCTCGCCCGCGGCGATGCGGTTGATCGTGCCCTCGGCGAGACGACGGATACCCGGACGCGCGTCGGAAAACGGCCTTGGGGCATGCTCAGTCTGCGGCGACTCTCTCACCATGCGCTCAAACTAGCAGATACTGTCATTATTGGCCCGGCGATTCGGTTCCGCGGTATTTCAACGCCGCTGTAATTTTTGCGGAGCGGCGGCCGCCGCCGGAACAGGGTTACCCGATTGCGCAGAATCGCCGACGCTGCCCGCCACCACGAAAGTCAGTTTGGTGGGATCGAACAGCCGGCGCGCGGCGTGCCTCACTTGATCAAGCGTCACCGCATTGATCAGCGCATTGCGCTTCTGCACGTAATCGACCGAAAGGCCGACGCGCTGAAGAGTGTTGAGCTGGTCGGCGGTGCCGACATTCGAGCTGAACGCGAGCGGAAACGACCCGGTCAGATAGGTTTTGGCGTCCGCCAGTTCCTTGTCCGTTGGTCCGTTTTCCCTGAAGTCCCTGAGCGTGTCGCGGATGACAGCGATCGTCTGCCTGACAGTGCTTCTCTTGGTAGCGACTTCGCCCAGCACCATTCCGGTCTTTCGCAGCGTTTCGAGCGACGTGGAGATGTCGTAGGTCAGCCCGCGCTTTTCGCGCACTTCGTCGGTGAGTCGCGACGAAGAACCGCCACCGCCGAGGATGTAGTTGGCGACAAAGCCTGGAATGTAGTCCGGATCGCTGCGAACCATGCCGGGCAGTCCAAATGCCAGATTCGGCTGCGGGACCGGCATCGCGATCGTGGAGACGCCGGGTTGGCCCGGACGGTTCACCACAGGCAACGAGGGCACGGTGGATGCGGGAAGGTCACCGAACGCGGTCTTCAGAAGCGTGGCAAGAGTTTCTTCGTCGACATCGCCCGACACCGCAACCTTCAGGCCGCGCGAGATCCAATGGGAGGCGGCAAATCGCTTCAGCTCGCCCGCATTGATCCGAGACAGGCTCGCCGCATCACCGCCGAGCGGATGCGCATAGGGATGATCGTGAAAGAAATTGCGGTAGAGGCCCTTGGCTGCGACCGAAGCGGGTTCCTCGTCCTGCGCGGCAAGGCTTGCGAGGATTTGTGCGCGCACGCGGGCGACTGCGTCGGCATCGAACCGCGGATGGCTGAGCGCGAGCCCCAGAAGCTGGAATGCATCCTTCGCATTGTCTGCGAGCGTGACGAGAGACACGATCAGGTAGTCGCGATCAGGAGTGACCGTGAGCCGAATCGCACGGTTGCTGAGGGCCGTCTGGAACGCGGTTGAATTCAGCGTTCCTGCGCCCTCGTCGAGAAGATCGGCCGCGAAATTGGCCAGACCCGGCTTGCCCGCAGGATCGTAGGCCGACCCGGCTGGCAGCGCGGCCTCCAGCGCAATCATTGGCAGTGTGTGATCGGAGACGTACCAGATCTCTTCACCCTTCGATGAGGGCAGTCTCCTGACATCGAGAGCCTGGGCGATTCCGGCCGACCCAACGAGAAGCAGCGCGGCGAAAACCGCCTGCAACAGGCGTGAGAATTGCCACCAGCTCACGGCTTCTTCCCAGGCAATAAATATCCTGTCGCCGCTTCTTTCTCGACCACATCTTTGGCGGCCACCTCGCGCACCGAATCACCGGTCACGGCGCGGATCCGGTTCGGCCATTCATGCACGTCGTCCGTAGTGAGGCCGATGACAAGTGCCTCGCCGTAAGCCGACGCCAGTTCCAGCTGGTTGTCGCGCCGATAGGTCGCATCGGCGACAAGCTGGGTCTTCGCGCGCTCGAGATCAGGGGATCTTTGGGGCACCGCGGCGTACTGCGCGAGAATGGCGTCGATGGCCTGCTCGACCGCCTCAATACGAACTCCTGGCCGAGGCACCGCGTAAATCTCGAACTCGCCGGCATCGCGGACATAACCGGAGTAGGAGGCACCCGCATCGGAGGCGAGTTTTCGCTTCACCACGAGTTCGCGATAAAGAGTCGAGGTGGCGTCGCCGCCCAGAAGCTGCGCCATCACCGCGAGGGCTTCGGCTTCGCCGGGTTTGGCTTCCGTGTAGCTCGCCACGCGGTATAGGCGCACCAGAAACGGAACCTTCACGTCTTCGCGAGAGACGCTCAGGCGCGTCTCGCCGAGCCGCGGCGGCTGGGCGGGTTCTGCACGGGGGACAAGCTCGCGTGCCGACACCTTTCCATAGGTCGCTTCTGCATCCATGCGGACTTCGTCCGGCGTTACATCGCCGGCGACAACGAGGATCGCATTGTTAGGTGCGTAATGGCGGTTGTACCAGGCCTGCGCCTCAATGCGTCCAATGCGACGCACTTCCTCGGGCCAGCCGATTACCGGCCTTCCGTAAGGATGGGAAAGTTGCAACGCAGCTTCCAATTGCTCGCGCAGCAACTCCTGCGGATCGTTATCGATTCTCATGCGTCGCTCTTCCAACACTACGTCACGTTCGGTGCGGACACCGGGATCGGAAAGATCGAGATTGACCATTCGATCGGAGTCCAGGCTCATCACGAGACGCAGATGCTCCTTCGCGATCTGTTCATAGAACGCGGTGTAGTCATGCGTGGTGAAAGCGTCATCGTCACCTCCGTTGCGCGCCACGGTGCGTGCAAACTGATCGCCGGGCATGCTCGAAGTGCCGCGAAACATCATGTGCTCGAAGAAGTGCGCCAGACCGGAATAACCCGGCGGATCGTCGGAAGCTCCAACCCGGAACCACAACATCTGGGTGACGATTGGCGCGCGGTGATCGGGGACAACGACCACCGTGAGGCCATTCTGAAGCGCGAACTGGAAAACCCGAGCGTCCTGGGCACGGCCCGGTGTGCCAAAGGCGACTCCGGCGAACAGGGCAGCGGCGATCCCGGCCCTCAGGCATGACCCGGTCCGGACCATGCTTCAGAATCTTTTCATTGCCGCGCAAACTTGCGGCAAGGGAGTTTCCTCGCCGGATCGCCCGCTAGAAAATCCCATCAAACCAGCCGCCGCTATCCTTCTTGATCGTCGCCGAATCATCGTGCTTGGCGGGTGGGGTCGTGCTCGCCGCATTCGGGCCGGCGGCGGCGGGGGGTTGTCCTTGTGCACCGGCATCGTGGATTCGCTGCGCTTCGGCATCCGCGTTCAGCGGCGCGCCCTTGTAGGGATCAGAGGTGCGAAAGAGAAGCTCATCGGTGAAGCTGTCATCCGTTGCTTCCATATCCTTTGCGTCGGACGCGATCTGCTTTCTGATCGAATGATCCACATTCGCGCCGCCCGAATTGGCAAGCAGAATGCGTTCTTCCTGACTGTAATTGCCGGGAATGGCGGCCGCCGCGGCGGCCGGATCGTCGCCAAACAGCGCGGCTTGAGCCGCGACGGTCGGTGAGGTCTGGTTGGTGGGCGAGGCGCCCGGCTTGGGCGGCCGGAGGTTGAAATCCGGGGGAATGACCAGCGGCGATTTCGTGACCACCGCAAACTCGTCAGGCGGCTCCTTGGTGATGCCCGCCGCTTGGCGGATGGATTCGCAGCCGATCAGCGACAGGACCAGCCCGGCCAGCGCCGCGAGACGAAGAATCTCTTGGGTCGACGTCATTCGCATCTTCCTCTTTGGCGGCCGACAACCGTCTGTTCCGGCCGCAGCAACGCATCATAGAGCAGCGCCGCCACGCCCAGGGTGATGGCGCAATCGGCAATGTTGAACACATACCAATCGTAGCCGCGAACATAAAAGTGAAAAAAATCTGCAACCTTGCCGTAGATCAGCCGGTCGATGAGGTTTCCGATAGCCCCGCCGATGACCAGCCCCAGAGCCGCGGCAAGAACGCCGCGCTCTGCGCGCCACAGCCACCAGCCTAGCCCGGCCACCGCCGCCACGGAAAAAAGCGTCAGAAGGGCCGTTCCCAGTATCCCATGAGCCGGAAATAGGCCATAGCTGATGCCGGGATTCCACACCATTACGAGGTCGAAGAACGGCAGGACAGGGATGCGGTCTCCGGGCCCCATTTCGATGAAATGCAGCCCATAGAGCATGGCGAGCTTCGAACCCTGATCGGCGGCGAGCGCCGCCGCGGTGCAGGTCAGCCCCAGGTCGCGCGGAGTCATGCAGCCACTTTCTCGAAATGATCCACCGCATCGCTGCAGCGGAGGCAAAGGTCCGGGTGACCGGCGACCGTGCCAACCTCAGGCAGCACCATCCAGCAGCGCGCACATTTGAGCCCCTCGGCGTGGCGGAAGACCGCCGCGGCGCCTGGAACATCCGCGAGCCGGAAGGCATCGGCGGGACCCTCGCCCAATTCCACCCGCACGCCCGATGTGATGGCGATTTCGGAGAGGTCGACGCCGTCGAACAGGGCCGCGTCCTTCGGATCGGCCACATAGAATATGGGGGCCGCCTCGAGGCTGGCGCCGATGATCTTGTCGCGCCGCGCGATCTCGAGCGCGCCCGTCACCACGCGCCGCAGAGACCTTATCCGGTTCCAGGTCGCGATCATGCCGGAATCCCCCCACGATGAAGGAGTCGGCGGGAAAAGCTCGAGGTGCACGCTGGCCCCCTCCTCCGGATACCGGCAGGTCCAAGCCTCCTCCATTGTGAAGCACAGGATCGGAGCAAGCCAGCAGACAACCCGCCGGAAAACCTCGTCGAGGGCCGTGCGCGCCGCGCAGCGCCTCGGGGAGTCCGCGCGGTCGCAATAGAGCGCATCCTTGCGGATATCGAAGTAAAACGCCGACAGCTCGTTGGTGCAGAAATTGAAGAGTTGCGTGTAGACGCGGTTGAAATCGAATTCCGTGTAATCCGCGCGCACGCTTTGGTCGAGCTCGGCGAGTCTGGCTAGAATGTAGCGTTCGAGTGGAGGCATCACATCGAAACCAACGCTCTCGTGCTTGTCGAAACCGGCGAGATTCGCCAGCATGAAACGGATTGTATTGCGCAGGCGCCGGTACGCATCAACGTTGGCCTTGACGATCTCCGGTCCGATGCGGAGATCCTCCGTAAAGTCCGAGCTCGCCGCCCACATCCGCAAAATCTCGGCACCGTTCTTGTCCGCGATCGTCTGGGGCAGGAGTGTATTGCCGAGCGATTTCGACATTTTGTGCCCCTGCTCGTCGAGCACGAAGCCATGCGTCAATACCGCTTCGTAAGGCGCGCGGCCGCGCGTGCCGCAGCTTTCAAGCAGCGAGGACTGAAACCAGCCGCGATGCTGGTCGGAACCTTCGAGATAGAGATCGGCGCGCTCTGCTTTCGGCCATGACGGTTCGATCGGATTTTCGACAGTGAAGACGTAGGTAGATCCGGAATCGAACCACACATCCAGAATGTCTCTCACCTGATCGTAATGATCGGAATCACGACCGTCGCCGAGAAAGCGTTGCGGCGGCGAATTGAACCACGCATCAGCGCCTTCCTGCGTGAACGCATCGACGATGCGCGCGTTGACATCGGGATCGTCGAGGATCTCCCCGTTCTCCTTGTGCACGAAGATCGCGATCGGGACGCCCCAGGCGCGCTGGCGCGACAGCACCCAGTCGGGCCGGGTCTCCACCATCGAGGCCATGCGATTCTCGGCCTGCCTTGGATACCAGCGCGTCGCCCGGATCGATTCCATCGCACGCGCGCGCAAGGTGTTGCCGCCGAACTCCGCCATGGGCTTGTCGATTGCCGCAAACCATTGCGGCGTGGCGCGGAAGATCACCGGCGCTTTCGACCGCCAGCTGTGCGGATACTGATGACGCAACGAGCCCTTGGCGAGCAGCGCATGCGCTGCGATCAGTTCCCTGATCACCGCACCGTTCGCATCGCCATCCTTGCCTTCGGGCGTCATGATTCGCCTGCCGCCGAATAGCGGCACGTCGGAATAAAACGAACCGTCCTCCGCAATCGTCCGCGGAATTTCGTCGTGGCCATGCCCATCGTTTAGCCACAGCTCGAAGTCTTCTTCACCGTGACCAGGTGCCGTATGGACGAAGCCTGTCCCCGTGTCGGACGTGACATGCTCGCCCGGCAACAGCGGCACGGGAAAATCATAACCTCGCCCGATAAAGGGGTGGCTGCATATTTGGCTTGATGGATCGAAGTCTTCTAACCGCCTTAAAGATAGCTTGGCATGTGCTGCAACTTGATCCTTGAGCCCGTCGGCAAGTGCAAGTCTCTCGCCAACAATGGCCAGCGATCCTTCGCCGACGTCGGTGACTTCATAGATGCCATAACAAAGGCTGGTCGAATATGCGATCGCCCGGCTTCCCGGGATCGTCCACGGCGTCGTTGTCCAAATCACCACGTTCACGCCGGACAGATTGGTTCTGTGTGTGGTCCCAACGCTGACCTGACCTGAAATCGGATACTTCACGTAGATCGTGGGCGAGGTCTTCTCACGATATTCGACCTCAGCTTCGGCGAGCGCCGTCTTCTCGACCGGCGACCACATGACGGGCCGGAAACCGCGATAAAGGAGTTTGTTGCGCACGAATTTGTGCAGTTCGCCCGCGATCACCGCCTCCGCCCGGAAATCCATCGTCGTGTAGGGCGTACCCCATTCGCCGATGCACCCCAACCGTTTGAACTGCTCGCGCTGCACGCCGATCCAGTGGGTGGCGAATTCACGGCAATCGCTTCTCAGTTGCGAGATCGGAACGTCGTCCTTCGTTTTGCCTTCGGCGCGGTATCGCTCCTCGATCTTCCATTCGATCGGCAAGCCGTGGCAGTCCCAGCCCGGCACATAGGGCGCATCCCGGCCGAGCATGCCCTGGCTGCGCACGACAAAATCCTTGAGGATCTTGTTGAGCCCGGTACCGGAATGAATCTCGCCATTTGCATAGGGCGGGCCGTCATGCAGAACGAAGAGCGGGCGTCCTTTCGCCTGCGCGCGGATACGGTCATACAGATCCATCGTTTCCCAGCGCGCCAGCAGTTTCGGCTCGGCCTCGGGCAGTCCCGCTTTCATGGCGAAGGAGGTCGAGGGGAGAAAAACCGTTGCGCGATAGTCGCGCGGCGCGGAATCGGATGTCGAAGATTCGCTCATATCGGTGAGGCCTTCAGGAGTTGCGGACGCTTGGACCCGGCGGTTCGCGCGAGAGCAGCGTCATGCTCCCCGGCGCGGCGCCGGGCGGTGAATTCGCAATATTTTCCCGAGACCCAGGAATTTCATGACCAAACCTGCAGAGCGTGAAAGCCTTCTAACAGCGCGCCCTATTCGCGTCCAGCGGGGGGATTACCGCACGCCGGAGCGAGCGCTTCCAAGCGCCTCCTGCGCTGCCAGTGCGTCGGCTTCGATCTGCAATTTGAGCGCGTCGAGACCGGAGAGTTTCGCCTCGGGGCGCAGATAGGCGACAAGTTCGACGGCAAGATGCTTGCCATAAAGATCGCCCGAGAAATCGAACAGATAAGTTTCCAGAAGCGGCGTCGGCACCTTGAACATGGGACGGATGCCGAAATTTGCCACTCCATCGTACGAGCCCGCGGGCTGGTCGTCCTCCATGACCGTCGCGCGCACCGCATAGACGCCGAACGCCGGCACGAGATACCCGTGGAGCTGCATATTCGCGGTCGGCACGCCAATCGTACGTCCGCGCTTGTCGCCGTGCTCAACCCGCGACTCGACGGTCCAGAAATGGCCGAGCAGGCGCGCGGCGACCTCCGGATGGCCGGATTTGAGCGCATCACGGATGCGCGAGGAGGAAATCTTTCCGTGCAATTCGTCTTCGACGGGCTCGAATATCGTGACGCCCAGTCCTTCCATCTCGCCCATATAGGAAAGCACGGCGGTGTTGCCTGCGCGGCGTTTGCCGAACTGGAAATCGGCGCCCACGATCACCGCGCCCGCGCCGAGCCCCACGATCAGCACGTCCATGATGAAATCCTGCGCCGACTTGGCCGCCATTTCTGCATCGAAGGCGAGCGCAAACATTGCATCTGCGCCCTGGGCCGCCATCAGCCGCGCCTTGGTGCGGAACGGGGTGAGGCGAAAGCATTCGGCGCCGGGATGGAAAAATTCCTGGGGGTGAGGTTCGAAAGCGAGCACGTCGAAAGTCGTATTGCGCTCGGCCGCGAGCCGCCGCGCTTCCCCCATCAGCGCCTGGTGGCCGAGATGGACGCCGTCGAAATTCCCGATGGCCACGACGCCGCCTCTGAAACCGTCCGGGACGTCGTCAAAGTGCCGGAATATCCGCATGCCGCCTGGGTCAGGCTTTCGGCTGCGCCGGAGGCATGACCGTCGCTTCGCCTTCGATGACGACTGTGTCGCCCACCTTGCAAAGGCAATCGAAAATCACACGCCGCTTCTCGGCAATGACGTCCCGCACCGTGCAAATCGCCGTGACGGTGTCGCCGATGCGCACGGGCGCCTTGAAGCGGATGTTGAGCCCGAGAAAGATCGTACCCGGGCCAGGCATCTGCATGCCCAACACCGTAGAGATATAGCTGGCGCCAAGAACCCCATGAGCGATCCGTCCCTTGAAGGGCGTCTTGCTGGCAAAGCCCTCATCGAAATGAACCGGATTGACGTCGCCGCTGACCTCGCCGAAGAGAGTGATGTCGCGTTCGGTCACGGTCTTGACGAAATTCGCCGACATGCCGGGCTGAAGATCTTCGATCGCGTAGCTCATCGGGCGACTCGGTGATTTCGAGCCCGTCTTATCCGCGGCGTGGCTACCAGACAAGCGCCCGCATCGCGCCCCTCGCCTGGACTCCGGCCTGCGCGAAGAGCGTGGCGATGACGGAAGTGCTGACTTCTGGGATGTTCTCGCCATGAATGCCGTCGGCGATGAACAGCGCGTCTATGCCCGCGGCATTCGCGCCGCGAATGTCAGTCTCCAGCCCGTCGCCGATCGCGAGTGCGCGCGCAGCCTCGTGCTTCATTCGCGCGAGTTCGAGTGCCGCCGCATAGATGGGCGCATGCGGCTTGCCGAAGTAGATCGATGTTCCTCCCATACTCTCATACGATCGCGCCAGCGCACCGGCGCAGTAGACGAGAACGCCTCCACGCTGGACGACGATATCAGGGTTGGCGCAGAGGAGCGCCAGCCCGCGCCTTTTCGCGTCCAGCAGAAGATCGCGATAATCGTCCGGCGTCTCATGGTCGTCGTCGTAGAGTCCGGTGCACGCAACGACCTCGGCGCGATTCGCTTCGACGCAGGCGATGGGCAAACCTGCGAATATGCCGCGGTCGCGTTCGGGACCGATATGGAGCAGCTTCAGTTCCTTGTCTGCTGTGCGCCGCGCGAGTTCGTGCCGCGCCAGCATCCCTGATGTCAGTATCGCGTCGTAGCTGTCTTCGGCGATGCCGAGATGATCGAGCTGCTTCTGCACGTCCTCGGCGGGCCTGGGCGCGTTCGAAAGCAGGATGACCGGACCGCGCAGGCGCCGGAACCGCTGCAATGCGTCCACGGCGAAAACGCGGGCGCTGCGCCCGTCATGCAGCACCCCCCACACGTCGCACAGCAAAGCATCGTAGGAATCGGCGATCGCGCCAAGCCCACTGAGAATCTCCGGAGATTCAGACCCAATCGGCGATGCCAAATTCAAATTTCCACCCCTGCCAGCTTGTTCAATCCCACCTGAGTTTGCTCTAAACTCGACGAAATTGCAGCGAGGACGCCTCATGACGACGAAGAACGCCTACGATTTCGCTTTCCGCTCCATCGACGGAGGCGATTTGCCGGTTTCGAGATTCAAAGGCAACGCGCTCCTCGTGGTGAACGTCGCAAGTCAGTGTGGGCTGACTCCGCAATATAGCGGCCTCGAAGCTCTCTGGACGGCGCGGAGGAATGATGGGCTCGTGGTGCTTGGTGTGCCGGCGAATGATTTCGGCGCCCAGGAGCCGGGAAGCGAAGCCGAAATCACGGCCTTCTGCGAGACGCGCTATGGCGTCGATTTTCCGCTGACCGCGAAGGAACACGTGATAGGCCCCGATGCCCATCCACTCTACAAATGGGTGGCGGAAGAACTCGGCGAGGCCGCCGCGCCGAAATGGAATTTCCACAAATACCTCTTCGGCCGTGACGGAACGATCGCCGCAACGTTCGGCTCGCGCACCCCGCCCGACGCCCCCGAGCTGACTTCGGCAATCGACGTGGCACTGAAGAGCTGAGCGTCCGACTCGATCAGGTTTTAACGCGCGGCGTGATGCGGATTTCGAGCCGGCGGTTGCGCGGCTCGCTCACGTCGGGGCCGGTCGGAATTTTGAGAATCTCGTCGCCGAAGCCCTTGGCAGCCACCCGATGCGCATCCACGCCATCCTCGGTGAAAGCCTTGGCGACCGTGTCGGCGCGTTCCTGCGAGATTTTCAGGTTACGCGCCTCGGTGCCCGTCGTATCCGTGAAGCCATTGATGACAATCTGCGTGCTGTCAAATTTCCGGACACTGTCGGAAATCTTGTCGAGGATGCGCCGCCCCTGTTCACTGACCTCATCCGTTTTGCCACCGAACACCGTGTCGGCGCGCAAATTGAGGACGAGACTGTCTCCCATGCGGCTGACGGTGATGCCGGTGCCGCGCAGGTCGGCGCGGAGTTCCTTCTCCTGCCCATCCATGTAGCCCCCCGCCGCCTGCGCGGTGAGCAGGCCCCGGCCGAGCGGCTTGATTTCGGCTTGATGCAGACTGGAAGCAGGCGCCACGGTCCCCGCTGGCGCTTTCGCCGCCCGAGGGGGTGGCGTGGGCGCGAATTCGGGGGGATAGGCGCGGTCCGGCGGCGGTTCCGTCATGCAGCCCGCCAGCATTGCAATCGCTGCAGCGATCAGGATCTGTTTTAACATCGCGTTCTCCGGGATACGGCCGATGCCGGTTTGTCGCGGCGTCCGGCCCGGACTAACAATGACGCTTCAGGCATAGGGTTTCCGGAGTGGAAGGCAAGATGGAACTTTTCGATCTGACCGGCAAAGTCGCGCTGGTGACGGGCTCCACCCGGGGAATCGGCGAAGCCATCGTTCACCGGCTGGCCGAACATGGCGCGAAAGTCGTCGTCTCCAGCCGCAAGGCGGATGCGTGCGAGCGCGTGGCAACTGCCATCAACAAGGCGCACGGCGGGGATGTCGCACTGCCCGTGCCCTGCAACATCAATTACAAGGAGCAGCTTCAGGCGCTGGTGGCTGCCACGCGCGCGAAATGGCAGCGGATCGACGTGCTCGTCTGCAACGCCGCCATCAATCCCTATTTCGGGCCGCAGATGGAAATGCCCGACGATGCCTTCGACAAGATCATGGGCGCCAATGTGCGCTCCAACCACTGGCTCTGCCAGCTTGTGATTCCCGAGATGGCCGAACGCCGCGAGGGTTCCATCGTCATCGTCTCCTCGATCGGAGGGCTGCGCGGCTCCCCCGTGATCGGCGCCTATTGCATTTCCAAGGCTGCTGATATGCAACTCGCCCGCAACCTTGCCGTCGAATATGGTCCACACAATGTGCGCGTAAACTGTATTGCGCCGGGACTCGTCAAGACGGATTTCGCGCGCGCGCTGTGGGACAATCCGGAGATACTGAAACGTTCGACTTCGGGCGCGCCGTTGCGACGCATCGGTGAGCCAGACGAAATTGCGGGCGCGGCCGTCTTTCTCGCCTCGAAAGCTGGCGCCTTCATGACTGGACAAACGATCGTGATAGACGGCGGCGCGACCATCGCATAAGACGCAGAATAAGGCGCCATACAATCAAATTGACATGTTCGATTTTCCTCCCCCGCGTGGGGGAAGGAAAATCGAACGCACGACGCTCCTACATCCCCAGCACGTCCTCGGCGCTGCGGTAGGGTAGATTCTGCGCTTCGGCGACGGCCTTGTAGGTCAGCGTATTCTTGTAGACGTTGAGGCCTGCGCGCAGATGCGAATTTTTCCTCATTGCCAGTTCGGGCCCAAGCTCGGCGAGCGCGAGCGTGAACGGCAAGGTCGCGTTGTTGAGTGCGAAAGTCGAGGTGCGCGCAACGCCCCCCGGCATGTTGGCGACGCAGTAATGCACCACGTCGTGCACCAGATAGGTCGGCGCATCGTGCGTCGTCGCGTGCGAGGTTTCCGCGCAGCCGCCCTGGTCGATCGCCACATCGACGATTACCGAGCCCTTCTTCATCTGCTTGACCATCTTCTCGGTGATCAGCTTCGGCGCTGCTGCGCCGGGCAGCAGAACGCCGCCGATCACGAGGTCGGCGCTGACGACACTCTCCTCGATCGAATCGATCGTGGAATAGATCGTGTTCAGCATCGCGCCGAATTGCAGGTCGAGCTCGTTGAGCCGGGGGAGCGAGACGTCGAGAATGGTGACGTGGGCTTCGAGCCCCATCGCCATGCGCGCGGCATTGGTGCCGACGACGCCGCCGCCCAGAATCACCACCTTCGCCGCCGGCACACCAGGGACCCCCCCGAGCAGCATGCCGCGGCCACCCTGCGCGATTTCGAGCGAGTGTGCCCCGGCCTGGATCGACATGCGCCCGGCCACCTCGCTCATGGGTGCGAGCAGCGGCAAACCGCCCCGTGCGTCGGTCACCGTCTCGTAGGCAATGGCGATAGCACCGGATTCAAGCAGCCCGAGGGTCTGCTCGGGATCGGGCGCGAGGTGAAGATAGGTGAACAGCGTCTGGCCTTTTCTCAGCCTCTTGATCTCGGCCGCTTGCGGCTCCTTCACCTTCACGATCATGTCGGCCGCGCCGAAGATTTCCGCCGCGGTGGGCAATATCCGTGCGCCAGCACGCACGTACATGTCGTCACTCAATCCGATGGCGTCGCCTGCCTTCGTTTCCACAACGACTTCGTGGCCGCGGCTCACGAGCTCGCGCGCGGCCGCAGGCGTGAGACCCACGCGATATTCGCGATTCTTAATTTCCTTTGGAACACCGATGCGCATGCATGCCTCGCGAGAGTATGGTTGGGTTACCAGAGTTGGATTACCAGCGGTTCTTCGCTTCGAGAGCCGCGAACAGCAAAAAGACGGGCAGTTCGATTGCCGCTGCATACCACAGAATTCGCGGATCGATGACGCGGTGCGTGGCGACCAGGAGGGCTTCGCTCATCGCATAGAGAAGCGCGGTCATGGCGGACGGAGCGACCAGGACAAATCCGAGCAGGGTCATTCTGCGCAAAACGATCATCCCTCCCGATCCAGCGTTTGCAGCACCCGGCCCACGCCCTCGACCATGCACGCGATGTCCGCTTCCGACGCGACCAGAGCCGGTGCAAGCGCAATCGTGTCGCCCGAGACCCGCAGCACCAGGTTTTCGTCTGCGAAGGCGCGCGTCAGGACCTCATAACCTCGACGTCCCGGTTCGCTCAAGTCCGGCTCGAGATCGATGCCGGCAGCAAGCCCGGCATTGCGAATATCCGCAACATGCGGAGCTTCCCTGAGCGCATGCACGGCATTTTCCAGAACCGGCTCAAGCGCCCGTGCCCGCTCGAA
Organism: Rhizomicrobium sp.; assembly: GCA_035567755.1. Taxonomy (GTDB): domain Bacteria; phylum Pseudomonadota; class Alphaproteobacteria; order Micropepsales; family Micropepsaceae; genus Rhizomicrobium. Next base: position 139,021 of record DATMPH010000002.1, read on the forward strand.
CAGCCCCTCTTCCTCATAGAGATCGAGACTCGCGAGCGCGGCAGCGCAGGCGAGCGGGTGGCCGGAATAGGTATGGCCATGAAACAGCTCTATTCCGCGCTCGGGACCTTGCATGAAAGTGTCGTAGATTTTTTGCGAGGCGATCACACCGCCCATGGGAACCGAACCATTGGTGACGCCCTTTGCGAACACGATCATGTCGGGGACGACGCCGTACCGCTCGGCCGCGAAGGCACAACCCAGGCGGCCGAAACCAGTGATCACCTCGTCGAAGATGAGAAGGATGCCATGCACATCGCAAATCGCCCGCAGCCGCGGTAGATAATCCGTCGGCGACGCGAACACACCGGCCGACCCGGCCATTGGCTCGACGATGACGGCCGCGATCGTCTCCGCGCCATGCAAGGCGATCATGCGTGCGAGCGCATCCGCAAATTCCACGCCACCCTCGGGCTCGCGTCGCGTGAACGCCATTCGCGCACGGCCGTAGGGAAGCGGCAGATGATCGTCCGTACCCGGAAGAAGAGGGCCGAAATGCCTGCGATTGTTGGCGATGCCACCAACCGAAATTCCGGCATAGGTCGCACCGTGATAGCCCCGGTCACGCCCGATCAGGCGGAAGCGTTGGTCCTGGCCGGATTTCTGAAAGAAGGCGCGCGCGATCTTGAGCGTGGCATCGACGGCCTCCGAACCGGAATTGACGAAGAACACGTGATCGAGACCCGGCGGCGCGAGTGATGCGAGGCGGGCCGCGAGCCGAAAGGCGGAGGGATGGCCGAACTGGAACGTCGGCGCATAGTCCAACGCGCCGGCCGCTTCGCGGATCGCCTGCGTGATGCGCTGCCGCCCGTGTCCGGCATTCACGCACCACAGGCCCGAACATGCGTCGAGCAACGCGCGACCGCGCTCATCGTAGAAATACATGCCCTCGGCACGCACCAGCATGCGCGGGTGGCGCTTGAAATCCCGATTCGGCGTGAATGGAAGCCAGAAGGCGGAGAGATCGTTCTCCAGCCCGGAGGCTGGGCCAGTCCTGTCTTTCTCGGAAGGCATGTCGTGTCCCAACGCCCACAGGCGAAACTAGTCATGCGCCCCTGCCCGTCAAGTTGGCCCTGCGCCTGGACACGATTTTGCGAGGTGTCGAAAAACGCACCGGCCCCGGAGCACCCAGGGATGACCGCCCCACCGGCGTTGGTGATTCAGTGGACAATCAGATCCGACGATTGCCGCCAGGTCGCGAGATGAAATTGCCGCTGGCCTGAAGAAAAGCTCGGGCCCCGAGGGATGACCGCCGGGGCCCGAGCAAACTCACAGTTTTGATCGCTGAGATTCCGGCTTAACGGTGGAATCCACCACCGTGGAAACCGCCGCCGTGGAAACCGCCGCCATGGAACCCGTGAAACCCACCGCGGAACCCGGGGCGAAAGCCGCCGCGCCATCCCCAGCCACCTCGCCAGCCCCAGCCGCCGCGCCAGCCCCAACCGCCGCCCCACCAGCCATATGGTCCGCCATAGCCGTAATAGGCCGGTCCGCAGTACCCGTAATAGTAGCCGCAGGGATAGCCATAATAGCCAGGGTAGTAGCCGGGCACGCCGACGCCAATTCCGACTGCAACTCCTGCGCTGGCAGGGGTGGTCAGCGCGGCGGTCGCACCGACGGCGGTCCCTACCATCAACGCGGCACCAAGTGCCATTTTTGCTAGACGTTTCATCGCTTCGATCCTTTTTTAGAGCGGGACCCTCCCGTCATGGGCCCGACTTTGCGCCGCGCGTGCTGAACCGGCGATGAACGATCTTTTAACATTGCCGGCAGCTCAAGCCGAGCGACCGCGGCCCTCTATTGGCCAGATCGCTTCGAGGCGGTCGCCGCGGACTGCGTGGTAACAATCATAGAGATTGACGGTCGGATCGCAATGCGGCACGGCGCAGACGACGACATCCCCCGGCTGCAGTTTTTCCCTTTCTGAAGAGTAGAGAACGCCGCCCTGCTCGTCGCCGAAGAAGAAGTAGCTCGCGCTTGCAGGCGCGCCACCAACGATTACCGGCGGGCCCGCGTCGGTGGCGAACGCCTTGAATCCAGCGTCCGTGGTCGCAAGCCCGTCGCGGTTTGCGCTGATCACGGTGGTTTGCACGAAAAGCGACGTGGCGAACGGCGCGCGGCCGACCGATTTCTCCCACACTTCATTGTACTGGCGGTCCATGAAAACATAGGAGCCCACCTGCAGTTCCGTAAGGATCCGCGCCTCCGCATCGATGTCGAACGTGCCGGTGCCGCCACCGCTGACGATCCCAAGCGCAATTCCCTCGCTCTCGAGACTTCGGCACAGGCTCGCGAGGTCCGCGAGCGCCGCAAGCGATTTCGCTCTGCGTTCATTGTAGGATTCGAGGTGTTGCAGGTGGCCGGCATAGCATTGCAGACCCTTCAGTTCGAACACGGGATTGCGAGCGATTTCGCATACCAGGGCAATCGCGTCCGTGCCCGGGCGCAGCCCGGTCCGGCCCATGCCGGGGTCGATATCGACGAGAAGTTTAAGCGGCTTGCCCCGCGAAGCAGCGGCTTCGGCCAAGCGTCGCGCGACCGCGATATTGTCGCAAACGGCGATCAATTCGCGGATTCTTGAATTGAGAGCGAAAAGGCGCGCAATGGCGCGATCGGTGACCACGGGCGAAGTGATGAGGATCGAATCGATACCCGCCTCTTCGAGCGCTTCGGCTTCGCCGAGCTTCGCGACGCATACGCCGGGCGCGCCCGCCGCGATCTGAAGCTTCGCGATCTGCGAACATTTGTGAGTCTTCGCGTGCGGCCTGAGTGCGATCCCGTTCGCGCCCGCATGCGCGGCCATCCGGGCAATATTCCCTTCCAGGAGATCGAGATCGATGACCAGCGCAGGCGTCGCAAGGCGGCTACGCCCACCGCTCACGCCAATCAGGTCTGCATTCAGCTCCTCCGCCCGCATTTCCCACCTCGCCATCGTCGCGGCCCTGCGTGCCCGCGCTCGTCCGTATACGCGTTTCGGTAGGAGTGTGGTGTAACCTTGCGGGAGATAAAACTCGGACCCTGGAGTTGACGATGCGCGAGGCTGCCTATTGCTGTGGACAATTGCGCGCGGCGTGCCAGCCCGAGGCATTCCCAGACCGGGTGACAGTCGCGGCCGGCGCGTTCGCCGATCCGCGGTTTCCCATACCCCGTCACTCTGTCTACGAATCGCGTCGGCACCAATGGCTCGCGATCAAGACAGGCGCGGAGTTGGAACAGCTCGGCTGAGATGAAGACGTTTTATTCGGCCGCGCATCTCGAACACGCACCGACGAACGAGTTCGAAGGCGGGCGGCTGACGCCGATACCGGAGGTGCCCGCGCGCGCGGAAGCGGTGCGCGCACGCATAGAGCAGCGCGCGCTCGGCCCGGTTGTCGCGCCAGCGCATTTCGGCCTGGAACCGATCCTGCGCGTGCACAGCCGGAAATTTGCGGATTTCCTGGTCAGCGCCCATGCGGATTGGACAAAGAAATATGGTCCCGAGGTTGCCGAGGCACTGCCCTCGGCGTGGCCCGCGCTCGGGCTAAGTCCCAATCGGGCAGGCGACATCGACGCACGGCTGGGCACTTATGCGTTCGACACGGCAACACCCATCGTCCGCGGAACCTGGGACGCGGCGAGCTCCGCCGTCGACGTGGCGTTGTCCGCCGCGCAATGCGTCCGTGATGGTGCGCGAGCCGCCTTCGCCCTGACAAGACCGCCCGGACACCATGCGGCCAGGGAACTGTTCGGCGGCTATTGCTACCTCAACAATGTGGCCATCGCCGCGCAATGGTTCGCCGATTCGGGCGCACGCTGCGCGATTCTCGATGTCGACTATCATCACGGCAATGGCACGCAGGCGATTTTCTATTCGCGCGCCGATGTCTTCTACTGCTCCCTTCACGCCGATCCCGCCTTCGCCTTTCCCCACTTCTCAGGATTTGCCGATGAGCGCGGCGAAGGTGCCGGTGAAGGCGCGAATCTCAATCTGCTGCTACCGTCAGGTACCAAATGGGATGCCTATGAGATGGCGCTTGCTGATGCGCGCCAGGCCATCACGGCGTTCGGCGCGGATGTTCTTCTCGTGTCGCTTGGTCTCGACACGTTCGAGAACGATCCCATTTCAGACTTCCGGCTCACGAGCGGCGACTACATGGAGATGGGCAAATGCATCGCAAGATTGAACAAGCCGACAGTTTTCGTGCTCGAGGGCGGATACGATCTCGCCACCATCGGGACAAATGCATGCAACGTTCTCGAGGGATTTGAGCAGGTCTGACACCCCACTGAGTCGACCGGGCGGGCTAGCGCCTCAGATCGCGATCTGGGTATCGAACTCAACCACGCGGTTGGGCGGAACTGGCGATCGACGGTCTCCCGCACAAGGAAGGCTGGGACAACTGCGTTCCAGCGTCCAGATAAAATGCCACTGCCGCGAATGGGTTGGTTCTTTTCTTCAATAGGTGCAGAATTCCGACCGTCATTCGAGGGGGTGGGCATGAGGGGTATTTTCCGGTTCCCGATCGCGATTCTGACTTCGTCAATCGCCTTCGGCCTGCTCCAGGGGACCGAGGCAAGCGCGCAGAGTGCGGCCCCGGCCGCGCAGGGATCTTCCGGCCGCAATGCGAGCGTTGAGGAAGTGGTGGTCACGGCGACCCGGCGCGCGGAGAAGCTCGATAAAATTCCCGAAAGCGTCAGCGCATTCACCGACATCAAGATGGATACGCTGGGAGTCAAATCCTTCTCGGACCTCGCCAAGTTCACTCCTGGCATCACCTATGACCCCGACTCCAAAGACGTGTACGTGCGCGGAATCGATTCAACCGCGGGATCCGCCACGACGGGCGTCTATATCGACGATACGCCGATCCAGATCCGAAACCTCGGCTTCAACTCCAACAATACCTTGCCGTCCGTATTCGACCTGGAGCGGGTGGAAGTGCTGCGTGGTCCGCAGGGCACGCTGTTCGGCGCGGGCTCGGAGGGTGGCACGGTTCGCTACATCACGCCGCAACCCGGACTGACGGACTACACGGGAATCGCGCGCAGCGAGGTATCGTTCACGCAGGACGGACAACCAAACTACGAGGCGGGCGCAGCATTCGGCGGGCCGATCATCACCGACACTCTCGGCTTCCGATTCAGCGGCTGGGACCGGAGGGACGGAGGATGGATCGACCAGGTCAATTATCAGACCGACAAAGTGACGGTCCCCGACGCAAACGGAACGAACACCTATGTTCTTCGCGGCGCAGTGACATGGGTGCCCCGCCCGCAGCTGACAATCACGCCTTCGATCGACTATCAGAACAGCTACTCGCACGACCCCGATCAATACTGGGTGGGAATCTCCAATCCGGACGACGGCGTGTACCGCACCGCCACACCAGACCGTATGACCGACAAGGACAGATACGCGCTGGCATCGCTCGACATCCATTACACCGGCAACGATTTCGAATTGATCTCGAACACGTCCTATTTCAGCCGGGACGAACATGTGATCGGCTACAGCGGCACGCTCTACAATCTATCCTATTTCCAGCAGATTCTTCTGGATGGCACTGACCCGGAAGGCGTTCCCTGCGGTCCGCCGCAATGCCGCACCAACCTTTATCCTCTGCTGACGCCTGCCGGCATCAACCTGCCGGGACTGCCCGACTACGTCGCGCATGGCGGAACGATCACCAATACGCAAAGAGACGTGACCCAGGAAATCCGCGTGCAATCGATCGATCCCAACGCTCAGCTGACCTGGGTGGTCGGAGTGTTCTACGCGGGGAACATGCAGGAGAGCAAAGAGGAGATCAACGATCCCCAACTCGCGGCGATCACGCAATATCTCTGGAGTGAGACGTTGCTCCAAGCATGGGGCGAGAATCTGTTGCCCAACGGCGACGACTACATCAACGACACGCTGGCGCACGACAGACAGATCGCCGTATTTGCCGATGCGACCTACACGCTCACGGATCAGTGGAAGCTCGAAGCCGGACTCAGATATGCGCGCACGCATTTCGACTTCGTCAATTTCGCCGACGGTCCGCAGAATTTCGGGCCGAGCAGCGGCGCGGGCCATGAGGACGAATCTCCGATCACGCCCAAAGTGAGCGTCGACTTCCAGGCCACGCCTGACGACCTCATCTACGCCACCGTCGCCGAAGGCTATCGCATCGGCGGCGCCAACGCTCCCTTCCCGCTCAAAGCCTGCGGCGTCCCCAACGTGCCTAGCTCCTACAGCTCCGATACGACCTGGAGCTATGAGGTGGGGGCCAAGGACAAGTGGCTCGGCGGCCGCCTGCGCACGGACGCGAGCGTCTACTACATCAACTGGAATCAGATTCAGCAGGACGTGTATCTGCCGCTTTGCGGCCTTCAGTACACGGCCAATCTCGGCAAAGCGGTGAGCAAGGGATTCGATCTCCAAGCCGATTATCAGCTCACCGACTCGCTGCACCTCGAAATGACGCTCGGCTACACGGATGCGCGCTATACGGCGAACTCCTTTTCGGCCGACGGATCTCTCCTCGTTGCCCCCGGCGAAGCGATTGGCGAACAGCCGTATATTTCTCCGTGGACGTTTACGGCCGGGGCCGAATACGATTTCAACGCTTTCGGATACGACTCCTACATCCGCGCGGACGACGAGTTCGCGAGTCAGAACAACTGGCCGCTCGCCACGCAGAATCCGCTGTCGGAATCATTCGACCCGGCCCTCGTTCCCGATCCCGCGACCAACCTCGTTTCGGCGCGGGCAGGTACGTCGTTCGGGACCTGGGAGCTCGCCGCGTTCATGAACAATGTGCTCGACTCCCATCCACGGCTCGATCTCAACCACCAGGATGCCAACACGCTGCTCTTCGAGGCGAGCACTTTCCGCCCGCGCACCACGGGCGTCGAGGTCACGTATCGCTATTGACGCCCCGCTTCGCGCAAGCGTCAGTCTTTGATGCCGAACAAGGCGTCGAGCAGGAAATCTCCTCGCTTCGCCGACCCCTGCGAGGCGATCTTGAAGATGCCGTTGGCGCGCAGACACGGAATGCCGTCCGCGGTCGCGACGCCTTGTGCAAACAGGAGATTTCGCGTCGCGGTCAGGGCATCGGCGCGGCCCTCGACCCATGCCCCGAGCGGCGCCGGGGCGAGAAAGTCGCAAGTCAGATTGACGGTTGGCAGGAATCCCATCTCCGCCTTGCTCTGAAGGCGCGCAGCGATGGGGAGCAACATGTCTGCGAAGGTTGCCAGCATGCCGCCATGGGCGACCTTGCCCGGATTGCAATGGCGCGTCTCGACCCTGAACCCTAAAAGCAGGCGGTCGTCGGTCCACCTGCCAAAAAGCGGACCATTCGCATCGAGAAATCCCATCGAAAGCCTGAGCGGAGCGAATCCAGCCGGGATACTGTCGGACATTTTGTCGGCCTTCGACGAGGGTTATGCGCGCAAGCCCTAGCCGGGCTCACGATTCCTCACAAGGCATGCCGTCCGACCGCCCCGATCTCTGCCGGCCGCGCTATGCGCACGCTCTTGACTGCCCGGACGGCCACTCCTATATGCCCCCGCGAAGGCTGGCACTCTCCCTGTGTGAGTGCTGCCACCTGCCGGCGACGATGTCGGCTGGCACCACATTCATTGTTTTTGTTGACCTTTCAAGGAGGCAATCCCCATGAAATTCCGTCCGCTTGGCGACCGTGTGGTCGTGCGCCGCGTCAAGGAAGATCAGAAGACCCCCGGCGGCATCATCATTCCGGATACCGTTCAGGAGAAGCCGCAAGAAGGCGAAGTCATCTCCGTGGGGCCCGGCGCGCTCGACGACAATGGCAAGCGCGTCGTTCCCGAAGTCAAGGCCGGCGACTTTGTGCTGTTCGGCAAATGGTCCGGCACCGAGGTGAAGCTAGATGGCGAAGAGCTCCTGATCATGAAGGAGTCCGACATCATGGGCATTCTCGAAGGCCGCTCCTCAAAGCCCGTAAAGAAGGCCGCATAAGCCAAAGTCAGACGAATCCGGAAGCTCCGGCTTCCCATTTTTCAGATACCGAAACAGGAGAACATAGATGGCAGCCAAAGACGTAAGATTCGGCGCCGACGCCCGCGAGAAGATGCTCCGCGGCGTCGACATTCTCGCCGACGCGGTGCGCGTGACGCTGGGCCCCAAGGGCCGCAACGTCGTGCTTGAGAAGAGCTTCGGCGCTCCGCGCTCCACCAAGGACGGCGTCACCGTCGCCAAGGAAATTGAGCTTCATGACAAGTTCGAGAACATGGGCGCCCAGATGGTGCGCGAAGTGGCCTCGAAGACCAACGACGCGGCCGGCGACGGCACCACCACGGCGACCGTGCTGGCGCATTCGATTGTGCGTGAAGGCGCGAAGTCCGTTGCCGCCGGCATGAACCCGATGGATCTGAAGCGCGGCGTCGAAAAGGCAGTCGAAGCCGTCGTTGCCGACCTCAAGAGGCGCTCCAAGAAGGTCAAGTCGAACGAGGAGATCGGCCAGGTCGGCACGATTTCGGCGAACGGCGACAAGACCGTCGGCAAGATGATCGCCGAGGCGATGGCCAAAGTCGGCAATGAAGGCGTGATCACGGTGGAAGAGGCGAAGAGCCTCGACACGGAGTTGGAAGTGGTCGAAGGCATGCAGTTCGACCGCGGCTACATCTCGCCTTATTTCATCACCAATGCCGACAAAATGGTGGCCGAACTCGAGGAGCCCTACATCCTCATTCACGAGAAGAAGCTCTCCTCGCTGCAACCGATTCTGCCGCTTCTCGAAGCGGTGGTCCAAAGCGGGCGTCCGCTTGTGATCATCGCCGAAGAGGTCGAAGGCGAGGCACTGGCGACGCTGGTCGTCAACAAGCTGCGCGGCGGCCTCAAGGTTGCGGCGGTGAAGGCGCCGGGCTTCGGTGACCGCAGGAAGGCGATGCTCGAAGACATCGCGACCGTGACGGGCGGCCAGGTTATCAGCGAAGATCTGGGCATCAAGCTCGAGAACGTGAAGCTCAACATGCTGGGCACCGCCAAAAAGGTGCGCATCACGAAGGACGACACGACCATCATCGACGGCTCGGGCAAGAAGAGCGACATCCAGGCCCGCGTCAGTCAGATCAAGATGCAGATCGAGGAGACGACCTCCGACTACGACAAGGAGAAGCTCCAGGAGCGTCTGGCGAAGCTCGCGGGCGGCGTCGCGGTGATCCGCGTCGGCGGCGCGACCGAAGTCGAGGTGAAGGAGAAGAAGGATCGCGTCGACGACGCGCTCAACGCCACGAAGGCGGCGGTGGAGGAAGGCATTCTCCCCGGCGGCGGCGCGGCGCTTCTCTATGCCACCAAGGCACTCCAGGGGTTGACCGGTGAGAATGAAGACCAGAACGCCGGAATCGCGATCGTGCGCAAGGCCATTCAGACGCCGCTTCGCCAGATCGTCGAGAACTCGGGCGTTGAAGCCTCGATCGTCGTCGGCAAACTGCTGGAGCAGAAGTCGAACACCTACGGCTTCGATGCACAGACCGAGAAGTATGTCGATCTCGTCGAGGCGGGCATCGTCGATCCGACCAAAGTGGTTCGCATTGCGCTTCAGGATGCGGCAAGCGTTGCAGCACTCCTGATCACCACTGAAGCGATGGTCGCCGACCGTCCGAAGAAGGAATCGCCTCCCCCGATGCCGGGCGGCGGCGGCATGGGCGACATGGACTTCTAAATCCTGTCATGGCCCCGGCAGCGGTGCGAAGCACCGCGCGACCGGGCCACCCAACTTTCATGCGAAAGGGCCGGGGGAAACTCCGGCCCTTTTTGCTTGAAGATCAGTCGCCGCCGCGCCGGAAGCGCGATCGCGCGCTTAGCCGGTCGTCGACGCGGCAGCCTTCAGCGATCCGGACCTCGTTGTAGAGGTCCCGGAAGCGGGGATATATCGACGGGCGCTCGCTCAAGGCCGCACAGGAACGCGCGAATGCTCAGGGCTCCATCGACTTCGCGGGCGCGTAGGGCGTGAATGACCCGAGCTCGCAAACCTCACCCGATTCGATCACCTTGATTGCCTGCGCGTTGTCGCAGATTTCGTCCTGGTGAGTCACAAATGTAAAGCCGTGGAGCATCAAACCCGGACAGGGCGACTTCAAGGTGTTTTTCCAGACCTTTCCATCGCGCATATAGAAAAGAACGGTCTGCGGGTTGACCACATGTGTGTGGTCGACCGGATCATCCGGTGAATCGAATGGCCGCAAACAAACCGGGCCGGACTTTTCCATGGGCTGAGCCTGCGCCGATGTGGCGGCGAGAGCGGCAAGGAATGCCGCGGCGACGAAGACTTTCATTTTCGTTCTCCCAGATACGCCCCTGCCATGTCCATTGTGGCCCATCCGGTGCACCCGTCAATGCACGTCCACGTGTGCCGGCCACATGGAAAATAACGCTTAAAAATCCCAGATGGGCCAACCCCCGTCGCAGAAATGCCTGCCCGTCAGGGCTGCGACCCTGCCTTCGGGGCTACGGGAACCAGAGGTCCCATCTCGCACACGGCACCGGAGCGGATAACGCGAATGGTCTGCAGATTGCCGCAAATATTGTCAGGCGGCGTCGGGCCGTAAACGAATCCGTTGAAGCTGAGCTCCGGACAGTATGAGACCAAGGTCGTGCTCCAGACCTTTCCGTCTTTCATATAGAAGAGGATCGTCCGGTTGTCCGGCGCTTTGGTGTGATCGATGTCCAGTGTACGAATGCACACCGGCGGAGTTGCCGGAGCCGCCAATGCCGCGGCCGGTGCTCCGAGCGCCAGCAACCCAGGCAACAGTCGACGGATTCTCATCTCAAGGCTCCTCGATTTCTCCGGTCTACCGCCGTCATTCTAGTGCGGATCGTCGCTGGGGTACGCCTGGTCCGGCGGGTCCGCAATTGGCGGTTCGTCTTCGACGTCAGCGCCGGGCTCCGGATGGCCGGAACCGAAATCCGGAACATCGCCCGGAGCCGATTCGGAAGCGCCGCCACTGCGGTCGATATTCGAAGGTCCCGCGCCGGGCGAACCCAGATCCTTGTCGGGTGGTGGAGCGGCCTCGTCCACCTCGCCCATGACCGGATGCGATGGCACCTCGACGGAATTGTCGAACATTCCGGGCGGAGCCGAGTCAGACACGGCGCCGCGCGGTTGCCCCGTCGCTGGAGGCGCGTCCGCGTGACCCGTTCTGGCATGCTTCCCGGATTTCCGCTCCTCCAGCCGCGCCTCGAGACTCTGCAGTTGAGGAGACGGATTTGTCTCGTCAACGACTCGCATCCGTTCGAGACAGGAGTCGACTGCCATGTCGGCAAGGTCGGAAATGCCGCATTCCGACATCAGCTGAGCAACATCCTTGTCATGCGCGGCTGCCGAAGCGCGCGAAGTGGCGCCTGAAAGCACCAGAATTGCCAGAAGACTCTGCCAGGCCATCCGCATCGAATTTACCCTTGGTCTACGCGTTCCGAACGATCATCGTCCCCTGATTCGGGCACAAGCAAGGCGGCCTCCCCGCTCGCCTTGACTCGGTGACGGGCGTTCCCGATGTTCCGCTCCTTCCGCAAAGGAGCCGTTCCCGTGCCTTCGTCCCGCGTGACCATATCCCTGCCCGACGGCAAAGCCATGAGCTTCGCGGCGGGGGTGACAGGGGCGGAGATCGCCGCTTCCATCGGTCCCGGACTCGCAAAAGCCGCTCTCGCGGCGGAGGTGAATGGCGAGCCTTGGGACCTGTTCCGGCCGATCAAGGCTGACGCACAGCTGCGCATCATCACCCGCAAGGATCCCGAAGCGCTCGAGCTGATCCGCCACGACGCTGCGCATGTGCTCGCCATGGCCGTGCAGGACATCTTCCCGAAGACGCAGGTGACGATCGGGCCTGCCATTGAAAACGGATTCTACTACGATTTTGCCAGGGACCAACCCTTCACGCAGGACGATCTCGCACGGATCGAAGCCCGGATGCGAGAGATCGTGGAAGCGGATCTGCCGACGCGGCGCGAAGTGTGGCCGCGCGACGAGGCGATCGCGCATTTCGAGAAAATGGGCGAGCACTACAAGGCGGAATTGATCCGCGGAATCCCCCCCGGCGAGGACGTCTCGATCTATTTTCACGGGAGCTGGCACGACCTCTGTCGCGGTCCTCACTTCGTCTCAACGGGCAAGATCGGACAGGCGTTCCGCCTGACCAACGTCGCGGGCGCCTATTGGCGCGGGGATTCGAAGAACGCCCAGCTGCAGCGCATTTACGGCACCGCATGGCGCGACGAGAAGGAACTCGAAGCCTATCTTCATCGGCTCGAGGAAGCAGAAAAACGCGATCATCGAAGGATCGGCAAGGAACTCGAGCTCTTCACCTTCTCGCCGGATGTCGGCGCGGGCCTGCCGCTCTGGATGCCGAACGGCATGGTGATCCGCCAGGAGCTCGAATTCCTCGCGCTCCAGGAAGAGCGAAAGGACGGTTATCGTCGCGTCGCCACGCCTCACATCGCGAAGGATGCCCTGTACCTTCGTTCGCGTCATCTGCACTACTACAAGGAGGACATGTACGCGCCGCTCGATATTGACGGCGAGAAATATTACCTGCGGCCGATGAACTGTCCGCACCACCACCTGATTTACGGCGCGACCCGGCATTCCTATCGCGAGCTTCCGGTTCGTATCGCGGAATACGCGCAGGACTACCGATACGAAGCCTCGGGCGGCCTCTCCGGACTCATGCGCGTGCGCGGCTTCTGCCAGAACGATGCGCACATCTATTGCCGCTACGATCAGGCAAAGGAGGAATTCATCAACGTCATGCGCCTGCATGCGCGCTACTATGATCTGATGGGAATCAAAGAATACTACATGCGGCTCTCGCTCCCCGACACCGCAAACCTCGAGAAATATATCGACGAGCCGGAGAGATGGCTGACCGCGGCGGAGATTATCCGCAGCGCTATGAAGGAATCTGGATACCCCTACATCGAGGCCAAGGGCGAGGCTGCGTTCTACGGGCCCAAGGTCGATTTCATGATCAAGAGCGTGATCGGCACCGAATACGCGATCTCGACGAATCAGCTCGATTTCCTTGCGACGCAGACTTTCGGGCTTGCCTATGTCGGCGAGGACGGGAAAGAACATCCCGTCTATGTCATTCACCGCGCGCCGCTCGGAAGTCACGAACGATTCACCGCTTTTCTGATCGAGCATTATGCGGGCGCTTTTCCCGTCTGGCTCGCGCCCGTTCAGGCGCGCATCGTGCCGATCACCGACCGCGTGAGCGAGTATGCGCGAAAGGTGGAGAAGCGCATGCTGGATGAGCCGGTGTTCAACGGCACGGCCGGACTGCGCGTCGACACCGATTTCTCGGGAGAACGCATGCAGCGCAAGATTCGCGAGGCGCAGACCCGGAAGATTCCCTACATGCTTGTCATCGGTGACCGCGAAGCCGAGAGCGGAACGGTTGCCGTGCGCCTGCGTTCCGGCAGGGATCTGGGAGCGATGCCGCTCGAAACGGTGATCGCCCGCATCAGGCAGGAAGCCGAAAACCGGCACGATGTGGCCGAATAGACCTTGCCAATCCCCGACCGTCGCCTATTCTCCTATCGGGACTGCCGCCGCCCGGCGGGTGGTCGCTGGCGTGTGTGTGAATCAGCACCGCCATGGGGATTTCGCCGCGCTACCGACCCTGACGGCATTTCGCGAGGGCCATCCTGCGAAACTGCCCCCCACGGTCTTGCACAAGGAGAGAGTCATAGTCGCCAGACGTAGTTCATTTCCCGCCCCGGCTCCGGCCAAGGACGGGCCACGCGTGAACGAGGAGATATTCGCACGCACCATCCTTCTTATCGGAGCAGATGGACACAAATTCGGCGAGATCGGAACCGACGACGCCCGCGCCATCGCGGAGGAGCAGGGTTTCGATCTTGTGGAGGTCTCGCCCGAGGCCGCGCCCCCCGTCGTCAAGCTCATGGACTACGGGAAATTCAAATACGAACAGCAGAAGAAAGCGGCCGAAGCGCGCAAGAAACAGAAGGTCATCGAGCTCAAAGAGATCAAGATGCGCCCGACCATCGACGATCACGACTACGACGTGAAGATGAAGTCGATGCGCCGCTTCTTCGACGAGGGCGACAAGGTCAAAGTGACGTTGCGCTTCCGCGGGCGCGAGATGGCGCATCAGCATCTCGGCATGGAACTCCTGCGGCGCATCCAGACCGATGTCGATCCGATCGCGAAGATCGAGCAGTTTCCGAAGATCGAAGGCCGGCAGATGATGATGGTGCTTGCGCCAAGGTGACCCCTCACCCGCGCTCAAATGGTTGCACCTGCTCGTCCGTTTTCCCTCTCCCACAAGGCTTCGGGATTCACACATCATGACTGTTGTAGGTTCCTCCTCCGCGCGAAGCGCCTAGGGCATGCACACATCTGGGAGTGTCATGTTGACTCAGGGAATCCGGATTTGATTCCCTGCCTTTGCTGGCAGTGATTCGATGACTGGCGAATGATTCGCCGGGAGCATCGTGAATGAGCCAGACGCATTGGTCATTGGGCCGGTTTGGGGATCTCCGCCTCGACAAAAGGGGGCGGCGTTTCTCCAGCGCATGGTTGCGCGCAAAAGCGTGTGCGTGCGGAAGCTTTCCAACGGAAAACGGTGTGTGGAGGTTGGATTTGGCCGTTTTTTGGCCAATGCCAAGGTGACCGTTGAGGCCATAGTGGAAAGCTGGAGCGATCGGATAGGAGCTGCGGCGAGTGGCCGTCACGTTCTGGCGATCCAGGACACGAGCGACATCCAATTTGCGACGAGCACGGGTCGGCGGCGCGGCCTGGGCAAGATCAAGACGGGCAACGTTTTTGGCTTGTCGCTGCACGCCATGCTGGGAGTGGATGCGGGCAGCGGGGTTTGTCTCGGGCTGATCGCAGGAGAGGTGTGGACGCGCAGCCCCAGGAAGAAGCCCGATCACCGCAAACGGGCGCTGGCAAAAAAGGAGTCGCGCCGCTGGATCGATACAGCCGGGATCGCCAGAGAGGTTCTCTCGGAAGCGACGATGATCACCATCGTTGGCGACCGCGAGGAAGACTTCTTTGCCGCCTGGGCAAAGGTCCCGGCGGACAAGGTTCATCTTTTAACGCGCCTGAGAAGCGATCACGCTCTGGTAGAGGGTGGAACGGTACGGCAGGCGGCAGGCTTTCCAGCCATCGCCGACCGGCAAACACTGGAACTGCGTGAGCGAACAAACCGAAAGGCCAGAGAGGTCAGACTCGCGCTGCGGTTTGGAACAGTCGCGCTCAAAAGGCCCAAGAACACGCTGGAAAAAGATTTGCCCGAAAGCGTGAGTGTCAGGTTCGTCGAGGTCATCGAGCAAAACCCTCCCAAAGGCGTCGAACCCGTGCATTGGCTGCTGCTCACGACACATCGGATCGAAACAGTCGCCGACGCATGGAAAATTGTCGGATGGTACAAACAGCGATGGATCATCGAGCAGTTCTTCCGGGTACTGAAGAGCCAGGGCTTGCAAATCCAGGACAGCGAACTTCAAACCGCAAAGCGTCTGGAACGGCTTGTTGCCGTTGCGGCCAAGGCTGCCGCCACCATCATCCAGCTCGTGCAGGCGCGTGACAGTCGCCACCACCAACCCGTCAACCTGGCGTTCAACAACGGTGAGATCGATGCCCTTCTTGCTCTCAACCAATCCCTGGAAGGCAAGACCCAGCTCCAAAAAAATCCCCATCGGCCGAAGAGTCTCGCTTGGGCCGCCTGGATCATCGCAAAGCTCGGAGGCTGGGATGGCTACAAATCCTCCAGACCTCCCGGACCAATTACGTTTCACGACGGATTGGCCCACTTCCGAGCTATGGCCGAAGGCTGGGCTCTGCGAGATGTGTGCATGCCCTAGGCGCGAAGCGCGGGGGAGGAACCTATGGCGAGCCTGGTGAGAAGTGCGAATGTCGTAGCCTGTGGGAGAGGGATGCAGATGCGGGCGACGAATTCCGCTCAGGAGCTGGTGAGGGCATCACCATCGCATCGTCAGCGCATCCTCGCTTCAGCGGCCGCATCCCAAATTTAGGATGCGCTCGACCAATTCCGCATAGGATATACCCGCCTCTGCAGCTGCCGCAGCGAAGCCGGCTTCGGGTTCGAGGCAGGGATTGGGATTGATTTCCAGAATCATCGGCGCGCCTTCCGCATCGAGGCGGAAATCGACGCGCGCATAGCCACTGAGCGAGAACAGCCGCCACGCCGCACATGAGAGCTCGGCGAGCGAGCGAGCGAGCGGCGGCGTCTGCTTCTCGATACCGAATACGCGCGGGGTGCCGGAACTGTCCGGCGAGCCCGGATCCCATTTTGCGGCGTAGCCGACGACGCGGGGTCGTTCGGACGCCCAGTTCTCGAATTGAATTTCTGCGATTGGCAGCACGCGCGGTCCGGCCGCCGCTTCGAGAAGCGAGATATTGAATTCGCGACCTGCGAGATAGGCTTCAGCGAACCAGGCGCCACCGTGCCGTGCCGTGCATTGTGCCGCGCGTGCGCGCGCGCGATCGCTTCCGACAACCACCGAGTCGTCGTCCAGTCCAAGCGACGCGTCTTCGTTGGCCGATTTGACGACATAGTGGCGGTCTTCGGCGAGACCCTCCCAGTGCGGCGGCTCCGCCCATTCCGGGGTTGGAAGGCCGCACGCGTGGAGAATCCGCTTCGTATGGGGCTTGTTCGCAAGAGAGGCGAGCGCCACCGCGGACGCGCCCGTAAAGGGGACCCGGCGCCTTTCCAGCATCGAAGCCGAAAGACAGGCGAGATCCCCCTGCCCGAAAACGCTCTCGACGAGATTGAACACAATGTCCGGACGCGCCTCCGCGAGAATGCAATCCAACGCTGCCGGTTCGGCGATGAAGGCGCGCCGCTCGATTTCGTGTCCACGCGCCTCGAGTGCGGTGGCAACGGATTTCGCAGTGAGAAGCGTGTCCAGCTCGTCGGGCGACGGGTTTGGTGCGACATCGGAATGCAGAACAAGAACGCGCATTCGCCTAGCTGCGCAGAAATTGTTGAGAAAGCTCAGGATGACGGCGCTGAAACGCTTCCATGATGCGGGCGATCAGATCCACGTAGGCCAGTCCCTTGAACCTGGCGATGAAGACGAGGTCCGAACGCTCCGGATTGAGACCCGCGAGCGGATTGACTTCGATGAAATGCGGACGCCCGCCTTCGTCGCTGCGGATGTCGACGCGGCCGCCGTCGCGGCAACGAAGCGCACGCCAGGCGGCGAGCGCCACCCGTCCCGCTTCCTGCGCTTCGCTGTCGTCCACGAGCCGGTAATCCATCCGCCCTTCGAAATGCTCCTTGTTCTCGTAGCCATAGCCATGCGCCGTGGCATTTTCAGTCCACAGCACTTCCATGATGCCAAGAACCTCGGCCCCGTCATCGGTGCCTGTAATCCCGACCGTGAATTCCCGCCCAGGCAGCCAGGCTTCCACGAGCACCGGCTGCTGGAATCGTTCCAGCAATTCCCCTGAAACACGCTCAAGCTCGGCTCTGCCATTCACTTTCGAATGCGTGCCGATACCCTTGCCGGAACCTTCAGCCACGGGCTTGAGAAACAGCGGGAACGCCAACTCGACGCGCTGCGCGTCGGTAGCGCGCTCAATCACGGCGAAGGGCGCGGTCGGCACGCCGCAATCGCGGACCACGCGCTTGGCCATCGCCTTGTCGAGCGCCAACGACAGGGTCAGCGGATCCGAAAACAGATAGGGCACGTCATAGGCTTCCAGAAGTGCGGGCACCTGCGCCTCGCGTGCCACGCCCTTGAGGCCCTCGCAGAAATTGAACACGCAATCCCAGCGCTCGCCTGCCACCAGCCGTTCGGCCAGCGCGCGCACGCCGCCGATGCGATCCGGCTCATGCCCGAGAGAAGCGAGCGCGCCGCAGATGCCGGCGATCGTGATTTCGCTGTCGAACTCGGCTGTTTCTTCCTCGCCATATCCCAGGGCGAGATAGTCGGCCCGGAGGTCGTAGGTCACCCCAACGCGCATGGCTGCGGCTCCGCTACGATACGGCGCGTTCGGGATCCTTCGTCCCGAGTGTTCCGCCGGGATCGGGATAGCGATAGACCTTGCCCTCGAAATTGCGCAGCAGCAGATCGTCGCCGTCGCGGCCGACGATTGAATCCGGAGCGATCAGGATCTTTCCGCCGCCGCCGGGCGCGTCGACGCAGAAGCTCGGCGACGCATAGCCGGTGGTATGTCCGCGCAATGCGCGGATGATCTCGATTCCCTTCTCGACGCTGGTGCGAAAATGGCCGGAGCCGCGGATCGGATCACATTGATAGAGGTAGTACGGCTTCACCCGGCGGGCGAGCAGTCCGTGCATGAGGGGCTTCATCACCGCCGCATCATCGTTGATGCCTTTGAGAAGCACCGTCTGGCTGCCGAGCGGAATGCCGGCATCGGCAAGCCGCGCGGTCGACTCCGTGACTTCGGGGGTCAGCTCCCTGGGATGCGTGAAATGAATGCTCATCCAGAGTGGATGATGCTTCTTCAGCATCTTTGCCAGGCTCTTGGTGATCCGCTGCGGCAGGACCACGGGAATCTTGGTGCCGATGCGCAGGAACTCGATGTGCTTGATCGCGCGCAGCCGTCCGAGCAGCCAGTCGAGCTTGTCGTCGCCGATACTGAGCGGATCGCCTCCGGACAGCAGCACGTCGCGTATCTCGGTATGCGCTTCGAGATAGGCGAGCGCCTGCTCCCATTGGCGAGTCGAAAACTGGTATTCGCCGCCGGGATTGCCGACGAGCCGCGAGCGCGTGCAGTAGCGGCAATAGGTTGAGCAGGTGCCCGTCGTCAGGAACAGCACCCGGTCAGGATAACGATGCACGAGGCCGGGCACGACCGTGTCGTGATCTTCTCCCAGCGGATCGTCGGCCTCGCCAGGCAGCCGCACATATTCATCCTTGGTCATGATGTGCGTGCGGCGGAGCGGCTCGGCCGGATCGTCGCGCCCCATCAGGCTCGCATAGTAAGGCGTGATCCCAACGGGCAGCGGACCCTCATGGCGGCCGACGGCGGCGCGCTCGTCCTCCGAGAGGACAAAGACGCGCGACAAATCCGCAAGCGAACGGATTCGGGCGCGAAACTGCCAGTGCCAATCGTTCCAGTCGGCGGCAGAAGTTCCGGGATAAAAGCGTTGATAGAAATCGCGCGCCTCGGCGCTGACCGGGAAGCGGAGAGCCGCCTTGCGCGGCTTCGGGCCGATGCTCGGGAGTCGGGTCGCTTCCTCGGCAGGGGTGCCGCGACTGTCGCGCGGCTTGTCATGCAAGGCCCGCAACGGAGGCTTCAAATCGCGCCCCCGCAATAACTGCAGACTCATCTTCCTCTCATGACGGTTCGCGGATCACGCCTCGAAAGCCCCAGCGACTTTCTGTTGAACGGCGTGCCGGCCGGCGGATATTTAGAACCTTCCTGCACCTCGTCAAGAGAAAGTGCGCGAATACTGAACCACGCGCCATCTTTCTCAATATAGGTGCGCTGTAGCACGCAAATATTGACAATGAATTACTGAAGAGCGTGCAAGTAAAGGCCCTCGTCACTCCGATTGCGTCGCGCCGCCTCGATTCGAAAGCAGCGAGTGCACGCGAGACGAGAGCATGCGCAGCAGAACCGAAAACTCGCGCAGCCTTTCACCGACGCGGATGCAGGACGTGACGAGCGACCGTGCTTTTCACAAAACAGTTTGATGACTGACAGAGGCTGACGCACGCCCGGGCTGTGGGCCGCGATAATCGCGCGCATCATAGAGATCGATGAGGCGCACATGACGGCCGCCGACGGGAATCGAGAGCCGCGTGAGCAGTTTCGCCGAATCAAATGTGGCGAGAACGCGTCCTGCCGCGTTCGGCTCGACGGCGAGCAGCACGCGGACCTGACCAGGTTCAAGGCGCAGCGTCATCTCGAAATGATCGCGAATGCGAAGGTCGCGGGCCCACATCCGGATCGGCGTCGGGCACGGACGCGCATAGAAGAGAAGCTCTGCAACGATGCTGCGATTGTCTGCAGCAATGTCATCATAGTGCGAAGCGCCCGCTGCGCGCACGACCTCCCGTCCCAGCTCCCGCCATCCCTCCTCGCGCTTGAAGGCGTTGCCCGCGCCGGCGGCATCCGCGGCTCCAGGCCAAACGAGGAAGACCGAGAGCGCAAACATCGCGATACCGTCGATGGCAAAAGAGGCCCAGAGCGGCCAACTCTTCCACCAGCGGGCGAGCTCGGAGACCGCGAGAGGCGTAGCAGCGACGAAGGCGGTGGCGGCCCAGTTCGCATTTGCGCCGGCGACAAAGGCCTGAATCAGGATCAGGAGGAGCGGCGGCAGACTGAATGCTGCCAGAATCATCTCCGGCTCCTTGCGGCCAAATTCATGCCCCAGGCGCCACAGCGCTGCGATGAATCCTGCCATCAGAAGCGGCCCGAAGACACCAAACTGCCCGAGCGCAAACTTCGCCATACCGGTGAGGCTGTAATGGGCACGCTCCCAGTCGGCGTTGGCCGCCGTGTGCGCAAGCGTCGGGAATCCGTGCCGGGCGTTCCACGCGATGTTGGGCGCAAGAAGGATGAGACCGATTGCAACGATGACAACGCCGCGCCGGCCGAATACGAGACGGCGGGCCGTTACGGAGACGAGAGCCGCAGCAATTGCGCCCGCGAGAAAATAAAGCATGGCATATTTCGCTTCGAGGCCGAGGCCGAGCGCCACGCCACAAAGGATCGGCCAGCGCCATCGTTCGTCGTCGCAACCTTTCAGGAATGCATAAAGCGCAGCGGCCCAGAAAAAGAGCAGCGGCACGTCGGTAGAGATGAGGCCGCTCGACCAGGACACGCCAGGAAGCGTCAGATAGGCAAGCGCGGCCAGGAGCGACAGGCGCGCATCGAACGCGCGCCGGGCAGTCCCGAACATGAGAAGCGAAGTTGCGGCGTGGAACAGCGGCGCAGCGATGCGGATCGCCCATTCGGCATCGCCGAGAAGAGCGGTCGACAGCCAGATGATCCAGGCGATCATCGGTGGCTTCGAGAAATAACCGAGATCGGGCGTCTGCGCCCACCACCAATATTGCGCCTCGTCGGGATAGAGTTCGAGAGGCGACAACACGAGCACGACACAACGAACAAGCGTAACCGCCGCAACGATTCCAAGAGCGAGCCGGAAACTGGAGCGCCCTTCGTCGTCTAGATCGGCCCTGTCCATCACTTCTCCGGAGTCGCTTGTGTTCGCGGCGATGACGTCACGCGATAGAGAATGACGCGCTCTCTGTGCCCGTTCGAATAGTCGAATCCGGAGATTTGACCCAGCTGCCGGGCTGCAGCGTGAAACGACGACAGCCCATGGAGAAATATCGGCTCAGCCCGTCCGTCGACCAGCGCGAGCCCGCCATGAGCGACCGCCGCTCCGGCAACGCCGTCAGCCGGCTCGATGCGCGTATCGCTTCCCAGCGCAAAGACAAGGCTTGGTTCCACATATCCCGCGACCACCGGGGGAGGATCGTCTGGGCGGCGGTTGTCCGCCACGAGCTTTGCCGCACGCGGGCTCATCCACATATCCTGGAGTTGCGGCGCCACCGCAAACACCAGGAGCAGGTAAAATGCGACCGCGGAAGCGATGGCTGAAGCTGCCGCGGAGTCCACGCGCTGCCGAATCAGGAAAACGATGGCAGCACATGACGCCACTAATGCAAGCACAGTGCCCGCAATCTGGGGCCAATTGATCGCGCCGCCGAACCGCAGCGGCAGAAACAGCGACGCGGCGGCAAGCGCCAGGGCAGCCAGTCCGAATTGCGCGCCGGCGGCATAGTGCAGCACCGAAGTTCGTTGCGTTTCCAATTCCCGGTTCGATCCGGCGGCCCAGAGCGCGCACAGAATTGCCAATGCCGGATAAACCGGAAGGATGTAGTGAGGCAGCTTTGTCGGCACGAGTTCGAACATCAGCCACGCTGCGCCGCTCCAGGCGAGCAGATAGCGGTTGACCGGGTAGCCGCGGCGGACAATCGCGGAGCCGACAGCTTGTATCAAAAACACGGTGGCGGGCCAGAAGGTGAAGCTCGCAAGAACCAGATAGTAACCGGGAGGCGCGCCGTGCGATTCCTCGCCGCCCAAAATCTTCGCCGCGAAATCGTGGCCGAGCGATTGCTGGTAGAACGCCCCATGGCTCGCAAAGCCGATCGCGATCGCCCAGGGCGCGACGATCGCCGCTGCGAGCACCAGGCCGGGCAACGGCCGCGTACCACGGAGCCAGCGCCAATCGCGGTCCCATAGCGAGAGCGCGAGCACGGTTGTCCCCAGCACGGCGAGGATGACGGGACCTTTCAACAGCACGCCGATTCCCAGAGCGGCCCATCCTGCGAGGATCGCCGCGAGACCTGGTTTCGCATATCGCGCATCCCGCGCGGCGAGGTAGACCCGCATCGTCATAGCCTGTGCCGCAACGATTGCGGAAAGCAGTGCGGCATCCGTTGTTGCGATGTCGCTCTCGGCGCTCAGAAGCAACGTCGATCCAAGCAGGATCGCGGCCATTAGCGCGGTCTTTCGCGAAGCAAAGACGCGGGCGCATTCATAGGTGAGGATCAGCGAGAGGACGCCGCCGAGCAGCGAGGGCACGCGATAGACGGAAATGCGGCTGCGCAAGGCCGGCCCCGCGAGCGTCGCGGCGGCCGACTGCATCCAGTAGATTCCGATCGGCTTGTTGTAGCGCGTGCCGCTCGCAAAACGGATATCGATATAGTTTCCGGTCTCTGCCATCTGCCGCGACGCCTCCGCGAAGCGGCTTTCGTCGCGGTCGAGCGGTGGGAGCGTCGAGAGACCCGGGAGCCATGCGAGCATCGCGAGCAGCAGGAGCGCCAGCACCGGTCTTCTGGCCGCGCGCTCCAGCCACGGCGCAGCTGAACCCGTCGCCTGCGCCGCCCCCTCGGTCATGAGCCTCCAACTCCCGCGCGTTGGCCGCCACGGCCTCGCGGACGCGCGCTCCGGCCCAGGCCTGTTTCCGCGCGCTTTGCACCTGTATAAGGCGCGCGGCCGGGCAACGGCGCCGGGGTCCGTCCAGTCTGCAGAAACGGGCTCTGCACCGCGCGATTCGCATTCTATTGTACGGCAGGAGCGAACGGAACCTTCAGTGATGGCGGTCGCATTATCGGTGGTCGTGCCGGTCAAGGATGAAGCAGAGAATGTGGGACCGCTCGCGCGGGAAATTGCCGAAGCTGTCCGCCATGACGCTTCGGTCGAGATCATCTTCGTCGATGACGGCTCCGAAGACGACACGGCCGCGCGGCTCAAGCATCTTCAAATCGACATCCCTTCGCTGCGCGTGATCCAGCACGTCCGCAATGCCGGGCAGAGCCGGGCGCTGCGCAGCGGCGTACGCGCGGCGCAAGGGATCCTCGTCGTCACACTCGATGGAGACGGCCAGAACGATCCCGCCGACATCGCCAAGGTTCTGGCGCCGTTTCACGCCGAAGGGGATCTCACGCGGATCGGCATGGTGTCGGGCGTGCGTGTGAATCGGAAAGACCCGCTTGTGAAGCGGCTCGTCTCCCGGCTCGCCAATCGATTCCGTATCCGGATGCTGCGCGACGACGCCACCGATGTCGGCTGTGGACTCAAAGCGTTTCGGCGGGACGCATTCGTCGCCCTTCCCTATTTCGATCACATGCATCGCTATCTCGCCGCGCTCATGCAGCGCGAGGGCTACGAGGTGCGCTTCGTAGATGTGAGCCATCGCCCTCGCCTGCACGGCCGTTCGAAATATGGCGTGTGGGACAGGCTGGTCGTGAGTATCGCAGACATTCTCGGCGTGCTCTGGCTGCAAAAACGCTATCGCGGCGCGGTCGAGACGAAGGAGCTGTGATGCAGTTACACGCCCTGCTGACCCCCGAACGGATCTGGTTGGCGGTCGGCTTCGCCGGACAGGCGTTGTTTGCCTCCCGCTTCATCATCCAATGGTTCAAGAGCGAGATGGAGGGGCGGAGCGTCATTCCCCTCGCCTTCTGGTATTTCAGCCTGGGGGGCGGAATCGTGTTGCTCGCCTATGCCATTTACAAGAAGGATCCTGTTTTCATTATCGGCCAGGCGAGCGGCCTCATCGTCTACGGCCGCAATCTCTACCTGATTTTCCGCGAGCGCAGCCTGCTGCGCGAAGCGGCCACGCACCCTTCCCCCGGTTTAACCGGGGGACCGAACTCAGGGTGAGGGACATATCCTCATGCTGAGCTTGTCGTGCTTCGACGGGCTCAGCATGAGGACAAAATCCTCACCCTGAGCTTGTCGAAGGGTGAGGGTGTCGAAGCGCGAATCTGAAGAGGGGATTTCAAATGTTCCGTGTCTTTCCAGTGCTGCTGATCGTGGTCGTCATCTACAATCTCATCGCGGTGGCCCATGGCCTCGCTGGCAATGACGCGATGCAGACATTTCTTTCGCGCGAGCACCAGACGTTTCACATGTTTTCGGGGGATTCGTGGGATTTTAGCCTTGGCGATCTCGTGCTCACACTCGGTTTCATCTGCCTGTTCATCGAGATCGTGAAAGCGACGCGAACATCGCGGCGCGCGCTCGTCAATCACGGGCTCTCCATGCTCGTTTTCGTCATCACCCTGATCGAGTTCATCGTCGTGAAGGGCTTCTCCACATCGGTCTTCTTTTTCATCCTGATCATGACGGCATTCGACGTGGTGGCGGGTTACACGATCTCGGTCGTGTCGGCCGAGCACGATCTGGGTGTGGGCCGGGCGAGAACGGACTGAATTTCCGACGGAATCTTGCCCGAGCCGGACGGGCCGCTATAGTCGCGGCCCTTTCCCGGGCGCGATGCCCGGATGTTGCGGACAGGTGGCCGAGCGGTTGAAGGCGCACGCCTGGAAAGTGTGTAGACGGTGACGAATCGTCTCGAGGGTTCGAATCCCTCCCTGTCCGCCAATATGACCAGTAACGCATTGTAATTACTAAATTATTTTCGGAGCGCCGACATCGTCCCACAAATTGCCCTTCATCCCAAACGTGCTTTTCGCTCCACGCCACTACGAGGAAATCGTGCGCGAGACTTGCCCACAGCGTACCAATTCGAGGAGCGACGTAGCGTCGATTCACACGCAAGAATGCGATGCGCGAGCCGATCACAAATAGTCAGTTTTTGGGAGGTTCGAATCCTTGTAAGTCGGTTTTTGCCGCGTCTGCTATGGTTGGGACAGCGGTGGCGGACGAGAGACCGATTTCATCCTTGGCAGTAAAGCCCGTCGGACAGCGTTGGTCATCGTCCGCCGTTCCATCGAACCCGAACAGTCGCAAGGGCCGTAAGCGAAGCCCGGTTTTGCAAGGAAGGGAAACGATGGACGCTCGTTTTGTTGGGATCGATGTTTCCAAGGACAAGCTTGATGTGCACATCAGGCCTGGCGGTGAAAAGTTTGTGGTCTCGCGCAATGCCGATGGTTTGGATGAGCTGATAAAACGGTTCAAGCCTGTGCACGCTGATGCCATTGGCGTGGAGGCGACGGGCGGGTTTGAGCAGGTGGTGGCGGCGACGATTGGGGGGGCGGCCCTGCCGGTTGTGGTAGTCAATCCAGCTCAAGTACGCGCTTTTGCGCGTGCGCTTGGTCAACGTGCCAAGACCGATCCGATCGACGCCGGCGTGATTGCACACTTTGTCGAGGCAACAAGGCCGCAAGTCCGTCCCTTGCTGGATGAGCAGACCAGGCTCCTGGCCGAAATGGTGACAAGACGGCGGCAGATCATCCACATGCTCGTGGCAGAGCGGCAGAGACAGCAGCACCCGCTGAGCCGGGCGATGAACAAGAGCGTGGCGCGCCTGATCCTGGCACTCGCGAAAGAACTCAACGCGCTCGACGAAGGCATCGACGAAGCGCTGCGCGGTTGCGAGGCCTGGAAAGAGAAGCAGGATCTTCTGAAGAGCGTGCCGGGCGTGGGCGACGTCACCGCACGCACACTGCTCGCCGAGATGCCCGAGCTTGGCACACTAGACCGCCGCAAGATCGCGGCACTAGCCGGCCTTGCGCCGTACACGCAGTCTTCCGGCAAATGGAAAGGCAAAAGCTTTTGCCGGCCGACGTTCGGATGTGCGAGCCGTGCTTTACATGGCGGCGATGACGGCAATCCGGGCAAACCCGCCGCTGAAGCTGGGGGTCTGACCGGCCAAAACAATAGCGGGAGCACGATTAATAACTCTCGCGCCAGCGGTCCGGTATCGGGGCTAGGAGTCTTGAAGGGTGGCGCGCCCGTCGGGGGACTGGCCGGCAGCAATGGCGGCACGATCACTGACTCGTTTGCATCCGGCGCTGTAACCGGCGGCAATGACGGAATTGTGGGGGGATTGGTCGGCAGTAATAGCGGTGCAATCAAGAAATCGTACGCAAGCGGGACGGTGGACGGTGCAAGTGCGGAAGAAATTGGCGGCTTGGTAGGCAACAACAACGGCACGGTGAGCAAGTCCTACGCAACCGGCGTGGTGACAGAAAATCAATCGTCCGTTGCCCTGTATCAGGTGGGAGGGCTTGTCGGCAACAATAGCGCTTCAATCGGAGATTCATTCGCCATCGGTAATGTGACGGTCAGTGGGTACGCC
>DATMPH010000003.1:0-2292 GCA_035567755.1 Rhizomicrobium sp.
ATTTCCTGGAGGAAGGGCTGTCCATGCTCGGGTACTCCTGCGCAGAATTTGAAATGGGGCATCTTTGATGGGCGTAGGGCGCTGCAATGTCTTTCCAGGACCGGACTGACGCCGGCCGCCAGCTCGCCCGGGCTCTTGCGGGCTACAAGGGGCAGCAGCCAGTCGTGCTTGCGCTTCCGCGCGGCGGTGTCAGCGTCGCGGCAGAGGTCGCGACTGCCTTGGATGCTCCACTCGATGTCATTCTGGTACGAAAAATAGGTGTGCCGTTTCAGCCTGAGTTGGCCATGGGGGCAGTGGTCGACGGCGACGAGCCGCTCGTCGTGCGAAACGAAGCGGTGATTCGCCATGCAGGGATTGGCGAAGCGGCATTCCAAGCCGTGTGCAACAGTGAGCTGGCTGAGATTGAACGCCGTCGCCAGCGTTATCTGGGGGGCCGCGAACGGATCGAGGTGGCCGGCCGTAGCGCCATCGTGATCGATGACGGCATCGCAACCGGCGCCACCATGCGCGCGGCACTGCGGGCCACGCGCCTGCGGAAACCGAAGAAGCTCATCCTCGCGGTTCCGGTCGCCGCAACCGACAGCCTCGCGGTGATGCGCCGGGAAGCAGACGAAATCGTGTGCATCGAGGCTCACGCCGATTTGGGAGCAATCGGGTACTACTACTCCGACTTTCGGGCAGTGCCGGATGAAGCGGTCATCGCACTGCTGGCGCAATTTCCCGTGCGCAAGGAGAAGCCCCAGTCGGCGGCTTGAACGCTGACTTGAATCCTCACGCGTCAACCCTCCTCATTCTGCCGCTGCAAAGATCCGAGCGCGCCCAATAGCAGACCCACCGTCGAGCAGGCCTCATGGCGAGTTTCGAGTCGCTCTACCGTCATGACTTCGTTCGCATCGCCGCGTGCGTGCCCCGCACAAGGGTTGGAGATGTTGCGGCAAACCTTGAAGAGACCATTCGTCTGGCGTGGCGAGGAAATGAGCTGCACGCCGCACTCATGGTCTTTCCGGAGCTGGGTCTCTCCGCCTATGCCATTGACGATCTGCTTTTTCAGGATGCGCTGCTCGCGGCGGTCGAACAGGCGATCGATCGCCTGGCCGAAGTCTCGCGTGATCTGTTTTCCGTGCTGATCGTCGGCGCGCCGATCAGGCGTTCAGGCGGACTGTTCAATACGGCGGTCGTAGTCCACCGTGGCACAATTCTCGGCGTGGTGCCCAAGACCTACCTGCCGAACTATCGCGAATTCTACGAGAAGCGGCATTTCACCTCCGGCGCCGGCATCCGCGACCGGCAGATCACGCTGGCGGGTCGCGAGACGGCGTTCGGAATCGATCTGCTGTTCCATTCCGTTGGCTCTCTCGGCCTCACTTTTCACGTGGAGATATGCGAAGATTTTTGGGCGCCTATACCGCCTTCCACCAGGGCCGCGATGGCGGGCGCGGAAGTCCTGGTGAACCTGTCCGCCAGCAATGTCACCATTGGCAAGGCGGAAACCCGCCGATTGCTTTGTGCCAGCCAGTCCATGCGCGCAATTGCTGCCTATGCCTATTCGGCAGCCGGTCCCGGGGAGTCGACCACCGATCTTGCCTGGGACGGGCATGCTGCAATCTTCGAATGCGGCGACCGGCTGGCGGAGACAGTGCGCTTTCCGCGGGAATCCGCCCTGGTCAGTGCGGATGTGGACATGGGCCGTATCAGGCAAGAGCGCATGCGCTTCAACACCTTCGGCGATTGTGCCCGGGAAGAAGCCCGGCGGGCTGCTTCCTTCCGTTCCGTCCCGTTGCGGCTCGATGCGCCCAGCCAACCGGTTCCGCTGCAGCGTGCAATCGAACGCTTTCCCTTCGTTCCGTCGGATCCCGCGCGGCTGCGTGAGGACTGCTACGAGGCCTACAACATCCAGGTTCAGGGTCTCGCGAGCCGGCTCAAGGCAGCTGGCATCGAGCGCGCCGTCATCGGCGTCTCCGGCGGACTGGATTCAACGCAGGCTCTCATCGTCGCGGCGCGCGTCATGGATGATCTTGGCCTGCCGCGCGCAAACGTGCTCGCCTATACGCTGCCCGGCTTTGCCACCTCGGAGCAAACGAAAGCCAATGCATGGGCGCTCATGCGGGCGCTCGGCGTAACAGGCTCCGAGATCGACATCCGCCCTGCCGCACGGCAGATGCTGGCCGATCTCGCGCATCCCTTTGCGGGCGGCGCGCCCGTCTACGACATTACGTTTGAGAACGTCCAGGCCGGGCTGCGCACGGATTATCTGTTTCGACTTGCGAACCAGAACAAGGCGCTCGTGGTCGG
>DATMPH010000004.1:0-88040 GCA_035567755.1 Rhizomicrobium sp.
GCGGCGGCCGCGTCGCTCAGGCGGATCGGCTTTGGTCTCTCGCGCCGCGCGCGGATGGGCGTTGAGATGGTCATCCTCAATACATGTTCAGTTCGAGCTTGGCTTCGTCGCTCATTTTCTCAGGCGTCCATGGTGGATCGAAGGTCATGTTGACAGTGACATCGCCGATCCCTTCCACACCGACCAGGGCATCCTTCACCATCCCTGGCATCTCTCCTGCGACCGGACAGCCCGGCGCGGTCAGCGTCATATCGACAGCCACATCTTTGTTTTCGGCAACGTCCACCTTGTAGATAAGGCCGAGCTCGTAAATGTCCACGGGGATCTCCGGATCGTAGACGGTCTTCAGCGCCGCCACGAGCTTTAGGGTGAACGCTTCCAGCTCCTCGGGAGGGAGCGTGGCGCTCGCAGCCTGCATGTTCAGCGGTTCAGCGCTCATTCGGCCTTCGCGGTTGTTCCGCCCTCTTCCAGCGCCGATTTCATGGTGTGCCAGGCAAGTGTGGCGCATTTGACGCGCATCGGGAATGCGGAAACGCCAGCCATCACGTCGAGCCGCTCGCGATCCTCATCCTCGAGCTCCGAGGCGCTGTCGCCCTTCACCAGATGCAAAAAGCCATTCATCAGCTTTTCAGACTCCTCGAGGGTGCGGCCCGTGACCAGGTCGGTCATCAATGAGGCCGATGCTTGTGAGATAGCGCAGCCCCGTCCTTCGAACGAGACTTCTTCGATGCGGCCCTCGCTGTCCACACGCAGATAGACCTTCACGCGATCGCCGCAGAGCGGGTTATAACCCTCGCCGTGATGGGTAGCGGCTGCCAGCGCGCCGAAATGGTGCGGATGGCGGCTGTGATCGAGTATCACCTCCTGATAGAGCTCGCGCAAAGACTCATCCATCGCCATCAGCCCAAAATCTTCCGCGCCTTGTGCAAACCTGCAATCAGCGCGTCCACTTCTTCATGCGTGTTGTATAACGCAAAAGAGGCGCGTGTCGTCGAGGCGAGTCCGAAACGTTCCATCAGCGGCTGGGCGCAATGATGGCCAGCCCTGACGGCCACGCCTTCCCGATCCAATATGGTGGCGACGTCGTGGGCGTGCATTCCCGCCGCCTCGAATGACACGATAGCGCCTTTGAGCCCGGACGTTCCGACGATGCGCGCCCAGTTAAGCTTTTCGATTTCCTCCGTCGCGTGCACCAGCAAGCCCTGCTCATGCGCGCGGACAAGGCCGCGGTCCTGCGCGGACAGATAGTCGAGCGCAGCGGCGAGACCTGCCGCTTCAATAATGGGCGGCGTGCCAGCCTCGAAACGCGCCGGCGGTTCGGCATACAGAACGTTGTCGCGCGTTACCTCGGCGATCATCTCGCCGCCGCCATTGAACGGCCGCATGGCTTTGAGATGCGCGCGCTTGCCGTAGAGCACCCCGATCCCGGTCGGTCCGTAGAGTTTGTGACCGGTCAACGCATAGAAATCGACGTCCAGGCCCTGCACATCGACGCTCTCGTGTACGGCGGCCTGGCAACCATCGGCCAGCACGGGCACGCCCTTGGCGTGTGCGCGCCGCACGATCTCCGTCAGCGGCGTCACCGTGCCGAGCACGTTCGACATGTGCGCAACCGCGAGGAGCTTGGTCCGGGGACCGAGCGCCGCGTCTACGGCCTCGGGATCGAGCGATCCGTCGTCGTCGACGTCGACCCATTTCAGTACCGCACCGTGGAGTTCGCGCAGGAAGTGCCACGGAACGATATTGGAGTGGTGCTCCATCGTCGTGAGCACGATCTCGTCCCCCGGCCGGATGCGCGGAGCAAGAAAGGATGAGGCAACGAGGTTGATGGCTTCGGTGCCGCCCTTTGTAAACACGATCTCATCCACATACGCGGCACTGACGAAACGGCGCACCGTTTCCCGCGCGGCTTCGTAGCGCTGTGTTGCTTTGGCCGAGAGGTAGTGAACGCCGCGGTGGACATTGGCGTATTCACTAACGGCAAATTCCGTCATTGCGGTGAGCACCGCGCGCGGTTTCTGCGCCGATGCGGCATTGTCGAGATAGACAAGCGGTTTGCCGTAAACCTGACGCGAAAGGATTTCGAATTCCGTGCGGGTGGAATGCACGTCGAACACGTTGTCGCATCGCAACTGAAGATTCATGAGCCGGACTCCAGCGCCTGCGCGAGGCCGCTCTCCAGAAAGTCCCGGACTGCGAGGCGCACATCGTCGCGCTCTATCTCCAAGATCGCTTCCTCGAGAAAGCCATGGATGAGGAGGCGACGCGCTTCGTCTTCCGGCAGGCTGCGCGAACGCAGATAGAAGAGCGAATCGGAATCGAGATCGCCGATCGCTGCGCCATGGGCGCATTTCACGTCGTCGGCGAGTATCTCGAGTTCTGGTTTCAAATCCGCTTCGGCATGCGCCCCGAGGAGAATCGCTTTCGCCGTCTGTCGGCTGTCCGATCCATCGGCGCCTTTGCGCACCGTGATCTTTCCCTGGTAGACGGCGCGCGAATTACCGCCCGCGACGTTCTTGAACAATTGGCGACTCGCCGTCTTGCCGGCCGTGTGATCGATATGCGTTGTCACATCTGCGTGCAGTTTCCCGCCGAGCACGCTTGCCCCGCTCAGCTCGGCTTCGGCGCCTTCGCCTTCGAGCGCGATCGCCAGTTCCAACCGCGAAAGCCTGGCACCTTTGTGCGAAAAATGCCCACGGTAGCGCGCATCTCGCGAGACGCGCATGGCGACCTCCTCGACCTGCACGGCGTCGGGCGCCGAGTCGGCGAGCCGCACATGGATCAGTTGTGCGTTCGGCTCCAGCACGAGTTCTACGCCCAGGTTGATCAGGCCGCGGCTTTTCCCGTGTGATTCCAGCAGAACCAGCGATGCTCCCGGCTCCATCACCAACAGCAGCCGGCAATGAACGGCATCCGCATTTTGCAGAAAATCGAGATGAACAGGCGTCGTGGTTGCAGCAGTCACGCGCATGGCAATCCCGCCGCGCATCATCCCGAGCGACGCCTCGCCCATGGTGTTGCGCGAAAGCGCCTCGCCAAAATTCTGTCTCACCCAATTGGGTGCTTCGTCGTCAAGTCGACCAAGGTCGAACAGCTCTATTTCCAATGGAATCTGTGAACTCGGCTCCTGGAGACAGCCATTTGAAATCGAGAGCTGGAAAGCTGAAATCGCAGCAAACGGATTACCATCCGAATGCAGCACCGGTCCTGCTAAAACCGCTGCGCTCTGCGCCTCCAGCGCGCCGCGCAGATCCGTATATTTCCACTGTTCTATTCGGCGATTGGGTACGCCTTCCTCGCGGAAATTTTGCACGGCGCGGCGGCGCCGTTCGTCAAGCCACGATGGCCGCGAAGCCGGTCGGCTCGCGACGTCTGCGGCGAAATCCTGCAGGAGAAATTCTTCGGCGGTTGCGCGCTCGTTCATGCGGCGTCGCGGGCCAATCCCGCATATCCCTTTGCTTCGAGCTCGTGCGCCAGTTCCTTCCCGCCTTCGGCAACGATGCGGCCCTTGTCGAGCACGTGCACGCGATCGGGAACGATGTAGTCGAGAAGCCTCTGGTAGTGCGTGATCACGAGGATGCCGCGGTCGGGGGTGCGCAACGCATTGACCCCGTCCGCCACCAGCTTTAGCGCATCGATGTCAAGCCCGGAATCCGTCTCGTCGAGGATTGCAAGCACGGGCTTGAAGAGGGCCATCTGCAGAATTTCCAGCCGCTTCTTCTCGCCACCGGAAAAGCCGACATTGAGCGCGCGTCGGAGCATCTCTTCCGAGACGTTGAGCGCGCCCGCAGCCTCGCGCACGGATTTCAGCACGCTCATGGCGTCGAGTTCTTTTGCTCCGCGGGCGCGGCGTTGAGCGTTGAGCGCCGTCTTGAGGAAATTCATTGTGGTGACGCCCGGTATCTCCACCGGATATTGAAACGCCAGAAACATTCCCCGCGCGGCGCGCTCTTCCGGGGTCTGTAGCGCGAGATTCTCGCCCCGATAGAGAATGCGCCCCTCGGTGATTTCGTAACCTTCGCGGCCTGCGAGCGTATACGACAAAGTCGACTTGCCCGATCCGTTTGGCCCCATGATGGCATGCACTTCGCCCGTGCGGATCACGAGACTAAGGCCCTTCAGGATTTCCTGGCCCTGAACCACGACATGCAGATTCTCGATCTCGAGCATGTTCATCCGACGCTGCCTTCCAGGCTGATTCCGACAAGTTTCTGCGCTTCGACTGCGAACTCCATCGGCAATTGTTGCAGAACTTCGCGGCAGAAGCCGTTGACGATGAGGGCCACCGCTTCCTCCTGTCCAATGCCGCGCGACAGACAATAGAAGAGCTGGTCATCGGCGATCTTCGATGTGGTCGCCTCGTGTTCGATCTGCGCCGAAGGATTGCGGCTCTCGATATAGGGCACGGTGTGAGCACCGCATTCCTTGCCGATGAGAAGCGAATCGCACTGCGTGTGGTTGCGGGCACCCGTTGCGCGCGGGTGCACGCTCACGAGCCCGCGATAGGTGTTCTGCGCGCGTCCGGCGCTGATGCCCTTGGAGATGATCCGCGATCTCGTGTTGCGGCCGAGATGGTGCATCTTCGTACCGGTGTCCGCCTGCTGGAAATGGTTGGTGATGGCGATGGAATAGAACTCGCCGACGGAATCATCACCACGAAGAATACAGCTCGGATATTTCCAGGTGATCGCCGATCCCGTCTCGACCTGGGTCCACGAGATTTTCGACGCGCGGCCACGGCAGTCGCCGCGTTTGGTGACGAAATTGTAGATGCCGCCGCGGCCTTCCTCGTCGCCCGGATACCAGTTCTGCACTGTCGAATATTTGATCTCGGCGCGGTCGAGCGCCACAAGCTCGACGACAGCCGCGTGCAGCTGATTCTCGTCGCGCTTGGGCGCCGTGCAGCCTTCGAGATAGCTGACATAAGCGCCTTCGTCCGCGATGATGAGCGTGCGCTCGAACTGGCCGGTCTCCGATGCGTTGATGCGGAAATAGGTGGAAAGCTCCATCGGGCAGCGCACGCCTTTTGGCACATAGACGAACGACCCGTCTGAAAACACCGCCGAGTTGAGCGTCGCGAAGAAATTGTCGGTGACGGGAACCACGGTGCCCATGTATTTGCGCACCAGGTCGCCGTGGTCGCGAATCGCCTCAGAGATTGGACAGAAGATCACGCCGGATTCGGCGAGCTTTGCCTTGAAGGTTGTCGCCACAGAAACCGAATCGAACACCGCGTCGACGGCGACGCCCGCGAGCAGCTTCTGCTCGTGCAGGGGAATGCCGAGCTTCTCGTAAGTCTCAAGAAGCTTGGGATCGACCTCGTCAAGATTCGCAAATTTCGCCGACGATTTCGGCGCCGCGTAATAGTAGGCCTTGTCGTAGTCGATCTTCGGATAGTGCACTCGCGCCCAATTCGGTTCGCGCATTTCGCGCCAACGCCGGAAGGCGCCGAGACGCCATTCGAGCATCCACTCCGGTTCACCCTTCTTGGCCGAGATGAGACGCACCACGTCCTCGTTGAGGCCCCTGGGCGCGCGCTCCATCTCGATGTCGGTAATAAAGCCGTACTTGTACCTTTCGCCCAGCGAGGCGACGTGTTCCCGTGTTTCCTGGATCGCCGCCATGTCAAGCTGCCTTTCGTGCGGAAATGCGCGTACCGAGTTTCCCGAGAGAAGCAAGCGTTGCGTCGACGTCGGATTCCGAGGAATCCCATCCGAGGCTCACGCGCAACGCAGACCGCGCCAGATCGTCGGGCACGCCCATCGCCTTTAGAACATGCGATGGCTTCACCTTGCCCGAGGAGCAGGCCGCACCCGAGCTCACCATCACCCCATCGAGATCCAGCGCGATAAGCGCAGTTTCGGCAGCGATTCCTGGAAGGGCAAAGTTCGACGTGTTGGCTGTTCGCTGCGAATTATGTCCGAACACTATTGCTGCCGGAAAGCAGTTCCGGAGACCGGATTCAAATACATTGCGCAACATTTCGAGGCGCGAAATATTGTCGTCGCCAATGGCTTTCGCGACGCCGCCGAAGCCCGCAATTCCCGCCACGTTCTCCGTCCCCGCGCGGCGGCTTCTCTCCTGCCCGCCGCCGTGAATCTGCGCCGCGAACGGCGCATCCTCCTTCATTACCAGCGCGCCGACACCCTGCGGTCCGCCAAGCTTGTGCGCGGAAACAGTCAGATAGTCGGCGTCGAGCGCGGCGAAATCCGTTGCGATCTTGCCGCAAGCCTGTACAGCGTCCACGAGGAGCAATCCGTCGTGCTGGCGCACCAGTTTCGAAACTTCGGCAATCGGCTGAACGACCCCCGTCTCATTGTTTGCCGCCATGACGGCAACCAACGCGCGTCCGCTGCTCTCCCGCATCAGATCGCGTAAGGCATCGAGGTCGACCGCACCGTCTCGCGTCGCCGGAACTTGGGCTCTGCGAATCCCGGTGGCACGGACGGCAATCGCGTTCATCGTGCCCAAAATGGAGTCGTGCTCGATTGCGGATGCATAGAGCCGCCGGACCAGACCGCCGGATTCCGCGGAGCCATGGACGGCGCCCCAGAGCGCGAGCGCATTGGCTTCCGTTCCGCCACTGGTAAAGATCACATTGGCCGGATTTGCGTTGACGAGCCGCGCAACCTGCTCCCGCGCGTCTTCAACGAGCGCGCGTGCGACACGCCCCGAGCGATGCACGGACGATGGATTTCCATGAATCTGGCAGGCGCGCGCCATCGCCGCCCGGGCCTCGGGGCGGAGCGTCGACGTGGCGTTGTGGTCAAGATAGGGCATTTGCGCGTCTCATGCGGCTTCCCGCGCTTCCGGCGCGGTCGAGTCGTGTGGATGAGCGCGTCCGAGCACCCGGCGCTCGACGACGTCGGCCAGCGAGACGGAAGACAAAAAGACATGAATCTGCCGCCCGAGCTCTTCCCACAAATCATGCGTGAGGCAGCGCGACGTGGTGCCCGTGCAGCCTTTAGGGCTTCCCGTTTTGCAGCGGGTCGCGCTGATCGGCTCGTTCACCGCAAGAATAATGTCCGCCACGCGCAATTCGCTGGCGGGCCGGCTCAAGCGATAGCCGCCTCCGGGCCCGCGAGCACTCACGACCAAGCCGCCCCTTCTTAGTTTCGCAAACAATTGTTCGAGATAGGAGAGCGAGATCTCCTGCCGTTCGGCGATTTCGGCGAGCGACACGGGCTTGGCAGCAGCTTCCCGGCTGGCCAGATCCGCCATCGCCATCACAGCGTAACGACCCTTCGTGCTCAGTTTCACAGGGCGAACTCCTTTGTCCGGTGTATTCCGAGCTTGCTCTTGGGGGGCTCATTCGGTGTAGAAACAGCTCCCTCGGGCGAGGCGGCGCACCTGACATTTCGCGCCGGGTATAAATTCTCCTACTGCGGCGGTCAAGAATTTGAGCAATCTGCTCCGAGAGATGGCATTTTTTCCCGGAAATTCAAGGGTTTTTCGGCCGCTCGTCCACAATGCTTTTCCTGGTTCCCGAGTCTGGATTGAGCCCACGCCGCAAAATGTCATTCCCGCGATGATCCCCCGGTTTAAATGGAGGAGAATCCAGCCAGCGCTCCGCACGTACGCGGGTGTCAGCGCATTGAACGGACGGCTCTACCGGCTTCCCCTGGGTCCGCGCTTGCGCGGGGACGACACGCTTTTGTTCAGTGCAAACGAGACTCGCTCCAGCGCAGTCGAGCGGGCCTGAAAGCACGACCCATGCCAGATATCATCCTGCCAGGTCCCGCCGGACGAATCGAAGCCCGCTACCAGCGCCAAAAAGTGCCAGGGGCGCCGATGGCGCTCGTGCTGCACCCGCATCCGCAATTCGGCGGCACGATGAACAATCCGCTTGTCTACGATCTTTATCACATGTTTCTGCGGCTCGGTTGCACCTCGGTCCGGTTCAACTTTCGCGGCGTCGGCCGCAGCCAGGGGACATTCGACAGCGGCGCTGGCGAACTGTCTGACGCGGCCGCAGTGCTCGACTGGATGAACACGCTCTATCCCAATCCCACTTTCGTCTGGGTCGCTGGAATTTCCTTCGGCGCGTGGATCGGCATGCAGCTGCTGATGCGCAGGCCTGAAATCAGCGGCTTCGTATCGATTGCGCCGCCCGCGAGCATGTACGATTTCGCCTTCCTCGCCCCCTGCCCGGCCTCCGGCCTGATCGTTCACGGCACGAAGGACCAGGTTGTGCCGGAACCCGATGTGCAGAAACTTGTCGATCGCCTGACCGCGCAGAAGGGCATCAAGATCACCTATGCCAAGATCGACGGGGCCAACCACTTCTTCGACCGCCACGAATCCGACGTGCTCGAAGCGGTCGAAGCCTATGTGTCGAAGACCATGAGCTCGCCGCGCGAGGGCCGTTGACGCCATGTCAGGTGTGCCTCCGCGTTTCCGCTCGGATTTCCTGAATACCATCGCGGCCCGCGGACAATATTACGACTGCACCGACCCCGCCGCACTCGATCGTCGTCTCGAGCAGGGCTGCGTACCCGCCTATATCGGATTCGACTGCACGGCACCGAGCCTGCATGTCGGCAATCTGGTCCAGATCATGACGCTGCGGCGCCTGCAGCACGCAGGGCACAGGCCGATCGTGCTGATGGGCAGCGGCACGACGAAGGTGGGCGACCCTTCGGGGCGCGAAGAGACGCGCCAGCTCCTGACGCAGGAACAGATCGACGCGAACAAGCGCACCATACTTGCCACCTTCGAGCGGTTTCTGTCGTTCGGCGGCGCTTCGTCGGACGCAATCATGGTCGACAATGCCGAGTGGCTCGACAGGCTTGAATACATCCCCTTTCTGCGCGACGTCGGCCGCCACTTCTCCATCAATCGCATGCTGACGATGGACAGCGTAAGGCTGCGGCTCGAGCGCGAGCAGCCGCTGAGCTTTCTCGAATTCAATTACATGATCCTGCAGGCCTGGGACTTCGTCGAATTACACCGCCGTTACCAGTGCCTGCTCCAGTGCGGCGGTTCCGACCAATGGGGAAACATCGTCTCCGGGATCGACCTCGCGCGGCGTATTGACAGCGCGGAGCTGTTCGGACTGACCTCGCCGCTGATCACCACATCGAGCGGCGCCAAGATGGGCAAGACCGCCGCGGGCGCGGTATGGCTCAACGCCGATATGTGTTCGCCCTACGACTACTGGCAATACTGGCGCAACACGGAGGACGCCGATATTGGCCGCTTTCTGCGCCTGTTCACCGATTTGCCAGAAAAGGAGATTCTGCGCCTCGAGACTCTGCAGGGCGTCGAATTGAACGACGCGAAGAAGATACTTGCGACCGAGGCGACTGCACTCTGCCACGGTTGCAATGCGGCAGAGAAAGCAGCCGACACCGCGCATCGAACTTTCGAGTCCGGAGAATTCGCGGAGGGTCTTCCCACCTTTGAGGTTGCGCGAATAAGACTCGAGGAAGGATTTCTCGTCGCCAATCTCGCTCAGCTGATCGGCCTGACTTCGTCATCCGGCGAAGCCCGGCGGCTCATTCAGTCCGGCGGACTCCGCCTCAATGACGTCGCTGTGACTGATGTGAAGACCGCAGTCGGCATCGCCGACCTTACGCCCGAGGGTGTGGTCAAAATATCGATCGGTCGCAAGAAGCACGCACTGG
The DNA here is from genome assembly GCA_035567755.1 of Rhizomicrobium sp. Classification (GTDB taxonomy): domain Bacteria; phylum Pseudomonadota; class Alphaproteobacteria; order Micropepsales; family Micropepsaceae; genus Rhizomicrobium. The sequence continues at coordinate 9,627 of DATMPH010000004.1, forward strand.
TCAGGCCGGTGTAGGGGTGAGCTTAGATCGAGTATGCAGCTTGCACAACCGAGAGCGCAGTTGTGGTTATGGATAAACTATCCTCGTAATCTCTTTCCTCGACCAACGTAGGGAGGTGTCGAGTACAGCGCAGAGGGTTGATATGCAGTATTCCTCTTCCGGCCGTTCGGGCCGCCGCCCACGTTGGGACATTCCGCATACGGCTCGCGTTCATGCCGACTGCGGTGGATGCGCAACGCATTGCCGCCAACGATGATGGCTGGCGAAGGGGATACGTGATGGCCATGGGTTTCCATTCCATAGTTATTTCAATTGCGCTTTCAACAATTTTTCTGCTCGTGAACGCAGCCGGCGCAGAATCTGCCAAGACGGAGCCTCCCATGTCTTCCGCACCTGTCGTTTTTTTTGACGTCGCCGGCCCGGACGCTGCCAAGCTAAAAAGTTTCTACTCGGAGAATTTTGGGTGGGCCATAGATGCCGCAAATGGCATCGCGACGCCCGGCCTGAAAGGCACAATACGCCAGGACCCGGCAGAAACTCTGATCTATCTGGGCGTTTCCGACATCGACGCCACGCTGAAGAAGATCGTGGCGTCCGGCGGCACTGTCGTCCTGTCGCGAACAGTGGTGCCCAAGGTCGTAACCTTCGCGCTTTTCAAAGACCCTGCGGGAAATCGCATGGGACTTGTGGAAACGGGCAAGTAGGGCGCGCATTTGCCCCGTCGGTCTATTGCGGGCGCCCTCGCACCCTCAACAGTGACGGTGTCGGCGCCAACTGCGGCGCAGGCTCTCCCCACGAGGTGGAGGTCAGTTCTAAAGTGGGCCTGGAAATCAGTTCCAGACGGCGAAATGTGCAAGTGCCGCGCCGGGCCTTGGCAATGCTCTCTAAATATCCCCGTTCCTTCCGGTCCCGAAGCAGTGGTAGGGGGTCCAATGCGCGTGCCTGCCGTCCTCGCAGTGGTGACGTTTGCGGCTCTCCTCGCGGGCTGCCACGCCGAGAAGCCGTCTCCCCCGTCCCCGATCGTCTACGTAGCAAAACCTCTGAAGAGGAAGATCGTGGATTGGGACGATTTCGTGGGCCATTTCGAGGCGGTCAATTCCGTCGACGTGCGGCCGAGGGTCACGGGCTATCTGCAATCCATCGAATTTCGCGACGGGCAGATCGTGCAGAAGGGCCAGCTGTTGTTCGTGATCGATCCGCGGCCCTACCAGGCCGTGCTCGACCAGGCCCGGGGGCAACTGGCCCACGCGGTTTCGGCCGAGGCTGACGCCAAAGTAGAGCTGGCGCGCGCCACGAAGCTCCTTGCCGACGGCGCCATCGCGGAACAGGAATATCAGACCCGGCTCGCCACCGAACAGCAGGCGTCCGCCGACGTTGTCGCCGCCAGGGCCGCGGTGGAGGCAGCCGCGCTCAATCTCACCTATACACGCGTCACCTCGCCGCTCGCGGGCCGCGCGTCAGACCGGCGCGTGGCGCCCGGCAATCTGGTGACGCAGGACACGACGATCCTCACGAACATTACCGATCTGAATCCCATTCGTTTCACCTTCGATGGTGCGGAGTCGCTCTACCTGAAATACCAGAAACTGGGACAGATGGGTGTGCGCCCGGAGTCGCGCTACTACGCCAATCCGGTGGAAATACGCCTGCAGGATCAGGCGAACTACGACATCAAGGGGCGTATGGATTTCGTGGACAATGCGCTGGACACCAATTCCGGCACCATCCGCGGCCGGGCGGAGGTGCCCAATCCGCGCTATCTGCTTACGCCCGGCATGTTCGGGCATCTGCGGCTGTTGGGCTCCGGAGTCTATGACGGGTTGCTGATTCCCGACGACGCAATCACCACTCAGCAAAGCGACCAGGTTGTCTATGTGGTCGGCCACGACGGCAAGGTTCAGCAGCGAAAGATCGCCACCGGCCCGCTGGTAGACGGTTTGCGCGTCGTGCGTTCGGGTCTCGCGCCGACGGAGAATGTCATCGTCGAGGGTGTCGAGCGCGCGAAGGTAGGCCTTAGTGTTTCCGCAAAGCCGGGACGCATCGTGCCGCCCAATCCCGGCCAGTCGCCCACTCCAGCCGATCTTGCGCCGCCCCCATCATCAGCAACCTTTGCGAAACCCCACTGAGTATTGAGCGGTATGAAGTTTTCCCACTTCATGATCGACCATCCGGTGTTCTCGGTCGTCATCTCCGTGCTCATTACCCTGCTTGGCGCAATCGCCTTTCCCAATCTTGGTGTCGGCCAGTACCCGGAGATCGTGCCGCCGACGGTGAACGTGACCCTGACCTACGCGGGCGCCTCCGCCGAGACGATTGCTGAAACGGTCGCCGATCCGATCGAGGAGCAAATCAATGGCGTCGAGGACATGCTTTACATGTCCTCCCAATCCACCGGCGACGGCAATCTGCAGATCACCGTTACCTTCCAGCTCGGCACCGATCTCGACAAGGCGCAGGAGCTCGTCCAGGACCGCGTGAACACGGCGCTGCCGCGCCTGCCGCAGCAGGTGCAACTGACGGGCGTTACGGTGCGGAAGAGCTCGCCGGACATCCTGATGGCGGTGCACATGTACTCGCCGGACGGTTCGCTGGACCAGCAATACGTCGCCAACTACGTCACGCTGCAGATCATAGAGCCGCTGCTACGGGTTCCCGGCGTCGGCGACATCGTGACCCGCGCCGCGCGCGACTATGCCATCCGCATCTGGATCGATCCCGACAAGGCGGCAGCGCGCAATCTGACCGTTGACGACATCGTCAATGCGCTGCGCAGTCACAACGTCCAGATCGCCGCAGGCAATATCGGCGCGCCACCCTTCGGCCGGGCCCCATCCAATTTCCAGCTGCAGGTCCAAGCGCTCGGCCGTCTCGTCACGCCGCAGCAATTTGCCGACATCATCGTCAAGCGCGACGACCAGAACCGCATCACGCGCGTGTCCGACGTCGCCCGTGTTGATCTCGGCGCCCAGAACTATACGACCAACGCCTATCTCGGCTTCAAGAAAGGCAACCGGCCGATGATCGAGCCGGCGGCTGCGATCGGCATTCTGCAGTTACCGGGCACGAACGCCCTCCAGGCGGCCGCCGGGGTGATCGAGGAAATGGCGCAGCTGCGCAAGAGCTTCCCGCCCGGTCTCGATTACCAGATCATCTACAATCCCACAGAGTACGTCAGCCAATCGATCCGCGAGGTCTACAAGACGCTGTTCGAGGCGCTGCTCCTCGTCGTGATTGTGGTGATCGTTTTCCTGCAGAACTGGCGGGCCGCGATTATTCCGATCCTGGCCATTCCTGTGTCGCTGGTGGGCACGTTTGGCGTGATGCTGGCGGCGGGATTCACGCTGAACAATCTCTCGCTCTTCGGACTCGTGCTCGCCATCGGCATCGTCGTCGACGACGCAATCGTAGTGGTCGAGAATGTCGAGCGCCACCTGGAAGCGGGAACGAGCCCCCGCGAGGCGGCACACCTGACAATGGACGAAGTGGGCGGCGCCTTGATCGCCATCGCGCTCGTGCTTTCCGCCGTGTTTATACCCGCGGCTTTCATTGCGGGTATCTCCGGGCAGTTCTACCGCCAGTTCGCACTCACCATCGCTACGGCGACGGCGTTCTCGCTTATCGTCTCGCTGACCCTTTCGCCGGCGATGGCTGCCCTGGTCCTGAGGGCCAGGCGGCAGGACGAGCAGCCCACGCGGGCGTGGATGCGGCCCTTCGCCGCTTTCGGGCGGCTCTTCAACAAGGGCTTTGGAAAGCTCGCGCATGGCTATGCCAATCTGACTGCGCGGCTCGTCCGCATCGCGGCGGTGATTCTCGCCATCTATGCCGGCGTGTTGGCGTTGACCGTCTGGCGGATCGAGGCGACACCGGTGGGATTCATCCCGGCCCAGGACCAGGGTAACGTCATCATGTCTGCGACGCTGTCAAACGGCGCATCGCTCGCGCGTACGGACGCCGTGATCCGAAGGACGATACCAACAGCGCTTGGGACGCCCGGTGTAATCGCGGCGTCTTCCTATGCCGGAGTCGATGCCCCGACGCAGACCACGAATTCCGCCTCGGGCCAGGCCTATCTGATCGAGAGCTCATTCGAGGACAGGCAAAAGCGGGGCATCACGCTTCCGGGCATGATTGACAGCCTGCAGAAAGCCCTTGCCGCGATTCCCGGCGCCGTCATCCGCATCCTTCCACCGCCGCCCGTTCGTGGAATTGGTACGCAGGGCGGCGTGAAGATGATCGTAGAGAACCGCAGCGGCAGCGCCAATTATCGGCAAATCCAGCAGGTCACGCAGAACCTCGTTGAAGCGTTCGGCAAGGACTCCGACATTTCGGGTGCGTTCGAGACGTTCAACACGGATACGCCGCGAATCTTCGCCGACATCGACCGCACGAAAGCGGAATATCTCGGCGTTCCGGATTCCGCGATCTTCGACACGCTGCAGACCTTCCTCGGCTCGACCTATATTGACGACTTCAACTATCTCAATCACACCTATCAGGTGTTTGCGCAGGCGGATGCGCCCTATCGCCAGGACGAATCGGAAATCCTTCAGCTGCAAACCCGCTCGGCCAATGGCGCGATGATGCCGCTGGGCTCGGTCGTGACACTGAAGCGGATCACGGGCCCATATCGCGTATTGCGTTACCAGCTCTATCCCTCGGCCGAGGTGCAGGCCAACACGCCGCCAGGACGCTCGACCGGCCAGACCATGGCGGCGATGGAGCGCATCGCGCAGAAAACATTGCCTCTCGGCTACAGCTACGAATGGACCGAACTCGCCTATCAGCAACAAGCTGCGGGAAACACGGCGGTGCTCGTCTTCGGCCTCGCCGTCACCCTGGTCTTCCTGCTGCTCGCTGCGCTCTATGAGAGCGTCACCATGCCGCTCGCGGTGATTCTGATCGTGCCAATGTGCCTGCTTGCCGCAATCACCGGCGTAAACGTCATGGGCATTGACAACAACATTCTCACCCAGATCGGCTTTATCGTGCTGATCGGCCTCGCGGCGAAGAACGCCATCCTGATCGTAGAATTCGCGCGCCAGGGCGAGCTGGAGCACGGACACGACCGCTATGAGGCGACGGTGGAAGCAGCGCGCACGCGATTGCGCCCCATCCTGATGACTTCCTTCGCTTTCATCCTGGGCGTCATCCCGCTTGCCTTCGCCACAGGCGCCGGCTCCGAGCTGCGCGTTGCGCTCGGCGTGGCGGTGTTCTTCGGCATGATCGGTGTCACCGCGTTCGGATTGATCTTCACGCCAGATTTCTACGTGATCTCGCGTTGGCTGAGTGACCGGATTCCCCAGCCGCCGAAGAAACCCATCTCGCCGAAGGCGCAGGTGACCGGCGCTGGCGGTAGCGGAGCTTCATGATCATTCGAGGATTGCTGCCGGGAGCGCATGCAGCTGTTGTCATCGCCGGCACTAACCTGCCCGCAGCATGCAGCGTGGGCCGCGCCGCCAACTCCGCGCCGAACCGGCGAACAGATCGAAGTAAAATAACCGCGGAGAAGCCGACACTTGTTCCGCACGACATTTCCCTCCCTACCCTCTCACTTACTGCGTCTGTTTCGCCTGCGCGGGCGGCGATGCCGGTTTCACCGGCGCGGTCGGCGTGGAGCCTTCGAAAATGCGGCGCAGGATTCCCGGCGTCAGCATCGAGAGCGGGTTCGTGCTGAGTTTGGGCTCATCGAGATCGCCGCGCACACTATAGGTTACGCCGAACAATCCCTCGCCTTTCTTCGAGACGAACACGTCTCCCAGAACAGGAATGACACCGAGTATCCCGTTGATGCCATACATCGGCGCCATCGCGCCCTGAAGCGCGATCTGATTGGAGCCGCGGTCGACGTAGCCGTCCGCGGTCACGCCGACGGAAGGTCCGGACGCGCGTGCGTCGTGAATGTCGATGATGTCCCCGTTGACGCGGAACGGAATGTTGATGCTGGAAAGCGAAATGCCCTGTCCCTGCATCAGGTCAACAACTCCACCGGGGGATCCGGACGAAAACAGCCTGGTGAAGAACGCCTGGTTGAGCACGGTGCAATTCTTGACTGTCACCACGCCGGAATATTCGGGCACGCCCGGTTCCTTGCGCGAAGCCGTGGCCGCCGACGGCATAGTGGCATTGAGGCTCAGTTCGCCACCCCTGATGCTCGTCAGGCCGAACAATCCCTTGAGCAGTGTACCGGCATCCCCGGCCTTCATGGTGAGACGGCGCTGATTTCCTTCCGGCATCACGCTGATCGATAGCGGCGAACCAGCGAGGTTCCCGGTCGCCGACAACGCTCGCGGGTGCTGGCCGGCGCCGCTCGCTTCGAGAGCGAAGGGCGTGATGCTCACTCCGTTGTGCAAGACGAGCCGATCGACCTTCACGCCCACGTGAAACGGCTCGCTCGTTTCGCGGGCGCTTTCATTCGGGCTCGTCCCGGATTTCCGCTTACCGATCCCCGAGGCATCGAGCGAGTGACCCGCGATTGCAACATCGAGACCGCTGGAAGGTTGCTCTTTCATCGTCACCGCGAAATCGTTCGCCGTGCCGGCGCGCACACTCGGAAGATTCAAAGTCTCGAGCGAGCCGCCTGCAAACGAAGCAGTTCCGCGCGCCACAAGACTTGGGCCGTCGATTGAAAGGTCGGCCGCTCGAATGTCTCCATTGCCATCGAGTTTTGCGGATATCTGGGCGCTGGCGGGAGTTCCGGGCAATTTTTTCCACGCGAGCATGTCCACGCCGTAACTCGCTTCGGTGAGATCGAGATGGAGCACTGCCTGCGCGATAGCGCCGCGATGGCCCGTAAGCGCAGCATCAAGTCCGACTGGGCCCGATACGAGCGTGCCGAGAGGCAGGCCAAGCGCTTCGCGCGCGGTGTCATCCAGCGTGCCGCGGAGGGAGACTTGCGTGGTAATCGGCCCTTGCGGCTTGAACGCCTCAAGCCAATCGATGCCCAGATTCACTCCGCCGATTTCAACCTTCCCCGACGCGCGCAGCTGGCTATTGTCGACATTGAAATCGAGCGTCCCGTTCGAGATTTTCGTATGCGGCCCGAGCGAAATGGCAAACGCGCTGGCTGTTCCCCTGACAGAGATGCCGACCGAATCGATAGTTTCGCCGCGAATCGTCGGCACGCGAAACGACACGTCGAATGCTCCCGTACCCTGCGTCGAATTCGAGTTGATGTGGAACCGAGTCGGATATTGCAGCGGCTTCATGTCGAGTAAGGCGAGAAATTGCGGTACCTGGCCGGTGACATGCGCGGCAATGTTGGCCGGCGTGCCATCCACATGCAGTTCCGCGATCGTCACGCGGCCATGAGTCACCGAGAGGGGCCCGACGACGGCCGAGTCGAGACTGGCCTTGAATGTGTCGCCGCTCAGATTTCCAGTGCCCGCGACATTGGTGAGCGGGGTCAATCCATTCACATACCGGATCGTCGCGCCCGCGAGTGGAAAAGTGACGGAGAGCGCTTCATCGGGAAGCGCGGGGCGGCCGAACGCGCCAGCGGGAATATTTGTGTGGACGAGAACCGGACCAAGACGTCCCGACGAGACTCTTTCCGAAATCCACGCGCGCGGGCCCGGCACGACCCGCAGCGGCCAGTATGAGAGCAGATCGCGAACGGCGATTGCTCCAATCCTGCCGTCGAAATTCAGCTCCGGAGACTGGTTGGCAGCAAGAACCATGCGTCCCGCAAATGTCGCCGACAGCGGTCCTCCCGAGAGATGCCCCTCCTCAACGACGATGCTGTTGTCCGCGGCGGTGTAGGCGCCTCTCACGACGGCATGACCCAGGGTGACGGCCCGCTCCATCGCGCCAGGCAAATCGATCCCGATCCGGTCGAGCGCCAGCGCGAAGCTTGAGGAATTGAGTCCGCCACCCTGATTGAAGGCGAGAGCGGCGCTTCCCGTCAGATGTGCACTGGCCTGCTCGCCCGCGAGAACCGCATCGTCGATCAGCAAGCGTCCTGTCGCGCCATCGTAGCGTCCGACGAGGCGCAGCGACTTGACGTGCACCGGCCGGCCGAAACCGTTCACATAGCCGTAAGCTCCAATTCCGAAATCAGCGAGCCTGAGATCCGTGCCGTTCACCAAAGTCCATGAGCCCGTGACGTCGGCTGTCAACGCCAGCGGCGCCAGGAACGCAAAGCTCTTTCCATCGCGGGCAAGTGCGGAAAGGCTCAATCCGCTGATGCTGATGTCGCCCGTTACGACATTTCCTTTCTGCGGCAGATCGATGCTGGCGTAGAGCCGCGCGGGCTTTCCCGATATCTCGATACGGGCGGTCAGATTTGCATTGATGGAGTCTTTCGCAGCCGATGCATTGTTTGGCGTTGAAATCTGCAGTTCGGCCTCAGGCGCCACGACGAAGGCGCCCGTCTCCTCGTCGTAGAATGCGAGGCGTGCTTCATGGACCGCGAAACTCTTGAGCGACGACGCGCTCCCGCCGTGATTGCGCGAGATCGCGTCGCGAATGCGCTTCAGGACGTCACTGCCGCCTTTCTCAGACTCGACGCCGAGACGCAATTCACCGCTCTTCATGTGCACGAGCGTCAGTTGAACACCGACCAGCGCAATACGATTCACGACGATATGCCCGCTCAGGAGCGGGCCGGCAGACAGGCCGATTTCAGCTTTCGGCGCCTGCGCAATGATGTGCTGGCCTTCATCGAAGACACGCGTGCCCAGAATGACGAGATTGACTCGCCCCTCCGAGCGCGTCCATTCGAGAGCGGCATCGTCGAAACGCACATCCAGACCCGGTACGACTTCTGTCAGTGCGGCATGAAGGTCACCGTTGAACGGTCCAAGCGACACCGGCCCCATCAGAAGGCGGAACAGGAGCCCCAGACAGAAGAACACCGCCCCGGCAGCAAGCGCGATTGCGAGCCAGCCTGCGCGGCGCAGGACAAGCGAAGCAAGCCTCGCGCGCTCGGCGCTGAAGAAGTGCATGGGTGATTCCGAAACCTTCAATCAAACTCCGGGCTGCCGCCCGACCCGCGCCCCCCGCTTGCACCGGTACCAAACTCAGCTTATCCCCAAAGCGCGTCGATCCGTAAATCCCGCAATCCCCCTTCGGACAAGCTCATGACCAAGGAACTTCGACCAGGCGATCGAGCGCCGCCGTTCAAGCTGCCCACCGATGGCGGTTCCGAAATCTCGACGGCCCAACTGAAGGGCAAGCCTTTCATCGTCTACTTCTATCCCAAAGATGACACATCGGGGTGCACGAAAGAGGCCATTTCCTTTACCGAGGAAAAGAGGAAATTCGATTCGCTCGGTGTCGAGATTATCGGAATATCCAAGGATACCGCTGCTTCGCACGAAAAGTTTAAGAAAAAATACAAGCTTGGAATCACGCTTGGGTCAGATTCGGAGATCAAAGTTGCGCAAGCCTACGGAGTGTGGGTCGAAAAGAGTTTGTATGGACGACGCTATATGGGCATGGAGAGAGCGACATTCCTGATCGACGCGAAGGGCGTCATCAAGCAGATCTGGCGCAAGGTAAGGGTGCCGGGCCATGTCGCCGCAGTTCTGGAGGCCGCGCGCACGCTCTGACGAACTCGCAAACTGGACCTGAGGTTGTTCCAGAATTGGACTTCTAACGCCAAGGGCTTGAACGATCATCGAGAATAGGGTGCAATGATGGCACAAGGGGTTGGTGGGGGGTCTGCAGGAAAGGAAGGCTGGGGCATGGTGGACCCGCTCATAGAGCGTGCGTGGGCGTGGCTTCACGCGACGTTTCCGGAGCGGCAAATCTACATCCGCAGCGATGGCCGGGTGCAGTTTTTTACCTTCGGGTCGACGCTTCAGGCAACCTGCGCGGGCCTCACCCTCATTTTTCTCGGTTGGGTCGCCTTTGCTTCCGTTAATGTCATTTTCAAAGACCGGATCATTACGTCGAAAGATCATCGATTCCAGCAGATGCAGGCGAATTACGAGAATCGGGTTGCCGATCTCCAGCTTTCCTACGATGAACTGAACAACGCGCTCGTCTCTGCCGAGGACCGGTTCAAATCGACTGCCGATCAGCTCGAGGCCAAGCAACAGACCGTCGAAAATCTCTTGGGACGCAAGCAGGTCATCGAGGCAACTGTTGCGAGTCTCGGCTCAGGCAAAGCCGCGGCGGCTGCGATCAAATCTCTCGACGTTGCGAGCACGCAGCCATCGAACGCTCCTCCCGACGCGGCAAGCGACAGTCTGGAAGCCGACCCGGCGCTTGGCCGGCCTTCTGCGTCGCCTGGATTCACAACTGTGCCGGTCGCCCCTCAGGCAAGCGGCGGTTATTTCGGAAGCGGCGCATCGCAGCTGAACGTCATGCCGCAATCGGTGGAACCGCAGCCTCGTACCGCGCGGCCGACGAGAGCAAGCTTTCTCGACGACACCGTGTTGCACTTTGCTGAAGTTTTGTTCCGGAGGCACCCTCGTGTGAACGCGCCGCTGCCCAAGACGCCCGCACTCCAGGCTCTCGCTCAACAGACCGAACGCGTTCGCCAGCTCGACTCGACGGAGACCAGCCTGCTCGTGGGCGTGGACCAAAGGATTTCCGGGCGCATTGGTGACGTGCAGAGACTTCTCGGGCACGTGGGCGTGAATGCCGACGATCTGGAACGGCAGGCCACCGAGGGTGGCGTCGGAGGTCCCTTTGTCTCCGCCCAATCTGCCCGCCTCGACGGGGTTTCCGATACGGTGTTCACGGCGGCGTATGAGGGGGCCGTGGCACACACGGATGAATTGAACACGCTGTTCGCGGCGCTTCGCCATGTGCCGCTGACAACGCCGGTGCATGGCGCCCAGTTTGAAATGACCAGTGGGTTCGGGGCGCGTGTGGATCCGTTCACCCGGCGCATTGCTCTTCACACCGGCATGGATTTCGCCGGTCCATGGGGATCGACCGTCACGGCGACGGCGCCCGGAGTCGTCACCTTCGCTGGTCCACGCGGCGGATACGGCAATATGGTGGAAATCGACCATGGCCTTGGCTTTCACACGCGTTACGGCCATCTTTCCTCGGTTCTTGTCAGACCCGGAACGAGGGTGAGCGAGGGCTCGCCCGTTGGAAAGCTTGGCTCGACTGGCCGCAGCACCGGACCTCACGTACACTATGAAGTGTGGGTCGCCGACGCCGTAAGAGACCCGGGCAAATTCATCGAGGCAGGGAGACATGTTTTCGAATAAAAACCGCGACCGCGACGCAACCGAAATCGCGTCATCCACGCCGCCGTCACAGCCGCAGACCGCAAAACGCGCCGGCCGCTCTGGCGCCCCTTCAATCATCAGCGCCGATCTCACCGTGAACGGAACACTGACATCGGCCGGCGACGTTCAGATCGACGGATGCGTCGAGGGCGATGTGCATAGCGCCGGACTTGTCATCGGCGAAAAGGCACTCATCCGGGGCGAAATCGTAGCCGAGGACGTCACCGTGCGTGGCCGCGTCGATGGCAGCATCCGTGCCCGCAAGGTGCTCCTCTGCTCGAGCTGCCATGTGGAAGGAAACATTCTGCACGAAGCATTTGCTGTGGAGGCCGGGGCGTTCTTCGAAGGAAACTGCCGGCATTCCGACAATCCGCTCTCCGACGATGCCGGGCGGCCGAAGAACGCAGAATTAAGGCAGAATGCGGTCGCGAGCCCGACTCCTCCGCGACCCGATCTGACGACATCCGTGCAGCCGGTGCGGCAGAGTTCTCCCGAACCTGCAGTGATGCCGCTCAGAAGTGGCGCCTGACCGGCGCGTACGACTCGCTGCGCTGACCTCCCAAACCTCGACCTGGCGCGGCCATGAAAGAGTCATAGGGGGGTTTGCGGATTCCGCCCTACTCCATGTGCCGACTCTTGTAGCGAATCGACGTTGCGCGCGTCGCGGGGGGCTATTCGATGTCCGCTATGATTTCGCGCGGCTTGCCACCGATCGCCTGGGCCAACGCAGCCGCCATGAACGGATCGAGGTTTCCATCGAGCACGTCCTGTGGCGCGCGGCTTTCGACGCCGGTGCGCAGATCCTTCACCAGCTGATAAGGCTGAAGAACGTAAGAACGGATCTGATGTCCCCATCCGATGTCCTTTTTCTGGCCGATATGGGCGGCGGTTTCCGCCTGCTTTTTTTCAAGTTCAATCTCGTAGAGTCTCGAGCGCAACATGTCCCGGCAGATTGCCCGGTTCTGATGCTGGGACCGTTCGGTCTGGCAACTGACGACGATGCCGGTCGGCAGATGGGTGAATCGTACGGCGCTGTCCGTCTTGTTCACATGCTGGCCGCCCGCGCCTGATGAGCGATAGGTATCGACGCGCACGTCCTTGTCCACGATATCGATCTCGATGGTCTGGTCGATGACGGGAAACACCGTGACGCTGGCGAAGCTTGTGTGACGCCGTGCATTGGCATCGAACGGGGAAATGCGCACCAGCCGGTGCACGCCGGCCTCGGTCTTCAGCCATCCATAGGCGTTCTCGCCCTTGACCAGCAGCGTCGCGGATTTGATGCCGGCGCCCTCGCCCGCGCTCTCCTCGATAAGCTGTAACTTGAAGCCCTTTCGCTCCGCCCAGCGCATGTACATGCGTTCGAGCATCTCGGCCCAGTCCTGGCTCTCGGTTCCTCCCGCCCCCGCATGGATGTCGAGATAGGTGTCATTGGCGTCCGCCTCGCCGGACAACATCGATGCGAGCCGCAGCTGTTCCGCGCGTGAGCGCAGCGCGGCGATGAGCTGCTCCGACTCCCGCGTCATTGCCGCATCGCTATCTGCTTCGGCCAGATCAAGAAGGCCCAGCGCGTCCGCAAGCTCAGATTCCAGGGATCGCACGCCGGAAAGGGAAGCATCCAGCTTCTGCCGCTCGCGCATCAGAGACTGCGCGGCCTGCGGATCGTTCCATAGAGACGAGTCTTCGGCTCTTGCGTTCAACTCGTCGAGTCGCCTGAGCGCACGATCCCAGTCAAAGATGCCTCCTCAGCAGGCCGATTGCCTGCCTGATCTCTTCAACACTGCGCTCGATTTCTGGACGCACGGACTATTCCCTCTGGCCAGTATCGATATGGCCGGGGTCATCGCGCTTGTAAAGACCCGTCCAAATTCAGTTTGACGGAGTGGGCACCTGAGGAAGCTGAAACTCGATCTTGACGGTCGTCCAGTCCGAGACGGTCTCGCCATCGCGAATTGCCGGCAGGTAGCGCCAGTTCAACACGCCTTCGATTGCCGCGTTATCGAGATCTTCGAATCCGCTCGACCGAGACACCTTGACCTTGCTGGCACGCCCATTTGGATGAACATACACGTCGACCAGCACGGTCCCCTGCTCTCCGTTCAGTTGCGCCGAATCCGGATAGGCAGGCTGCGGATGAGGCCTCGAGATATCAACACTCGGTGGCGATTCAGAAGCCGGTGCTGAATGAGCACCCAAGACTGTCATGCACGATGCCACTGCGCACAGCGAAGAATTTCGCAAAATACGCCAAGATTTCCCGCTCAGCATTGTCAGCTCGCTCGTTGAGTCCGCTCCAAAATTATACCCCGAAACACCCGATCCAACAATCACGACAGCGTGTGGATGTCGGCATCGCCGCAGTCAGCCAGGCGGGCTCTGTCCGAGGGCAAAAAGATCCTGCTCGCCCAACTCAGCGCTTCGGCGGCGTTCGAGCTCCTGGGCGTAGCGCCGCAAGGCATAGGCTTCCGTCAGGTAACCCACAATGCGTGGATCGGCCCGCGCGGAAAGAACCGGCAGGGTCTCGGATTGCGCGTCGTCGAAGCGCGCTAGCGCAGTGCGCACATTCTCGCTCGGAAGCAGATACTCCCCCCGCCCCTGCACGACGTCCGCAACCGCGCCCGCCTCCATCGCGTCGTCTAGCTGAGGGTCATGAACGAGAGCCATGTCCACCCAGCCAGCGTAGTGACCGTCTGGCGCCGTCGCGAATACCCGCTTGGCCGTGCCGGGCGGATAGAGCTCGCGCAGAGCCTTAAGCGGCATCGACGTCGTCACCATCTTGGGATCCGATCGCATCAGTCGCGAGACCGTCAGGTCGGAAATCCAGCCCACATCGTGTGCGCCCCTGAGGCCCAGCCCGCGCACATGGAAGCGCCACGTCGAGAACGAGTAGCCAAACATCAGCCGCGTGATCGTCGCCGACGCGATGACGCTCACGAGCACGCCCGCGGTAACAGGAAAGTCGCCCGTCGATTCCAGGACGAGAAGCACCATGGTGAGCGGCGCACCAATGATGGCCGCGGCGACCGAACCCATGCCGACCAGAAGAAACGCCATGTACTGAACCGCGAAATGCGGATCGAGCCATGACACGCATTTCGCGAACACGCCTCCGAACAGACAGCCGAGAAAGAGCGCCGAGCTGAACAGGCCGCCGCGGAATCCCGATCCGACCGAGACCGCCGAAGCGAGCAGCTTGGCGACGAGAAGCAGCGCCATTGGCAAGAACGGCAAAGTGGCATGGAGGTAGTACTCGATCGCGCCGTGTCCACTTCCGAGAACCTGGGGATAGAAACTCGCGATGGCGGAGAGTACGACTCCGCCCACGCATGGCCGCAGCCAATCCGGAATTGGTGAATTCTTGAGGCTGCGTTCCGTCCATGTCACGGCCATCATCGTCGTGATCGCGATTCCAGCGGCAAAGACACCCATCAGTCCGAACAGCACGTAACTGTGCACGTCGAGGGGAACGCCGCCGGCAACGGCGAAGAGCGGTTGCCCGCCACCGATCAGACGTTGGGACAGGGCGCCGCAAACGGCGGCAACTGCCACCGGCGCGAGAGCATTTGGCATGTAGCTGCCAAGAATGAGCTCGTAGCCGTAGAAGGCGCCCGCCAGCGGCGCGTTGAACGCAGCCGCAATCGCTGCGGCGGAGCCCGCCGTCACGAACACGCGCTGATCGGCACGTCTCAAATGAAAATAGCTGGCGATGCCCGAGAACACTCCCGAGCCGAACTGGGTGTAGCCCGCCTCCATGCCGAGCGAGGCGCCCGCAGCATTGGAGATGACCGTCGAAGCAGTGAGTCTCAGGCTGTCCGCGAGCGACATGCGCCCGCCATAGAGCGCGTTAGCCTCGATAGGATCGACGATGTCCCTCGTCGCGAAACGCCGCGCGACGAGCGCGAGCATTCCCAGAACGAGGCCGCCGAGGGCCGGTACAACGAGGATTCGGGCCCGGTCGGTGTTGAGCCCAGCGGACAGCAGCACGCCACCCATCATTCCGAAATCGACTTCGTGAAGGAACTGCACGAGAGCGCGCAGCATTGCCACCGCCACGCCAACTCCAGAACCAATAAAGGCGCACGCGAAAATCTGCACCAGTTCGTTGGCGCGCAGTTCACGCTGGAACGTGGCGTAGAGAAAGCGTGCCGACCGGGCGAAATTGACTGCACCCGCCCTGGGCCGCAATCTTTCCAGTTCGCGCTCGCTCGAATCCATATGCCATCCCGCCGGCCGTGGCCTTGCGTGCCACGTCCGACTAGTAGAGGCCTCCAGTACCCTGGTCGACGGTGGCGCCGGGTTTGTTGTCGTTCGGATTCTGGGGCTGGTCGGAATCGGCGCTTGCGAGTCCCGGCTCGGTTCCTGATTTGAAAGCTTCCTGGATGGCACCCGGATCTCCCGAGTTCACCAATGCTCCCGAATGGCGATCGATCGTCACAAGATCGATTCCTGGCGGAACCCGGAACGGCGTCGCCGGCTGGTCGGCGAGCGCGCCCTTCATGAAATCGCGGAAGATAGGGGCTGCGGCGGTCGCGCCCTGCTCGCGCCGGCCAAGAGTTCGCGGATTGTCGAATCCGACGAACACGCCGCAAACGAGATCGGGCGAAAATCCGACGAACCAGGTGTCCTTCGAATCATTGGTCGTGCCCGTCTTGCCGGCGAGCGGCTTTCCCACGGCGCTAACCGCTATGCCGGTGCCGTGCTGTACAACCCCTTGCAAGAGCGAGACAATCTGGTAGGCGGTCCTGGGGTCGATGACCTGTTCGCGATCGTCAGGAAGCAGCGGCTCCGCCTGGTTCTGCCAGCGCCCGTTGCATCCTTCGCAAAAACGCGGATCGTGGCGGTAGATGTCGCGGCCGTTGCGATCCTGGATGCGGTCGATCAGCGTTGCATTGATCTTCTTGCCCCCGTTGACGAATTCGGCGTAGCCGGTCGTCAACCGCACCAGCGTCGTATCGGCTGCACCGATCGCGTTCGAAAGCCAGGGTGTCAGCGAATCGTAGACACCGAAACGAATCGGATAAGGCACGACATTCTTCATGCCAACTTCGTAGGCGAGCCTGATCGTCATCAGGTTGCGCGACAGTTCGATGCCGCGGCGTAAAGTCTGGAGCCCGAGGTATTTGTTCTCGAAATTCTTGGGCGTCCACATCGGCAGGCCAGGGCCCTGAGGCAGCGAGATGGGTGCGTCCTCGACCTTGCTGACCGGCGTAAACCCGTGATCGAGAGCGGCGGCATAGACAAAAGGCTTGAAAGCCGAGCCGGGCTGGCGTTGCGCCTGCATCGCGCGATCGAACTGGCTTGAGGCGTAGCTGAAGCCGCCCGAGAGCGCGAGCACGCGCCCCGTATGCGGATCCATAGCGACTATCGCTCCGTTGACCTCGGGAACCTGACGCAGCCCGAACTCACCGGCCGTTCCGGTCGGCTCGACGTAAACGACATCGCCGACCTTGACGACTTCCTGCGGCCGTTCCGGCACCGCTCCTGCCAGCGCCTCGTGCAGTTCCTTGCGCGCCCACAAGAGTTCACTGAACGGAATCCGGGCGCGCGCGCCGTCGTCGAGCCCTATCTCGACAGATCGCTCCGGCCCGAATCCGAGCACGACAGCGGCACGCCACGTATCGATGCCGGAGCGGTTCCCAACCGCCGCGAGCGTCTCCTTCCAGCTGCCGGTAACGGGAATATTGCTGCGCGCGCCGCGCCAGCCATGTCGGCGATCATAGCGCACGAGGCCGGCGCGCAACGCATTCACGGCAAAGTTCTGGAGCCGAGCATCGAGAGTGGAGCGAACCTGCAGGCCACCATCGTAGAGCGCGCGTTCGCCATATTTCGTGTAAAGGATGCGCCGCACCTCTTCGACGAAATAATCCGCGTCCACAGCCTGAATGCCAAGCGGTCGCATCTGGGTCACGAGCGGCTCGGCTATCGCGGCTCTGGCCTCCTCATACGTGATGTATCCGTTTTCCGCCATTTGCCCGATCACCCAATTGCGGCGATCGAGGGCAGCGGCCTTGTTGAAACGCGGATCGTAGTTGCTGGGCGCCTTCGGTAATGCCGCCAGAAAAGCCGCTTCGGAGATATCCAGCTGGTCGAGCGACTTGTCGAAATAGTTGAGCGCCGCAGCCGCCACGCCATAGGAATTTTCACCCAGAAAAATCTCGTTCAAATAGAGCTCGAGGATTTTCTGCTTCGGATAGGTGGCATCGAGGCGTACCGCGAGGATTGCTTCCTTGATCTTGCGCGAGAACCGGACCTCGCCATTGAGCAGGAAGTTCTTCGCGACCTGCTGCGTAATCGTCGAGGCGCCTTCGAGACGCTTGTGCTCGACCACGTTGACGACGTCCTTGAGCGCGGCGCGCAGAATGCCGCTCGGATCGATTCCGGGATGCCTGAAGAAGTTCTTGTCCTCGGCCGATGTGAAGGCGTTCACAACCAGCTTCGGCACGAAGGCGATCGGCACGAAGATGCGCCGTTCGCGCGCATATTCGCCGAGCAGCGTTCCGTTGCCCGCGTAGACGCGTGTCGTTACCGGCGGCTGGTAATTCTTGAGCGCCTCTACACTCGGCAGATCCCGCGTCGTGGAATAGACATACACGACGGCCCCCACCAGCGCGGCGAGCAGAAGTCCGCCAAACGC
This sequence comes from Rhizomicrobium sp., assembly GCA_035567755.1. GTDB lineage: Bacteria > Pseudomonadota > Alphaproteobacteria > Micropepsales > Micropepsaceae > Rhizomicrobium. Next base: position 27,450 of record DATMPH010000004.1, read on the forward strand.
AAGTCCAAGTGGGAGAAAGATGCGACGGAACATTCTATCCTTCACGCCCAGCCTTGATGCCGCGCGATTATGGCCTTGGCAAGGCGTTCCGTCACTCGGTCTCCTGCGCCGTCTCCGTCACGGGAGCAACCGTCCGCAGCTGCCTGTCTACCGCGTTCGCGAGGGCCGACGCCACCCTGTCGCGCCAGCTTTCCGTCGCCATCTGCGCGCAGTCTCTTGGGCTGGAAAGGTAACCCAATTCGATGAGCACCGCAGGAACATCGGGCGCTTTCAGTACGACAAAGCCCGCCGAGCGATGCGGATCGCGCGGCAAAACGTCCGTAACGTGCGCCAACTGGGCGACCGCGGACTGGGCAAAGCGGACGGACCTGTTCATTGTATCCCGCTGGGCAAGGCCGATCAGGATCGATGCGACGGGGCTGTTTTGACCGGAGAGATCGACGCCTGCAATAACATCCGACAGGTTTTCCTTCCGCGCGAGGGCGGCGGCCTCCCGGTCCGACCCCGCTTCCGACAGGGTGTAGACAGACGCGCCGTACACCGACGGATCGGAATTGGAGTCCGCGTGCAGTGAAACGAACAGATCGGCGTGCAATGCGCGCGCCACATTCACCCGTTCGAGAAGCGGGATGTAGAGATCGCTATCCCGCGTGAGGTGGACGGAATAGCCGCGCCGCAAGAGCTTCTTCCTTAGCCGGAGCACCTCGTCCAGAACGAGGTCCTTTTCAAGGACGCCATCCACGCCTGACGCGCCGGCGTCAATACCGCCGTGGCCGGCGTCCAGCACCACCACGCGCCTTTCCGAAACGGCATCCGCAGACGTTGTTGAACCAGGGGGAGATGCGGTCGCAAGCCGTTCCGCCGTCGCTTCCCTTGCGCGCAGATCAGCAGGCCATCCTGCGGTTGACGCAAATTTCCCCTGCGTAGTCGGCTGAAGGTCGAGGACGATGCGAAAGCCATTGCCTGCTTGTGGCGGAAGCATCAGAGGCTCCGAAATTTTCGCGGGCCGGCGGAGATCGATCACGAAGCGGGAATTTCCTGGACGGAAAAGACCGTAGCGATAGCTTCCGACGGTGCCCTTACCGCTCGGACGATCTTCGCTTGTGAGCCGCCAGAGCATTTCTGGCATGTCGATGACGACACGATTCGGATTGGCCAACGTAAAAACGCGAATTTTGACGGGATCGGAAAGCTCGACAATGAAGCGGGTCCGATCGGCGCGTTCATCGATGCGGGCGCTCATGACCACGGGCTCCGCATCGGTTTCCGCGGTGCCCAGGGGTGCGTGCTTGGCCAACGAAATTTCAGCGCGAAGCGGCCTTGCAGACGCTCCGCTCGCAACGAACGCCCCCACGGCGGTCCCCAGGAGGAGCAGTCCCACACCAAGCCCGAATCGCTGTATCATCGCCGAATCTTGCCCCAATGCGTCGCCTATTCGCACATGGTCTGTGCCTGCGGCATCGCCAGCTTTGAAAATTAAGGTGAATTCTCCATTAACAATTCGGGCCTAACCTCTTGCCGCGGCGGGGTCCGCCACCTAAAAGGAACTCGTCCTGTGGCGATGACCGCGCCCACCCTCTTCGGGTTCCGGAATGGCCGGAACCGGAAAAGCACCGTTCCTCGAACGGCGAGGGATCCAGGCAGCAAGCGGTTTCACAGACCTCGTGCACACGCACGACCGCGAAGTGAATTGCGATGACCTACACAACCCAGCCGAGATCCTTTCGTCCAGCGGCACTTCTGCCGGCGCGAGTTCTCGCGGGCCAACATTCAATGCGACCGGTGTCACCATTGAGCTGCGGCATTGCCCGGAAGGTATGCTCTTGCTCGGGTGCAACGCCGTCGCCCGGAGATTCGAATGCCAAAGCGCATGATTATCGATGCCAGCCACCGGGAAGAAACCCGGGTTGTCGTTCTCGACGGACAAAAAGTCGAAGAGTTTGATTTCGAAGCCGCAGCCAAACGGCCTCTCAAGGGAAACATCTATCTCGCCAAGGTGACGCGTGTCGAGCCGTCACTCCAGGCCGCATTTGTTGAATATGGCGGCAATCGGCAGGGATTCCTCGCATTTGCGGAGATTCATCCGGATTACTATCAAATCCCGATTGCCGATCGCATGGCGCTGCTCGCAGAACAGGAAGCCGAGGCAAGGCGTCGCGCCGACGACGACATTGAATCCGTCGAGACCACCAGTATCCCGGCACAGGAGTCAGCGGCCGAAGCCGCCGCCTCCGTGCAGGATGTTTCGCAGATGGAGGCCTTTTCGGGCGAAGAACAGCCAGACGCGGATTCCTCGAATCATGTCCTCAACGAGCAAACCCCCGATGAGCACGTCGATCAGCATGAGCCGACGCTGATTTCCGAGTCCGATCTGGCGGAGGTGGCGCCCGGGATCGAAGGGGCGCAAACAACGCCGAATTTGGCCGGCGGACATGACGAAGAGGGAGTCGATGCCGCGGCTCCCGCGGAAAGCAAATTGCTGACAGCGCGGCCTGCTCAACGCTGGACACGCAAGCGGCACTACAAGATCCAGGAAGTCATCAAGCGCCGCCAGGTGATCCTGGTACAGGTGGTCAAGGAGGAACGCGGCAACAAGGGCGCTGCACTCACAACCTATCTTTCGCTCGCCGGCCGATACTGCGTTCTCATGCCAAACACGCCGCGGGGCGGCGGCATATCGCGCAAAATCACCAGCGCGACGGATCGCACCCGGCTGAAATCCGCCGCTCAATCGCTCGAATTGCCCGAAGGAATGGGCCTGATCATACGCACCGCGGGCGAGAACCGCACCAAAGCGGAGATCAAGCGGGACTACGAATATCTCCTGCGCATGTGGGACACGATCCGGGAGCTGACGCTGAAATCGAATGCGCCTGCCTGCGTGTACGAGGAAGGCGATTTGATCAAGCGCGCGATCCGCGATCTCTACAACAAGGACGTCACGGAGATCGTCGTCGAAGGCGACGAGGGCTACCGCAACGCCAAGGACTTCATGCGCATGCTGATGCCCAGCCATGCCAAGAATGTGAAGCCCTACAAGGAGCCGATTCCTCTCTTTCAGCGCTATCAGATCGAGGCGCAGCTCGACGCAATGTTCACGCCGAGCGTCACGCTCAAATCCGGCGGTTACATCGTCATCAACCAGACCGAGGCCCTGGTGTCGATCGACGTCAATTCAGGCAGGGCAACCCGCGAGCATTCGATCGAGGACACGGCGTACAAGACAAATCTCGAAGCGGCGGAAGAGATCGCGCGACAGCTGCGTCTGCGCGATCTTGCGGGCCTCATTGTCATCGATTTCATCGACATGGAGGACCCGCGCAATGATCGCAATGTCGAAAAACGCCTGCGCGATAGCATAAAGAACGATCGCGCCCGCGTACAAATCGGCAAGATCAGCCAGTTCGGCCTTCTCGAAATGTCGCGACAGCGGCTGCGCGCCGGCGTCGTCGCCGGGTCGACTGTGCCCTGTCCGCATTGCGGTGGACAAGGCATCGTGCGGTCCGTCGAGTCCACGACGCTGCGCCTGTTGCGTGGGCTGGAAGAAGAAGCTCAGCGGCAACGCGCCGCAATCCTCTGCGTCCGTGTGCCCACCGAGGTGGCGATCTACGCCCTCAACCAGAAACGCCGCGAAATCGCGCACATTGAATCCGAATACGGTCTTGCGATCCAGTTCGACGCCAAAGAAGGAATGCTCACCGGAACTTTCGAGGTCGAACGCATCGGTCAGCACGCGCCGGACGAGCGCGTCAAGGTCCAGACAGTTTCCGACGGCGCAACATCGGCTGCAGATCCTGTCGCTGCCGACGCAATTGAGCCGGGTGAACCGGAGCAGAGCGAGGAGGAGGTGGCGCGGGCTCCGGAGGCACAACCTGGGACTCCTGCGAGCGGCAAGCGCAAGCGAAGACGGCGGCGCGGCCGCGACAGGGACCGCGCGAGCCTGCCGCCGGGCGTAGACGCGAATCGCGCGATCGCCGCGGAGGCAATAATCCAACAGAATTCGCCGGAACCTCCCGCATCCGCTTCCCCGGGCGATCCTCCTGGCAAGGAATTGAGCGCCAATGGCGACGGGACGGTGCGCAAGCGCCGCCGGCGCCGGCGCGGCCGCCGCGGATCGCGAGACAACAACTCCGCCACTCTGCCAAATGGGCAGAACGCTCTGATTACCGCCGATGCGCCGGATGAGCCCGGCGTTCAAGTGGCGCGCGCGGGTGGATATGAAGGCGTCGAACAATCCGCGATCCCCGTAATCGCGACCCCCGCGGTTGCCCCAAACGCTCCATCGGACCCGGTGTGGTCGCTATCGTCCGATGTGAAGCATGTCGTGGACGTGAGCGCGGGGGGCGGTGAGCCGCTCGAAACCAAACCTGCCGTGTCACCAATGGCCCAAACGGCCAATTCTCGTGTGGAGGCCACTGAGCCCTCGCAGCCCGCTCGTGACGAGCCGAGCGGGGCGCCGCGCAAAGGCTGGTGGCAACGCCCATTCCGCCCGCGCGAGTAGCACTGGCTTAAGGCGCCCCTGACGCTCCAAGCCCATGGGCGCCAGGATCGGATACGGCGGTACAAACACTGTTTTGGCAGCCGATCACGTTGACCGTGTCATAGGGCGCGATTCCGGTGGAATGCAGGACGCCGGGCCTGGTCACATCTTCGCCGCGTGCGAGCCTCAGCAAAGCGAGTGCGATTCCGGCGGTACCGTTTGGTCCTCCCGCACCCGCGCCAACCAGTGAAACCGCGCCATCGGATACGGCAACGACCGGCGTGAGAAATGCCGCCGCCAATCCGGCCTCGCCCTGGCTCGGGGCATTGGCGAGCGTAATGCCGGTGCCGCTCGCCGTATGCCCGGATCCGAACGGCCCGTTCATCGTGACTGCGCAGGCCACCGCAAGACCTTCCGGATCCTCGGCGGCGAATCCGGTCGCGCCGAGGTCACGCGGCAACGCCGCAATTCCGTAAGCATCGAGCGATCCTTTTGTGGCCGATGCGACGTCGGCGTTGGGATTGCCGGTTGTTCTTGCTTGACCGTTTGCATCCGCAAGGTGCGACAGAAGCGTCGCGGCAAATCTTCCCGCGCCCGTTCGCAACGCGGGAAGATAGACAGTCTGGTTTCCGACCCTTACGAGGCCCGGAGCACTCCGTTGCGACGCATAGGATGCAAGGTCTTCAATCGATATTGTTCCACCCTGTCCTTCGGAATAGGCGACAATCGCATTGGAAATCGGGCCGCGATAGAAACTGCCCGATCCGAGCGTGCGAATACTGGAAAGACTTTGCGCAAGCGCGGGAGCCGTTACGAGCGTGCCGGCCGGCCTGACATGCCCGGTTTCGTCGAGGAACTCGGCTGCGAGCCCTGCATCGAGTCTGATGACGTTCTGGCTTCCTGCGAGCCGCGCGGCGAGTGCCTGCGAGATAACGAATCCTGCCGCAGCGGCGCCTTCGGCCGGAGACACGACACGCTGCCAGGGAAGTCTGCCGTAACTCGCCTGCATCAGCGCAAAGCCGGCCACGTTTCCTGGCACTGCGTAGGGACCGTCATGGCCGGCGTCGCGCGCGAGAAAATCGAATGCTTCCATTCTGGATCTCGCGGAATCGTCGACTATGCACAGGCCGCCGCCGCCCAGTCCTGCCGCCACTGGATATGTGACCGAAAGGGCGAAGTAAGTCGCAGTTGCGGCGTCGACGGCATTTCCGCCATGAGCGAGCACCTGGGCACCCGCTTCCACAGCATCAGGTTCGTCGCCGACGAGCAGACCCCCGCTCGGCAACTTGCTGCCAGAATCGCCCATCATTGAGCAAGCCGCTACGCAGAGGAACACGGCCGCGGCGGCAAGAATGCGAAAGCAAAGCATTGCAAAACCCGGTATCGCCGATCTGCACGCGCAACGCGTTGACGCCCGAGCGGCGTGCACTTACCGTCGCGGGCGGCCGAGCAGAACGCGGCAGGAGAATTCAAGGCTTGGCAATTTGCAACCCCGCGAAGATTCGGGTGTCGACCATTACGGCTTTTGTGGGCCGGTGGGCGTCGGGCCTTCTGGTCGCAGTTTGTGCGCTCTCCATCACGGTCGAGCCCGCAGCCGCCCAAGAACTGCAGCTTATCCGCGATACCGAAGTCGAGCGGCTGATCAAGTCCTACGAAGATCCCATTCTTGTCGTAGCAGGTCTCGATCCGGCTGCCGTCAAGATGTACATCGTCCAGGATCCATCGATCAACGCGTTCGCGGCCGAGGGTCAGAATATCTTCGTCAACACCGGTCTGCTGCAGCAACTCCACACACCCAACGAAGTGATCGGCGTATTCGCGCATGAGACCGGACATATCGCCGGCGGCCACCTGATCCGCGACACCAACGCAATCTCCAAGGCGATGATTCCCATGCTGATAGGCATGGCGGCGGGTGTTGCCGCAATGCTCGCTGGCGCCGGCGAAGGCGGCATGGCGATCATGGGTCTTGGAATGAACGCGGCACAGGCGCAGTTCATGCAGTTCAGCCGCGCCCAGGAGGGAACGGCCGATCAGATGGGCCAGAAGTTCCTGCGTGAAACTCATCAATCCGGTCAAGGAATGCTCGATGTATTCGAAAGACTGGCCGACGAAGAGGCGATGTCCGCCTACAAGATCGACCCGATGGCAATGGATCATCCGGCTTCGCGCGAGCGCATCGATCTACTGCAACGGCTCGTCGATTCTTCGCCGTACAAAGACGTCAAGGACAGCCCCCAGGCACTTCACGCATTCCGCATGATCCAGGCCAAGCTTGCCGGCTTTCTCGATCCTGTCGATCTCGTGCTGACGCACTATCCCCCGACTGACACGAGCGAAGAAGCGCACTACGCCCGCGCCGTCGCCTATTTTCGCCAGCCCGATCTGCAGAAGGCGCTTGCCGAATGCGACGCGCTGGTGAAAATCGAACCGCGCAATCCTTATTTTTGGGAGCTTCTGGGACAAATCTATGTGGACATGAGCCGCCCCGAGAAAGGGGTGCCGCCATACCAGCAATCGGTCGATCTCCTGCCCGACGCGCCGCTCCTGCGTGTCAGCCTGGCTGCGGCGCAACTCGCAACGGAAAAATCTGCGTTTGCCAGGCCCGCGCTCGACAATCTCAAGATTGCGCTAAGGCAGGAGAACGACAATACGTTTGCGTGGTTCGAAGCGGCACAGGCCTACAGCCAACTCGGAAACGAGCCGATGGCCAATCTGTCGACTGCCGAACGCTACTACAACGCCGGCGCAATGCCGGCCGCCGCCCATTTTGCGATTCTGGCTCAAAAGAAGCTGCCGCAGGGCTCGCCGGACTGGCAACGCGCGAGCGACATCATGGCGGTCGCCGGCCCCGAAGCCGAAAAGCACAAGCACTAGTGGAAAAAAACCAGACGCTTGGCACACGTCCGTCAGAATTTGACCAACAGGTTTGGCGCATGAAGGGCTCTTGGAAAATGGCAACGATGAGCGGCTTCACGGGAGCGGTGATTGCATTGACTCTGGTCTTTTGTGCGCGCGCGCTCGGCCTTGCTCCGTTTGCCCCCGTCGATGCAGACGCCATGCATTCCTATCTGCTTGCCCATCCCGACGTGCTGGTCGCCATGACGAACAAACTTCAGGTGCAGCAGGACGACGACCAGGACAATGCGCGGCAAGCGGCCGTCGACAAGCTTGGCCTGAAAGCCTTCTTCGATCCGCGTGTCGCCTTCGTGACGGGACCTGCCGGAGCAAAGACAACCGTGGTCGAGTTCTTCGACTACAATTGTCCCTATTGCCGTGCATCAGTTCCGGCGATGAAAAAATTCTACCAAGCGCACAAAAACGCCCGCTTCGCGTTCATCGAATTTCCGATCAAGGGGCCGCTATCGATTGTTGCCGCGCGCGCAGCGATGGCGGCGCGCTTGCAGCCGGACAAGTACGTTGCGTTCCATTTCGCCCTGATGAACGAGGAAGGCCAGGTCGACGAAGACAGCGTCTACGCCGTCGCCAAAAAGACGGGGCTCAATGTGGCCCGACTCAAATCGGATATGACATCTCCGAGCGTCGATCGCGCAATCGATGCTGCGCACACGCTCGCCAAGGCCGCCGACATTGACGGAACGCCCGCCTTCATCGTCAACGGAAAGGTCCGCGAAGGCGCAATGAACGACGACGACTTCGCGAAAATGACGAAGACGTAATTCTCAAATCAACCCCGCGAGTGGACTTGACGGATCGGCATAACGCTTCTTCGCCATCCGGCCGGCAAGATAGGCAAGCCTGCCCGCTTCGACAGCGTGGCGCATCGCTCGCGCCATCAACACCGGATTCCTCGCTTCTGCGATCGCCGTGTTCATCAACACCGCGTCGCAGCCCAGCTCCATCGCAACCGTTGCATCGGACGCCGTGCCGACGCCTGCATCGACGATCACGGGAATTTTGGCCTCTTCCACGATCATGCGGATATTGACGGCATTCTGCACGCCGAGACCGGAGCCGATCGGCGCGGCAAGGGGCATGATCGCGACGGCTCCCATCTCCTCGAGACGCCTGGCCATCAGCGGATCGTCGCTGCAATAGACCATCACCTGGAATCCTTCGCGAATAAGCAGTTCCGTGGCGCGCAAAGTTTCCAGCATGTCCGGATAGAGCGTCTTGCGGTCGCCCAGGACTTCGAGCTTCACGAGCGTCCAGCCACCGGCCTCGCGCGCGAGTCGCAATGTCCGCACGGCATCCTCGCCGGTGAAGCAGCCGGCGGTGTTGGGCAGATAGGTGACTTTTTTCGGGTCGATGTAGTCGACAAAACGCGGCGCGCCGGGATCGCTGAGGTTCACCCGCCGCACGGCAACGGTCACGATTTCGGCTCCCGACGCCTCGAGCGCCGCAGCATTCTCGGCATAGGTCTTGTACTTGCCGGTTCCGATGATCAGTCGCGACGCGTAGATCCTTCCGGCGATTGTGAGCGGCTTGTCCTCGGGTAAATTGGCAATGGGCGCGTTACCGCCGCCGATGAAGTGCACGATCTCGATCCTGTCGCCCTCGCCCAGCCTGATATCGGCGTAGCCCGACCGCGGGACGATCTCGAGGTTGCGCTCGACGGCGATCTTGGCGGGATCGAGGCCGAGATAAATCAGCATTTCCCGCACGGTAAGCGAGTGGTCGAACCGTCGCTCTTCACCATTGATTTTCAGAGCCAATGCCATGCACCGTTGCCTTATCCAGGTTTCCGTCGCCGCCAATGGCCGGTATAAAACCCGCTGATCGCGCTTCGACCGGAGATTTCGTGGCCCAGTCCCGCAAACGTTCACTTCCGATATATGTCCTCAACGGGCCAAATCTCAATCTGCTTGGCAGCCGTGAGCCCACGATCTACGGCAACGCCACATTGGAACAAATCGGCGAAGCCGTCGCCGCCCGGGCGCACACCCTGGGTTTGGAGATCGTCTTTCGGCAAAGTAACCGCGAAGGCGAACTCATCGACTGGGTTCAGGAAGCGCGAAATGGTGCACTTGGCGTTATCCTCAACGCCGGGGGATACAGCCACACATCGATCGCATTGCTCGACGCCTGCCGCGCGCTTGAAATACCTCTCGTGGAGGTCCATCTCTCCAATCCTTACCGGCGCGAAACCTTTCGGCGTCATTCCTATATAAGCGAAGCGGCTAGCGGAGTGATCTGCGGTTTTGGGGCCGCCGGTTACCTGTTGGCCATCGACGCACTGGCTGAATTGCTCAAGGCCCGATCATGAACATGAAGGACGTGAAGCAGCTGGGTGCCCGGCTGGCGACGGGCGGAAAGGCGAAAGCGCCGTTCGCTGTCGACGCCGGCGCCATTCGGGAACTTGCGGAGCTGCTTGAAGAAACCGGCCTCGGTGAAATCGAGATCGAACAAGGCGGCTGCCGCATCCGCGTGGCCCGCCCGGCAGCAATGGCGCCCACCGCCGCTCACGCGCCGCTCTCGGTCATGTCGGAGCCACTTGCCGCGCCAGGACGGGCGCCACCCGAAAGCCCTGCCGTGAAGCGCAATGGCGACGGTGCGATTTCGTCGCCCATGGTCGGAACCGTGTATGTCGCGCCGGAGCCCGGCAAGCCTCCTTTCGTCAAGGTCGGAGATACGGTCCACGAAGGCGACACCCTGCTGATTGTCGAAGCCATGAAGACGATGAATCCGATCATCGCCCCGCGCTCCGGCATCGTGAAGGAGATCTGCGTCGAGGACGCGCAGCCAATCGAGTTCGGGCAAACCCTTCTCGTCCTTTCCTAAGATTTAGGTTGAAGACGGTTTCGAGGCGCGCGCACACGGCCAATCATGTTTGAAAAGGTTCTCATAGCCAATCGCGGCGAGATCGCACTCAGAATTCACCGTGCCTGCAAGGAGATGGGCATAGCCACGGTCGCGATCCATTCGACGGCAGATGCCGACGCCATGCATGTGCGCCTTGCGGATGAAAGCGTTTGCATCGGGCCGGCGCCGGCGGCGCAAAGCTATCTGAATGTGCCGCAAATCATTGCCGCCTGCGAGATCACGGGCGCGGAAGCGGTCCACCCAGGTTACGGTTTCCTTTCGGAGAACGCGCGCTTTGCGGAGATCGTCGCCGATCATGGCGTGACCTTTATCGGGCCGCGCCCGGAACACATCCGCCTGATGGGCGACAAGATTGCCGCCAAACAGGCCGTGGCGCAGCTTGGAATTCCCACCGTTCCCGGCTCCGAGGGCGCCGTCGGAAGCGATGATGACGCTGCAGGAATCGCGGCCTCGATCGGCTATCCCGTCCTCATAAAGGCCGCAGCGGGCGGCGGCGGCCGCGGGATGAAGGTTGCCAGGCGGCCGGAGGACCTGCCGCTAGCCCTTACCACCGCGCGCGCCGAGGCGAAGACTGCCTTTGCCGACGACTCCGTCTACATCGAAAAATATCTCGAGCGTCCGCGTCACATCGAAGTGCAGGTGCTTGCCGATTCCTTCGGGAAGGTGCTTCACCTTGGCGAGCGTGATTGCTCCCTCCAGCGCCGAAATCAGAAACTCTGGGAGGAGGCGCCCTCCCCCGCCCTGAACGCTGCCCAGCGCGAAGAGATCGGCCACACCGTCACGAGCGCGCTGTCGAAGCTCGGCTATCTGGGCGCTGGCACCATCGAGTTTCTGTTCGAGGATAGCCGGTTCTATTTCATCGAAATGAATACCCGGCTTCAGGTCGAGCACCCTGTCACAGAGGCAATCACCGGCATCGACATCGTGCGCGAACAGATTCGAATTGCCGCCGGGAGTCCCATCGAGCTTGAGCAGAGCGACATCGTGATTGCGGGAAACGCGATCGAATGCCGGATCAACGCGGAAAACCCGTTCTCATTCCAGCCTTCGCCGGGTACCATCACGCAGTTTCATGCGCCGGGCGGGCTCGGTGTCCGCTTCGACTCGGCGATGTATACGGGCTACCGCATCCCACCCTATTACGACAGCCTCGCCGGCAAGCTCATCGTGCATGGGCGCAACCGGAACGAATGCCTCATGCGTCTCAGGCGCGCGCTCGACGAGATCGTGGTGGGGGGAATCGAAACGACGATTCCGCTGTTCCAGAAGCTGGTGCGGGAACCGGACGTCCTGAACGGCGACTATCACATCCATTGGCTCGAGCAGTACCTGGCCGCTCACGGCGCCTGAGGCCGATGCGATGCACGGAACGCCGCGTTTCACCGCCGAGATGCTCCTCCAGGCTTATGCCGAGGGTGTATTTCCGATGGCCCAGCGGCGCGATGACGACGAACTCTACTTCGTATCGCCCGAGGAGCGCGGCGTCATTCCACTCGACGGATTTCACGTTTCGCACCGCCTGGCGCGAACCGTGCGCAGCGACCGTTTCGAAGTGCGTGTCGACAGCGCGTTCGACGAAGTGATCCGGGCGTGCGCGGCAGCAGCGCCGGGACGGGCAGAAAGCTGGATCAACGCGGAGATCGTCACGCTCTACAATGCGTTGCACCGGCGCGGCAACGCCCACAGCGTGGAATGCTGGCGCGACGGCAGGCTGGCCGGCGGCCTCTATGGCGTGAATCTCGGCGCTGCGTTCTTCGGCGAAAGCATGTTCTCGCGCGAACGCGACGCCAGCAAGGTTGCGCTGGTTCATCTAGTTGCGCGGTTGAGACGGGGTGGATTTGCGCTGCTCGACGCGCAATTCCTGACCGAACATCTCGCGCGCTTTGGCGCCGTCGCCGTTCCACGCAGCTCTTATCTGGAGTATCTTGAATCGGCGATACACAAGACCGCCGAATTTCCGTGCGGCCTCTACTGTCCCGAGCCTTCCGGCAGCTCAGGCACAGCTTCCTTCGCTTCGGCGTCCGGGGATGTGGGCTTCACGGGAGCGGTAGAAGCCACCACAGGCGCGACCTGGCCAGGCTGGTTCGTCTTGCAGCTGATTACCCAGACGTCATAGAGCGGGTGCTGCAGCCCGTTCAGGGATGGACTGGATGCCAGCATCCAGCCGGAAAACACGCTGCGCGCGGGCTGATCGGGTCGATGATCCTGGATTTCGACGAACGCGGTCGTCTCCGGCGGCTCGCTTGGCGGTGTCGAGTAGCAATACCGGGCCGTGATGGTGAGCGAAGCAAAGTTCACCGGTACCCCGACCGGCGCAAAGATGTTGGTCGGGCGGCCCGTGATCTTGTCGAGCCCGCGCAAAACGAGCGCCCGCTTGATTCCGTCCTTGCCTGGCAGGGCATCGGCAAGGCTCAGCGCCTTTTGCAAATGCGGAACATTCACCGGTTCCGCGCGCGCCTCTGTCAAAGCGGGCGCAGCCATTGCGATGGCGCAGGCAATTCGAACTCCTGTCAATGCGATTGCCATTATTTGCTTCCTGAGTTTCCGTAAATCGCGCGGCCGATCAGTCCCATCAGATCGATTGATCCCTGCGTATTCGTAATTTGCCCCCCTGGAGGTATCATTTTTTCGCTGCCGCCCGGCTGGATGGCGAGATAGGAACTTCCCATGATGCCTGCGGAGGTGATCTTGATCGAGGAATCGTCGGGAAGTTTCACGTCGTCGCGCACGGTAATCTTGACGATCGCAGCATAGGTCTTCGGATCAAGCTCCAGTGACGACACCCGGCCGATCTTGATGCCGTGCAGGCGCACATCGGTCCCGGTGGCGATGCCGTCGGCACTGGCGAAGCGCGCGCCGAGTTCGTAGCCACCCAAAGATCCGACGCTGGTCGAAGTATAGGCGAAATAGAGAAAGCCCGCGGCCACCAGGATGACCACCGCGCCCATCAGCGTCTCAAAGGTGTTGTTCTGCATGGTTCGATAAGCTCCAGCGATTTTCACTCAGGTTTCCAGGCGCGGTAGTCGCCCGTCGCCGGCGCGCGCTGGCCTGACGCACCCAGGCTGCCGGGAGGGCGATAGGCCATGTCGGTGCCCGTCAGGTTTGGGACGTGCTCCTTCTCCCACGGCCTTACACGTAGCGGTGCGACAGTCGGCGGCTCGAGGAATGTGTGATGCAGCCAGCCATGCCATTCTGCGGGCACCCGCGAGGCTTCGACGGTTCCGTTATAGATCACCCAGCGCCGCAAGGCAGCCCGGTTCTGGTAGTAGCGGTTGCCGAACTTGTCCTCTCCGACGAAATGTCCCGACAGCCACGTCAGCAGCAATGTGCCGGGCGTCGCCCGTTGCCACCATACGAAAATTGCCCGCAACCAGGACATGCTATTCACCGAATCCAGGATCGCAGCGACTATAGAAGTTGGCGCGGGAGGGCGCCAATCCCAGTCGACGAGCAGACTCGATCGGCGATTTTGCGTGCGCTCTGGCGCATTGGCCCCGCCAGGGTCGCTTCGGTTGAAAATATTTTCGGGCGGATCTCGCGCCACCCTCCTTGACATGCCGAATCTGCCAGCAATTCCGCCATCTCAGACGAGGCCCAAGATGTTGTGGGTAGACGCTCGTTTACCACTTGTCTCTTGCGTGCGCCGGCAACGTGTGCCCATAGTTGGGGTCTGCCGCCTCGCCGCGGCACAAAATCTGGGAACGATCGAACACCCGACGCGGTGGTCGCCGGCCGAAAGGCTGGCTTCCCGCGACGGAGAACCGTCTCCAGGACGCAGCGGCGGCGACGCGGTTGTGATGAACACAAAGCCTGGGGGAAAAGATGCGCATTCGTCGTCACTTCACATCGGAAGGCCGTTCCGCTTTCGAGGGAATCGCATTTCGCGCCGCGACAAGCGAAATCCGTAATCCGGATGGTTCCGTGGTGTTCCGCCAGGCAGACATCGAAGTGCCCGCTGAGTGGAGCCAGGTCGCCTGCGATGTGCTGGCGCAGAAATATTTCCGCAAGGCCGGAATCCCGGTTCGCCTCAAAGCCGTCGCCGAGGAAGGTGTCCCTGAGTTTCTCTGGCGCCACGTCGCCGACAGCGAAGAGCGCACGGGCGAAACCTCCGCCAGGCAGGTGTTCTGCCGCATGGCAGGCGCCTGGACCTACTGGGGTTGGAAGGGCGGCTATTTCGATTCCGAAGGGGATGCACGGGCATTCCAGGACGAATTGTGCCACATGCTCGCCGCGCAGAAGGCAGCGCCCAACAGCCCGCAATGGTTCAACACCGGGCTTCATTGGGCCTATGGGATCGATGGTCCGAGCCAGGGGCACTATTACGTCGACCATCTCTCTGGCCGGCTGGTGAAGTCCACCTCGGCCTACGAGCATCCCCAGCCGCATGCCTGCTTCATCCAGAGCGTCTCCGACGATCTCGTCAACGAAGGCGGCATTATGGATCTGTGGACTCGCGAGGCGCGTCTGTTCAAATACGGTTCGGGGACGGGCACGAATTTCTCCAGCCTGCGGGGCGAGAACGAGAAGCTTTCCGGCGGGGGCAAATCTTCCGGTCTGATGAGCTTTCTGAAGATCGGCGATCGCGCCGCCGGAGCGATCAAGTCGGGCGGCACGACTCGGCGCGCGGCCAAGATGGTCATCGTCGATGTCGACCATCCCGATATCGAGCAGTTCATCGACTGGAAAGTGGTCGAAGAACAGAAAGTCGCCGCGCTTGTGGCCGGCTCGAAGCTTGCGGAGCGGCACTTGAAGGCGGTCATGCGCGCCTGCATCAATTGCGAAGGCTCGGGCGACGATTGCTTCGATCCCAAAAAGAATCCGGCATTGCGCCGCGAAGTTAAGGCCGCACGCAGATCGATGATCCCCGACAATTACATCGAGCGCGCCATCTCCTTCGCACGCCAGGGATTCAAGGAAATCGACTTCCGCATTCCGACCTACGACACGGACTGGGACTCCGAAGCCTACCTTTCGGTTTCCGGCCAGAATTCGAACAATACCGTCCGCGTCACCGACGCGTTCCTGAAGGCGGTCGAAGACGACGAGGATTGGCGCCTGACCTATCGCAAAGGTGGCATCGCCCAGGAGATGCCCGCCCGCGCGCTGTGGGACAAGATCAATTATGCCGCCTGGGCCTGCGCAGACCCGGGCATCCAGTTTCACACCTCGATCAATGACTGGCACACCTGTCCGGCAGGCGGCGAGATTCGCGCCTCGAACCCGTGCTCGGAATACATGTTCCTGGACGACACGGCCTGCAACCTCGCCTCGCTCAACCTGATGGCATTTCGGAAGGCGTCGGAGTCTGAAAAACGTTTTGACGTCTTCGCGTTCGAGCATGCGGTCAAACTATGGACGGTCGTCCTCGAAATCTCGGTGATGATGGCGCAGTTCCCGTCGCGCGAGATTGCGCAACGCTCTTTCGACTATCGCACGCTTGGCCTCGGCTTCGCGAATATCGGCGGGTATCTGATGGCGGCCGGCATTCCCTATGACAGCCGGGAAGGCCGCGCCATTGCGGGCGCAATCTCCGCAGTGATGACTGGCGTGTCCTACGCGACCTCGTCCGAGCTCGCAGGTGAACTCGGACCTTTCCCGGAATACGGTGCCAATGCTGAAGCGATGCTGCGCGTGGTCCGAAACCACCGGCGAGCTGCTCACGGTGCAACCGACGGATACGAGGAGCTTGCGACTGTGCCGGTGCCCTTGGACCTCGCCGCGGTGACCGACGAATCGCTCGCGACGGCAGCTACGCGTGCGTGGGACGACGCTCTCGCCTTCGGCGAGGAATTCGGCTTCCGAAATGCACAGGCGACGGTTATCGCGCCGACCGGCACGATCGGGCTCGTGATGGATTGTGACACAACCGGCGTCGAGCCGGATTTCGCGCTGGTGAAGTTCAAAAAGCTGGCCGGAGGCGGTTATTTCAAGATCATCAACCGCTGCGTGCCCGAAGCGCTTTCGGCGCTCGGCTACCAACAGAGTGAGATCGACGACATTGTCGCTTATGCGGTCGGCAACGGCACCCTCGAGACACTCACCGACGGCGTGACCCACGACGCCTTGCGGGTCAAGGGGTTCGACGACGAAACGCTCGCCACCATCGAATCCGCGCTGGAGGCCGCGTTCGACATCCGCTTCGTCTTTAACAAATGGACGCTCGGCGAACGGTTCTGTGCCGAAACGCTTGGCCTCGCAGCAGCGCAACTCGACGCGCCGGAATTCGACATGCTGAAGGCGCTCGGATTTTCCAGATCGGAGATCGATGCCGCCAATCTGCATGTCTGCGGCGCAATGACTCTCGAAGGCGCTCCCCATCTGAGCAGCGAACATCTCGCCGTATTCGATTGCGCCAGCCCGTGCGGACGGATCGGTACGCGCGCGCTTTCGGTGGAGAGTCACATACGCATGCTGGCCGCCGTGCAGCCATACATTTCCGGCGCCATCTCCAAGACGATCAACATGCCCAACAACGCCAGCGTGCGCGACTGCGGCGATGCGTACATGCTGTCATGGAAACTCGGCCTGAAGGCCAATGCACTCTATCGGGACGGTTCGAAGCTGTCGCAGCCGCTCGCTGCGCAGGTTTTCAACTTCGCCGACGACGATGACGCGCTCGATGACATCCTCGCCGCGCCGCTCGCCGCCAGGACTTCGATGGTTGCCGAACGGGTCGTGGAGAAGATCGTCGAGCGCGTGGTCAGCCGCGAACGCGAACGGCTGCCGCAGCGCCGCAAGGGGTACACGCAGAAAGCGGTGGTTGGTGGACACAAAGTCTATCTGAGAACCGGTGAGTACGAGGATGGGCGACCGGGCGAAATATTTATCGACATGCATAAGGAAGGCGCAGCCTTCCGCAGCCTGATGAACAATTTCGCCATCGCCATTTCCATCGGCCTGCAATACGGGGTGCCACTCGAGGAATTCGTCGAAGCTTTCACCTTCACGCGCTTCGAGCCCGCGGGCCTCGTGATCGGCAACGACTCGATCAAGAACTCGACCAGCGTGCTCGACTACATCTTCCGCGAGCTCGCGGTCTCCTATCTCGGCCGCGACGACCTCGCACATGTGCCGCCAACGCACGATGAGGATCTGGGCCACGGCGCGCACGCAGGCGACGAGCGGCGCGAGCCCGCCAGGGATCTTGCGCAGACCCTGTCGCGGGTTGCGTCCACTGGCTTCATGCGCGGACAGCTCAAATCCTTCGCAATTGTGGGCGGCAATACGCTAGCGAGGACAGCGCCGGTCCAGGAACACGACCACGAATCTTATGTCGGCACGGCAGCCGGTTTCGAAAATCTCGTCGCCGATCCGGTGACGGACGCGTTGAGCGCGGTGCGCGTAGCGGTCATGGAAGCGGCAGGTGCAAATCCTGTCGGCCAGACCGTCGCCCGGCTGGAAGCGCGCCTGACGCTCGGGGAGGGTGTGGGCTACGCGCGCGCCCGCCGCGCCGCCGAAGCGCGCATGAAGGGTTATGAGGGAGACGCCTGCGGCGCCTGCGGAAACTTCACCCTCGTCCGCAACGGCACCTGCATGAAGTGCAACACCTGCGGTGGCACGAGCGGGTGCTCGTAGGAGAGCGGTCTTTTTTGACTAGGCGCGACAAGGCTCCTGGCGCGCAGGAAGTGCTCGCACGTTTCGGTTGCCCATTATTCTGCGTCCCAGGTGCTACCTCAGCGTCCTCCGCGCCGAAACTTTCTTTGTGCAACATCAGCCTTCGATTCCGCTGTCACCCCCGCTCGACGCGGCAGGCGTAGCAGCCGCGCTTGGCGAAATGGATGTGGGCGTAGGCGGTTTCGCAACAGCCGAATAGCCGTTCGAGCAATGGTTCAAGCGTGTCGCCCTCCGCGACGTCGGCATCAACCATCATTCCATCATGCGCATAGGCGCGCACGGACAGCGTGCGGCCAGAGAGAACCCCGGGACTCGCGCCTGCGCGGTCAAAAGTCTGCCGCGCATTCTCACGGACGAAGATCGGGCCGCCCGCGCGATAGGGCGTCTGCGCGGGCTGGTGTTCGAAGGGCAACAAAAGAAGGCGTTCTCCTTGCTCGGCGTCCTCGAGCGTCACCCGGCAGGGAAAGCCGGGCTTGCTGTCGGCGACGACACGGCGGATGTAGGCGGACGCAAGTTCCTCGTCGCCAAGCGCGAACAAATGGGCAAATTGTGCGGCGTCAAGTCCACTGAATCGGAATTGCATGACGGTCGTCCCTGGCGGTTGCGGCACGAAGTTCAGGCATTCGTGCGGCCCGAGCGACCCGATTCTTGCGCGTACGGCTCCGAAAATGGCGGCAAATTCTCTCGAATGTTAATTGTTTTCACCGCAAGTATGGGACGTTCAATTTTTTGTGCCGGCGCCTGAAGTGATTCGAATTTTCCACTGCGGCGTACTAAACTGGAGCCAGAAAGGACGGGGCGCATGTCGGCAAAATTCTGGGTTGCGCTGGGAATTGAGGCGGCGATCGCCGTGGTGCTGTTCGGCGCGGCGGGCACTTTGAGCTGGCCGCCGGCATGGGCGTTCGTCGGCGTCTCTCTCGTCGTGGCGTTTCTGATCACCCGCATGGTCGCGCGCCACGATCCGGCAATCCTGAAAAATTCACTGCGCTGGCCAATCCTTCGCGCGGAGCTGCCTTGGGATGGGATTTTCAAGGTTCTGTTCACCGTCCTCTTCCCCGGATGGCTCGCGCTGATGGGACTCGACGCCGTGCGTTTCGACTGGTCGTGGATGCCCGACTGGCTGCAGATCGCAGGCGGGATCGGCGTGGCAGCCGCCCTCTCGTCCATCTATCGCGTCTTCGAGGAAAATACGTCTCTCTGGCGATCCCTGCGCCTGCGGACCGAGCGCGGAAGGCAGATCATTTCTACCGGTCCCTACGCGGTTGTTCGTCACCCGCTTTATGCGGCAGGCGTCATCCTTTTCGTCTCGACCGCCCTTCTTCTGGGCTCATGGCTCGGATTGGCGGGGGTTTTGGTGCTCGCGAGCGCAATCGTGTTCCTGACTGCCATGGAAGATCGCGAATTGCGGCTGAAGCTCGAAGGCTATGCGGATTATTCCCGCCGCGTGCGCTACAGGCTCCTTCCCGGCGTCTGGTAGAACGTTCTTCTATTCCGCGGCTTGCGGCAACGGTTTGGGCGTCCAGCGCAGGACGGGCTTGCGCGCGGCGCGGGTTTCGTCGAGGCGGCGACGCGGCGCCAGATGGGGCGCGCCGGCAAAGCGTTCCAGCCGGCCGGCCTTCGCTTCCTCGGCAAGCGCGCGCATGACGTGAATGAAGCGGTCGAGGCTTTCCTTCGATTCCGACTCTGTGGGCTCGATCAGCATTGCGCCGTGCACCACGAGTGGGAAATACATTGTCATCGGATGATAGCCCTCGTCGATCATCGCCTTGGCGAAATCAAGTGTGGAGACGCCCGTTCCTTCTAGAAATGAATCGTCGAACAGCGCCTCGTGCATGCACGGCCCTTCGAACGGCGCGCTCAGCGTGTCCTTCAACGAGGCAAGAATGTAGTTCGCCGCCAGCACGGCGTCTTCAGACGCCTGACGCACTCCGTCGGCGCCATGGCTCAGCATATAAGCGAGCGCGCGCACGAACATGCCCATCTGTCCGTGAAAGGCGCACATGCGGCCGAACGGTCGCGCTCCCGGTGGGACGTTCTCTCGATCCTCGACCAGCCTGAAGCCGCGTCCGTCCTGCACGAGCAGCGGCAACGGTGCGAACGGTGCGAGCGCAGCGGAGAGCACCACCGGACCTGATCCAGGGCCGCCGCCGCCATGCGGCGTAGAAAACGTCTTGTGCAGATTGATGTGCATCGCATCGATGCCGAGGTCTCCCGGCCGCACGCGGCCGGCGATGGCGTTGAAATTCGCGCCGTCGCAATAGAAATAGGCGCCGGCCTTGTGCACAGCATCAGCGATTTCCTTCACCCGCTTCTCGAAGAGTCCGCAGGTGTTGGGATTGGTCAGCATGATGGCGGCAACGTCGGGCCCAAGCATCTTTTCAAGCGCATCGGCGTCGACATGGCCATCGTCTTTCGCAGGGACTTCGTCCACGGAAAATCCCGCGAGCGCTGCAGTCGCGGGATTGGTGCCATGCGCGGACGAGGGCACGAGGACCCGCGTACGTTTCTCGCCGCGCGCCGCGACGGCCGCGCGAATGGTCAGCAGCCCGCACAATTCGCCATGGGCGCCAGCCTTCGGGCTCATCGCGACCGCGGGCATGGCCGTCAGCGTCGTAAGCCAGCGCATCAACTCGGCGATGAGCACCAGCGCGCCCTGTGTGGTCTGCTGCGGCTGCAGTGGGTGGAGATCGCCGAAACCCGGGAGCCGCGCCATCTTCTCGTTGAGACGCGGATTGTGCTTCATCGTGCACGAGCCGAGCGGATAGAGGCCGGCGTCGATCGCATAGTTCATGCGCGACAGGCGCACATAGTGGCGGACAATCTCTGGCTCCGACAGTCCCGGGAGCCCAATCGCCCCCTTGCGGCGCAAATCGCCCAGAGGGCGGCCAGATATTTCCGTAGACGGAATATCGACGCCGCTGACGCCCGCGCGGCCGAGCTCGAAGAGCAGCGGTTCCTCATGGTCGAGCCCACGGTCGCCCGAAATCGTCGGCGGCGACGGCGGGGTCGCAGCGCCGGTCGAAGTGGGGCGTCCGATTGCGTTCATCGTCATGACAGGCACTCCGCGAGCGAATCCGCAAACGCTTTGGCATCATCGTCAGTGGTTGTTTCCGTCGCCGCGACGATCAGCAATTCGCGCGCGACCGGCTCGTGCGGCATAAGGCGCGATGCCGGAACGCCGCCAAGAATGTTGCGCTCGGCAAGATGATCGACGATTGGCGCTGCGGCATTCGGAAGCCTCAGGGTGAATTCGTTGAAGAAGGATGGCGTGACCAGCGAGACGCCGGGAATCGCGGCAAGTCTCTCCGCCAGCGCGGCCGCGCGCGCGTGATTGGCGCGCGCCAGCCGCACAAACCCCTCCTCGCCCAGCAGTGCCAGGTGAATGGTGAAGGCGAGACAGCACAGGCCCGAATTCGTGCAGATGTTGCTCGTCGCCTTTTCGCGGCGGATATGCTGCTCGCGCGTGGAGAGTGTGAGCACGAAGCCACGGCGCCCTTCCGCATCCACCGTTTCGCCCGCCAGCCGCCCCGGCATCTGGCGGACGAATTTCTCGCGAGTCGCAAAGAGCCCAACATAGGGGCCGCCAAAATTGAGGCCGTTCCCGATCGACTGGCCTTCCGCGGCTACGATGTCTGCGCCCATCGCGCCGGGCGATTCGAGCAGGCCGAGCGAAACGACTTCCGTCACGACCGCGATCAACAGAGCACCTTTGGCATGCGCGGCTTCCGCGACGGGGCCCAGATCGCGGACTAGACCGAACACGTCCGGGCTCTGCACGACCACGCAGGCCGTCTCCGCGTCGATCAGAGAGATGAGGTCTTCCGCGCGACCTGGCGTCAGCGGCGCGCGCACGACTGTGCCGGACAGCGCGCCAAGTGTTTCAACAGTTTCGGAGTAGTGAGGATGCAACCCGCCAGAAAGGATCGCCTTTGGCCGCCGTGTGAGGCGCTGCGCCATCAGCACTGCTTCGGACGTCGCAGTCGAGCCGTCATAAAGCGAAGCGTTCGCCACCTCCATGCCGGTCAGCATCGCAACCTGGGTCTGGAATTCGTAGAGGTACTGCAGCGTGCCTTGCGCGATCTCCGGCTGGTAGGGCGTGTAGGAGGTGAGGAATTCCGAGCGCTGGATAAGATGATCGACGGCAGCGGGGACATGATGGCGATAGGCACCCGCGCCGCAAAAGAACGGCACCGAGCCGGCAGCGACGTTTTCGGCGGCGAGGCGAGCAAGTGCGCGTTCCACTTCGAGTTCGCCCTGATGATCGGGCAGCGCGAATGCCTCGCGCCCCACCACAGCTTCCTTCGGCACGTCGCGGAACAGCGCGCCCATGTTCGGCGCACCAATCCTGCCCAGCATCACACGCCGGTCATCTTGTGTCAGCGGAAGATAGCGCATCGGCCGTTACCAGACTCGTGAGAAGGGACGAAACAGAGAAGCACTTAACGCAGAGGTTTCGTGCAAGACGCGGGGTAAGTAATCGCGTGCCTTTGGCGCGCAATCTCTTCTCTGCGTCCCCAGCGCTGCCTCCGCGTCCTCTGCGTTAAATTCTTTTCGCTGCATGAAACACCAAACTCGTGATCAGAGGGACTTTACGAATTCCGTGTACTGAGCCTCGGACATCAGCTTGCCGAGCTCGGATTTGTCGGCGAGGCGCATGCGAAAGAACCAGCCTTCGCCCTCGGGGTCGGCATTGATCTTCGCCGGTTCGGCGGCGAGCGCCGGATTGGACTCGCTGACCTCACCGCCGACCGGTGCGTAAACCTCGCTGGCTGCCTTCACGCTCTCGACGACGGCAATCTCGCCGCCCTGCCCGACCTTTCGGCCGGCCTCCGGCAGCTCCACAAAAACAACATCGCCAAGCTGGCCCGCCGCATATTTGGTGATGCCGACGGTTGCCACATCACCGTCGATGCGCACCCATTCGTGCTGATCCGTGTAGCGTACTTCGCTCATTCTTCTCACCCCGCTTTTGAAACAGTTTCCGTGCGCTTGTAGCGATGTGGCACGAACGGCATCGGCGACACCCGCGCCGGGAGCGGCTTCCCGCGCACGAGCAGGTCGATCTCCGTGCCGTCCGCCGCGAACGCCGTCTCGACGTAACCCATGGCCACCGGCGCGTTGGCGCTCGGGCCAAAACCACCGCTCGTCACCCGTCCGATGATGCGGCCCGTCTTGTCTGCAATGGCCGCGCCTTCCCGCGCAGGCGCCCTGCCCTCGGGACGAATGCCGACGCGCTTCTCGCGCGGACCGTCTGAAAGCAATTTCAGAATTTGCTCGGCCGCGGGAAAGTCCCGGTCGGCTTTCCGTCGTTTGCCGATGGACCACACGAGATTCGCGCTGACAGGATCGATGTCTTCGTTCAGGTCATGCCCGTAGAGGCAGAGGCCCGCTTCCAGCCGCAGCGAATCGCGGGCCCCCAGCCCGATCGGCAGCGCTTCGGGCTCGTTCAGCAGCGTACGGGCGACACGCTCCGCATCGCCGGCAGCGATGGAGATTTCAAACCCATCCTCACCTGTATAGCCGGAACGGCTGACGATCGCGGGCGCTCCGGCGACATCCATCCGCGCGACCTTCATGAAGGTCATATCCTTCGCGGCAGGTGCGTGGCGCGAAAGCACCTTCTCCGAAGCAGGCCCTTGCAGCGCAAGCAGAGCGCGGGCGGAATGGGGCGTGAGAGTTGCCCGGGCCTTCAGCTGCCCGGCCATATAGGCAAAATCGCCTTCCTTGGTCGCGCCGTTCACCACCAGGTGGAGCGCCGATTCTCCCTCAAGCCGCGCCACCATGAAATCGTCCTTAATGCCACCTTCCGGATTCAGGAGAAGTGCGTAGCGCTGTTGGCCGTCCTTCACCCCCCTCACGTCAGCAGGCGTCAGCGATTCCAGGGCCGCTGCGGGGTCATGGCCGGAAAGCGCCGCCTGCCCCATATGCGAGACGTCGAACAGCCCGGCCTGCGCGCGCGCGTGCAAATGTTCTTTCAAGATGCCGGGCTGGTAGTGAACCGGCAGTTCATAGCCCGCGAAGGACACCATTTTACCGCCCAACTCGATGTGAAGCGCATAGAGCGGCGTTCGGCGGAGATTCTGGTAGGTCGAGTCTGACATAGCGGCCCGGCAAGAGGTTGGAACGGCGCGCCCGGCGGACCGGAACCCGCGCCCCTCTGTCATCGGACCTGAGAGATTTCGCCGGCGTTGGGTTTACCCTTCCGCCCAGCTTACCCCTTCGGTGAGGATGGCGTCGTCACCATCCCGCTTTCCAGAGTTTTATCTCCCCACGCGGTCCTTTTGCCTGAGAGTTTCCGGGGCGGTTGCTCCTTCGGCGCTCGTCTTTCGACGAATCTCTCCCGCGGGGGATCTCGCCGCCAGCGGCGCGCCTCTCGGCGGACCATGACGTTGCGGCACATCATAGGTGGGAACGCCATTGAGTCAACGCAACTGCCTCTCTCGGCAGTTCGCTGTTTGCGCGAGCCGTGCCGAACAAGCCTGTTGGCCGCGCCGACCTACCACCGCAGCCGCCCGAGCAGCACATGGCCGAGCATGCCAACGCCGAAGACAATGACGATGATCCCCGTCACATGGGTGATGATTCGCATCACGCGCGCATCGATGCGGGCGTGCAAAAAGCCCACCACGGTGGTGAGCGTGAGCCACCACAGGGCCGAGCCGCACAATACGCCGCTGACGACAAATCCCGCCTGCGCGAGGCTCGCTCTCGCTCCCGCGACGATTCCTCCGAATCCGGTGAAGAGGGCCGCGAACGCGAAAAGCGTCGCCGGATTGGTGATCGAGATGGCAAAGGTCGAAGCAAAAGCGCGCAGGAGGGAGGAATTCCGCGGTGCATGATCGGCGGGATAGCCGATTTCTTTTCCGCGCAACGGATCGGCGAGATAGGTGTGGACGCCGAACCCCAGAAGCAGCGCGCCGCCTGCCAACTGCAGTGCCTGGGAATAGCCTTCGATCCACTGGCTGATTGCGGTCAGCCCGAAACCGACGATCGCCGCATACACGCCGTCGCCCACGGCGCCGCCAAGCCCGGACAGAAAGCCGTTCAAGGATCCGAACGCCAGTGTGCGGCGGATGCAGATCAGATTCACCGGCCCGATGGGCGCCGCGACGATGAAGCCGATAACGAGACCGGTGACGATGAGAACCAGATAGTTCATGCGCGGTGGGCAGCCAGCGGCAGGTTTTTCATTGCGCGACCCTGACCACAAGCCGGCCGCGTACCGTGCCCTCAAGAACATCTTCCGCGACTCGGGGAACTTCGTGCAGTTCGATCGTGCGCGTCATGGCGGCGAGCTTTTCCCGATCGAGATCGCGCGCGAGGCGCTCCCATGCCTGCCGCCTTCGCGGCATTTTCATGTTAACGGATTCGATGCCAAGCAGCGAAACGCCCCGTAAAATGAAAGGCGCCACGCTGGTGGGCAAATCCATCCCTCCCGCAAGACCGCACGCCGCTACAGCTCCGCCATAACTCGTGGCGGCGATGACGTTGGCCAGTGTCTTCGAACCCACGCTGTCGACGGCGGCCGCCCAGCGTTCCTTGGCGAGCATGCGCGGCTCGCCGCCAAGTTCGCTGCGCGAGATGATTTCCTGCGCGCCCAGATTTTTAAGATATGCCGCTTCCGCGACGCGGCCGGTAGAAGCGATCACGCGCCAGCCGAGCTTCGACAGCAGCGCGACCGCAACCGAACCGACACCACCGGCCGCGCCCGTTACCACAACGGGCCCACTTTCCGGTTTCACACCTGTATCCTCAAGTGCAAGAAGGGCAAGCATCGCCGTGTAGCCCGCCGTGCCGATTGCCATTGCCTCGGCGAAGGAAAAAGCTCCCGGAATCGGCAACAGCCATTCGCTTTTTACGCGCGCCCGTTGCGCGTAGCCGCCATAGTGCGTTTCGCCCAGTCCGAAGCCGTTGATCAGCACCCGGTCGCCGGGACGGAATGCAGAATCTTCCGACGTTGCGACCGTACCCGCGAGATCGATTCCGGGGATCATCGGAAATTTGCGCACGACTGGCGCGCGTCCGGTCAGCGCGAGAGCGTCCTTGTAGTTCATCGTCGAATACGAAACGGCGATCACGACGTTGCCGTCCATGAGATCGCCGGTCGAAAGTTCGGCGTCGTGGAGCTTCTGGCCTTCGCCGTCTTTCGAAATCAGGAGAGCCCTGAAGCGGTCTGTCATTGGCACTTCCGGAATGTGACTGCTGCCAGAACGGCAGGCGTGTCGCGCGCGAAACACTAAGGCACAAAAATAACGCCCGCCGTCAAGAAGCGGGCCCTTTTACAGGGGTTCCTCTCCCGGCGGACTGGACAGGGAGGGAACCGCTACCCAAACTTTTTCCTTACGAATCTGTGCCTTCATTGGCAGCGAGAAAGGCCAAGGAAACGAAAGACGCAAAGGCGATTCACAAATGCACAAGTTCGAGTTGACGCTGCAGGGCTATCGGCTGACGACCGCCGAAATTCTTTATCACATGCCGGATCATCCGACCGTGCTCCAAAGCTACATCTGGCAGGAGCTAGATATCGCGCCGAAATTTCCCATCCTTACTCGTTTTCTCTGCTTCTGGCGCGACAATCTCGAAGGCAAGCTGCATTCGGTCCGCGTTGCTGCGCGCGGCCTCATCTCGCCCACGGAACTGAAGCACGCCGGCTCCGAATTTACTCTGCACTAGGCACACGCGTTACCAACCAAAGGATTTGCACGCGGAGGCGCGGAGGAAAAAATGACCACAATGGGGCAGTGAGACAGCGAGAACTATTGCGCGCGACTCTTTCCTCATCGTCTCATCGTGAACCATTTTTTCGCGCCTCCGCGTGGAATAGTTTTTGTCTAGGTAACAGGCGCTAGTGTTTCCAGAAATCGTACCGGAGCGCCCTTACCGGGCAATACAACTGCACCGTCGCGCATGACGATCTGTCCACGGATGATCGTGGCAACGGGCCACCCCGTCGTTTCCATGCTGTCGAACGGCGTCCAGCCGCTCTTTGACGCAATCCAGCTGTTCTCGATGCGCCGCTTCGCCTGAAGATCGACGACGGTGAAGTCCGCGTCATAACCCTCGGCAATCCGGCCCTTGGCCGCGATGCCATAAATTCGTGCTGCTCCCTCGCTGGTGAGATCGACGAAACGCGACAGCGACAAGCGCCCGGCATTCACATGGTCGAGAAGAATCGTCACCAGCGTCTGCACTCCCGGCATTCCCGACGGGGTTTCGGGATAGGTCTTGTCTTTCTCGGCGCGCGTATGGGGCGCGTGGTCGGAGCCGATGACGTCGATCAACCCTTCGCGCACGGCCCGCCACAAGGCGTCGCGGTGCGTGGCGTCGCGGATCGGCGGATTCATCTGCGCGTAAGTGCCCAGACGTTCATAACACTCCGGCGCTGCGAGCGTCAGATGCTGGGGAGTGGTCTCGACCGTGGCGATGTCGCGCGCGCCGGCGAGAAGAGGCAATTCCTCGGCCGTCGTGACATGCAGCACATGCAGCCGTCTCCCTGCGCGCCGCGCCAGCGCCAGGACGCGCTCGGTTGAGCGCCGCGCCGTCTCCACGTCGCGCCACACCGGATGCGTTTGCGGCTTGCCTGATTCCGCCAGCGCCTTTCGTTCCCTGAGCCGCGCTTCGTCTTCGGAGTGCACCGCCATCCGCCGGTGCCCTCCCCTCAGCGCCCCCAGGATCGCCTCGTCCTCATCAAGCAGAAGCGTGCCCGTGGACGAGCCCAGGAACGCCTTGACTCCCGCGCATCCGGGCGCGCGTTCGAGCTCGCCAAGCGCGCCGATATTCTGCGGGGTCGCACCGACGAAGAACGCGTAGTCGCAATGCATCCGGCCGCGGGCGCGGGCAAGCTTGTCGTTCAGCGCGAGCCTGGAGGTGGTGGGCGGATGCGTGTTGGGCATTTCGAAAACCGACGTGACTCCGCCGAGAACCGCTCCCCGGCTGCCGCTCTCCAGATCGTCCTTGTGCTCGTTTCCGGGCTCGCGGAAATGCACCTGGGTGTCGATGATCCCCGGCAGGACGTGGAGCCCTCTCGCATCGTAGGTTTCGGCAGCCGGCGCGCCCGAAAGGCTGCCAATTGCCGCAATCTTGCCGTCGCGCATTCCGATATCGGCGCCACCGGTCCCCATCGGGCTGACGACCGTTCCGCCGGAGATGAGGAGATCGAACATTTGGGGCGCCGCCGGGTATCGTGTTATTTCCACTTCCACCTTCCACCTTAGCCCAGCTCCCGCGATGATTCTCAACTGCATGCTCGGTACCGGCTATGGCGGTCTCGAGAAGCTGTTCCTGGACGAGATCGAAATGCTTCCGCTGGCCGGCCTGGCGGCGCGAGGGCTGGTCAGCCGCAAGAGTCCGCTCGCGCGTTACGCGCGCGACCGTGGCCTGGCATTCGACGAGATGATGGCGTTGAGCGATTGGGATCCGCTCAGCATCGCGGGCGCGCGCAGAATTGTGCACCAGCGGGCGCCGCAGCTCGTGATGTGCGTCGGCCGCAAGGCGCATCGCCTCCTCGGACGCTCGATTGGAGCGCGCATTCCCATCGTCACCATGGTGCAGAAGCGCCGCTTCGATCACGATTTTCCCTATGCGGGCGTGCTGGTCGCTGCGGAACATCGCCGACGCACGCTAATCGAAGACGGTGTTCCCGCGCAGGACATCATCGTCATCCCGAATGCCGTGCGACTTCCGCAGCATCCCAAGGAAGATTATCGCGGCCACTATCCGGCAAAAATCGTGGCGCTCGGGCGACTGCACGAGAAAAAAGGTTTCGGCGTTCTCATCGACGCGATGAGACTTCTTGCTGCCCGCTCGGTCGATTGCACCTGCGTGATTGCAGGTGACGGGCCGGAACGCGGAAAACTGCAAAGCCAGATCGATCGCGAGCGTCTCGCGTCCCGGATATTTCTTTCCGGCTGGACAGACAATGTCGCCGACTTCCTCGCGGGCGGCGACATATTCGTGCTGCCGTCATTCCAGGAGGATTTGCCGCTTGCCGTTCTGGATGCGATGGCAAGCGGAATACCGATCGTGGCGAGCGACATCGACGGGCCGAACGAACTCCTGGTGGATGGCGAGACCGCCCTGCTCGTCCTGTCCCATGATCCAGTGGCGCTTGCCGATGCACTGGCACGGATCGTCGCAGATACGGCGTTGCGCGAAAAGCTCGGACGTGGGGCGCGCGCCGCGGCCGAGCGGAGCTACAGCTTCGAAGCCATTGGACGCCGCCTCGCATTGGCCCTGCAGAACGTGCTCGAGGGCCGGCCGATTTCGAGCGGCGCGTGAGCGGCCAACCCCGCGTGAGTCCAAAGCAGCTGCATCTTCTCCTCGCCCCCAAGGAGCGCTTCGAAGCGGGCGGCGCGGGCGCCTTCGCCCTAAACGTTCTGGAGACGTCGCTTGCCAGCCGCTGGCAGGCGGGCATCACGGTCTTCGGATCGCCCGTGACCCTGCCCTTTCCGGGAATCCGTTTTCATCCCGTTGAGGTTTCGAGATGGTCCCTGCGCGGCCGCAACGTCGCGATGGTGGGGCGCTATATGGACATGGTGAAAGGAAATCCGCCCGACCTGGTGGAAATCTACAACCGCCCCGTCATGATCCAACCGCTCAAGCGGCAACTGGCGCGCGTTCCCATTGCTCTGCATTTCGGCAACGACCCGCGCGGAATGGACGGCTCACGATCGATCGACGAGCGGCGCGAATTGCAAGCGCGGTGTGGTGCAATTATCTGCGTAAGCGACTTCATCCGGCGCTGTTTTCTCGAGGGCGTCAATGAACCTCACGGCGAGAGGGTGTGCGTAATTCACACGGGAGTCAGTTGGTCCGATGATTTTCCAACGCAAAAGCGGCACAAAATCATCTTCGTCGGCCGAATCGTTCCCGAGAAAGGCGTGCTGCCACTTGTCGAGGCGCTTGCCCGCGTCTTGCCGGCGCATTCTGATTGGAGCGCCGAAATCATTGGGGCGCGCTGGTTCGGCAATGCCGGATCCCCCAGCGACTACGAGCAGAAAGTGTCGCGCGTGGCCAAGGATTGCGACCGCATCGTGCTCTCTGGATTCAAGCCGCACGACCAGGTCGTCGCATCGCTTCGCACCGCGAACATCGCGGTCGTCCCGTCGCTCTGGGACGACCCCTTCCCCCGCACCGCTCTCGAAGCTCTCGCACAGGGCTGCGCGCTCATTTGCAGCCGCAACGGCGGCATCGCCGAGATCGGCGCCCAACGGGCGCTATTTCTTGATACGATATCCGCCGATGCGATCGCTGGCGCGCTCGAACGCCTGATTTCGAACGACACGGAACGCCTTGCGCTGCAGCGCCGTGGGTGGGAGTCCTCGCCCTTCGACATCGTCCGCACGACGCGCCAGCTCGACGATCTGCGGGGCGCCATCATGCAGGCTTCGCCCGGCCGATAGCGGCTTGGCAACCGCATGGCGACGGACTACCTCAGGGGCCATGAGCTCCCCCTCCGTTCTGACGGATCGCGCGATCCTTGCCGTGTCGGGCGCGGAATCGCAAAATTTCCTGCAGGGGCTGATCACAAATGACGTGGGCAGGCTCGCGTCCGGAACCGCGCTCTATGCCGCGCTCCTCACGCCCCAAGGCAAAATCCTTTTCGATTTTTTCCTCTATTCGGATAGAGGTGGAATGCTGCTCGACTGTGCAGCTGAAGCTGCGGAAACGCTGCACAAACGTCTCTCGCTCTACCGGCTGCGGGCAAAGGTCGACATCGCGCGCCGCGACGATCTTGTTGTGCTGGCGCGATGGGATGGGGAAAGCGGCTCAACTGACTGGTCACGCGATCCGCGGCTTCCCGCGCTTGGCTGGCGAACAGTCGTGGAAAGAGCGGATGTTTTCGCCGCGGCATCGCCTGCATCGGCCTACCTCGATCATCGTCTCGCCCTCGGCGTGCCTGAGGGGCCGGATTTCGGACAGGACAGAATGTTCGCGCTCGACGCCGACCTCGAAGAGCTGAACGGCGTGTCCTTCGACAAGGGCTGCTATGTGGGACAGGAATTGACGGCGCGGATGAAGCATCGCGGGACTGCGCGCAAGAAGTTGCTGCCGGTCGAATCCAGCGCTCCTTCTCTGCCCGAAGCAGGAACGCCCATCACGGCCGCCGGCAGCGAGATCGGCGCGATAACGTCGGTCTATGACGGAAGGGGATTCGCGCTTGTCCGCACCGATCGTCTGGAAGGTGCTGGAAGCGCTGCGTTGGACGCAGGGGGCGTTCCCGTCCGCGTCCTGAAACCTCAATGGCTTTTTTCTTGACGCGACGGGCGAAACGGTAAGAGTGCGCCTTCTTTCAAGGAGACTGCACGCATGCTTCATCATGTTTCCGTCGGTGTGCGCGACGTCGCGAGCGCGGCGGAGTTTTATGACGCCGTTCTCGGCGCGCTCGGCTACAAGCGCACCGCGCAATACCTGCCCTACGCGATCGCCTATGGCGAAGGCGTTTCGGAATTCTGGATCCAGCTTCCGCACGACCGCGACGCGCCAAGTCCCGGCAACGGCGCGCATGTCGGATTTTCCGCGCGAAGCCGGGACGCCGTGCACCGGTTCCACAAGGCCGCTCTCGCCGGTGGCGGAACCGACGATGGGGCGCCCGGCCCGCGTCCCGATTACGGTCCCGACTATTACGGCGCATTCGTACGCGATCCGTTCGGCAACAAGGTCGAGGCGACGCTACATGTCGTGGCGAAAAAGAAGACGGCGCCGCGTACGAAAGCCCGCACCAAACCTGCTGCACGCCGGAGCGTGAAAGCCAAGGCCAAAACGAAATCCAGGCGCCCCGCAGCGAAATCTGTAAAGCGCAAAGCCAAACGTCGGTGAACGCCGGCGTGATCCGCTGCCCCTGGCCGGGCGAGGATCCGCTCTACGTCGCCTATCACGACGAGGAATGGGGAGTTCCGGAATTCGACGACCGCGCGCTCTATGAGAAACTAGTCCTCGACGGATTCCAGGCTGGATTGTCGTGGATCACCATCCTGCGCAAGCGCGAGAATTTCCGTCGCGCCTTCGCCGGTTTCGAACCACAAAAGATTGCGCGCTTCGGCGAAAGGCAGGTCGGCCGCCTGCTTCAGGACGAGGGCATCATCCGCAGCCGCGCCAAAATCGAGGCGGCGATCAAAGGCGCGCGCCTCTGGCTGGAGATCATGGAGAAGGACAAGGGCGGCTTCACACATTTCATCTGGAAACATGTCGACGGCCGGCCGCGAATCAACCGCTATAGAACAATCGGCCAGATTCCCGCGAAGACGAAAATGAGCGAGGCGCTATCGAAGGATCTGAAGGACCGCGGATTCAATTTTTGCGGACCGGTGATCGTCTACGCATTTGCGCAGGCGGTTGGCATGGTCAACGACCACATCGTCGCCTGTCACCGCTACGAGCCCTGCGCGAAACTGGCTGCAGTAGCGGAGCGCCGATAGACGTCATCCCCGTCCGCGATAAGGCGCCACGCCGGGATCGGGCAGCCAGACGCCGCGCGGAAGTTTTCCCGTCTGCCAGAACACATCGATAGGAATGCCGCCGCGCGGATACCAGTACCCCCCGATGCGCAGGAACTTCGGATGGATCGCCGCAATGATGCGCTTGCCGATGAAGAGCGAGCAGTCTTCATGGAACGCGGCGTGATTGCGGAAGCTCGCCAGCAACAGTTTGAGCGACTTGGACTCGACGAGCTGCCGTGCGGGACAGTAATCGATAACGAAATGGGCGAAATCCGGTTGACCGGTGATCGGGCAAAGCGTGGTGAATTCCGGCGCCGTGAAGCGGACGACATAATCCTGATCGGGATGCGGGTTCGCGACTGTTTCCAGATGGGCCGACTTCGGCGAATGCGGCACGGACACCCGCTTGCCCAGTTGCGTCAGCTTCATCCGCCGCACCATCAGTTACGGCTCTTCGTAGAGGCAGGACTGCCCACAGGATGGCCGTCGGATGCGAACACGGACGACTTCGGACAGCTTCTCTTTGGCTCTTCCGAAGATGAAGCGCGCCAGATTCTCGAGCGTGGGCGCGCCGAGTCCTGGCACGTCGTTCAGCATGCGATGATCGAGCTCCTCCGCGATCGCCGCGAGCACCGATTTGACCTCGCCGAACTCCCGCAACATTCCGGTCGCCAGCGCCGGCTCGCCGCGAAGCGTCACGTCGACATAGAAAGAATGACCATGGACGCGACGGTTCTCCGGCGCGCCGGCACCAAGAGAGTGCGCCGCATCGAAAACGATCTCCTGCGTGATCTCGATCATGGCGGGCGCGTTTGGCAGGCTGCGCCGCGCCCGTCAAGCATCGAGGGCTATTTCTGAGCCTGCGCGTCGCGCCATTTCTTGACCGCGGCGAGCGTCAGCTCGACATGCTTGTCGGGATTGAGGTCGGTATAGGTCATCAGGATCGTGTGATCGGGCGCGATCACGTAGGAGGTGCGGTTTGCGTATTCCGGTTTCTGCGCCAGAACCGCGTCGTAGGATTTGATCACCGTCTCGTCCGGATCGGCCGCAACCGGAAATTTGCTGCGGCACTCGCTGACAGAGAACTTGTCGAGCGTCCCGATCGAATCGTGCGAAACGCCGATTACGGTTGCTCCTAGAGCTGCAAATTGCGACGTGGCCTCGGCGAAATCGTGCGCCTCGATCGTGCAGCCCTTCGTGAAGGCCGCCGGATAGAAATAAAGGACGACCGGGCCTTTCTTGAGCGCGTCCGTGAGGGAGAAGTTGAACTCCTTCCCTCCCAACGAAGCCTGCGCCGAGAAATCCGGCGCCGCAGCGCCCACCGCAAGCGCAGCCAAGGCCGGGGCCGCGAAAGCGGCCGCCATCAAAGACGTGCAAACCATCAACCTTCTCATAAGACTTGGTCCTCATCGGTTAGGCGCCGAGGATAAAGCAATTCGTGGAGGCGCGTGCCAGCCCATCAATTGCGGCGATTCTGATTGGGGTTTTCCTTTGGCCCTCAAATTCTGAGAGTGCTCGCGCCAGATTGTTGCGCCGGTTCCGGCCCCATGCTAACTGCACCGCGCGCGGGCGTCGGGGAGATTCCCTGCGTGAGTAATTCCCTTGCGGATTCAAACAATTACCGGCGGGCTCGCCTGTCGAGGGCAGCGCCGAGAAACACGACATGGCTGGCAAAGACGCGCAAAACACAGGACTGGCGGGCCGGTACGCAACGGCGCTATTCGAACTGGCGATGGAAGAACGCAGCCTCGAGAGCGTAGCGCGCGACCTTTTGCAGCTGAAGGCGCTTCTGGCGGAGAGTCCAGATCTCATGAGGCTGGTCAGGGCGCCGGTCTTCTCCGCTCACCAGCAAAGGCAGGGCATGGAAGCGGTTTTACACCGCATCGATGTGGCCCCGCTCACATTACGGTTCGTGCTGACCCTGGCGAATAAGCGCCGGCTCTTTGCTCTGACAGACATCATTCGCGCCTTTGACATCCTGCTCGCCGGTCAGAAGCGTGAAATCGATGCCGAAGTCAGCTCGGCCAGGCCCTTGAGCGATGGCGAGATCGCGGAACTCAAGCGCACGCTCAAGGCAAAACTCGGCCGCGACGCTCGGCTGACCGCCAAGGTCGAACCGGAACTTCTGGGCGGTATTGTCGTGAAGGTCGGCTCGCGCATGATCGATTCATCCCTGCGCACCAAGCTCGAAGGCTTGCGCGCAGTCATGAGAGGACATTGAGATGAAGATTCAGCCTTCCGAAATCTCGGCGATCCTCAAGCGCGAAATCGAGAATTTCGGCGCCGAAGCGCAAGTCAGCGAAGTGGGTCAGGTGCTGAGCGTCGGCGACGGCATCGCGCGCGTGTACGGCCTCGACAATGTGCAGGCGGGCGAGCTCGTCGAGTTCCCGGGCGGCATCAAGGGCATGGCGCTCAATCTCGAGACCGACAATGTCGGCGTCGTGATTTTCGGCAGCGACGCCGGGATCAAGGAAGGCGACACCGTCAAGCGCACGGGTGCCATCGTCGACGTGCCGGTGGGCAAGGGGCTTCTTGGCCGCGTCGTCGACGCTCTCGGCAATCCTATTGACGGCAAAGGCGACATCCAGAACGTCGCCGAGCGTCGACGCGTGGACGTCAAGGCGCCCGGCATCATCCCCCGCCGCTCCGTGAGCGAACCGGTGCAGACCGGAGTGAAGGCGATCGACAGCCTCATTCCGATCGGCCGCGGCCAGCGCGAGCTGATCATCGGCGACCGGCAGACCGGCAAGACCGCGATTGCCATCGACACCATCATCAACCAGCGCACCGTCAATCAGAGTGGCGACGAGAAGATCAAGCTTTACTGCATCTATGTCGCGATCGGACAGAAACGTTCGACTGTCGCGCAGATTGTGAAGACGCTCGGCGATGCGGGTGCGATGGACTACACGATCGTTGTCGCCGCCACCGCGAGCGAGCCTGCGCCGCTGCAATATCTTGCGCCCTTCTCCGGCTGCGCGATGGGCGAATGGTTCCGCGACAACGGAATGCACGCGCTCATCATCTATGACGATCTGTCGAAGCAGGCCGTGGCTTACAGGCAGATGTCGCTCCTGTTGCGCCGCCCGCCGGGACGCGAAGCCTATCCGGGCGACGTGTTCTATCTCCACTCTCGTCTGCTCGAACGCGCAGCCAAACTGAACGACGAACACGGCGGCGGCTCGCTGACGGCGCTGCCCATCATTGAGACGCAGGCGAACGACGTGTCCGCCTATATTCCGACCAACGTCATCTCCATTACTGACGGTCAGATCTTCCTCGAAAGCGACCTTTTCTTCCAGGGCATCCGGCCCGCGGTGAATGTCGGCATCTCGGTCTCGCGCGTGGGCTCCTCGGCGCAGATCAAGGCGATGAAGCAGGTGGCAGGATCGATCAAGCTCGAGCTCGCGCAATACCGCGAAATGGCGGCGTTCGCGCAGTTCGGCTCCGATCTGGACGCCTCGACCCAGCGCCTCCTCAACCGTGGCGCGCGCCTCACCGAGCTTCTGAAGCAGCCGCAGTTCAGCCCTATCCCGG
Organism: Rhizomicrobium sp.; assembly: GCA_035567755.1. GTDB lineage: Bacteria > Pseudomonadota > Alphaproteobacteria > Micropepsales > Micropepsaceae > Rhizomicrobium. The sequence goes on from DATMPH010000004.1 coordinate 63,303, forward strand.
TCGAAGAGCAGGTCATCTCGATCTTTGCCGGCGTGAGGGGCTATCTCGACAAGCTTGCCGTCGCCGACGTGCAGCGATTCGAAGGCGAGCTGCTGCGGCTCATGCGTGGCAAGCACAAGGATGTTCTCGACGGCATCCGCTCGCAGAAGCAGCTCACGCCCGATGCCGAAGCAAAACTCAAAACGATTCTGGAAGAATTCGCGAAAAGCTTCGCCTGATGCCAAGCCTGAAGTCCTTCCGCAACCGGATCGCCAGCGTCAAATCGATCCGCAAGATCACCAAGGCCATGCAGATGGTGGCCGCGTCGAATCTGCGCCGTGCGCAGGATGCGGCGGAGGCTGCGCGCCCCTATGCAGAAAAGATGAATGCGGTGATCGCGAGCCTCGCGGGAGGGCTCAAAGACAACCCAGGCGCGCCCGCGCTCCTTGCCGGGAGCGGAAAAGACCAAGTCCATCTGGTCATCGTGGCGACAGCCGATCGCGGATTGTGCGGAGGGTTCAACACCAACATCGTGCGCCGCGCGCGTCAACACATCCAGGCGCTCGAACGCGACGGCAAGGAGGTGAAAATCCTTTGCGTCGGCCGCAAGGGCCGGGACCAACTCAAGCGCCAATATGCGAACCGCATCATCGACACCGTCGAGTTCGTCCAGGTCAAACGCATCGGTTTTACGAATGCCGCGGCGATCGGCCGGCGCGTGCTCGACCTGTTTGCCGCGGGCGACTGCGACGTGTGCTCGATCGTCTATTCGGAATTCAAATCAGTGATCAGCCAGGTACCAACCCTGCGTCAGCTGATTCCGGTGGTGATCGAGGAATCCGGGACGCTCGTCGGACCGCAGGGGAATGTCTACGAATATGAGCCCGACGAGGCGGCCATCCTCGCCGATCTTCTGCCACGAAATGTAAATGTGCAGATCTTCCGCGCTCTGCTCGAAAATGTCGCAGGTGAGTTCGGAGCCAAGATGGCGGCGATGGATTCGGCAACGCGGAACGCCGGAGAGGTGATCGACAATCTGACCCTGCAATACAACCGGACGCGCCAGGCGATGATCACCAAGGAACTGATTGAAATCATATCGGGCGCGGAAGCGCTCTGACGGAGCAGATGCCATGAATGCGATGACGGAAACGAACAGGATCGGCCGCGTCACCCAGGTAATGGGAGCGGTGGTGGACGTGAAGTTCGACGGTCACTTGCCAAACATTCTCAACGCGCTCGAAACCGATAACCATGGCCACCGGCTGGTGTTGGAAGTGGCGCAACATCTGGGCGAATCCACCGTCCGCACCGTCGCGATGGACGCGACCGAAGGTCTCGTGCGCGGCCAGTCCGTGAGCGACACGGGCACGGCCATCAGCGTGCCGGTGGGTGACGGTACACTCGGCCGCATCATCAACGTGATTGGCGAACCCGTCGACGAAGCCGGTCCGGTGAGGGCAACGGAACGGCGTGCCATCCATCAGGAAGCGCCCGCTTTCGTCGACCAGTCGACCGAGGCGCAGGTGCTGGTCACCGGTATCAAGGTCATCGATCTGCTCGCCCCCTATGCGCGTGGCGGCAAGATCGGCCTGTTCGGCGGTGCTGGTGTCGGCAAAACCGTCCTCATCCAGGAACTGATAAACGCTGTCGCCAAGAATCACGGCGGCTTTTCGGTGTTTGCAGGTGTCGGCGAGCGAACGCGCGAGGGCAACGATCTCTATCACGAGATGATCGAGTCGGGCGTCAACAAGGACCCGAAGTCGGGTTCGACGGAAGGCTCGAAATGTGCCCTCGTCTACGGCCAGATGAACGAGCCGCCGGGCGCCCGCGCCCGCGTCGGCCTCTCGGGCCTGACGGTCGCCGAATATTTCCGTGACCTGGGCCAGGACGTCCTGTTCTTCGTCGACAATATTTTCCGCTTCACCCAGGCGGGCTCCGAGGTCTCGGCGCTCCTCGGCCGGATTCCCTCGGCTGTCGGCTATCAGCCGACCCTCGCAACCGACATGGGCACGCTGCAGGAGCGCATCACGACGACGACGAAAGGCTCGATCACCTCGGTGCAGGCCATCTATGTGCCGGCCGACGATCTGACCGACCCTGCTCCCGCGACCTCTTTCGCGCATCTCGACGCGACTACCGTGCTGTCGCGCGCCATCTTCGAGAAGGCAATCTTTCCGGCGGTGGATCCGCTGGATTCCACTTCGCGTCTGCTCGATCCGCGCGTGGTCGGCGAAGAGCATTACAACGTCGCGCGTCAGGTGCAGCAGATACTGCAGCGATACAAGTCTCTTCAGGACATCATCGCCATTCTTGGCATGGACGAATTGTCGGAGGAGGACAAACTGACAGTGGCCCGCGCCCGCAAGATTGAGCGGTTCCTCTCGCAACCCTTTTATGCGGCAACCGTGTTCACGGGGATGTCTGGCATCAGCGTAAAACTCGAAGATACGATCCGCAGCTTCAAGGCTGTCGTGAACGGCGAGTTCGATCACCTGCCGGAATCCGCGTTCTACATGGTGGGCACGATCGAGGACGCGGTCACCAAGGCGCAGAAGCTCGCCGCCGAAGCGGCCTGACATGACCGATAAAATCGCCTTCGACATCGTCTCGCCCGAGCGGCTGCTTCTGTCCGACGAGGCCGACATGGTCACCGTGCCGGGAAGCGAAGGCGATTTTGGCGTGCTCGCCGGCCATATGCCGCTGATCTCGACGCTGCGCCCCGGCGTGATCGACATTCGGGGCGGCAACGAGAGCGGGGATCTTCGCTTCTTCGTCCTGGGCGGCTTCGCCGAGGCCAATCCCCGCAAACTGACGGTGCTGGCCGAAGAGGCCATACCGATGACCAGCGTCGACGCGGCGACCCTCGACCAGAGGATCAAGAACACCGAAGAAGATCTTGTTTTGGCTAAAAATGAGGGCGACCGCGCCCGGGTTGCCGAGCAGCTCGACCATTTGCGCCAGCTTCGCTCCGCTGTGTGACGGGATTCTGTCAGCAACCCATTCTGGTGTAAGGCATTGTGCTGCGGTGGCTATGGATAGAGGCGGGATGACCGACACTACAGTCTACGCGCCCGGGTGGACGCTGGACGACATTCACTGGGAAAGCTTCGACCCTGCAAAGGTCGAGCGGGGGCTTCTCGCGGCGGTGAAGAGCGCCGCGCTCGTCGAGCTCAACGCCCCCGACTACGTCACCTATCTGCAGCGCGTATTCCGCGATTCAGACGCCAATACTCTTGCCAACATCGAGCAATGGGGCCGCGAGGAAATCCAGCACGGGCTCGCTCTGGGACGGTGGGCCGAACGCGCCGATCCGTCGTTCGATTTCAAGAGCGCCTTTGCCCGGTTCCGCGCCGGATATATGGCGCCCCACTTTGCCACGGATGATCCCGATTCAGTGCGCGGCAGCCGCCGCGGCGAGATGATCGCCCGCTGCGTGGTCGAATCGGGAACTTCCTCCTTCTACAGCGCCATCCGCGACTCCGCCGATGAACCCGTGCTGAAGGAGATCGCAGGCCGCATCGCTGCGGACGAATTCCGCCATTACAGACTGTTCCTCGAAACCCTTAACGCGCAGGACGAACCCGAACTGCCCTGGTGGCGCAGGGTTCTCGTGGCGGCCACGCGCGTCAACGAATCGAGCGACGACGAACTCGCTTACGCCTATTACTGCGCCAACGTCCCGGCCTCCCAGGAAAGCTCAGTTCCTTACAGCCGCAAGCGGTTCGCCCGCGCCTATCACGCACGCGCGATGCGACTCTACCGCCGCCATCACGTCGGCAAGCTGGTGCAGATGGTCGCAAAATCGGTCGGTGCCAATCCGCAAGGCCGGCTGACCCGCGCCGCGAGCGCGGTGTTGTGGAGCATACTCCGCCTCCGCGCTGGCCTCGCGCCGGCGGGGTAGATGGAAGCGTAAATTTTCCGCGCCTTCTTTTCCTCTCCAACGTGGGGGAGGAAGCCCAAAAGCTCTACAAACTCCGCTTCACCAGCATCTGCTTGATCTCGCCGATGGCGCGGGCGGGATTGAGGCCCTTGGGGCAGGTTTGGGCGCAATTCATGATGGTGTGGCAGCGGTAGAGGCGGAACGGATCTTCGAGCTTGTCGAGCCGATCACCTCTCGCTTCGTCGCGGCTGTCGGCGAGCCAACGCCAGGCTTGCAGGAGCGCGGCGGGACCGAGGTAGCGCTCGGAATTCCACCAGTAGCTCGGGCACGAGGTGGAGCAGCAGGCGCAAAGAATGCATTCGTAATAACCGTCGAGCCTGGAGCGATCCTCTGGCGACTGGCGCCATTCACGCTCGGGCTCGGCTGTCTTCGTCTGCAAGTAAGGCTGGATCGAGGCATATTGCGCGTAGAAGTTCGTCATGTCGGGCACGAGGTCCTTGACCACATGCAAATGCGGCAATGGATAGATGGACGCGGAGCCCGAAATGTCGGAGATGGCCTTGGTGCAGGCAAGCGTGTTGCCGCCGTCGATATTCATCGCGCAGGAACCGCAAACCCCTTCGCGGCAGGAACGCCGGAAGGTCAGCGTGGGATCGATCTCGTTCTTGATCTTGATGAGCGCGTCCAGGACCATCGGCCCGCAGCTCTCCAGATCGACGCGATAGGTGTCGATGCGCGGATTTCCGCCTTCATCCGGATCGTAACGATAGACCTTGAAGTCTTTCGTCCGCTTGGGTTTTTTGCCATTCGCGGTGACGGGCGCGGGCCACGATTTCCCCTTTTGGGGCTGGCTTCCCTTCGGTAGCGTGAACTGAACCATCTAGACCTCGAATGGTGCGCAAATCTGGATAGCAAGCCGGCCCGCGCGTGACAAATTCATGGTTCGACACGCTCACCATGAGGGCGTTGTTCGCTCATGCCGAACCTGTCTGGGCTTCTGCGCCGATCTGCTCGAACGCCCATGCGGTCTCCACCGGATCGTCTTTTACAAATCCAGTTAGAACAAGCTGCTCGGCGCGGCGCACGCTTCCCTGCCCCAAATACACGCTCTCTTCCACCGAGATCATGCCGCCATGGCGGAAACGCCAGCCTTCGCCGCTCGGCAGTTTGAGAAGAATGTCTCCGCGGTGCGACAGCGAAACCCGCACGTCCGGATGGATGTGAAACCGCACCGCAAACGTCACCGGGCCACGTCTGCGGCGCGCTGCTTCGGGAAAAAGCCGATCGCAGCCGGAGAGCTTCGTGCCCTGCTTCGACAGCATCATCTCGCGCTGATGCCGGATTCCGAATTCCTGCAGATAGAAATCGTGGCTCGCCTCCACGCGCCAGCCATGCGGAGTCTCGTGCCGCTCCGTGTCGATCCGCATGGGCCCGCCGAGAATTCTCGGTCCGAGCAAATCGCGAGCAAGACCAGGCGCCAGCACCGGCGCCATCGACGTGTCCGCAAGCGTCACGGTCGAATGCGCGGCGGTCGCGCGTAGCGCCCCGTCCCAGCGCGGCGAGCTCTCGCGATCGGCGCCGCAATTGACCACCAGCCTTTGTGCGCTCGCGCTGAATTCAAACGCCAGACATCCAGCATGGGCATGCTGCGAAAATTGCGCCGGCGGCAGCCCCCCGCAATCCAGGATCGCGACGGAACGCGCTGCAGCGATGCGCTGATAGCCGGAATGCGGCGCATGCAGGAACGGCTGACCGCGCACTTCGTCGCGCGCCAGCAGCGCCGCAATCATGCTAGCATCACCCTCACCACCGCCATTGAACAGCGCCAGCGCTCCATCGCCATGGCGAAAGAACCGCAACATCGGAGCGAGCCGGTCGCGGGCGCCGCGCAAACCGGAAGGCACCGCAACGCCCACTGCTGCGAGGGCATCGACGCTCATAACAATCTGGCGATAGGCGAGCAGAAGCTCCTCGGGCGACCGCGTCACGTGTCCTCCGTCCGGAAGGATTTGCGTGGCAATCTCCTGATCGAGGCGCGCAAGTCCGGATTCGAGCCGCCGCGGATTGTCGTCGAGGCAGGCGCACGACAAGACATGAGCGGCGGTGGCTTCGAGCCGCGCCAGGCCAGGCGGCGCCTCGCCTGTGATGCGGCCAAGCTGCGCCGTCTGCTCGCGGAGCGACACAAACATCTTCGAGCGCCAAAGAACGTCGGAATTGGCAAGCATGAACTTCCCATGCGCGAACACCTGCACGAGACGCCGCGCCGTTACCTCGGGCAGCCAGGCCGGTTCCGCGTAGCGCGCATTGCGCGCCATCCATTCCGACACGAGTCGAATCGCCAGGCTCCTCGCAGCATCGCCGCCCGCAGCGGACAAAGACGCAAGCCAGTCGAACCCGTGCAGGGCGGCGGCCCAATTGCGGCTCGGTGCGGGGCAGTCGAAGATTGAGCCCTCATTCGCGTCCACCATTTCTCCCGCAAAGCGGAAACGCCCCTTCAGCAGCATGTCGGCGTCTTCCAGGCGCCGCGGCAGAGCGTCGAAAGGATGATGGCGGATGCGGTCGGGCATCCTGCTCTTCAGAAGGCGGCGATAGAGCCAGTTTCGCCGCCACCCGATCCTGATCGGCGTGAGCGCACGCCGAAGCGCCGCGCGCCACAAATCGGGAATCATCGCAAGCGTCGGACCACGCCGCCGCTTGGCCGCCTCGCGGGCCACGCCGCTAGCCGCGGAGCGCGGCGATGTTCGCAGCGTAAGAGTCAGATCCGCCATGAAACACTGCCGTTCCGGCGACGAGCACGTTCGCGCCCGCGCCGATCGCAAGCTTCGCCGTTTGCGGAGTGATGCCGCCATCGACTTCAAGCGCGATCTCGCGTCCGCTTCGCGCGATCCGTTCCGCCGCCGCTTCGATCTTGCGCAGCTGGCTGGAAATGAATTCCTGGCCGCCGAAACCGGGGTTGACCGACATGATCAGAACGAGGTCGACCAGATCGAGAAGGTAATCGAGGGCATCGATCGGCGTGCCGGGATTGAGCACCACGCCTGGCTTCTTGCCATGCGCGCGGATGAGCTGGAGCGTGCGGTGGATGTGCGGTCCGGCCTCGGGATGCACTGTCAACCCGTCGGCGCCCGCGTCCGCGAACGCTTCGATGTAGGGATCGGCGGGTGCAATCATCAGATGCACGTCGAGCGGCGTCTTCGCATGCGGACGGAGCGCCTTCACCACCACAGGCCCGATAGTGATGTTGGGCACGAAATGCCCGTCCATGACGTCCACATGGATGAGGTCGGCCCCGGCGCGTTCCACCGCCTCCACCTCGGCGCCCAGGCGCGAGAAATCTGCGGAGAGTATCGAAGGCGCAATCCGGATCCTGGGGGCCATCAGGTGCCATCTAGTGGCGGATTCGCACCCGCCCCGCAAGGCGAAACAGGCGTCGTCGCAGCGTTGTCGCGCTCTTTGCCATCACCTCGAATCAGAATCGGCAAACGCACGATGGAACCGCAGTCGAAATTCTGCATGAATTGGTCAAGCAAGATGGTCGTTCGGCCGCCATGACGACCGCAACGAAATCATCAGCGCAAATGGTGCGAGCCAGATCAGGCGGGACTGGTAGCGATCGTGCGGGCCGGAGAGCACGCCGCATATGATCGCATTGCCGACCAATGCCGCCAGGACAAAGCCCGGCAAAACTATTCGTTCGTCGCGCCGTCTCAAGATCGCGAACTCCAGAAACAGCACGAGACCGATGAGCGACAGAGCGCCCACGATGACGTGCAAAGACGCCATGACGCGGAAATCAATTTCGCCGCGCTGCTGGCGCGCGGCGAGATAGGCGCGCATCTGATCGGGCAGGTAGTGCGCCAGCACGGGATAGAGAACCCACTCCTGCGGCTCGATCTGGTCTCCGGTCCTGAAACGTATGAACTGTATGGCCGCGTCGCGTGCCGAATATTCAAGCTGCAATGAGGGATAGCGCAGCGTCGCGTCTCTGACGATGCGTGCGGATTCGGCGGCGGTGCCCTCAAAATGGCCAAGCTTGAAGAATGGGCTGTCGGGCGTCCACAGCCAGCCGTCCGCGGTGGGCGGTAATGAGTTCCGATAGGCGCAGAGTGTGTAGCCGGACTTTGGACACGTGTCGTCGAGCAGCCGCATGACGATGCCATCCTGCAGCATGCGTGCAAACACGAATGATGCCCCTGCCCGGCTGATGAAAATTTCCTGCGTGAATAGAAAATTGGCGCCCACGATGAGCGCCAGGCCGAGAATGCCAACGATGGTGGGTTCCAGCAGCCGCGGTTTCGGCCACCGGTGCGCGATCTCCACGACAGCGCGCGCCGCGACAATCACAATTACGAGAATACCGGTGAGAACGAGGTGTGAGGGATGCGCCGCTGCGGCAAAACCGCCAATTCCGGCGAGAACGATTGCACGCGGGCGCCCAAGAATATTTGCGCGAAAGGCGAGCAGGTAGATCGCAAGGACGACAAGCGCCGTGAAACAGTCAGGCTCGATCTGGCCCACATACCATGGAAACCCTGTCGCAATCACGAGAAAGGCGACCATCAAAAGCAGAGCGGCCGGCTTCAGCCGGGGGATTTCTGCACGTGCGCATTGCGTGACAACATATGCCGTGGCCGCGGCCTGGATCAGAACGATGAACCAAAGGCTTGTTCCCGCGCCGGCAACGCGCAGGAACAATGAATAGACGGGCGAACGCTCCGCCATGAAATGGCCGCCGAGGCCTTCGAGGACATAGGCGCCCGTGTCGTAATAGATGAGCGGGAACCCGTTCCAGAATACCGCAGCGAGCAGGAGTGGAATCAGGAGTGCTATCGCGCCACCTTCGCCTCGAATATCGCCGAGCGTGAGGTTCAACAGGCGGGAAATACCGCTGGCGTTTCGTGCCGGAATCGCGCCCGTGCCGGCGCTCATTCCCGTGTTACTCGCGCGGTTGACTTGATCGGCTTCACCCCTACACTCCGCGCCGGCTCAACATTTCGGTGATCTCTCCATGGCGGAACAGGCCAAATCCACGGCAACCGCTCGCCCGCTTTCGCCTCATATGCAGATCTATCGCTGGCCGGTGACGATGGCCACATCGATCGTGCATCGCGCCACAGGACTCGCCCTCGCCTCAGGCACGCTTCTTGTCGCCTGGTGGCTGATTGCCATCGCCACCGGGCCTCACGCCTACAATCTTTTCTCGATGGTCGCACGCAGCCTTGGCGGACAGATCGTGCTGTTCGGGTTCGTGTGGTCTCTGGCCTTTCATCTTTTCAATGGCCTGCGGCACCTCGCCTGGGATTCGGGATTTGGTTTCGAGGTTCGCACCGCGAACCGTACCGGCGTCGGAGCCGTCGCATTGTCGCTGCTCGCCGCGATTGCCGTATTCGCATACGCCTATCTCGAAAAAGGAGTATACATTTGAGCGCGCAGACGCCGATCGCGCGCGTCGAAGGTCTGGGTGCTTCGCATTCCGGTACGGGTCATTTCTGGCGGCAGAGGGTCAGCGCATTGGCGCTTGTGCCGCTCTCGATATGGTTCGTCTGCATGGCGCTTTCCCTCATCGGCGCCCATCGTCACGAGGCGATCGCATTTCTCTCGGCGCCCGTAAACGCAATTCTCATGGCGCTCTTCATCATCGCCGCACTCCATCACATGGTGCTGGGCGTCCAGGTCGTGATCGAGGATTACGTACATGGCGAGGGACCAAAAATCGCGCTGCTCGTGTCGAACCAGTTCTTTGCCTGGCTGGTCGGCGCCGCCTGCCTGTTCGCGCTCGTGAAAATCGCACTTTGAGATGCCGACCTCGCCAGCCTATCCGATCACCGATCACACCTTCGACGTCATTGTCGTTGGCGCCGGCGGCGCGGGACTGCGTGCCACTCTCGAAGCGGCGGCGCGAGGACTTCGCACCGCCTGCATCACCAAAGTCTTCCCCACGCGCAGTCATACGGTTGCGGCGCAGGGCGGAATCTCGGCCGCGCTCGGCAACATGGGCGACGACGACTGGCGCTGGCACATGTACGACACGGTCAAGGGATCGGACTGGCTGGGAGACCAGGACGCAATTGAATACATGTGCAAGAACGCGCCTGAAGCCGTCTACGAACTCGAGCATTTCGGCGTGCCGTTCAGCCGTACGGCGGAAGGCAAAATCTATCAGCGCGCTTTCGGCGGCATGACCTCACATTTTGGGCAAGGCATCGCGCAGCGTACCGCCGCCGCCGCCGATCGCACCGGTCACGCGATTCTGCATACGCTTTACGGCCAATGCGTAAAACACGACGTGAACTTCTTCATCGAGTACTTCGCCCTCGACCTGATTGTGGAAGACGGCGCCGTGCGCGGCCTGATCGCCTGGAATCTTGATGACGGCTCGATACACCGATTCCGCGCGCACAAAGTCATTCTAGCCACGGGCGGCTATGGGAGGATCTATTTCTCCTGCACCGGCGCGCACACCCAGACGGGAGACGGCAACGGGATGGTGCTCCGCGCCGGTCTGCCGCTTCAGGACATGGAGTTCGTCCAGTTCCATCCGACGGGCATTTACGGCGTCGGCGTTCTCATCACCGAAGGCGCTCGCGGCGAGGGCGGCTATCTGACCAATTCGGAGGGTGAGCGCTTCATGGAGCGCTACGCGCCGAATGCGAAAGATCTTGCCTCACGCGACGTCGTCAGCCGTGCGATGACCATCGAGATCCGCGAGGGCCGCGGCGTGGGACCGAAAAAGGACCATATCGACTTGCATCTCTCGCACCTCGATCCAAAGATCATTCATGAGCGGCTGCCGGGCATCACCGAATCTGCCCGCATCTTCGCCGGCGTCGACGTCACAAAGGAGCCGATCCCGGTACTGCCGACCGTTCACTACAACATGGGCGGCATTCCCACGAACTACATGGGCGAAGCCCTCACGCTGCGGGACGGCAATCCCGACACGATTGTTCCGGGGCTGATGGCGATCGGCGAAGCAGCGTGTGTATCGGTGCACGGAGCGAACCGGCTCGGCTCCAATTCGCTGATCGATCTCGTCGTATTCGGCAAGGCGGCCGGCATGCGCGCGGCGGAGGCGGTCAAGCCGGGCGAGCGACACGCCGATCTGCCGAAAGATGCCGGCGAAGAGTCGCTTGCGCGCTTCGATCGCTACCGTCACGCCAATGGAGGCACGCCCACCGCGCGGATTCGTCTGGCGATGCAGATGGCGATGCAGGAAGACGCAGCGGTGTTCCGCACCGGTGAGACGCTCAAAAGGGGCCGCGCCCGCATCGACGATATCTACAAGCAGCTGCCGGATCTCAACGTGTCGGACCGCTCGCTCGTCTGGAACAGCGATCTCGTGGAAACGCTCGAGCTCGAGAATCTTCTGCAGCAGGCGATCGTTACCATCGAGAGCGCGGTCACGCGCACCGAGAGCCGCGGCGCGCACGCCAGGGAGGATTTCCCCTCACGCGACGACGCAAACTGGATGAAACACACGCTCGCCTGGCTGGATCCCGCGACGGGCTGGGCGCGTCTCGACTATCGCCCCGTGCATTCCTACACGCTGACCAACGACGTGGAATACATTCCGCCGAAGGCGCGGACGTATTAGCGTTACTTCACCGCCCTGAATGCTGCGCAGAACACTAACGTCCTCGCCAGTGGGGTGGACGCTTTTCGGCGAAGGCGCGCGGGCCCTCGGCAAAGTCATCGCTGCGGAACATGGCGGCGACTGCGGGATATTCGCCCTGATTGGCGAGGGCCTCGCGAACGGACGCTTCCGCAAGCCCGCGATAGACCGCCTGCTTGGAGGCGCGCACCGACATCGGGCTGAGTTCGAGTATCTGCGCCGCCCAGCGACGCGCCGCCTGCAGAACGTCGCCGGCCGGAACCACCTCGTTGACGAAGCCGAGTGCCAGCCCGTCGCGCGCGCTCACTCGCCGTCCGGTGAGGATCATGCCAAGCGCCTGTTTGACGCCGATCTCGCGGGGCAATCTGTGGAGTCCTCCCGCAAGGGCAGCGAGGCCGACACGGGGCTCCGGCAGTGCGAATACCGCCGTTTCCGCTGCGATGATGATGTCGCAGGCGAGAGCAATTTCGAAGCCGCCGCCCATGGCGATTCCGTTGACCGCGGCGATCAAGGGCTTGTCGAGATCGAACCTGCGCGCAATGCCGCCGAAGCCGCTATCCGGTATCGACATCGCACCGCCGGCGGCCCGGTACTTGAGGTCGTCTCCGGCGCTGAAGGCCCGCTCTCCCGAACCCGTGATGATGGCTACCCACTGGTCGCGGTCTTCCGCGAAGACGTCGAACACTTCCGCGAGCTCGGTGTGGGCCGGCGGATGAAGCGCGTTGAGCACCTCTGGCCGGTCGAGAGTAACGATGGTGAGCGGCCCTTCCCGCTCCACTCGGCAAAATTGAGGCACCACCAGCTCCCTTTCCCTCATTCAGGCCCTGAAAACAAGCTTGGCGCGGGCGCCTGGCGCCGCGCAAGCCTCGATTAACCATTTGAAACTAATTTGACGCGGCAGATTGTGGACGCGTCGCTCAATGCCGGGCTCGTGGACGATTAGCGTCGCCGGACGGACCTACGGGCCCTATAGCGCGCACCAGATGAAGGCGTTCGCCGCCGAGGGTCGGCTTGGGCGCCAGTCGCTCGTTGCCCACATGGGGGAGACGAATTTCCGCAAGGCTGCCGACGAGCCGGAACTGTCGTATATTTTTTCGCCACCTCCGCCTCGCGAAGGAGCTGTTGCGCAAAGCCTGCGGCGCGACAATCCTGGCAGTGCTTTCGGGCGCAACGACATCCAGCCGCAAAGCGGCGAGCGCACGCACATCGTGATAATCGCCGACATGAAATCGGGGTCGATCGCGAGGCTCGAGGAAGAGATCGCCACGTTTGGCCCCGCTTGCGCGATCCTGCCACAGGTCTGGCTGCTCGCGAGCGACACTTCGGTGACGAATGTGCGCAATCACCTCGTGCAGCAGCTGGGCAAGCTCGACATGCTCTTCGTCATCGACGCGACGAACGACAAGGCCGCCTGGTTCAATTTCGGGCCCGAAGTCGATGCCCGAATCCGCAAGATTTGGCGAACGGAAACAAAACTGCGCGCCGCAAGCTGACGACACGGCGCCAAGCGACCAGACGAATTTCACAGTGAGACGGTGTGGAAGAGATCGTGCGCCCAAGGCGCGCAAAGATTCTCGCTGACTCCCACCCGGTTTAACCGGGTGTCTTCCTGCGATCCTTGGGTGAGATAGGGCGTTTACTCGACGGCTCTGAGTTGCGCGCGGAAGCGTCGGTGGTTTTGCACATACACTTCCGCCGACATCTTTATCAATTCGATCTGCGACGGGCTCACTTCGCGAATTATTCGCGCGGGGGCGCCCAGCACGAGCGAGTTGGCGGGAATTTCCTTCTGCTCGGCAATCAGCGAATTGGCGCCGATGAGGCAGTTGGGCCCGATCCTCGCGCCGCTCAAGACCGTCGAGCCCATTCCAATCAACGTGTTGTCGCCGATTGTCGCCGAATGGAGAATGACGCTGTGGCCTACGGTCACGTTCGCGCCGATCTTTGTCGGCAGTCCGGGATCGGTGTGCACGACGGAATTGTCCTGAATATTCGAGTTCTCCCCCACCTCGATCCACTCGTTGTCGCCGCGGAGCACTGCGCCAAACCACACGCTTGCATTTTTCAGGAGCCTGACACGCCCGATGAGAGTGGCGTTCGGCGCCACCCAGAACTCTTCCGCAGCCGGTAATTCCGGCCGCGCATCATCAAGCGTGTAGACTGGCATGTTCGGTTTCCGCATCGGACAAAAAGAGAGTGCGCGAGTAAATCAGCGCCTTCAAGCGCCGTTCCACCACACTGGAAAAAAACGGACGGAGCACGCGACGCAGAGCCGAAAACGCGCTAGCCTCGATTCGCGCACTGAGTCGCAATCGGGGGCACCATCTGTGCGGGACCTCTCGTCGCCGCGAATTACTTCCTCGAGCCGTTCCGGGCACCGGCTGTCATGCCGGCGCAATCTTTCCAGTATCAACTCCATCCATGATGCGTCATTGACCAGGGAGTCTCCATGGCCAAGCGTTCCGCGCGTCGAAGAGACCGCGATTTTCAGCTTCCCGACTCCGCAACCATCCACCCTCTTTTCCCTCCGAGGCCCGCGTACGACCCTCTGGATCCGCAGGGACGCGATCGAAAATATGTAAAAAACGTCCGGGCCATGAGCGCCACGCAGCAGCTGCTCATGGATGCGATCGACGCCCACAGCGTTGTTGCGGCGCTTGGTCCGGCGGGGACGGGCAAGACCTATCTCGCCATCGCCAAGGCCGTGGAAGCGCTCGAGCAGAACCGCGTCGGGCGAATTGTTCTGTCGCGGCCGGCCGTCGAAGCAGGAGAGAGTCTTGGATTTCTGCCCGGCGATCTGCAGGACAAGCTCGCGCCCTATCTGCGACCGCTATACGACGCGTTGACTGAGCGGCTGGGCACCAAGCGGCTCAAGGCGCTCGTGGCCGAAGGAGCGATCGAGATCGCGCCCGTCGCCTATATGCGCGGCCGCACGCTCAACGACTGTTTTGTCGTCATCGACGAGGCGCAGAACTGCACTTACGGGCAACTCAAGATGCTTCTGACACGGCTGGGTTGGCGTTCCACCATGGTGCTGACCGGTGATCCCGATCAGACGGATCTGCTCAGCGGACTGTCGGGTTTCGGCGACATCGCAAATCGCCTCGACCGGGTGGCGGAAGTGGCGGTCGTCCGGATGGGCGAGAGCGACATCGTGCGGCACCCGCTGGTGGCGAGCATGCTCACCGTGCTTTGAGGGCGAGCGCCACCTGAATGACGAGCAGGCCTATCGCGAGGCTCCAATAGCCGGCGAGCGCCGCGGCGAGCCAGAATGCGACACCCGAGCAGGCTTTCTCGCGCCATGCTTTTGCGGCCTTTTCGAACAGGACCGACGGCCCGGCGACAATCATGACGGCCACGAAAATTGCACGGTCGACCGAGGAATGCGCCTCCTTGACGAGCAGGTGATAGAGGTTGGCACTGATCCCGGAGGCGGTGAAGCCTGCCGTCATGGCGAAGAGCGCTACCCACACGTCGTGCATAACTGTCCCACCCGGCCACCTTTGGCGGAGGGGATGCAGCGACCGTGCCTGCAAAATGGCGGCAAAAATGGCTCTGCCGTCCCATAGTGGGACGTCCGCGTGGTTCGATCCGCCTTCGCCAAGGCTTCGGCGGACAAGACGCGTCTCCACACCCACCGTAGCTTTAGCGGAGGCGGGCAGGCTCACCATAAGGACCCCTCCCTCCCCTCATCCTGAGCCCGAAGGACCTGCGTGACGATTTATCCGGCTGGTGCCGGCGACGAATCGAGGCATGGTCGCGGTTGGGGCAGATTGTGCGTGCAGTCGAACCAATGAGCCGCCGGGGTAACGGATTCGATGGGCAGGTAAAGGAACGATCCGGCTGTCTGCTGCCGCTCGCCGTCTTCGTCGTGACGGCCGTCCTCTCGGCCTTGTTCCTGCTTTATTATCTGGCGCCAAATCCTGGCTCGTTCATCGAAGAACATCCTCGGCCGACGTCGCGTACGGACGAGGTGAAGCTGTGGATCGGCGGAATCCCCTTCACAATCCCCGCCAACTATCTGCCCTATGCCGGTGAGCGAAACGGCGGCGTGCGAAAAGAAGTGGCGCTGTACGCCGCACTTCCCGACTTTCGGGGCTACTCCGATGCGGATGGTTCCATTTTCTCGGGAAACAACGCGGGTTCCCCCATCGTGTACATGCTGATCCGGGAGGAGGCGTTCAATCTTCCGGAAGCGATGCGGCTGCAGCGAATATATCTGAACGATGTCGTCGACGGCCGCGGCCGCAAAGGGCCATTCGGACTTGTACTATATGAATTCCGCGACGATTCTGGCTATCGGGGCGAAGATCTGTTCGTAGGACAGACAGGGCGTGGCGTCGTGGTGATGCACTGCGTCCGCCTGAGCCAAAACGTGCCAAGCCCCAGCTGCCTGCGCGACATGGTGCTCACCCGAGGCGTCGCGCTCAGCTATCGATTCAAGCGTTCGCAGCTCGCCAGCTGGCGCGATATCGCAAACGGCGCCAACCGCCTCGTCGCTTCGTTCCGGGTGGCGGGAAAGTAACTACGGGCACATTCGCGATCGGCGCGCTGCGGTGATCCATATCTGGCACGCTTCACTCCCAAAATTTGTCATGGCCCGCCACCCCGGTCCGCGCGAGAGCGCGGCCGGAGTGTAAACTCCGAGCGGGCCACCCAGACGAGACCGCTCCGAGCGTTTATTCAGCGCGCGGACGCGCGCCGGTTGGGTGGCCCCGGGTTCAACCGGGGGACCAGCGGGGCCATGACATTTTTTGTGATTTAGAACCGGACCACTGACGCACGCACCCTATCCCGCCCGCGAGGGAGGCGGTTCGGGGAGGTCCATCTCCAGGATCGCCATCTGCAGCGCGTAGGAGACTTCTCCGTCCTCGTCGTCCCTGAAAATCACTCCAATGAATTCGCCGCTGACATGCATCTCGACGGAATCGGGCTGCTTCGGCCGCTCGATCAGGGTGATCGTGTCGAGCCGGAACAGATTGCGCAGATATTTTTCAAGGCGCCAGATTTCCGTGCGGGTCAAGTCGCATTCTCCCAGCAGAATGCGCTTGAACTCGCATGCGAACGGGCAACCGGTCAAGACGACGGCATCGGAGATTGCCCTTGACCGCACGTCGCGCCTGCTGTCGCAATCGGTCATGCCCGAGCAGGAGCCGCAAGGATACTACGCCGCGAGCATCGCGCCTGAGCCTCCCAGGCCGGCGCTGAATGGCCGACGGACATGCGACATCTGCGTGGTTGGAGGTGGCTATACGGGCCTTTCCGCCGCTCTCCACGCAGCCGGGACCGGTGCGCGCGTTGTCCTCCTCGAAGCGCAACGCGTCGGCTTCGGTGCTTCCGGACGGAATGGCGGACAAATTCATACTGGCCTGCGCAAGGAGCAGAGCGAGCTTGAAGCGTGGCTCGGCGCCGCGCACGCGCGCGATCTCTGGTCGCTGAGCGAAGAAGCAAAGGCGCTCCTGCGTGCGCTCGTCGCGCGCCACGAAATTGCGTGCGAATTGAGAACAGGCCTCATCACCGCGGCGCACGACGCCGGCGCCGCGCGTGCGCTTGCAAAAGAAGCGGAGCATCTGGAGCATAGCTACGGCTATCGCGCGATGCGGATGCTGGACGCCGCGCAAACGGCGAAACAGACAGGATCGCGTCTCTATCGCGGCGGCCGCTTCGACGAAGGCGGCGGGCATTTGCATCCTCTTCTCTACGCCCGTGGCCTGGCACGCGCGTCAGAGGTCGCGGGCGCCGCGATCTTCGAAGAGTCTCGGGTCGAAGCCATCGACGACGCGCAGGGACGCGTGGAATTGCGCTGTGCAAACGGCAGCGTCGTTGCGGATCACGCAATCCTGGCGACGGATGCCTACACCGGCGCCATTGCGCCGGAACTCGACCGCTTCATCGGCCATGTCGAAAGTTTCGTCACCGCCACCGCTCCGCTGCCTCCCTCACTCGCCTGCGCGATATTGCCCGGCGACGCCGCGGTGGCCGACACGCGCCATGTGCTCGACTACTACTGCAAGAGCGCGGACGGACGGCTGCTGTTTGCGGGCCGGGAAGCCTATTTCGGATTGCCGGCCGACATTGCGGCCCTGGTCAGGCCGCGCATGCTGAGAGTCTTCCCGCAGCTTCGCGACGTCGCGACCGAATACGCCTGGAGCGGTACCGTCGGCCTTACGGTCACCCGCATGCCGCATTTCGGAAGATTGTCCAAACGCGTCCTCTTCGCGCAGGGCTATTCCGGTCAAGGCGTCGCACTGGCAACGCTCGGGGGCAGGCTATTGGCCGAGGCGGCGATGGGACACAACGAACGCTTCGATGTCTTTGCGCGCGTCCCTGCCCGCCCCTTCCCTGGCGGACGCTTTCTGCGCCGCCCGCTGATCGCGGCAGCACTGATGGCATACAAGTTGGCGGACTCGCTTTGAGCAGATTTTCGATAAAACAAACAAGAAGTCTTGAAGCGAACAGAACGAATCCGGTGACACGAGCTTCATTTTTCCAGTCTGTCGCGAGGAGGCCGTGTCGGCGAGGGAGGAGTACGTCGAATGCGTAGTGAAGGTAGATGTTGTGTCGCCAACGAGGGCAATACGTATTCGCGAATGCACTCACAAAGTTGCGCGCAGTCCGACCCACATGGCAAGAGGCGCAGCCGGGACAATGAAGCGCGGGTTGGTGAATTGCGGAAATGCGCCGTGACCCGTGGGATCGCCATAAAGGCCGAATGTCGCGTAGTGCCGATCGAAGATATTCTCGCCTTCGAGATAGAGCTGGAATAGTGACGACAGCTGATAGTCCGCCTCCGCATTGAAGGTGACGTAGCCGGGCAGCGGCGACTCAAGATTGGCTTCGTCGCCGCGGAGATATTGCGAAGATTCCGCGTGTGCGCCGAGGACGAGACGCAGAGCGGGCGACGCCGCATAAGCCAGTGAAAATTTGGCGGTGGAGAGGGGAATGTTCGCCATGCGGTCGCCGGGTTTGACGAAGATAGTCCCGTTTGCGTCTGCGGCAGGATTGTTCGGGCTCTGCTCCACAAATGCCGACTCGAAGGTCGCATTCACATAGCCATAGCTCGCGCGGAGATCGAAGCGCTCCCATTCGACGGCGGCGGCAATTTCCGCGCCCAGCCGTTGCGTCGTGCCGACATTCGCAAAATAACCCGAACCGATGGAGGGCCCGGAGCTTTCGAAAAGAATGTCGTCCTGGTTCCGGGTGCCGTAGACATCTGCGGACCAGTCCACGGAGACGGCATCGAAGCCGGTTTGACCCTTCGCGCCCATCTCCAGTGTTCGGGCGATGACCTGGCGCAACGGCGGATCCGAAATGAAGCTGAGGGGGAAAAGACAAGGCTGCGCAGAATTGGCGCAACTGAGTTCCGCGGGCGTCGGCGTCCGGCTCGACTGTTCGAATTCGGCGTAGGCGCTTACTCTGTCGGAAACAACCCAGTTCAGCTCGGCAGCCGGGTTCAAACCGGCATAGGTGTGATCGCCGGTGAGGGATGTTCCCAGCCGGTCTCTCAGATCGATGCGGTCCAATTGGAAACGGGCAGAGAGTTCGAGCGAGAGTGCGGCCGTAAGCGCGATCGTGTCTTGGGCGAACAGACCCTCATCGAACGAGACGGCGCCCAGGCGGAGATTCCAGTCGGGCCCACCAAGGTCGATTCCGATCGGTTGCGCCGTACTGCCGCCGTTCTGGAGGGTTAGATTGCCGAGCGCAGTGGTCGACCCAAATCCCGTCGTGGCGTAGTCGAACGTGTTGCCCAGGACAATTGAATTTCTGCGTTCCAGCAACGAGCCGGAATGATCGATTTCCAGAGTTGCGCCGATCGCCGTTGTGGCGATCGTCTCCGCGCCGACAGTTCCCGCTCCGCCGAGTTTCGAGGGGATCGGCACACCTGAGGTGGTTTGGAGCGGATCGCCGTTGCTGTCGCACAGGATCGAGGGTTGGCCGGCGCAAGCCGAGAAGCCGGAAGGCCCCCCGTTTGTGGTCTGGATATGCGTTGCGCGCAGCCAGGAATTGGCGCGCAAAATCGTCTGCGCGTCGAAGTCATATTCGCCGCGGGTCTGCAGGAGGAAATCCGCATTGCGTGCCGTGTCGGGAATGGCGAATGCGGCATGGACGCTGTCCTGCACCGGCACCGCGCCATTCTCGTTGAGGAGATCGCTCGCCAGGGCAAGATCGACGCCAAAGCTTGCCTTTTGCGAACGCAACGCGAAATCGCCGTAAGCCTGGTACAGCTGCGATGCGGAACTGCGTCGCCAGCCCGAATCGTCCACTGCGGAGACGCCAAAGTAAAAGGCGTGGCTGTCCGTATGATCCGCCATCTGTGCGACCGCAAGCGCGCGGCCGAAGGAACCGCCCGCCACATTGAGCTGCACGCCCGATGCGGTGTCGAAACCGGTCTTCATGTCGAACACGATCGCGCCGCCCAGGGCATTGAGACCAAAAAGCGGATCGGAGCCTGGAACCACATCGACGCGGGCGATGGCGAACGATGGCATCAGGTCCCAGAGCACCGTATCGCCGAAGCGCTGATTGATCCGGGTTCCGTTCTGATAGACCGCAAGACCCTCCGGCGTGCCGAGCACGGGCGAGGCGTCGAAGCCGCGGAAATAAAGGTCTTCCTGAAAGGGCGAGGATTCCGTGTCGGAAAGGAAAACCGACGCGACCTGATCGTTCACGAGGTCGGATGCCGTAAGGGCATGCGAAGAGGCAACGTCGTCCGGGCCAATCTGGCGGGCGTCTGCCGGCGACGTTCCGATGACCAGCACGCTCTCTACGTCGTCACCCGCCCGCGCCGCGGTGGCGTTGCAGGCGGTAGCGGCGCCCAACAGCAGGACAAGATAGAACTGCGCGCGCAATCGGGAGGCTTGCTCTTAAAGGGTCCAGGGCGCTTCTACCGGTCTCACAAACCGGTGAGGACTGACCGAAGCGACCGGCTACCGATACCCGACTCAATCATCGTCTGGCGGGGTTGGCGGAGACTTGTCGTTTAAGAACCACTTTGCATCTTTCCGCGCCGGAACCTGTACGAATTGCCGCGGCGCATTATTGAGATTGTAGAATTGCCGGAGGTCCTGCGGAAACAAGCGCCGATAAGCGCGCGCGTCTGCAAAACCGAGCGATCCCTCCGCGATGCCAAAATTGTTCTCGACGAAATTGGCGATGGTGCCAAAATCTGCACTAAAGGTGCCGTCTATGTATCCTTGCGGCGTGTACGCCGAAACGAAAATCATCGGCACGCGGAAGCCAAGCTGGTAACCGCCTTCCGGCGAAGCCAGAATCGGCGGCGGCTCGTGATCGTACCAACCGCCCCAGTCATCCCAGGTGATGACGACGGCCGTGTCCTGCCAATAAGTTCCACCCCCGTCCCTGCAATTGCTACCGCCGATCGCATTGACAACTATGGCCACCCAATCGGGGCCGTCCACGTTATTGGGGCTTCCCGCGTGGTCCGAGTCCTGGCCTGTTGGAATGACCCAGCTCACGGCCGGGAGCGCGCATTGCGCAACGTCGCTGATCAAAGTGGTCTCGGCGAGTTGACGAAAGTGATTCACGAAATCTGAGCCAGGTGGGCAGTGACCGCCCCGCCACTCTCCTCCACAGATGTGCTTGATCGCGACCGGCGCCGTCCATAGCATACCTTCGCTCGGCGCATAGTAATTCCAGGTCAGGGAAGATGCCTCCAAAAGATCGGAAATTGTTTGATGCTCCATGCAGGGATCGACTTTGTCATCCGGATTTTCAACGCCGTTTTTGTCTATCAGCTGGATTGTGGCCAACGGGGGAGCAATACAGCCGTTGCTGCAACCTCTACCTTTGACGTGTGGGTCGCCATCATCTTTCGGGTCACAAATAATATTCTCGGAGACAAAGTTTCCTTCGGCATCGTCTGTGGCACTCGGTGCGGATGTCGCACCAAACAGGAACTGATGCGCAGGGAAGCTCGGGCCTTGATTGGTCTGGTAAAAGTGGTTCTCCCAACCATAAGACTGCGCCAAAATGAAATATGAAGCGACATCGGACGGCTTAACGTAGTAGAATGGAAATTGAGTGGGATGAGTACATCCGATGCCCTTGCAGCCCACGTCGGCGGCTCCGTCCATCCTGCAAGGACCGCCGGTGACCCTGGAACTGTCGCACATACGTAAGAAATCTGAATGAGTGTGCCCCGGATCATAATTATTGCCGAGGGGCAGCACCTGGGGACGAATGGTCCCGCCCCTGCGCTTCTTGTCCAGCCAATTCTGGGTCTGGATGTCATATTGGTTCGTATCCGTTGTGCTGCATTGTGCGGTTCCCCCGAACCCCAGACACATCCCCATAAAAAGATTGTCCGGCGTGCGGTTCTCCTGGACGACGATGACGATGTGCTGGAAGTTTGAAATCGCGTAAGCTGGCGCTGCGCTCAGTATCGCCGCCAATGCGAGCAGGATTCTTGCCAAGTGTTTCATCATTTGCCCCATAGAGAGCCCGCGCACATTCGGGAACGCCGCAGGCGCCAAGCAGAAAACTGGCCCTACGTTCGTGTTCCGACCGAAGGTGAAGCGAGTCGACTCACGGATAGTGACGGATTTTGAATTTGTGTATGTAGGGCGACAGATTACTTCGGAAATTCTGTATGTAGGACGAGAGACTACGTGTTTATTC
Organism: Rhizomicrobium sp.; assembly: GCA_035567755.1. GTDB lineage: Bacteria > Pseudomonadota > Alphaproteobacteria > Micropepsales > Micropepsaceae > Rhizomicrobium. The sequence goes on from DATMPH010000004.1 coordinate 85,415, forward strand.
TCGCGAGCTGCATATCCGCCGATATTTCAATCGCAGATCACCTTCGCTTTGACTGTTGTCTGAATCGATCCGCTGGCCAGCCGGTTGAACAGCGGAGGGCTTGCCCAAACCCGGGAGTATCAGCATCGCAACGAGCGCCCGCACTTCCTGTCGGGCCGCGACGTGCGACATGCTGAGCGAAATTCCTAGCTGAGGCTGAGGCGGGTCCGGTTTTCCGTCAACGTATTTGTCGACCGAATCCCCTCAGGCCCAGGAGAACGCTAGCAACGTTTCATACATGTTCAACGCCTCCCCTGCCTTCACGCTCAGCAAGAACTGGCAATATTGAGTTCAAATGTGCAGCGCGCGCTTGTCGGCGTCGAGCACAGATTCGTGCATCGTTTCGGAAAGCGTTGGATGTGGAAAAACGACGGTAGCAAGCTCGGCTTCGGTGGCTTCGAGGGTGCGCGCGATCGCGTAGCCCTGGATCAGTTCGGTGACTTCCGCGCCGATCATGTGCGCGCCCAGCAATTCGCCCGTGTCCGCATCGAAGACCGTCTTCACCAGACCCTCGGGATCGCCAAGCGCGATTGCCTTGCCATTGCCGATGTACGGAAAACGGCCGACCTTGATCTTGCGTCCTGAGGCCCTTGCGACCGCCTCGGTCATCCCCACGCTGGCAACCTGCGGCCAGCAATAGGTGCAGGCGGGAACCTTCGACGTGTCGAGCGGATGTACGCCCTTCACGCCCGCGATCCGTTCGGCGATGATCACGCCTTCATGCATCCCCTTGTGCGCAAGCCAGGGCGGTCCGACAAGGTCGCCGATCGCATAGAGTCCGTTCACGCCGGTGTCGCCCCACTTATCGACGACGACATGTGTTTTCTCGACCTTCACGCCCGCCTGTTCGAGCCCGACACTCTCGACATTGCCAACAATGCCGATGGCGAGGACGACGCGTTCCGCGTGAAGCGTTTCCGCTTTGCCGTCCTTTGTCCTGAGCGTGGCGGTGACAGCGTCGGCTCCCTTTTCCAGCTTCTCTACTGTCGTCGAAGTCCGGATCTTCATGCCCTGCTTGACAAATGCCTTCGCGGCGAATTGCGAAATCTCCTCGTCTTCCACCGGCAGGATCCGGTCGAGCACTTCCACTACCGTCACATCGCTGCCAAGCGTGCGGAAAAAGCTTGCGAACTCGATGCCGATGGCGCCCGACCCGACAACAAGCAGGGATTTGGGAAAGGAAGGCGGCACCATCGCTTCACGATAGGTCCAGATCAGCTTGCCGTCCGGCTCGAGGCCTGGGAACGCACGCGCCCGCGCTCCGGTGGCGAGCACGATGTGTTTTGCCGAGAGGTCGCGCGTCGCACCGTCTTTCACGACCGTAACCTTTCCACCGCCGGAGAGCCGGGCCTCGCCGGGAACGACTTCGATCTTGTTCTTCTTCATCAGGAACCCGACGCCGTTGGAAAGCTGCGCGGCAACCTTGCGCGAGCGCTCGACGATCCTGGCGAGGTCAAACTGAAGATTGTCGGCGGAGAAACCAAACTCCTTCAACCTGTGCATCAGGTGCCAGATTTCGGACGAACGCAGCAGCGCCTTGGTCGGAATGCATCCCCAGTTCAGGCAGATGCCGCCGAGCCTGTCGCGTTCGACGATCGCGGTCCTGAGCCCCAGTTGCGCGGCGCGAATGGCGCAGACATAGCCCGCCGGTCCGCTGCCGATCACGAGAACGTCCCATTGCTCTGCCATCGTCGTCTCAGCCCTGGATAAACCCGGTAACAAGCACGAACACCAATGCCGGCGCCAGCACGAACACGGCGTAGATGAAGGAAATCGCGGCGAACTTGACCGTAGTGATGATCCAACCCTGCCGATAGAAACGCTTGAGAGCGATGAACTGGTAGACGCCGATCGACAGGAAGATGATTTCGGCAACGACGCCGCCAGGCAACAGCTGCGCGGCTCCGATCGCCACGATGAGGATTGCAAATACGAAGCTGTGGACAGAGAGCGAAAAGACGAGGTGATCCACGAAGTAGAACTGCTTTCGCTGCCTTACATAGAACAGCGCGAGCAGCGCGGCGAACAGCGGCAGGAGAAGAAAGAACACACGCGGAATCCAGGTGGTCAGCGGACCGTTGAGCGCCGCGGGATCGCGGGACAGTTTCTCGATTGTCGCCAAAGCGTTGCGCGCCATCCAGCCGTTCTTGTTACTGCCGACATCTCTCAGGATATCTGCCTTCATTTTCTCGATCTGCGCCCAGCCCCCCTGGGTAATCCGGGGAGGGTTCCTCTCGATCGGTCTGAAAAACCCCACTTCCGGTTCAAGACCCGAGTGAACGCCGGGTGCGAGACTCTGGGCCGTGTAGGTGTTTGTTTCCCGTCCCGCCCCGATCGCGTCGGTTCCGCCGACATTGAATCCTTGCCTGTGCATCGCCCTGCGAATTTCCGCAGCCTGTATGGGCCGGCTCGCCTTTCCGCCGGCAATGATGACGGCATCGCCATTCGGCAATATCTTGACGATGTAGGCCTTCGGAATTTCCTTGATCTGGATTTGCACCAGCGCGATGCCGGCTACCGAGAGCGTGAGAAAGAACAGCAGCGATACAAACAGGTAGAGGCGCACCGCAGGCATGTAACGGCGCGC
>DATMPH010000005.1:0-48059 GCA_035567755.1 Rhizomicrobium sp.
GACGAGGCCGTGCCGCTCCAGTCTCGCCGCCTGGGCCAAGGGCATCGTGCTCGACGGCGTGCGCGGCAAGACCGCGGTGATGCGGCTGGCCTTCTCCCTCTTCGACGAACTCGATGTGATGGAAGGAAATCTCGAGCCGAGGCGGCGGGCGAGGCCGGTGCGGTTGCCGCTGTGGGCCGAAGCGGATGACGGCGACGAGGCGGATTCCCCTGACGAGCAGGGACCTGGCGAAGAAGCGCCGTTGCCGGTGTGGGGCGAGTCTTGCGGCGATCCGGCACGGGGCAGGATCGAAACACCACCCCTCAACTTGTCACGGCCCGCAACAGCGGGCCGCCCACATGAAACTGACGCGGAGAGCGAAAGTGAGAGGAAGATTCTTCTCGATAGCGAGCCGCCGAGCGCTGGCAGCTGGGTGGCCTGCTCTCAGGCGGGCCATGACATCGAGGGGAATGGAAGTGGTGCGATGCGTCCAACTGCTGCATCTCCCATCGCTGAGGGGAACGAGCAGGGATTGAAAACAGAATCGGAGCGGCAGTTTCTCGCCATCTCGCGCCGGGTGCCGAGCGAGAAGGAGTTGCGGCGGCGCGAAGAGCAGGCGGAGATGGATCGCCAGCGGCGTGCTTATGAATCACTTCCCGGAAAGATCAAGGCGTTCTGCGACAAGCATGGCTACGAATATCCGCCGGGTATGCAAACGCCCAAAGATGTTCCGGCTCCCCTCAGTGAGGGGCAAACGCAGGGAATTACCAATCCGCACCCCGAAGAGGGACCCCACAAACGGGGCGCTGCGCGCGCGGTTTGAAAGACTCGCCCGGGCGGAACGCGAGGAAGCTGCACGCAAGGCGGCGCTCGCGGCGAAGCGGCTCCCCCTCGCCGCGGGAGATGCACCACCTCGCAACATTGACATGAAAGATCCCGAACCACTGCCGGACTTCAGCATCTGGATGCGCGGACAACAGTCCACGCCTTGAGGTTCCTCCCTCGCGCGAAGCGCGGGGGAGGGGGGCCGCGAAGCGGTGGAGGGGGCAGTTACGCGGGAGACAGCGGAGGGGGAAGTGATTGGGGGACAGTGTATGTATTTATGGAATCGCGGATGACGGCGCTACTTGTATTCCGCGAATTCGCCGGGGCTTGGCGGTTTGCGCAGGAAGGCGATGCGGCAGACGAGGCCGTCGGGCGGATAGTCGATCGAGACTTCGCCTTGCGCCTCGCGCGCGGTGACCGAGCGGATCATGCGGTGTCCGAAGCCGTCCTTCGCGGGCGGCAAGGGCGGCGGCCCGCCATCTTCCTTCCACAGAAACACGACATGGGTGCCGCCGTCTCTGGGCGTCGTCGTCCAGGTGAACGTCACGCTGCCGGAAGGCACCGACAGGGCGCCATATTTGAGCGCATTGGTGGCGAGTTCGTGCACGGCCAGCGCGAGCGCGCCGCCCATCTGCTCCGACAATTCGAGGACGGGTCCGTCGAAGCGCAGCCGCGGCGGCATGTCGGAGAGGAACGGCTCGAGCGTGACGCCGACGACGGCGGTCGCCTCGATCACATCGGGATGATGTTTAAGCACAAGGTCGCTTGCGGTTCCGAGCGCGCGCAAACGTCCGAGAAAACGCTTCAGATAGGCGTCGACGCCGGGCTCGGCGCCCGTACGCCCCGCGGAAAATTTTGCCAGCGCCTCGATGATCGCCATCAGGTTCTTGAGACGGTGGCGCGCTTCGCCGAGCGTGATCTCGCTGCGGTCGGCCAGAGTCCTGAGCGCGCGCTCCGCCCGCCAGGAATCGCGCAGAAGCCGGCGAATAAAGGCGACGAGCAGAAGCTGAAGAAGTCCGGCAATCCCGAAGACCGTCAGCGGAGCAACGGGCGGCTTCGCCACAGCCCAGACCAGTGCGACGATCGCGGCCAGCAAAGCAAGACCGAACTCCCAACCGGCGAACAACGTCACCGTCAGGATTGCAGGGAAATAGAACGCCGCGGCGCCGACGATTCCACCAAAACGCGCGCCTTCCCAGATGATCGTAGCGACGGCAAAGGCGAGAAGTGTGAGCGCAACCCGCGCAGCGAGGCCAAGGCCCGCGTGTTGGGCGTCGTCGTTCGCGTCGCCGGCGCCGACGAGGGCATTCACGACAGCGTTGCGCACGCCGCGATAGATGGCTTCGGGTTCCAACCTGCCCTCGATCCCTTCGGCCCGCAAAAGCGGGCGCGCCCGCATGAATGGATGCACAAGGCGTGCATCCACGCAATACGAACGCCGTCAGCGTCCGCCGGCCTGTCCAAAGCTCGAAGCGGCGGCCGTCCGGCGATAGCAGGCGATGACGCTGGAAGGCGTCGCATTTGTTTCAAAAATGATGCTTCCACCCGAGCCACCCAACAGGAGAACGAGCATCAGACACATCGAAGGTTTTTTTGCGCTGATGATGGTTGCGCGCAAGCGAACGTTTCCGTTTTCCTCCCCCAACGTGGGGGAGGTGCCGAGCGAAGCGAGGCGGAGGGGGCGTCAGTAGGCACGCACAGCTCGCCGACGCCCCCCTCCGTCTTGCTTCGCTTCGCTCCGCAATCCACCTCCCCCACGATGGGGGAGGAAAACAAAACGTGCGTGAAGCCGCGATGCGCTGCGCCGAATCTTCTTGACCGGCAACTGGTTTCATTTGAAACTAATCCGGGACATGGCGGGAAGGAGAGCATGATGGCGGTATTGTGGGACAATCCCATGGGCACCGACGGGTTCGAATTCGTGGAATACACCGCGCCCGATGTCGGCGCGCTGCACGCGCTGTTCGAACGCATGGGATTCCGCGCCGTGGCGCGGCACCGCTCCAAGGCGGTGACGCTCTACCGCCAGGGCGGAATCAACTTCATTGTCAACGCGGAACCGGACAGCCATGGCAGCCGATTTGCCAAGGCGCACGGACCGTCCGCCTGCGCGATGGCGTTCCGCGTCAGGGATGCGGGCAGAGCCTATGCGCGCGCGCTCGAACTGGGCGCCGTGCCGTTCCACAACCAGGTCGGTCCGATGGAGCTCAACATTCCCGCGATCGAGGGCATCGGCGGCAGCGTCATCTATCTCGTCGACCGCTACGGCGATCGCTCGATCTACGACGTGGACTTTGTGGCCACCGATGCGGCGAAGGGATTCGCGCATGAGGGCGCAGGCCTCTCCGCGATCGACCACGTCACCCACAACGTGTTTCGCGGCAATCTCGACCGCTGGGCCGGATTCTACGAGAAACTCTTCAACTTCCGCGAGGTCCGCTATTTCGACATTGAGGGCAAGCTGACAGGCCTGAAGTCGCGCGCAATGACCAGCCCTTGCGGCACGATCCGTATTCCGATCAACGAATCCTCCGACGACAAATCCCAGATCGAGGAATATCTGCATCTCTACAAAGGAGAGGGCATCCAGCACATCGCCCTCTCGACCGAGGACATCTATAGTTCGGTGGCGAAGCTGCGCGGGCACGCCGTCCAATTCCAGGACACGCCCGACACCTATTACGAGCGCGTCGACAACCGCGTCAAAGGCCATGGTGAGGACGTGGAGCGGCTGAAGCGCGAGCGCATCCTGATGGACGGTGCACCGACCGAAGATCAGGGGCTGCTGCTGCAGATTTTCACACAGAATGCGATCGGCCCGATCTTCTTCGAGATCATCCAGCGCAAGGGCAATGAGGGCTTCGGCGAGGGAAATTTCAAGGCGCTGTTCGAATCGATCGAAGCCGATCAGATAAGGCGCGGCGTGTTGCAGGGATGAATGAGTAGGGAGTGGTGAGTAGCGAATAGCGAATAGCGAATAGCGAGTGGTAGTTCCTTACTACTCACTACTCACTACTCACTACTCACTACTCACTACTCACTACTCACTACTCACTACTCACTACTCACTACTCACTACTCACTACTCACTACTCACTACTCACTATTCGCCATTCGCCTGACACAAAGGTGAGCAATGAGTGCCAAAAACTGGATCGAGTTCCCGCGGGTCGAAGGTCAAACCTCGAAACAGGCGCACGCCGATCTGCCGCAGGGCACCTACGAACGCGAAATCGGACGCGACGGGTTCTTTGGCCCTGCCACGCACATCTATCATCGTCATCCGCCAACGGGTTGGAGCGGATTTGAAGGTCCTTTGCGCCCGCGGGCCTTCGATGCGTTGAAGGCGGTTACCTGGAGTCCGTCGCCTCTCGAGGCCACGCGCCTTCTAAAGAATGCAGATCTGGAATTCGGCATCTGGGGCGCAGAAAAACCGATGGCGGAGCTCGCCCGCAATTCCGACGGCGATCTTCTCCTCTTCGTGCATGAAGGCGATGGCGATCTCTACTGCGATTTCGGCCATCTCGCCTATCGCGACGGCGACTACATGCTCGTGCCGCGCGGGACGATGTGGCGGATTGAACCCACAAACCGCACGATCCTGCTGCTGATTGAAGCAACAAATGGCGCGTTCCACCTGCCCGAACGTGGCATTCTCGGTCCGCATGCGCAGTTCGATCCGGCCGCTCTCGATACGCCGAAGCTCGACGACGCGTTCCGATCCCAGCGCGACGGCGAATGGAAAGTTCTCGTCAAGCGCCGCGGCCAAATGTCGACGATCACCTATCCCTTCAATCCGCTCGATGCGGTCGGCTGGAAAGGCAATCTTGCGCCCGTGCGCCTCAACTGGCGCGACATCCGTCCGGTCATGAGCCACCGTTATCACATTCCCCCTTCGGTGCACGCGACCTTCGTCGCGGACCGGTTCGTCGTCTGCACCTTCGTGCCGCGTCCGATCGAGAGCGATCCCGGCGCACTCAAGGTGCCGTTTTTTCACTCCAACGACGATTACGACGAAATGATCTTCTACCACCGGGGCGAATTCTTCAGCCGGGACAACATCCATCCGGGCATGGTGACGTTCCACCCCAACGGATTCACCCATGGGCCGCATCCCAAAGCCTTCGCGGCGGGGGCGAAAGCCGCCCGGACGACGACGGACGAAGTGGCGGTGATGATCGATTCCCGCGATCCGCTGGAGATGGCCGAAGGCGCGGAGAGCACGGAGGATCGGGGATACGCCGACAGCTGGATGGAAAAGCCGGCTGCAGAAAGTTCGCGGCGAACATGAAGCTCGCGTCGCTTCGCCATGGCCGCGACGGTCTGCTGGTCGTGGTCGATCGCGATCTCGCGCGCTCGGTCGCGGTGCCCCATATCGCCTCGACCCTGCAGGAGGCGATGGATGACTGGCATCACGCCGCACCCCGGCTGATGCGTGTGTATGATCTGTTGAACGAAGACGCGGCCGATGGCGCCAAACCATTTGCGTCCGAAGATTGCGCGGCACCGCTGCCGCGCGCCTATCAATGGGCCGACGGCTCGGCCTACGTCACGCATGTGGAACTGGTGCGCAAGGCGCGCGGCGCGGAGATGCCGGCTTCGTTCTGGACCGATCCGCTGATGTATCAGGGCGGCTCCGACGGTTTCATCGGCGCGCGCGAGCCGATCGTTGCGGCGGACGAATCCTTCGGTATCGATTTCGAAGCGGAAGTCGCCGCGATCACCGACGACGTGCCGATAGGAACGGCGCCGGAGGCGGCTCTTCCTCACATCAAGCTGCTCATGCTGGTCAATGATGTGAGCCTCAGGAACCTGGTCCCGGCGGAGCTGGCGAAAGGCTTCGGGTTCTTCCAGTCGAAACCCGCGAGTGCCTTCTCGCCCGTCGCGGTCACGCCGGACGAGCTCGGCGAAGCGTGGTCCGAGGGCAAGGTGCATCTGCCGCTGTCGGTGCATCTGAACGGAACGCTGTTCGGCGCGCCAAACGCGGGCGACGATATGACCTTCTCCTTCGCCCAGCTGATCGCGCATGCGGCGAAGACCCGCGTGCTGGGTGCCGGCTCGATCATCGGCTCGGGCACCGTCTCCAATCGCGACGCCTCGCGCGGCTCCTGCTGCATCGCGGAGAAGCGCACGCGCGAGCAGCTGGATTCGGGGAGCCCCAAAACGCCGTTCCTCCATTTCGGCGACCGCGTGCGCATCGAGATGCTGGACCCGCGCGGCCATTCGATCTTCGGAGCCATCGACCATGAGGTCGTCCATGCCCGACCCTGATTTCGTGCTCTACGGATATTTCCGCTCTTCCGCGGCGTTCCGCGTGCGCATCGCGTTCAACCTCAAAGGCATCAAACCGGAGTTGAGATTTGTGCATCTGCTGAAAGGCGGAGGCGAGCAGCGCGGCGCCGATTACAGCGCCGTCAATCCGCAGCAGCTCATTCCCACGCTCGTGCATGACGGCCACACGATCGGCCAGTCGCTCGCGATTATCGAATATCTCGACGAGATTTGCCCCGCGCCGCCGCTCCTGCCGCGCGACGTGGCCGGCCGCGCGCGCGTGCGACAGCTGGCCTGCATGGTCGCCTGCGACATCCATCCGCTCAACAATCTGCGGGTGAACCTCTATCTGCGTGACAGGTTGGGCGCGGACGAAGAGGCGCGCATGCAGTGGCAGCACCACTGGATGGAACTGGGCTTCACCGCACTCGAAACGATGATGGCGCAGTCGTCGCAGACGGGAACATTCTGCCATGGTGATGCGCCCACGCTCGCCGACATCTGTTTGATGCCGCAGCTCGCCAATGCGCGGCGCGTGCATGTCGATCTTGTCCCATATCCGACGCTCCTGCGCATCGAAGAGCACGCGCTTGCGCTTCCCGCTTTCGAAGCCGCTCTGCCGAAGAACCAGCCCGATGCGGAATGAACCGCGTTCCGCGTGGAAGGGCGCCCGCCCCACGCTCGATCTCGACCGCTTCCTGCCCTACCGGCTTTCGGTGCTGACCAACCGCGTCAGCAACGCCATCGCGCGGCACTATTCGGAGCGCTTCGATCTCAGCCCGCCCGAATGGCGGGTGATGGCGGCGCTCGGCCAGGCGTCGGGCCTGTCGGCGCGCGAGGTCGCGTTGCGCACCGAGATGGACAAGGTGCAGGTCAGCCGCGCCGTCGCGCGCCTCATGCGGGGCAAGCGCGTGCAGAAGCAGACAGATACGTCGGACGGCCGCATCACGCGGCTGTCGCTGAGCCCGCGGGGCCGGACCATCTACAACGAGATCGTGCCGCTCGCGCTCGCGCTCGAGGAACAATTCCTCGCCGCGCTCGCCCCCCGCGAACGCGCGGCGCTGGACCGGCTGATCGCGAAGCTGTCGCAGGAAGCGGAGCGCCTGGACGTGTGAGGACCCGCGGTCATTTCGCGTGCGGCTTGCGGGAATGGGTCGGCGCGCGGCGCGGGCGCTTTACGCGCGGTTTTGGCGGCGGGTTCACGCCCTCGCCGAGCCGGTAGGTCATCTCGCGCAGATGGCGCATGAATTCCTGCCGGTCGGCAGTGGCGGGGAGTTTCTCGAACGGCACCGGCGCGCCGACGCGGATGTGCAGTTCGCTGCCGATCTTGTCGTGCACCTCCTTGAACAGGAGCGAGAGGCGCAGCGTTGTACTGATATGGCTTGCGAGCTGGAACATGCGGCTGTTCTGTCCGGCGAAGAACACCGGTGCGACGGGCGCCTTCGCCTGGTGGATGAGCCGCGCGGTGAACGTCTTCCATTCCGTATCGACGGCGCGCTTGTGCCACAGGGTCGGAGTCGTGGAGACTCCACCTGCCGGAAAGACGATCAGGCAGCCGCCTTCCAGAAGATGTCTCTTCGCGGCGGCGCGCGACTGGACATTCGTCCGCACGGCTTCCGGCGATTCGGTGAAATCGATGGGCAGGAGAAATTTGCGGACCTGCTCGGCGCGCGCCAGCACCGAATTCGTCAGCACACGGAAGTCCTCACGCACCCGCGAGACGAGATGGCAGATGACGACGCCGTCCAGCACGCCGAAGGGGTGATTGGAGACGACGATGAGCGGCCCTTCTTTCGGCCACGTCTGGAGCGCGTCCTCGTTGCAGACGATCTTCAGCTCGAGCCGGCGCACGGCCGCATCCCAGAAGCTTTCGCCGGGAAGCGGATTGGTCAGATGATCGTCATAGAGCCATTTGAGATAGGGCTGGCCCGACATGCGCTCGATAAGCCGGATCACGAAGCGCTTCAGGCGCGGATCGTCCGGTTCGGCGTAGGAGAAATTGTCGGAGGCGGTGTCGCCCATGATTCGCGCAGAATGGCAAAAAGCGCGGCTTGCGTCAGCAGGGGAAGCGCCGTTTCAGCCAGCCGGTCATCGCCTCATTTGTTTCGTCGGGCTTTTCCTGCTGGGTCCAGTGTCCGCACCGGCGAACGAGGATTTTCTCGAGATCGGGGACGAAGCGCTCCATTCCTTCCGTCATGGACGGCGCCAGTATGACGTCGTCCTCCGCCATGATCATCAGTGCGGGCGTGCGTACGAGCGGCTCCTTGCCTTCCGACAGCTCCCAGTTTCGGCTGATGTTGCGGTACCAGTTGATGCCGCCGGTGAAGCCGGTGCGGGAGAAAATGTCGACGAACACCTTCAGTTCGGCCGCGTCGAGAAGCATCTCGCCCCGCCATTTCGACTCGTCGGACTGAAGAGCATGCACGAGCTTGAGGTTGCGCTCTGCCTGCGGGCGTTTTGCGTACTCGTCCGCCGTCACGACATTGCGGCGCATGAAAAAGCGAAATGTCTTTCCGACATCGGCGGCCAGAATTGCGTCGGCCTCGCCGGGCTTCTGGAAGAACACGATGTACATGTCGTCGCCGAAACGGGCTCGCATCACTGCGATCGGATCGACGGGCGACCGCGGGAAGAAAGGCGTGTTGACGCCGATCACGCCCGCGACACGGTCTGGGTGATAGAGCGGCATTGCCCACACCACGCTGCCGCCCCAGTCGTGGCCACAGAACACCGCCTTTTCAATTCCGAGCGCATCAAGAAGGCCGACGAGATCGCCGGTCAGATGCGCCATGTCGTAGTCCCGCACATCCGCCGGGCGCGAGGTCTTCCCATACCCGCGCTGGTCCGGCGCGATGACACGGTAGCCGGCTTCAGCGAGCGCCGGCAATTGATGGCGCCAGGAAAAGGCAAGCTCCGGAAAGCCGTGACACAACACGACCGGAAAACCGTCTCTCGGCCCTGCTTCGTGCACGGCCATGTCGATTCCATTGGTGCGGATCATTGTGGGCGCGGGAAAATCGATCATGTCCACGATTCCTATGAAACGGTCTTCAAAGCCGAATAAGCCAGCGTCCCCCAGCCGGCGAGAAAAGCCACGCCGCCGAAGGGCGTCACAAGACCCAATGCCCGCATGCCGGTCAGCGCAAGCGCATACAGCGAGCCGGAGAACAGGACAATGCCGAGCAGGAACAGAGCGCAGGCGAGCTGTGCGCCCGGGGTCTCGCGAAGAGAAAGCACCGCAAGTCCGATGGCAAGCGCATGATACATCTGATAGCGGGCGCCGGTTTCGAACACGACAAGAGCATGCGCATCGACGCGGCCTTGCAGTGCATGGGCGCCGAACGCTCCGGCCGCCACTGCCAGAAATCCGTTGATCGCCGCGACAGCCAGCCAGGTCTTCATCCGTCAGGCGCAGCCGCAGCCGGGATGGGCGTGAACCACGGGATGAATGTCTGCCACCTTCTCGTCGAGGCACGCGAGAGCGCTGCGGGATAGTTCGGCGGTCGCCGCGAAGTCGGCGCGCGTACGCTCGAGCAGCGCGGGATCGCCCATCAGATCGAGCGCGGTCCAGGCGAGCGATTTCGCGCCGTCGATCACGGCGGCATCGCCCTTTTCGGAGGCCGCCCAGCGCGCAAATTCCGCATTGTGAATGATCACGTTCGCAGGGGCGACCGCGAGCATCGGGTGAACGGAGGGGACGCGATGGCTGACATTGCCCATGTCGGTCGAGCCCGCAAAACCGGGTGGAATCGAACCGACGGGAACGAGTTCGCGGCCCAGGCTCTCGATGTTCTTTGCGATGGCCTCGGCCATCGGCCAGTTCGTCTTCAGGTCGAGATAGTCCGCAGGGCCCCAGCTCGTTCTGACCGTGCAGCCCGTCGCAAGCGCAGCCGCCTCGAAACAGGCTTGCACGCGTTTCTTCAGCGCGGCCAGCTCGTGTACGTCTGCGGCGCGCACATAGAAGCGGCAGGCGGCGCGTTCGGGCACGATGTTCGCGGCAAGCCCCCCATCGGTGATGATCCCGTGAATGCGCTCGGTCTGGCGGATGTGCTGGCGCAGTTGCGCGATGGACTGATAGGCGGTGACCACCGCGTCGAGCGCGTTCAGCCCGCGATAGGGCATGGCAGAGGCGTGCGCGGCGCGGCCGAAATAGGTGACTTCCACTTCCGAGATGGCAATGCACGGCATGGTGACGAGATCGACATTGGCGGGATGGATCATCATTGCCGCGTCCACGCCTTCGAAGGCGCCGGCGCGCGCAAGAATTTCCTTGCCGCCAAAACGCTCTTCCGCGGGCGTCCCGAGATAGCGCACTCGGCCTGGAAGGTTCGCGCCGAGTTTCGCGAGCGCCATCGCCGCGCCCAATCCGGCAGTGGCGATGATGTTGTGTCCGCAGGCATGGCCGACGCCCGGCAGCGCATCATATTCGGAGAGAACCGCGATCACGGGGCCGCTGTCCCTGCCGAAATCTGCGACATAGGCTGTCTTCAGTCCGAACGCTTCGCGCTGCATCGGCAGAGCATGCGCCGCGACCGCATCCGAAAGCCGAGCCGCGGCCTTGAATTCCTCGAGCGCGAGCTCCGGCTCCTGGTGGATCGCGTGACTGAGTTCGAGAAGTTCGGCACGCATCGAATCGACCGCAGCGGCCGCATCCTTCTTCAACGCTTCGACATTCATGAAACGGTTTCTCCGGACGGATGACGTACACAATAGCGGAACGGCCGCGAAAGCCCAAAACCCGTGATCGCCGCACGCCGAACGGCGCCGACATTGCCTTGGAAGGGTTGTTCGTCCTGTGGGCGTTACCGCTCCAGCCCGCCGCTTCGCGTGTAGTCCTGCGCGCCGAGTTTTCGTGCCAGGAATTCTGCCGTCGCGGTGTCGGCCCTCAGCCAGGACTCGTGCCGAAGGAAGCCGTGAATCTCGTCGGGAATGACAAGTTCCTCAAAGGGCAGGTGACGCGCCTCCAGGCGCCGTGCGAGATCGATCGTCTGCTGAAACTGGACATTGCGGTCGTCGTCGCCCTGGATCAGAAGTACCGGCGATTTCCAGCGATCGACGCTTGCGTCGGGCGAGGAGGTCCAGGCGACTTTCAGTGCCGCGTCGCGATCGCCTTTCTCGAAACGGGTCACCGGTTTGCCGCCCGATTCGTCGAGAAGCCGTGACCAGTCATGCACGCCGTGGAGATCGACACCCGCCTTGAAGATGTCGGAGTTGCGCGCCAGCGCGAGCGCGGTGAGATAGCCGCCATAGGAACCGCCCCACATGCCGATTCGCTGCGCGTCGACGCCATGCGCGTGTTGCAGGAACTGCGCGCCCGCGAGCACGTCCTGATACTCGGATGCACCGGTCGGCCCCGCGCGGTCAGGCTGATGGAACTTTCGTCCATAACCGATGCCGAGCCGGTAGTTGACCGAAAGCACGACGAAACCGTGAGCCGCGAGATACTGATTCACCGCATAGGCATTGCTGTAATAGTCCATGTAATGCCAGCCGAGCAGCATCTGACGCGGTGGGCCGCCATGCACGAAAATGATTCCGGGTTTGGCGCCGCCCCCATCCCGACGTTGAAACAACTGTCCGTGCACGAGCGTGCCGTCGGCCGCATGGAACGCCACGGATTGGGGAACGATGAGCTGGGCAACCGGAAAATCCGCGGGCGGGGCGCCCACATCGAGTGTGGCGCGATGCGCGCCGTCGGTGCCGACCATGCCGATTTCGGGCGGGTGCTGCGGGCCCGTCGCCACAAACGCCACGCGATCGCCCGATGACACGACCGGCCGCCATTCGATTGTTTCTCCCGAAGTGAGTGCTACGGGCACCGCGCGATCGACCGGCACGCGGAAGAGATGGCGGCGGTCGTCGTCGTCCGCCGTCTTGCCGGTGTTCGCATCGTAGATCATGAACTTGCGGTCGCGGCTCAGCGCGACATGTTCGACCATGAAAGCGCCTTGCGTGAGCAGCAGCGGTGCTCCGCCGGCGGCCGGAACGGAATAGAGATGCGGCCAATCGTCGAGATAGGCGAGAAACACGAGGCGGTCTCCCGCCGCCCACTGCAGATTCGCCTCTCCTTCGACATCGGGCCAGGAGCCGGCGAGGGTGTCCGGGCTCGACCATACTGCGTGGCCCGCGCCGTCCGCGGCGTTGGCAACCCAGATTGACCAGGGTTGCGGCGTTTGTTGCAGGATTGGCGGCGGCGGCCCGCCATCCCCCTGCCGTCGCGCGAACGCGATCTTCGTACCATCGGGCGACCATCGCGGCGAGAGGTCATTGCTCGTTGACGGCGCCAGGTAAATCAGCGGTTTGTCGTTCGAGACAAACTCGCCGATGAAGGCGTGATCGCCGCGATTGGAAACGAAGGCGAGCCGGCTTCCGTCCGGCGACCAGTGCAGGTCGCTGTCTTTTCCGCGGTCGAAGAATAGACGTACAGGTTTGCCCTTCCCATCGAGCGGGGCAGTCCACACCTGGTCGGTGATCGTGTAGGCAAGCGTGCCGCGCGCGGAGATCGCAGGCGTGTCGCCAGCCGCGATCTTTACTGGAGCGCCTCCCTCGAGTGATGCGGCCCAGATCGTCACCATTTGCTGCTGCGGCGAGGCGTCCGGATCGGGCGCGAGATTGCCTTCCGCAGGCCAGTTCGCGTCGTGGTCACCGCCGCGCACATAGACGAGGTGCGCGCCGTCGGGTGAGAAAGTAAGCTGGGTGATCTCCTGCCCGTCGTCCGCGGTGTAGTGCGTCAACTGATGCGGCCGAAACGCCGGCCCGTCGGCAGTCCATACATTGCGCAAACCATCGACATTGCGCACCCACGCGATCCGGTCGGCGTGCTCCGCGGCTGCAAGTTCGTCGGCAAAGGGATAGTGGAGCACCTGCTCCATCGTGAAATCCGCAGTGCCGGAATTCGATGCGGCGGCCGGACCTGCCGCCGCCAACGAACCGAAAAACATGCAAAGGAACGCCCGCGAAATTGGCATCGATCGATTCCTGAATGGAGAATCACGGAAAGCGAGAACCGCAGTTTCGCCCGCCAGACCTGGGCCGGCAAGCGACGCCCGGAACCTGATGTGGGATGACGCGCTCGCGAAGCGCAGCCGCGCGCAGATGGCATTTCCCCCGCCTTGTGTAAATTGCGCGGTGGTTCAGCTTTCGTCTTTTGCAATGTTCTCATGCGGCAATGCAGCGTCCTTTGGCGGTGTGGGCGCGCTAGTTTTTGCTGTGCCGCTTTTCGAATCGCTTCTGCCCGGCCTTTACGAGTTCCGACGCGGTTTGTGCTCCGCTCTCTCCGAGCAGTTTGAATTTCTTGTCATGCAGATGGTTGTAGTTGACAAAGAAGGCCGATATCTCCTTCAGCAAATGCGGGCCTAACCCCTTAAGCGAATGCGCCTCGTCATGTATGCGCGCATGGGTCGCGACGGAGATGAGGCGGTCGTTACGGGCCCACTTTTTTCCCTTGTCTTTCTGCTCGGCCTTGATCACCCCGATGGGCCGCACTGTCAGGATGCAGCCTGGCACCACCGGAAAGTCCATCAGCACGAGCACATCCAACGGATCGCCATCCTCGCCCAGGGTGGAGGGCACGAATCCGAAATCGTATGGGAACGTCATCCCTTCGGGCATGACCGTTTTGAGTTCGAAGCAATCGCAGACGGGATTGTAGGCGTATTTGACCTGGCTGCCCTTGGGCGTTTCGATGACGACCCGCAGACGGCCTTTGTCATCATATGCCGGTGTCTCTGACAAAACGGCATGCCGGGAAGCGTGTCGTGTCAAGCGCTGCGTCCTATTGGAATCCTGAGTTCAACCGTTCGCTCAGGCGGAGGTTCCCATTTGACATGGCGAGCAGGTATTCTGCAGGGAAGTTCTGGTCACGCCCTCTCCGTCATCGGTGACGTCAAACGAAGCTCGGGCACCCGCGCTAAATGTGAATGCCGGCGCGGACGTGGCGATCCTGCAATACGGAACATCGAACGCGCGCAAGAGTTTATTTCCCGCACGATCGACAAAAGGAACCATCATGGACAAGGATCGCATCAAAGGTGCCGGCGACCAGGCCAAGGGCGCCATCAAGACAGGCATTGGCAAAGTCACCGGTGACGAAAAGTTGAAACAGGAAGGCCGTGCCGACAAGATCAAGGGCAAGGTCGAAAACGCCGTCGGCGGCGCAAAAGATGCCGTGCGGGATTTGCGCAAGCGGCAGTAGACATCTGTTTCGGCTGCAACGGCCACGCGGCCAAAACGATCTTTCCTCCCCGAGGTTCGGGGAGGAAAGATCGTCATCGGCTTTCCTGGATTCCAAACCTCCTTAATTCCCGACGCTCAACGAAATGCCCGCGTTCGACTGGGCACCTCGCTGTGCTCCCTCTCGCGGCCGCCTTCGCCCGCGGCAAACCAGGCGACTACAGCGCCAGGCCGACAAAAGCCCGTGGCGGGGCTTAGCGACGCGCTTCCCCGTCGTCCTCGATGCGCGCAAAAATGGCGGATACAACGCAGACGATGGCGCCGAACAAGAGCGAGAAGGCGATCCACAGGCTCGCGTAGCTCGCAGCTTTGCGCACGATATCGGCGGCCCTACGGGTCTTTTCCTGAACATCCTTCTGCAACGCGTCAACTCTCTGTGCCGCGGCGTCGCGCGGCATTGCGGCACGAGCGGAGGTGAGAGCGACAAGGCGGGCGCGGTCGTCGGGTGCGAGTTCTTCGCCGCGCGTGAACCCGGTCTCCAGAAGCCGTCCCGCTTCCGCGCGCGCCTTGTTGTCCGCATCACCGCCTGACGTCGAGCCCGAGCCATCGGCAGGCCGGAACAGCTTGTCGACAAGATAGGCCGCGGGACCGGAGGTGTCGGATTTTGCGCCGTGCGCTCCGTAGAGCGAGGCCGTTGCCGCGCCTCCCACACCGGCAGCCAAGCCGGCGAACCCAACCACCGCCAGCGTCGCAAGAACCGCGACTGCCCAAGCAATAAGACCATGTGCGCCAGCACGGAAATCTTCCTGCGTCCGCGATTCGAGTTCCGGACCGAGCAGCCGGCCTGCCAGATGTCCGCCGATCGCGAAACCGAAAGCCTGCGCGACGAAAAAATAGATCGCTCCGCCGGTGAGAAAAGACGGAACGGCTGCGGCGCCCTGGGTCATGGGATGGATCAGCAGGAGTCCAAACCCAGAGCCCAGCATCAGAAGGAAGAAGGTGACGGCCGTGGCGGCGATACCCCCTGCAAACGCCAATCCCCATGAGAAGCGGTAGCCGCTGTCGGGGGTTCCCTGATCTGCGATCACGACGGTATCGGTCATGGCTGTTTCCCCCGCCCCCTCACGCGTGGCCGGTGATGAGCCAGAGGATGATGATGATCGGAATGGGAATGCCGATCAGCCAGAGCAGAATGGAACGCATGGTGTCCCCCGATGTTGTGCCGGATAAAACGCCTATCCGGCGTCAAGCGTTCCTTGTCCGCCGCACCGCCGCGGCAGCAGGCTGGAAAAGGATCATAGGGGCGACTCGTTCCCGTCAAAACCAGACGTCGTTCGAATCCGCACAAAGCGCCCCTAGACTACTGATCCGAACAGGCGCCGTAACTCTGCCTCCGACACACCGTAATTCACAATGATGTTGTGAAGGCGTGCATCCGACCGGCCGACGACGGCGTCGAGATGGGACAACACACGTAGATTGCGGAGAGCGCCCGTCGCCGACTACATCCCCTTGTCGAGTGCCTCCGCCTTCGCAAGATGCATCTTGATCTTCTTCAGGGTATTGCGTGCCCAAAGCCTGAGACTCCGCTCACCGCCGCTTCTCGCATAGTCCTCGAAGAGGGAGACCGCGTCCTTGTGGCCGCTCACCTGGCCGCTCATGTAGTCGGAGTCGAACTCCTTACCCTTTTCGCTTCCGAGCTTGTCGAGTGAATCTGCGTGCGACTGGTCGACAAGGTCGTTGGTCTTGTGCCTGCCGTCGGGACCCGGCGCGATTTTCGCGTCAATATCCGCCTGCGACATACCAGAGCCAATCAAGAGGTGTTTTGTCGTCAACGAATGATCGCGAATCATCAATTTCGCGAAGGCCTTGACCTTGGCATTCTCGCTCTGACCGAGCGCGATCTTTGACGAAGCGATCTCGAAGGCGTCGCTCGACATCGCCTTGTGCCTGAAGTCGTCGGCGCCCGGAGTCGCCAACACCGCACCTGTTGAAACGGCGAGCGCCAAGGCGACGCCGTCAATCCTGCATTTCATGAATTCCTCCCGCGAAGGTGTTTCCTCAATACGCAGGAACACTGCACGTTGATCCAAGTTTCCTGCGTAGCTGCGAGACGCAGCAAAGGCGCCCACGTTGGCGGGCGCCTTTTCCGCTTTTCGCGTTGATTGACGCGATGTTACGAGTCGAGTGGTATCTTATAATAAGCATACGATCGCTGACGCATCTCGCCAAACCGGCCGTCGTGCTTTGTCAGGTCGTCCAGGCTGCAGCTTGGCGCTTTGTCGAGCATGTCTTTTGATAGCGGAACGACGTAGCCGTCGCGGTCTTTGCTATAATCCAGCATCGACCATGGCACGGGATAGTACTTTTCGCCCATGCCAAGCAGACCGCCGAATCCCAGCGCCGCGAACATGATTCGATTGGTTTGCTTGTCCAGAACCACGTCTTCGACATGGCCGATTTTATCGCCCTTCGGATTGTACACTGAGGTTCCTTTGACCTTGGAGGCCAGGATGGCAGTGGTGTGTCCACTTGCTGTTGTCATTGATGAGCTCCCAACACGTTTCGAAGTTGAACGCGGTGTCAGGGCGTGCGTTCCCTTGTCTCAACTGATCACGATGATTTATCGATACGATCATCTTGGCGGGTCCAATTCATCGCATTGGACAACACAAAGGTTTGGATTGGGCGCGGTCCGGGAGAGCATCCTATGGTGTTTGGACGAAGCGACTATCGCTCCACCACGGCGAAGAACACCTCGGACGGGATGTGCGCATACCGTGACCCGCAAGGGGCAGATAAGATGCATTCGTGAACGGATTCGCGGATAGCCGCTACAGCGCAATGTCCCAAGTGCAGATCAGGCCTTCGGGACGATAGTCAATCTTCGCACCGATTAGCGATTTTTCGATCAGCTTCGAACCAAATCCCTTCCGCTCCGGGGGCGTGACCGGGGGCCCCCCGCTTTCGCGCCAACAAAGCCTGACGCAACCGGAGCCGTCGTCCAATTCCCAGTCCAGCTGAACCCGGCCGCCTTCATTCGACAAAGCGCCGTATTTGACCGCGTTTGTCGCGAGTTCGTGCAGCACCATCGCCAGCAGGAGCGACTTGGTGCTGTCGAGCCACGCATCGCCGAAACCCGAGGCGACGACGCGTTCCTGTTTCTGTTCTTCGAACGGTTTCAGCGCAGCTGCTACCACGTCACCGAGCGACAGCCGGTTCCAGCTTTTCAGCGTCAGCAGGTCATGCGCGCTGCCGAGCGCGCTCAGGCGGGCGTTGAACGCCGAAAGCTCTGCCGCCGACGCGCCGCGCAGAGTCTGCATGGAAAGCGCCTGCACCATCGCCAGCGTGTTCTTGATACGATGCTTCATCTCATTCAGAAGCAGGTTCTGCTGCTGCTGCGCACGCCTGCGTTCGCTAATATCGCGTGCAATCTTCGATGCACCCACAATCCGTCCATCGCTGCTCCGGACCGGAGATACAGTGAGCGATATGTCGATCAGGCCGCCATCCTTGCGCATGCGGACCGTTTCGTAATGGTCGACGCGTTCGCCGCGCCGAATACGCTCGATGATTTCGGGCTCCTCGTCGATACGGTCTTCAGGAATCAGAATCGTAACCGGTCTGCCTATTGCCTCCTCGGCCGTGTAGCCGAAGAGTCGTTGCGCGCCGGAGTTCCAGCTCTTGATGACTCCATTGAGGTCCTTGCTGATAATGGCGTCATCGGAGGACTCGACGATGGCGCCGAGACGTTCGGCGTATTCGTCCGCGCGTCTACGGTCCCCAACATCGATCAGCATGTTCACCGCGCCCAAGAACTGCCCAGACGTATCGTAGAGGGGAGTCGGATAAGGAACGAAGGTGACGCGGCTGCCGTCAGGGCGTTCCGCGATCGCTTCCTCGCCGCGAACCGGGCGCCTTTCCCGGATCGCAACGGCCATCGGGCATTCGTCATGGCGCATCGGCCGGCCATCCGACCAGAACAACTTCCACGAGCCGCACCATGAGCTGGTCCCCAGTGCGGGCCGGTGCCCCCAGAGTTCTGCGGCAGCATCGTTGTAGTAGGTTATCCGGCCGTCCGGATCGGTGATGTAGAGCGCGGCCGGAAGGCTATCCAGGATATTGCGGAAGTAGTCGTCTCCGCGGGAGAAAGACTCAGCGATACGCGAGATAAAATTGCTTCTACGGGTAGAGGCGGTTGCTGTGGCTTCGCCTGCAATGCTCATGGAACGGCTCGCCTTGAGGCCCGGAGTGTCGAGCCGCAATTGAACTGCGGGCGATACCGGACTGGCCCGGCGCGCAGGCAACCGCTATCGATTCCGGCCATGGAATCCCTCGTCACCCAGATGCGTCTCCGCCAGTAACGCAGAAGTTGCATATTTGATCACTATTATTTTGGATGACAAGGACGGTCTGCGGCAAGGGAGAATGCAGAGCGATTCTGGTCAAGCTGCTGCGGCGACGTTCAATCGGGTAACGTGCAAATATACCTCTCCCCCAGAGGGCCTCTCTGAAGTGACCTCCTACGCCAAGAGCCCGGAAGGGCTCAGTATTGCTTATGAATCGGTGGGGCAGGGCGAACCTGTCCTGCTGGTGCATGGTTTCGCGTCGAGCCGGGCCCAGAATTGGAGAGCGACGGGCTGGTACGAGGCGCTGACCGGAGCCGGCCGGAGGGTGATCGCGATGGATTGCCGCGGTCACGGGGAAAGCGACAAGCCGACGGATCCGGCGCTCTACGATTACATGCTGATGGCGGGCGATGTTCTGACCGTCCTGGGCGCCGCCGGCACGGGCCGGGCGGATATCATGGGCTATTCGATGGGTGGACACCTCGGCCTCATCGTTCTGATGGAGCGGCCGGAGGTTCTTCGCCGATTGGTTGTTGGGGGAGTCGGCGAGACTTATCTTCACGGTGTCTCTCGCTCCCGATTCGCAATAGCTGACGCGCTTCTCGAGCCCGATGCATCCCGCATAACCGATTCCGTGCAAAAAAGCTTCCGGGCGTTTGCCGACCAGCCGGGCAAGGACCGCAACGCGCTGGCGGCGTGCATGCGCGGTGAGCGGAAAGCTTATCCCGCAGGGGAGCTGGCACTTTCGACGCGCCCCTCTCTCATCGTGTGCGGAGAGAACGACATGATCAGCGGACCTCCAGGCCGGCTCGCCGCTGCGCTGCACGACGGCCGCGCCGTCACGATCCCCGGCCGCGACCACATGAGCGCAGTAGGAGACAAGCGGACGAAGGACGCCGTACTCGCATTTCTCGCGGAGCCAGAGTGATCGCAGCAGAAGGCTATCTGATTACTCAACCTCCCCACACGGGAGAGGTAGAATAAAAGGCTCACCGTCGCAGAATTTAGCCGCGCTGCGCCTTGTCTTTTTCATTGGCGGAGCGGATCGCGGTGCGGATGTGCTCCCATTCGGAGTCGCCAAGCTTTGCGAGCGACGCGAAATTGCCGCCGGTTGCGAGATGCAGGCCGCCGTCGATGGCGACGGTCTGGCCGGTGAGATAGTCGCAACCATCCGCCATCAGGAAAATCGCGAGATTGGCAAGCTCCGGCATCTGCCCGACACGGCCCATCGGATTGACGCCGCCGTTGTCACCGCGTGCAGCTACATCTGGATTGAGCCGCTCCCACGCGCCCTTGGTCGGAAACGGGCCGGGCGCAATCGCATTGAGTCTGATTCCATGCGGGGCCCATTCCACTGCCAGCGACTTGGTCATGATGTTGAGCCCGGCTTTCGACATGGCGGACGGCACCGTGTAGGGCCCACCGTTCCAGATCCAGGTGGTCAGGATCGAGATGACGCTCGCGGGCGTGCCGCCTTCGATCCAGCGCTTGCCGCAGGCGAGCGTCACATAGAACGTTCCACGGAAGACGATATCGGAGATGGCATTGAAGCCGCGCGGACTGAGGTCTTTCGTCGGACTGATGAAATTTCCCGCCGCGTTGTTGACGAGTCCAGTCAGCGCGCCGCCATCCGACCAGATTTGCGACATCATCTCGTCCACCGCTTCGGGGACACGGATGTCGCAAGCGAGCCCCTTCACCTGCGAGCCTGTATCTCCGGAAATCCGATTCGCGGTCTCCTCAACGACGCCGGCGCGCCGCCCGCAGATGTAGACCGCCGCGCCGAGCTTCGCGTAAGCCTCGGCCATGACTTCGCCGAGCCCCGTTCCGCCGCCGGTGACCAGAATGCGCTTGCTAGCGAACAGGCCGTCCCGAAACATGTTCATCAATCGTCACTCCCGATAGAAAGATTCAGCGCAGAGGACGCAGAGGATGCGCGGAGGGCGCAGAGGGAATTGTTACGCGCTTTGCGCGCGATTTTCTTCCGCGTCCACTGCGCATCCTCTGCGTCCTCTGCGCTTAAAAGTTTTGTTACCCCGCCCACATCCGATGCAGGTTGGCGATCACGAATTGGAGGCGGGTGCGGTTCTCCCAGCTGACATTGTAGCCTTCGAGCGCGCTCACCTCGTTCAACGTGTAGAGCAGCTCGCGATGCATCTGATTGGGGATCACGCTCTCCATGAAGGTGAACATCGAGAGCCGCTGGCCGGAAGTAACCGGCGCCACTTCGTGGAGCGTCGTGGAAGGATAGAGAATCATCGAGCCCGGCTCGCCCTTGAAGGAATGGCGTTCATTGCCGAGATGGATCACCAATTCCCCGCCCTCATAGCTCGCGGGTTCGCCGATGAAGAGTGTGGCCGATACGTCGGAACGCAGGGGGCCGGTCGGAAGCGGCAGAAACGGCGCATCCGCGTGCGGACCGTAATTCATCCCGGGCTCATAGCGCGACAGCAGGGGTGTGGCCGCCCGCTTGGGAAAGGCGAAATTCCTGATCTCGTCATTGCGCATAATGGCGGCGCCGGCGAGCTGACCGGCCCGCGCCGCTTCGGGATGGGCCGGATCGGCCTGCAGATTCTTTTTTGCGAGATTGTGCGGATTGGATTGGCGGCCGTCGACGAATTTGAGGCCCTTCGCGATCTCGCGAATCTGCCCGATCTCGGCGGTATTGAGCACGTCCTTGACGAAAAGAAACATAAGAGCCCTGCCAAAAAACCGTGTCATGGCCCGCGCAAGCAGGCTACCCAGATGAAACCGCGCGGATTTCACAGTTCAGCGCGCGGACGCGCGCGCTGGGTGGCCCGGTCAAGCCGGGCCATGACAATAGTGGGATATGCGAGGCGCGCCAAATTTCACCGCCGTCTTGCCGCACACGGAGTTAGGCAGCGATAGTCCCGCTTCATGCTCGCTCCCGCGGAAACGCAATTGCCTCAGCTTCCGGCTCCGTTTGCCAGGTGGTTTGCCTTGCGGGGCTGGGAGCCCAGGGCGCATCAGCTTGCGCTGATCGAGCATGCGGCGTGCGGTGACTCGGTCTTGCTCGTCGCGCCGACCGGCGGAGGAAAGACGCTTGCCGGATTCCTGCCGAGCCTGATCGAGCTTTCGGCGCTTCCGTCGCGCCGCAAGGCATCTCTGCACACGCTTTACATTTCGCCGCTCAAGGCGTTGGCGGTCGACGTTTTGCGCAACCTGGAAACGCCGGTTGCCGAGATGGGATTGCCCATCCGCATCGAGACGCGGACAGGCGATACGCCGCCTTCGCGCCGCCTGCGACAGCGCCATGTCCCGCCCGATATCCTGCTGACGACGCCGGAGCAATTTGCGTTGCTTCTCGCCAATCGCGACCCGCGGCAGCTGTTTGCAAGCGTCCGCGCGGTCGTGCTCGACGAGTTGCATGCCTTTCACAATACGAAGCGCGGCGACCTGCTTGCCCTCGGGCTGGCGCGCCTCGCACATCTCGCACCGGGACATCGGCGCATCGGATTGTCCGCGACAGTTGCCGATCCCGCGCCGCTGCAGCGTTATCTGGTGCCGCAGCGCTCCGGCAAAGAGGACCATGCGAGTCTGGTGATGGGCGCGTCGGGCGCGCAGCCGGAGGTTTCGATCAGCACGTCGGATTCCTATGTGCCCTGGGCGGGCCACCTCGCCATTCACGCGATGCCCGACGTGATGAATGCGATCCGGGCGTCGAAAACCGCGCTCGTCTTCGTCAACACGCGCAGCCAGGCAGAGCGCACCTTCCAGCATCTGTGGCAATTGAACGAAGAGAATCTTCCCATCGCGCTGCATCACGGTTCGCTCGCGCCCGAGCAGCGGCGGAAGGTGGAAGCCGCGATGACGCGCGGCGATTTGCGGGCCGTCGTCTGCACCTCCACGCTCGACCTGGGCATCGATTGGGGCGCGGTGGATCGCGTGATCTGCATCGGCGCGCCGAAGGGCGCGGCGCGTCTCGTGCAAAGAATCGGCCGCGCCAACCACCGCCTCGACGAACCCTCGCGTGCGCTGCTGGTGCCGGCAAACCGGTTTGAAGTGCTCGAATGCGAAGCCGCGCGCGATGCCGTGCTCGCGGGCGAACTGGACGGCGAACAGCTTCGCAAAGGCGGGCTCGACGTTCTTGCCCAGCACGTGATGGGCGTCGCCTGCGCCGCGCCGTTCGACGCGAATGCGCTCTACAATGAAATTACTTCCGCCGCACCCTATCGCATGCTCTCGCGCAAGGATTTCGACGACGCGGTCGATTTTGTCGCCACGGGCGGCTACGCGCTCAAGCGCTATGACCGCTATGCGAAGCTCCGGCGCACGCCGGAAGGATTGTGGCGGCTTGCCCATCCGCGTCTCGCGCAAGCCTACCGGTTGAATGTCGGCGTCATCATCGAGGAGCCGATGCTCGACGTGCGGATGCAGGCCAAAGGCAGGCCCACCGGCGCCGGCGGCCGCGTGCTGGGGCGGCTGGAAGAATATTTTCTCGAGCAACTCGTGCCGGGCGACACGTTCGTCTTCGCGGGCCAGGTACTCGAATTCCGCGGCATCCGCGAGACCTCCGCCTTCGTCACCAGGAGCAGTGAAACGGAGGCGCACATCCCTTCCTATATGGGCGGCAAGTTTCCGCTCTCGACCTTTCTCGCGGGCCGCGTGCGCGAGATGTTGGCCGATCCGCGTGCCTGGGGCCGGCTGCCGTTCCCAGTCGGCGAATGGCTGCGCATCCAGGACGGGCGCTCTGTTATTCCACTGCCCGGACAATTGCTGGTCGAGACGTTTCCGCGCGGCTCGCGGGAGTTTCTCCTCTGCTATCCCTTCGAAGGCCGCCTCGCGCACCAGACGCTCGGCATGCTGCTCACGCGCCGGCTCGAACGCCTGCGCATGCGCCCGCTGGGTTTCTCGGCCAACGAATATGCGCTCGCCATCTGGGGCCTGCGCGACATGGGCGGGCTCGACATGGGGAAGCTGTTCGACGAGGACATGCTGGGCGACGATCTCGATGCGTGGCTCGCGGAATCGGCGCTCTACAAGCGCACCTTCCGCAATTGCGCGATCATTGCGGGCCTCATCCAGCGCCGCCAGCCGGGAACGGAAAAGACCGGGCGCCAGGTGACGTTCTCCTCCGATCTCATCTACGACGTCTTGCGCGCGCACGAGCCCGACCACATTCTGCTGCGCGCCACGACGGAAGATGCGGCAACCGGCCTGCTCGACATCGCCCGGCTGGGCGGGATGCTGGCACGCGTAAAGGGGCAGATTGTCACCAAGCGTCTCAACCGCGTCTCGCCGCTTGCCGTGCCGGCTCTGCTTGAGATCAGCAAGGAGATGGTCGCGGGCGAGGCGCATGAGGATCTGTTGCACGAAGCCGAGGAAGAGCTGGTGAAGGAGGCGATGCGGATTGCGTGACATCCACATCGACGTGAACGGCGAGACGCTTCTGCTGGACGCAGCGGGCGCGCTCTACTGGCCGGCCGAACGGACGCTCGTATTTTCCGATCTGCATTTCGAGAAGGGTTCGGCCTATGCGCGGAGCGGCCAGATGCTGCCGCCTTACGACACGCGTGAAACGCTCGCACGGATGGAAGAGCAGGTCGCGCGGTATGCACCCGCGCGCGTGATTGCATTGGGCGACTCGTTCCACGATCGCGACGCGGCGCACAGGCTCGACGGCCACGAGCGCGCGATTCTCTTGAGGCTCGGCAGATCGGCCGAATGGATATGGATCGCCGGCAACCACGATCCCGAGCCGCCAGACTGGCTCGGCGGCCGGGTAAGCGACGAAGTCGCGATCGGCGGACTCGTGTTCCGCCACGAACCGTCTCCCGCGGGTACCGCGGGAGAAGTCTGCGGCCATCTTCACCCCTGCAAGAGCCTGACGCGGCGGGGGCGCAACCTCCGGCGGCGCTGCTTCGTCTCCGACGGATCGCGCCTCGTCATGCCGGCCTTCGGCGCCTACGCCGGCGGCCTCGACGTGCGCGACAGCGCGGTACGCATGTTGTTCGGCAAGTCGTTCCTTGCCTATCTGCTCGGCGCCAGGCGTGTGTATGCGGTGGCGGGGTGATCCGCCCGAAACTTCGCCTCCTCCAAACCCGACATCTCACACTGGCCAGCGCCCGCGCGCGTGATTCAAAAATAGCTCAGAAGAGATTCTACCCTGACCCTGATCTATGATTTGGCATGGGCCGGTTCTAGAATCCAAGGCAACGAAATCCGAATTGTGGCGGGGTGGATTTGATTCAGTTCGAACGGAATGATGCTCGACGCTATCTGGCTGTCAAAGTCGCCGCATCGGGAGGTGCGTTGGCTTCTTGGTTGAGCGGCTCGGGACGAAATTCCGTAGCCGCCTTTTCCGCCGATGCGCGCTCGCCCGGGGTGATTTGCGTGGCGATGGCGTCGATGCGGGCTTTGGATTCCGCGTCGCCCTGGGCTGCTGCGATCGAGTACCATTTGTACGCTTCGGTCAGGCTTTGTGGAACGCCCATGCCGCGTTCGTAGAGGACGCCGAGGTTGAATTGCGAATCCGGCATGCCGAGTCTGGCGGCGCGCGCAAACCATTGCGCCGCGATGGACAAATTCTTTTCGACGCCCGTGCCCTGCGCGTAAGCAACGGCGAGATTGTACATGGCTTTGCGATTGCCGGCGCGCGCAGCCGTCTGATACCACTCTACCGCCTTGGCCATATCCAGGGGCACTCCGTGGCCGCGTTCGTAGAGCGTGCCAAGCCGATAGGCCGCCAAAGCTTCGCCTTGCCGTGCGGCGCGCTCCAGCCATTTTGCGGCTTCGGCTTCGTTCACCGTAACCGCGCCGCCGTCGAGATATTGCAGGCCGAGCAGCACCTGCGCTTTCGCGTAGCCGCTGTTGGCAAGTGCGATCAGCCGGTCATGCGGGGAAGCCGCTTCATTGGATTTTGGGGCTGGCGCAGCGATCGGCAATCGGTTCGATAGCCGGGATCCACCAAGAGCGTGGCGCACGGGCGGCGGATGCAATGCGGCGTTCGTGTTTCCGATCCGCGCAGGCGGTGCTGAGCCGATGATTCTGTGGCTGAGAAATACGCCAGCTGCGATTGCCATAATAATGAGAAGTGCAAGTCCGGCGACGAGCACGATGCGCATGGTGCTGCCGGCATCGGCAGCGGGCGGAGCCGGGTGCGGAGTCACCCAGGAGAAAATGGAATCGCGGTGATCCTTGGCGGCCGGCACGCGCGTGGAACGGCGAACCGAGGCTGCGAAGGACTGGACGCCGGTATCCCTGATTCGCTGTGTGCCGGTTGCGAGGTTCTCTTTTCCTCCGCCATCGTGGGGGAGGGCTTGCCCCGCACTCGATGCGGGGTGGCCCCCCCGGGTCCGGCCGGAGGCCGGCCCGAGGACAGGCTCCGGGCTGGAGGGGGGTGTGGATGCAAGTGACGTCCCCCTCCGCCTCGCTGCGCTCGGCACCTCCGCCACGCTGGAGGAGGAAAAGTCAGGTTCGAGTGTGAGGTCGGACGATTCTGTTTCGTGGGGCGGCGCAGCTTGGGCCTGGGACGGCGGGACCTCCGCAAGCGGCGGAAGATCGACGTGAGCGATTGCGTCGGAGTGGTTTGGCGACAGATCCGACGGTTCGTCTCCGGGCGGTTCATGTGTCTCGCCGGTAACGCCGGCCGCCACCGCGAGGGATTCGCCATGGCGTTTGTCGGCGGTATCCATGCGCGAGCCGAGATCGCGCAAGTTCTGCAGAACGCCATTCGAAAAGCTCGCATTTTCGAGTTCGATCTTTTCGATCCGGTCCCAGATTGCGGCCAGAGTCTTCCCAATTTCGTGCAAATGCTCATTGACAGCTTCGGTACGGCTTGCCGTTTCGATCCTTGAAATATCAGACTCGACGCGCGCGATCGCATCGGCGTGTCCGTTTTCGCTTGCGGAAAACCGCAGGATCAGCCTGTCGAGCGATTCGGAAAGCTGTATCAGCGCGGCATCGTGATGATGGATTTCCGCCTCGTCGGTTTTGCGCGCAGTCTGTGAGATCTGGATTTCAATCAGCGCCTTTTCGATCGCGTCAACGCTGGCAAGGGCGGCCCGCTCCGCGCTGTGCACGCGACTTTCCATCGCCGCGACGCGTTCGTCGATCGCGCGCCGATCATGTTCGGCATCGCTGCGCGTTTCGGCCATGCCTGCCGCAATGGTGTCGACATGAGCGGTCAGCGCCTCGATGCGATTCTCCAGCGCGCGCGAGTTCTGCTGATATTCGCTCTGCGATTGGGACAGTTTTCCCGCGACGGATTCGATGCTTGCCGCAAGCTGCTCCGCCTGTGCCGTGGAGCGATTGGCAGTTTCGGTGATCTGATCGGCGAGACGAGTGAGTCCCAGATGAAGAGCC
The DNA here is from genome assembly GCA_035567755.1 of Rhizomicrobium sp. GTDB lineage: Bacteria > Pseudomonadota > Alphaproteobacteria > Micropepsales > Micropepsaceae > Rhizomicrobium. The sequence continues at coordinate 26,922 of DATMPH010000005.1, forward strand.
TTGATCGCTTCTCGCGACACGTCCGCGGAGACTCGCTTCTCGAGCCGCGCAACGCGCTCGTTGAGGCCGACCAGGTTCGCGCCCAGCTTTCCGAACGCCTGCGCCTGCCCGCGGCTCGCGATACTGATTTCCTCTGCCGCGCGGTTGATGGCGCGATTGTTCTCGGACTGGCTGCGCTCGGTCTGTTCCAGCCGCCGCACAAGGCCCATGAAGTGCTCTTCGATGCGGCGCCCGGAATCGTGCGACCCGCTTTGGCTGCGGGCAACGCGCGCCAGCCTCTCCATGCTGGCTTGCGCCGACAACAGCTTGTCGCTGGGGCCACGAAAGCCGGTTGTGTCGGGCGCATCCGAGGGTTCGGGTGGAGCGTTGGTGTCCTCGGGGAGATCGCTCAGAATGTGGCGCGTCAGCCATTCCCCGACTGAGAGGCCCTCGCGCCGGGCCGAAACACGTGCCGCTTCGCGGGCTTCGGGTGCAATCCCGGCCACATTCCACGGGAGCTCAGACTGCATTTCGAATCGCTATGCGCCACACTTACAAGCACAAGTACCGGCGCCCACATCCAGTGTAAAGGAGGAACCCAGCTCCCAGCGCTGTGCCTTCGGAGAAAAAGAGGGGCACGCGGAGGCGCGGAGGAAGAAATACGTGGGGAGGCAGTAAGGCAATGAGGAAGGAATAGCGCAGCCGAAGACGCGCAAGAATTCTCCCCGCCGCACTTTGATTATATTTTTTCCGCGTCTCCGCGCCTCCGCGTGCAATCCCTTCTTCTTCTTGGCCGCCGCGTCAGGTTGGCTCAATGCTCGCCTTCTCGAGTTCCGCAGGAAGCCGGCCGGTCGCCCAGGTCCATGCCATCCGGTAGTCGGAGATCAGAGACCAGAGCGGATAGGTGAAAGTCGCAGGGCGGTTCTTCTCCACGAAGAAATGCGCCGCCCACGCCGGGCCGTAACCCGCGAGCAGCACAAGCGGCACCAGCCAGAACCTGCCGGTGATCGCGAGGCCGATCATCGCGGCTGTTGCGAGGCCGGTTCCAAGATAGTGCAGGGCGCGCGTTTGCGGCTTCGCGTGCTCGCGCAAATAGTATGGCCAGAATTCGCTGTAGCGCCGGATCGGCTCGCTCATCATGGCGCAGTATGCGTGGCGCCGGGCGGATTGGGAGCCTGCTTGTCCGGCGGCTTTGCCGGCTTGGCGGCCGCCGTCTTCGGGTCCTTCCATTCGCTGACTTCGCGCTTCTTTGGATCGTGCGTGTGCGCGGGCAAACCCAGGTCGCTCGCAAAAAGTTCGGTCACGTAGATTGTGTTGCCCCCGACCGCGGCGCCGACGGCGCCTCGGTCGTAGGTGGTGAAAGCGAGATTGTCGCGATGCGCCGGACTTGCCAGCCAGGTGTCGACAAATCGACGCGCAAAGCTCTCGACATCGACGCCTGACTGCTTTGGAAAATGCTGGGCTGCGAGGTTCTCGCCAAGCAGCCCCTGAAAGTCCTGGTCCTCATCCATGATGAGGCTTGCGGAGGTCTGCCCTTGCGGACTCTTGTGCGCGAAATAGTTCTTTTCCGCCATGTCTTCGCTGCGCTGCCGTGCGACGCCCATCAGTTCGGAATCGAGCGCCAGCGGTTTTGCGTCCGGATTGATCCTGCGCCTTTCATCCTGCACGAGCTGAAAGATGCGGCTCTCGAGCGCGGCCATCTGGGTCTTCGGATCGACGGGAGCAGGCACCGGCGCCCTTGCTATCAATCCACCGCCCGCGCAGGCCGCGCACATGGCGAGTGCAAAGCCCAACGCGAGCCCGCGCAAGGTTGCGTCGCGAATACGCTTCAATGGACGAATTCGAACAGGCCGGCCGCGCCCATGCCGCCGCCGACACACATGGTGACGACGCCGAGCTTGGCCTTGCGCCGGCGTCCTTCGAGGAGAATGTGCCCGGTCATGCGCGCGCCCGACATCCCGTAAGGATGGCCGATCGAGATTGCCCCTCCGTTAACATTGAGTATTTCGTGCGGGATTCCGATGTGCCCCATACAATAGAGTACCTGGCTGGCAAAGGCTTCGTTCAGCTCCCAAAGGTCGATGTCGCCGGGCTTGAGACCGTGACGTTCGAGCAAACGAGGCACGGCGAAGACGGGACCGATGCCCATCTCGTCGGGTTCGCAGCCGGCGACCGCGAAGCCGCGAAAAATTCCGAGCGGCGTCAGATTCTTCTTCTCGGCGAGCTTCGCATCCATGACGACGCACGCCGCCGCTCCGTCGGAAAATTGCGAGGCATTTCCGGCGGTGACGTATTTGCCTTGCTTCACTTTCATGCCGCCCATGAGCACGGGCTTGAGCGCCCGAAGTCCCTCGATGGTGGTGTCCGGCCGATTGCATTCGTCGCGGTCGACCGTGTAATCGACGATCGATTCTGTGCCTGTCGCCTTGTCAGTCTTCTTCATTTTGGTGGGCAGCGGAACGATCTCGTCCTTGAACCTGTTCGCCTGCTGCGCGGCTGCGGTGCGGCGCTGGCTCTCCAGCGCATATTCGTCCTGGCGCTCGCGGCTCACTGCGTAGCGCTCCGCCACGATCTCCGCCGTCTCGATCATCGACATCCACAGCTCGGGCTTGGTGTGCATCAACCCTTCTTCGGTGAGGTTCTTCGTGTTCATCCCGCCCATCTGCACGAGCGAGATCGATTCGACACCGGCGCCGATGGCAATCGGCGTTCCTTGTGTCATCACCTGCTGTGCGGCCATTGCGATGGCCTGCAGCCCCGAGGAGCAGAATCGGTTGATCGTCGTTCCCGCCGTCGTCACCGGACAGCCGGCGCGAATCGCGCTGAGCCTCGCGATATTGAAGCCCGTCGCGCCTTCGGGATTGGCGCAACCCATATAGACGTCTTCGATTTCCTTGGGATCGAGACCCGCTCTTTCAACCGCGTTCCTGATCACGTGCCCGCCAAGGACGGCACCATGCGTGGTGTTGAAACCTCCACGCGCCGATTTCGCGAGCCCTGTGCGCGCCGTTGAAACGATCACCGCCTCGGCCATGCAACCCTCCAGAATCTTGAACCCAAAGGATGTCGTTCCTGCAGAAGCGGGAATCCAGGAAGAGCGACGTGCGTTTGCCCCTGGGTCCCCGCTTCTGCGGGGATGACATTGATTATTCTATATCAGTGGAACCCGCGCTAAAACCCCTGCTGTCACCGAAACGCGAACTCACGGTCTCATCGTTCCAGGTGCGGCATGCGCGGCGCCTGTGATAAGCGACTGTCGTTCTTCGTGGTCGTGCGAATGGAGACGGACCAGATAGCGCGCGGTCACGATCAGCGCGGCGACGAGTACGACCAGGCCCACGGCCGCGTCGAGCGAGAGCGGCAGTCTCTTGTCGATGTTGGAAAGCGCGTCGGCCGCCGCCATCACGGCGAAAGCGAGCATCCACAGCGCTGTAAGACCATAATTCGTGAGGACGAAACGCGTCCGGGACGATATTTCACGCGGCACCTGCTCGCGCGCATATTGCAGCGTGAGTGGGCTGAGAATCAGCATCGAAAGCAGCGCCAGCGCAAAGAACCCGAGGTCGACCACAAGCCTCGTCATCTGGATGGAGAGACCCGGCTGGACGAAGCCCGCATAAAGAGCGAGCAGGCCGAAGATGACCGTCGAGCCGATATCGAGCAGCCTCACCACCCGCTCCTGCGCAAAGTCGCGGATGCCGACCGCGAAGGCCGCGGCGAATGACGCCCACAACGCGAGATCCTGGGAGAGATTCGTCAGCATCGTGAAAGCAACGATGGGCGCGAACCCGAGCAGCATCGCGTAGGGCGATTTCCGCCTTCGCTTCACGTGATCCGCCGCGAGATAGTGTCTCAACAACACGAGACATCTCCTTCTTCGAACTGCGCCGTGCCGCGCAGTCCGCACATCTTGCTGACGTTTAGCGGGTGGGAGATTGTCCGGCCGGCGCCGCCGGGGCCGATCTCTGCTTCGCCTGGGCATAAAGCGACCAGAGATGCGCGGTCCGCGTGTTCGCTTCGCTGCCCGCGACCTGCGACAGGGTCTGGATCGCCTCCGCGTATTTGCCCTGGGCGGTCTGAGCGGCGCCAACCAGCATTGGGCCCTCACTGGGGATCTTGAGACCACCTTTGCCTGTCGCGCGGCGTGCCGCGGTTTCCGCGTCCGCGTAACGGCTATAACCCCAATAGTCTTCGCCAAGCTTTACGTCCTGCTCGCCCGTGCGGCTTTTCTCCGCGGAAGCGGCGATCTGCGGCAACGCGCGCTCATCCATTGCAGCATCGTGGCGCGCCTTGGTCAGCGCCGCACCGCCCTGACCACCCTGCTCAAGAACTTTGGCTGCTTCGGTGGGATAGCCAAGCTGGCTGGCGAGGCTGCCCATGACCTTATAGTCTTCGGGCTTCATTCCGCCGGTAAGAACCAGCAGTCGGTAGAGATAGAGAGCGCCCAGATCGCTCATGCCTTTGGCCCCGAAGGACACGGCGACGAGCTGGGCCCAGGTGTCAGGCGAATTGCTCTGCATCGCGAGCTGTTCGAGGGTTTGTTCAGCGCCCGCCTGATTGTTCTGTTTGACTTGGCTGCTCATCACGATTTTCATCGCGTTCTGGTCGGGCGGCTGTCCGGCGGCTTTGGAGAAGTCGATGGATTGCTGGGCCGATTGCTGCGCGTGCGTGAAGTCATTGGTATTGTAATAGGCAATGGCGAGGTTGGCGGCCGTCGTCGCATCGAGGCCATTCAGCTGAGCCAGCTGCTGCCCATAGGCGATCGTCTTCGGCCATTGTTGAAGAAAGGCACTTGCCTGCAGCGAGTCGTGATAGACCGCCTTTTTTTCGTCATCGGGGGCGGCGCCCGTATCGGCTGCAGCCAGCACGGCGTTTGACGCCCCTGCCATATCGTTCAGACCCTGGTCCGCTGCAGCCATGAGCCTGTCGATGATGTAATTGTCGAATGGAGTGATGTCGGCGACTGCCTGGGCTTCCTTGAGCTTCGCGAGGGCGCCTTGGTAATCCTTGGCCTGCAGCGATTTCTGGGCGTCCACCAACTGCGCCGTTACTGCTTTGCTGACCTTCGGCTTTGCGTCGGCAAAAGCTGCCGATTGCGCCGCGAATGCGGCGATGCCTGCGCAGAGAACGCAAACAGCAAACGCGCTACGGCTGGCAAATCTTTTCATGGCTTCCCTCGCATCGTGTGCCGGGGGGCGTCGTCCGGCGCCCCAGCCGCAGCCCCACTCTAATGTGGCCGTCCCATGTTTCCAATCCGGCCGGGAGCGGCAGTCTATGTTGCACCGCAAGACCGAACTTTCTATCAGGGATTGACGCGCTAAAGCCAGCCGATCGATGCAAGCCGGTTCCGCAGACGATCCATACCAAGAAATCTCGCTGGTGGGCTTCAATCGCCACATCGGTCCGATCTTTCTGCTCGCACCGGAAGACGACGGAACGCAGCGCTTTGTTTTCACCGCGAGAGAAATTCACATGAATTCGGCCGGAACCGTTCACGGCGGCATGCTGATGAGTTTCATGGACGTGGCGATGAGCAAGACCGCGCGCGGTGCGTCAGCCACTTCGAGGTTGAGCACGATCGCGCTCAGTTGCGATTTCGTGAGTCCGGCGCGGCTCGGGGACAGGATCGAAGCGCGGGTCCGCGTCCGCCGCCGGGCCCGCAGCGTCGTGTTTCTTTCCGGCGAACTGGTCACGGAGGAGCGCACGCTGCTCATCGGCACGGGCTTGTGGAAAGTCGCGCCGAGCGCATGAGCGATCTGGCGCGTCCGCTGACGGGATTCGCGTCGATGGCGCTTGCCGATCCATTCGAGATCCATATCGGGCCGGTCTTCGAAAAAGGAGCGCGGGGCAGCCGTTCGTTTGCAATCCGGATCGATGAGCGCCACGTCAACCGCGGCGGCGTTCTGCACGGCGGCATGCTGGCGACGTTTGCCGATCTTGCGCTTGGCGCCGCCGTCTTTGATGCGACAGATGGCGCACCCTCTGTCACCCTCGCGATGCAGATGCAGTTTCTCAAATCCGCGCGCGCCGGCGACATCGTTCAGGTGCAGCCGCTTCTGCTGCGCCGGACACGGGCTTTCCTGTTCGTGCGTGGCGATTTCACGGTTGAAGACGAGGCGATCTTCACCGCGATGAGCACCTGGAAACTCCTGGACCAGGGCCATATTGATGGCGATTCCGGCAGTAATTCATAATGCCCTGTTTATCGCGGGAATCTAAGCTCTACAGGGCGAGGAGCGAGCAGGCCGGAACGTGGCCAGTGCGAGCGCCGTGGCGATGGCGAATCGGCGGCGTGATGCGTTAGAAAGGGCGCGGGACATTCAATGAACATGGCGTTCCTCTCCTCCTTTCGTGCGGGCCGCGAGACGGTTTATCCGGATTCGCTGCGCGACCGCCTGCGTGCATTTCCGCTCCTGAAAGACGTCGGCGATGCGACATTGCGGCGCCTGCTTTCGGAAGCCACGTGGTTTGGGTTGCCGGGCGGCACGCTCCTGGCGCGCGACGGAGAGAATGATCACGCACTTTTTCTGGTCGTCACGGGCTCGCTGGGCGTGTTCGTCGAAGACGAAAAAGCCCATCGCAGGCTCGTGTCGCTCGTACCGGCCGGCGAAACGGTGGGCGAGATGTCGCTGATCTCGGGCGAGCCCCATTCGGCCCAGCTCGTCGCCTTGCGCGACAGCGAGCTTCTCCGCATCAGCCGCGACGGCTTCCAGGCGCTGATCGCACGGCATCCCCGCGTGATGTTCAATCTGATGCGCATCCTCGTGCGGCGCCTGCAGGACGCAACCCATCGGCCGTCCGACGGCGCGAGGCCAAAAACCTTCGCGATCGTCCCCATGCAGGAAGGCCTGGCTGACGAGCCCATCGCCCAGCGCGTCGCAGCGGCGCTTGTCGAGATGGGCTCGAAAGCGGCCGTGCTCGACGCAAGTGCCGCCGAGAAATCAGCGGACTGGTTCAACGCGTTTGAAGCGGCGCGCGATGTCGTCATCTATCGCGGCGACGCGCCCGACAGCGCCTGGACGCATCTGTGCGTGAGGCAGGCTGACAAGGTCTTTCTGCTTGCGCGCGCAGACCGGCCCTTGCCGCGGCGTCCGCTCGACATTCCAGCCTTCAAGGAGCGCGATTCCGGCTTGCCGGAGCTTCTGCTGCTCCATCCGACCGGGCTGACGCGCGGTCTGCCGGAGCATTTCTCGCTTCGCAGCGGACTCTTCGAATCGCACCACCATGTGCGCGCTGGCATGACGGAAGATATCCGCCGGCTCGCGCGCTTCGTGTCCGGACGCGCGGTCGGCCTCGTGCTGGCCGGAGGAGGCGCACGTGGTTACGCCCATATCGGCGTCATAAAGGCGCTGATGGAGGCCCGCGTCCCCTTCGACCGTCTGGGCGGCACCAGCATGGGTGCGATCATCGCCGCCGGGCTTGCGGCGGAATGGAGCCTCGACGAGCTGAGCGCGCGCATGCGCGACGCCTTCGTCGAGCACAGCCCCCTATCGGATTTCACATTTCCGCTCATCGCCTTGCTGCGCGGCAAAGAGGTTTCGAGTCTGCTGCACGAACATTTTGGCGATGTGTGTATCGAGGAGTTGCCGAAGCCGTTCTTCTGTGTCTCTTCCGATCTCACATCGGGCCGCATTCATGTGCATCGTTCCGGTCCACTCTGGAGAGCGCTGCGGGCGAGCGTGGCGTTGCCCGGAATCCTGCCGCCTGTGACCCATCACGGGCATCTGCTGGTTGACGGCGGCGTGATGAACAATCTGCCGGTCGACGTGATGGCCAGGCAGGATCACGGACCAATCATCGCTTCCGACGTCACGGGCGAACTCGATCTCCGCGCCATGGATTCGCGCTACGGCGAGCGCCCCCTCTGGTGGCTTCTCTGGCAACGCATGCGCGGCACGCCCTCGATCGTCTCGATCCTGATGCGCTCCGGCACGGTCGGCTCGGAAGCGCAGCGGCGCGTCGTGCGCGAGCAGGCCGACCTGCTCTTCGAACCATCGCTTCCGGATATTGGTCTGCGCGACTGGAAATCCCTCGATCGCGCCGTCGCCGAAGGCTATGCGCACGCGAAGATGCTCATCGAGCAACATGGCGTACCAATCAGCGACACCTGGGCCGAAGGCCCGGCTGTCGCGATCCCGCATAAAGTAGCTGTGTAGATCCCTAGAGCTGGATGATTTCGAGTCGAGTCGCCCTTCGACAGGCTCAGGGCGAGGAACTTGTTTAACCCTCATGCTGAGCTTGTCGAAGCATGAGAACTCCGATCGGACTTGATCGCATCCCGCTCTAGGGTCGCGCTTGCAGGATGATGTTGAAGGGCGTCTCGGTGGCGCGCCGGAATTTTGTGAAGCCGCCTTGTCACCATGCAATCCCATCCGTCGCCGAATCCCGACTCGCGGCTTCTGGCGCGCGCTTATTTTCTTTTAGACGCCAAAGCCTTGCGGCGTCCGGCCGCGACGGGCGGCGACGCGTGATGCCACGCCTCGTGGATGAGTTTTTCGAGCTCTGGTGCCGGGACCTGCCCCAGACTCACCAGGCAGCGCGTAATCTTCCCCCAATGAAGAGGCTCGAAGGCTTCGGGACGCATTTCGAACAGGAGTTCCTGATGCTCCTCCGGAATATGGAACATCGCCTTCTGTTCCTGCGGCCTGAGTGTAATGAAAATTCGCCTTCTCGTGCGAAACGCGGGCCGGTCCCAATGATCCACTTCGCTCACGCCGTTGAGCGCGAGGGCGAATCGTCTCACATCGTCGCAGGTCGACATTCGAGGCTCATTGAAGAACAACGGCCAGAGTAATAAGAACTGCGGCCGTCAGAAGGAGTCCCGCGCCGGGTTTGATGTTCATATTAGAGCTCCGTGCAATTTGCAGCGTATCTCAAGAGAACCTGATCCGCGCCTTCTTTTCCTCCCCCAACGTGGGGGAGGTGGCCCGAAGGGCCGGAGGGGGGAGTCGATGTGGGTGTGCGATAACTTCCCCCTCCGCCTCGCTTCGCTCGGCACCTCCCCCACGATGCACGGCTGTCCGGGGAAAACTGGCATGGCGAGCACTGCTGCTTGTTAGAAATGGGCACGCGGAGACGCGGAGAGGCTTGTTCACCACAAAGAGCACAAAGCACACAATGATGTTTTGCGCGCATTCGCGCGCGACCCCTTCTGTGTGCCCTTCGTGCTCTTGGTGGTAATTCTGGTTGCTCCGCGGCTCCGCGCCTCCGCGTGAACCTTTTTCTCGACACATCCGCAGTCCTGAGTCGAGCACACCCATTACTGTGCAAATCCCAGTCTCCATCAAGCACCTGTAAACGGATTCGAGATTTTTCCCCGGACAGCCCCGCCCACGATGGGGGAGGAAAACCTTCTCACAATGTGTTTTTCCGTTTTGGCGGCAGGTCGGCGAAGTGCGGCGCGCGCTTTTCTTGCCGCGCCTCGAGAGCCTCGCGCATGTCGGTTTCGGGATTGTACATGCCGGCCTGCCAGGTTGCGACGTAGTCGAGACCGTCGGCGATCGTATGGTCGCGCGCGTAGTTGATCATCACCTTCGAGCCATGCACGGCGAGGGGCGATTTCTCTGCGATGTCTTTCGCCACCTCCATTACGTGCTTGAGGAGCGCTTCGTGCGAGGGCAACACGGCGTTGACCAGACCGATCTCTCGCGCCTGCTGCGCCGGCAATCGTCGACCCGTATAGGCAAGCTCGCGCGCCCAGCCTTGCGGCATCAGATGGCAGAGGCGCGGGAATGTGCCGACATCCGCCGTCATGCCGAGATTGATTTCCTGGATCACGAAGAATGCGTCTGCGCTCGCGTAGCGGCAATCGCAGGCGCTCACGAGATCGACCGCGCCGCCGACGCACCCGCCCTGGATTGCGGCCAGGACAGGCATCCGGGCGTGCTCGATCGCATTGAAAGACTCCTGGAGCGCGAGAAGCCTTTCGCGAAGCAGCGCGCCAGTTCGCCCGCGTTCGAGCCGTTCCTGCTGCTGTTTGCGGTCCGTGAACACCGAGAGATCCATGCCGGCGGAGAAGTGCTTGCCGGTTGATGAGATCACGATCACGCGCGCCTTCGCTTCTTCGTCGATCGAACGAACGATCTCCGGCAATTCGCGCCAGAATTCCGGCACCATGGTGTTGAGTTCGTCGCCGCGTCTGAGTTCGATCCGGGCAATGTTGTCTGCGACGCGGACATCGAAGCAGCGGTAATCCATGCGGTCTCTCCCGTTCGCGGCCGGGGTGCAACATAGCATCCGTGATGGATTCCGGCGAAATTCTGCTTGGACCGCGGGCGTCTCTCCCGTACCCGGAAGCGGGCGAGCCCTCGATCAAGTCGGTGGCCGGGGCCCCGCTCTTGCAGCCGCGTCCACGCGGCGCTCTACTTATCCAGATAGCTATCTGAAAGGCACGACATGGGGATCAATTACGACGAAATCATGCAGCTCCAGTCGAGCGGCAATCCGTTCAGCTACGCGGATCGCGATACGATGCTCTATGCGCTGGGCATCGGCTTCGGTCGCGATCCGTTGAACGAAGCAGAACTGCCATTCGTCTACGAAAACGGCCTGCGCACGATTCCCACCCTTTCTACGGTGGTCGCCTGGGGCAGCGCCATCATGGGACGTACGGGAATCAACTATCTCTACGTCCTGCATGGCGAACAACGGCTAACGATACACAAGCCCCTCCCTGTCGCCGCCCAGCTCCTTGCCGATGAGCGCGTGACCGGCGCGTTCGACAAGGGCAAGGACAAAGGCGCGTTCGTTATCATCGAGAAGACCCTTCGTCTCAAGGACACGGGGGAGAAGCTCTGCACCCTGAGCGCCACGACCGTTGCGCGGGGCGATGGCGGTTTTGGCGGACCAAAGGAGGGGGCGCCCGAGCCGCATGCGCTGCCAACACGCGCGCCCGACCTTGTGCAGGATTGCGACACGCGGCCCGACCAGGCATTTCTCTATGCACTCTCGGGCGACCGCAATCCGCTGCACCGCGATCCCCGTGTCGCCAAGATGGCAGGATTTCCGCGCCCCATCCTGCACGGGCTCTGCACTTACGGGACCGCGTGCCGCGCAATCGTGTCGACGGTCTGCAAATACGATGCGAACCGGATAGCGGGTTTCGACGCCCGGTTTTCGGCGCCGGTTTTTCCCGGCGAAACGATTGCAACCGAAATCTGGGTGGATGGAAGCGTGGTGTCGTTTCGCTCGAAGGTAAAGGAGCGCGATGTTGTCGTCATTAACAACGGCAAGTGCACGCTTTCTTTCTGACGAAGACCCGGTCGCGGCGGCGGAGGCCTTGATCGCGGAAGGCCGCGCGAGTGAAGCCGCCGCGCTTCTCGGGAAATTCCTCAGCGCAAATCGCGGCGGTCTCCTGATGCGGCTCACGATGCAGAAGGCATTGGCGGCATCGGGCGACAAAGCCGGCGCGCTCGCGATGGCTCGCGAGACTGCGCTCGCCAATGCCAATATTGCGCTTGCGGCGCTCGCGCTGGGCGACGCGCTCCTGGCCGCGGACCAGCTGCCGACCGCGATCGGCGAATTTCAGCGAGCTTTGCGACTGGACCCGCAGCTTGAACGCGCACGTGCGCAGCTTGGCGCGGCGTGGCTCGCCGCCGGAGAAGCACAAAAAGCGCTTGAAGCCTGGGACACGATTGAAAACATAGCGTCTCTGGAGGCGCTCGCACCGGCGATTGCAGATGCAGAAAAGTCCCTGGCGCGGCCGCGCAGCGACCCGCGTTACGTGCGCCATCTCTTCGACCAGTTTTCGGCAAGCTACGATTCGCGCATGATGACAGAGCTCCTTTACAGCGCGCCGTCGATTCTTCGGCAGCTTGCAGAGCTTCTGGGCCTCGACCGACGCGGCCCGCAAGCCATTCTCGATCTCGGTTGCGGCACAGGATTGATGGGTTTGGCGGTGCGGGATTGGGTCGATCGTCTCGACGGAGTCGATCTCAGTCCGGCGATGATCGAGAAGGCACGCCCACGAGCGATCTACGATGAACTTTTCGTGAGCGATGTTGGCGATTGGCTTGCCAGGCAGGAGCGCCATTATGATCTTGTCTTCGCCGCCGACACGCTCGTGTATCTGGGCGATCTCGCGCCGCTATTCGAGGTCGTCGCCCGATGTCTCGCGCGTGACGGGCAATTTCTGTTCACCGTGGAAAAAAGCTCCGGCCCGGCTTTCGAGCTGGGACCAAAGCGGAGATGGCGCCATTCGGAAACCTATCTGCGCGAGCTGGCGGAAGGAGCCGGATTGAATGTGGCCGGATTGATCGCATGCGAGCCGCGGACCGAGGCGGGTTCTCCCGTCGAGGGTCTGGCGGCTGCGTTCGCGCAGTGCGGGGACTCCGCATGAGCAGGATCGGCATTCTCATTTTCGATGGCGTGGAAGAGCTTGATTTCGTGGGCCCGTACGAGGTGTTTACGATGACCAATGAGGTGTTCGGCCGCGCCGGCGAGACGCGTCCGCATGAGATCGCGCTCCTTGCCGAGCGCGAGGTGCCCATCGTCTGTGCCAAGGGCATGCGCGTGATACCGCACGGGACGATCGCGCAAAACGAGTCGCTTGATGTTCTTCTGGTGCCGGGCGGTCAGGGCACGCGGCGCCAGGTCGAAAACACGGCCCTTCTCAACTGGATCGCGCGGGTTTCGGCAGATGCGCAATGGGTCACCAGCGTGTGCACCGGAGCGCTCCTGCTGGCCGCGGCGGGTCCGGCGCGCGGCAAGCGCGTTACGACGCATTGGGCGTTCGTTGAAACGCTGAGGGCGCGCGGGGAGGTTGGAGAAATGCTCGAAGGCGTTCGCTATGTGCGCGACGGCAATCTTGTAACGGCGGCAGGCGTCTCTGCGGGCATCGACATGGCGTTGTGGCTGGTCGGCCAGCTTCACGGTGCGACGGTCGCGCGAAAAGTCCAGAGGGCGATGGAATACGATCCGGCTCCTCCCTACGCCGCGGAAGTTTGAGCTTCGGGGCTTTATTCGGCAGCGTGTGGTGTGCTCTTATCGGTCTCGTCGAAGACACGGCGAGGGGTTCGCATGCTGAAGAGATCGGGTCTCGCATTCCTTATGCTGCTGGCTTCGGGGGGAGCGGCTGCAGCCCAGAGCATGTGCGGCGACCCGCCGATTGCGCCCGTCATTCCGGCTGCCGCGGACATGAGGCAGAAGTCGCCCGCCGATGCATCGTCGGCCCGGCATAACGCCTTTGCGGACGTCAAACGCTGGCAGGGGTCGCTCAAATCCTATCGCGATTGCCTGAACGCGACGATCACGACCGACAAGCGCGACCTCTACGAGGACGCGCGGTCGACAAAGCCCGACAAGGACAAAATGGCACGGACTCAGCAGGAGATGAAGGCATCCAACGACGCCTTCGACGCGTCGGTCAACGAAGAAGAAAAGGTGGTGAACGAATTCCACGCGGTGCAGGTCGCCTACTGCACGCGCACCGATGTCGACGTTTCCACCTGCCCCAAGATCTGACAAGTCCCGCCGCGAATCGCCTATGTTCGCGGGCATGTCAGGCGACCCGCGTGTCCAACGCCGCTTGAGAGCGCGCAACGCGACCCGCTCGGCGATTCTCGATGCGGCGCGGCGCGTGGCCGCGCGCGACGGCGCCCGCAGTCTTTCACTGCGCGCCGCTGCGGCCGAGGCGGGGTTCGCCCCCGCCGCTCTCTATGGCTATTTTCAGAGCAAGGACGAGATTTTGCTTGCCCTTGCTGCGGACGATCTCGTGGCGATTGCGCGGGCGATGCGAGCCGCAGCGGAGAATTGCGGCGCGGAGAGCCCACTCGCCGCAGCATCCTCCGCCGCTCTGTCGCTTCTGCAGCATACCGAAACGATTGCCGCGGTCTCGCAGGCGTTGCCGCAAACGGCCGGCACGGGCGACGCGGAACGTCTGTTCAACGGGCGTTTGATCGCGGCGCTTACCGCACTTTCTCATGCAACGGGCCGCACGGCGGAGAGCCGCACGGCGCAGGCGGATATTGTTTTGTTGGCTGCCGCCTTGACGGGGCTTGCCGTCTTCGCCCGCTCGGGTCGGCTCGGCGCCCTGGGATTTTCCAGCGAGGAAGTCGTTGCGCGTCTCGATGCGCGCTTCACCGGAGCGATGTGAGAGTCGCCGCAGACTCACAATCCGGCCACGCCGGTCGCCATTTGCTCTGCAACCCGCCCAGGTTGTTCGATCGGCAGGAAGTGTGTCCCGCCTTCAAGCGTCACCACCCGCGCGTCCGGCTTAAGGCGCCGGATCAGAGCGAGTTCGGACGCGGTTGCCGTGCTCGCGATCGAGCCGTGCAGAATGGTCAAAGGGCAGGCGATGTCGCGGGCGACCTGCGCAATGCCGCCTGGGGCTTCGTGGAATATTTCTGCCTCCCACGCGGGTGCGCAGGCCAGTCGCCATGTGCCGTCCCCGGCTTCGATCAGGCCGCCTGCGAGATAATCCACGATCGCAGAATCCGGCCACGAGGCGAATATGCCGCGGCCGCGATAGGAATCGAGGGCGGCTTCGCGAGACGGAAATGTGCTGCGGCGCTGTGCGGCTCTTAGTGCGAGGCCGGTCGACGGCTTGTGATCGTCAATGGCCGCCGGAGGTGCAAGAACAGGCTCGACAAGGACTAAAGCGCGCACGCGGGAAGGAGCGGTCGCGGCCGCCATGAGGCCGACCGTCGCTCCCAGAGAATGACCGGCAACAATCACAGGCTCGTCGGTCAGCTGCGCGAGCAGCACGACGAGATCGTCGCGGAAAATCGTCCATCCCTCGGCGAGACCCGGTCGCGTCGGCAGGGTGGAAAATCCGTGACCCCGCAGGTCGCAGGCGATCACATGAAATTGCAAAGCGAGCGGCGCAAGCAGAGCGCGATAGGTCTCTGCGTTGAATCCGGTCGCATGGACAAAGACCATCGCCTCGGCATTTGGCGCGCGCCACTCGAGGCACGACATCGTGTCCGACCCGATGGGCACGGCCGTCCGGACGGGATCGTTGCTCCTCACCGTTAAGCTGACGCGATGAGCGGTCGAAGCGATGGGCCGGTCAAGCGGCGGCGCCGCGAAAATATTCGATCAGAGTCCAGATTCCGATGGCAACGAAGCCCAGCCCGGCGATCAGCTTGAGGGGCACGAACTCAAGATATCGGCTTGCGATAGTGCCGACCAGCACGGAAAGGGCCACGCCGATCACGAGAGCGCCGGCCGAAGCGCAGAAGACCGCCAGCGGCGGCGCCTTGTGTTCGGACGCGAAGAGCAGGGTCGCGATCTGCGTCTTGTCGCCCAGCTCGGCGACGAAGATGGTGACGAACATTACGAGCAATTCGCGCATGGGTTCTCCGTCCGAAGCGGTTCGATGGAACATCTTCCGATATGCGCCCGCACCGCCGCGTTAGCGAGCCTGAAGGAATTTCCACGATTCTGGCGGGCACCAAAAGGCCGGCCGTACCGTTTCAAGTATGGGCACGGAACCGGCGGGCAGGGGCATCGTCCAGAACCAAAAAGGATCAAAATGAGAATTGCACAGATCGCTCCGCTCACCGAAGCCGTCCCGCCGCTTTTGTACGGCGGTACCGAACGGGTGGTGGCCCATCTCTGCAACTCGCTCGCGGAAATGGGACACGAGGTCACGCTGTTTGCCAGCGCCGAGGCGCGAACGCGCGCCAGGCTTGTTCCCATGCGCGCCCAGGCGATACGCCTGGACGCCAGTCCCCTGAAATCGGATGTGGCCGCCCACCTTGCCATGCTCGATGAAGTGCGCCGGCGCAAAGACGATTTCGATATCCTGCATTTTCACATCGACCTTTTGCATTTTCCCTTTTTCGAGGACATCGCGGAGCGGACGCTCACGACGCTGCACGGACGCCTCGACCTCAAGGATCTCGACGCCGCCTATGCGCGCTGGTCCGCCTACCCGCTGGTCTCGATCTCCAACCGTCAGCGCGCGCCATTGCCGGACGCCAATTGGACCGCAACGGTGTCACACGGCATCCCCACCGACCTGTTCAAATTCTCTCCCTCCCCCGAAGGAGGGTATCTTGCATTTCTCGGCCGCGTTTCGCCGGAGAAAGGCGTCGACCGCGCCATCGCACTTGCCCGCGCGGCGGAAGTACCACTCAAGATCGCAGCCAAGGTCGACCCCGTCGACGTCCCCTATTTCCACCGCCGGATCGAGCCGCTTCTGCAGGATCCGCTGGTGGAGTTCGTTGGGGAGATCGGAGACGCGCACAAGTCGGCTTTTCTCGGTAATGCGCTGGCGCTCCTGTTTCCCGTCGATTGGCCGGAGCCGTTCGGCCTGGTGATGATCGAGGCGATGGCATGCGGAACGCCCGTGGTGGCCTGGGATCGCGGCGCCGTGCCCGAGATCGTAGAAGATGGTGTGTCGGGGTTTGTGGTCCGCTCGCATGAAGAGGCGTTGCAGGCCATCAGGCAGTTGAAGAGCGTCAACCGCATGCGCGTTCGTCGTGTCTTCGAACGCCGCTTCTCGGCAAGTGCGATGGCAAAGCGCTACCTCGAAGTCTATGCGCGCCTGCTGCGGGGCGCAGCTTGCGAAGGCACGTTCAAAGACGCAGTCTGAACCACATGTCGCAGACAGCGCCGGCATTTGCCGCCCGCGATCCGGAGGAAATGGAGGGACTCGGCGCCGCCGCGTCGGGCGCCAATCTGTTCGTCCTCAAGCAGGGCGACACGTTCCTGGTCGCTGACGTTTTTGGCGATGTACGAGGGGAGGCGGACGGGCTATTCCACAATGACACGCGCGTTCTTTCGCGTTTGCGGCTGCTGCTCGGCGGCGACCGGCCTTCGCTTCTCGCCGGCGCCGTCAGCCAGGATAATGTGTTCTTTACCGCGCATCTGACGAACCATCCGCTTGCCCCGATCGGCGAGCAATCGACTCCTGAAGGCGTGATCCATGTCGAGCGCGCCCGCTTCCTGTGGGATCGGCGTCTCTACGAATGCGTGACGTTCACCAATTTCAGCGAACGTCGGACGGAGCTTCCGTTTTCGATCGCCTATGGAGCAGATTTTCGCGACATGTTCGAAGTGCGCGGGACGAAGCGGCCGGCGCGCGGCCAGATGCTGGCGCCCAGGCTCTCCGACCGCAGCGTGATCCTGGGCTACGAAGGCCTCGACCGAATGGCGCGCTCCACTGCCATTTCATTTTCGGCAGCGCCCGAACGCATGGCGGTAGACCGCGCCGAATTCAGGATCGCGCTGGCGCCGGGTGCGCGCCACGAGCTGTACATCGAGATCGGGCCGGATGAGGCAGACGTTCCCGCCCGGAATCACTATCGTTCCGCTGCGGCACGTGCGCGATTTGGCATGCGCAGATCGCGCCGTCAGGGCGGCGGCATGCGTTCGTCGGGCCGGCTGTTCGACGACTGGATGGAACGTTCCAGGGCCGATCTGGCATTGCTGACGACCCAGCTTGCGACCGGGCCGTTTCCCTATGCCGGCATTCCATGGTTCTCGACGCCGTTCGGGCGTGACGCGATCATCACCTCGCTGCAGATCCTGTGGCTGGACCCAGGTCTCGCGCGCGGCGTGCTCGCCTTTCTCGCCCAGACGCAGGCGCATGAGCGCTCGGCCTTCCAGGATTCGGCTCCCGGCAAGATCATGCATGAAGCCCGCAAGGGCGAGATGACGACGTTGAAAGAAGTGCCCTTCGGTCAATATTACGGTGCCGTCGACACCACGCCGCTCTTTGTCATTCTGGCCGGCGCCTATGCCGAACGTACCGGAGATCTCGAAACGATCGCACAATTGTGGTCTTCGATCGAAGCGGCGATCTCCTGGATCGAAAACGAACAGGCGATGGATCCCGACGGATTCGTCACCTATCGCTCAGCTGGCGCCGGTCTGGTGAACCAGGGCTGGAAAGACAGCAACGATTCTATTTTCCATGCCGACGGCACGCTCGCGCTCGGCCCCATCGCGGTCGTGGAAGTTCAGGGTTACGCCTTCGCGGCATTTCGGGCGATGGCCGCGCTCTGCGACCGGAGGCGCGACCCCGAAAGCGCGGCGCGCTGGCGAAAACGCGCCGAGAGCCTGCGTGCCGCCGTCGAGGCGCAGTTCTGGATGGACGATCTGGGCTTCTACGCGATCGCGCGCGACGGGGAGCGCCGGCCATGCCGGGTTCGTGCGTCAAATCCCGGGCATCTTCTTTATACGGGGCTGCCGTCGCGGAAGCGCGCACGCCGCGTGATCGAACAGCTTCTTTCGCCCGCATTCAATTCGGGCTGGGGCATCCGGACGCTCGCGCAGGGCGAGGCGCGCTACAATCCCATGTCGTATCACAATGGATCGGTCTGGCCGCACGACATGGCGCTGTGCGCTGCGGGATTCGCGCGCTACGGCGACCGGCGCGGCGTAGTGCGGCTGATGAGCCAGATGTTTGAGGCCGCCGTACGTTTCGACATGCGACTGCCCGAATTGTTCTGTGGCTTTCCGCGCTCGCCGGGCGGGCCGCCGATTGCCTATCCCGTCGCCTGCCTGCCGCAGGCGTGGTCGTCGGGGGCGGCTTTCATGATCCTTCAGTCGTGCCTTGGACTGCGCGTCGATGGCCTGCGCGGAGAGATCCATGTGGTCCAGCCGATGCTGCCGGTGGGAATCGACACGATCGTTCTGCGCCATCTTTTCGTGGGAAACGCGAGCGCGGACATTATTTTTCAGCGCGTCGGCGAGCGCGTGGTCGCTTTTCCGTATGGCAAGGATTCAGGCGCCGTTCCGCTGTTCATCCACGCCTGACTGCTCTCACGCCGCCAAAGGGCCGGCCGTCCCAATCCGCAATGCGGGGAACTGGCGCTCCAGCAGCGCGAAGCCGCCGAACAGGACCGCTGTGTAGAGCAGATCCCCCATCATCTGATTGCGAAGGAACGGCAGCGCCGCGGTGTAGCACGCAATCAACCCCGCCAATGTTCGGGGGTACATGTCGCCCATCGCCCAGATACCGAAATCGACGACGATGAAGAAAAGAATCGAGCTTGCCACCGCCGCGCCCGCGACTGTGAAGGCGGAGCGCCGCGACTGCAGCCAGAGCCCAAGGCAGACGACAAGCGAAAATGAGCCATAGACGGCGAGCATTTGATTGTGAAAACCCAGCACAAGATCACTCAGGAACAGCGCGCCAAGTGTTACTACGAAGGCGAGCCGCTTGTCCGAAAGCGTCGCGCCGCCGAAGAGCGCGATGGCGGCGACCGGCGTCATGTTGGGCGGATGCGGGAGCAGGCGCGATGCAGCGGCAGCCAGAATCATCGTGGCCACCAGCATCAATCGGGGCTTCAGCATTTGTGTGGGCACCTGACTCGAGCCTCATCCATCGCCAGGCTCGGGGTTGGAGCCTTCATGGCGAGCCTGTCGAACCATGAGAGCGGATACCAAGGTACGAATTCGCCCTTGCTACCGCAAGGATCGATTGGCCTGTTTCATTCCTTCCTGGGTATCAGCGCGCATCGTCGATCTCACGAGCCCGCACCGCTGCCGGACGTTTGCTGATGTGGTCCCAGTATCGCTCAAAGGCCGGTCGCTTCTCGAGCCAGCCGAACTGCATCCCCCATCCTATATGCGCGCCAAGGTAAAGATCAGCCGCGGTGAAATTCCCGCCGACCAGATAGTCGCCGTGCGACACCGCGCTCTCGAGAACGTCCACGACCTGGGCGAGAGAGCCATAGCCGGCCATTCCCTTGCGGTCCTCGGGCACGACAAATCCCATCGACTTGTTCGTCGCGGCTGCTTCGACCGGACCGGCGCCGAAGAACAGCCAGCGATAATAGGGGCCGCGCAGACGATCGCCCGAAGGAGGCGCGAGACGGGCGGCGGGGAACGCGTCGGCGAGATAGGCGCAGATCGCCGCACATTCGGTGACGACAATGTCGCCATGTTTGATGGCAGGGACTTTGCCCATCGGATTGATCGCAAGATAAGCCGGCGCTTTCGCCGTGCTCGCGAAATCGAGCAGTTCGGTCTTATAGGGCTGGCCCACCTCTTCGAGCATCCAGCGCACGATCCGGCCGCGCGACATCGGGTTGGTGTAGAAGGTCAGTTCATCCGCCATTTTTGCTTCTCCTTGTTGCTCTTGCGTCAGCTTGTTCTGCTTGATTGCATGAGCCAGCCGAAGCTCGAAGAGCGCAGGCTGGCTGGGGCGGAAGGATTCGAACCTTCGTATGCCGGAATCAAAATCCGGTGCCTTACCACTTGGCGACGCCCCAATGGACGCAGGCCCGCGCCGGGGCGCGGACCTTACTCAGTCGCATGCGGGCTTTCAACGATCGGGGTCCTCGGTTGCGGTGTCGCCATGCCGCCTCTATAAGACCGCCTCCCGAGAAAGCCGGAGAGTAGCTCAGCCTGGTAGAGCACCACGTTCGGGACGTGGGGGCCGGAGGTTCGAATCCTCTCTCTCCGACCAGTATTGTTGGACGACAGATAAGTCTGGACTCCGCCAGACAAAATTGGACTCAATCGACGAGGGTAGGGTCGGCGCCAAACGACGTGTGGCGCCTTCTCGTGGGAAAGATTGGTATGTCGGCTGGATAGCGAGCTGGCCTCCGAAGGGTTGGCTCACAGGTTCGAATCCTGTCCGGTGCGCGGTCCATCGCCATGCGCTTTCCGGGCGAGTAAAGTCTGCGGCTCCAATCGGAGAGAAGCGATGTTCCGTCCTACGCTAGCGCTCGCAATATCAGTTCCACTCGCCTTCTCTGCGGCATCCGCTCATGGCGCCGTGATCATCTCTTCGGACGCGACGCAGAACATGTCGTGTTCGAACGGCACATGCGCGCCGACGGCCGTCGACGCCGTCTTCAACGCGCGCGATCTCCAGGAATGGGGCGCTGTCTTTCGGCCCCAAAGGCAACGTCACCTTCGCCAATCTGGCGAGCAGTCTCACGATCGACGGCACATCCTTCACGCTCGTGGGCGATCTCGAGACGCTGGCGAGCGATATTGCCGCCAACCCGGAAGATGATGTCGCGCTGGCGAACAGCTATGATGCGGGCGGGGACGGAACATACAACGACTCCGTGGTCCCGACCGAATACGAGGGGACATTCACCGGCCTCGGAAACACGATCTCCAATCTGAGCATCGTGGGCGGGAACGAGCGAAACGTCGGCAACGGCATGTTTGCGCTGGTAGGCAACACGGGTGTGCTCGAAAACATCGGCATTGTTAACGCCAAGATCGTCGCAACAGAGAAGGTCAACTTCG
>DATMPH010000006.1:0-82684 GCA_035567755.1 Rhizomicrobium sp.
GCCGCGCCTCGCGAGGTGTGGCAATTCCCTGAGTGCTGCAGACGCGGAATGAAACCGGTCGATCAGCGCCGCGAATGTGACCGGTCCTACATTCTGCGCCCGCGCAAGCCTCAGCCACGCGCGCCGTTCGGAATCGGAAAGGGGATGTGTCGTCAGGGATAACTCCATTTCTTGCGGCGCGGCAAATAACCACAAAGAGCACAAAGCGCACAAAGCTACAGCACCATTCGCCTGAGCCCCTGCTTGAACAATCGAACATTGAAATTCATCAGGAAACCGAGCCGACAGCCGGACAGTTTCAGATAAGTGAGGAGCTGTGCTTGATGGATAGGCGCAATTGAATCCACAGATTTGACCTCGATGACGACGGCTTGACCCAATAGCAAGTCGATCCGGTAGCCCGCGTCGAGCTTAGTGGTCTCATATGCAACGGGGAGGGCCACCTGTCGACGAACGTCAATTCCGCGTTTGTGCAATTCGAAAGCCAGGCAATGTTCATAGGCAGATTCAAGCAGACCGGCACCCAACACAGCATGAACTTTCAGCCCGGCTTCGATCGCACTGCGACCGATAGATTCGACGTCGGGCGGAATTTGAAGATGCTCCATCTTCGTGCTCTTCGTGGTCTTTGTGGTGAGTTCACCGGGACGATCAAACTCAAACGGAACGTACCTCCGCCTTCGCCCCGATTTTTGGCTCGCGACCGGTTGCGATGCGGCGGATGTTGTCGCGGTGCAGGGCGAAGATGAAGAAGGCGAGCACGAGCTCAAAGATCGCGTAGAGCGGTTCGCCGAAGAGCATCATGTAGATGGGCGCCAGCGCGGCCGCGACGAGAGCGGAGAGGGAGGAAATGCGCCGGGCCGCAGCGACCGCCAGCCATGTTGCGAGTACGAGCAGACCGACCGGCCAGGCGAGTGCGAGCGTGACGCCGAGAAAGGTCGCGACGCCCTTGCCGCCCCTGAAGCGTAGCCAGATCGGAAAGACATGGCCCAGAAAAGCGCCCAGTCCGGCAAACACTGCCGCCACGTCGCCATGCAGCGTGCCCACAAAAAGGACAGCCAACAGGCCTTTCCCACCATCGCAGACAAGCGTGGCGAGCGCCGCCCATCGTTTGCCCGTGCGCAGGACGTTGGTTGCGCCGATATTGCCCGAGCCGATCTTGCGCAGGTCGCCCGCGCCGGATGCCCATGAAAACAAGAGACCGAACGGGATCGATCCGACGAGATAGCCGAGCACCAGAGCTGCCAGGAAGATGGGCGCCCGACCCGGCCAATCGATCGTGTTGAGAGCGTCGAACATCAGCCGGGTTCCGCGGAGCGCTTGCAGTCTAAGCCGTTTCAGAGCCGATATTCAAAACGAAGTCCGCTGCTGTCAGTGCCTATCGATGGGCCGCGTGGTCGAACACGCGAATTCCGTCTACGTACGTCTGATGGACGCGGCCCTGAAAGGTCTGTCCCTCGAATGGTGTGTTGCGCGCGCGCGAATGCAGCGCGCTGGCGTCGACCGCGAACGGCTCTTCGGGGTCGAACAGGACGAGATCGGCCGGCAAACCGCACTCAAGTCTCCCGCTTTCCAGGTCCAGAATACGCGCCGGCGTTGAAGTCAGCGCTGCCAGCAGATGCAAGAGACCCGCTTTCCCGTTGTGAAACAGCTGAAGCGTAACCGGGAGCAGTGTCTCCAACCCGATCGCACCAAACGCAGCATGGGCAAACGTCTGCCGTTTGGTGTCTGCCGCCTGCGGATCATGACTTGACACGATGACGTCGATTTCCCCGGCAGCAACGCCTTCGACCATTGCTTCGCGGTCCGCTTCCGAACGCAGCGGCGGCTTAACCTTGCGGAAAGTAAGATAGGAATCGACGTCGAGCTCGTTGAGCGCGAGATGGCAGGCCGAGACGCCACAGGTGATCGGCAGTCCCCGCGATTTGGCAGCGACAACTGCCTCGAGCGCGGCTCGTGTCGAAATCTGCCCGAAATGGTAGCGCGCGCCGGTCAGCTCCACGAGCCGAATGTCCCGCTCGACAATGATCGTCTCCGCTGCAGGGGGCGCGGAGGGAAGGCCGAGCCGCGTTGCGAACTCGCCTTCATTCATCGCAGCACCCTTCGAGAGCTCGGGATCCTCTGCGTGACCGACCACAAGCGCTCCGAACGTCGAGGCATAGGCGAGCGCGAGGCGCATCACGCGCGTGCTGGTGACAGTGCGGTCGCCATCGGTGAACGCAACGGCACCGGCTTCCTTCAGCAGCCCTATTTCGGTCATCGACTCGCCCGCGAGCCGGCGCGTCAGAGCCGCCATGGGCAGCACGCGCACGCTCGCCGTCGCTGCCGCGCGCCGCTTGATAAAATCCACCAGAGACGGTTCGTCGATCACGGGCTCGGTGTTGGGCATTACGACCATCGTGGTGATGCCGCCCGCCGCCGCGGCGCGGCTCGCCGATTCCAGTGTTTCGCGATGTTCGCTGCCCGGCTCTCCGGTAAAAACGCGCATGTCGACCAGGCCCGGCGCGAGGGCCCTGCCGTTGCAATCGATGATCTCGGCGTCCTGGGGCAAGCCGTCGTGAAAGAGCCGCGGTCCGAATTCGCGTATATGGCTGTCTTCGACGAGAAGTGCGCCAGGCGTGTCGAGACTGCTCGCCGCATCGAGCAGCCGCGCGTTTGTGAAGGCCAACCGTCTCACGGTGCGTTCCGGCCGTCGCGGGGAAGCCCTCGCGCCAGTGCGTCGAGCACTGCCATGCGCAGCGCAACCCCCATTTCTACCTGCTCCTGTATCACGCTGAATTCGATGTCGTCGGCGACGGCCGAATCGATTTCGATCCCCCGGTTCATGGGCCCGGGATGCATGACGAGCACTCCCGGTTTCGCACGACGGAGTTTTTCCCGGTCGAGTCCGTAGAAGCGGAAGTATTCGCGCGCCGACGGCACGAAGGCGCCGGACATGCGCTCAAGCTGCAGCCGAAGCATCATCACGATGTCGGCTCCCGCGAGCCCGCGGTCCATGTCGGTATGGATTTCCGCGCCGAAGCATTCGACCCGCGCCGGAAGCAACGTACGGGGTGCGACCAGGCGCACCTGCGCCCCCAGTTTCGACAGGAGGATAATGTTGGAGCGTGCGACGCGGCTATGAAGAATGTCGCCGCATATCGCGACGATCAGCCCCTCGAAACTGCCGCGCCGGCGGCGGATGGTAAGTGCATCAAGCAGAGCCTGGGTGGGGTGTTCGTGAGCGCCGTCACCGGCGTTTACGACGCAGCAATCTACCTTGCGCGACAGGAGCTCTGCGGCGCCCGCATCGTGATGGCGCACCACAAGGATGTCCGGTCGCATGGCGTTGAGGGTCGCAGCGGTGTCGAGCAGCGTCTCGCCCTTCGATACGGACGATGTCCCGACCGACATGTTGAGAACGTCGGCGCCCAGCCGTTTTGCCGCGAGCTCGAACGAGCTTTGGGTGCGCGTCGATGCCTCGAAGAACATGTTGACGAGCGTGCGCCCCTTGAGCAGCGCATGCTTCCTGTCACCCGTTCGGTTGAGGCCGACATAGCTTCCCGCGAGATCCAGCAGGCCGGTGATCTCATCGATGGAAAGCTGTTCGGTGCCGAGGAGATGGCTGGTCCTGAGAATCGGTCCGTCGACACCGCGCATTTGAAGATGGGCTTATAGAAGTGGCGGGGCTGGGCGGCAAGGCATGTCACGTCGGGAATCTCAGGCCTTATCTTCCGCCGCCTGCCGCCGCTGGAGATTTGCGAGTGCGTCGAGTGCGCCTTGAAGCAGATACGCCGCCGCCAGTTTGTCCACGAGCAGAGCACGCCTCTTTCGCGACGCATCGGCCAAGAGCAATGCGCGCGTCACGGCGGCGGTGGATAGTCTTTCGTCCCAGAGCAGGACGGGCAATTCCGATCTTGCGGCAAAATTGCGGGCGAAGGCGCGCGCCGATTGCGCCGAAGGCCCCTCTGTACCATTCATATTGAGAGGAAGGCCGACCACAATCCCGCCGGCCCGATGTTCCGCCATCAGCGCGACGAGAGCCGCAAAATCGTCGCTGAATTTCGATCTTCGGCGTGTGGTGAGCGGCGAGGCCACGGTCAATTGCGGGTCCGACAGCGCAATGCCGATCGTCTTCTCACCGAGATCGAGACCGATAAGGCGGGCGCGGGGCTCAAGAGTGCTTCGCAGTTCTTCAAGATTTACCAGCATGGCTAACTTTGCGTGAGCTCAATCCGATTGCCCGCAGGGTCCCGGACAAAGAAGCGGCGCAGACCTTCGGCCATCCCCTCTGTATCAACTACCACTCCCCGCGCCTCGATCTGCGCGCGCGCCGCAGCGATATCGCGCACGAGAAAGCAGATATGTCGCCGGCTTTCAGGCGACGATTCAGCGTCGAGTCCGACATGCACCTGAAGGTCCGAAAGCTGGAACCAGGCGCCGCCGCGTGCGCGCAATTCCGGCGGTTTGGGAATCTCCACAAGACCAAGCACGTGGCGATAGAAAGCCAGGCATTCTTCTTCCAGTGCACGCGGAACGGCGATCTGAATATGATCGACGCCGGTAATGCCTGGAGACACGGCGCAATCCTCCGGCCCTTGCGATCGCTTGCCACCATGGACGGCGGTTGCTAGCAAGTCTGCCGATACCTAGCACAGCAAATATCCCATGTCCGTGGACAAGAAGACTGTCCGGCATATCGCCAGGCTTGCCCGTATTGCCCTGAAGGACGAACAGGTCGAGCCCATGGTCAACGAGCTGAACAACATTCTCTCGTGGGTGGAACAGCTCGAGGAGGTCGATATCGCCGGCGTGGCGCCGCTGACGAGCGTCGTCGAGCAGAGCCTCAGGATGCGCGACGACGTGGTCACCGAGGGGGGGCAGGCCGACGCACTGATGGCAAACGCGCCGCAGTCGGAAGAAAATTTTTTCGTCGTGCCGAGAGTGGTGGAGTAGGGATGGCGCTCCCGTCATCGCCCATCGAATTCACGCTCGCTGGGGCGCGCGATGCATTGCGGGCCAGAGAGATATCGTCGACCGAGCTGACCAGCGCTTTCGTAAGCCAGGTCGCAGCTGCACGGCCCCTGAACGCGTTCATCACCGAGACGCCCGAGCGCGCGCTCGAAATGGCCGCTGCTTCGGATGCACGCCTCTCCGCAGGCGAAGCGCGTCCGCTCGAGGGCCTGCCTCTGGCGATCAAGGATTTGTTCTGCACCAGAGGCGTGCGCACCACGGCGGCAAGCCGAATTCTCGACAATTTCGTGCCACCTTACGAATCGACGGTGACCCAAAATCTCTGGGACGCTGGCGCAGTCTTGCTGGGCAAAACGAACATGGACGAGTTCGCGATGGGCTCATCCAACGAGACGAGCCATTTCAATCCCGTCGTCAATCCGTGGCGGGCGCGCAATTCCAATCAGAACGTTGTGCCGGGCGGTTCTTCCGGCGGCTCCGCTGCCGCCGTAGCGGGTCGCCTTTGCCTTGGCGCGACGGGCACCGATACGGGAGGTTCGATCCGCCAGCCAGCTGCGCTCACCGGCGTTGTCGGATTGAAGCCCACCTATGGCCGCTGCTCGCGCTGGGGAATCGTCGCCTTCGCATCGTCTCTGGATCAGGCCGGCCCCATGGCGCGTACCGTCCGCGATGCGGCGATCATGCTGAGGGCGATGGCGAGCGTCGATCCCAAGGACTCGACAAGCGTGGATGTTTCCGTGCCCGACTACGAACACGGGTTGGAGTCTGGCGTGAAGGGCCTGCGCGTCGGCGTTCCGAAAGAATACCGGTCCGATGGGGCTTCCTCCGAAATGGACACCTTGTGGGCCAAAGGTGTCGAATGGATGCGCTCGGAGGGCGCCGAGATCGTCGAGGTCAGCCTGCCGCATACGAAATACGCGCTGCCGGCCTATTACATAATCGCGCCCGCCGAAGCTTCCTCCAATCTCGCGCGCTACGATGGCGTCCGATACGGCCATCGCGCCGCCGATGTGCGCGACGTGTCCGATCTCTACGAGCGCAGCCGGGCGGAAGGGTTCGGGGCAGAGGTGCGCCGTCGCGTGCTGATCGGATGCTATGTTCTGTCGGCCGGGTACTACGATGCCTACTATGTGCGGGCGCAAATGGTTCGAACGCTGATTGCGCGCGACTTCGCGCAGGCCTTCGAGCACTGCGACGTCCTTTTGACACCGTCGACGCCGGGTCCCGCCTTTGCACTTGGCGAGAAGATGGCGGATTGCGTCTCTATGTATCTGAATGATGTTTTCACCGTGCCCGTGAACCTGGCTGGACTTCCGGCCGTGTCAGTTCCGGCGGGACTGACGAGTGACGGGTTGCCACTCGGCCTTCAGGTTATCGGCAGGGCGTTTGACGAACAGCTCGTGTTGCGCGTGGCGCGCTCGATTGAGCGTGCGGCAGGATTTGACGCGACGCCCAGCGCGTGGTGGAGGGCGGCATGAGCGCCTCCGCCGAGCGAACCGCGAAATTGATCGGGGGCGCTGAGGGCGACTGGGAAGTCGTGATCGGGATGGAAGTTCACGCCCAGATTCTCTCGAAGGCGAAGCTTTTCTCCGGGGCATCCGCATCGTTTGGAGCAGAGCCGAACGCCCAGGTGAGCTTTGTCGATGCGGCCATGCCCGGCATGCTGCCCGTCATCAACCGCTATTGCGTCGAGCAGGCGATCCGCACCGGTCTCGGCCTGAGGGCAACGATCAATCGCAACTCGCGGTTCGACCGGAAAAATTATTTCTATCCCGACCTGCCGGCCGGCTATCAGATCTCCCAATACAAGAACCCGATCGTAGGCGAAGGTGAAGTGCTCCTCGATTTGCCGCGCGGGCAGACGGTGAAAGTCGGCATCGAAAGGCTGCACCTCGAGCAGGATGCCGGAAAGAGTCTCCACGATCAGCGGCCCGACCATTCCTATGTTGACCTCAACCGCGCCGGGGTCGCTCTCATGGAAATTGTCTCCAGGCCCGACATGCGCTCGAGCGAGGAGGCCGCCGCGTTTCTGAAGAAGCTGCGCGCGATTGTGCGCTACCTCGGGACCTGCGACGGCAACATGGAAGAGGGTTCGATACGCGCCGACGTGAACGTGTCGGTACGCAGACCCGGTGCGCCGCTCGGCACGCGTTGCGAGATCAAGAACGTCAACTCGATGCGCTTTATCGCCCAGGCCGTGGAATATGAAGCACGCAGGCAGGTCGACGTCATCGAGGGAGGCGGTAGCATCGCGCTGGAAACCCGTCTTTTCGACGCGCGCGTGGGGGAAACGCGGTCGATGCGTTCCAAGGAGGAGGCGCACGACTACCGCTATTTCCCCGATCCCGACCTGCTCCCGCTGGTGATCGAAGAATCCTGGGTCGCGGAGATCGCTTCAGGCCTGCCCGAACTTCCCGACGACAAGAAGGTCCGCTTCGTTCGGGACTATGGAATCTCCGCCTATGATGCGGGGGTTCTGATAGGCGACAGGGAGCTTGCAGACTATTACGAGGAACTCGCGAACGGCATCGATGCAAAGCAGGCGGCCAACTGGCTGAACAACGAGATTCTCGGACGCCTGAATCGGGACGGCCACACGATCTCCGATTGCCCGGTCACCGCTGCTTCGAACAACACCATCCTTCAGCTTGTCACGGAGGGTTTGATTTCGGGGAAGATTGCGAAGGAGGTGCTGGATATTGCATGGGCCGAGGGAGGCGATCCGCGGACCATCGTCGTCGAGCGTGGTCTCGCCCAGGTCACCGACACAGGTGCGATCGAGAAGGCCATCGACTCTGTCATCGCGTCGAACCCCGGTAAGGTCGAGGAACTCAAATCGAAACCGAAATTGGTGGGCTGGTTTGTCGGTCAGGTGATGAAGGAGACCGGCGGAAAGGCAAATCCGCAGTCCGTGAACGCGTTGCTGAGGGCGCGTCTCGGAGTGCCCGAAGAGGGGTGATTCGCACATTTGCAAGCCATTGACGCGGCGGCGGGAATGCGGCAGTCCAAAACGTCTGTATACTGACGAACGTCGGAATACCAGTAAAACAAAGGGATTCGTGAATTTCTCAGCGGGGGCAGGATTCCCGCGCAGGCGGCCGCTATTGCTTCGTTAACGCAACCTGCTCATATTTCTGACGTTTCGGGGGTGCGATTCGCACAATCCGAAAACGTTAGAGGAGTCGTTACACATGCCAATCACTGCAAAGAAGGCAAAGCGAAAGACGAAGACGAAGGCGAAAGCCAAGAAGCGCACCGTCCGTAAGGCCGGCGCGAGAGGCGCAGCGAGAAAGACTCGCCGCAAGGCCGCAAAGAAACCGGCGAAGCGCAAAGCACGCCGAGCAAAAAAGGCCGCTCCTGCACCCGCTGCGATGTAGGACACCTGATGATCAAGGCTGAGGCCGCGGCTGGCGGGCATTGTGAAAGCAAGCGCCCGGGCCGCGGCCGAGCCCATGAGCGGAACCTGATGCTTTCTTTTCTTCAAACCAGACATCAGCGTTCCGCTCCCTTCTTTCCAGTCTGATAGCAACACCGCTGCGCGACAGCGTGGCCCGAAATCGGGCCGGCATTTTCCTTTGGCAGGTTCCCAATCGGATGCCTTCGAAAATAGCCTTACGCTCTCCACCGCGTTGTTAACTGCTCCTTAGCTAATCCGGCGTGATGCTCGCCCTACGTGCGAAGACGGTTTGCACGTGGAGGCGGAGGGCAGGCTGCTGAGGTGGCCTGATTTCAGGGGGCATACATGGCGTGCATCGATGTTGATTCTCTGTCGCAGTTCGAATGCGACGCGAAGCAGGGGCGGGCAGACGCGCTTTACAATCTTGGGCTGGCTTATTCCACCGGCCAGGGCGTCGCTGTCGACTACATTGCCGCCCACAAATGGTTCAATCTCGCGGCAATGAAGGGCAGCGAACTCGCGAAAAACTGGCGCGGCCAGATCTCGCGGGAAATGAGCTCGAACCAGATCGCGGAGGCGCAACGCCTCGCGCGGGAATGGCTTTCATTCTCCCGGTGAGCCGGGTGTTCCCGACGTCGGCTTAAACGTCGGTGTTACCGCCGGTGCAGGGGCAGTGGGAACCGTTGCACCAGATTCCACCGAATTTGCCGAGGGGCCCGACGAACCCGGCGCGCCGGGGGCGGGTTGGGGCTTTGGTTCCGGAAGGATGGACTTCGCGTCCGGCGGCGCATAGCGCAAGACGGAAAGCCGCGGCGCCATCGGCCGGTAGAGGTCAGCAAGAATGCGCAGCGGTTCGTCGCGGCCGGCAATGCGATTACGGTAGACCTGCGTGTTTTCGAGCACACGCTGCACGTAATTTCGCGTCTCGCTGAAGGGGATTTGTTCGATCCAGTCGACGGGGTCGATGCGCGCGTCTCGAGGATCTCCAAACGTCGCAATCCATCTCCGCACGTTTCCGCGGCCTGCATTGTACGACGCGGCAGCGAGCACATAGGACCCACCCCACTCCGACAGGTCGTCGGCCAGTTCCGTCATGCCGAGTTCGATGTTGTAGGCGGAGTCCGTGGTCAGGCTGGACAAATTGTAGCTCATGCCTGCCAGCCCGGCATCCCGCCGCGCCGAATCCGGCATCAGCTGCATAAGTCCGCGCGCGCCAGCGCCGCTCACCGAGTTGGGATCGAACTCGGTTTCCTGCCGGATGATCGCGAGTACGAATGCCGTCTCGGGCACAACGCCCGGACCCGAATAACGCGGTAGGGAAATCACCGGATGCGAATAGTCGGGCAGGCGGACACCATTGTAGCTCGCCTCTTTTGCGACGCGGACTGCAATATCCCGAAACCCCATGCGCGTCAGATCTTCCGCCAGCAGTTTCACATGGGCGGCGTCCGGCCGGACATCAACGTCCTGCAGCGCGAATTCCCGCAGCGCGCTTTCAAGACCGAGGTCGCCGAGCACGTGGACCGCCTGGGTCAAATCCTCGCGTTCGTAGGCTGCGCGCTCGCCACTTGCATCAACGGCGGTCGCGGAAATATGGAGCGAGGGATCAGGTGTAATCTTCGCCAGCGCCAACTGGCCGTAAAACGTGCCCGGATCCTCGCCGGCTGCATGATATTCCTGCCATGCCGCGCCGGCATCGCCCCCAGCTTCATGAGCGCGCGCGATCCAGTAATGCGCCCGCGCGCGGCTGATCGGATGCGATGAGGTGCGCGCCAGGTTTTTAAAATGGGAAAGCGCGAGCCTCGGTTGGTTTTGTTCGCGCAATGCAATCCAGCCGGCCAGAAATTCCGCTTCCGCGTACTCGCCCGAATCGGCCGGAAGACCGGCGTTTGCGGCCAGCCAGTACGCGTCGCGGGTGAGTCCAAGCTGCAGAGCTGCGCGCACATCGATATTGAGTTCCGCCCACCAGCGGCCGGGATTGAGCTTTGCGAGTTCGCGCGTCGGCGCGCGCGCCAGCAGAGGCGCAATGGGTGCGATGTCGTTTCGCTGCCGGAGTGCGCGCGCTTCGTCAAAGAGGAGACCAGGGTCGCTTCGCATCGCCGCTGGAAGATTGGCGGCCTCCTGCTCGCCGCGCACGGGATCGCTGCGCAAGAGCAGGCGTGTGGTCGCCAACCGCTGGACATCGACGGTCACGCGCGCAATCTCGCGCCGCGCTTCCGTCAATTGGTCACGAGCGAAGAGTCTGTCGAGACGCGCACGATCCGTCTCTGGCGTCAGCAGGTCGCCATGGCGGGAGAGAACGTAGAGTTCCTGATCCGGGTCGAAATCATCTTCGGCCCATGCCTGCCGGATCAATTCCCGCCCACGCGTTGGAAATCCGGTGGCCATCAACGCTTCACCGAGGCGAATCTTGCCTGGTCCGGTCTGGGGCGGGCGATCGCCGAACCAGGCGATCACCGCATGCGGATCCATTGTGGGAAGCATTGCTTCTTCGGCGCGCGCCAGCAATTTGTTGCGGGCTGGCCAGCCGGGATTGTCCCTGACGAACTGGCCAATATGTTCGAACGTCGCGCCGCTGTTCTTGTCCAGCAAGTACGACCATTCGATGATTCGACGAGCCGTCGGATCGCGGCCCTGGTCTGCGAGACCGCGAGCGCCCGTCCAGTCTCCCCGCATCGCCGCGTCTACCGCGCGGCTGTAAATCTGGTGATCGGAGGCGCTCAGAAAGCCGATCAGGGCTGTTCTTCGCTCACCGCCAAAGATGGTCGCGCCCGCAGGTCTCTGATCCGAATCCGACAGAGGTTGCATCATCACGACGCCGCCCTGCCGGATCAAACCCGGCGGTAGGTCGGAACCTGCGGCGGCTCCGGACGCGGGCGCAGTCGTTTGTGCTTCCGCAAGGGCAGCAATCATCGCGATCGCTGACGATGCGAGCAGGGCAGCCAACTTCTTTTTCATTGCTCGCGAAGCCGCCGGATTTTCCATTGAATCGGAACCATGTCAGGATACTGGAGCGTCCCTTGATTTGCCAGCAGTCCTGCCTTGCCGCAGTGGCGGAGTGGGCGTTATTTTGCCGCAACACTGGGTGGGATTCGTAATGCGTGATGCGCGCGAACGCCTGAGGGGCTCGTTGCCTGCTCTGATTACACCGTTTCGCGACGGTTGCGTGGATGAATCTGCACTTCGCCGCCTCGTCGCCTGGCACATCACCGAGGGATCGCACGGCCTTGTGCCGGCCGGCACGACGGGCGAGTCCGCGACTTTGAGCCATGAGGAGCACGGGCGCGTCGTGGAGATCTGCGTAGAGGAGGCGAGTGGTCGGATTCCCGTGATTGCCGGAGCCGGCTCCAATTCGACAAACGAAGCGATCGCTTTGACGCGCCACGCCCGAGCCGTGGGCGCAGACGCCGTGCTGTCCGTCACGCCCTACTACAACAAGCCGTCACAGGAAGGTCTTTACCGCCATTTTGCCGCCATTGCCGAAGCGGTCGATATACCCATCGTCGTTTACAACATTCCGGGCCGAAGCGTCGTCGAGATTTCCGTTGAGACGATGGAACGCCTTTCCCGAGTCGCGAACATCGTCGGCGTGAAGGACGCAACCGCCAATCTTGCCCGCCCGAGCCGCGAGCGCCATGCCTGTGAAAAATCGTTTCGTCTGCTGTCGGGCGAAGATGCGACCGCCCTGGGCTACATGGCCCATGGCGGACATGGCTGCATATCGGTTACGGCAAACGTCGCGCCGAGACTCTGTTCCGCGTTTCAGGAGGCCTGCCTGTGTGGAGATTTCGGGGCAGCGCTTGCGATGCAAGATCAGTTGATGCCCTTGCATGATGCTCTCTTCTGCGAGCCGAGCCCCGCGCCCGTGAAATATGCCGTTTCTCTTCTTGGCTTCTGCAGCGATGCAGTCCGCTTGCCGATCGTAGAGGCAAGCGACGCCGCTCGCGCTCGAGTCCTTAAGGCAATGGAAGTCGCTGGCATCCCTTGCGGCACCGACGCGTGACGAGCTGACCCGTGGCACGCAAGAAGGAAGAACCCGAGCGGCGCGTCGTCGCCGACAATCGAAAGGCCCGTCACGCCTATGCGATCGAGTCGACCCTCGAGACCGGCCTGGCACTTATGGGTTCGGAGGTGAAGGCGCTTCGCAGTGGAAGGGCCACCATCGCGGAATCCTATGCCCAGGCGAAGGATGGCGAGATATTCCTGATCAATTCCTACATTCCAGAATACGCGATGGCGAACCGCTTCAATCATGAGCCGCGCCGCCCGCGCAAGGTTCTGGTGCACAAAAAGGAGGGTCGCAGGCTCGCTGCCGCCGTTCAGCGCGAGGGCATGACACTAATTCCCCTGCGGGTGTATTTCAACGTCAAGGGTGTAGCAAAGCTGGAGCTCGGAGTTGCACGAGGAAAGAAGCTGCATGACAAACGCGAGACCGAAAAGGCGCGAGACTGGGCACGCACAAAGGCGCGGCTCCTGCGGGCGAAGGGCTAGGCAGAGGCCGCCTTCGACCACGAAGGCAAGCGTCTGGTTCCTCTATCGCTTTCGGCGGGCGACCGGGAAGCCCAGCGCATGTTGGATCACATTTGCCATGGAGAGACGAAGGCACCGCCTCCGGCGAGCGCGCCGCCCGAGAATTCCGAACCGGAGTTTGCACTTTCTGACGAGTTCGACCTTGTGGTCCCCGATTTCGACAGTTCCAATCAACGCCGGTAAAACGGCGCGCGTCTATACGGCTTGTCTTACACAGCAAGGGCAGTCTTTTGCGCAATCGGCCTAAGATAGCGGATCATTCACACATGAGAACTTCTCGCAGCTTGAAAATTCGCAAGAGGTAATTTCGATTTGAATGTCGAACATTCCACTCCGATGGATGAGCATGCTGTCACGGATGATATTTTGAATTGAAACGCGATTGATTCATACCGCTTTCTCGTGGCTTGCCCTTCGACAGGCTCAATGCCAAGAATTGTCCTTGCTTCCTCATGCGGAGTGTTGGGCATGAGCTTGTCGACGCGCGGGCTGTCGAAGCACGCTTTTGTTGTCCCTGAACAAGTCCGCGGTAGGGAAGAAGACTCATGGTGACTCCGTTGAATCGTGAGCTTGACGGCCCATGTCCGTGAGGCATGCGGTGATCGTGTTTGCGTTCCTGGGGATGGCAGTTCTTTTGTCCGTTCCGAGAGGGACCGCGCAGCCGGCGCATCAGGAAGCCCGAACGCCATCGCTGTCTGAGGACGAACAAGTTCAACTGAAGGATGCCGCCGCGACCCTCCATGAAGCGGACCGCGCCTATCTGGCCGGAGACTACGTTACGGCGGAACTGAGGGCGAAATCATCCTATGAAATGCGGCGCCGAATTCTGGGACCGTTGGATCTCCTTACGCTGTTAGCGCAGAACGATTTCGCAGCGGCAATCAGCAAGCTGGGACATTACGCAACGGCCGAGTTGCTCTACCGTGACATCTACGACGAACAAACGAAAAAGTTTGGCGCCGTGAATCCGATGTCCCTTGCCACGCTGAACAACCTCGCGGCTGTCGTCATATCCGAGGGCCGATACGCGGAAGGCGAAAAGCTCGCCCGCCGAGTCCATGACGATAGTGTCCGTGTCCTCGGCCCGGACGATTCTCACACGCTCAAGGCACTGGACAATCTCAGCGCCGCCATCTTGCAGCAAGGTCGGTTCCAAGAAGCGGAATCTCTACTGCGCGTGCTCTACGCCAAGCGGCAGAGCATTGAGGGTCCGGACAGTGCACCAACCTTGACGGCGCTGCACAACCTTGCGCGCGCCATCGATGCGCAGGGGCGTCATGTCGAAGCGGAAAAACTTGGCGAGGAGATGAATGACAGGCGTAGCGTGGTCATCGGAGCCGATCATCCCGATACGATTTCCAGTCTCGGCGACGAGGCAATTGCTATGGAAGGTCAGCACCGCTACGCGGAAGCCGAAGGGCTGCTGCGCCGGGCAGCAGCGGCAAGTATCCGGCGGCTGGGAGCCGATCATCTGCACACATTGCGCACCTTCTCCGCTCTGGCGCACGTGCTTCATTCGGCTGGCCGCTATGGTGAAGCGGCGGCGGTCTATCGTCACGCATGTCGTGGCCTTTCCCGTCGTGCATCGTCGGTCGCAGAGAGTTCGGCGCCCGGCGTGCAGGCTGTAGCGGCCGACTGCTTCCGCGAGCTGGGGCTTGATTTGTGGGATTTGCAGACGCACGGGGCAGGCGCTTCGAGCGGCAACGCTGCTTTGGCGGAGATCAGCGATGCGGTGCTCGGCGTGGAGGATACAGGCGCGCCCCTTTCCGTCGGCATCGGCTTGGAAGCCTTCGAAGCATCGCAACGCGCCAATCAATCCGAAGCGGCCTCGGCATTGTCGCGGAGCGCAGCGCTCGCAATAGCGTCTTCGTCCGGGGTGGGCCCGCTCGCGACGCGATACGAACAATCGCTGGACGAGCGGCAAACGTTACAAAGGCAGTTTGCCGAATCGCTATCCGGCAACGATCGCGCCGGGCTCGCTAAGCGGCAAAATCTTCTCGCCCGCATCCACAGCCTCGACACCACCATCGACGAACTTGGCGAAAACCTTCGCCACCAAGCGCCCTCGTACTGGAATTACCGTTCCCCGGAATCGGTGAGCCTTGCATCACTGCAATCTGCGATATTGCACGAGGACGAGGCTCTACTCGTATGGGTTTGTGCCGCGGACGCAAGCTCAGGGCTTGTATTCGCGGTGAGTAGGGAAAAATTCGGCTGGTCGCAAATGGGTCTCGGCGCCAATGAAATCGCTTCTCGTGTACGTGAATTGCGGGCAGAGATCGAAAACAGGGAATCGCGCGGTTCGGCATTCGCTGGATTCAGCCGCGAAACATCACACGAACTTTATTTGGCCCTCTTCGGTGCCCCCACCATCCGGGAAGTAATTGCGGACAAGCGCACGCTTCTTGTCGTCCCCTCCGGCACTCTTGCGAGCATTCCGCCGTCCCTCCTCGTCGTGTCCGCGCCGGAAGGCGGCACCGCGGGGGATTCCGACCCGCAATTGCTGCGGCGCACGCATTGGCTCATCAGGGACAAATCGATTGCGATCCTGCCCGGCGTGGTGGCTCTGGCTGCGCTTCGGCAATCGAATCCGCGCGCCGTAAGCGGTAGCGATCCGCTGCTCGCATTCGCGGATCCAGACTTTGGCCGCCAACGAGAACAGTTCCCCACGTCCGCCGGGAAATGGCTCGCGTCGCTTGAACCTTTGCGCGAAACGCGCGCAGAGGCCGAGGCCCTGCGGGCGACGCTACACGCCTCCCAAGGCAGCGTGCTGCTCGGCAGGCGCGCCTCGAAATCAGAACTCGACCTTCGCGAACGCAACGGATCGCTCGCGCGTGTCAAAGTCCTGCTTTTCGCGACTCACGGATTTTCAGCCGGTGAAGTGCCTGGCGTTTCCGAGCCCGCGCTTGCGCTGGCCGGCCCGTCCTCCGGCGCCGATGAATCCGATGACGGCTTGCTCAGGGCGTCCGAGGTCGCAACACTCAGACTCAATGCGGATTGGGTCGTGCTTTCCGCCTGCAACACCGCCGGCGCCGATCAACTTGGCACGCAGAGTCTTTCGGGCCTCGCGCGCGCATTCTTCTACGCGGGCGCCCGTTCGCTACTGGTGTCGCATTGGCGGTTGCGCGATGACGCCGCGATGCGGCTGGTGACCGGAGCGTTCGTCGAACGTCAGCAAAACCCGGCTCTCAACAAGGCGCAGGCGCTGCGCGAAGCGATGTTGAAATTGATGGACGACAAGTCACTGGACGGCGGGCAGGCGACCTACGCGGATCCTTCAGCTTGGGCGCCCTTTGTCCTCGTCGGAGACGACAATTGACTTCAGCGCGTCTTGCCGCGATGGACGAATCGAAATGCTGACGGAGAATGCCGATCGGGCCGTCAGCACCCTTCGACTGCCGGTCATTTCGAGCGAGGTCTCACCATACATGAAAGTCGTCAATCGACGCGGCGCTGGACAGGATGATGCTGACGGCATCGGTGCCTGCGTTCCGCGTAAATTCGGTTGGCGTATTGGGAACAGTAAGTTCATCCCGCGTGCTGAAATAGTGGTGGTAGGAAAGCGAAATGCGGAATTGATCCGGAATTACGAGATAGCTCGCCGACAGAGATACGTAAGGTATGCTAGCGACATGAAGCGATTCGGTCGTGGAATTGAGAAACTCGGGCCGGCCGTATGAAAACTGGTATCCCGCTGCCAGTCCGGCAGACCACCGGTCGCCAAGTCCGGCCTGTGATTGCAGCGCCGCATTGTATCGCCAGTCCGAGCCCAACTTGACTGTTCCCTCGTTCCCCGGAAGGGAAATTGATGGGGACTGTCCCCTGTAAGTCGCATCGAACACGCCTGCGATCGCATAGATGTCTTGTTCCCTGATGACGGTTCCTCCAAGGTCAACCACGTCCTGTGCGTTCTTGACGATGGCTGGCGAGTAGCTTGCGCGAAGGAACGCCGTTAGCGGCGCGTCCGCCTGATCGGCAACGCGATAGAGTCCGAGGAAGGTTGGATCGCTCCAATGGGAGGATGTGGCGGGCCCGCTCTCCGGTTCTTGTTTGAAAGTCTCGAAGATACCCGAAATTTCGGCTCCCACCGCAAGATCGTTCGTTATGCCGTACTCGAATAGCGTGGTTGCCTGTTGCAACGTAGTTTGACTGTTGCTCGGCCCGTTCACGCCGCCCGAGGTATTGGCGCTGCTCGTCTCGTATTCGTATATTGCTTCCGACAGCAGAGCTCCCTTCTGTGTCAAATACGCGTAATAAAAGGTGGCACCCGCAAATTGGCCGCTCGCCAGATCGGATGCATCGGCGAGAATAATTTCCGTTTCGGGAAACCCTCCTGCAGGTGCTTCCGCGACTGTTGCTTCGAATTGCCGATGACAAATCTCGTTGCGCATCCTCTGCGCTTCGGGATTGTCCGTGGGAACTGAAAGCAGGCGAAGATAGGCTTCATAGTCGAACGCCGGTCCTTGAGCGAGAAGCGCGCTGGATTGCGCCAATATGTCGCCCTCTGCAGAAGACGATGCTGGAGCGACTGGAATGCTGGAAGGCTGCACGACCGTGAACCGGCCATTTGCGCGAGCGCCAATGCCGTCGCTGACGGTGAGACCGTAGCTGCCCGTCCGCAGATCCGTGAATTGCGGAGTGTTCGTCAAATCGGTTTGATCGAGATTGTCTTGCTGCAGAACCGGCTGGGCATTCATGTCCTGAAGCGTCACGCGATAGGGCGGATTCCCGCCCGCCCAGCAGAGTCCGAACACGCGCCTGCCGACACCGACGAGGGAGATTCCGTCGTCCAATCCCTCAATCGGCAACTGCAGTGGTCCCCCGCGCGCGCTCGGAAACGGGATTGCGCGGACACTGGTGGGTTTGGGTGGAGGTTTAGTAGCAGGCTTGTTCACGGGCGCGCTCGCTGGAGTAGACGCGGACTGCGCGTCGACGCTGGCCGGGCAGACGACTCCAGTGAACAACACGCCAGCGATGGCGCATTTGTGCCATGCAGCTTGAAGATTCATGAGACGCCCCCTCCAGCGCGCAAAGCCGCGAAGTTCAACCAGCTGCACCGCCTCAGTTGATGGTGCCGGTAGTCGTAAGGATCGTCGAGTTGCCGCGATTAAAGGTGACCAGAACGATGCCCGCCAGCAATCCGGCCGCGCCAACACCGAGCAAGATGTCCGTAGACAGGGATCTAGCCTCACTTGCACCCGCGGCGCCGCCCGGCGTCAATTCGGGGTTTGGAGCTGTTTCCGGAGCACCAGCGCCAGTTGAAGTTACGCCCCCTGACGCGGTGGCCCCACCCGATGGCTCCGGGCCTCCTTCACTTTGCGCCATTGCCTGAGGCGAATTCGCAAGCAAACTGGCAGCCGCAACCAGCGGTGCCATCCATTTCCCGTTCATGATATTCCCCCCTTCGAAGCGCCATTAGCGCCCAGTCTTGTAATCACAATAGCACGCCGTCGCTCATCGCCATAGCAGCTGTATCCATCGAGCGCCCAGAACGATCGATCCCTCCGACGGGGACTAATCTGGGTGCGCTTGCGTGTCATTTCGCGCCTCTAAGAACGGCATCGACTCGGAATTAAGCGCATTTATTCGGAACGTGGCGATCCCAGATTTTGGTTCCACCGCGTGAAAGAGGTCGAATTTTGGTGTCACTCCGTGCAGCATGCGGCTTTCACCGGGGCTCCGTCTGTGCTTAGCTGATGATGCAGCGCGGAGGGGGCTCCTATTTTGCGCATGCGAACTCATTCTATGGCGCTTCTGGCGCTCTCGCCTATTGCGCGCTCGAGCGAATGTCAGGGGGATAGTCGTTGAACAAGCGGCTGCGGATTTTTCTTTCGTCTCCCGGCGACGTAAGATCCGCACGCGAAATAGCCGCGCTGACAATAGAACGGCTGGCGCAAGAT
The DNA here is from genome assembly GCA_035567755.1 of Rhizomicrobium sp. Taxonomy (GTDB): domain Bacteria; phylum Pseudomonadota; class Alphaproteobacteria; order Micropepsales; family Micropepsaceae; genus Rhizomicrobium. Next base: position 18,781 of record DATMPH010000006.1, read on the forward strand.
TATGGGCGTTTTTTTGTAGTTGAGCCCTATCTCTGGGAATATGAGGCGATGCTTGCCTCCGGTCACTTTCAGGACTCGATTGAGCCGCCAAGCGCATTCGACATTGTGGTGTTGATCCTGTGGTCGAGGCTCGGCACGCCTCTGCCAGAGCGGACAGCTCTTCGTGAATACCGCGGCATCGACGGTCGAACCCCCGTCACTGGAACCGAGTGGGAATACGAGGAAGCTCTGAAGGCCACCCGGGAGGTTGGGACGCCGGATCTTCTGGTCTATCGCAACCGCGAAGACGCTCGCGTGAAAAGCTGGGACATCGAGAGCCGCCAGCGGGATATCGACCAGCTGGCGGCGCTGGATCGCTTCTGGGCCAGGCATTTCGCCAACCAGGGCACATTCCTCGGCGCCTACACGGAGTTCGCGAGCAATACCGAATTCGCCGCTGCTTTTGAGAACCACCTTCGTGGTCTGATCGCAAAACGTATCACTTCGCTTACGCACGGCGGCATGGACGCAGGCGCAAATGTCTGGATGCAGGCACCGTTTCGTGGGCTGGAATCGTACGATTTCGAGCACGCGCCGATCTTCTTCGGTCAGGACGAAGCTCTGACTAAGGCGATGGTCCAGCTTGCCGCGAGCGCCGAGAGGGGAGTGGCATTCCTGCTCGTGATGGGAGCCAGCGGCTCCGGAAAATCGTCGCTGGTGAAAGCCGGCATTTTGCCGAAACTCTTCGTGCTCAGGCGCATTCCCGGGGCAGCTTTCGTGCGACGCGTCGTTTTCCGGCCCAGCGATGCGCAAGACGGCGAAGATCTCTTCGACGCGCTGGCACGCAGACTTGTGACTCAGGTTTCCCCGCAGGAGGGCGTGTCCGAACTTCTCGGGTCAGGTCAGACGCTTTCAAGCCTCGCTGCACATTTGCGCAATGCATCAGAGGCGCCGGCCTATCCCGTTGCGACCGCGCTGGGCCGGATCGCGGACGAGGCTCGGCAAAACGGTGTCATGCTGCTTCACGAAACGGCCAGGCTGGTCCTTGTGGTCGATCAGCTCGAAGAGCTGTTCACGATCGAGACGTTCGCTCCCGAGCAGAGGCGGCGATTCGTAAGTCTGCTCGCCAATCTTGCGCGTTCCGGGCATGTGTGGGTGGTCGCCACCATGCGGTCCGACTTCTGGCATCGTGCAAGCGAGGTGCCCGAACTCGTACAGCAAGCCGAAGGCGGTGGGAGGCTCGACCTCGTTCCGCCATCGATAGCCCAGATCGGACAGATGATCCGCCGTCCGGCCGAAGCTGCCGGCATCTCCTTCGAAATTCCGGAAAAAACCGAAGGGGATGATGGGTGCAAGGCGGGCGTTCCGCTGAACGAAGCCATCCTTGAGGAAATCGGCCGCGATCCGGGCACGCTGCCGCTTCTTTCCTATCTGCTCGACCAACTCTACCGCAGCGACGTGTTGGAGGGATCGGGCTCGACACTCACATATAAAACCTACGAACGGCTGGGCGGTCTCAAAGGCGCCATCGCTGCGCGGGCCGAAGCCATCCTGACCTCGCAGGCGCCGGAAGTCCGCCTGGCGCTCAGGCGGCTCCTGTTTTCGTTGGTGCAGATCAGCGTCATCGAATCCGGCACGCAGCAGATCACGGCGCGCCGCGCGCCGCTGTCCGGTTTTCCCAAAGGCTCGCCCGCGCGACGCCTACTCGAGGCATTTCTTGATCCGTCGGCAAGACTCATTATCGCCGAAGCGGGCGCCCAGGAAGAGCCCACGACTCGTGTGGCTCATGAAGCGTTGCTGACCGAATGGGGGCTCGCGCGTGAGCTTCTTGCCGAAATTGCAGGTGAACTGAAGACGCGCCGGATGGTCGAAGAACGTTTCACGCGATGGAACGAGGTCTCCGGCGCGGCGCGGGGCGCGCGCAAACTCCTGGCAACTCTGCCTCTCTCCTCCGGAGCGGGTCTCCTCGTCGCATCGGATCTCGAAGACGCGAAACGGCTATTGCGCAATCACCGCGAAAATTTGCCGGATGCGCTGGTCGACTATGTCGACCGGTCGCATGCCACCGCGCGACGCAAGCGTCGGTTCGCGATCGGCGCATTCATAACGCTTGTCGTCGTGCTTTCGGTTCTCACGTTGAGCGCGATCGTCGAGGCGATCTCGGCGCGCCACTACTCGCAGCTGATGGAAAATGCGCTGAGAACGGATCACGGTCTGGTCATCCGTGCGGAGGCGTCCGGCGACGCTTTCATGACCGGCAAGATGACGGATTCAAGGGACGTGGCGATTGCGATTTACCGAATCCGTCTGGAGCTGTCCGAACAGCTGGCGAAGTTCGATCCAAACAACCTCGACTGGAAGCACGACATAGCGGGTGGCAACGCGAGGATCGGTTTCGTGCTCGAACAGCAGAGTCATGTCCGCGACGCGCTCCCGTATTTCCAAGCTTCGCTGGCAATCTCGCAGCAGTTGGTTGCAGCAGACCCGGCGGATCCGGCCTGGCAAAGAGACCTGAACGCCGCAAAAAAGCTGCTCATTGACGCAGGTAAACAACTCGCCACCGAACGTGAAAAACCGACTGCGCCCCGGCCGTGAGATGTTTGAAGGATATCGGCCTACATGACGCAATTTGACTATATTTGAAAATGCCGGGGACCTCGCGACGCACTGTGCTAGCTAGGCAGAGGCCGCCTGCGTGTTGAGCCTCCTATCGAACCGCCGCGGTTTTCGCGGCGGCAACCGCGGCGTCGAACATTTTTGGCGTGAGAACTCCCGTGTTCGTGTTGTAACGCGAGCAATGGTAGCTCGCGACGAGGGTCAACTCCCCGTTCACATACTGGCCTCCATGTGTGAAGGGATGCTCGCGCAGGGGAATATCGAATGCCCGAAGCACGCTCTCATGCGCAATGCGTCCAAGTGTCAGCACCGCTCGCAGATTGGGCATCGCGGTGAGCTGCGCGAGCAGAAATCGCCGACAGGTTCTGATTTCCGCGGGCAGCGGCTTGTTGTTTGGAGGTACGCACCGCACTGCATTGGTGAGCGCACAATCGACGAGTTCAAACCCATCATCCGCGCGCGCGGCGTATGTGCCGCGCGCCAACCCGTAGTGGAGCAGAGACGAGTAAAGTAGTTCGCCTGCGTAGTCCCCGGTAAACGGCCGGCCGGTGCGATTGGCGCCGTGAAGGCCGGGGGCCAGGCCGACAATCAGAAGCCGGCCATTCGAATCGCCGAATGTCGGTACGGGATTGTTGAAATAGCCCGAATGCGCCGCCCGGTTCGCATTGCGAAATTCTGCGAGGCGCGGACAAAGTGGACAGTCGCGCGGCGGCTCGCAGGCACTTTCAACCGTCGACATGACGTCCGGGCGGTGCGGCGATGGAATCAGCCGGTTTGTGCGAGCTGAGCGACCTGTTGCTGAACCGATTGGCCGGCGCGCGGGCCGCCCTCGCGCATGATCAGGGGCTTCAGCTCCTCAAGCTCGATGAAATTGTCGGCCTGGCGGCGCAACTCGTCGGCGATCATGGGCGGCTGCGACCGGATCGTGGACACGACGCTGACGCGGCGCCCTTTTTTTTGTGCGGCCTCGACGAGGCGGCGAAAATCGCCGTCGCCGGAAAATATCACGATATGATCCACGGTCTCAGCCAGTTCCATCACGTCGATGGCGAGCTCGATATCCATGTTGCCCTTTACGCGCCGCCGGCCTTGGCTGTCCGTAAATTCCTTGAGGGGCTTGGTGACGACCGAGAAACCATTGTAGTCGAGCCAATCGACGAGCGGGCGCAACGGCGAGAATTCTTGGTCTTCCGCGACGGCCGTGTAATAGAAGGCTCGCACGAGCACGCCCTTGCGGGCGAACAACTCGAGCAGGCGCTTGTAGTCGATGTCAAAGGCGAGACCTTTTGCGGCGCCGTAGAGATTGGCACCGTCAATAAATAATGCGAGTTTTTCCTGGGGGTAGAACAACATCCCAATTTCTCCTGTTGCCAATGAGCCAAGTCACAATCAATCAGCCCCCGGAACCGTTCTATGATATTCGGGAGCCGGTGCAAGTGCTTGACCTCGAATTCAAATGATTTTGATAGCGCTCGGCGCCAATCTCCCATCACCTTCCGGCCCTCCCCGAGCAACTCTGGAGGAGGCGCTGCTGGAGTTGCAACGAAGGAATATTTCCGTTCTCGCGACGTCGAATTTCTATCAAAGCCGCGCTTGGCCGGATCCTCGCGATCCCTTCTTCGTCAATGCGGTCGCGCAGATTGAGGCGAAACGAACCCCGAGGGAACTCCTGGCTCTGATGCGCGAGATCGAAATCATGTTCGGCCGGACGATCCAGCGGAGAAACGCACCGCGAACGCTTGACCTCGATCTTCTGGACTTCAATGGGTTGGTCGACAAGGAGCCACCGATATTGCCGCATCCCCGTCTTAATGAGCGGGCTTTCGTGCTCGTGCCGTTGTCCGATGTCGCACCGGACTGGCGCCATCCTGTCTCAGCACTCAGCGTGAGCGCTCTCATCGCTGCCTTGCCCCCCGAAGCGGCGGCGCTTACGAAGCTGGCCTGATTTGCCGAACTGGATATGCGATGGGTTGGCACGCGCTCGCGCCCTACCTGGTGCCATTGCTGGTAGCGGCAATCCTCTTGCGTCGCGTCATGCGGGTTCAAAAGCCGCGCACCATTCGGGTGGAACGGCTGTGGATATTTCCGGCGCTTCTTTTGGCGGCGACCATGTTGTCGCTGGGACGGGAAAAGTTTCCCGGCATCTGGATTCTTGCGCTGTTCCTGGCCTCGGCCGGTTTGGGCGCTGCGATTGGCTGGTTCCGGGTCCACACGCTCGAATTCAGCCTGGACGCGGAGAGCGGTGCTGTTTCCGCGCGCGCCACGCGCCTCGGTGCGCTGCTGATATTCGGTCTGATTGCATTGCGGTACGGAGCCGAGCTTGCACTCAAGAAGCTCGGATTGAACGCCGGCGCGAATCTCGTTCACGCGTCTGACGCCATGCTCATATTTTCGACTTCGATGCTTGTGGCGCGAGGCATCCACACCTGGATCCGTGCGCGCGCTCTTCTGGACGTCAACAGGTTGTCCGTAGCCAGGAGCGCCTCGGGACTCGAGGATCGCGGCGGATAACCCCCCGAACCGGAGCTTGCGCGACCGCGGCGCCTTCTATATTTTCCCCGGCTCGCTTAAAGCCCCGAACTCTGCCAAAGGAGCCGAAATGGCCCGCGTTACCGTTGAGGATTGTGTCGACAAGGTCCCCAATCGCTTCGATCTGGTGCTCTATTCGGCTTATCGCGCGCGGCAGCTTTCGGGTGGTGCGGACCCTCTGGTCGATCGCGACCGGGACAAAAATCCGGTTGTGGCGCTGCGGGAAATCGCGGCCAAGTCTCTCAAGCCCGATGAAGTGAGGGACGAGTATATAAGGAGTCTCCAAAAGCACGCCGAAGTGGATGAACCTGAGGGGACGTCCGGCGACGAGGATTCAGGCCGCGAAGATACCCAGTACCGTCAGGTTACGGAGGAAGAGCTCCTGCGAGCCTTGACGACCGAGGCTCAGAGGCGGGCAGAGCCGCAGCCCGAGGAGCCGGCTGACTACGAGGAATAGCGCTTCGAACCCACTGGCGCCCTGCAGCCTGGCCCCAGGCCATTTTTCCCATCTCGCCCTTTGTGCGCTCGATTCCTATATCATGGGTTGAATGAGCGCTTCTTCCGGCACTTCCGTCGCTGACGGACTGAATTCGGTCGCCCCTCCTCCAGTGCCCGCAGCGGCGCCGCAGGACGGCCACCGCAGGCTGATGCGGCAGGCCGAACTGGTGGAGCGCGTCAAGGCGTACGACCCAGAGGCAGATGAAGCGCTGCTCAACAAGGCTTACGCCTATGCCATGACGGCACATGGCGAGCAGTTCCGTGCTTCTGGCGATCCCTACTTCGCACACCCGCTGGAGGTGGCGGCTATCCTGACCGAGCTCAAGCTCGACGTGCCCACCATCGTGACCGCGCTCCTGCATGACACCATCGAAGACACTCACGTTACCTATGAGGATGTGAAGCGCCAGTTCGGTAAGGACATTGCCGAACTCGTCGATGGGGTAACCAAACTTTCCAAACTGGAATCATTCTCCGAACGCACCCGGCAGGCTGAGAATTTCCGCAAGCTGATGCTGGCGATGTCGAATGATATCCGGGTGCTGCTCGTCAAGCTTGCCGACCGCCTGCACAACATGCGGACGCTCCATCATATCCAGGACGTGGAAAAGCGCCGCCGCATCGCCCAGGAGACATTGGACATCTACGCTCCCCTGGCGGGCCGCATCGGAATGCAGAATTTGCGGGAGGAAGTCGAGGATTTGGCTTTTGCGGAGCTCAATCCGGAAGCCCGCAGTTCGATCGTGACCAGGCTTGCGCGTCTCGACGCACAATCAGGCGAGCGCATCGGACGGATTGCCAACCAGCTGAGGCGCGGTCTGGCGCGTCACGGCGTTGATGCGGTCATTCATGGACGCGCGAAACGTCCTTATTCCATATGGCGCAAGCTCAAGGACAAGCAACTCAATTTCGAGGCGCTGTCGGACATCTTCGGCTTCCGGGTCATCGTCCGAACCGAGGAAGACTGCTATCGCGCACTCGGCGTGCTGCACACGAACTGGCATATGATACCCGAGCGTTTCAAGGATTTCGTTTCGAATCCCAAGGTCAACGGGTATCGGTCCATCCACACCACTGTTATCGGTCCCGAGCAGCAGCGGGTCGAAGTGCAAATCCGCACCGAAAAAATGCATGACGTGGCGGAGCGTGGCGTTGCCGCGCATTGGCGCTATCGCGAGCACGTCGATGAACAGGATACGGCGGCCGCCAATGCCTACAAATGGCTCCGCGACATGGTGGAACTGCTCGAAAAGGGCGATTCACCTGAGGAATTTCTCGAACATTCGCGCCTGCACATGTACCAGGATCAGGTATTCTGTTTCACGCCAAAGGGTGATCTGATCTCGCTGCCGCGCGGCGCCACGCCGATCGACTTTGCCTATGCGGTGCACACCGATCTGGGACACTCGACGGTCGGCGCGAAAGTGAATGGCGCGCACGTGCCGCTCCACACCCCTCTCCAGAATGGCGACCAGGTCGAAATCATTCGCACCAAGGAACAGACGCCTTCGCCTCTGTGGGAACAATTTGTGGTCACCGGGCGCGCGCGTGCTGAAATCCGCCGATTTCTCCGCCATGCCAGGCGCGACGAACATGCAAGCCTCGGGCGGAAGATTCTGGAGAAGGCGTTTGCGGACGAGAACGTCGAGCTGACACGTAAGGCCATCGACGAAGTTGCGAAGAAGCTTCGCCTCCCACGCTCCGATGACGTCTATGCCCAGGTCGGCCGCGGCGCCCTTCGCGCAGACGATGTGCTGCATGCCGTGTTCCCCGAGATACGGCGCAACCCGGCGCGCGCCAAACGAACGGCAACGCGCGACCGGAAGGCCATTTCGATCAAAGGATTGACGGAAGGCATCTCCTATCGGCTTGGCGAATGCTGCCATCCTCTGCCCGGAGATCGCATTGTGGGGCTGATGATTCCCGGGGAAGGCGCCGTCATCCACACGATCGATTGCGGAGAACTGGAACAGGCGCAAACAAGCATGAACGACTGGCTGGACGTGCGCTGGGACGTCCATTCCGCCGAGTCAGGAAATTTCGTCGCCCGCGTGCGTGTTCGAGTGAAGAATTCTCCCGGTTCCCTTGCGGTTCTCGCGAGCGTGATAGGCAGCAACGGCGGCAACATCTTCAATCTGAAAGTTGCCAGCCGCAATCCGCTGTTTTTCGAATTCCTGATCGATATCGAGGTCCGCGACGTCGCGCATCTACAGAACATACTCGGCGCTCTGCGGGTAAATGCCGCTGTCGAGTCGGTGGATCGGGTGCGCGGGCCGCAAGAAAGCGCCGTGGCATGAGCCGTCTCCGTCTGGGCGTCAACATCGATCACGTAGCCACCATCCGCAATGCGCGCGGCGGCAGACATCCGGACCCCGTAAGGGCGGCGAAGGCCGCACTGCACGCAGGCGCTGACGGGATCACCGCCCATTTGAGGGAAGATCGCAGGCATATTTCCGATCAGGATATTGAACGGCTCAGGCACGAAATTCCCTTGCCGCTCAATCTGGAGATGGCGGCCACGCCGGAAATGGAGGAAATTGCCCTGCGTCACCGGCCTCATGCGGCCTGCATCGTTCCGGAAAAACGCGAGGAACGCACGACGGAAGGCGGCATCGACGCCGCCGGTCAACACGACCGCTTGAAAGACGTCGTGCGCAAGCTTGCGGACGCGAAGATTCGCGTTTCGCTGTTCATAGAGCCCGAATTGCGCCAGATCGAGGCGGCCAGTTCGATGGGTGCTCCCGTCATCGAGTTGCACACAGGTGCCTATTGCGAAGCTGCCGCGAGCGCAGATGCCTATGAACGGGACAGCCAGTTCGATCGCATTCGCCGGGGAGCGGAATATGGTGCTTCGCTGGGCCTGGAAATCCATGCGGGACACGGTCTGGGTTACGAGACCGTAGCGCCCGTTGCCGCACTCGGCGAAATCCGGGAACTTAACATCGGACACTTTCTGGTCGGCGAAGCTATCTTTTCGGGCCTCGAAGCGGCAATCCGGCGCATGCGCGCGCTCATGGACGAAGCGCGGGCAAATACCGAAAGGCGCTTTACGGCATGATCCTGGGCATCGGGTCCGACCTCATCGACATCCGGAGAGTCGAGAAAAGCATCGAGCGATTCGGCGAACGTTTTCTCGGCCGCGTCTTTACGGACATCGAGCGCGCCAAATCGGACCGGCGTGCACAGCGAAGCGCAAGCTATGCGAAACGTTTCGCCGCGAAGGAAGCCTGCGCGAAGGCTCTCGGAACCGGATTGCGCAAAGGTGTGTTCTGGCGCGACATGGGAGTCGTCAATCTTCCCGGCGGCAAGCCTGGCATGAAGCTCACGGGCGGCGCGCTTGCGCGGTTGAGAGAATTGACCCCGGCAGCACATTGCGCCCAGATCGATCTGTCGATCACCGACGATTTTCCGCTGGCGCAGGCTATCGTGGTCATTTCCGCAGTGGCCTCCTCGCCGCAACAGGAACCGAAAGCTTTCCCGAATCAGAGTGCCGCTTGACGCGGCTCGAATTATTCGCTTCTCCAACACCGGAACCCTGGATATGTCGAACGTGCCTGAAATCAACGACGCAACTGAGACGCGGGCAGAAAATCCTGGCGCTCCGGTTCAAGGCGGGAGCAAAGCCACCCCGCCGACGGCGTCGACCGCGAAGGCGCCCCCCGCAAAGCAGAAGGCTGATGGCGAATCGTGGATCGAAACGGTCAAGACGATCGTCTATGCGCTGCTAATTGCGCTTGTGATCCGTACCTTCCTGTTTCAGCCATTCAATATTCCGTCCGGCTCGATGGAGAACACCCTTCTGGTGGGCGATTACCTCTTCGTCGAGAAATTTGCCTACGGCTATAGCCGGTATTCGTTTCCGTTCGGATTTCCGCCGTTGTCAGGGCGCATATTCGGAACCGGGCCGCAACGCGGGGACGTTGTCGTGTTCAAAATGCCGAATGCTGATTCGCCCGACTATATGAAGGACTTCATCAAGCGTGTCATCGGCGTGCCCGGCGACCGCGTTCAGATGGTCCATGGACAAGTCTATTTGAATGGAAAGCCCGTGCCAAAGCTGCGCGCCGCTGATTATATCGAGAGCGATCCGTATGGCGGGGTAAACAATGTGCCGCGCTATCGTGAAGTGCTCCCCGGCGGGAAGAGTTACTATGTGCTCGACCGTATTCCCGAAGGCCCGAGCGACAACACGCCCGTCTATGTGGTGCCGCCCCGCCATTACTTCATGATGGGCGACAATCGCGACAATTCCGCCGACAGCCGCGCCGATGTAGGCTACGTGCCTGCCGAGAATATCGAGGGAAAAGCCGTGCTGATCTTTTTCTCCACAGATGGCAGCGCGCAGTGGTGGGAGCTGTGGAAATGGCCCTGGTCGATACGCTACGACCGCCTGCTTACCGTCATTGACTGAGCCGCTACGATTTTCCGGGCTGGAAGAAAGGCTCGGCCATGTCTTCAGGGACGGGAAACTCCTCGAGCGCGCGCTGACGCATGCCAGCGCCAGCTCGGAGGCTTCCTACGAACGTCTGGAATTTCTCGGGGACCGCGTGCTGGGTCTCGTCGTCGCCGAGATGCTGTTCGGCGCCTTTCCGGAGGACTCCGAGGGCATGCTGGCGCTGAAATACAATGCCCTGGTTCGCGGCGAGACATGTGCAACTGTGGCGGAGGCGGCGGGGCTTTCCGAACATGTCGTGCTCGCCGCCTCCGAGGCAGCCAGCGGAGGACGCCGAAAGACCGCCATTCTTGGTGGCGTGTGCGAAGCCGTGATCGCGGCGCTGTATCTCGACGCCGGATTTGAAACGGCCAGCGCCTTTGTCCAGCGCCACTGGGCGCCCGCCTTTGCCGAGCTCGGTGCGGACATGCGCGATCCCAAGACAATGCTGCAGGAATGGGCACAGTCGCGCTCGCGCGCGTCGCGCGGGGCGCCGGTTTACCGAATCGTCAAGCGCGACGGGCCCGATCACGCACCGCACTTCGTCGTGGAAGTGAGCGTGGCAGGGGAGAGCGCAGTGTTGGGAGAGGGCAAATCCAAACGCGAGGCCCAGCAGGCAGCTGCAAAGGCCCTGCTCGAGCGCATGGCGCGCGGGCAGACATGAGCGGAGTGTCCCGCTGCGGCTTCGTTGCGGTGATCGGCGCGCCCAACGCGGGCAAGTCGACGCTCGTCAACAAACTCGTTCGCTCTAAAGTATCGATCGTGACGCCGAAAGTGCAGACGACTCGCATGCGCATTCGCGGCATTTCGATCGAAGGCGATGTGCAGATCATCTTTGTCGACACGCCGGGAATTTTTCGTCCGCGGCGGCTTCTGGATCGCGCGATGGTACGGGCGGCATGGAGCGGCGCGGGTGAAGCGGACGCGGTGTTGCTCCTCGTGGACGCGCCAGCGGCCGCGCGTGAACGCGGGACGGCGCTTGCCGATGCGCTGTCAATCGTCGAAGGATTGCGCAAATCCGGCCGCAAAAACGCTGCACTTGCGCTGAACAAGATTGATGCGGTTGCACGCGCGCAACTTCTGCCGCTTGCCGAAAAGCTCCACGATCCGAACATTTTCGAGCGCGTATTCATGATCTCTGCTCTCAACGGCGGCGGTCTGGCGGAAGTGCGGGACTGGTGTACTGCAAGGATGCCGAAAGGGCCCTGGCACTATCCGCCGGACCAGTCAGCCGACGTTCCATCCAAGCTGCTTGCCGCGGAAATAACGCGCGAGAAACTCTATTTCCGGCTCCACGAGGAACTTCCGTACGCGACGGCAGTCGAACCGGAGAGCTGGACGGAACTCAAGGATGGATCGTTACGCATAGGTCAGACCATCTATGTGGAACGCGAGAGCCAGAAGCCGATCATGCTGGGCAAGGGCGGGGCCACCCTTAAGGCAATCGGCGCCGCCGCCCGGCAGGAATTGGAGGTCGTGTTCAACCGGCGCGTGCATCTTTTTTTGTTCGTCAAGGTGCGCAAAGGGTGGGCCGAGGATCGCATGCACCTTCAGGCAATCGGTCTCGACGATCCGGAGGAATGAGTGCCGGCGCATGGAATGGAGTGACGACGCCATCGTATTGGCAGCGCGCCGCTATGGAGATAGCGGGGCGATTCTCGAAACACTGACGCGTGGCCACGGGCGTCATCTGGGTCTCGTGCGCGGTGGCGCATCGAGAAGGCTCAAATCTTTCCTGTTGCCCGGCAATACACTCAGCGTGGTGTGGCGTGCGCGGCTCGCGGAACATCTGGGAGGATTTACGGTCGAATTGCACACGGAGCGGGCGGGAACACTCCTTGAGCGGCGCGAAGCGCTGATTGGGCTCAATGCGTTTGCGGAGATCGCGCGCGCCGTCCTGCCCGAGCGCGAGCCGCACGAGTCGCTGTTCCAGGCGGCGGAGATTCTCCTGGACGCGATCGCCACAGGCGAGTTTGCGCATTGGGGACCCCTTCACGCGCGCTGGGAGCAGGGTGTCCTCGATGCTCTCGGTTTCGGACTCGATCTCACGCAATGCGCCGCCACGGGCGCAACAGAGGACCTTTGCTACGTTTCACCGAAATCCGGTCGCGCGGTGTCGCGCCGGGCGGGCGCGCCATATCCAGGCCGCCTGCTCGAATTACCGGCCTTTCTTGCCGATCGAAGAAGCGGTTCGGCAACTTCGGCAGAGACCGCGGCGGCGCTGCGGCTGACCGGTTATTTTCTGCGGGAGCGGGTGCTGGGTCCGCATGATCGTCAGATTCCGCCGGCGCGCCTGCGTCTGGATGAACTCGCGGCCCGCGAATCGGCGTAAATCTTCAAATCAGGACCGCAAATGGGCGACATGCCGAATCCCGACGACATCAGGGCTGCGCCTTTGAACAAGGCGTTGAGCGAACGATATCTGGCCTATGCCCTGTCAACCATCACGCAGCGTGCGCTTCCGGATGTGCGTGACGGGCTGAAGCCGGTTCACCGCCGGCTGCTTCACGCCATGCGCGAACTGGGTTTGAACCCGCCGGCGGGGTTCAAAAAATGTGCGCGGGTTGTCGGCGATGTCATCGGACGCTTCCATCCGCATGGCGACCAGGCAGTCTATGACGCGCTGGTGCGCCTCGCGCAGGATTTCGCCGTGCGCTATCCGCTGATCGAGGGACAAGGCAATTTCGGGAACGTCGATGGCGATAACCCGGCGGCAATGCGCTACACGGAAAGCCGCCTCACCGCCGTCGCGCAAGCGCTCCTTGAAGGCCTCGACGAGGACGCGGTCGATTTTCGCGCGACTTATGACGGAGAGGATCGCGAGCCCGTCGTTCTGCCGGCGGCCTTTCCAAATCTGCTGGCCAATGGCGCAAGCGGGATCGCCGTTGGAATGGCGACCTCGATCCCTCCCCACAACGCCGGGGAGATTTGCGCCGCGCTCACGGCGCTTGTGGAAAATCCCGCACTCACCGATGCGAAGATCCTCAAATACATAAAAGGACCGGATTTTCCCACCGGCGGCATCATCGTCGATGAGCGAGCCGCGATCGCCGAGGCCTATCGCACGGGCCGGGGAAGTTTTCGCGTGCGCGGGCGCTGGAAACGAATCGAAGGCGGACGGGGAAGTTATCAGATCATCGTCGATCAGGTGCCATACCAGATTCAGAAGGCCAGGCTGATCGAGCGGATTGCCGAACTGATCGAGCAGAAGAAACTTTCACTGCTCGAAGACGTGCGCGACGAATCGACCGACGAGATTCGCATCGTGCTGACGCCGAAGAACCGCGGCGTCGATGCGGAACTGCTGATGGAACAGCTGTTCCGCCTCACCGACCTTGAATCGCGCGTCGCGCTCAACATGAATGTGCTCGAAGGCGGACTGGTGCCGCGCGTGATGAGCCTGCGCGACGTGCTGCTTGCCTTCCTCGCCCATCGCCGCGACGTGCTCAGGCGCCGAACCCGGCATCGTCTCGAGAAAATCGCAATCCGGCTCGAGGTACTTGCGGGATATCTGGCGGTCTACCTCAATCTCGACAGGGTGATCAAAATCATCCGCAATGAGGACGAGCCGAAGCCGAAGCTGATGAAGGCGTTCGGGCTCAGCGAGCTGCAGGCAGAGGCCATCCTGAACATGCGCCTGCGCTCTCTGCGAAAACTCGAAGAGACCGAGATCAGAACCGAGCATGCCAGTCTTGCGGGCGAGCAAAAGGATCTCGGAAAGCTTCTGGCGTCGGAAAAGCTGCAGGCCACGCGCATGCTCGAGGAAATTCGCGCAATCGATGAAAGGTTCGGGTCCAAGACCCAGATCGGTCGGCGGCGGACGACATTTTCAGCGCCGCCGGAGATTGCCGCCGAAGCCGACGCGATCGAAGCAATGGTCGAGCGCGAACCGATCACGGTCGCCTGTTCCGAGAAGGGTTGGCTGCGTGCCTTCAAAGGTCACCAGGAACCAAGCGACGCGATCAAATATCGCGAGGGCGATCGGGAACGTTTCTGGCTGCATGCCGAGACTACTGACAGGCTGATGCTCTTCGCCACCGACGGTCGGTTCTTCACGCTCGACTGCGCGAAACTGCCGGGCGGACGCGGAAACGGCGAAGCCATCCGCAGCTTCATCGACTTGCCGCCGGACGCGGACATCGTATCGATGTTTGTCCACCGCGACGGGCGCAAGCTTCTGCTCGCTTCGACGTCCGGGCATGGTTTTGTAACCGCAGAAGACGATGCCGTGGCGTTGCGGCGATCCGGCAAGCAGGCGATGGCCGTGCCGTCTGGAATCGAAGCCGCCGTCTGTGCCTTCGTCGAAGGCGACTGCGTTGCCGTCATCGGGGAGAACCGCAAGCTGCTCGTGTTTGCTATCGGCGAGGTTCCGGAGCTCGCGCGCGGGCGCGGCGTCATTCTCCAGCGTTACAAGGATGGACATCTGCTCGACGCGACGAGCTTCGTCTGGAAAGAGGGGTTGCGCGATGTCAACGGCCGCACCTGGACGGCGGCCGAACTCAAGGATTGGCGCGGCGCCCGCGCACAAGCCGGCCGCCTGGCGCCACGCGGCTTCGCGCGATCGGGCAAATTTGGATAGATTTCAGAAAATGGGCGCTGCTCTGGACAAGATAGCGTCGCAGTCGATTTTTGCCGCAAGCGCACCGTATGCATAGCCGCGCCGTTCCGCGAGCCTCGTGGCGCAAAAGGCATCAGCCATTGCCGCCGGCCCATGGCGGGCAAGAATCGAGCCCTGGAGGGCGAGCGCCATGTCTTCCACAAGCCGCCGCGCATCCGCTTCGCCCGCCGGCTGAACGAGTCGATCCCGGACACTTTCGACCGCAGCGTCGAGCGAGGCGCAGAAACCGGGCGCGGCTTCGATCTCGTTCACGAATGCAGCCACGCTTTCCGGCTCGCGAGCCATTGCCCGCAGCACATCGAGGCAGATGACGTTGCCCGATCCTTCCCAGATCGAATTGAGCGGAGACTGCCGGAACAGTCGCGGCATCACGTTTTCCTCGACGTAACCCATGCCGCCATGCACTTCCATCGCCTCATAAATAAAGTTCACGACGCGCTTGTTGAGCCAGTATTTTGCAACCGGTGTGGCGATGCGCGAAAATGCGGCGGCCATGGCACTTGTCTTCGCCTCGTCGAAGCTTCTTGCAACGCGGAAGGCGAGCGCCGTCGCCGCCTCCGATTCGACCGCCATGTCGGCCAGTAGCACGCGCATTGCCGGTTGATCGATCAGCTTCTTCTGGAACGCCATGCGGTGTTCGGCGTGCCAGAGCGCATTTGCGAGCGCCTGGCGCATATAGGCAGCAGGCGCGATCGTGCAATCGAGCCTTGTGTGTTGCACCATTTCAATGATCGTGCGCACGCCGCGGCCCGGCTCGCCCACCATCAGCGCATAGGCGCCGCGATATTCGATCTCCGATGAGGCATTGGCGCGATCGCCCAACTTGTCCTTCAGCCGAAGGATATCGATCGAGTTCCGCTCGCCATCCGGCGTCCAACGCGGCGCGAGAAAGCAGCTGAGTCCTTCATCGGAGTACGCAAGCGTCAGGAAGGCATCGCACATGGGAGCAGAGCAGAACCATTTGTGCCCCATGAGACGATAGGCTTGGCCCGGACCAGCGCTGCCGATCGCGGAGGCGCGGGTGGTGTTGGCGCGCACATCCGAGCCGCCCTGTTTTTCCGTCATGGCCATTCCAATTGTGACCCCGGCCTTGGCTGCCGCCGGCTGGGACGACGAATCGTATTGCGAGGCAAGAATTCGAGGCAGCCACTGCGCTGCGATGTCCGGCTGGTGGCGCAGCGCCGCTACGGAAGCATAGGTCATCGTCATGGGGCAGCAGACGCCAGGCTCGATCTGCGCCATGAGGAACTCGAGGCCCGCGTGCAACACGTGACCGGCGTCGGCGCCGCTCCAGGCCGCACTTGCGACACCGGCCTCCAAACCGAGCTTCATGAGCGCGTGATAGGCCGGATGAAATTCGACCTCATCGATTCTTCGGCCGTAACGGTCGAAGCTTTTCAGTCGGGGCGAGAATTGATTGGCCTGCATCGCAAATTCTGCGACCTCCGCCGAGCCGGCACGGGCGCCAAACAGCGCAAGCCGGTCCAGATGAGCGCGTCCGCCCGCGTGGGTGATCGCGTCCACCAACGCCAGGTCCGACTCGAAAAGGTTCACATTCTCGAAGGGCGGCGGCTGGTTGGTCACCTCATGTGTCTCGAGATGCTGCCGGGGGCGGAGCGGGCTCATGCGGTCCTCCTCTGGATCAATTGACCCCGTTCGAAATCAGGCAGGAAGGTTCGAAGGTAACGAATTTACGAATAAACTGTTGATTAGATCCCCGGAATCTGGCGAATATGTTAAGGGTTGCTTAATAATCGGCGCGGGGCTGCGGCCCGTTGGCCGGGGCGTGCGGGCAGATGTCGGCACTGAGACAACTGAGCGGAATTTATGTTGCGGCGGCATCGTTTTATGGTGTCGTGGCCATACTTTCCTTGCATCCCGGGATAACCGAATCCGCCGATCTTGCGACTCGTGACTTCACCGCACGGACTGCGGTCGCCGCGAATGCGGTCGATGTTGCGCTTGCGGGTTCGGAGCGGACGTTGGCTATCAGGGGAGCGGCTGCATTCGAGTACGCGCTGGAAATGAAGCGGGCTCTCGCGAAAACCTGGTCCCTGGGTATTGGCGTGTCTGCGGTGGTCGTCCGGCTCGATTTGACGGCACCTTCGCAAGAGGTGTCCCGGTCGGCAGCGCGTTCCAGAGTTCGCGAGGGGTCAAACAAGCCGGCGCCCGGCATCGCTGAAGTTGTTGCATCGGGCGAAAAAGGGCCGCAATTCCCGACCTCACCCGCGCCGCGCGCAGCCGATCTCGTGCGCGTCAAGGAGCGCCTGAAGGACAGTCTCACGCGCGAACTTTACGGCAATTTCGAGCTGTTTCTTTATGTGAGCAAGGCGGTGCGCGGTCCGTGGGCGCAGCGCATGTACGTGTTCCAAAAGAACGCCCGATCAGACGACCTTGCGCTGCTCTATAATTGGCCGGTGTCGACGGGACGTGAGCGCATCGAATACAATTCGGAAGGCCGCAGGCTGCCAAGCTATACGCCGGCAGGCTACTACGAGCTCGATCCTCGTCGCTCCTACAGGCATCACTTCTCGCTCCAATGGCACCAGCCCATGCCGTACGCGATGTTTTTCAACTGGGTGAAGAGCGGAATGGCAACTGGCCTCGCGATACACGGCGCGACGGGAAGGGATGTCGCCCTGCTTGGTTCGCGTGCGAGTGCGGGATGCGTACGCCTCGCGCCGCAGGCAGCCCGCACATTGTTCACCCTGATACGCGCGCAGTATCGCGGTCTCGCGCCACGTTTTGCGATCGACAGGCGCAGCGGCACGATGAGCAATGATGGAACAATTTTGCACGATGCGAACGGCCGACCGAATTTTGCCGAAGGATATAAAGTCCTTGTTTTCATCGAAAACTATGGCGGCGCGAACGAGGTCGCCGCGCTCTATTGAGGGCCGGCGTCGCCGCTCATGCGTGCCCGGTGATAAGCCAGAGAAGAATGATGATCGGGATCGGCACTCCGATCAGCCACAACAGACACGAGCGCATTTTGTCCTCCTCACGGTGGGATCGCAGTTGCATCCGCCGCAGCGTGGCCCCGCCGACATTCGTAAAGCGCGATAGCCGCCGCGTTGGAAACGTTCAGGCTCTCCATATGGCGTCCGACGGAGATGAATGCGGACGTATCGCAATTCTCATGCACCAGGCGCCGAAGACCGGCGCCTTCGGAGCCAAGCACAAGACACACGTCGCCACCGGCGACTGCGCTGGCGAGAGACTGATCGGCGTCGCCGGTAAGCGCGACGCGCCAGAAGCCGGCTGCACCCAGCTGTTGCAGTGTCCGCGCGATATTGACGACCGTCAGATACGGCACAAGTTCAAGGCCTCCCGACGCCGCCTTGGCGAGCGCGCCGGACTCGGGCGGGGCGTGCCGGTCCTGCACAATCACGGCTGAAGCTTCGAACGCAGCGGCGGAGCGCAGAATGGCTCCTACATTCTGTGGGTCGGCAATCTGGTCGAGCACGACAACGATTTTCCGCCCTGAGCCGCCGACGATATCGTCGAGGCGGCGGCGGGGCAGCGGCTCGCAGCATAGGGCAGCTCCCTGGTGCACAGCGCCTTGCGGCAGGAGGCGCGAGACTTGCGCGGTATCAGCCGCGGTAACAACCTCGACGCGCCGGAGCAGGTTTGCACCGATTGTCTGTGCCGCTCGCTCCGTAAGTACACACCGGCGGCTTGTTCTCAACGGGTTGGCAAGTGCGGCCGTTACGGCATGCAGACCGTAGAGCCACAGGCCTCGAGAATCAGTAGGATGGCGGCTTCCTGTCCGTGGTCTTTTCATGAACCCTATTCAGCCCGCTCAATTCCGAAAGCGAAAGTGGCGCAAACGGCAAATTTCAGTGAAGTAAGCCGGGGACGAAGACTTCGTCGATTCTATTGACACATTGGGGCGTTTGGCTGATATCCGCGCGCCGCGGCTCTGCAGCCTCGGAATTCCGTCATTGGGGGAATGTCCCGAGCGGCAAAGGGGGCGGACTGTAAATCCGCTGGCTAAGCCTTCGTAGGTTCGAGTCCTACTTCCCCCACCACGCTTCGCCCTACGGGCACGCGTGGCGCAGCCATGCGTAGCCCGTAGGGCGAAGCGTGTCCGGCGTAGCTTGAGCGAAGCGAAAGCGAAGACGGACCGGAGCGGTACCGTGTGGTATGTCTACATTATCCGCAGCCAAGCTTCTCCAGGGCAGGAATATGCCGGCGCGACCGCCGATCTGAGACGGCGATTGGCGACCACAATGCAGGTAAATCGGCGCATACCGCCAAATACGTTCCATGGGAGCTCGCTTGGTATTCAGCTTTTTTGGACAAGTACAAGGCGCTGGCATTCGAGAGGTATTTGAAATCGCATTCCGGCAGGGCCTTCGCAAAAAAGCGGTTATGACCACGCTTCGGCCCCGATGCCCCGTCCCCAGCTTGGCAAGCCACCCGTTTTCTGATTTCTGACTTCTGGTTTTCCGATTTCTGCGCGTCTCGCGCGGCTGCGGGTGTAGCTCAATGGTAGAGCAACAGCCTTCCAAGCTGATGACGAGGGTTCGATTCCCTTCACCCGCTCCATTCATTGAAAAAGCGCGAACGCGCGGCCGATAGACTGGTGCTCGCGCGCGGCGCGGTCGAGCCACAATAGGCCGCGGTGAATTTCATCCGCGTGCAGTCTCCGCCCCTGGTCAAGCACGGACCGGCGCAGCTGCGGGTCATAGGAAAATTCCGGAGCCTTTGAGTAAGTCATCATTTCGGGGCCTGACAGGATCGCGGCAATCTCCCGCGCATCGGCGGCGGCATTGAAATGCCCGAACACGGGCTCGAGCGAGCCATGCGGTTCGGCGAGAAAGCGTTCAAAATCGAGGACGCGGACACGCGCGCTGGCCTGCTCTGCGGCTTCCGCGAGCGCCGACGCTTCGCAGGCCCAGCCGAGCGCTGCGACTTCTCCTTCGCTCAGATCGCCAAGCCGCCAATTGCCCCCCACGCGCTTTTGGAGGCGCGCCAGGCGCAATGGCGCCAGCATCCTCGCCTCGACGGGTGAATTCGCGCCGCCAAATATCGTAGCGAGATAGATCTCGGGCGAAACCCCGATCAGGAGGGCCTTGGGAGAATAGGCGCGGCCAAGCAGTTGGGCGGCAATTTCCGAGACGAAGCTCGTCGTTTTCACGAGCGCTCGTGCGCCGGGATTGAATGTGCGCGACCACAATTTGAGACACGCCGGGAGGTATGTTTCGCGCCGCGTCGCATCCGGCATCTGCGCAATCATTCGCAGGATCTGGGGCTCGCGCAGCGAGAAGAGCGCAGGGTGTTTTCCCAGCAGCCGCGACAGCAAAGTCGAGCCCGCATGGCCAATGTGAAAAATAAAGTGGCAGGTCTCGCCGAGACCAGCCTCCCCTACGGCTCGCGCGAGTTGCTGCCACGCCAGGTCGCGGCCGGGTCGGGCAATACGGTCGTCCAGAAAACTCGCGTTCTGGTAGTCCGCGCGGCTCAGGCGCAGAAGCGTCACCACGTCGCGGCGCAGATCGAGTGCGTGCGGAAACAGCTCGGGGGAATTGGCGAGGGAAGTGGCCAGCGGATTCATGGCAGGTTCGTCTGGGGCTGGTGGGTCCGAAACAGGCGCGGCTTAGCACACCCGGGGCCCCGTTCTTTCCCCTGTCTTCCGGGAGCTGCAGGATGACCTGTCAAACCGTGGTATGGCTCCAAATTGTGGCCGCTCGCTGCTTGCATGCCCCGGATTCGGCTGGTAAACACCCCGTTCCCCGGCGAAAGCCGTGACCCGCGCTGGCGAGCAAGTCGCTCTCCGGCGCGTTGGCTTTTGCCTGAAGGAGTGTAGCTCAGTTGGTAGAGCGGCGGTCTCCAAAACCGTAGGCCGGGGGTTCGAGTCCCTCCACTCCTGCCAAGTGACACAAAACAGGAATTCATCGTTGGCTGAGGCGACCAAAAAGACTGCCGACACGACCGGCAAGGACGTGCCCGTTTTGCGGCGGAGCGGAGCGTTCCAGTTCTTTCGCGAAGTTCAGCGGGAGACGTCGAAGGTCACCTGGCCAACCTGGAAGGAGACCTGGCTGACCACTGTGATGGTGTTCATCATGGTCGGGCTGATGATGATGTTTTTTTTCCTCGTCGATTGGCTTCTCGCTTTCGGGGAGCGTTGGCTGATCGGAGCCCTGCAATAGGCGCAGGGACACGAAGGAAACATGAGAATGATGGTCGAAGCGAGCACGATTCCGCACTCCGATGCCAAATGGTACATCGTCCACACCTACTCGAATTTCGAGAAGAAGGTGTCGGAGGAGATCAAGCGGCAGGCCCAGATTCAGGGTCTCTCCGACCTGGTCGAAGAAGTTCTCGTGCCAACCGAAGAAGTGATCGAGATTCGCCGCGGACAAAAGCACAATGCCGAACGGAAATTTCTGCCTGGTTATGTGCTCGTCCGCGCAAAACTGACCGACGAGGCTTACCACCTGATCAAGAACGTGGCGAAAGTGACGGGCTTTCTTGGTCAGAACAACAAGCCTATGCCGTTGCGCCAGAGCGAGGTCGATCGCATCCTCAATCAGGTGCATGAGGGCGCCGAACGGCCGAAACCGTCGATCACCTTCGAGATCGGCGAACAGGTGCGTGTCGCCGACGGGCCTTTCACGTCTTTCAATGGTGTTGTCGAGGAAGTGGACGACGACCGCTCGCGACTCAAGGTTGCCGTCTCGATTTTCGGCCGCGCGACGCCGGTAGAGCTTGAGTTCACGCAGGTGGAAAAGGTCTGAAGTCACTACGACGCGCGGCAGGCCCTTCGCCGGGCCGCTAACCGCGAACCTTTATGAGAAGGTGCAATATGGCGAAGAAGATCGTGGGTTACGTCAAGCTGCAGGTGCCGGCAGGGTCGGCCAACCCGTCGCCGCCGATCGGCCCGGCGCTCGGCCAGCGCGGCCTCAATATCATGGAGTTCTGCAAGTCCTTCAACGCGAAGACCCAGGATCAGGAAAAGGGCATGCCGATCCCGGTGAACATCACCGTCTACTCGGACAAGTCGTTTTCCTATGAGATGAAGACGCCGCCCGCTTCCTACTTCCTGAGGAAGGCGGCGAAAGTGGATGGCGGCTCCAAAGCTCCCGGACGCGACATTCGCGGCAGCGTGACCAGGGCCCAGGTGAGGCAGATCGCAGAGGCCAAAATGAAAGATCTGAATGCCCATGACGTGGAGGCCGCGATGCTGATGATCGAGGGCTCAGCGCGCTCGATGGGCATTGAGGTGAGGGAGTAGGGGCGATGCCAAAGATTACCAAGCGATTCTCCAAGGCAGCCGACGGCCTCGATTCGACAAAGGCGTATCCAGTCGAAGAGGCGGTCAAGCTCGTAAAGGCACGGGCAACGGCCAAGTTTGATGAAACGATCGAGGTCGCCATCAATCTCGGCGTCGATCCGCGTCACGCCGATCAGATGGTGCGCGGAGTTGTGTCTTTGCCCAACGGAACCGGCCGGAAACTTCGAGTTGCGGTTTTTGCCAAGGGACCAAAAGCCGACGAGGCGAAGGCCGCGGGTGCGGACATCGTTGGCGCCGAAGATCTCGCGGAGCGGGTGCAGAAAGGCGAGATCGATTTCGAGCGCTGCATCGCAACCCCGGACATGATGGGCGTGGTGGGCCGGCTCGGCAAAGTTCTTGGCCCGCGCGGATTGATGCCCAATCCGAAAGTCGGAACGGTCACGATGGACGTGACGAGCGCCATCAAGGATGCCAAGGGAGGCGCGGTCGAATATCGCGTCGAGAAAGCCGGCATCGTGCAGGCAGGGGTAGGCAAGGCGAGTTTCGAGGAGAAGGCGCTGATCGAGAACGTCCGGAGTTTTATCGACAGCGTCGCCAAGGCGAGGCCTCAGGGCGCCAAAGGCACCTACATGAAGCGGATTTCCGTCAGTTCGACGATGGGCCCGGGCGTCAAAGTTGCGCTCGGGAGCGTGGGCGTGCAGAGCGGAGTGTGAGATTTCGTAGATTCCGGCGGGCGATCGCCGGACTGTCCGAGACTGCAGGTGCCCGTTAAGGGCTCAATTGATGCCTGCATAGACAGGGTAAAGCCGTTTCGCAGGTCCCCCTCGGGAGCAGCGGCACGGGTTTGAGCCTTGGGACAGAATCGGGCCGCGATTCAGGCGGTCCGTCACAGGGCGGCGGTTTCATCGCCGAAGCCGCCGGTTGCGAAGGAGAGCCAAGTGGCGCGTATGGATCGTACCAAGAAGGCGGAAGTCGTCGAGAGCCTCAACGGGCTTCTCGGCGAAGCCGGCTCCGTGGTCGTCGCCCACTATTCCGGCATGACGGTCGCACAGATGAGCGATCTCCGCACGCGCATGCGCGCCGCGGGGGCCTCATTCAAGGTGACAAAGAACCGTCTGACGGTGCGCGCGCTCCAGGGAACGGCCGCGGAGGTCATTGCCCCTCTCTTCAAGGGACCGACCGGAATCGCGGTTTCGCGCGATCCGGTCGCTGCCTCGAGAGTGGTGGTGGCCTATGCCAGGGAGAACAGCAAATTCGTGATCCTGGGCGGCGTGGTCGCGGGTACGGCGGTCGATGCGAGCGGCGTCAAGGCGCTCGCAGAGCTTCCGTCCCTTGACGAGCTGAGAGGCAGGATCGTGGGACTTCTGAATGCGCCCGCGACGAAGCTGGCCGGCCTTCTGGCCGCGCCGGCAGGACAGCTTGCCCGCGTGATCGGCGCGTATTCCCGGAAGGAAGCGGCATAGGGACGTGACCATTCACACACATTCAAACCCGTTCGGAACGTAAGGAACCAAATCATGTCGAAGATTGAGAAACTTGTGGATGACCTGTCCGGCCTCACTGTCATCGAGGCGGCGGAGCTTGCAAAACTGCTGGAAGACAAATGGGGCGTATCGGCTGCCGCTCCCGTCGCGGCTGTTGCCGCGCCGGCTGCGGCCGCGGCTCCGGCCGTCGAGAAAACCGAGTTCACGGTCGTTCTCCTCGAGGCGGGCGACAAGAAGATCAACGTCATCAAGGAAATCCGTGCAATCACTGGCCTCGGCCTCAAGGAGGCCAAAGATCTCGTCGAGGGTGCGCCCAAGGAGGTCAAGGCCGATGTGAGCAAGGACGAGGCTGCCAAGCTCAAGAAACAACTCGAAGATGCGGGAGCAAAGGTCGAGTTGAAATAGGAGGTTCGCCGGGTTGAAATCGGCGAACGCGTACATACTTCGTTCATCCCACCTCTTCCGGCGAACGGCGCGCCGGGAGACGGTGGATTTCGCCATTGGATCAAGGTGCGTGCGCCCCACCCGGCGCAGCAAAACGGCTCACGGCCAGGGAATCGCGGAATGACTCTATCCTTCACGGGACGCAAACGGCTTCGCAAGCGCTTCGGCAAGATCGCCGAAATCGCGGAGATGCCCAATCTGATCGATGTGCAAAGGACGTCCTACGACAAGTTTTTGCAGGTCGAGACACCTGAAGGCGGTCGGCGCGACGAGGGACTTCAGGCGGTCTTTTCGTCTGTCTTCCCGATCAAGGATTTCTCCGAGAACTCGCTGCTCGAATATGTGAATTATCATTTCGAGGAGCCGAAATACGACGTTGAGGAGTGCCAGCAGCGCTCCATGACCTATGCCGCACCGCTCAAGGTGACGCTTCGCCTGATCGTGTTCGATGTCGACCAGGAAACCGGCGCCAAGTCGGTCAAGGACATCAAGGAGCAGGACGTCTACATGGGCGACATCCCGCTCATGACCGACCACGGAACGTTTGTCATCAACGGCACTGAGCGCGTCATCGTCTCGCAGATGCATCGCAGTCCCGGCGCGTTCTTCGATCACGACAGGGGCAAGACGCATTCCAGCGGCAAGCTTCTCTTCGCCGCGCGTGTCATTCCCTATCGCGGCTCATGGCTGGACTTCGAGTTTGACGCGAAGGACATCATCCATGTGCGCATCGACCGCCGGCGCAAGCTGCCGGCGACAACGCTGCTCTACGCGCTCGGTCTCGACCAGGAATCGATCCTCAACTACTTCTACACGAAGATTGCCTACCGGCGGACCAAGGACGGCAGCTGGGCGACTGCGGTTGATCCCGCATGGATGCGCAATGCCAAGGCGAACTCCGACTGGAAAAACGCGAAGACCGGGGAAGTTGTCGTCGAGTCGGGCCAAAAGATTACGCAGCGCCTTTTGCGCAAGTGGCACGAGGAAGGCGTCAAGGCGATTCTGCTTTCCGAGGACGAGTTGATCGGCCGCTATTCCGCTCTCGACATGGTCAATGTTGAAACCGGCGAGATTTATGTGGAGGCCGGCGACGAGTTGACGGCGGCGAACCTCGCGCAGCTCGAAGAGTCAGGCTTCAGCGAGGTCGACGTCATCAATGTCGACGGCATCACAATCGGCGCCTATGTGCGCAATACGATGGCGGTGGACAAGAGCCACAGCCGCGAGCAGGCGCTGATCGAAATCTATCGGGTGATGCGACCGGGTGAGCCGCCCACGCTCGATACGGCCGAGACTCTGTTCGGCCAGCTGTTCTTCGATTCGGAGCGCTATGATCTTTCGTCGGTCGGCCGCGTGAAGATGAACATGCGCCTCAATCTCGACGCTCCCGATACGACCAGGATTCTGCGCAAGGAGGACATTCTCGCGATCGTCAAGGCGCTCGCGGATCTGCGCGACGGCCGCGGCGAGATCGACGACATCGACAATCTCGGCAATCGGCGCGTCCGCTCGGTCGGCGAATTGATGGAGAATCAGTTCAGGGTCGGACTGCTGCGCATGGAACGCGCCATCAAGGAGCGCATGAGCGCAGTCGATATCGACACCGTGATGCCCCACGATCTGATCAATGCGAAGCCCGTGGCGGCGGCGGTACGCGAGTTCTTTGGTTCGTCCCAGCTCTCCCAGTTTATGGACCAGACGAATCCACTTTCGGAGGTTACACACAAGCGGCGCATGTCCGCTCTTGGCCCGGGCGGTCTAACGCGTGAGCGCGCGGGCTTCGAGGTGCGCGACGTCCATCCCACGCACTACGGGCGCATCTGCCCCATCGAAACGCCCGAAGGTCCCAATATCGGCCTGATCAATTCGCTCGCAACCTATGCGCGGGTGAACAAGTACGGATTCATCGAAAGCCCCTACCGCAGGGTCACGAACAAGCACGTCCTGGACGAGGTGGTCTATCTCTCGGCAATGGAGGAGGCGAAGTTCACGATCGCCCAGGCCAATGCGACGATCGACAACCGCGGGCGCATGACGGACGAACTGGTGTCCTGCCGCAAAGGCGGAAACTTCGTGATGACGACGCCAGACCAGGTGGAGTTCATCGACGTTTCACCCAAGCAACTCGTTTCTGTCGCGGCGGCGCTTGTGCCGTTCCTGGAGAACGACGACGCCAACCGCGCCCTCATGGGTTCCAACATGCAGCGGCAGGCGGTGCCGCTCCTGCGTCCGGAGGCGCCGCTCGTCGGTACCGGGCTTGAGGACGTGGTTGCACGTGATTCCGGTTCGGCCATCGCGGCGCGCCGTTCGGGTGTCGTCGATCAAGTCGATGCCACTCGTATCGTCGTGCGCGCCACGCAGGAAACCGATCCTACCCAGCCCGGCATCGACATCTATCGGCTCAAGAAGTTCCAGCGCTCGAATCAATCCACCTGCATCAACCAGCGGCCGCTGGTGAAAGAGGGCGACGCTGTCCAGAAGGGCGATATCATTGCCGACGGCCCCTCGACCCAGCTTGGTGAGCTCGCCCTCGGCAAAAACGCGCTGGTCGCGTTCATGCCGTGGAATGGCTACAATTTCGAGGATTCGATCCTCATCTCCGAGCGCATCGTGCGTGACGACGTCTTCACCTCGATCCACATCGAGGAATTCGAGACGATGGCGCGCGACACCAAGCTCGGCCCCGAGGAAATCACCCGCGACATTCCCAATGTCGGAGAGGAGAGCCTCAAGAATCTCGACGAAGCCGGCATCGTCTATATCGGCGCGGAGGTGAATCCGAGCGACATTCTGGTCGGCAAGGTTACGCCCAAGGGCGAGACGCCCATGACGCCGGAAGAGAAGCTCCTGCGGGCGATCTTCGGCGAGAAGGCCGCGGATGTTCGCGACACGTCGCTGCGCGTGCCGCCGGGAGTCACCGGCACGATTGTGGAAGTGCGGGTATTCAACCGGCACGGAGTCGACAAGGACCAACGCGCGCTGGCCATCGAGAAAGCGGAAGAGGAGCGCCTCGCGGAGGACCGTGACGACGAACTTGCGATTCTCGAACGCAACATCTTCTCGCGGCTCTCCGAAATATTGCTGCACAAGACGGCGGCATCGGGACCGAAGGGGTTCGCCGCCGACACCAAGATCACGCAGAGCGTGCTTGATGCGATCCCTCGCCATCAATGGTGGCAGATCGGGTTGCGCAACGAGAAGGCGATGGCCGAGATAGAGGCATTGCGCAAGCAGTACGATGAGTCGAAGCAGCGGCTCGACAAGCGATTTGCCGACAAGATCGACAAGCTTCGCCGCGGCGACGAGCTTGCGCCGGGCGTCATGAAGATGGTGAAGGTTTTCGTCGCGGTGAAGCGCAAACTTCAGCCGGGCGACAAAATGGCCGGCCGCCACGGCAACAAGGGCGTCATCAGCCGCATCTTGCCCATCGAAGACATGCCCCATCTCGACGACGGGACTTCTGTCGATGTCGTTCTCAATCCGCTGGGCGTGCCCAGCCGCATGAATGTCGGCCAAATTCTCGAAACGCATCTGGGCTGGGCGTGTGCTGGCCTCGGCCGCCAGATCGGCGAAGTCGTCGACAAGCTGAGACGTGACGGCAAGGTCGAGCCGCTGCGTCGCGCGCTGAAGCATATGTACGGCGGTCATGACGAGAGGCTCGCGGAGCTTGACGACCAGGGCCTCATCGAGCTGGGCGAGAATCTGCGAGATGGCCTACCGGTTGCGACCCCCGTGTTCGACGGTGCCAAGGAGAAGGACATCGTCGAGATGCTGCGTCAGGCCGGTCTCAGCGAATCAGGCCAGGTCACGCTCTATGACGGTCGCACCGGCGAAGGGTTCCGCCGTCCGGTCACGGTCGGCTATATCTACATGCTGAAGCTGCATCACCTCGTGGACGACAAGATCCACGCGCGCTCGATCGGCCCCTACAGCCTCGTCACCCAGCAACCGTTGGGTGGCAAGGCGCAGTTCGGCGGCCAGCGCTTCGGGGAGATGGAAGTCTGGGCGCTCGAAGCCTATGGCGCCGCCTACACGCTGCAGGAAATTCTCACCGTGAAGTCCGACGACGTGGCCGGACGCACGAAGGTCTACGAGGCCATCGTTCGCGGCGAGGACACTTTCGAAGCCGGCATTCCGGAGAGCTTCAATGTGCTCGTCAAGGAAATGCGCTCGCTCGGACTTAACGTCGAGCTGGTGAACGGCTGATCCCAAATCGCTAACCGCTCTTCAGGAGACGGGTATGAATCAGGAATTGCTAAATGTCTTCCAGGCCGGCAAGGAGGTTCCAACCTTCGACCGGATCCGCATCTCGCTGGCGAGTCCCGACCAGATTCTGCGGTGGTCGCACGGCGAGATCAAGAAACCCGAAACGATCAACTACCGCACCTTCAAGCCCGAGCGCGACGGCCTGTTCTGCGCCCGCATTTTCGGACCCGTAAAGGATTACGAGTGTCTCTGCGGCAAGTACAAGCGGATGAAGTACAAGGGCATTGTCTGCGAGAAATGCGGCGTTGAAGTCACCGTTCAGAAAGTGCGCCGCGACCGCATGGGCCACATCGATCTGGCCTCACCCGTGGCCCACATCTGGTTCCTGAAGTCTCTGCCCTCGCGCATCGGTCTCATGCTCGACATGACGCTCAAGGATCTGGAGCGCGTACTTTATTTCGAGAACTACGTCGTCATCGAGCCTGGTCTGACGCCGCTCAAGGAACGGCAGCTCCTTTCGGAGGACGAGTACTATCGTTCACAGGACGAGTATGGCGGCGACAGCTTCACCGCCATGATTGGCGCCGAGGCAATCCGGAACCTTCTGCAGGCGATCGATCTTGAACGCCTGCGCGACAGCCTGCGCACCGAAATCGCAAGGTGCAACGGAGGCGAAAAGCCGAAGAAGCTCGTCAAACGACTTAAGGTGGTCGAAGCTTTCATCGAATCCGGCAATCGCCCGGAATGGATGATCCTGACGGTCGTCCCCGTCATTCCGCCGGAGCTGCGCCCGCTCGTTCCGCTCGATGGTGGCCGGTTCGCGACTTCCGATCTCAACGATCTTTATCGCCGGGTCATCAACCGCAACAACCGCCTGAAGCGGCTCATCGAACTCAAGGCGCCCGACATCATCGTGCGCAACGAGAAGCGAATGCTGCAGGAAGCGGTCGATGCGCTGTTCGACAATGGGCGCCGCGGCCGGGTGATTACGGGCGCGAACAAGCGGCCGCTGAAGTCGCTCGCCGACATGCTAAAGGGCAAACAGGGCCGCTTCCGTCAGAATCTGCTCGGCAAGCGCGTCGACTATTCCGGCCGCTCCGTCATTGTGGTCGGCCCGGAACTGAAGCTGCATCAGTGCGGGTTGCCGAAGAAAATGGCGCTCGAGCTCTTCAAGCCGTTCATCTATTCGCGGCTCGAAGCGAAGGGATTCTCGCAGACGGTGAAGCAGTCCAAGAAACTCGTCGAGAAGGAGAGACCGGAGGTCTGGGACATCCTTGAAGAGGTGATCCGGGAGCACCCGGTGCTGCTCAACCGTGCGCCGACGCTCCACCGCCTTGGTATCCAGGCGTTCGAGCCGGTGCTCATCGAGGGCAAAGCCATCCAGCTGCACCCGCTTGTCTGTACGGCGTTCAACGCCGATTTCGACGGGGACCAGATGGCGGTGCATGTGCCGCTTTCGCTCGAAGCGCAACTCGAAGCACGCGTACTCATGATGTCGACCAACAACATCCTGAGCCCCGCCAACGGCAAGCCGATCATCGTGCCGACGCAGGATATCGTCCTCGGGCTCTACTACCTGTCGCAGGAACGCGATAACGAGCCGGGCCAATACCGGGAAGATCCCAAAACCAAAGCGCCGCTGCAGGGTTTCTACATCGACATGGCCGAAATCGAGCACGCGCTCTTCGCCGGCGCAGTCACGCTGCATGCGAAAATCAAGGCCCGTTACAAAACGGTCGATGCCGACGGCAATCCTATAGTACGGCGAGTGGACACCACGCCGGGTCGCCTGATGATTGCGGAGTTGCTGCCGCGCTCGCCGAAAATACCGCTGGAGCTGGCAAACCGCCTGCTCCGAAAGCAGGAGATCAGCCACCTGATTGACGAAGTCTATCGTCATTGCGGCCAGAAGGAGACGGTCCTCTTCTGCGACGCGATCATGGGGCTGGGCTTCCGCGAAGCCTGCAAGGCGGGAATCTCCTTCGGCAAGGACGACATGGTTGTGCCCGAACAGAAGGAAAAGGAGATCGAAAAGACGCGACACCAGGTACGCGACTACGAACAGCAATATCAGGACGGACTCACGACGGACAAGGAAAAATACAATCTTGTTATCGACGCGTGGTCGAAATGCACCGACCGCGTGGCAGCCGAGATGATGAAGGAAATTCAGGAGCCGCGCGTCGACCCAGTCACGGGCCGGCTGCAGGAAATGAATTCCATCTACATGATGTCTCATTCCGGTGCGCGCGGCTCGCCGCAGCAGATGAAACAGCTGGCGGGCATGCGCGGGTTGATGGCGCGTCCGTCGGGCGAGATCATCGAGACGCCGATCCTGTCCAATTTCAAGGAAGGACTGAGCGTGATGGAGTACTTCAACTCCACGCACGGAGCGCGCAAGGGACTGGCCGACACGGCCCTGAAGACCGCCAATTCCGGCTATCTGACGCGCCGTCTCGTCGATGTGGCGAATGATTGCATCATCACGGCCGAGGACTGCGGCACGAAGAAGGGAATTACTGTCCAGGCCGAAATCGACGGCGGCCAGGTCGTTTCCTCCCTGGCGGAGCGCATTTTGGGGCGAACGCCGGCTGAGGATGTGAAGAACCCCGAGACCGGCGAAATCATCATGCGCCGGGGGCGTGAAGTCAGCGAGGACCTCGCGGAAAAGATCGAGGCGGCGCATGTCCAGAAGGTGCGCGTGCGCTCCGTGCTGTCGTGCGAATTGTCCGACGGCGTTTGCGGCAAGTGCTACGGCCGCGATCTGGCGCGGGGAACGTCGGTCAATATCGGCGAGGCTGTGGGCGTTATCGCAGCACAGTCGATCGGCGAACCCGGCACGCAGCTAACCATGCGCACGTTTCATATCGGAGGCGCGGCGCAGGTGGCAGGGCAGTCGAAGATCGAGGCGAGCTATGATGGCAAGATCAAGATCGTCAACCGGAATCTGCTGAAGAACTCCGACGGCGAAATGGTCGCGATGGCGCGCAATATGCAATTGGCCATCGTCGATTCGAAAGGCCAGGAGCGCGCCTCCTACCGCATCGTCTATGGCGCGAAGGTCAAGGTCGACGAAGGTCAGGCCGTGAAGCGCGGCGACCGCCTCGCGGAATGGAATCCAAACAGCCTGCCGATCCTCACGGAAATCGATGGTATTGTGCGCTACGACGACCTTGTGCCCGGCATTTCGCTGAAGGAAGTGGCCGACGAGAAGACGGGCGTCTCCAACAAGGTCGTCATCGATTCGCGTGGCACCGGATCGAAAGCGCAGGATTTGCGTCCGACGATCGCAATCCTCGACAGCAAGGGAAAGGCGCTCACACTGCCGAATGTGGGTGACGTGCGCTACCAGCTTTCCGCCGATGCCATCATCTCGGTCGAGGATGGCGCGACGGTCCAGGCGGGCGACGTGCTGGCACGCATTCCGACGGAAGGCGCGAAAACCCGCGACATCACGGGCGGCCTGCCGCGCGTGGCGGAGCTGTTCGAGGCCAGAAAGCCGAAAGAATGTGCGGTGCTGGCCGAGGCTGACGGATTCGTCGAATTTGGGAAGGACTACAAGAACAAGCGTCGCGTCATCGTCAAGCCCAAGAGCGACAAGCTCGAGCCGAACGAGTACCTGATCCCGAAGGGCAAGCACATCAGCGTGCGCGAAGGTGATTTTGTGGAAAAGGGCGATTACATCGTCGAAGGCAATCCGTCGCCGCACGACATCCTGCGCATCAAGGGTGTCGAGGAACTCGCGACCTATCTGGTCAAGGAAATCCAGGACGTCTATCGGCTGCAGGGCGTGAAGATCAACGACAAGCACATCGAGGTGATCGTCCGGCAGATGATGCAGAAAATGGAGATATTGAACGGCGGCGACACGACGTTGCTGGCCGGCGAACAGGTTGATCTTCTGGAGATGGACGAGGCCAACAAGAAGGCGCTCGAGCTCGGCGGCAAGCCGGCGGAGGGCCGGCCCGTGCTGCTCGGCATCACCAAGGCCTCGTTGCAGACGCGCTCGGTGTTCTCAGCAGCATCGTTCCAGGAGACGACCCGCGTGCTCACCGACGCGGCAGTCAACGGCAAGGTCGACATGCTGGAAGGTCTGAAGGAGAACGTGATCGTGGGCCGTCTCATACCGGCGGGTACGGGTGGCGCCATCGCTCGCCTGCGCCACATTGCCGGCGAGCGCGATCGCGTCATCCAGGCGGAACAGGCGAAAGCGCAAGTCCCCGCTCTCGAGGGGCCGCCCCAAGCCGCCGAATAGGCTGCAATTTCTGTCGAATGGAAGGCCGCCCGGAGCGATCCGGGCGGCCATACCGTGCCTGAAATATCCTTGCGCCGGCCTTGACCCCAAAATTGGCCGACTTTATATAACGCGACCTTCACGGACAGGCTGTCGGCGCGTGAGCGCCGAGACGCTGGCTCGAAGTCAGTCTTGGAAGAGTTTGGTTTGCGCGATTGGGGGCATGTTCCCCAATCCTCCGCATGGCCGGGGCGGCCCAAGAGGCCGGCCCGGTGAATTGCGTGTTTAGCAGCGCCGCCTGGCGCGTCAGGGAACGGAATAGATGCCGACGATCAATCAGCTGATCAGAAAGCCTCGCGGCGAAAAGCCGAAGCGCAACAAGGTGCCGGCTCTGACGGGCTGTCCGCAGAAGCGAGGCGTGTGCACGCGCGTCTACACGACGACCCCGAAGAAGCCGAATTCGGCGCTCCGCAAAGTCGCCAAAGTGCGTCTGACGAATGGCTACGAGGTGGTGAGCTATATCCCCGGTGAAGGGCACAATCTTCAGGAGCATTCGGTGGTGCTTCTGCGCGGGGGGCGCGTGAAGGACCTTCCGGGTGTGCGCTACCACATCATCCGCGGCGTCCTCGATACGCAGGGCGTCAAGGACCGCAAGCAGCGCCGGTCGCTCTACGGCGCCAAGCGCCCGAAGTGATCTGAGCCGAGCAAGAGAGAGACAGGAACCACTCCATGGCCCGCCGCCGCCGCGCAGAACGCCGCGAAATCGTTCCCGACGCCAAATACAGCGATCTGGTGCTCGCGAAGTTCATGAACAGCTTGATGTACGCCGGCAAGAAGGCCGCAGCGGAGCACATCGTCTATGGCGCATTCGACGCGATGCAGTCGAAGACGAAGCAGGATCCGCTGCAGCTCTTTCACGACGCGTTGCGCAATGTCAGCCCCGCGCTCGAAGTGCGCTCGCGCCGCGTCGGTGGCGCGACTTATCAGGTGCCCGTCGAAGTTCGGACGGATCGTAGCCGCGCGCTCGCCATCCGCTGGATCATCAACGCTGCGCGTTCGCGCAACGAGCCGACAATGACAGGCAGGCTTTCAGGGGAATTGATGGACGCCGCCAACAATCGCGGCTCGGCGGTCAAGAAGCGTGAAGATACGCACAAGATGGCCGAGGCAAACCGCGCCTTTTCGCACTATCGCTGGTAACGCGTAAGTAGCCCAGGAACCGGCCATGCCCCGCACAACCCCGCTCGAACGGTACCGAAACATCGGAATCTGCGCGCATATCGATGCGGGCAAGACCACGACGACCGAGCGCATCCTCTACTACACGGGCAAGAGTCATAAGATTGGCGAAGTCCATGACGGCGCTGCCACCATGGATTTCATGGAGCAGGAGCAGGAACGCGGCATCACCATCACCTCCGCTGCGACCACCTGCTTCTGGGACGACCACCGCGTCAACATCATTGACACGCCCGGACATGTCGATTTCACCATCGAGGTCGAACGCTCGATGCGCGTGCTCGACGGTGCCATCGCTGTCTTCGATGCGGTCGCGGGCGTTGAACCGCAATCCGAGACCGTGTGGCGTCAGGCCGATAAATATCGGGTGCCGCGCATCTGTTTCGTCAACAAGATGGACCGCATGGGCGCAGATTTTCCGCGCTGCGTGCAGATGATGATCGACCGGCTGGGAACGCGTCCGCTCGTTGTCCAGCTGCCGATCGGCGCGGAAGCGGACTTCAAAGGCGTCGTCGATCTGGTCGAAATGCGCGCGCTCATCTGGCGTGAGGAGCAGCTTGGTGCACAGTTTGACGTCGTGGAGATTCCGCCTGACCTGGCGGCCAAAGCGCAGGAAATGCGCCTGAAGCTGGTCGATTCTGCGGTTGAGCAGGATGAGAAACTTCTTGAGGCCTACCTCGACGGCAAGATGCCGAGCGCGGAGGAACTGCGCGCCTGCATCCGCAAAGGAACCTGCTCATTTCATTTCGTTCCGGTGCTGTGTGGCTCGGCCTTCAAGAACAAGGGCGTGCAGCCCTTGCTGGACGCGGTAGTTTCGTATCTGCCATCGCCGCTCGACATCCCTCCCGTGGAGGGCCTGAAGCTCGGCTCGCATGACAAGGTCGCGCGCCCGGCGGACGACAAGGCGCCGTTCGCGGGGCTTGCCTTCAAGATCATGGATGATCCCTTCGTGGGTTCGCTCACTTTCGTGCGGATTTACTCGGGCACCGTGACCTCGGGCTCGGGCGCCCTGAATTCAACCAGGGATCAGCGCGAGCGCGTGGGGCGCATGCTGCTCATGCATGCCAACTCCCGCGAGGACATCAAGGAGGCCTATGCGGGCGACATCGTCGCGTTTGCCAGCCTGAAGAACACCACGACTGGCGAAACGCTTTGCGACCCGCAGCAGCCGGTAATCCTTGAAAAGATGGAATTTCCGGACCCGGTGATCGAGCTCGCGATCGAACCGAAATCAAAGGCGGATCAGGAGAAGATGGGGATGGCGCTGCAGCGCCTTGCCCAGGAGGATCCCTCGTTCCGTGTTTCGACCGATCAGGAATCCGGGCAGACAATCCTGAAAGGCATGGGTGAGCTCCATCTCGACATCAAGGTCGACATCCTTCGCCGGACGTACAAGGTCGACGCCAACGTTGGCGCTCCGCAAGTCGCCTATCGCGAGACGCTGTCGCGGCCGGTGACGATCGACTACACGCACAAAAAGCAGACGGGTGGCGCGGGACAGTTTGCGCGCGTCAAGCTCGAATTCGAACCGTTGCCGCCGGGTTCGGGCTACGTGTTCGAGAACGACGTCGTTGGCGGCTCGATCCCGAAGGAGTTTATCCCGTCTGTCGACAAGGGCATCAAATCGCAGAAGGAGAGCGGTCTGCTTGCCGGCTTTCCGGTAATCGATTTTGGCGCACGCCTCATCGACGGCGCCTATCACGAGGTCGATTCCAACGCGCTGACCTTCGAGATCGCCGCCCGCGCCGCGTTCCGTGAGCTGGCGTCGAAAGGCGCCGTGAAGCTTCTCGAGCCGATCATGAAGGTCGAGGTCGTGGCGCCTGACGAGTTTCTGGGCGGCGTCATCGGCGACCTCAATTCCCGGCGCGGTCATGTGCAGGGAACGGATTCGCGTGGCAACGCCCAGATCGTGACCGCAATGGTCCCGCTCGCCAACATGTTCGGGTACATCAACACACTGCGCTCGATGACGCAGGGACGCGCGCAATACACGATGCAGTTCGATCACTATCAGCAGGTTCCGCAATCGATCGCGGACGAGGTCAAGGCGAAGTACGCCTAATCAACCGTCAGACTGGAGACTTTACCATGGCAAAGAGCAAATTCGAGCGGACAAAGCCGCATTGCAATATCGGCACGATCGGTCACGTCGACCATGGCAAGACGACACTGACGGCCGCGATTACCAAGATCCTGGCGGAGACAGGTAAGGCGAAGTACACGGCCTACGACCAGATCGACAAAGCGCCTGAAGAGAAGGCGCGCGGAATCACCATTTCAACGGCGCATGTCGAGTACGAGACGGACAAGCGCCACTACGCCCATGTCGACTGCCCGGGGCACGCGGACTATGTGAAGAACATGATCACGGGCGCGGCGCAGATGGACGGCGCGATTCTCGTCGTGTCGGCCGCCGATGGCCCGATGCCGCAAACGCGCGAGCATATTCTGCTTGCGCGGCAGGTCGGCGTCCCCGCGCTCGTCGTCTACATGAACAAGGTGGACATGGTGGACGACCCCGAGCTTCTCGACCTGGTCGAACTCGAATTGCGCGAAATGCTGTCGTACTACGACTTTCCCGGTGACAAAATTCCAATCGTGCGCGGCTCAGCGCTGTGCGCCCTCGAGGACCGTGATC
Source organism: Rhizomicrobium sp. (assembly GCA_035567755.1). GTDB lineage: Bacteria > Pseudomonadota > Alphaproteobacteria > Micropepsales > Micropepsaceae > Rhizomicrobium. The sequence continues at coordinate 54,935 of DATMPH010000006.1, forward strand.
CCAAGGTTGGCCGCGACTCCATCGCCGAACTGATGACGGCAGTCGATGAAAACATTCCGCAACCCGACCGCGCGGTCGATAAGCCCTTCATGATGGCAATCGAAGATGTGTTTTCCATTTCGGGCCGCGGGACGGTTGTGACGGGCCGCATCGACCGCGGTGTCATCAAGGTCGGCGAAGAAGTCGAGATTGTCGGCATTCGGCCCACGGTCAAGACCACGGTTACGGGCGTCGAAATGTTCCGCAAGCTTCTCGACCAGGGCCAGGCCGGTGACAATGTCGGCTGCCTCCTGCGCGGGATTGAGCGCGAAGGCGTGGAACGCGGGCAAGTGCTGGCGAAGCCCGGGTCGATCACGCCGCACACAAACTTCAAGGCCGAAATCTATGTGCTCACGAAGGAGGAGGGCGGCCGCCACACGCCGTTCTTCACGAACTACAGACCGCAATTCTATTTCCGCACGACGGACGTGACCGGAATCGTGAAGCTGCCCGAAGGCACCGAGATGGTCATGCCCGGAGACAATGTTTCGATCGACGTAGAGCTGATCGTGCCCGTCGCGATGGAGGAGAAGCTGCGCTTCGCCATCCGTGAAGGCGGCCGCACCGTTGGATCGGGCGTCGTCGCGAAGATCGTGAAATAGCGGCACCGTCGAAGGCGTCGAGAACCGTACTGGAGAAAAGAAGATGCAGGGTCAAAACATCCGTATACGGCTCAAGGCCTTCGATCACCGTATTCTCGACAACTCGACGCGGGAGATCGTGAACACGGCGAGGCGGACCGGAGCGCAGGTGAGGGGACCGATCCCCCTGCCGACCGACTTCGAGCGCTTCACCGTGAACCGCTCTCCGCATGTGGACAAAAAGAGCCGGGAGCAGTTCGAAATTCGAACGCACAAGCGGCTTCTCGACATCATCGATCCCACGCCGCAGACGGTCGACGCGCTGATGAAGCTCGACCTGGCGGCCGGTGTCGATGTCGAGATCAAGCTTTAAGGAGCGCGGATGCGCACGGGCGTCATTACGCAAAAGATTGGCATGACCCGCCTCTTCCTGGAGGATGGTCGGCACGTGCCCGTCACGGTTCTGAAGCTGGATGGCTGTCAGGTCGTGGCGAAGCGGACGGAAGACAGAGACGGATACTGCGCCGTCCAGTTAGGGTCGGGATTCGCGAAGACGAAGCGTCTCACGCAGGCCGATCGAGGGCGATTCGCCAAGGCTGAGGTCGAACCCAAGAAGAAGCTCGCGGAATTTCGGGTGGACAACGCGAACCTGCTGGACGTGGGTGATGTAATTCTCGCCGACCATTTCGTGCCGGGCCAGAAGGTCGATGTGACGGGCGTCACGATCGGCCGCGGATTTACCGGTGCGATGAAGCGATGGAACTTCCGGGGTCTCGAAGCGACGCATGGCGTGTCGATCTCTCACCGCTCGCTGGGCGGCACGGGAGGACGACAGGATCCCGGCAAGACCTTCAAGAACAAGAAGATGCACGGTCACTATGGCGACGAGCGCGTCACGACCCAGAATCTCGAAATCGCCAAGGTCGATGTCGAGCGAGGCCTGATCATGATCAAGGGCGCCGTTCCAGGACATAAGGGAGGCTGGGTCATGGTTCGCGATGCGGCCAAACGTCCCCGGCCGGAGACGGCGCCGATGCCGGCTTCAGTCCGGAAAAGTGATCGCAATGGTGCCAGCGAGCAGAAGGCGGAGGGGTGACGTGAAAGCGACGGTCCTCAATCTGGATGCCGACGGCACAAGCGAGATCGAACTCAAGGATTCGATTTTCGGCCTGGAGCCGCGCACGGACCTCATTCAGCGCGTGGTTGTCTGGCAATTGGCGAAGCGCCGCGCCGGCACGCACAAGGTTTTGACCCGCGGCGAGATCAACCGGACCAAGAAGAAGGTTTACAAGCAAAAAGGCACCGGGCAGGCGCGGCATGGCGCGCGCTCCGCGCCGCTGTTCGTGGGCGGCGCCAAGGCGATGGGCCCGGTTCAGCATAGCCATGCCTTTGACTTGCCCAAAAAGGTCCGGGCGCTCGGCCTGAGGCACGCGCTTTCTGCGAAGGCGAAGGACGGAACGCTCATCGTGATCGAAAGCGCAACGTCTGAGGGCATAAAGACGAAGGACCTTGCCAAACGTCTTGACAGTATCGGCATCGGCAACGCGCTTATCGTGGATGGCGCGCTTGATCGGAATTTTGCGCTCAGTGCGCGCAACCTTGCGCGCATCGGGCTCCTGCCGACCGCGGGCCTGAACGTCTACGACATCCTGCGTCGCGAAAAACTCGTGTTGACGACGGCCGCTATCAAGGCGATCGAGGAGCGGCTGTCATGAGTCATTACGATGTCATTCTTTCACCGGTGATCACGGAAAAAGCCACGAAGCTCAGCGAGGCCAACCAGGTCGTATTCCGCGTCGCGCTCGGGGCAACCAAGCCCAAAATCGCCAAGGCTGTCGAAGCCTTGTTCAAAGTAAAAGTAAAGGCGGTGAATGTTATTCGGCAGAAGGGCAAGCCGAAGCTCTTCCGGGGCCGGCCGTTCGTCCGCAGCGAAACCAAGAAAGCGATCGTAACCCTCAAAGAAGGTTACCAGATCGACATTACGACGGGACTCTGAGATGGCGCTCAAGCAATACAAGCCGACGACGCCCGGGCAGCGCCAATTGGTGCTCGTCGACCGATCGCAGCTTCACAAGGGCGGCCCTGTCAAGGGTCTTGCCGAAGGCCAGACGCGACACGGCGGCCGCAACAATACCGGCCGCGTGACGGTGCGCTGGCAGGGAGGCGGCCACAAGCAGCGTTATCGCCTCATTGATTTCAAGCGCCGGAAGTTCGACGTTCCGGGTCGGATCGAGCGCCTCGAATTCGACCCCAATCGCACTTCGTTCATCGCGCTCGTGAAGTACAAGGATGGAGAGCTGGCCTACATCCTTGCGCCGCAACGCATCGCGGTCGGCGACACGGTGATTTCGGGCGACCGCGTCGACGTAAAGCCCGGCAACGCGATGCGGCTTGCGGCGATGCCGGTTGGCACGATTGTTCACAACGTCGAGATGAAACCGGAGAAGGGCGGGCAGATTGCGCGCTCCGCAGGGACCTACGCGCAATATCTCGGGCGCGACGCCGGCTATGCAATGCTGCGTCTCAATTCGGGAGAAGTGCGCCGCGTTCAGCTCGAATGCATGGCGACGGTCGGCGCGGTCTCCAATCCGGATCACATGAACGAGGTCATCGGCAAGGCTGGCCGCAATGTCTGGAAGGGCAAGCGCCCGAACGTGCGCGGAACGGCGATGAACCCGGTCGATCATCCCCATGGCGGCGGCGAGGGACGGACCAAGGGCGGCCGCCATCCCGTGACCCCGTGGGGAAAACCGACCAAGGGCGCCAGAACGCGCAAGAACAAGCGCACGACCAAATTCATCATGCGGTCGCGCCACGCGAAGCGAACGCAAGGGTAATCGAGATGGCACGCTCTGTTTGGAAAGGTCCGTTTGTCGACGGCTATCTGCTCAAGAAGGCAGAAGCTGCGCGCGGCTCGGGACGCAAGGACGTGATCAAGACATGGTCGCGGCGCTCGACGATCCTGCCGCAATTCGTCGGGCTAACCTTCGGGGTGCACAACGGTCACAAGCATATTCCCGTGCTGGTGACCGAGGACATGGTGGGGCACAAGCTCGGCGAATTCGCGCCGACGCGCACGTTCTACGGACACTCGGCCGACAGAAAGGCCAAGAGGACGGCATAGATGGGAAAAAAATCACGCGCGCGTATTCTTCCGGACACCAAGGCCCTGGCGATCGGCCGCACCATCCGCACGAGTCCGCGAAAGCTCAACCTGGTTGCACAGTCCATTCGCGGCAAGACTGCCGAACAGGCTCTCAACGAGTTGACGTTCTCGCCCAAGCGCGTCGCCAAAGACGTGAAGAAGGTTCTTCAGTCGGCAATTGCGAATGCCGAAAACAATCACGATCTCGATGTTGACGAGCTTTTTGTCAGCGAGGCGACCGTCGGAAAAAATCTTGTGCTCAAGCGATTCCATGCGCGAGCACGCGGTCGGGGCGCGCGCATCGAGAAGCCCTTCTCGCAGGTGACCATCATCGTCGAGCAGGCGAAGCGCGAGGAACGGGCGCAGAAGCGCGCGGCGCGCAACAAAACCACAGCGGCAAAGGAGACGGCCTGATGGGCCAGAAGGTCAATCCGACGGGCTTGCGTCTGGGCATCAACCGCACCTGGGACTCGCGGTGGTACGCGGGCAAGAAGGACTATGGACGCCTGCTGCAGGAAGACATCAAGATTCGCAGGCATTTGAGCGAACGGCTCAAGCAGGCGGGCGTATCGCGCATCGTGATCGAGCGGCCGCACAAGAAGTGCCGCATTACGATTCACTCCGCCCGGCCGGGAGTCGTGATCGGCAAAAAGGGCGCCGACATCGAAAAGCTGAAGAACGACGTGCAGAGATTCACGGGAGACGAAGTCCATCTCAACATCGTCGAGATCAGAAAGCCTGAAATCGATGCGAAGCTGGTCGCGGAAAACATCGCACAGCAACTGGAGCGGCGCGTCGCGTTTCGCCGGGTGATGAAACGCGCGGTGCAATCGGCGATGCGGCTTGGCGCTCAGGGGATACGCATCAATTGCGGCGGCCGGCTCGGCGGCGCCGAAATCGCTCGCATGGAGTGGTATCGCGAGGGACGCGTGCCGTTGCACACGCTGCGCGCGGACGTGGACTACGGTGTTGCCACGGCGAAGACGACCTATGGCACCTGCGGCGTCAAGGTGTGGATCTTCAAGGGCGAGATCATGGAACACGATCCGATGGCCACGGAACGGCGCCAGGCCGAAGCTTCCGATCCGAACCGCGCCGCCGGCTCCGGGCGCGCCCATCCGACACCAGCCCACTGACGGACAGCTGCCATGCTCCAACCCGCACGCACGAAGTTCCGCAAGCAGCACAAGGGCCGCATCCATGGCGCCGCCAAGGCAGGCACGTCGCTCAATTTCGGCGCTTATGGATTAAAGGCGACGGAACCCGAGCGGATCACAGCCAGGGAGATCGAAGCCGCGCGGCGCGCCATCACGCGCCACATGAAACGCGCGGGACGCGTGTGGATACGGGTATTCCCGGACGTGCCGGTTTCAAAAAAGCCGGCCGAGGTCCGCATGGGGTCCGGCAAGGGCGCGCCCGAGTTTTGGGTAGCCCGGATCAAACCCGGACGCATCCTGTTCGAGATCGATGGCGTCGATACCGAAACTGCCAAGGAAGCCCTTCGGTTGGGGGCCGCCAAACTTTCGATCGATACACGGTTCATTGCGCGGCTCGAGGTCTGAACGAAATGGCGAAAAAAGGCACATCCGCATCCGATCTCCGTGTCCAGACGGGAGACGAACTCGGCGATTCACTCGTGAAGCTCAAGAAGGAGCAGTTCAACCTGCGCTTCCAGCGTGCGAATGGCCAGCTCGAGAATACGAGTCGCATGCGCGTGGTGCGCCGCGAGATCGCGAGAATTCAGACAGTGCTTGGCGAGCAGCATCGCAAGTCCGGCAAATAAAGGCGAGGATCCAGAAATGCCGAAGCGCATCCTGCAGGGCGTCGTCGTCAGCGACAAGAACGTCAAGACCGTCGTGGTGAAAGTCGAGCGCCGCTTCACCCATCCGATGATGGGAAAAACGGTACGCCGATCGAAGAAGTACCATGCGCATGACGAGAACAAGGAATTCAAGGTGGGCGACGTTGTGCGCATCCAGGAGTGCCGTCCGCTTTCGCGCCTCAAATCATGGGAAGTGATCGGCCGCGTGGGCGCCCAGGAACGCGGTACGGGAGCCTAATCCATGATTCAGATGTCCACCGAACTCGAAGTTGCCGACAACTCGGGCGCACGCCGGGTCATGTGCATCAAGGTGCTGGGCGGTTCGCGCCGCAGATACGCGGATGTCGGCGACACCATCGTAGTGAGCGTGAAGGAAGCCATTCCCCGCGGGCGGGTCAAAAAGGGCGAGGTCCTCAAGGCCGTTATCGTTCGCACCGCGCATGGCGTGCGCAGACCCGATGGAAGCCTGATCCGCTTCGACTCCAATGCCGCGGTGCTGGTCAACAACCAGAACGAACCCATAGGGACACGTATATTCGGTCCCGTGACGCGCGAACTTCGCGCCCGCAACCATATGAAGATCATCTCGCTCGCACCGGAGGTGCTCTGATGGCTGCCAAAATCCGAAGGGGCGATCGGGTCGTTGTGACCACAGGTCGCGATAGGGGCAAGAAGGGCGAAGTGCTGAAGCTTTACACGAAGGAAGCCCGCGCTCTGGTAACTGGCGTGAACATCGTCAAGCGGCATCAACGCCAAACACAAAAGCAGCAGGCCGGTATCATCAACAAGGAATCCCCCGTCCATCTTTCGAACCTTGCTCACGTCGATCCCAAGACGGGCGAGGCGACACGGATCGGATTCAAGGTCCTGGGCGACGGCCGCAAGGTTCGCTTTGCGAAAAAATCCGGCGAGGTGATCGATGTCTGAAAAAGGCGCCAAAGAGCCGCGCGCAAAAAAGCAGGCCCAGGCACAAGGCGGCAAAGACGATGCCAGGCAGCGCGATGGGAAGGCGAAAGCCAAACCGGCTGCAAAGGCGGACGCCGCGCCTGCCCGGGCGCCCGAAGCGCCGCGCGACCCGGACTACGTACCCCGGTTCAGGAAGCGGTACGACGAAGTGGTTCGGCCGCAGCTTGTCGAGGAGTTCGGCTACAAGAATCCTTTGCAGGCGCCGCGCATAAAGAAAGTGGTCCTGAACATCGGAGCCGGTGAAGCGGCCGGAGATCAGAAAAAGATTCAGTCCGCCGTCAGCGACCTCACCGCGATCGCCGGACAGAAAGCCGTGGTGACCCGCGCAAAGAAAGCGATTGCGACGTACAAGATTCGGGAGGGTCTCCCGATCGGCGTCAAGGTCACATTGCGCAAAGACCGCATGTACGAATTTCTGGATCGCCTGATCACGATTGCTTTGCCGCGGGTGCGGGATTTTCGCGGTCTGAATGGACGCAGTTTTGACGGGCAGGGAAATTACGCGCTGGGCCTCAAGGAGCACATCGTCTTCGTCGAAATTGATTACGACAAGACGGAGAATGTCTGGGGCATGGACATTATCATCAACACTTCCGCAAGGACGGACGCCGAAGCGAAAGCGCTGCTCAAGGGCTTTCAATTCCCGTTCATAAACTGAAGCGAGACGCGAATGGCGAAACTGAGTCAGATCAATCGCAACAAGAAACGCGAAAAAATGGTCGCGCAATACGCTGAAAAGCGCGCAGCCCTCAAGGCACGCACGCAGGACATGTCTGTGCCGCCGGAGGAGCGCTTCGCGGCACATCTGAAACTTGCCAAGTTGCCGCGCAACTCGTCGAAGACGCGCATCCATCACCGCTGCGAGTTGTCCGGGCGGTCCAAAGGCTATTACCGCAAGCTCAGGCTCTCGCGAATTGCGCTTCGCGATCTTTCGAATTTCGGGCAGGTCCCTGGCATGACCAAGGCGAGCTGGTAGGAAAGGGACAGGACATGGCGATCACGGATCCCATTGGCGATCTCCTTACTCGTATCAGGAATGGCCAGCTTCGCGGCAAGGCGAAGGTGCAGTCTCCGAACTCGCGTCAGCGCGTGCGTGTGCTGGAAGTGCTGCAGGCGGAGGGCTTCATTCGCGGGTATGCGGAAGTCGAATTCAAGGGCGGTCGACGCGAGCTCGAGATCGAGCTCAAATACCACGAAGGCCGGCCGGTAATCAGGGAGCTGACGCGCATCTCGACGCCGGGGCGCCGCGTCTATGCTTCGGTTCGCGAATTGCGGCCGCACCGCAGCGGCTTGGGACTCTCGATCGTTTCCACGCCCCAGGGCGTGATGACCGATACAAACGCGCGCGAGAAGAACGTGGGCGGAGAAGTCATTTGCCGCGTGTTCTAGGCGGCCCGGAATGGAGCTGAATTGATGTCCCGTATCGGCAAAAACCCGATACCTCTGCCCAAGGGCGTAAGCGCCACGGTCGAGGGAAAATCCGTGAGGGTGAAGGGCCCGAAGGGCGAACTCAGCGTCATCCTGGCGGATGACGTGGAAGCGAGTCTCGCCGGGGAAAGCGTTGTCGTCATGCCGCGGAGCGGGGCCGAGCGTGGCCGCGAAATGTGGGGCCTAAGCCGGACTCTCGTGAACAATCTGGTGCTGGGGGTAACGCAAGGTTTCACGCAGAAGCTGGAGATTTCAGGCGTCGGATACCGCGCGGCGGTGCAAGGCAAAAATCTGCAGCTGCAGCTTGGCTTCAGTCACGATGTGGCCTACCCGATCCCGAGCGGGATCAATATCGTATGCGAGAAGCCGACGATGATCACGGTTTCAGGCATCGACAAGCAGTTGGTGGGCCAGGTGGCGGCCGAGATCCGCGCCTGGCGGCCACCCGAGCCCTACAAGGGCAAGGGCGTGAAATACGCCGGGGAACGAATTCGGCGCAAGGAAGGCAAGAAGAAATAGCCATGGCAAGCGGGAAATCTCTCTTCGACCGGCGCAAGCGGCGTACACGCTTCCGGGTCATGCGCGCGGCCGCCGGCAGGCCGCGTTTGTCCGTGTTTCGCTCGGGTCGGCATATCTACGCTCAGATCATCGACGACCGGGCAGGTCAGACGATCATCACCGCGTCGACGAACGAAAAGGAAGGCAAGGCGCCCAAGACGTGGAATATCGCGGCGGCGACCGGCGTGGGTACAAAGATCGCCGAGCGCGCGCTTGCCAAGGGCGTCAAGCAGGTTGTGTTCGACCGGGGCGGCTATATCTATCACGGGCGCATCAAGGCGCTGGCGGAGGCCGCACGCGCAGGCGGCCTCGAATTTTGAGCGAAGGATCGACAGATGGCGCGTGAACAGAGGCAGCGCGAAGAACGCGACAGCGAGTTCGTCGACCGGCTGGTGCATATCAATCGCGTCGCCAAGGTCGTCAAGGGCGGCCGGCGCTTCGGTTTTGCGGCACTCGTCATCATCGGCGATCAACGTGGCCGGGTCGGATTTGGGCACGGCAAGGCGCGCGAAGTGCCTGAAGCGATCCGGAAGGCCACCGAGGCGGCCAAGCGCGCGCTGATCCGCGTTCCCCTCAAAGACGGCCGCACGCTGCATCACGAAACGCGGGGTCACCATGGCGCAGGCAAGGTGCTCGTCCGGCCAGCGCCGGCGGGCACGGGAATCATTGCAGGCGGCCCGATGCGCGCCGTATTCGAGTCACTCGGTGTCGGCGATGTCGTGGCAAAATCGCTCGGCACGTCGAATCCCTACAATATGGTGCGGGCGACGTTCGACGCGCTCAAGCTGCAACAGTCGCCGCGCATGGTGGCGCAGCGGCGCGGCCGCAGCGTCAGCGAGATCATCTCGCGGCGTGAAGGCGCGCCGAAGGCCGAGCAGGCGGCGGCGGGGAGCTGAAGATGGCAGAGAAAAGCACGCTCAAGGTCAGACAGATTCGCAGCGCCAATCGTCGGCCTGAGACTCAGGCGGCGACGTTGCGCGGGCTTGGTCTGGGCAAAATCAGGCGCACACGCACGCTCGAGGATACGCCCGCGGTGCGCGGAATGATCCGCGCCGTGCAAAACCTCGTCGAAATCGTTGAGGAAAGCGGCAAATGAAACTCAACCAGCTTGCCAACAACGAAGGTGCACACCGGCGAAAGACGAAAGTCGGTCGTGGATCGTCGTCGGGCCTCGGCAAGACCTGTGGACGCGGCGTCAAAGGCGCCAAGGCGCGCACCGGTACCAAGGTCTACGGTTTTGAGGGCGGCCAGATGCCTCTCTACATGCGTCTGCCGAAGCGCGGCTTCAACAACATCTTCGCAAATGATTTTTCCGAAGTAGGCCTTGCACGCATTCAAAAGGCGATCGACGAGAAGAAGCTCGAAACGTCCGGGAAGATTACCGAAGGCGCGCTCAGGAAAGCGGGTCTTGCGCGGTCGAGTCGCAATGGGGTTCGGTTGCTTGGCGGCGCGCTCACGTCGAAGGTCGAGATCGAAGTTGCGGGTGCATCAGTGGCAGCGGTCGAGCTGGTCCGAAAAGCTGGCGGCTCCGTGGCGCTGACGTTCACGAAGCCCGTTCGAATGAACAAGAAAGGTCAGCCTGGCAAAAAGGCGCAGCGTCGGGCCAAGGCTGCAGAAAAAAGGGCCGCGCGCGCCAGCTAGCTCGCCGATCTTCGGCGAGGCGGCAGGCAGGACTGGGTTCAGGAGTTTCTCATGGCCTCTGCGGCCGAACAGCTGGCGGCGAACTTCAACTTCTCCAATTTCGGCAAAGCCAAGGAGCTGCGCCAGCGCATCCTCTTCACGCTTGCGCTGCTCGTGGTCGCGCGGCTTGGCACCTTCATTCCGATGCCTGGCATCGATCCGAGCGAGCTTGCCCGCCAGCTCAGCCAGCAGCAGGGCGGCGTTCTCGACATCTTCAACATGCTGTCGGGCGGCGCCGTCCAGCGCATGGCCATCTTCGCGCTCGGCATCATGCCCTACATTTCGGCCTCCATCATCATTCAGCTCATGACGACGGTATTTCCGGAGCTGGAAGCGCTGAAGAAAGAAGGGGACGCCGGGCGCAAGACAATCAATCAATACACAAGATACGGGACGGTGGGGTTGGCGGCGATGCAGGCGTACGGCATCGCAATCGGACTGGAACACTGGGGAACTGTCGTCATCGCCCCCGGTTTCTTCTTCCGCATCTCGGCGGTGATCACCCTGACTGGCGGCACGATCCTGCTCATGTGGCTTGGCGAGCAGATCACCAGCCGCGGCGTGGGAAACGGAATCTCGTTGATCATTTTTGCGGGCATCGTCGCCCGTTTTCCAACCTCTATTACGCAGCTGTTCGAATCGGCGCGGACCGGCGCGATCGATCTTCCGGTGATTCTTGCCATTCTTATCGGTGCCATCGGTCTTGTTCTGTTCATCGTCTTCATGGAGCGCGCGCAGAGAAGACTGCTGGTCCAATATCCCAAGCGACAGGTCGGCAATCGCATGTTCGGCGGTGAATCATCGCATCTGCCGCTCAAGTTGAATGTATCCGGCGTTATCCCGCCGATATTTGCATCGTCGATCCTGCTCATGCCGACAACGGTCGCGAACTTCAACGGCCAGAGCGTGCCCGATTTCCTGCAGACGATCCTCACCTATATCGGGCCCGGCCGGCCGCTTTACCTTCTGCTCTACGCGCTCATGATCATCTTCTTCTCGTTCTTCTACACGTCGATCATCTTCAATCCGGAAGAGACGGCGGATAATCTGAAGAAATATGGCGGATTCCTTCCCGGCATTCGCCCGGGCAAGAAAACGGCGGAGTACATCGACTACGTGCTGACGCGCATTACGGTTGTGGGTTCACTTTACCTCGCGGTCGTCTGTGTCATTCCGGAGTTCTTCCGCTCCAACTATGCGATCCTGACATTCGGGGGCACCTCGATCCTGATTATCGTAAGCGTGACGATGGATACGGTGGCGCAAATCCACAGCCATCTCATCGCGCAGCAATATGAAGGCCTCATCAAGAAGGCAAAGCTTCGGGGAGCGCGCCGTTGAATCTGGTCCTTTTCGGACCGCCGGGAGCGGGCAAAGGTACGCAAGCGAAGATTCTGCAGGAGCGCCGCGGTTGGCCGCAGCTCTCGACCGGCGAAATGCTGCGCAATGCGATACGAACGGGAACGGAGCTCGGCAGGAAGACAAAAGACCTGATGGATCGCGGCGAGCTTGTCCCCGACGAGGTCGTGATTGCGATCATCGCCGAACGGGTCGATGAGACTGATTGTGCCGCCGGAGCGGTTTTCGACGGATTCCCGCGGACCATCCCGCAGGCCCGGGCCCTCGACAGCATGCTCGGACAGAGGGGCAAGCGGATCGACCTTGTCATCGAGTTGATGGTCAGGGACGACGCACTGGTCCGGCGTGTAGAACAGCGGATTCAGGAGGGCAACCAGCGCGCCGACGACACGCCGGAGACGCTCCGGCACCGGCTCGCAGTCTACTACCGCAACACCGCGCCCCTGCTCGACTACTATCGCGAGCAGGGCAAACTTGCCAGCGTCGACGGCATGGCCCCCGTCCTGAAGGTCACCGCAGCCATTGCTGGCCTGGTCGATTCCTCGGGAAATGGCCCCGGCGCCGGTCACGAGCGGCCGAAACGACAACGCAAATCAGTGGTGGGAACCGGTTGACTGGACGCCGACGATACCTATAATTCGCGGCCTTGCGACGACCTGACCTCCCAGATTTGGCGAATTGGGCCCATTTTGCGAACGGGGAATGGGTATTCGTGCGTTCCAGGATGCGGCCCGTTCAGCCGTCAGAAGGAGAGACACCGTGGCGCGCATAGCCGGCGTCAACATTCCGACCCAGAAGCGCGTGGAGATCGGGCTTCGCTACATTCACGGCATCGGCGCGACCAAGGCCAGGGATATCTGCCGCAAGGTCGGCATCGCCCAGAACCGGCGCGTGCATGATCTGACGGATTCCGAAGTGATCCAGATCCGCGAAGCAATCGACCGCGACTATGTCGTCGAGGGCGATCTGCGGCGCGAGGTGGCGATGAACATCAAGCGGCTGATGGATCTGGGATGCTATCGCGGGCTACGTCACCGCAAGGGCCTTCCGGTCCGCGGACAGCGCACGCACACCAATGCACGCACCCGCAAAGGGCCTGCCAAGGCCATTGCCGGCAAGCGCAAAGTCACTAAATAACGGATTGGATCGATGGCGAAGCCGGCCGCGCGCGCGCGCAAGAAGGAAAAGAAGAATGTGGTCATGGGCGTGGCCCATGTCGCCGCGACCTTCAACAACACCATCATCACCATCACCGACCCTCAGGGCAACACCGTGTCCTGGTCGTCGGCCGGTTCTTTGGGATTCAAGGGTTCGCGCAAATCGACGCCGTACGCGGCCCAGATTGCGGCGGAGGATGCCGGCAAAAAGGCTATCGAGCATGGAATGCGAACGCTCGAGGTGGAAGTAAGCGGTCCGGGTTCCGGCCGTGAATCCGCGTTGCGCGCATTGCAGGCGGTTGGGCTTCAGGTCACCTCCATTCGTGACGTGACGCCGATCCCGCACAATGGTTGCAGGCCGCCCAAGCGCCGCCGCGTGTAGCGTTTTTTGCGTTTCATACCCGTCGAACGAATAGGGCGCGCGGCCCGCGCGTCCGGGAAACGATGAGGACAGACGTGTTCCAGAAAAATTGGCAAGAACTGATCAAGCCGCAAAAACTGAAAGTGGAATCCGGCCACGATACCGGGCGCTCCGCGACCTTGGTGGCGGAACCGCTCGAGCGAGGATTCGGGCTGACGCTCGGCAACGCGCTGCGGCGCGTGCTGCTTTCTTCGCTGCAGGGCGCGGCCGTGACCTCGATCCATATCGAAGGCGTGCTGCACGAGTTTTCCTCGATTGCCGGCGTGCGCGAGGACGTGACCGACATCGTGCTGAATGTGAAGCAGATGGCGATGCGGATGCATGCCGAGGGGCCCAAACGCCTCTCTTTGCGCGCGACGGGTCCCGGCGAAGTCACGGCCGGGCAGATCACGCCCGTTGCGGACGTGGAGATTCTCAATCCGGGGCTTGTTCTTTGCACGCTCGACCAGAAAGTCGATTTCCGGATGGAGCTCACGGTCGCAACCGGCAAGGGTTACGTCCCTGCCGATCGCAATCGGCCGGAGGATGCGCCAATCGGGCTTATCCCGGTCGACTCCCTGTTCAGCCCTGTCAAGAAGGTCAGCTACAAGGTCGAGAACACCCGCGAGGGCCAGATTCTGGACTATGACAAGCTGACGCTCAGCGTGGAAACGAACGGCGCGGTGTCGCCGGACAACGCGGTGGCCTATGCGGCTCGCATCCTGCAGGACCAGCTGCAGGTGTTCATCAACTTCGAAGAGCCGCGCGAGCGCGCGGCCGAGGAGGCCAAGCCCGACCTCGCGTTCAATCCGGTGTTGCTCAAGAAGGTCGACGAACTCGAATTGTCGGTCCGCTCGGCCAACTGCCTGAAGAACGACAACATCGTTTACATCGGCGATCTCATCCAGAAGACCGAGGCCGAGATGTTGCGAACCCCCAATTTCGGGCGCAAATCGCTGAACGAAATCAAGGCGGTGCTGGCTGAAATGGGACTGCATCTGGGCATGGAAGTGGTTGGCTGGCCGCCCGAGAACATCGAAGATCTGGCCAAGCGCTATGAAGACCAGTATTGACGGCGGCTGAAGCGGGGATCGGTCAAATACCATGCGCCATCGCAACCAGGGCCGGAAGCTCGGCCGCACCTCGGCCCACCGGGAAGCCATGTTCGCCAACATGACGGCGGCGCTGATCAAGCATGAGCAGATCAGGACGACACTCCCCAAGGCCAAGGAGTTGCGGCCGATCGTCGAAAAGCTCGTGACGCTGTCGCGTCGTGGAGGGGGCGATCTGCATGCGCGCCGGCAGGCCATCGCGAGGATCAAGGACGAGGTGCAGGTCCGCAAGCTGTTCGATGTGATCGGTCCGCGCTACGCGGAACGCCCGGGCGGATACACCCGCGTACTCAAGGCCGGCTTTCGCTTCGGCGACAATGCGGAAATGGCCTTCATCGAATTCGTGGATCGTGACGAAAGCGCCAAGGGCCTCGATTCGGGACCGACTGAGAAAGATGAAGATTCCGAAAGCAAGTAGCAATCTTCGCGACAGATTGATCAGCTACGAAGGGGCGGTTTTTCAGACCGCCCCTTTTGCATTTGGCCTGGATCGGGGACAACGGAGAATGAAATGAGACTATCTGCATGGATTATCGCGGCAGCTGTTGCTTCGCAGTTCTGCGCAGGGGCGGCTTCCACGGCTGCGCCGCAATCGATGCCACAGGTCCAGCTGACTTTCGCACCCGTCGTGAAGCGGGTGGCGCCGGCCGTCGTCAATGTCTATTCGCAATCGGTCGTGCAGACAGCCGTCAATCCGCTGTTCTCGGACCCGATGTTTCAGCGTTTCTTCGGCGCGACGCCCGAACTTCGCCAGCGTGTGCAGCAATCGCTCGGCTCGGGTGTCATCGTCCGGCCTGACGGAATCATCGTGACCAACAATCACGTTGTGCAGGGCGGACAAAACATCGTCGTCGCGCTCTCGGACCGGCGCGAGTTCAAAGCCAGGGTTTTGCTGGCGGACAGCCGCACCGATCTCGCCGTCATCAAGATCGACACGAAAGGCGAGCGATTGCCCGTCATCGAACTTGGCGACAGCGACAGACTCTCGGTCGGCGATATCGTGCTGGCCATCGGCGATCCGTTCGGCGTCGGCCAGACGGTGACGATGGGCATCGTCTCCGCTCTCGCCCGCACCCAGATCGGCGCGAGCGACTACCAGTTCTTCATCCAGACCGATGCGGCCATCAATCCGGGCAATTCCGGAGGCGCGCTGGTGACGGCTGACGGCAAGCTCGCCGGCATCAACACCGCGATCTATTCCCGCACGGGCGAATACGCCGGCATAGGCTTTGCGACGCCAGCCAACCTCGTACGGCGGGTCGTCGAGGGTGCATTGGGAGGCGGAATGAAGCTCCCCTGGATCGGCGCCGACGGCCAGCCGGTGACGTCGCAGATCGCGCAGGCGATGGCCCTGTCGCGCCCCGGCGGCGTGCTGCTCAAGGATGTCTATCCTGGCGGCCCCGCCGCTGCAGCCGGTCTCAAGAGCGGCGATGTCGTGCTTCAGGTCGACGGCGTCGACGTGGACGACATGCAGGGTCTCAACTATCGCGCTGCCACCCACCGCGCCGGCGACCAGGTGAAAGTATTGATCGCTCGCGGACACGACACGCGCGAAGTTTCGATCGTCCTCGCCCTGCCGCCCGAGAATCCGCCGCGCCAGCTCACGACCATCGGCGGCCACAATCCCCTGACCGGCGCCAAGGTCGAAAATCTCTCTCCTGCCGTCGCCGCGGATTTGCAACTCGGTCTCGAGGCAAAAGGCGTCGTCATTGTTTCGACGAGCGGGGGCACGCCCTCCGGCTCTTATGGCTTCCAGGCGGGTGACATCGTCCGCTCCATCAACGGAACGGAAATCCGGTCGGTGCGGGAACTTGAAACTGCGCTCGGATCGGCGAACGGACGATGGGATCTGGTCGTGAACCGCGGCGGGCAGAGGCTGTCATTGTCCGTCAGCGAATGACGGGCAAGCATCAGTGAAATGTCGTGAGTTTCAGAATATGGCGGCGATGCAACCCCCGCCGCTCACTGCGGCAACGCATTGTCCGAACGAAGTGAATCACAAAATCAACGATTGTCATTCCTGGCGAAGCGGGAATTCAGGGCAAGCGACGTGCGGTTGCCCCTGGATTCCCGCTTCGGCGGGAATGACATGTTTGGTTCAATGTGAACGGTACACGCTCTAGGATACGCCATGTCCGATCTCTTCGAGGCTGGCGGCTTGCAAAATGATGCGCCGCGGCCGCTTGCCGACAGGTTGCGGCCGCAAACGCTCGCAGAGGTCGTCGGCCAGGACCATCTCCTCTCGCCGTCCGGTCCGATCGGGCGGATGGTCGCCGAGAACCGGCCGCACTCGATCATTTTGTGGGGACCCCCGGGCACGGGCAAAACCACGATTGCGCGCCTGCTCTCGCACGCGTTCCGGCTCCACTTCGAACAATTGTCGGCAGTGTTTTCCGGCGTCGCCGATCTCAAAAAGGCGTTCGATGCCGCACGCCAGCGCCGGCGGACCGGGCAGGGCACACTGCTTTTTGTCGACGAGATTCACCGCTTCAACCGGAACCAGCAGGACAGTTTCCTGCCGGTTGTGGAGGACGGCACAGTCACTCTGGTCGGCGCGACGACCGAAAATCCGTCCTTCGAGCTGAATGGCGCCCTTCTGTCGCGTGCGCAGGTGCTCGTGTTGCGCCGGCTCGACGACGCGGCGCTCGAAATCCTGCTCGGTCGCGCTGAGGCTTTTTATGCAGCGCCGCTCTCCGTGACGGCGAACGCGCGCGAGACGCTGCGCGCGATGGCCGACGGCGACGGACGCTACATATTCAACCTTGCCGAGGAGATTGCCGCGGTCAAACCCGAACGGCCGCTCGACTCCGCGGAACTTGTCGCGCTCGTTCAGAAACGTGCTCCGCTCTACGACAAGAGCCGCGAAGAGCACTACAATCTGATTTCCGCCCTGCACAAATCGATACGCGGTTCCGATCCCGACGCGGCGCTTTATTGGCTCGCACGGATGCTCGCGGGCGGCGAGCAGCCGCTTTATCTCGCACGCAGGCTTGTGCGCGCCGCGGTGGAGGATATCGGACTTGCCGATCCGCAGGCCGTTGTGCAGGCGCTGGCGGCGAAAGACGTTTACGATTTCCTCGGCAGTCCCGAGGGCGAAATCGCGCTCGTCCAGGCCGTGATCTATCTCGCAAGCGCGCCGAAATCGAATGCGGTGTACACGGCCCACGGCGCGGCGACGCGCGCGGCCGCCGAGCATGGATCACTGATGCCGCCCGCGCACATCCTCAATGCGCCCACGAGGCTGATGAAAACGCTCGGTTACGGCAAGGGCTACGAATACGACCACGCTGCCGAGGACAGGTTCTCCGGCCAGAACTATTTTCCCGACGGAATGCCGCGGGACTCCTATTACAAGCCGAAAGATACGGGCTTCGAACGCGAGATTTCCAAGCGCCTCGAATACTGGGCAAAGCTGCGGGAGAAGAAGAGCGGCGGGGAATAGCGGTGTCGGGTCCGCGCGGAGTGAGCGGAATAGGCCCACTCCCCAACTTCCCAAACTTCGTCATGGCCGGGCCGTTGTCCCGGCCATCCAAGAACACCGCGTCAACAAACATGGGCACTTCCTGTCGATGATCAGGTAAGCGGCAATGGCAGCATCGCGCGGAATCATGGCGGCCACGTTGTTCTTGGATGGCCGGGACAACGGCCCGGCCATGACGAGGTTTGGAGATGGTGGCCTGATCGGCACCATCCTTACGCGCTGCGCCAGGCGCTCTACGGCTCTTCGCCCGCCACCGCTTCGGCTTCGATAGTTTCCGGCTCCGCGGCGATTGCCCTGAAGTCTGGCTGGAACCAGGTCTGGGCGATGAGCGTGGGCACGACGGCGCTGGCGATCACGGCGGTGACGAGGATCGTGTATTGCGACTGGTCGATGATCTTGTTGGTCAGACCGAACAGCGCCGAGATCGAGCCGAAGGTGAGGCCGGTGGACATCAGGAGCGTCGTGTAGAGCCCCTCGCGCCGGTCGAACTCGTGATAGGCCGTCAGGGGCAGGATGCCGATGAACTTTGTTGCCATCTTGATTCCGAGAAAAATGGCAATGAGGCCGACAGACGCGGCGACGGCATGCCATTCGACCAGCGAGCCGGCCTTCAGAAAATAGAACGGTGTCAGAATCGCGAACGCGATGGTGCGCATGCGCTGTGCGAGTTCGCGCTCGGCCAGGAACGTTGGCGCGAGCGCCATCCCGACGAGATAGGCGGGAAGCACGGCTTCACTGCCGGCCACGCTGGCGAGCCCGCCGAGTCCGAACAGGATCAGCGTAACAAATTTCGTCTGCGGTTCGCTGACCCGGTGTCCGAGACTCTTGACCAGACGCGGCGCGTACAACGCCAGCAGTACCAGAACGGCAATCGTCACCGCGGCAAAGACGAGCAGCGTAATGTCGTAATGCGCGAACACGATGCCAAGCGCGAACACCGTCCCCAGGTCATTGATGAAGCAGGCCGCCAGGATGATCTTGCCGAGTTCCGTCTTGTTAAATCCCGTCTCGATCATCACGGCGTACACGACCGCGACGGACGTGGTGGACAGCGAGATGCCGGCGATCTGCGCCTGGGGCCATGGCCAGTGAAGGCCCCAATGCGCATAGGCTAGGACTCCCAGATACGGCGCGAAGAAGCCCATGATCCCGATGCTCATGCTGGACCAGAAATGCTTCCTGACGATGCGCGGATCGATCTCCGTTCCGGC
Organism: Rhizomicrobium sp.; assembly: GCA_035567755.1. GTDB lineage: Bacteria > Pseudomonadota > Alphaproteobacteria > Micropepsales > Micropepsaceae > Rhizomicrobium. Next base: position 73,874 of record DATMPH010000006.1, read on the forward strand.
GAGAAACGTCAGCAGGATGGCGCCGAAGCCCGCGAGGAAATTGACCCAATCGGTGATGTGCAGGCCGATGAGGTTTCCGGCAAACGCGCCCACCACGATCTCGACCAGCGCCACGGATACCGCGATCCGGATCGAAATCAGCGACGCGGCCAGTGCAAGACCGAACCAGAGCGCCGATCCCAGCCAGACATTTGCCACGCGCATTCTCCCGTTTGCGTCGGGCGGGGCGAGCGTTTGCATCCGGCAAGACGCACTCCCGCCGCGATCTCTGTGCGGCAGGGGTCATCAGCCGTCTGGCTTCTCGAGCTTTCTGGCGGTTAAAGGGGAACCCCATCCCCTTTCGAGGCGGAAACGCTTAAGTGACTCCCGTGGATGCGTCAATCGCTGCAGCGCCGCCGGGCGGCGCAACGAACGTGGCCGTCGAGAGCGACGATGACGGCGCGCGCCTCGACCGCTGGTTCCGCCGCCACTTCCCCGCACTCGCGCACGGCGCGCTCGAAAAGCTTTTGCGCACCGGCCAGGTGCGACTCGACGGCAAACGCGCCAAGGCCGGTGAGCGGATATCCACAGGCCAGATCATACGCTTGCCGCCGCAGGTTCAGAGCATTCATGAAGTTGTGGATGCTCGATCCACAGATCCACAGCCTGTTCCCGCACAGGCTTCTGAACGGGCGAGGATATTTGCAGAGAGCCTTGTTATTCATAAGGATTCCGCGGTGCTGGTTCTCAACAAGCCCAGCGGCCTTGCGAGCCAGGGCGGCAGCGGAATCGGCGAGCATGTTGATGGCTTGCTGGGGCTACTGGCCTTTGGGAAAAAGCAGCGCCCAAGACTTGTGCACAGGCTCGATCGCGACACCTCTGGCGTGCTCGTCGTTGCGCGCGCGGTGCCCGCGGCCGCGGCGCTGAGCGAATCGCTCAGGCGGCGTGACGCTACGAAAATCTATTGGGCGCTGACGAAGGGCGTGCCCAATCCGGCGCGCGGAACGATCAAGTCTGCGCTCGCCAAGCAGACTGCCGGTCACGACGAGAAGATCGCCGAAGTCGAGCGCGATACCGAGGGCGCAAAATCCGCGATCACCGATTACGCGGTCGTCGACAAGGCGGGCCCGGACTACGCCTGGGTCGCCGTGCGGCCCCTGACCGGACGCATGCACCAGATCCGCGTGCACCTCGCCTCTCTTGGCACGCCCGTGGTCGGAGATTTCAAATATGGCGGTGCTGCGGCGCGTGTATGGGGCGCCATCGAGAACAAACTTCATCTTCATGCGCGCGCGATCGACATCGCTCATCCCGACGGCGGGCGATTGAAGGTTTCCGCGCCGCTTCCTGCGCACATGCTGAAGACGTGGAAGCTCCTCGGCTTCGATCCCGACGCGGAAGCTTTTGCCACCGGAGGCACCGCGCAGTCGAAACGCCGGAAGCGCAAGCCTCGATAAAGCGGTTCACCACGAAGAACACAAAGCATTCTGCGACCGCGCATGTTCAGCGCGCTCGTATGCGGGCAAGATGTCTGCCGTGCCGGACCGCACGATCACCTTCGTGTTCTTTGTGCTCTTTGTGGTGAGATTTCGCGCATCCCCACAGCTCCGGCCGTTGGATTTGGTTTGCCAAAATGTCACGTTTGCAAGTATCGGGTGGAGCGATTCGATGAAGCATATCCTCAAGGAGCTCGAAGAGCGGCGGCAGCGGGCGCGCATGGGCGGCGGGGAAGCGCGGATCAAGGTCCAGCACGACCGCGGCAAGCTCACCGCCCGCGAGCGGATCGAGCTTCTTCTCGACGCCAATTCCTTCGAGGAGTTCGACATGTTCGTCGAGCACCGCAACACGGATTTCGGTGCGGAGAAAAACCGGATTCCAGGCGATGGAGTCGTGACCGGCTGGGGCACGATCAATGGCCGCATGGTTTACGTTTTTGCCAAGGACTTCACGGTCTTCGGTGGCTCTCTCTCCGAAACCCACGCCCTGAAGATCTGCAAGATCCAGGACATGGCGATGCAGAATCAGGCGCCGATCATCGGGCTGCTCGATGCCGGCGGTGCGCGCATCCAGGAGGGCGTCGCGAGTCTCGCGGGCTATGGCGAAGTCTTCAAGCGCAACGTGCTGGCCAGCGGCGTCGTGCCGCAAATTTCGGTGATCATGGGGCCCTGCGCCGGCGGCGATGTCTATTCGCCGGCGATGACCGATTTCATCTTCATGGTGCGCGACACATCCTACATGTTCATCACCGGTCCGGACGTGGTGAAGGCGGTCACGCAGGAAGACGTGACGCCCGAAGAGCTGGGCGGCGCCAGGGTGCACACGACGAAATCCGCGGTCGCCGACGGCGCTTACGACAATGACGTGATCACGATCGAGGAGATGCGCCGGTTCTACGACTTTCTGCCGCTCAACAACCGCGAGCAGCCTCCTGCATGGCCGACAAGCGACGATCCGCGCCGGGAGGAACCTTCACTCGATACGCTCGTGCCGGACAATGCGAACAAGCCCTACGACATGCGGGAACTGATCCTGAAGATTGCGGACGAGGGCGATTTTTTCGAAATCCAGGAGAATTTCGCGAAGAACATGATCACCGGCTTCGGCCGCCTCGAGGGATCGACGGTCGGCTTCGTCGCCAACCAGCCGATGGTTCTGGCGGGCGTGCTCGATTCGGATGCGAGCCGCAAGGCCGCGCGCTTTGTCCGTTTTTGCGACTGCTTCAACATCCCCATCGTCACCTTCGTGGACGTCCCGGGGTTTCTTCCCGGGGTCGCGCAGGAGCATGGCGGTATCATCAAGCACGGCGCGAAGCTGCTCTTTGCGTTCACCGAAGCGACCTCGCCCAAGGTCACCGTGATCACCCGCAAAGCCTATGGCGGGGCTTACGACGTGATGGCCTCCAAGCACATGCGCGCCGACGTGAACTATGCGTGGCCCACGGCGCAGATCGCCGTGATGGGTGCGAAAGGCGCAGTGGAAATCATTTTCCGGCAGGATATCGGCGACAAGGAGAAGATCGCCGCGCGCACGAAAGAGTATGAGGATCGCTTCCTCAATCCGTTTATCGCTGCGAGCCGCGGCTATATCGATGACGTGATCCGTCCCCATTCCACACGCTGGCGGGTGATCCGCGCACTGCGCATGCTGCGGAAAAAACAGGTCCCGCAAATCTGGAAGAAGCACGGAAACATTCCGCTGTGAGGGCAAATAACGAGCTGCACCCGCCGAGGGCGTCCTCATCCTTCGACAAGCTCAGGATGAGGGCCAACCCCTCACCCTGAGCTTGTCGAAGGGTGAGTAGCAGTTGCGACAATTCGGTGAATTCCAGAGATACTCTCGACGCACATTGCGGTTCATTATCGGTGGAAATGCATCGAGGCACGTCTGCCATGCAGATATTCGTCTACATGCTACGTTGCGCCGATGGATCCTATTACGTCGGGCTCACGCGTGCGGGACTCGACAAACGCATCGGAGAACACGCGTTCGGCCGCTACCGAAACTGCTACACATTCCAGAGAAGGCCGGTGGTTCTCGTCTGGTCGCAGGAATTTCAGCGTCTCGTCGATGCCATCGCCTGCGAGCGCCAGATCAAGGGATGGCGCCGCGCCAAGAAGGAGGCGCTGATCCGCGGAGATTACTGCGCAATCTCGCATCTGGCGAAGACCGCCAAACCTCATCCTTCGACCGGCTCACCCTTCGACTAGCTCAGGGTGAGAAGCTGGCCCTCATCCTGAGCTTGTCGAAGGATGAGACCAAACTCGGCCATCGATTGTTGTGAGTGCTACTACTTCCCACGCTTCTTCTTCGGCTTGGGCCCGGGCTTTTGACGCGCGAGTGTGCGGCCGAGGCGCGTTTCGAGGCGCCTGACGAAGGCCGGCGTTCCAAGCGGCCGTCCCGTGCTCTCGTGCGAGCGGATCGCTTCTTGCTCCTCCTCGCTCAGGCCTTCGCTGAGGAATTCGCTCCAACCCCCGGCACGGTCGACCAGCGGCCGGGCCGTCACCAGGCCATCGTCGCGGCCGCGAAGGTGTGCTTGTGCACTGGACCAGCGCCAGTCGCGCGCCCGTTTGACGAGCTTGGCCTGCAAGGGCGCGAGCTCGACGTAGCGCGCGCAGGCGAGCAAGTGCGTTTCGTCGGTCGGGAAGGAGGCAAAGCGCCCCTGCCAGAGATAGCCGCGCCACTTCTTGCGCGCGTTGATCTCGCGCGTATAGCGGCGATGCGCTTCGCCAAGCGCCGCCCACAGGCCGTCCACGTCTCGTGGAACGAGGATAAGGTGCACGCGGCTGGGGAGCAGGCAATAGGCCCACACGGAAACCTTGGCCTCCGCGCATCCCTCCGCGAGCAGTGATTTGTACAATTCGTAATCGGCGTCGGAAAAAAACACCTTCTGGCCGCGGTTGCCCCGCTGCGTCACCAGATGGGGCGCGCCGGCCGCCACCACTCTTGCCAATCGTGCCATCGCCGCACATTGGCTCCCGGCAGCGGGTCTGTCAATTCCGTACTATGTCCCCATCCATGCGCAGCATTCCATCTCCACGGCCGCGCCGAGGGCCAGGGCAGAGACTCCGAACGCAGAACGCGCGGGCAGGCGGTTGACTTCGAAATAGGAAACATAGATTTCGTTGAACTCGGCCCAGCGCGACATGTCCGACAGCATCGCCGTGCATTTGAACACGTCGTTGAACGACAAGCCCGCGGAATTGAGCACGCGCGCGATGTTTTCCATCATCTGTCGCGTTTCCGGGCCCAGGCCCCCCGGCATGAGTTCGAGGCGGCCGGGCAGATTGCCGATCTGGCCGGAGAGATGGAGCACGTTTCCGGCGCGGACGGCGTCCGAGAAGGGCAGGCCAATGCTTTTGGTGCCATGCGAGGAAATGAAATCCATGTTGCCACCTCCCTGGATGCCTGCCGTTTACCGGCGGTTCGCGAGCGCCTAGAACCTACTGTCACAGTGTCGATGGCGGGGGAAGGGACCGCGTGTTCCAGAAAATCCTGATTGCCAATCGCGGCGAAATCGCCTGCCGCATCGTCAAAACGGCGCGGCGCATGGGGATTGCCACGGTCGCGGTCTATTCCGAGGCGGATGCGGCTGCGCTTCACGTGGACATGGCGGATGAGGCGGTCGAGATCGGCGCCGCGCCCGCCGCGCAATCCTATCTGAACATCGAACGGATTTTGCAAGCCTGCCGCGAGACGGGAGCCGACGCCGTTCATCCGGGCTACGGATTTCTCTCGGAGCGCGTCGGATTTGTAGAGGCTCTCGCCGGCATTGGCGTCACGTTCATCGGGCCGAATGCGAAGGCCATCGCCGCGATGGGCGACAAGATCGAATCGAAGAAACTCGCCCTGGCGGCGGGTGTTTCGATCGTCCCGGGCTTCGTGGGCGAGATCCGCGACGCTGCCCACGCAAAGGCTCTGGCGCGCGACATCGGCTACCCGGTGATGGTGAAGGCCTCGGCGGGCGGCGGTGGCAAGGGTCTCAGGATCGTGCATCGTGAAGGCGAATTGGTGCAGGCGATCCGATCGTCACAGAACGAAGCCCGCGCAAGCTTCGGCGATGACCGCCTGTTCGTGGAGAAATTCGTCACCGAACCGCGCCATATCGAAATTCAGGTGCTAGGTGACAAGCACGGCCATGTGATCCACCTGAACGAACGCGAATGCTCGATTCAGCGCCGGCACCAGAAGGTGATCGAGGAATCGCCTTCGCCTTTTCTCGACGCCGCCACGCGCACGGGAATGGGCGAGCAGGCAGTCGCACTGGCGAAGACCGTCGGCTATGACAGCGCCGGCACGGTCGAATTTATCGTCGATCGCGACAGGAATTTTTACTTCCTCGAAATGAACACCCGTCTGCAGGTCGAGCATCCGGTGACGGAACTGGTGACCGGCCTCGATCTGGTCGAATTGATGATCCGCTCCGCAGCGGGAGAGCCACTTTCGATTCGCCAGGAGGAAGTTCGGCTGGATGGCTGGGCGATCGAGTCGCGAATCTATGCTGAGGACCCCTATCGAGGTTTTCTGCCTTCGACGGGAAGGCTCGTGCGCTACCGGCCACCGGCGGAAGGCGGGCACGGAGCGGCGACTCTGCGCAACGATACTGGCGTGTACGAAGGCGGAGAGATTTCGATTTATTACGATCCGATGATCGCCAAACTGTGTTCGCACGCGCGATCCCGCGAGGCTGCAATTGAAGCGATGGGCAATGCGCTCGACGCGTTTCGTATCGAAGGGATCAGCCACAACATCGATTTTCTTGCCGCCGTCATGCATCATCCGCGTTTCCGGGAAGGCAGACTTTCGACCGGCTTCATCGCGGAGGAATTTCCGGACGGCTTTCCCGGCCGTCCCCTCGACCGGGATCGCGCCAGGCGCTTCGCAGCCGCCGCGGTTGCAGCGAGGATAGTTCATGTCGAACGCGCTCGCGCCATTTCGGGCACTCTCAACGGACCCGTGCCGCTGATTGACGCGTTCCGTGTATCGCTCGGAGACTGGCAACTGGGCGTGTCCGAAGCCGGCATGCAGGAGGGAATATTCCGCGCGATCATAGATGCAGAACCATACGAGGCGCATGTCGATTGGCATCCCGGCTGTCCGATCATGCGGCTGGCAGATGGCGGCGGCCATCACGCGCTTCAAATATTTTGCGTGCGCGGAGGATATCGCGTGTCCCAGGGCGGATCGTCGGTCGCAACAGTGGTGTACGGGCGGCAGGCAGCAGAGCTCGCATCTCTTATGCCCAGGAAAGGATTGGCGGACACGTCGAAATTCCTTCTTTGCCCGATGCCGGGCCTGGTCGTGTCCGTCAATGTTTCGGAGGGTCAGGATGTGAAGCTGGGCGAAACGCTCGCGGTGATCGAGGCGATGAAAATGGAAAACGTGCTGACCGCCGAGCGTGAAGGCAAGATCAAGAAGATCAGCACAAAGAAGGGCTCGAGCCTCGGGCTGGACGACGTCATCCTGGAGTTCGCATGATCGCGTTGCCGGAGCCGAAAAATGGCTGACGCCGAAGATTTAACGACGCTTCGACTGCGGATCGAGGGTCACGTGCAGGCGGTGGGCTTTCGCTACTACGCGACCCTGGAAGCGCGCAAACTTGGTTTGAGCGGCTGGATTCGCAACCTGTCGGACGGGGCAGTCGAAGCGCTGGCATCGGGAAGCACCAAAGCGATCGAAGCATTCGTAGCCGCCTGCATGCGTGGGCCGCCCGGCGCGTTGGTCAAAAACGTCGACCTGCACAATGCCGAACCACCGTCAGAAAGCGGCTTCCATCAGCTGCCGTCGGTTTAGTAAGGTCCGTTCTTAGTAATTCAAAAAATCTGTCATGGCCCGCGCAAGCGCATTGGCGCTGACTTAAGCAGCTCTCCGCACGCCAAGATGTTGTTCCCACCCTCAATAGCGTGTCATTCCCGCGAAAGCGGGAACCCAGAGGGAACGGCGATGCGCTTTACGCACTGGGTCCCCGCTTTCGCGGGGATGACACGCTTTTTTTTGGCGAAGCGAAGTTATCTTAGCGCCTGTGCGCTTGCGCGGGCCATGACAGAAGTATTTATTGGAATTGAGCCCGAGCCGCTCTACGGCGCGTCAACTACTTGCGCAGCTTGTGGACAGCCGAAGGCATTTTCGAATTCGGCCCGAAGTGCGGCGTCCACATCTGCCATCGACGTGTGGATGCCCAGACCGGCAAGGCTGGTGACACCGTGTCCGCGCACGCCGCATGGCACGATGCCGCCGAAATGATCGAGATTGGGCGCGACGTTCAAGGCGACGCCGTGAAACGTCACCCATCGGCGCACTCGCACGCCGATTGCAGCGATCTTGTCCTCGCTTCCGTTTCCGCGGACCACCCAGATACCGACGCGCCCATCGCGCCGCTCGCCGGCAATCCCGAAGCGGGCAAGCGTGCGGATGATCCATTCCTCCAAATTCCGCACGAAGGCGCGCACATCCGCTTTTCGAAGCCGCAGGTCGAGCATCACATAGGCGACGCGCTGACCGGGTCCGTGATAGGTGAATTGTCCACCGCGTCCGGTCTGGAAAACGGGAAAGCGGGAATCGAGAAGATCCGATGGCGTGGCGCTTGTGCCCGCGGTGTAGACAGGCGGGTGCTCGATAAGCCAGACGAGTTCCGCCGCCAGACCGTCGGCGATCCGGGCAACGCGCTGTTCCATGAATTCGACAGCCCGGGGGTAGGCAACCAGGCCCTCCTCGACACGCCATTCGAGGGGTTGGGTGTGTGAACTCGATGCTTTGGCCACCATCCACGACCCCAAATCCGCCGGTGCGATCGGCTCATTCACGCCACCGCCCTATATATTGTCTCGCTCGCGTCCTTCACAGGCTGGGATCGATTTGCTACACCCCGCGGCTCGCGGTCGTGGCGGAACGGTAGACGCGCTAGCTTGAGGTGCTAGTGGGGCAACCCGTGGAAGTTCGAGTCTTCTCGACCGCACCACCTAGAAATTAAGCGCTTGAAATTCCTACCGTTTTTCACTCCGATTCCCGCACCTTTGGCAAGGTGCGGGAATAGAATGTTCGAAAAGCGTTCTCTTGAACGCCATACCGCTTCGCTCGTGGCTGGGATGACGGACGATCGCGACAACCGATCATGCACGTTAAGCGAAAGTTTGCGCCGCGCCTTGCGCGCTCAATGGAAAGAACGTGAGGCCAAGTAGCAGCCCAACCCCAGAACTAGAGCGGGATGAGGTTAGGAGGAATCGATAGGGGATTCCCAAAGGGTCGCGAGTCAGATTCAAGTTGCTGGCTGGAGATGGAGGCCGGCATGCATGGGACGACCGTATTCTCAGGATCTTCGCAAGCGCGCGGTTTTTG
>DATMPH010000007.1:0-92147 GCA_035567755.1 Rhizomicrobium sp.
CGAAAAGCGCAGAATGGCATCGACCCGCGCTTCGCACCACCACGCGAGGTCCAATCCAGCGAAGCAATCCGCCACTTCGCGCGCGTGAGCGTCGTTGAGGAAAAAATTGTTGTCGTAGAAATGCACCGAATCCATGCCATGCTCGCGTGCGAGGAAGCGCAAATGTTGCGCCGTTCGAGCCGGCTCCTGGACTTTCTCGCGGCGGCCGAAAACCGAGATGACACCACAGAAATTGCAGGCATAGGGGCAGCCGATCGAGGCCTGATAGACGCCCGAACGCTTTCCCAGAAATGTCGGGCGAAGATACTCCCGCACGGGAATTTTGTGGTAGGGCGGCGGCGGCAATTCATCTGGCCCGACCCACTGGCGTTCGAGTCCCAAATGATGACTTCCGTCCCGCTTGCGGAAGGCAAGCCCCGCGACGCTCTCCGGTTCTCGCGCTCCGTCAAGAACGTCCAGCAATTCGCAGAACGTCTGCTCGCCCTGCGCTCGAACCAGCCAGTCGACATAGGGTGCGTTGAGCACGGACGGGGGATAAAGGCTGCCGAAGTTTCCACCCCACACGATGGGAATTTCGGGATGTCGAGCCTTGATCTCTTTTGTGAGAGGAACCGCGTTCGCAAGCTGGGGCCCCGGCATCACGGTGAAAGCGATGGCACGGACGGGGTCGGCGGTGCCGCGGCGCGCGGTTGCGTATTGTGAAATGCGTGCCGAGACGTCGAGATCCGGCATATTGCCATCCACGATCTCCCACTCTTCGCGATCGCCGAGAGCCGCGCCGATCGCCATCACGGAAAGCGGAAATCGTCGATTGCTCGGGCGCGTGGCGCGTGGATTGACCAGGATGATCATGGCGCGCGGGCGGTCCAAAGATCGAAGCGCGATGGCTTGCGTCTTCCCCTCAGCCGCGCCACGAGCGGCCGCGTCTCATACCACATGGGATAGCGCACGCGACGCCGTAACCAGGAGAGCGTGTGGGACGCAGTGGCAAGTTTCTCTGGAGTCAGGTATTCGATGAAATTCTGCGTCAGCAGCACGTCGGCCCGCTCGCCGAAACGCGCCGCTCCGGACTGGATCTTCTCTGCCACCATCAATCTGCCATCTTCTTCGCAGGCATAGAAGGGCGAATCCAGAATCGCCAATACGCCGCCCCGCCGCGTGACGCGCACCGCTTCCGCAAGAACACGACGAAGATCTGTTGCGTAATGCAGGGACGCATTGAATACAGTGACGTCAAAACAGTGGTCGTCGAATGGCAGATCGTCGAAGGATGCGCACGCGCATTGCAACAGGTCCGGTGCATCGATAAGAAAGTCCTTCGCCGCGCCCAGTCCATCGACGTCGTCATCACGAATATCAAGAGCTACGGCCCGGTTTCCCATTTGGGCCATGCGATTGCACAGCCAGCCACTTCCCGCGCCGGCGTCGAGGACGTCCATCGGCCCCGCTGCCGCCATCGGCTTCGCCATGTGAGCGACAAACGCGTCGAAGCTCGCCGCCCGCACCGCCCATTGCCGCGCGTGAGGCCCGCTTCGCAAATAGGGTAACGCCTTCAACTCCGCTCCGCGAAGGGCGCGACCTTCTCCAGCGCGATGGCGTGCGTACTCCCGGCAAAACTGTGCCGACATCACGCTCATGGCGCGTTCACCGAGGTTCGCTCGAAATGGTATAAAACGTGGTCGCCCAGAATCGCGAGCGGGCGACTCGCCAGCCGATCGGCCCATTCGAGACAGGCGAGAAGAGTCCGGTGCCGTGATACCCAGGGTTCCGCCGCGCTCGGCGGGACGAATATGCCGATCCCCAGACGACGCACGAGCCTGAACCACGGCCGCATTGCCGAGACGATCGCACCTGCACGGTGATAACGGACCGCAAACTTGAGTCCGCCAAGCTCTGCCGGCACGAGCCCACGGCGAAAACGCCTGAGCGCCCTTTGCGGCCGTCCGCGCAGACATTCGACGAGGATTTCTCCTGGCGCCATGGTGCCAAACAGGACGAGCATCGCAGCGCTCCCCGGTTTCAACAGATACGCCAGACCGCGCGCCACCGGGTAAAGGTCATCGACACAATTCAGGGGAGCGAAGTTCGAGAAGGCCCCATCGAAAGCCGCGCCGCCGGAGGTCATGTGGCGTTGGGCAAAACTTTCCAGCTCTTCCGCGACAACAAGCTCGGCTTGAGCCCCCATGGGTGCAAGCTTGGCCCCCGCGAGCTTCACCATGGTTGGGGAAGCATCCGTGAGAAGCAACTCGAATTCCCTCTCCGCCAGCCAGACTGCATCAGCGCCGGTACCGCCGCCCAGTTCGAATATGCGGCCGCCCGGCGGGAACACATCGACCAAAACTCGCCGAACTGCCCACCGTTGCGCGGCTACGCTCTGCCATGCTGCAAAACGATGATCGAATGTGGGTGCTACGGCGTCGAATGCCACCGCAGCTGGACGGATCGCGAGCATGAATTCACGTCAACTCGCGAGGGCAATCGGATTCGGCGAACGATGGATTGCCTCTTCGTGCCCCAATCGCGCCCAACTGTTATCATCGTAGCGGCGCGTCCGCACTTCATCGTGCAGCACGTCGCGAATCATGCGGTAAAATATCGTTTCGAACGTCCCTTCAAACAACATCGCGAGGTCGTCGGTATCGTCCCAATTCCTGCGCTCGCCCATCTCTGCCTTCACCAGCTCGTGGAATCGCGTACCGGGCAGAGGGTAGGCAACCGAAACTCCGATGTCTTCCGGGCTCTCCTCGCGGATAAGGCTGCGGGTTTGATCCAAATCGTCCCAATCCTCCCCCGGATAACCAAGTTGGATGAACCAGCAGGCCCTTATGCCCCGTGCTTTGAGGTTCCTCGTCGCTTCGCGAGCCTCTTTCACGCGCGAGCCCTTTTGCATCGCATCGAGAATCTTTTGCGATCCGGATTCCACTCCAAGCCAAACTTCCTCGGCACCGGCGTCGGCCAACGCCTGCACGGCATTCGGCTGCATGAGGTTTACCCGCGACTGCATGGTGAACGGCGTGCGAACATCCAGGCGCACCACCTCTGCCGCGAACTCCCGCAACCATTCCCCCGTAAGGCCAAAAATGTCGTCGGCGAACCAGAAATGATCGGGCGCAAAGGCATTCTTCAACTGGCGCATTTCCATCGCAACCGATGCCGGAGAGCGTTGTTCGTAGCCGCGGCCGAAGATTGGCTTGGCGCACCAATTGCAACCGTAGGGACAACCGCGCGAAGTCGCGAGGTTCCACGAGAACCGGCTATGTTTCGACCGCCACGCGCGGCGGTAGGCGTCTGCATCCAAATGGTCCCAGGCCGGAAAAGGCAATTTGTCGAGCGCGCGCAAATGCGGGCGCGTGGCCGTTCTGCGCACGCACCTTCCGGGCCCCGGAACCACCAAACCCCGCACGTGGTTGAGTGGCGCGGCAGGATCCGAACGCCAGACATCAGCGATGTCCGAGAGAGTCGCTTCTCCTTCACCCGTCAGAACCGCTTTCGCCCCCGCGCCCAGATAAAGCTCTGGGCTATCCGTCGAATCGGGACCATTGACCAGCACGCGGCAGCCGCGCTTCACGGCGACGGCGGTCATGGCTATGGCGTCCTGACGCCTGCGGACGGTGCACATCTTGGTGAGGAAATTGAAATTGTCCTCCATGATGGCGACCACCGACGGGCGATGGCGGTCGAGATAAGACTCGAACTCGTCGATTCCATCAGCGAAGGTCGAATCGAAATGAGCGACTGCATGCCCGCCTTCGCGCAACAATGCAGTCGCAATGAGCGTGGAAAGCGGCGAGTACGGCGTCATCCGCGCCGCCTGTTTGGCGTCGTGTTTCAGGAAATACGAATGCGTTGTCAAAATCACAAAAATGCCCGATCGAGGACTCTACTGTTCCAGTAGAATACCATAGCAAACAGGTATTCCATGCCAAGTGAATTCTGGGGCCACACAAACTTGTTCGGGATTCGAATCTCATTCAGATCCGATCACCGGGATGCGTTGCGCTCAGCTCTCTCCGTTTTCGCGAAATGGAATTGCTCCGAGCAGCCAGCGCAGGAGGTATCGATTTACGTCGTTCTCAGCGCCCGCGACGCTGATCGAACCATGTCCTCCGACCACGTTCGGATACACGGACCTCATCTGAGCATCGTTCACAACGGAATGGCGCTGCGGGCGAACGGGAACCGCGGGCGCGGCGCCTGCATCTTTCCCGGTCGCGGCGCGAGCGGCGGAGAATTGCGGGAGGCGATCCATACGATCGTCCTGTTCCTGGTCGCGCATGCCGGCCGAACTCCGGTCCACGCTTCTGCGATCATCATCGGCGACCGGGCGATCGTCATGGCGGGCAGAAGCCGATCGGGAAAGAGTTCTCTGGCGCTGGCGGCGGACCGTGCGGGTCTCCCTGTGTTGTCGGAGGACAGCGTGTTCATTCAAACCAAACCTTCGTTTCGCGTCTGGGCGCTGGCGGAAGCGATCCACCTGCTCGAAGCAGACGCGCCTGGCGGCCTTGCGGGCGGCATACGCGTCCGCTCCGGGCGCGTGAAACGGGCGCTTCCGATCGCCAACCCACGGCGAAACGCGGACAAGGCGTGTCTCTGCGTTATTGCGCGCGGAGAAAGCGTAAGGCTTGAAAATATTCAACAGGACGAAGCAGTGCGCGCGCTGACTGAAGCACCGGAACCAGGTTTCGAATATTATGGGGCACACTCCGAGCGCGCGATCCGCGCGATCGCCGCCGGAGGCTGCTGGCGGCTTACGCTTTCGCGCGATCCGGATGAAGCGATTGCCGCTTTGATTGCGGCCTTTTCCGGGCACAGTTCGGGCTCTCAGAGCGTGGAGCCTGGCGCGTGAGGGGCACCTTCGCTTCACCGGCAGACGAACTATCGCCCGAACGGGTGCGCGCCCGTTTTGCCGCGGCGCGCCGCAACGGGTTTCCCGCCTGGCTGTGGCCCGACGTTGCGGTCGCGGAATGGCGGGCGGCGGTGGACGAGATCGCCGACGTCACGCGCAGGGTCCTGGCCGGCGAATCCAACCTGATGCTCGTCTGCAACAACTCAAATACGATGTGCGTTGCGGGATACACCTCCGGCATGGGTCCGCTGCTCGGATACTGGATCGAGAAATGCGTGCTCAGTGCGACAGGCGCGGTCGAGGACGTTTTCCGCCTTCATCTCGCTCACAACCGGCAACGCATGTCGCGCCTTTCCGAAGTGGCGCGCGCGGTATTGGAGAAATTGGCCGAAGCCGGTATCGCGCCATTGATCCTCAAGGGAATGCACACGGCGTTCTGCTATTTTCCGGAGCCGGGCGTCCGACCCCTTTGCGACATCGATGTCTATGTTGCAATGGAATCGATGCCGGCGGCGGAACAAGTCCTGTCTGATTTGGGCTATCGGCGAACGCCGCGGACGCGCGCTCCTTATGCGTGCGACTGGACAATTCCGTCGCTGCCGCGCGAACCTCGTACTCTTGTCTATGTTCACCGGGACGATCCGTGGTCGCTCGACGTTCAGGGGACGCTCGACAGGCGCTTGCCAACCGGCGCGCAGATCAGGCTCGACGGGTTGTTGTCCCGGGGCGAACGCGCCGCCTGGCCGCCATGTCATCAGGCCCGAGCCATGCAGCAGCCGCTGCTTGCCCTGTACCTCGCCGTGCACGTCTCGCATACGCTCTTGAACGCAACCCTGTTGCGCCTTGCGGAACTGACATGGGTCATCCGCCGCGACAGAGAAGCGGGAACACTCGATTGGCAGGAGTTTCTGAACGGCACGGCGGCGATCGGCGGCGCCCGTTTCGTGTTACCCGCGCTTGCCCTCTGCGAACAACTGGCGCCGGGAACAATACCCATTGACGTTTTGGTGGCCGCGAGGGCCGACGCGCCGAAGAATCTTCGTGACGTCGTAGCCCAACTAACCGTTGCCGGCGCGCAGCCTCTCGACAGGCATTCGTTCAGCGAGCGTTTCATGTGGGCCGCGAACTGGCGCGAACGTTTGCGGCAAGTCGCGGGTGAGATCGCCTTCGACGGGCGCGGCCGGCCGCTCAAGCAGGCTTTGTACAGCACGGGAACAAAATTGTGGGCGTTGCGCCGGCACCGGTATTCGGCCTGATTGCGCGCCACCGGCCGGCGGAAACACGGGAATACGGGTCACGGCAATGCCCCGTGCGCCGCACCATCTGAGACTTCCGCCTTCCGCAAACGCGCGCGGATTCCGCGAGCCGCAGCGCGCAACAACCCAGCTCGCAGTCTGCCTTTGGCAAGCGAGCGGCAGAACAGCGCCGCCGCATGTCGGTACTCGCCCGCTGCCATGCGTTGCGCTCCCGCATCCGAAAGACATCCGGCCCAACGCGCGCGTGCCAGCCTCCTCAACTCCTCGTCGCTTTCGTATTCGAGGAAGAATTCATAGACGATGGCCGAGTGCTCGTGGGGCGCCTCGAGCTCCCTCGTTAGCCGGCCGGAATGTTCGCGGACCAGGGTCAGCTGTTCTTGTATGGCGATCGCTTCCGACGCGCGCGCCAGCCGCAGTGCGATGTCGGCGTCGTCCCTGTAGCGCATGCGGTGGTCTTCGCAAAATCCGCCGATTGCCTCGAACAGCGAACGCCGCACGAGCAGTGTGCAGGAACATACCCCCGTCTCGTCTTTCAATAGTGCGCGGACGATATGTCCCGAAATCGCCGGTGCTTTTCCGGAGCGCAGCGGAATCTCCAGGCCATTCTCCGCAAACAGGTCATACTCCGTATAGCTCCAGTTCGCGCGCGAATTCCGAAGCGCACCGAGCTGTCTTTCGAGTTTTTGCGGGCGCCAGAGATCGTCCGAATCGAGAAAGGCGATGAATTCTCCGCGCCCGGCGGTTGCGCCCAGGTTGCGCAGCCGGCCAATGTGGCCGAGATGCGTGGATCGCATGACATGGACGTTCGGAAGTGCAAAGCGATTCAGACGGCCGATTGTATCGTCCGTCGATCCGTCGTCGACAACGAACAGTTCCCAATTCCTGTATGTCTGTGCGACGACCGACGCGACGGCCTGCTCCACAAGCCGCTCGCGGTTCCATGTGGGGATAACGACGGTTACGAGGGGATTGTCATCCATGGCGTGTCACGCGTCACAAATCGGTCGGGCAGTGTTCGTGGTTCGGTGCATGGGGGCCATTGCCGCGAATCGTTGACCTGGACCTCGGGGCTTGTTGCATCATGCCGTGATCGGCGGCAGCCTTTGTCGCATGCATTCCGGAAGAGCCTATCACGAGTTCATGCTAGCCTCCGCGCGCGACTGCAAGGTGCGGCGGCGGTTTCAACGCGAGGTGCTTGGCCTGCTGCCGCCGCGGGCGGCCGTTCTCGATTTTGGCGCCGGGACGGGGATCGACGCCAAGGTCTACGCCGCATCGGGCCACAGAGTGTTCGTTTACGAGCCAACCGAGACGATGCGGACACATCTGGCCTGCTACTGTCGCGAGGAGATGGAGCAGGGGCGCATCATACCCACCGATTTGGCCATCACTGCTTCGGTTGACCTGATCGCGGCCAATTTTGCGGTTCTGAATTTGATCGCCGACCACCAGGAGCTATTCGGGCTATTCGCGCGCCTGCTCGCTCCCGGGGGGGTCGTCCTCGCCAGCCTGTTGAACCCCTTTTTTCTCGGCGATGCAAAATATTTCTGGTGGCGTGCAAACCTCGGCGTTCTTCTGAAATTTGGGTCTTATTTTGTTGCGGGCGAATCCGGCAACATACATCGCTTCGCGCCCGCCGTGGTCGCGCGCGCGGCACAGCCGGCCTTTCGCGAGGTGAGGCTTGTTCCACGAGGCGCGGGGTTGGCGATCCACCGCTACATGTTCATGTTGTTTCAGAAGGCTTGACGTGTCGTTGAGAACGATTGCGAAGGCTGTGCTGCGCCCCGTTCCGCAATGGGCGCCGGTTGGAATCATCCCCCCACAGGGGGCCATCTCGGTCTCGCTTCTCTGGAACGGGAAGGCAGCTGACGTGACGGAAAATCATACCATTGCGTCCCTGAAGCCTGTGACCGTGGCGATCGGTCTGGATGGCACAACACACGATCTCGCATCAGGCACGCTTGAGTTTGTCGATACAACAACCCGCAAACCGATCGGATCGCTTCAAATAAGCCGGGTGGCGGGGAGAAATACCGGGGGTGCGCAAATCGGTTTTTTTCGCATCGTCGAAGCGGACCATTGCTGCCTGCCGTGGCCGCAAAGGCCATGGAACGCCGTGCTCCAGGCCAGAGCGATCCGGAAGTACAAGAAGCCTCACAATTTCCACATGCCTCCGGCCGCGGTTCAGCAGCTCATGATCTTCTATATCTGCCCGAGACCGGTCGTGCTCGTTTCCGTTTCGGAGGGAAGGCACAGCAACCTGTTTCCGATGGACCTGATAGGACCATTGGCAAACGGCTATTTTACGCTCGCACTGCGCAACACGAGCGTCTCCGTGCCGGCCATGGTAAAGGCGCCGCGGCTCGCCATTTCGGGCATGCCGGCCGAGCACAAGGACGTCGTCTACAAACTCGGCGAACATCACAAGAAACAGTTCGTCGACTGGGACAAGCTGCCTCTTCCGGTCATTTTGACCGAAAAGCTGAAGCTTCCCGCGATCGGATCGGCTCTGTGGATCCGGGAACTCTCCGTCGAAGCCAGCGAAGTCATCGGTTCGCACACGTTCTTCACCTGTCGTGTCGTTTCGGAACGCCAATTGTCGTCCGGCTTGCAACTCCACCATACGGCCGGGTTTCACCAGGAGTTTCGCCGGAGACGCGGAAAGCCGTTTGCTCCCGCTTAGCCGCCTATTATCGCCGATACCGCACGCCTCTTGTAACGCCGATTTCGATTCCGGCAGACCAGTTCTGAATAGATGCCGCGTATTTGGCGAGTCGTCGCATCGGCATCTTCGGCCACCGCCTTTTCCTGTGCATGCGAAGCGAGCAGCAGGCGTTGATCCTCATTCGACAACAGCTCAGCAATTTCGTTTGCGAGGGCTACGCTGTCCCCAAATCCTACTACGCGTGCTGCTTCGGGCGCCCATTCCGCGAGGAATCCGACATTGGTTCCGACGGTTGGAACGCCGGTGGTCGCAGCCTCAAGCGCGACGACGGGACCGGCCTCGTGTCTGGAAGTGACGACAAGCAGATCGGCGGACGACATTCGTTGCTTCAGCGCGTCCTGGGGCAAGAACCCCGCGAATCGCACACACTCGTCCAGCCCCAGCTCGTTAGAGCGGCGCTGCGTGGCGCCGCCAAGCGTGTCTTCGCCAATAATCTCCAGCACGAAAGCGATTTTCCTGGCGTGCAGGTGAAGTGCGGCCATCAAAAGGGTTTGCTGGTCCTTGACGGGACTGAGGCTGGCGACCTGCAGCAATTTTGCCGGCTTGCCCGCCGGCCTTCGTCGTGGTGGCGCCACGGGCCAGTGGTCGAGCGCGACGCCAAATGGCACGCGGTCGGCGGCAATGCCCAGCTCACCGGCGTTGCGAACCATGCTCGCGCTGGGTGCGGCGACACGATCCGCGCCGGCGACGGCCACGCGCAACCCGATTCGGCCCTTGAACGTGAGCCGGCCGCCATAGGCGATCGTAGGCAGGCTGACGAGATCTCCGCCCGGAAGGTGCAGTAAGACAGGAACCCCCCCCGCTTTGCCCGCGATGGCCGCAAGCACGCCTTGCGGTGCGGCCCACAAAGCGTGGATGACATCGATGGGTGCGCGCCGGTGCTCTTCAAAAAACTGGCTTAGCGTGCGCAATCCGCGTGAAATCGGATGGGTGCCGCCCGCATTGTGAACCTGGGCGCCAAGCAGCGGCCAGCAGCCTCTTCGCGGTTCCTGACGAACTGCGAAAACGTGCACTTCGTCGCCGCCTCGAATGAGTCGCTCGATGAGCCAGAGGAGGCAGGGTATGACTCGCGTCGTGCCGCTCCGGTCCACGCCGCCCGGCGTAAGCAAGGCGATCTTCATGAAGACGCGTCACTCCCCAAGTTCGCATGCCGGTCCATGAGCGCTTGATAAGCTGCCGCCAATTTCTTTCCGACGGCGGGAAAGGACAGTTCTGACTTGAAATGGCGCACCGCCTTCTCCCGAAGAGCGTCAAGCGCATGATCCGACAGCGTCACCAACGCGTGGGCGAAGGCATCGATGTCGCCCGGGTTGCAGAGAGTGCCGATCGCACCATGGGCCGTGATCGCGCGAAAAGCTGGAATATCGGAAACGATGGGCGTTGCTCCGCAAGCGAGCGCTTCGAGCAAGGCATAGCCGCAGCTTTCCCGCTTGCTGCCCAGCACGAAAATATCCGCGGCGCGGCAAAGCAACTCGACCTGCTCGTGTGGCACGGCGCCCAGAAGATGCACCCGCGCCGACAAGTCGGGGTTGGCTGCGAGCCGCGCGCGCAGGCAATCCAACAGCGGCGCATGCCGGAAGCAATACGACAGATGCGCTTCGGGAATTCGCGGGAGAGCGCGCGAGAAGGCCTCCAGTATGGTGATCGGATCCTTGTTCGCGTTCAGATGCCCGACCCACAATATCGCAGGGTGACCATGAAGCCCCGTGGCGATCCTGGCCCCTGCCGTGTCGCCGTCGCGGAAATGCGTGGACGATTCCAGTATCGAAAAGACCGGGGTCTGCGGCTTGAGTGATTCATCCAGGAAAAAAGGTGCGGCCTGCTCAGATGCCGTAAAGGCGACTCCCGCGATTTTGGCCAATCCCCAGCTTCTGAGGCCGCGCATGCGGCTGCGTGGGGGGGCGGCGTGGTCCTGTACCAGCACCGGCTGACCCAGCGCGCACAAGGCTCGCGTGTGAAAAGGAAAGCCGAGCCCGTTTACATGTATCACGTCAGGCTGGAGAGCCTTGACCGCCCGCGCAAGGCGCCATGGAGCATAGCCGGCCGCCGGGCGCCCAATCCACGGTTCCGCCACGAATCGAATTGCAATGCCATCGCGTTCGCATGTCGCGTCTTCATGCGAGGACTGCACGACGGCGATATCGACGCCTGCTCCTTTGACGGCCGATGCAACCGAAACCAGTGTCGGCCACGCATCGAGAAGGTCCGCGCCCGTGCGCCGTTTTGGGTCTCGCGCGCAATTTACGTGAACCACACGCATCCGCTTCAGCCGATCAACAATGTTCCCCCGCCGTCCGGCGGTAAAGCGACTCGTCCTTCAAGCCAGCGCTTCCGATGATCCGCTAGAGATTGGTCAGCCAGGATCGCGCGGATGGTATTTACACCAAAGGAGCGGGTCCAGATTCCCGTATTCCGCTCGCGCTCAAGCGGTGCCTTCAGTCCACCGCTAGGGAATCGTTGTGTTGTCGATAGCGGGCACGGACGTTCGTCTGTGCCCTCCAGACGCATTGGGCCGAAACGACGGATGGTCGTCCGCCAGCCCCGATTCCGGCGGCCGGAATTCGACAACAGCGCCGCAGAACCCAACAAGCACGCGTAGCATCTCGGCGATCATGCGGTCGCGATCGGCGTCTGAGAGTTTTCCCGCCAGATTGAGCGCCATGATGCCGTGCAGCGAGGACCACAGCATCTGGCCGATCACCTCGGGGTCCCCATTGCAGAATCCCGCGTGCGCGAGCGAGCGAAGGGGCATCGTGAACGCTTCGCGGGCCCGATCCTCTTCCCGGCGCAGCTCGGGCGCTGCCGCGGCTCGCGACTGCGAGAGATCGAACATCGACTCGTAGTGCAACCGCTCTTCTCGCGCGAACTCCACACAGACCCGGCTTAGAGCCGCCAGAGTTTGCTCAGTCGAGTCAGCAGCATCGTACGCCGCCTCCAGCCTGTCGGCGAGCCGGCCAAAGGCGCGGGCACGCACCGCAGCGAGAATCTCGTTCTTGTCCTTGAAATAGCGATACGCCGTCATCGCGCTGACGCCCAGCCGGCCGGAAAGTAGGCGCATATTGAAGCCTTCTTCCCCAAACTCGGTGAAGAGTTCCGTGGCGGCGATGCACACGCGATCGCGAAATTCATCGATATCCGCCAGGCTCAGGACACGCCGCATTCAACCTCCGACTTCGCACACAACGCGAGAGAGTCAGGCCTCTGTCCGAGAGACGACTGCAGGCGCCCGCTTATTCCCGGACTACCTGGGCCGATTGAATCAAGAGGCGCGGCGGGACTAGGACTGGTTGCAGAGAAGGTCTTAATCAACTATATATTGAATGTAGCGTCAGGGGGGAAAACGAGACGCGGGCCAAAATCCAACGCGATGCGTTCTGACCTGATTCCAACTGGAATAAGACGCATGGACCAGACGTCATAGGGTTATCAACAGGCGCTGCAGCCACAGCGGCTGGGCTCACGCGTGTGCATGAAAGAACGAGTTGATGATGCTCGCCGGTTCGCCGCCGTTTTTTCGAGCGGACGATCGTGAATGACAGGGCATCAGGGCATGACGCGCGGAATGCGTGTTTGTGATGGGACGAAGGAGGCTCGAATGGCCGTATCACGGCGTCATCTGTTCAAATCCGCCATTACTCTTGCGGGCACGGTGGGTCTGGGAAGCCTTACGACGCGGTCGCTCGCCGCGGACTCGGGTGCTCCGGCGCCGACGGTGGCCCAGCAGAATGCGTTTTATCAGGACCAGCCGAAGGGCCAGCAGCGTTGCAGTCTCTGCGCCCACTTCGTCGCCCCGTCGAGCTGCCATGTCGTGATGGGCACGATCAGCCCGAACGGATGGTGCCGGCTTTTCGCGCCAAACAGCCAGTGAGGCCACCGACCAGCGATGCGAGCCGGCTCGCGCGAAGAATTGCAACTGCCGGAAAGGGCTGCACGCTTTGAATTAGCGCTCGTTGGCGCGCGTCATCAACTATCACGGCTTTTGGAGCCTATTTGCGATCTCTGAGTGTGCGTCGGAGTGGCGATTGCTCCTCGCGGATTGATCATTTTCAATCACTTCAATCCCGTGATAAGAAGCATCGAGTTCAGAGTCTCGCGTTGTGAGAGCGCGGCGCGATCTTTCCCGGTCTCGAGGAGGATTTATGAAAGTTCGTGCCGGCCTGTCGGCCGCTAGTGCGCTGGTTTTCTCATCCGTCGTACTGGCGTCCACGCCAGCGCCGGCCCGGGAAGTTCTCACCCACCCCACGGTGCGTTACGACGCCAGGCACGACGTCTCCCTGCCGCTGCGCGTCATGGCGCAGACGGCGCGGCCGGGGTCTCGCCCCACGATCGAAATGCCGGAACCGGGACACAAGCGGCAGCTCCCCGAGGGCCCACCCGGCGAGGACACGGTGGTGCAGCAGTCCTACCTGCCGACGATCCACACCACGAAAGTGCTGGCTTTCAACGCGGTTCGCGAGGATGAACAAAACGCACAGGTGCCCGACACCAACGGCGCGGTCGGCGGCACGCAATTCGTCGAAATTACCAACTTCGACTATGCGGTCTACGACAAGGCGACGGGAAAAATCCTGCTGAAGCCCACCAATACCAACACGATATTTTCCGGCTTCGGCGGGCTGTGCGAAAACACTCCTCCGGGCGATCCGGTCGTGATCTGGGACAAGCTCGCCGATCGCTGGCTGGTGTCCTATCTGAACTACTCCGGCAACTATGCCCTCTGCATCGCGGTGTCGACCGGCTCCGACGCAACGGGCACGTACAACCGCTACGAGTACGATTACGGGAGCACGCTTCCCGACTATCCCAAATATGCCGTCTGGCCCGATGCATATTACGGTACCTCGAACCTCGACGGCGGCGCTGCAGAACCCTGCGCCTATGACCGAAACGCCATGCTCGCGGGGGGAACGGCCGCAGCGATCTGCTTCACGCCCTCGAACGTCTCCAGTTTGCTTCCGTCCGATCTCGACGGTTCCACGGCGCCTCCCACGGGCGCTCCCAATCACTATCTGCAGCTCGGCAACAGCACCAATCAGCTGCAGGAATTCGATTTCCATGTGAATTTTGCCCACCCGGACAAGTCCAGCTTTACCGGACCGAACAACATTGCCGTGCCGAACTTCTCCGAGGCGTGCGGAGGGTTTTCCGACTGCATTCCGCAGCCCTCTCCCGGTGAGCAGGTTGAAGGACTGGGGGATCGTCTCATGTTCCGGCTGGCCTATCGGAATTTTGGCGACCACGAATCCCTGGTGGCGGCGCACAATGTTTCACCGGGCCGTGGTTCAAGCGCTCTTTCGGCGATGCGCTGGTATGAACTTCGCGCGATGCCCGTGGGGAGCAGCTTTGCCCTGTATCAGGCGGGAACCTTTCAGAACAAGACGAACAGCCTCTGGATGGGAAGCGCCGCCATGGACAAGGCGGGCAACATTGCGCTCGGGATGAGCGTCTCCGGCAATGCCAAGGATCCAGGCGTCTGGTACACAGGACGGCTCGCCACCGACCCTCTCGGAAAAATGGAAGCACCTACGGTTGCCGCGAAAGGAACTGCGGTCGAAACCGGCGACAGCCAACGCTGGGGCGACTACAGCAGCATGAGCATAGACCCCGCCGACGACTGCACCCTCTGGTACAGTCAGATGTACTACAACAAAAATCACGGAGGCGGCGTCAGCGGAGACTGGGACACCCGCATCGTCGCCTTTAAGTTCGATAGTTGCCAATAGCCCGGGACCCACTCTGGAGATCCTTGGTGCGGACCGCCGGAGGCGGAAGATATCGGCTGGAATCTCGATGACGCCGATGCCATCGCGTCTCAATCCTGCGCACGGCCTGAATCAACTTCCACATTGTCCGGTCCGCGGCGCTTGCTGCGGCAGGTCTCCTGCTGTTGGCGCTTGCTTAGTCAGACTGCGATTTTCGCACTTCAGATACGACCGTTCTTATTGCATCGATAACTTGCTGCGGCTGGTCGAGCTGAATGGAGTGTCCGGCTCCGGATACAACGATGGATCGCCCTCGCGTTGAGCGTGCCGCGAGCCGGTCGTGGCCTGCTTTCCAATTGTTGTAGAACGCCTTCTCCATCGCAGGAGTCTCGTACGGATCCGGAGGATAGGCGCTTCCCGTCAGCACAATCACCGGTCGGCTCCCGAACGGGCGTGCGGCTTTTTCCTCTTCGAGACCGTCTTCGTTTCTTCCCGTTGCGAAGGCGGAATGGCTTTTCGCTTCCGAGATTGCGCTTTCATAACGGGAGGGCTTGAGAAATGCCTGCATCAGGTAAGCCGTCTCGGCTGGCGTGCGGACGGGTGCCAGCTGAAAACAGCCATGGGAATCGGATTGGCTGAGCTTACCGGCGCGGGCCAGATCCGCGCACGCCTTCGTGTTTGTGAGGAGCTTCTCGAATTCCGGCATGATCCTCTGCTTCTCATCGGCGCCCCACGCCGCAGGCTCCTGCCCCGCAAAGGAAGGGTCGATCAGGACGAGGCCCGCCACCTGCGACGGAAACTTGTCGGTGTAAAGAGTGGCGTAGAGGCCGCCGAGGGAATGTCCGACGAGAACGAGCGGCCCGGTGATCCCCGCGACATGCAGAAGGGCATGGAGGTCGTCAGTGACATTGTCTGCAGTCATCGGCCTGTTCGACGGGTCACTGAATCCGTAGCCTGAGCGGTCGTAAAAACATGCTCTGGTGATGGCCGAAACCGGCGCCTGTACTTTCTGCCAGACCAGGATGTGCTCGCCCATGCCATAGTCGAACACGATGGTAGGCGAGCCCTGTCCGATGCACACAATGTTCATTCGTCGGCCGCCGCCGATATCGACGAGATTCCTGCCCAACAGTTCCGGACTGCCGGCAGAGGGTTGAGCGGTGGCTGCAAAGAGAAAGAGGAGGGCGGAGATCAAAGCGAAATTTGCGACGCAATGCCGGACCGGCATGATGGGTATTCCCGTTCAATGACGCGAAGTGGAATAGCTCGGCGCGAATGTGATTTGCGCCTTCCACTCCGCGTTCAATGCTACAAGGGATGATAGGCCGGTCCCTCCACGCCTTTGCCAATCAGCCATATCTCTATGCGTCGATCTCCTGTTGCCGGCAATGCGGCCTCGCTGTCGGCCAGTTGAACGCGAACAAGCAGCTTGGGGTCAATTCCATCGGCAATGAGCGCCTGCTCCACGACCTTGAAGCGAGGTTCGGAGAGGCGCCGGTTCTCGGGAAGCGCCGGCGCGCTGTCAAGGTATCCCGCAATCTCGACCTTGGTGGCGGGCATGGATTTGGCAGCGGCTGCGGCCTGGTCGACGATTTGTCGCGCGGCGGGCGTCAGCTCGGCGCTGTCGTATCGAAAGAATGCAATGTAATTGGGCGGGCGAGTCGGATGGAGAAGGCTGCACGCGCTCAATCCAAGCGCCAATAGGGCTATCGCTCTAACTGATCTCACGGATATTCCCCCAAAATTCTCCCAATTGTGTCGGAACGGCCGAAACGGCGCAAGGAGCGTGAGGTCCGATTCGACCCGATGCTGGTCGCAATACGTGCATCCACACACCGCGAAGCTTTCGTAAATCAGGCACGGGCCGCGCCATAATAGAGCATCACCGTGTGCTTCGCTTCGGCGAAGAAGAGCCAGCGCTCGATCAGCACGCCGAACGTGGAAAGCGGTGCAGCGATCAATGACAATATGATCAGGGAGGTGCCTCCGACGTAGAGGCCGCCCACTATCAGAAGAACCGGCAGCACGAAGGCTGTAACAAAGGAGATGCGGCGCAAGCGCGACGCGTGTCTGCGCGCGACGCGAAAACCCATCTCCTTCAGCAGGTAGTTGTCGCTTGTATGGGGCGGATCCAGCATCGTTACCGCCCCGATGCTGCCAAGCCCGGTCGCCGTCTCAGCCGTGCTTGTGGACGTGGTTCGGTCGATATAGCGCCAGTAACCGAGTTTGAGCACGGCTGCCGGCAAGACGAGAATCACCGCAAGCCAGCCGATCGCGGGCCGCCCGATACCGAAGGTTGCCGCAAGCGCGGTCAGCCACAGCCCGCCCGTCATCGCTGCCAGTGCGAGGTAGTTCGGCACCACCCAGGCATTGGCCCAGCGCTGGACAGGTTTCAGCGAGCGGTAGATGTAGGCAGTGCAAACAACCGATGAGAACGCGCCCACAGCAGCGAGACCTCCGCACGCGGCCCAGAACCCATCACTGCGATGAAAGACAACCAGGCCGATGCCAAACAGCCCGGCCGGAACGTAGGTTGCGAGCGCCACCAAACCCTCCCGCGACAGCCAGGACGAACGCCATTGTGAAATCGCGCGCCATGCGCGCTCGGGGTGGCCGAGATGAAAGGTCGACGAGATCAGTCCGCCGGAGATCGCTGCGAGCGCCAGCGCGAGGCTGACCGGAGCGAAGAAGCGGTCGGACGGCAACGTGTTGGTTATGGAAAATGTGCCGAGCCAGAACAGCATCCCGTAGCCTGCGCCCGACGCAGTGGTGAAAAGAATGACCGAGAGCGCGGGATGCATGCGCGGTCAGCGGGACAACATGCGATCGATCCAGCCGAGAATGCCGGGAGTATCGGGCTCTGCGGGAACAAGCGCTGTATCCGTAGCTTGGGCGGGCCGTGGACGCGGAGGCAGATAGCGGTTGACCGGCTTATAATCGAGCTCGGGCATTGGGGCATAACCGCCGCGCGCCTCGACAAGCTTCGAAACATCGGAGTCGGGGTCGCCGAGATCGCCGAAATGACGCGCTCCCACCGGGCAGGTCGCGACGCAGGCGGGCACGCGATCCTCGACGGCAAACGCGTCATTGTAGATGCGGTCGATACACATGGTGCATTTCTTCATCACGCCGGAATCGTAATCGTACTCCCGCGCGCCATAAGGGCAGGCCCACGAGCAGAGCTTGCAGCCGATGCAGAGATCTTCGTTGACGAGCACGATGCCGTCTTCCGCCCGCTTATAGCTCGCGCCGGTCGGACACACGGTCACGCAGGCGGGAGTCTCGCAGTGATGGCAGGAACGTGGGAAATGGACCGTGCGGCCGGCCGCGCCGCGGCCTGCCTCGTAGCTATGCACACGATTGAACCACACGCCGTCCGGGTCCGCATCGTAGGGTGCGATGTCGGTGAGCGGCGCCGCGACACCGCCGCTGTTCCATTCCTTGCAATGCACGGCGCAGGCATGACAGCCGACACAGGTGTCTAGGTCGATGACGAGACCGAGTTTTTTCGCTGCGGAATTGGTGGGCAGATCGGTCATGGAGTCTTTTCCGCCTCGGCTCGAAATTCCGCACCGTAGCGCAGCACGGACGGCCGCTCGGGCATGTCCGGAGGAAGTTTCACCCGCGCGAATTGCGGCGTGCAAACGCTCATTCCCACAGCCGCCTTCTCCAGCTTCACGCGCAGATCGTACCAGGCGGCTTGGCCGGTTACGGGATCACTGTTGGAATATCGGTAGCCACCCGCCTTAGCGGGAAGCAGCTCGTCGATCAGGTGATTGATGAGAAAGGCGCGCTGAGTTTCGCCGGCATCAGGCGCGATATTCCAGGCTCCGCGCCGCTTGGCGATGGCGTTCCACGTCCACACCGTGTCGGGATTCACGCCGTCCATCAGTCGGACCTGGACGGTGATCGCGCCGTGCCGGCTCGAAACATGGACCCAATCATCGTCCACGATGCCGAGCTTTGCGGCCGTGGCGTGGTGGATGTAGAGCCGGTTTTCGCCGTGGATCTGGCGCAGCCACGCATTCTGCGAACCCCAGCTGTGATACATCGCCATCGGCCGCTGCGTGATCGCGTGAAGGGGAAAATCGCCGGGTGAGTCCGGAGTTTCCTCGAAGGGCGGATACCAGAGCGGCAGAGGATCGAAATACGCCGCGACCCGCTCGCGATGCGCTTCTGGCGCCTGCACTTTGCCATGGCCTTGTGCCGCAAGGCGGAAGCGCTGCAAGGGCTCGCTGTAGAGCTGCAATGCCATCGCTTCCGTGCGCTCGAGGAATCCCATCGCCACCGCCCATTGCTGATAGTCGCGGTTGATGTGCTTGAAGTATCGGCCTGCGAGGGGAATCTCGGCGCGCCAGAAGCAGCCGTTTTCGACATAGGCGTCGAGCTGGCTTGCGTTGGGACCGCCGGTACCGCTTCGTTGTCCATCTGCGCCGCGCCAGCCCGCCAGCAAGCCGACGCCGGGCCGGCGCTCGTGATTGACGAGATAATCGGCATAAAGTCCCGGGTAACGCGGCGACCCATCCTCACCGATCAAACCGGGCAGACCGAGTCTTGCTCCAAGCTCGATCAGCACGTCCTGAAACGGTCGCACGTCGCGGTCGGGCGCCAGCACCGGCTGGCGGATGGCGTCGGCCGCGCCATCGGCATTCGAGATTGGCCGGTCGAGCAGCGAGATGCAGTCCCATCTTTCGAGATAGGTGGTGTCGGGCAACACGAGATCCGCATAGGCGACCATCTCGGAATAATAGGCGTCGGAATAGATGATGTGCGGAATGCGATACTCTTGGGACCCGGGATCGCGATCGGTCAGCATCGCCATCGTGCCGGCGGTGTTCATCGATGTGTTCCACGCCGCGTTGGCCATGAACATCAAAAGCGTGTCGACCCGATAGGGATCGCCCTTCCACGCATTGTGGATGACCATATGAAACATGCCGTGCGCGGCAAACGGCGCCTCCCAGGAGAACGCCTTGTCGATGCGACGTGGCGTGCCGTCGGCATCGACGAGAAGATCTTCCGGCGATGCGGGATAACCGAGCGGGGTCCCTGCGAGAGGGCGGTCGGGACCAATCTGATCCGTGCGGCCGGAGGGTCTGGTCCGCGGAGGTATGGGTTGCGGAAAGGGCGGGCGGATGCGGAAACCGCCGGGCGTTTCTATGGCGCCAAGCAGCATCTGCAGCAGATGAAGCGCGCGGCAGGTGTGGAAGCCGTTGGAATGGGCCGAGATGCCGCGCATCGCATGCATCGAGACGCCGCGTCCCACCATGCGCTCGTGGCGACGGCCCGCTACATCTGTCCAGGGCTGTTCGATCACTACGGGCGCGTCAAAGGCGGCTGCGGCAAGTTCGGCTGCAATGCGGCGAATTGTGGCGGCGGAAATTCCCGTCGCTGCGGCAGCGTTGTCGACGGAGTAACAGGGCTCGAGACAGCGTGCGACCATTAGTGCGAAGGCTGGCACCGCTATTCGTCCATCCGCCAGCCGGCATTCGCCCGCGAGCGCTGGCGAGACGGATGGATCGAGCGGCAGCGCCCGTCCGCCATGCCGATCGAGGACGAGCGGTTTGCCTTGCTCGTCGCGCGCGAACAGCCCGTCGTCGGGGCCGTCGGGATTCCGGATCACCAGCCACGGGGCGTTGGTGTAAGTCGCGAGATACTCTGCATCGACCTTTCCGGCGCGCAACAGTTCCTGCGCCAGAGCCATCACGAAAAGACCATCCGTACCCGGACGAATGCCCAGCCATTCGTCAGCGATCGCTGAATAACCCGTGCGCACCGGATTGACGGATACGATTTTCGCGCCGCGCGCCTTGAGTTTTCCGAGGCCGATCTTTAGCGGATTGCTGTCATGGTCCTCGGCAACGCCAAACAGCAGAAAATACTTGGTGTGATCCCAGTCGGGCTCCCCGAATTCCCAGAACGAGCCGCCGATGGTGTACATCCCCGCCGCAGCCATGTTGACCGAACAGAAGCCACCATGAGCCGCATAGTTGGGCGTACCGAACTGGCTCGCCCACCAGCCGGTCAGGGCCTGGGACTGGTCGCGGCCGGTGAAGAAGGCGAGGCGCCTCGGATCGGTGCGCCTGATATCGCCGAGCCATGTGCAGGCCGTGTCGAGCGCTTCTCCCCAGCTGATCTCGCGAAACTCGCCGCTTCCGCGCGGACCGATCCTGCGCAGCGGTCGCGAGAGTCGGGCAGGCGAATAATGCTGCATGATGCCGGCCGAGCCCTTCGCGCAGAGTACGCCGCGATTGACCGGATGCTCGCGGTTGCCCTCGATGTAGCGGATACGCCCGTCGGCCAGATGCACCTTTATGCCGCAGCGGCAGGCGCACATGTAGCAGGTCGTCTCCACCACGCGATCGCCAATCGGCCGGGATGCGGGCGTGGGTGGTTCGATCGCCGCCATGGAAGCCATTCCGTTCGCCAGAATTTGCCGCATCGCTGGAAACCAGCACGGCAAGCCGCTCGCCTGTCGCGACCCTGCGAACAATACTCGTAGATTCGAAAGGCGAGCGAAAGCAGCGAGGCCCGGGCAGCTCACCGATCGGCGCAACCCCGCCAGGAGATAACGCGGAAACGCGCCGGACGGTGCTAGCGGAAATCCGGATCGAAGTTATCGGGCGATTCGGGCTCGGCGGACCGATACTCGTGGCCCGGGCCGAGTGCGGCCGGCCTATCGAAGCGGAACGCGTCGTCTGTGCCAAAACCCTCGTCGACGTCGACCGCGTAGTCGTCAGAAGGGCCCCCCGCGAAGGTCCCTCCGCCCGTACGGCCCAGAGACCCGGCGCCAAACCGAGCCGAGGACACGCTGCAGAATGGGCCGCCTTGGCACCTATTGATCCCTCGAAAGAGAACCACCGGGTGCGAAGGTCTGCCGCCAGGAGCGCGTGCGTTTGCGGTCGAGGAAAATAGCGAGCCCGCGAGGATCGCCGTGCCCAACGCTATCCACAATCGGATTCTCATGGCTTTCTCCCGCCAGACGCCGGTTTGCTCATGAAAACGCGAAAGGTGCCGGCTCGTTGCGCTGAACCCGGTCGGGCTGCGGCGGTTCCGCGCGGCCGCATTCCTGTCAGTCGACGACGCGTGGCCTCCCGCGCTCGCCGAGAGAGCATTCGAGCGCGACGCGGTCCCAGTGTCCGCCGTCGGCCGCCGCCTCATACGTGCTCTGCAGGAATTCCATCAGGTATCTGGCCGGATCGGGCGCGGCGCGTACGGCGTCATACGGCAGAATGAATTCGCCAAGTTCCTGTTCGAAATGTGCTGCGGCGGGACGCACCGCTGCCCGGGAAAACCCATCAGGCATCGGGTAGGCGTAGGAATAGAACGCCGCGTACTCGATCGGTCCGCCGCCCGGCCAGAAACCGGCGCTCGACACTTCATGAGAATAGGCCTCGCGCGTCACCGCGTCGGGCAGGTGAGGAAAGCCTCCAGGATGAAGTGGCGCCCGGCGGCCGGAGAAGCGCGTCACGGCGAGATCGGCGGCGCCCCAAAAGAAATGAATCGGACTCACCTTTCCAAGGAACGCCGTTCGAAAAAGTGAAAGCACCTCGTGAGCCTTGAGAAGGACTCGCCAAAACCGGTTGGCGAAGTCGGGATCATAGGCGGCATGGGCGGTGTCGTTTCGAAACGGAACGGCGTCCGCAATCTCGTTCGGTGATCCGTCGATGCGCACATCGACCCCGAGTTCGGACAAGCATGACAAGTACGCCGTGTAGAACGCGGCAACACTCATCGGCCGCAGCGCAAGGTGCAGGATCTGTCCGGTGCTCGCGCGCAGCCATAGCATGTGATCGATGAAGTCGAATTCGATCTGCAATCCAAGGCTGCCCGCATGCATCAATGGGGTGCCGAGGCCGCGCGCGGTGACATCGAACGTCACATGCCACGAATGGTTGAGCCAAGGCGTCAGCGCGAGGCGAGTTTTGCCGACGATCTGCGTCCAAAGTTGCAGGGTCGCGCAGGTCTCGTTCCACGCCGCGTAAGGCAGCTCCGGCCATTCTTCGGGCATCAGTCCGGCTCCGTGAATTCAGCGCACGCCGCCCCCTCAGGCACTTCACGCCACCTCCCCCAAAAGTGGGAGTAAAATCGAGCACACCTTTCCTCGACGAGCCTGCGCGAAACTCGCGGCACCCTACTTTATGCCCTTCAGCACTGCCGCCGCAGCCGTCGCCTCCTGCTTAGCAGTGGTAAAGTCCGTCGCGGCGAGACCGTTTTCGGCTTTTGCCAGCGCCGTCTGGAGTGCCTGTTTTGTCGACGCACTCGTGGAATCCGGGATGGCGCCGATCCCGTTGTTGGCGCAGGGATTCAATTCCTTCGCATCGAAGCCAGCGCCGCCGGGACCTACCAGGCAGTTGACGGTGTGATGCAGGTGTGTATGCACCGTCCCAATGTCTGTTCCCTTGGCGGCAAGACCGGCATGCAGCGCCGCGTTGGTGATTTCTGCGCTCACGTCCGCGGCCAGAACCGGAATTGGAAATAAGCTCGCCACACCGGCGAACAGGACAGCGACAGCAGACGATTTTTCGAACATCGTTCCCTCCAGGCGTTCGTGCCCCCTTGACCGGCTGCGATCTTATCACACCTGCGGTCCATCTCCCGCAACATCAGTGGCGCTCGCCTGGAACGCGAAATCGGCAGGGTTGGGCGCCCGCGTCATCTCCCAGTAGTCGACCAGCGCGAACGGCCAGTTTTGTGAAACACGTCCAGACGCGCTCTTGTACCAGCTCGACACCTGGGGAACGCCCCAGGCCATTCTCCTGTTGCCTTCGTCTACTCGCCGATTGAACGCTTCGTTGACTTCCGGCTTCGGCTCCATCGCGGCGTGGCCACTGCGCAAGAGCGTCGCCACGCAGCCGAGAATGTAGCGAATCTCGCATTCGGAAAAGAAGATGATGCTGCCGTTGACGACGATGTTGGTGTTGGGGCCGTACATCATGAAGAAATTGGGAAATCCCGGAACGGAAATGCCAAGATAGGCGCGCGCGTCGCCCGCCCAGAGTGCATGAAGATCGCGTCCGCCGCGCCCCTTGATCTCCATCGGCGCAAGGAAGCTGCTGGCGTGAAATCCCGTGCCGTAGATGAGGACATCGCCCGCATACTCCCGACCGCTACGCGTGCGCACGCCATCAGGCGAGATTTCCGCAATGGGATCGTCCACCAGATGCACATTTGGCCGCTTGAACGTCGCAAGCCACACGCCATTGTCCCGAAGAGAACGTTTCCCGCCGAACGGGTAATCGGGAATCGCCTTGCGGAAGAGGTCCGCGTCGCCGTCGGTCTGCGCGCGCGTGTATTCGGTGAGGAGACCACGCAGCTGTTCATTGGCGACGCTGACTGCGCCCGGCGACCCCTGCCATGCGGGATCGACACTAACGTAAGGGAGAAGCCCGTCCGTCAACATCCAGAACAGCCAGAAACGGTACCATTGCGCATAGGTTGGGACATGCTTCAGCAGCCATTTCTGACCCTCGGGCACCGGGTCGTGATAGTTGGGCGTGGCGCCCAGCCAGGGGGGAGATCGCTGGAACACGAACATCTCGCCCACATCGGCAGCGATTTCGGGCACGAACTGAAAGGCACTCGCTCCCGTGCCGATCACGAGGACGCGTTTGCCCCTGAGATCGATGGAGTGATCCCACTGCGCGGAGTGAAACGCCGCGCCTTTGAATGAGCCGAGGCCTTCGATATCCGGAAGCTTTGGACGATTGAGCTGACCGACAGCGGTTATGACGGCGTTGCTCTCGATGGTCTCTTCGCGACCGTCCGCCGACCGCGCGCGCGAAACCCAGATCTTGCGGCGCTCATCATATGCCGACCCAACGATCTCCGTGCGGAAACGGACTCGCGCGCGCACCCCGTATCGTTCGGCCACCTCCCGGAAATAGGCGAACAATGCATCCTGGGTTGAATAATGGTTCGGCCAGTCGTGATTGGGCGCGAAGGAATAGGAATACATGTGATTGGGATTGTCGACGCGGCAACCGGGATAGGCGTTCTCGAACCATGTTCCCCCGACTTCGTCATTCTTGTCGACGATCGTGTAAGGAATGCCGGCTTGACCCAAACGTATCGCCGCAAGAATGCCCGACATGCCCGCACCGATGATCAGCACGTGGAACGCCTGCTTTCGGCCTGCTTCTATGTCTTCCAGCATGTCTCCGACCCTGTCCTGGCCTTCGAGCGCCAGCTCCTCGACGAGGAACGGAATGTAGCGGTCGGGAATTTCTGCGCCGGCGACGAAATTCATCGTCTCGCGAATCGTGGATAGGGGAGGACGTGCGGCGCGGGCGAGGTGGCCATCCCTGAGCGCTCCGAGCGTTTTCATCGCGGCCGCAGCGATTTCGGATTTCTGCTGGTCGCTCAGGCCGCCCTGTCCATCCCCGAAAAACTCATAAACGGGCTTGACGCCTCCCCGGATGAGGCTGGCGTCGCCCGTAAGATGAACAAGTGCCGCGGCGAGCGACGGATAGTGGGCGGAGGCGATGGCCGCCCGGATTGCTCTGTCATTCTCGCGAATGGGAATCGTCATCGGCGCTCCAGCGTCAAAACCGGACTGGCGACATCCTGTATCGGCGGCAATACTGTCCCCCGGTCGCCTGGAGAGAATCAAGCCGCCGACTGGGGCGGTGCATGCAATTCGGCCGGCGCGGGCTTGGCCGTCGTCAAGCCGCTTCCCATATAGGAAACCCGCCCCTGGCTCCAATCGAGAGGACATCCCGAATGATCGCTTTCCTTCGCTGGCTGCGGGATATCGCGCTGGGCGTCCTGAATGGCGTCGTCAGGCTGGCGGTATTCATCGTCGCTTTGGCCGCCGTGCTCATCGTGATCGGATTGATCGAGGGCGATGGTCTGCCGGCGCGGATGGTGCTCAGTCTCGATCTTCGGAGTTCGCCGCCAGACTCTTCGAACACGGCAAGCCTGTTCGCCGATCGGCGCACCCCGCCTGTCATGGACACGGTTTTGGCGCTTGACCGCGCCGGCCGCGATTCCCGGGTGAAGGGTGCGTTCGTGCAACTCGGCAGTGGGGGCCTCTCCGTCGCACAGGGCGAGGAGATCGGCGCTGCGCTGATCCGCTTTCGCGCCACCGGCCGGTTCGTCATTGCTTACGCCCAGGGATTCAACAGCACAGGACTCGGCGACTATCTCACGGCTGCCAGTGCCGATCAGATATGGATGGAGCCGAGAAGTCCGTTCAGCGCGGCAGGCTCCGGCGCCGGCGCCATTTTTCTGCGCGGACTGTTCGACAAGATTCAGGCAGTACCGCAGATCGTCAAACGCGCCGACTACAAGAGCGCGGCCGATATGTACATGCAGAAGGACTACACGCAGCCCGACCGCGAGCAGACGACCGCCTTCCTGCAATCCTGGTACAACAGCGCTGTGAGCGCTGTTTCGGCCGAGCGCAAGCTCGACAGGCGAACGGTCATTGCTTCCTTTCAGGCCAGCCCGCAATTCGCCGAAGATGCCAAGCGCACCAGATTGATCGACCGGCTCGGCTATGACGATCAGGCGAAGGACGCGGTTCGCGCGCGCGCCAAGCGTGCAAAGTTCGTCGCTATCGGGGAATATGCGCGAGCGACAGAGAGCGAAGGCGCAGTTGGCTCGGGGCCGCACGTGGCCCTCATCGAAGCGGCTGGCGAAATCGTCGACGGCACGGCCGATCACGGCGCCCTCGGCGGCAGCACGGTGATCGCGGGCGATGACTATGCCGAGGCGTTTCGTCGGGCGACGCGGGACCGGAGCATCAAGGCTATTCTTTTCCGCATCGATTCGCCGGGCGGATCGGTCACCGCTTCCGACCAGATTCTCGAAGCGCTCAAGGAAGCAAAAGCCGCCGGCAAGCCGGTGATCGTCAGCATGGGCCCGCTTGCGGCGTCGGGGGGCTACTACGTCTCCTGTGCAGCCGACCAGATCGTCGCAGAGCCAGCAACGCTGACTGGCTCCATTGGCGTTCTTACCGGCAAGGTCGCCTTAGGCAAGTCGCTCGGAATGATCGGCGTGGGCGCCGACGAAATCGGCGTGGGTAAGAACGCGCTCTTTGACTCCGGCATCGAACCTTACACCCCGGAGCAGCTGGCAAATCTGAACGGGCAGGCCGACGCGATCTACGCCGATTTCATGCGGAAAGTTGCCGTCGGCCGCAAGCTTCCGCTAGCGAAAGTGCAATCCATCGCCAAGGGCCGTGTATGGACGGGTGCCGACGCGCAGCCACGCGGCTTGGTAGATGAGCTTGGGACATTCTGGACGGCGGTGGGCGAGGTTAAAAAGGCGGTGGGCGTGACGCCCGATGTGCGCCTGATTTTCAAGCGATACCCCGAGAAGGAAGGCTTCCTTGCTACCGTTGCCGACTTGCTGAGCGGCACGCAGGCCGGCATCCGGGCCACTGAGGGCCTGTCGACGATCATGCAGGCGCCGGCGGCCCGCGCGGTCCTGGGGGCACTCTCCGACGTTCCACGCGCCCGTATCGAGTTGAGAGCGACCGGCCTACCAGTGCAGTGACGCAATCAAGAACTCACGGGCAATAGACCTTGTCGATCGGCACGAGGGGTTCGGGGAGAGGCGCGCTGCGGGGGGTCGTGCGGCAGATTGCATAACTCCGGGCGACGATGCGATCCAGATCGGCCCCCAATTGCTGCGCGGTTTGCGCGTGTTCTTTCAATCGCCGGCTCGCGTCGAACGAATCTTCGCCGGTTTTTGCGTTGCGATGGAAAAGCGGGCCGCTCACCGCCTCTTCCAGGTGATTTTTGCCCACGCCAAGCGAAAAGAAGTCATCGAGTCTGCTCAGCGCATCGACTGGCAATGCCAGAAATGCGTCGCAGTCGAGAGACGCGGCACGCCCCGCACCAAGGAGCGGCCAGCTTCGCAGGAACTCCGCGATCTGTATGTGCCAGACGATTGCTGCGAGCTCGAGATCGGACAAGGACAGGAGTTTTGGCGCCGGCCATTGGGCCTGGACGTGATCGTCGTGGAGCATCGCAAGAAAGAGACTTCGGACATATTTTCGCCCGTTCTCCCCCAGCCTGCAGATCGAAACGAGAAAGCTTCTGCAATCCGAAAAGAGAAAGAGCATCGGTCCGGACGTCTGCGTCGCGGCGTCTCGCAGAAGCGCATTGGCCGCCGGAGCGGGTTTGAGCGTCACGCGCTCTTCGGGCACGAAGCCGCGAGAGAGAAGATGGAACGCGAGCTGTGGGATTGCCGGCGACAAATCGCGCGCGAACTTCCCGGCACGTTTGGCGTCGACAACATCCACCAGCACCTGCGGTTCGCAAAGCGAGAGATTGCGCCCAGGCCTGTCCAGCGCCTTCGTAAGCAGTGTGGAGCAGCAAAAGCCGGTGTGCCAGACGATGCATGGACGCGGATTCTGCGGCGACAGGCGCGCGATCATGGCAGTGGTGCCTGCGGTTTGTCGTGTAGCGCCCGATCGGTTCCATCGCCAGTCCAGAAAGGATTGCGAGGCAAGTTCCGAGCGGTCTGCGGCGACGAACAGGAACTCGCTGCGGTTCTGATCGAAACCTTCCGGGAACCACGACGGGCTGTCGAACAGGTCCGTCTGCAATTTCTTCGATGGTGCGATCGGCGCGTCGTCCGTCAACGGCATTGCCTCCTGTCCCATCAGGAAACTGCACGGCTGGACCTATCCGGACAAGAGAGGGATCATGGGGTGAAATAGCGATAGGGGCCGCGACCATGAGTGCCGCGACCGGCGAACTCGAACAGCTTGCCGAGGGGGGCGACAGAGATGCCCAGATCGCGCTCGCGCGCCGGTTTGAGGCCGAGGACAGGACCGCGATGGCACGCGGCTGGTTCGCTCGCGCCGCCAAACAGGGCGACGTGGCGGCACTGCGTTCCCTCGCGATCAATCTCCTGACGAAGACTCCGATCGTCGAGTGTGATGGCGTGAACATGATCCGCTCGGCGGCGCACAAGGGCGACGCGGAGGCCGCTTATGTTTGCGGGATGCTGGCGGCGCAGGATACCGGCCTCCCCGATCGCTGGGAAGTGGCGTTTGAGTGTCTCGAGCGCGCTGCCGGACGGGGTTGGCAGCCGGCGCGAGCGCAACTGGAATTTCTCGGCGCCGCGGACAGGGCCGCACGTGTGGCCGAGCTGACCGGGCCCGTGCCGATGCGCAGCGTCTCCGAATTACCGCGCATAGGCGTGGTCGAAAGCTGCGCTTCGCCCGAGATCTGCGATTGGCTGATCGAACGGGCACGTCCGCGTGTCTCCCGCGCCAAGGTCTATGACTCGGCGAGCGGCGGGGGGCGGGTCGAGGAAGCACGCAGCAACAGCTCCGTCGCCTTCGACATTGCACAGTCGGACATTGTGCTCATGTTGCTGCGCGCGCGCATCGTTGCGATTGTCAACGATCCGCTGGCGAGCCTGGAAGGCTCCGCAATCTTGCACTACGCACCCGGACAGCGATTCGAACCCCATTTCGATTTCCTCGATCCTGCGGTTCCGGGCTATGCCCGCGATGTCGCTGCGAGCGGACAGCGGGTCGCGACGTTCCTCCTTTATCTGAACGACGATTTTGAAGGCGGCGAGACGGAGTTTCCCGAGCTTGGCTGGCGCTGGAAAGGCCGCAAAGGCGACGCGCTGCTGTTCTGGAACGTCACACCAGCGGGCGACCCGGACGCACGAACCCTTCATGCAGGCCTGCCGCCGTCTTCCGGTGAGAAGTGGTTGCTGTCGCAATGGATTCGCCAGGCGCCGCGAGCGTTGCATGAAACCGTGGATGGCTCGTAGAACTAGGTGGTGGTTCATTCGGGACTTGCCAGGGCGCAGCGCATGTCGAACGGGTTGCCTGGACGCATAGGAAACCTTGTGGCTGCGGCCCAGAGTGCCATGCGCGCCGGCCGCCATGACGAAGCGGCGCAGCTGTGGAGCGAAGTGCATTCGGCGGACGCTGAGCATCCGCAAGCACTTTTTCATCTGGGCCAGCACGCGCTCATGCGCAAGGATACAGGTCGTGCGCGACAATTGCTTCAGCGCGCGGCCAAGGCGGCGCCGCGAGAGCCCGCGATCCCGCTGAACCTTTCATTTGTACATCGCGCGACGGGGGACGCCGCTGCCGAATTGGCGGCGCTTACGGACGCGCTCGCCATCGATCCCTATTTCTTTCCGGCTCTTCTGGCCAAGGGCATGCTTCTCGAACGTACGGGTGAGAAGAGGAAAGCGGCGCGGATCTACAAGGACGTGCTGACGATTGCTCCCCCGGAAGAGCAGGTCGCTGCCGACCTGCGCGGCCCTTTGCGGCACGCCCGTGAAGCTGTGGACGAGAATGCCGCCGAACTTGACGCGTATCTGCGCGCGCGTCTTGACCCCGTCGTGTCGCGCCACGAAGACGATAATCTTTCTCGTTTCGAAGAGTGCCGGGACATCGCGCTCGGCCGCAAGAAGGTCTACACGCAGCAGCCAAGCATGCTGCATTTTCCGCGGCTGCCGGCGATCCAGTTCTACGACCGGAAGGAATTTCCTTGGCTGTCGCTACTCGAAGCGGCAGCGGATACAATCCGTGTGGAGCTCGCACGTGTTCTCCGCGAGGACACGGCGGAGATGCGGCCCTATGTCTCTCATCCCGACGGCGCGCCGATCAATCAATGGGCGGAACTCAACCATTCGCCGCGCTGGAGCGCATTCTTCCTGTGGGAGGACGGCGCGCGCAACGATGCGCATTGCGCGCGCTGCCCGAAGACGGCCACGCTGCTCGACACGATCCCGATGCTCGTCATGGCGGGCTACGGCCCGACCGTGCTGTTCTCCATTCTTTCCCCGCACACGCACATCCCGCCCCATTCGAGCGTCACCAATACGCGCCTCGTCGTGCATCTGCCGCTGATCGCGCCGCCCGATTGCCGCTTCCGCGTCGGCAACGAGATCCGCGAATGGAAATACGCCGAGGCCTGGGTGTTCGACGACACGATCGAGCACGAAGCCTGGAACGACAGCGACCAGCTTCGCGTCATAATGATGATCGACATCTGGAATCCCTACCTGACCGGGGCGGAACGCGAGCTCGTCACCGTGCTTATGAACGCCGAACGCGATTGGTACAGCGCGCAGCCGTTACGGCCGTAGACGGTTTCAGAGACGGTCGGGAAAACCCGCGAGAGCAGCCATTTTTCGCCGCTTGTCGGCGGCAGTCCCGCATGGCCACCCAGTTTAAGTCTGCATCGATATCGACGGAACGCGCTGGGAGATACCTCCGCGATCGGAGCTGTGTCACTTGGGCGGCCCCCATTTGCGGGCCGCGACAAGTTATTTGATGATCGAGAAAACTGGCGCTATCCGGTCGGCACCGCGTCGAAGGCGATGGTTGTGCGCGACTGCGCCGAATGAAACGGCACCGTGCCATGCCACATGTAGGACGGAAACAGCACGAGCGTTCCTGGTCGCGGCTGAACGGAGCGTCGCACGGCGTCCGATATTCCGAAGGGCAGGTTGGGTTCACCGAATTTGATCCAGCCTTCCTTTGCGTCGGGCTTGTGCACTGCGTCGGGAGCGGCGACGTAATAGGCTGAGCTGATCCAGCCCTTGGGATGAACGTGGTTGGTGTGATAGCCGCAATCATGCAGACGCGAGGACCATGACGCGGCATACTGGAAGGCGTTCCGCCTGCGCCGGTGAAGCGGATGCTGCGGATCGTCCGGCATGCGCGCGACGTAATCCGCGACAGCCTCGTCGGTGCGTGCGCGCAGAAGCTCGACGGGCGGGTGGCCCATGCCGAAGAGATTATCGAGAGTCTGGGTGCCGGCACGGAGGGTCTGGTCGATGCATTCGCGCCGGTCGCGGTGCAAGCTATCCAGATACAGATTCAGGGCGCAATTGAAATCGCCGATCGAGGAGAAGCCCTCTGGCGGCGCGATCTCATACACGCGAACAAGCTCTTCGGCATCGTTCATGTGCTCTTCGCGCGGATCGCCGAGGACCCGCAACGCGAGACCCCAGACGGCGAGAGCGACCTGGCTGTCGGGTTCGAGTGCAAGCGCCCGCTCGGCCGCGCCGAGCGCCGTTTTTGCGTCACCTGCCGCGAGCAAGGTCTGCGCATAGTTTCGCCAGACCTGACCGTTCTCCGCCGCCATGCGCGTGAGCGCCTCGTATCGCGACAGCGCCGTAGTGAATTCGTTCAGATGCGTCAGCACCACGGCGAGCCCGTGCTGCGCCGTTATGGAGTCGGGCAGCAACTCGCAGGCCCGAAAGAAATGGTCCCGCGCCGCAGGGTAATCCCCGCGAAGATAAAGGAATTTTGCTTTTTGAAGAGGAAGATTGCCGAGATCGGGATAAAGGACGGACGCCTCGTCGTAGGAGACAAGAAAGTTGTCGTCGTCACCGAGCCGATAAAGCAGTTCATTGAGCTCCTGATGCGCGCTCATATCGAGCGGATTGCGCGCGACCGCCTTCCGATACGACTCAACCGCTTCGCGCAGCCGCCCGAACTGCTGCAACGCAGCGCCGCGGTTGTAATCGACGGCGGGCATGTCCGGCACTTTCGCCTGCGCCATATCGAAGAGTGAAAGTGCCTCGTCGAACCGGCGCTGCTGTTTCAGAGCAATACCGAGATTGTGCTCGAGCGCGGCGGCCTGACGCGGGTTGCGTATACCCACCGTCAGTGCCTGACGCAGGATTCGCTCGGCTTCTTTTTCGCGTCCCAACGCGCACAGTTCGGCCGCGAGCGCCTGCTTGGCGAAAAGATAATTGGGCTGCAGGCGCAGGGCGTCGCGGCAGCTCTTTTCGGCGGCGGCGTGGTCGTCCGTCTCCGACAAGGCCAGCGCGAGCTGGAGGTGGGCCTCGACGTAGTTCGGCTTCAGCCGGACTGCTTCGCGCTGCTCTGCGACAGCCTCCTCGAACCGCCCGTCGGCCTTTAAGAGATTTCCCAGATTGTAATGCACCTGCGGCTGCGCCGGGTCGATCGCGAGTGAGCGGCGGTACAGCTCTTCAGCCTCGGGCAGGCGTCCCTGTATTCGCCGCACAACACCCAGAAGCTGCAGCGCCGTGGCGTGCTCTGGAACGACAGCCAGACTCTCAAGCAGGGCCTGCTCGGCCTGGTAGAGATCGTTGCGGCCGACATGGGCGAGCGCCTGCTGGATAAGAGCATCAATATCCGGCCGCACCGGAACTGGGGCTGCTTCGTTCATGCAGAGAACCTAATGCATTTGCAGTTGAACTGAATTGAGCGTGATTTGGCATGTCCCCATCCGGCGCTTCGCACCATCTCTCCTAAGTTGGCGAAGTCCGGTCCCCGGTCTACCCCAGGCCGTCCCGAAGATAAACTCCGGCCGGGGAGAATGTGTTGTTCTCTCGGCGTATTCAGTCCGCCGGATAGCCGAAACGCGCCACCCAAGGCGCGAGAATGGGCAGGATGGGCGCGAGCTGGTCTCGATAGCGGCGCCATTGGCCGGCAGCTTCCGCATAGAGGCCACGGCGAACCTGAGCCGCGCTTGCGCTTCGGGGGTCAAAGGTTTCTGCCGAGGCTCTGAAATCGCGCATGCGGTCGTTCCACTCTATGCCGATGAAATCGCACACCGCCCGCAATGACGGTTCGAACGCGGCTATCACGTCTTCATGACGGCACTCGTGGACATTGAGCGGCAGCCTTCTGCGGTAAAGTTCCGCGAGCGTCATTGTGTCGGCGTAGAAGCGCGCACAGTCGTCGAGACGAAAGAACTCGTTGCTATATGGCGTCGGAGAAAACCGGCGGCGAAAACAACTGAGGACAACGTCGCGGGGGTCTCGGATCGCGAAGATCACCTTTGCCGAGGGGAAAAGACGGAGAATCAGCGGCAGTCTGAGCGTGTGGAAGGCCATCTTGTCGACGACTGTTTTTCCGGCAACTGAAAATCCGGCGCTCTGGACGGATTTCCAGTAAAAGTCGCGCCATTTGGCGGCTTCGGCAGCTTCAAGCGACTGCAGCCGGCCGAGGTCGGTCTGGTTCAAGAGGAAGATACGGGCGGGCTCGGCAAGAAACTCGATTTCGTCGAAGCGCACGACATTCGGATTCGTCGCGAGGATGGCTTCCAGGAGCGTCGTGCCGCTACGCATGAATCCAAGGACAAACACGTGACAAGCCGGAGCATCCTCGCTCCCCTGCGGCTGATCGCCCGCAGGCCAGGGGCAGGAGTGCTCGAAATACCGGGTGAGGCGGGCGACGTCATCGACCGCGCGGCCGTGTTCGAATTGGGCTGCGAGGAGCACGCGCTGAATTTCGTTCGAGTCACGCCATCCCGCGAACGCTTCCAGGATCCGGTCGTGCCGATCGAAAGCATCGGCTGCGAAGCCGGCGGCGAACGCCGATTCCCGGTCTCCGGCAACCACGCAGTTATCGAGTGCGCATCTCAGCGTTTGTTTTCCCGAATCGAAACGGCCTGCTTCGATTTCAAGAATCGCAAAGACAATAAGCGCAATCGGGTGATCAGGATCGAGCGCAAGCGCCCGCGCGGCGCAGTCCTGCGATGTCGCAAAATCGCCCAGTCGAGTACTAATCAGCGCGAGACGGGCGAGTGCCTCCAGATCATCGGATTTGCGAGCGAGCGCCTTTCGGTAGCAGTCAGCCGCCTCGTCCAGCCGCCCCAGCAGCTCCAACGTAAAACCGCGGCTGTAGTCCACCGATGGCAGGTTCGGAACCCTGGATTGCGCCGCGTCGAACAGCTCCAGCGCCTCGGAGAACTTCTGCTGCTGTTGTAGCGCCAAGCCGAGATTGTGTGCGAACGCCGCGGCCTGCACGGGATCGCGTATACCAACAGCAATCGCTCCACGGAGGAGGCTTTCCGCCTCGGTCGGCCGGCCGAGCCTGCAAAGCTCCGTGGCCAGGGTCAGCTTCGCCGGAAGGGAGTTTGGTTGCAGCCGAAGTACATCGTGGCAGCTCTTCTCGGCCGCAATGTGATCGCCCTTTGCAGAGAGCGCGAGCGCCAGGCCGAAATGGGCGTCAGCATAGTTCGGCTTCAGACGGATCGCCTCGCATTGTTCCGAAATCGACTCGTCGAGCCTGTTCAACGACCTAAGCAGGTTCCCCAAATCGTGATGAACGAGCGGCTGTTCCGGTTCGGCCGCCAGAGAGCGGCGATAGAAGTCTTCGGCATGCGCAAACTGACCTTGCGCACGCCGGATAACACCAACAATGTGCAACGCTTTGGGATCGGCGGGCGCCGTCGCCAACGCCCGTGACAGCGACGCTTCTGCCTCCTCGAAATTCTTGCGCTGCAGGTGCAATCGAGCCTGCGTAAGTGCATCCTTGAGATCATTCGCCCGTGGGGTGGTTGCGTCTGCCATGCCGCATTAATCCGCACGATATCCGAGACGCGCAACCCAGGGCGCAAGAATAGGCAGCACCGGAGCGAGTTCATCGCGGTATTGCCGCCACTGTCCGATTGCCTCGGGATAGAGGCCGCGGCGCACCTGTGCGGCGCTGGCGCTGCGGCTGTCGATCGCCTCGGCTGTACCGCGGAAATCGCGCATGGCCGGCAGCCACGCGATGCCCGTAAAGTTGCACACGGCGCGAACCGACGTTTCGAGGTCGGTAACCATGTCCTCATAACGGTGCTCGTGTATCGTGAGCGGCAGTTTCGCGCGATAGAGTTCCGCGAGCTCCATGGTCGCCGCATAAAACCGCGCACAATCCTCGAGCCGAAAAAATTCGAAGCTGTAAGGCCCCGGATTGAAGCGACGCCGGAAGCAGCTCAGCACAACGTCGCGCGGATCCCGCGACGCAAAGATCACTTTCGCTCCCGGGAAAAGCCTGGAAATCAACGGCAACCTGATCGTATTGAACGGCATCTTGTCCACGAAGCACTTGCCGGCAACGGAATATCCTGCGCGGCGCACGGAATTCCAGTAACTCTCACGCCACCTGGCGCATTCGGCAGGATCAAGGACAGCCAGCCGGTCGAGGTCGGCATCGCTCAGCAGAAAGGCGCGAGCCGCGTCGGTCAGAAATTCGATCTCATCGATGTGAGCGACCTCGGGACTCGTGGCGAGGATGGTTTCGAGCAGCGTCGTGCCGCTGCGCATAAATCCGAGCACGAAAACATGCCGGTGGGCCTCGGACTGCGCAAAGTCGACCGTTCCCGCGACCCATGGCTCCGATTTGCGGAAGTAGTCGGTAAGCCTCCGCGCTTCGCCGATCGCGCGGTTCCGCTCGAATTGCCCAGCGTGCAGCGCGCGCAGCCTTTCGTTGGCAGCGCTATAGATTT
The DNA here is from genome assembly GCA_035567755.1 of Rhizomicrobium sp. GTDB lineage: Bacteria > Pseudomonadota > Alphaproteobacteria > Micropepsales > Micropepsaceae > Rhizomicrobium. The sequence goes on from DATMPH010000007.1 coordinate 35,712, forward strand.
CGAACGCCTCGCCGAAGCGTCGATGACGGTCGAACGCATCGGCGGAAAACCCGGCCGCGTACGCTGCCGCACGGTGCTGCACGATGGCGGGATCGGCAAACAGATCGCGCAGGTCCTGGATTGCTCCTTCGAATCGACGCGCTTCGATGGCGCAGATTGCGAGTGCAATCCGGGCGATCGGATGGCGAGGATCAAGCAAACAAGCTCTCGCGCCACAATCCCGGGCGGAGGCAAAATCGCCGAGATGGGCCAGGATCAGCGCAAGGCAGGCCAGTGCATCTACATGGGCCGGTTCGCGCGCCAATACCTTGCGGTAACACTCTGCCGCCTCCTCGTAGCGGCCCAGTTGCTGTAAAGTGCCGCCGCGGCTGTAGTCCGTCGCCCACATTTCACGCGCGTTGGCCTGCGCCCGGTCGAACAGGTTGAGGGCTTCGGAAAATTTGCTCTGCAGATTCAATGTAACGCCTAGATTGTGCTCGAAAGATGCAACGAGACTCTGATCTCGAATGCCGAGCATCAGGGTTTGGCGAAGCAGCCGTTCGGCCTCCGCCGCGCGATTGACTGCGCAAAGTTCCGTAGCGAGGCCGAGCTTGGCCAGCAGATAGTTCGGCTGCAGGCGAAGAACTTCGCGATAGGCTTTTTCGGCGAGCGAATGTTCGCCCTTTTCGGCCAGCGCGGCGGCAAGCCCGAAACGGGCATCGGCGTAACTGGGTCTCAACCGTATCGCCTCGCGCTCTTCGGCAATACATTCATCGATGCGCCCCAATGCATTCAAAAGATTTCCGAGATTGTGATGGACTTGCGGCTGGCTCGGATCGAGCGCGAGCGAACGGCGATACAGATGTTCAGCCTCCTCAAGCCGGCCTTGACTCCGGCGTACCACGCCCAGGAGCTGAAGCGCCTGAACATCGTCGGGCGCTTTGGTCAGCGCACTCGAAAGCAGACTTTCCGCGGCAACGGTTTCTTTCCGCTCGAGATGTCTCAGCGCATCGCGCACCAGCGGATTCGGGTTGGCTGTTGAGGTCATCGCTATCGGAATGCAGGGCTGCGCGTGTAACAGCGCGCGGGCGTGGGCGAGGGGTTGCACCGATCTCTTGATGACATGCTGAGCACGCAGTCCTAGAGCTGTTGAAATTCAATTTACTCATTTTTGTCATGGCCCGCGCAAGCGGGCCACCCAGCTGTTGGCGACATGCGGTTGGTAATAAAGACTGGGTGGCCCGGTCTCCGCTGTCGCGTCGCCGGGCCATGACAGTCTTTGTGTTTCGATTTGTTCGAAAACCGCTCTAGTCCGCAGGATAACCGAAACGCGCGACCCATGGCTCCAGCAAGGGCAGAACGGGCGCAAGTTGTTCGCGATACCGGCGCCACTGTCCCACCGCATCGGCATAGAGCCCGCGACCCACCTGTGGCGCGCTGGCACCGCGCGGGTCAATCGCGCGAGCGGAGCTGAAACCGCGCATCGAATCCTCCCACTCGATGCCCACGAAGTCACAAATGGCACGGACGGTGGGCTCGAAATTGCGAATCATGTCCTCGTAGTGGAACTCGTGAAGGTCGAACGACAGCCGCGTGCGATACAAATCGGCAAGTTGCATCACCGAATCGTAGAAACGCGCGCAATCGGCGAGATCCAGAAACTCGAAACTGTGCTTCGTCGGAGCGAACCGGCGCCTGAAGCAGCTCAGGACGACATCGCGGGGATCCCGGACCGCAAATAGCACTTTGGCCTGGGGGAACAGGCGGGAAACAAGGGGCATTCTGAGAGAGTTGAAAGGCATTTTGTCCACCAAAATCCGGTTGCTGACCGACAGACCGGTCTTTTTCACGGAATTCCAGTACTGGATTTGCCAATGAGATGTCTCATTCGGGTCAAGTTTCGCCAGGCGTCTGAGACCGCCATCGTCCAGAAGGAATGTCCGGGCAGAGTCATTCAGCAACTCGATCTCGTCCATTGCCGCTACGCGGGGATGCGATGCCAGCACCGCTTCAAGGAGCGTAGTTCCGCTCCGCATGTATCCCAGCAGGAACACATGCCCGGCCGCCGGCATGGCGGCCCCGACGGCTGGACTGTCCCAACCGTCCGATCGTGCAAATCGCGCAATGAGCCTCTTCACGTCATCGATCGCACGTCCTGATGCCTGGTGTGAGTCATAGCTCTGCCGCAGGGATGCATTGGCTGCGGAGTAGCTCGTAAAAGCGTCACGGACGAGATTTTGCCCGTCGAAGGCATCTCCGGCAACCGAAAGGGCGAAGCTGAAATACCTGTCTCGCCGGAGCACCGGGTTCTCAAGAATTTTGCGAAGTCTTGCCTCCGCCGCGGCGAAGGCCCCTTCTTCGAGATCCGCGAGTGCCAGCCCGATCAGCGCAAAGGCCTGATTGGCATCGCGCGCCAGCGCGCGTTCGCCATAGAGCCTCGCGCTGGCGAAGTCTCCCAATTGCGCGCAGGTGGTGGCGAGGCAGGCGAGCGCAGCGGTATCTTCGGGATTCTGCGTCAGCGCAAGCTGGTACGCCGCTGCGGCTTCCTCGAACCTGGAAAGTTCATGGAGCGTGGTGCCACGATTGAAATCGATTGAGGGCAGATCGGGAACGCTGGCCCGCGCCGCGTCGAACAGGACAAGTGCTTCTGCGTGCCGCAATTGCTGATTGAGCGTCACCGCAAGATTGTACTCGAACGCCGCCCTCTGCCGGACATCTCTCAGCCCCAGGGCGAGGGCCTGTCGAAGGATGCGTTCTGCCTCTTCCGGTCTGCCGAGTTCACACAGCTCAAGCGCAAGCGTCTGTTTGGTGGGCAAATGGTTGGGCTGAACGCGCAGCGCGATGCGGCAGCACTGCTCGGCAGCCATGTGCTCCCCGCTTTCCGACAAAGCAAGCGCCAGCCCGAGATGTGCATCGGGGAAATTGGGCTTGAGCCGAATTGCTTCCCGCTGTTCGGCTATTGCCTCGGCCAGACGGCCCTGCGCCCGCATCAGATTGCCAAGATTGAAGTGGACGTGGGCCTGGTTGGGCTGCGCCGCCAGCGATCGCCGGTAACACTCTTCGGCTTCCGTGTATCGGCCCTGCTCCCGCCGGACGACTCCGAGCAGCTGCAAGGCGGAGGCATCTTCCGTTGCCTTTGCCAACACCTCATTGAGATGCCGCTCGGCTTCGTGCAGCTCCTTGCGATCAAGGCAAAGCAGCGCTCGCTGAATATTTTCTCTCAGTTCCACGACACCTCTTCAGGGTTCCTCGCCCCCGGATCGACGCCGTGCCCGGGCGTGGACGACACCGATACGAGACCCTCCGCTGCTGAAATTGCGCAACCCTGATCCGTGTGGAATTGTACCTTCGGCAACGCCAAAGTCAGCCCCCGATGTCTTCAGGCTCAATTCAGGCGCCGCGCCTGAACGGGTCCGTCCCAGGGATTCCTGGAGCGGTCAATCGGGAAGTCGAAACGCTGCCAACGCGTCTGCCCGGCGGGTCGAGCATCGGGCCTCTCACAGAAGCAATGCCGAACGCGCTCTTGTTCGAAGTCCCTGGCGTTGCGCGCTACCTGATCCGCGACGGCACGTCGATCGAAGTCGCCATCGCGCCGGCAGCGGACCGCTCCGCGGCGCAACTCTTTTTGGACGGGAGCGCGCGGGGAACACTCATTCATCAGCGCGGTGAGCTGGCGCTTGCTGCAGCCACGGTCTTGTCTCCGGATTTTCGCTGCGTCGCGATCTGCGGGCCGTCCGCTTTCGGCAAGTCGACGCTTGCCGCTGCGCTCTGCCGGCGCGGTTGGCGGCTCATAGCGGATGACATTACGCGGATTACCTGGAACGGCGTCATTTCAATCGCGTGGCCCGGCAACGCCGCGGTCAAATTGTGGCGCGATGCCTGCGCCATGTTGGGCTGGCACGATTGCGACCGGCTTTCTCGCGTGCGCAACGGTCTGGAAAAATTTCATGTTCCCGTTCCTCCCGCACCCGGTCCTGCAGCCCTCACGGCCATCGTCAGATTGCGCATGGATCTTGAGCCGGGGCTCGTCGCTCTTCCATCGGCGGCGTGCGAACGTCTCTTGAGGGAACATACTTTTCGACCGGGGCAAATCGAGCCCCTGGGCCGCGGGAGCGATCACGCGCGCATCGTGGGGCAGGTCGCCCAGGGATGCCGGCCATTAAGACTCGATGGCTCGAGGCGATGTAACATTCACCAACTCGCCGACCTCTTGTCGGAGGCAATGCGATGAGCGGGAGTCTGGTGCTGATCGCCAGCTTTCCCAAATCGGGCAACACCTGGATCAGGATTTTCCTGGAACGGCTGAAATACGGACCCGACCACCCGATCAATAGCCTTGACGGGGGCTTGCAGGGGATGTTGCGACGCCAGGTTTTCGATACGCTTGTTCCCGTCAACGCGGCCGATCTGTTGTCTGACGAAATCGAATTCTTCCTGCCCGATGTTTACCGCCGCTTTGCCGCGGAACTGGAAGGCGACGCCTTCGTGAAGGTCCATGACACGGCGCGCCGCAACAGGCAGGGCGAGTGGCTTTACCCGACCGACTCCGTGCGCCTCGTTATTTATGTCGTCCGTCATCCCTTCGATGTCGCTGTATCGATGGCCTGTCATTTTGGGTCGACTTCCGAGCGTGCGGTCGATTTCATGGGACTCGAAGAACCGGAGAGGCGCGTATCGAAAGCGACGGACGCCATGCCGGAGGATTTCGGGAGCTGGAGTTCGAATGTCAACTCGTGGCTTAACGGGCCGTATGCCGTCACCATGGTGCGCTATGAGGATTTGCTCGCGACTCCCATGGAGCAGTTTTCGGGTATCGCGGTGGCTGCGGGTGTGCGGGTGACGTCCGATGAGCTGAGCCTGGCCGTCGAAGCCACTCGCTTCGAGCGACTGCAAAGCGAAGAGATGAGGACAGGATTTGTGGAGCGGCCTGGAGGTTCGCTACGATTCTTCCGGTCGGGACGCGCGAAATGCTGGGAAGGCGTATTGGATCCGGCCATACGCGGCAGAATCGTCGCCGAACACGGAGCTGTCATGAAGCGTCTGGGCTACACGGCCGACGGCGACACTCTGCCAATGCCCTCGCAGGCGTGAGACGACCGCGGGGAGCGGGATTTTACTCTGGCGAATAGCCGAACTGCTCAACCCAACATTCAAGCTGCGGCAGGACGTTCGCCATCTGCGCGCGGTACCGCCGCCACTGGCCGAGGCCTTCCCCGTAAAGGCCTCCGCGAAGCTGAGTCGCGCTGGCTGACTGGGCATTGATCACAGCGGCACGGTTGGCGAACTCGCGCATGCCCGCGTTCCACGAGATGCCGAGAAAATCGCAAACCGACCGCGTGCTGGTGTCGAAGTCTGAGACGAGATGCTCGTGACGGTGCAGGTAAAAGTCGAGCGGCAGTCGCAGTCGGCACGCCTCGGAGAACCGCATGATTACGTCATAGAGGCGCGCGGCACCCTCGAGCGTCAGGAACTCATACTTGATCCGATCCACGTCGAAATGCCGGCGAAAACAGCTCAGGACGACGTCGCGCGGGTCGCGGACGGCAAACAGGATTTTCGCCCGTGGGAACAGTTTGGCGAGAAGGGGGAGCTTGAGCGTGTTGAACGGGTGCTTATCGACGAAAACCTTTCCTTCCGCCCTGATGCCGTGCCGCCGCACGCGCTCCCAGTACGCGGCCCGCTCTGCCGCCCGCTCGTGATCGCCGAGGTTCGCAAGATACTCGAGGCCGGATGCGCTCGTGAGATAACGCTCGGCCGGCTCGGCCAGGCAGTCGCGTTCTTCGAGCGTCACGATTTCAGGGTGACTATTGAGAGCCTGGCCGAGAATCGTCGTCCCGGAGCGCGGAAAGCCAAGCAGGAACACATGCGCAACCGTGCCGCTTCCCGCATTCGGATCATCGTCACGAGCCGTCCATTTGCTGCTCTCGACGGCTTCGAAGCTCGACAATACCGATTCGAGCCGAGGCACAGTCCCCGGCTCATATTGGAACCGGCTCCCGTGAAAGCTGCGTAACGCAGCATTGGCCTCAGTGTAGGCAGCAAATGCATCGTCGGTGCGGTCCTGCCCGTCCAATGCATCTCCCAACAGTCCGAGCGCGACGGCACGCCCATGGTCGGAAAGCGCGCCGCCGGCCAGCACTTTGCGAAGGCGCTGTTCGGCATCGGAAAACTGAAGCGCCGACAGTTCCACAAGCGCCAGCGCTGCGTGGGCAGTGCCATTGGCAGGGTCGAGTTTCAGGACGCGCTCGGCACGTGCGCGCGCGGCGCCCATGTCGCCTTTTTTCGCCAAGATCGCTGCGAGATTCGCAATCGCCTCCACGTTGCGAGGATCGAGCTGGACCGCGCGTGCGTGCGCTCGTTGTGCCGCATCAAGGTGGCCGCCCATGCCCAGTGCGACGCCTTTGCGCTGGTGTGTTGCAGCATGTGACGGATTGATGCGTATCGCCTCGTCGAAAACCCCCACTGCCTCGTCCAGCCGGAACAATCTCGTGAGGCAGAGGCCGATCGCATTGAGAAGGGTCGAATCTCCAGGCGAAAGCGCGCGCGCCTGCTGGAAAGCCGTCAGCGCATCCTCGTCGCGGCCCTGCCGCTCGAGCCATAGTGCGCGCGCACTCAAGAGAGCGGGGTGAATTAGCCCCTGGGCCAGGAAAACATCGGCCTGTGCGGCAGCTCTCCCGAAGTCCGACATGGCTACGGCCTGACGGACCACCGACACCGCCTCGGCAGTCGATGGGGCGCCGCCCTCGATCTGTGTGGACATGGCAGGCTTCAAGACCGGATCGGCTGCGACCGAGCCTTTAACATGCGACCGGCCGATAAAAAAGGTGGCGGCCTCGCGGCCGCCACCTTTGGTCAGGATAAGACCGGATCAGTATTTGAGCGTCGCGGCCACGAACAACGTGCGGCCCAGAACGTCGTAAACACCCGGCCATGAATTGTTGTTACAAGGACCGGTGGGACAGGCACTCAACGAGACAACCGGCGGCTCGATATCGAAGATATTTTCGACGCCGGCTCTCAGGTCGAGGCCTTCCCGGACGTTCCAGTCGGCCGAAAGGTCGAAGTAGTCGTAGGACGCGATCTGGGCATTCAGGCAGTCGCCGGCACCGCTGATTTTTTTGCCGTTGGGACAGGTCACTACGCCCGGTCCGCCGCCCACCGACGGATCCGAAGTATCCGCATCGAGTGCAACCGCGCCGAGGTAACGCCACGCGGCCGAAATATCGACGTCCCAAGGCGTCGTCCATGTGAGACGCAGCTTGGTGCGCCACTTCGGAGCCGGCGTTCCGCACGATGCGCCATAAAGGCCGGCGCAATCGTAGGGAGTTGAGATGGAGCGGAGCAGGGAAACTTGCGGTACGGGCTCGGTCAGCAAGGTATCGAGATAGGTGCCGGTCAAATTCAAGGCCAGAGAGCCCACGTTTTCCACCCCCCACGTCGCCATGTCTGACTGGTAGTTCATCTCGAAATCCACACCCTTGGTCTGCAGCCAGCCGGTATTTATCGTGGGAGCCTGTACATAACCAGCACCCCAGATCTGGCCGGATCCGCTGCGGTGAACCAGCGGGCAATAGAACGCCTCGGAGCTGGCCGTCGCGCCGGAACCATAGCACTCGGCCAAGGTTTGGTTTGGACCCAGAGTATTGATGTAATTGTCGACCTTGATATTGAACCAGTCGACGGTAGCCGTGAAGCCATCGATGAAGGTCGGCGTGAAAACGATGCCGGCTGTTCGCGTATCGGAAACCTCGGGCTTGAGCAACGTATTTCCGCCCACCTGCTGATTGCACTGAGTCGCAGGGCACTTGAGCACAGCGGAATTGCCCGCGTTGGGTACCGTTGCGCATCGTCCTTTCGTGGTGAAAGCGCATGGATCTCCACCAGAAATAACCCCCGAGAACAGCACGACGTTCGTCGGCGAGAACAGCTCGAGCACGTTTGGCGCGCGAACCGCCCGCTCGACGCTGCCGCGCAGGCGGAAGTCGTCGATCGGCTGCCATTCCGCGCCGTATTTGTAAGTGTTGGTCGAGCCGGCCGTATTGTACGACGAATAGCGGTAGCCGCCGTTGAGCGTCAGATCTTCGACCCATGGCATGCCTTGCACCAGGGGCACTTTCACTTCCGTGAACCCTTCGGAGACGTTGAAGCCCGATTCGGGCACCGAGAAGGTGGCTGAGCCCTGACCGTAGAGGTCATTGGTCGAGAATTCCTCGTCCGTGTTCAGCTTAAGTGTTTCGGCCCGATATTCTGTGCCGACCGAGATGGCGACCGGATTCTTCGCCCAGGGCGATTGCATGCCCCACTCGCCCAGATCGCCCGTGATGCTGCCGCTCACGATCTGCTCCTGGGTGAATCCGTTCTGCAAGCCGGGCGTCTTGACGAAGTTAAGCATCGACGGCGTGATCGAGCCCAGCCCGTTGAAAATGTCGAGCGGCACGCAGCCTGGAGTTCCCGACGCCGGGTTGCCGCCCAGATTTTCGTTTCCGAAGCACTTGCCCGTCGTCGGATCGACCAGCAGGGCCTGCTGGACGCGGTTCTTGGAGAATTCGTTCAGGTACGTCTCGGTAAACAGCGTGAGGCCATATTGCGCGTACACATCGTATGTCCAGCCATCGCCCAGGTCTCCGCGCGCGCCAACCTGCATGCGATACGAGGTGTGGCGCAGATCGGCTTGACGGTCGCCGCCTTCGATGTCGCGGCGGCCCACTTCCAGATTTGCGAATCCCGGGAGGCCGCCCGGATTGAGCCCGGGGATGGCCGTGTTGCCGGCACCGTTATAGTAGGTAAAGGGCTTGCCGTTGACCCCGGTGACGGTTTGTAGCTTGTCACCCGGGAGCTGTCCACAGAGATCGAAGTTTTCGGTTGGCGACATCAGCGGATTGCCGCAGTTGACATATACCGTATTGCTGAATTCCGTTCCCGATCCGAGGAAGAGGCCGGACGGCGCGATCTGCGCGACCGTGTGGTCGTCCGCGAACATGAAGCTCGAGTAGATATCGAGCTCCTTGTTTTCCTGGTAATGGGCAAAAAATCCGCCGGTGTAGCGCGTGTCGGGACGCTGGCTGTAGTTGAGCGCGCCGTAGTTGAAGTGCTGATCGGGCGCGCCCGTGTATGGAACGAAGGTGCCGCTGCCGGACTTGCCCGTTCCGTGTTCGAAATAGTCGAAATTCGCCGCCTGACCCGAACCAATATCGTGAAACAGATTGTCGAATGAAAGCCATCGGTTGAAGTTGGATGAGCCTCCGCACACTTTTCCCGTCGAGGAGTTGCTGATCGTGCATTCGGCATAGTCGCGGTTATATCCGACAACGGGTTGCGAATTCCGGTAACTAAGATAGGCAGTCACATTGCCTTTGTCGTTGGCGGTGTTGGTGCCCATGATCAGGGTGGCGTCGTCGGTGGCGCCGTCCCAGCTGTTCTCCTTGGTCTGCGAAAATCCGAAGGCGCCTCCGTTGACTTCAGTTTGCGTTGCGTCGCGCCAGCGGGAATTGGTATTGTCGTTCTGCGTGATGGAGTAGGTTCCGTCGACTTCGATGCCTTCGAAATCCTTGCGCATGACGAAGTTCACGACACCGGCCAAGGCGTCGGAACCGTACACGGCCGAGGCGCCGCCGGTCAGAACTTCCACGTGGTCGACAAGCGCCGCGGGAATGTCGTTCAGGTCGGCGACCGGGTCGGCCACGTCGCCCGGCATCAGGCGCGTGCCATTTACGAGAACCAGCGTGCGCTTGGCTCCCAGGTCGCGAAGGTCGACCGTGGCTGTACCGGTGGACGCGTTCGACATGCCCGAGGTCTGGTCAGCGAAGGCCTCCGGCAGATTGTTGACGAGGGTGCTGACGTCGGTCGTGCCCTCGAATTTCATCTCCTGCTGGCCGACAGCGGTGACGGGGCTGGCGCTATAGAGGCCGGTCTGCGGGATGCGCGAACCGGTGACCACCACAGTCTCAGGGGCGGCGGGTGCCTCTTGCGCCGAGGCCGGCGCGGCCATTCCGATTGCCGCGGCGGAAGCTGCTCCGAGAAGCAGGGCGGAACGCAGACTGCGAGTATCTTGGTTGATCTTGAACACGTGAAACCCCCTTAGGTTCTGTCGGTAACGACGACTGCCACCAACGGACCTCGCCTGCCGAAGCTGGCAGCTGCCCCCGCGCGCCGGATGGCCTGCACGGTATTGCCCGTTTGATTCTAGGCTAGAAGACATGACCGGCCCCGGTCAAAAGCCATTTCGCTTGTGCGCACCATTCATGTGCGCTCTGTGGCTTTTGTGCATCTATTCGAAACGTGCGATTTCACACCGCTGAGGGAAGTCGAGCAAATGCCAGAAATGGAACGGCGCTCCGCGCTCCGGCGCGAAACCCGATTGACGCGAAACCGGCCCCGAACACTGCATTCGCCGCCCAACTTGTTGGAGGTTTGCCCACGGCTCCCAACGCGAATGTCGGTGTTTCTTCGCGCGCAAACCGGATGAAAACCCGAGTGACTCGGGCGTGGACCTCTCGCGCATGTGATGTGCGCGCCGCTTGAGTTAATTTCACTGCCCAAGGCTGCCGGTACTAAAGTCACCCAAGAGCATTGCTATGCAGACAGCCGAGCGAACGAAAATTGTGGATCGGCACCGACTGGATCGTCCGTCGAGGCGGGCATTCGTGCTTTCAGGAAGCGCGCTGACGGCGATTGTGGCGGTCCGCGCACAGTGGCTGGTAGGGGCCGCTGAGGCGACGGAGCAGGCTCCCGACGTCACGATCGAGAATTTTACGGCTTCGGGAAACAGCACCGGACTCGTCCGGCTCGCGAAAGTCGTGAAGAGCGACGACGCCTGGCAGCGAGAGCTCACCCCAGAACAGTTTGCCGTCACCCGCCGTGCCGGCACCGAGAAGCCGTTCAGCGGCGCGTACTGGGACTCGCGCCATGACGGTCTATACCGATGCATTTGCTGCAATACGGCGCTGTTCGATTCGTCGACGAAGTTTGTTTCGCACACAGGATGGCCGAGCTTTTACGAACCCATCTCCGTCCACAATATCGTGAAAATCGAAGACAACCGGTTTGGGCTGCACCGCACGTCAGTCTCCTGTGCGCTGTGCGATGGGCACCTCGGCGATCTGTTCCAGGACGGACCGCCGCCGACGGGCCTGCGCTACTGCGTCGATTCCGCCGCCCTGCGTTTTGTCAAACGATCCGGATGACGCCCGGTAAGAAAGGATGAACCAAAATGCGCCAGCTATTGCTTCGAGCCTGTGTCTCGATCCTGATTTCGTCGACGGCGGCGGCGCTGGCCCATGACGCGCCCAAACCGATACCGGCTCCAGCGGCCGACAACCCCCGTCAACCGGGTCAGGCCCAAACCGCCGTCCTCGCCGGCGGATGCTATTGGGGCATGCAGGGCGTGTTCGAACGTGTGAAGGGGGTCCGGCAGGTCGTCGCAGGATTTTCCGGCATGCCGAGTGGCGAGGACCAGCTCATGCACCGCGGCGGCACACCCGCCGAGTCGGTCCAAATCACGTTCGATCCGAACCAGATTTCCTACGGACAGATCTTGCAGATCTATTTCTCCGTCGCGCATGACCCCACCGAGGTCGACCGTCAGGGACCGGACGTAGGCCCACAATATCGCTCGGTGATCTATTATTCGGACGATACCCAGCAGAAGATTGCGCAGTCCTATATCCAGCAGCTTCAGTCCACCGGCTCGTTTGGTGGCGCGATTGCGACGCAGGTTGAGCCATTGGTGAGGTTCCACCGCGTCGCCGATTCCGAGCAGGACTACACTCTCAAACATCCGGCCAGCTCCTACGTGCTCGGCGTGGACATGCCAAAGCTCGCGGCACTGAAGAGCATTTTCCCCTCTCTATATCTGGAGTCGCCGGTGACGCTTTCGGGGTCCTCGCCCTCGTAGGGGATCGAATCAGGGCACTGGTACAGCCGAGTCACGTCGCTCGAAGTGCGCAGTCGCGCTATATCATCGTCCGATGACCACGGGACTTCTCACGCACGCCGCCTGTCTTGAGCATCTCATGCCTCCCGGCCATCCCGAGCGGGTCGAGCGTTTGCAGGCCGTGCTGCGTTCGCTCGACGCCGCACGGTTTCCGGATCTTGTCCGGATCGATAGTCCTCGGGCGCGACGCGGGGCACTCCTTCGGGTGCACGAAGCAGCACTTGTCGACGCGATTCTCGAGGCCAGGATTGAGCCAGGTCGTTTCGCGCGGATAGACGCCGACACAGCGATGTCGCCGGGTTCTGCGGAAGCCGCGCTCAGAGCGGCGGGCGCCATCGTGAAAGCCGTGGATGCGGTAATGGAAGGTCGTATCGGAAACGCTTTCTGCGCCGTGCGGCCGCCCGGTCACCACGCCGAGCGGGGGCGATCCATGGGCTTCTGCTTGTTCAACAATGTTGCGGTCGGCGCGCTGCACGCCCGCGCGACCCATGGGATCGAGCGCATCGCGGTTGTCGATTTCGACGTCCATCATGGGAACGGCACACAGGACATTTTCTTCGACGATCCAAATCTCTTCTATGCGTCGACGCATCAATTTCCTCTCTATCTCGGCACGGGAAACACCGGCGAGCGGGGCATCGCAGGCAACGTTGTCAACGTGCCGCTCGCTGCCGGTTCGGGAGGCGAGACCTTCCGCTGCGCTTTCGAGAATCAGATCCTCCCCTCACTGGCCCGATTCTCGCCGCAATTTCTCTTCATCTCGGCGGGATTCGACGCGCATGAGGCCGATCCCCTGGCGGGTCTGTGCCTCCACGAAACGGATTTCGGTTGGGCGACTGCTCGTTTGTGCGAGATCGCTGCGCGGTTTTGCGAAGGCCGCGTTGTTTCGGCTCTTGAAGGTGGATATGACCTCGACGCGCTGGCAAATTCGACGGCAGTTCATGTGCGCGCGCTGATGGCCGGCTCACATCCGCGGCCTTGAAGGGAGGCAACAATGTCCGCGAAGCCAGTCGTGCAGGGCGCCGCAATCGAAAGCTTGAGTTTTGAGCTGGCGCTGCAGGAGCTCGAAAACATCGTGGCCCGGCTCGAGCAGGGCGAGGTGGATCTCGAGGATTCCATCAGCCTGTACGAGCGGGGCCAGGCCCTGAAAACGCATTGCGAAAGTAAACTGAGAGCGGCGGAGAGCCGGCTGGAAAAAGTGGTCGCCGGCGCGAAGGGCGCCGAGCGCGTCGAGCCACTCGATCTCGGCTGAACCACTCGAATGGCAACGGCAGTGACCGATTCTCGCAATCTTCAATCGATGCTCGGGCCCGCCCTCGCGGAAGCGGCCGCTTTTACGGAACGTTCGCTCGATACGCTTCTGCCGACTGCAAGCGGTCCTGAGGGCCGGCTTCTCGAAGCCATGCGCTACGCCGCGCTCGGAGGCGGAAAACGCTTGCGCGGATTTCTGGTTCAGCAGAGCGGCCGGCTGTTCGGTGTCGACCGGCGCGCGCTCGGCCGGGTGTCGGCCGCCGTCGAATGTGTGCACGCCTATTCGCTCGTGCACGACGATCTTCCCGCGATGGATGACGACGATCTCAGACGCGGAAAACCAACGGTTCACAAGGCCTTCGACGAAGCAACCGCCATACTTGCGGGGGACGCCTTGTTGACGCTGGCGTTCGGACTTCTGGCCGCGCCCGACGCACATGGCGACCCGTTCGTGCGGTGCGAATTGGTGGTCAGGCTTGCCCACGCCGCAGGTCACGCCGGCATGGTCGGCGGACAGATGATGGACATCGCCTTCGAGCATGGCTCGCCCGGCCTGCCCGAGATTACGCGGCTGCAGAGAATGAAGACCGCGGCGCTCATTACCTTCAGTTGCGAGGCTGGGGCGATCCTGGGCCGTGCATCCGCCTCCGCCCGCAATGCGTTATCCGCCTATGGTCAGGATCTCGGCCTTGCGTTCCAGATCGTGGACGATCTGCTGGATGCCGAGGGCGACCCTGCCAAAATGGGGAAGGCCGCGGGAAAGGACGCTGATCGCGGTAAGCCGACTGTCGTCTCCGTTCTGGGGGCCGGCAGGGCGCGTGCGCAAGCCGAGGCGCTGGCGGCACAGGCCGCCGGTCACCTTGATTTGTTTGATGAAAGGGCCGACCTTCTGCGAGCGGCGGCTGAGTTCGTGATCTCGCGGCGGGCATGATCGGAGCGAAACGAATGAGCTTGCCGGCAACAGGCTTGCCCACGAAGACGCCGCTTCTCGATACGATCAAGGAGCCCCGGGATCTCCGCAAACTGTCGCGCGCCCAGCTGCGGCAGGTTGCCGACGAGCTCCGCCAGGAAACCATTGCCGCCGTTGCGGTGACCGGAGGTCATCTGGGGGCGGGACTGGGCGTGGTCGAATTGACGGTCGCACTGCACCACGTTTTCGATACGCCACGCGACAAGCTGATCTGGGACGTGGGCCACCAGGCCTATCCCCACAAGATCATTACCGGACGACGCGATCGCATCCGCACATTGCGGCAAGGCGGGGGTCTGTCCGGATTCACCAAGCGCAGCGAGAGCATCTATGACTGCTTTGGCGCCGCGCACTCCTCCACTTCGATCTCCGCCGGCCTGGGTTTCGCGGTGGCACGCGACCAGAAGAAGGAGACGCACAACGTTGTCTGCGTAATCGGCGACGGCGCGATGAGCGCGGGCATGGCGTACGAGGCGATGAACAACGCCGGCGCCATCAATGCCCGCCTCATCGTCGTGCTCAACGACAACGACATGTCGATCGCGCCGCCGGTTGGCGCGATGAGCGCCTATCTTGCCAAGCTGATTTCGAGCCGCCCCTATCGCGGAATCCGGCGCGTCGCGAAGCAGCTCGCCCAGCTGTTGCCCCGTCCGATGGAGAATACCGCGCGCCGCGCGGAAGAATATGCGCGCGGCATCGCGATGGGCGGCACACTGTTCGAAGAGCTGGGCTTCTATTATGTGGGGCCGATCGACGGGCACAATCTGGATCATTTGCTGCCCGTGCTCGAGAACGTGCGCGACGCGCAGAACGGCCCCATTCTCGTTCACGTGGTGACGCAAAAGGGCAAGGGCTATCCGCCTGCCGAAGCGTCGGCGGACAAATATCACGGCGTCGTCAAGTTCAACGTGCTCACGGGCGAGCAGAGCAAATCGCCCACGAAGGCGCCCAGCTACACCAAGGTTTTCGCCGAAGCTCTGATCGCCGAGGCGGAGAAGGACGAACGCATCATCGCGATCACGGCGGCCATGCCATCTGGAACCGGGCTCGACCTGTTTGCAAAGCGGTTTCCAGACCGTTGCTACGACGTAGGTATCGCCGAGCAGCACGGCGTTACGTTTGCAGCTGGACTCGCGGCAGAGGGTCTGAAGCCTTTCGCCACGATCTATTCGACGTTCCTGCAGCGGGCCTACGATCAGGTCGTACACGACGTGGCGATCCAGTCGCTGCCGGTGCGTTTTGCGATGGACCGCGCCGGACTCGTCGGCGCCGATGGTCCAACCCATGCGGGCTCCTTCGATGTGACCTACCTCGCCACGCTGCCGGGGTTTGTTGTCATGGCCGCGGCGGACGAAGTCGAACTGACGCATATGGTTGCCACTGCCGCACAGATCGACGACCGGCCTTCAGCCGTCCGTTATCCGCGCGGAGAAGGATGGGGTCTGGCGCGCCCCGCCGCCGGAACCCCTCTCCCCCTCGGTGTGGGACGCGTCATGCGCGAGGGCACCACGATCGCACTGTTCAGCCTCGGCACACGGCTTGCCGAATGCCTCGCAGCGGCCGAGAGGCTGTCGGGCTATGGATTGTCAGCGACCGTTGCGGACGCGCGGTTTGCCAAGCCGCTCGACAAGGATTTGATCCGCAGACTCGCGCGCGAGCACGAAGTCCTCATCACCGTGGAAGAAGGCTCCGTGGGCGGCTTCGCGGCGCATGTCATGCAGTTCCTCGCCTGGGAAGGATTGCTTGATGCGGGGCTGAAGTTCAGGCCGATGATCCTTCCGGACCGCTTCATCGATCACGATTCACCCGAGCGGATGTACGAATCCGCCGGTCTCGATTCCAGGGCCATCGTCGCCACCGTGCTCGGCGCACTTGGCAGGCCGGATGTCGCGGTGGCAGGCGAGCGCGCGTGAGACCCGCCCCCGAACGGATCGGGGGCTGCGCGGACAGGTTTCTCTTACATTGCGATGCGCTTCGTGCATGAGCGCGCTCTGCCGCCACTTTGGAACCTGCGGCGGCTGCACATTTCAGGACATGCCGCACGCCGCCTATCGCGACATGAAACGGGAGCAAGTCGTGCTAGCGCTATCCAGGCACGGGCTTGAGAAAGTGCCCATCGAACTGCCGGCCGATGTGGAGCCGGGCACGCGGCGGCGCGCTGCGCTGAAAGCGGTGAAAAGGGACGGCGTCGTGGAGCTCGGATTTCGCGCTGCCCGCTCGCATCGGATCGTCGACCTCTCAGAGTGCCGCGTGTTGACGCCCGGTCTCGTTGCGTTGATTCCGCCGCTCCGCGAGTTGCTGACGGTGCTGTTGCGCGACGGCGAAGAAGCGGAGACCCGGCTGACGGAGGCCGACAACGGGATCGACCTGGAAGTTGGCGTGGTCTCTGATCGAGTCTCGCGACATGCGCCAGCACTCGCGCGCTGGGCGAACCGGTTCGGCATCGCTCGCGTAACCGTTCATGGCGAATCAGCCGTCCAATTCGCTTCGCCGGTCGTGCATTTCGCCGGGGCTGAAGTCGAAATCGCGCCAACTTCATTTCTGCAGCCGACACATCGAGGCGAACGGCTCCTTCAGGAGGCGGTGCAGGATGCAATGAAGGGCGTGGGCCGGATTGTGGATCTCTTCGCGGGTTGCGGAACATTCACCTTGCCGCTCGCTGGACGGGCGCATGTCCATGCCGTCGATTCAGATGCCGCCTCCATTGCGGCGCTTCTGGCCGCTGCGCGCAAAACTCAAAAGTTGAAGCCGGTCACGGCGGAAGTTCGCGATCTCTTCAGGCGGCCTCTCTCCGCCACCGAGCTTGATCGCTACGATGCTGCCGTACTCGACCCGCCGCGCGCCGGAGCCGCCGCGCTTGCCAAAACGCTAGCCGCATCGAAACTGACCCGCGCCGCCTATGTCTCCTGCAATCCGGAGACCTTCGCGCACGACGCCCGCATTCTCGGCGACGGCGGCTGGCGCATCGAATCCGTTCAGCCGGTGGACCAATTCCTGTGGTCGTCCCATATTGAGCTCGTAGCCTTCCTCGGACGGCACTGAGATGGCGACAAGGGTGGAGAGGCTGACCTACGCGGCCGCGCAGACGGCGCGTGTGGCTTTCTACGGCGCCCACTATCTGGTGGCGCGCGTCGTCGCCCGTGACGCTTTCGCCGATGCCGATACGCCGAGCCGCAAATTCCCCTCACTCCGCGCAACCCTCAAGGGCATGCGCGTGCTCTTCGTCACGGATTTGAACAATGTGGAAGAAGGTCTCTATCCGATGCCTCTCGATCTGACCGACGAGATGCGTCGCGCCCGGGCGAGCCCCCTTTATCTCGCAGATATTCCCCGCGTCGCCGAGCGACGCCGTCGCTGCGGCCATGATGAAGTCGATGCGGACGCCGATCATCTGCCGCGCTATTACCGCCAGAATTTTCACTTCCAGACGGACGGATATTTGAGCGACGATTCGGCGCGGCTCTACGATTTTCAGGTGGAGGCGCTGTTCGCCGGCACCGCCGATGCGATGCGGCGGCGTGCCTATGTGCCGATTGCAAGGTTTATCGAGGGCCGCGATCCAAGTCGAATGACGCTGCTGGACATCGGCGCGGGGACGGGGGAATTTCTGTCATTCGTGAAACGGGCGCAGCCGCGGTTGAAGGTGGTCGCACTCGATTTGTCGGAACCCTATCTTGAACGGGCGCGCCGTGCGCTTTCGAAACATCGCAGCGTGAAATTCCTCGCCGCATCCGCCGAAGATGTCCCGTTGGATGATGCGAGTGTGGATGCCGCCGTCAGCATCTTCGTGTTTCATGAGCTGCCGCCGCGGGTTCGAATCCGAGTGGCGCGCGAGATTGCGCGCGTGCTGAAACCAGGCGGTATTTTCGTTTTGGCCGACACGATCCAGTACGGAGACATCTCTGACTGCGACGGACTGATCGACGCATTCCCGACTCTTCTGCACGAGCCATACTACGAGAGCTTCGCACGTAGCGACCTCGGTGCCCTGTTTGGCGCGGCAGGATTGAAGCTGATCGACACCGACATCGCGTATTTGACGAAGATTTGGGTCTTCGAAAAGAAAGCAGCGCCGAAACCGCAACGCAGGAAACGAAGTTGAACGCGAGCACACGCTGCATTTTCCTCCCCCCACGTTGGGGGAGGAAAACCGCGCGCGGGGGAGGAAATGTGTTCTCCGCTGCGCTTGTCATTCTGTTAGCACTGCTTGCGCAGCCCGTTCTGGCCCAGGGTGGTTTCTCCGATTGGGCCGCGATTGTCGTCGCGGGCGATTGGCACGCCCATAACGGAAGTCCAAGCGAGATCTTCGACAATGCGCGCCGCGACGTGACGCGCGATCTGATTGCGCTCGGATTTGCGCGCGAGAATGTGGTGGAGTTCTCGGTCAGGCCGGGCGCATCCGATGGGCCGGTTAATGCGCAAGCAATCGGAAACGCGCTCTGGGATTTGTCGAATCGCGCACGCGGCGGCTGCCTGCTCTATTTCTCGTCGCACGGATCGCCGGACGGAGTTGTACTGGGCGATTCCGTCCTGCAGCCCAACCAGCTCGCCAGGATGCTCAGCAACTCTTGTTCGGGCAGACCCACCGTGGTCGTCGTCTCCGCGTGTTTCTCCGGTATCTTCGTACCTGCCCTGGCCAGCGCCAACCGGCTGATCCTGACCGCCGCGCGCGGGGACCGGACGTCGTTTGGCTGTGGCCAGACCGACAGATATCCCTATTTCGACGAATGCCTGCTTTCGGTGTGGGCGCGTTCGGACGGCTTTCCCACGCTTGGCCGTGAAGCCCAAAACTGCGTCGCCGCACGCGAGAAGAAAGAACATGTCGGACCGCCATCGGAACCACAAATGTCGATCGGGGCCAATATCGAATCCGAGCTTCCCAAATGGCGGTGATGGCGGCTCAAGGCGCACCCGTCTGGGCGCGGTGAAGGAGCGCATGGTCTGCAAGCGTGCAGGCAAGCATCGCTTCTCCCACGGGCACCGCGCGTATGCCGACGCACGGATCGTGACGGCCCTTGGTCACGATTTCAGTTTCATTCCCGGCGATGTCGATGGTTCGCATGGGTTTGAGAATTGACGAGGTTGGCTTGACGGCAAATCGGGCGACGATCGGTTGCCCGCTCGATATTCCGCCAAGAATGCCGCCCGCGTGATTGGAAAGAAACGCGGGACTGCCGTCCGATCCCTTGCGCATCTCGTCCGAATTGTTTTCGCCGGACAGCAGGGCCGACGCGAATCCGTCGCCGATCTCCACGCCTTTGACCGCATTGATGCTCATTAGTGCGGCGGCAATGTCCGCGTCGAGCTTGGCGTATATCGGAGCACCGAGCCCGGCGGGAATTCCCTCGGCCACCACCTCGACCACCGCGCCACAGGACAAGCCGCTCTTGCGCAGCGTTTCGAGATAGGCAGCCCAGCCCGCGATGGCGCCGGCATCGGGGCAAAAGAAGGGATTGCGCGCGACCTCGTCCCAATCCCAGCGCTCGCGCGCGATGTGGTGCGGACCCATTTGCACGAGTGCACCGCGGATATGCACGCCCGGGTAAACTGAATCGAGCAAGTTGCGCGCAATGGCCCCCGCCGCAACGCGGGCCGCCGTCTCCCGCGCCGATTGCCTCCCGCCGCCGCGATAATCTCTTACTTCGTATTTCGCCCAGTAAGTGTAGTCGGCGTGGCCCGGCCGAAACTTGTCGCGAATATCGGAATAGTCCCTGGGCCGCGCATCGAGATTCTCGATCATGAGCGCGATCGGCGTGCCGGTCGTGAGTTGCGCTTCCATGCGCTCGTCCTGGAAGACGCCAGATAAAATCTGCACGCGATCGGGTTCTTTGCGCTGGCTCACATATTTCGACTGGCCGGGACGCCGCCGATCGAGATCTTTCTGAATGTCCGATTCCTTCAAGGGGATTCCCGGCGGACATCCGTCGACGACGCAGCCAAGTGCCGGCCCGTGACTCTCGCCGAACGTAGTCACCCGGAAGACGTGGCCAAAAGTATTGTAGCTCACCCGTCCCGCTCTCGCGCCGGCCCCGCGCTGTTCGGTCGGACGGCGACGGCGATATCGGGGGCGTCCTCGGCCTTCATGCCCACGATGTGATAACCGCAATCCACATGCAGGATTTCTCCGGTGACCGCGCGCCCAAGATCGGAGAGCAGGAAGAGCGCAGTGTTGCCGACCTCTTCGGTTGTGACCGTGCGGCGCAATGGCGCGTTCAACTCATTCCACTTCAGAATGTAGCGGAAATCGCCGATGCCCGACGCGGCGAGGGTCTTGATCGGTCCGGCCGAAACCGCATTGACGCGAATTGCACGCTTGCCAAGATCCTCGGCCATGTAGCGAACACTGGCTTCGAGTGCCGCCTTGGCTACGCCCATGACGTTGTAGTGCGGCATCACCTTTTCCGCGCCGTAATAGGTAAGGGTGAGCAGGCTGCCTCCGCTCGGCATCATCTTTTCGGCGCGTTGCGATGCGGCCGTGAACGAGAAGCATGAGACGTTCATCGTGGCGGCGAAATTTTCTGCAGTGGTGTCGATATATCGGCCTTTGAGTTGCTCCTTGTCGGAAAATGCGATGGCGTGGACGAGGAAATCCAGAGAGGTCCACTTTTCCTGAAGCCGGGCAAAGGCCGCGTCGAGCGAGCCCTGTTCCGTCACGTCGCAATCGATCAACGCTGCGGGCTGCAACGGCTCCACGAGCGGCGTCACGCGCTTGCGAAACGTGTCGCCCTGATAGGTAAAGGCAAGCTCGGCGCCATGGGCATGCAGAATCTGCGCAATGCCCCATGCAATCGAGCGCTCATTCGCGACGCCCATGATCAGCCCGCGCTTGCCATGCATGAGCTTGCCTGACGTCATTTATGCCCTCTCAATGTGCACGCTCGTGCCGAAAATCTGCGTTCGGTTTTCCTCCCCCATCGTGGGGAGGTGGTTTGCCCCCCGGTCCGCGCAAAGCGCGGCCGGAGGATAAACTCAGCGAAGCGGAGAAAACCGGGGGGGCGAGTCCGCGCGCGGCGCGCGCCACGCCCCCCTTCGCCTCGCTTCGCTCGGCACCTCCCCCACGATGGGGGAGGAAGATGGAGCGCGCTCGAATACCCTGTCCCGTCCCGCTAGGGCGGATCGGTGGAGAAAGCAAGGAGACCGTCACCGAAGTTTCGCGCGCGGATCGAAATCGGGTTGCCAGGTCCCGGCGAACTCCCTGAGGCCGGCGTCGGGCTTGTCGGGAAGCGTCACAACCAGGCGCAGATAGAAATCGCCGGCCGGCTGGCCGCCACGGGCCGGAACTCCCTTGCCCTTGAGTCGAAGCGAAGAGCCACTGTTCGATCCAGCCGGAATGGTGAGCGTCACCGGACCCGTCAGCGTGGGCACGTTGACTTTGCCGCCCAGCACGGCTTCTCCAAGTGTGACGGGCAGATCCATCCTGAGATCGTTGCCTTCCCGGGTCAGGAAGGGATGGGCGGCGACCGCGAGCGTGAGCAGGATGTCGCCGGCGGGTGCGTTCTCGCGCCCGGGCCCGCCTTGTCCTTTCAGGCGGATCTGCTGGCCATCGCGCACACCGACCGGAATACGCACGTCCACTTCCCGCCCGTCCGGCAACACGATCCGTCTTGTGCCGCCGCGCGCGGCTTCCTCAAAGCCAATGGTGAGCGCGAATGAAAAATCTTCGCCTTTTCGCGCCTGCCGCCTTCGCCTTCCTCCTCCGCCGAGAATGTCGGCCAGGATATCCTCGGGCTGAAATCCGCCGTCCGCTGCGTCCGCGTCCTGCCATGCGAAGTGAAAATCGCCGGGACCTTCATTGCGCCCGAAAGGGCTGCCGCGAAAGCCCTGAGCGCCGGGCTCGAATCCGCGCGGATTTCCGCTGGCGTCGATCATGCCCTGGTCGAATTTCGTCCGCTTCTCCTTGTCTCCCAGAATGTCGTAAGCGGCGCTGATTTCCTGAAATTTCTTCTTTGCAGTGCTGTCCCCTCCACGCGTATCGGGATGATGTTTCTTCGCCAGGGTGCGAAAGGCCTTTTTGATCTCGGCCTCGCTTGCCGTTTTTGAAACACCAAGAACTTCGTAGGGGTCGCGCATATTTTTGTTGGCCGCACTTTGCTTGATCGCTCACAGACCCACTCGCGCGTTTCGTTGCCGCGTCGCCGAGTCGGGGTCTGGTTCAATATAGTAAGGAAAAGCCGGCTGCGCGAAGGTGACTCGGCTTTCGGCGCCCGGACGAAGGTGCTATGCGGCGGCATATGAGCGACATCGGCGGTCCCCTGGATGATGGCGGCATCGCCACGCAGCCCGACCCCATGACGCATTTCAAGGGCTGGTTCGCCGAGGCAGTCAAAAACGAGCTTCATGATCCCGAGGCGATGACGCTCGCCAGTGTTGACGGCGAGGGGCGGCCGAACGTGCGCATGGTGTTGCTGAAAGGCGCCGATGCAGATGGTTTCGTGTTCTATACGAATCTTGAGAGCGCGAAGGGCCGGGAACTCGCGTCGGAAACTCACGCCGCACTGTGCTTTCATTGGAAGTCGCTGCGGCGACAGGTGCGTGTGCGAGGTCCCGCGGGCCAGGTCAGCGCGGCCGAAGCCGACGCTTATTTCGCGACAAGACCCAAGGACAGCCAGATCGGTGCGTGGGCTTCCGCGCAGTCGCGCCCGATGGAAGGGCGCTTCGCGTTCGAGCGCGAAATCGCCAGATATGCCGCCAAATTTGCGCTGACCAGGGTCCCGCGTCCGCCTTTCTGGTCGGGGTTTCGCGTGACTCCGCTGGAGGTTGAGTTCTGGCGCGACCGGCCATTCCGGCTGCATGACAGGCTTCTCTATCGCCGGGAGACGCCTGGTCGGCCGTGGCGAACCGAGCGGCTATATCCGTGACTGTTGCTTCACCAATCTGGGGCCGAAGCGAGAAATCGCGAATCATGCAGCGCGCGGCCTTAGCCGCAGTCGCAATATCCGCCCTGCTGGTTGGCCTTAAGGCAACAGCCTACGTGATCACGGATTCGGTCGCGATGATGGCGGCGCTCGCCGATTCGGCGCTCGACCTGTTTGCGTCCTCGATCAACCTGCTTGCGATCAACCAGTCGCTTACGCCCGCGGATCGCGAACACCGGTTCGGCCACGGAAAAGCCGAGCCCCTGGCTGGGCTGGCGCAAGGGGCGTTCATCGCGGGCTCGGCCACATTTCTGGTGGTCGAATCAATCGGCCGGATCGTTTCGCCACATGCGGTCGGGCACGCCACAATCGGGATCGTTGTCATGGCGTTCTCTGTGCTCGCCGTGCTTGGGCTCGTCCTCTATCAGCGCGTCGCGGTTGCGCGCTCGGGGTCTCTCGCCATCCAGGCCGACCGTCTGCACTATCTGGGCGATCTGCTGACGAATATCGGCGTGATCGTGGGTATCACGCTGGCAACCCGCTTCGGCATCTTGATCGCCGATCCAATTGTCGGATTGGGCGTTGCCGTGGTGCTGACGGCGAGCGCCTGGCACGTCGTTCGGCAGAGCTACGATCAGCTCATGGATCGCGAATTGCCCGAGGCTGAACGCGACCGGATCAAGGCGATCGTCCTCGGTCACCGCGATGTCCGCAACCTCCACGATCTCCGCACGCGCGCTGCAGGCATCTCGAAATTCGTGCAGCTGCATATCGAGCTCGATCCGGCCATCAGCCTTACGCGGGCGCACGAGGTGAGCGACGCCGTGGAGGCGGAGATCCTTGCGGCCTATCCCGATGCGGAAGTGATCATCCATCAGGACCCGGCCGGCGTGGAGAAACCTCCGCCGCTCGCACGGTCGTAAGTCGCGACGTTCGCAAGAGCAGCAGCGAGTTGCTACAGTCGGGCCGATGACCGCCACACGCGCGCAAACTGGCGACGAACAGCGCCGCACGCTGATCCTCACGGGTGCGAGCCGCGGCATCGGGCATGCGACCGTGAAACGTTTCGCCAGCGCGGGCTGGAGGGTGATCACCTGTTCGCGCCACGCCTTTCCTGAGAACTGTCCGTGGGCCGCAGGCCCGGAGGATCACATCCAGGTCGATCTCGCCGACGCCGGCGACACGTTGCGCGCCGTGCGCGAAATGCGCGAGCGCCTGGACGATGGCAAGCTCCACGCGCTCGTGAACAATGCGGGCATTTCGCCCAAGGGACCGAATGACAGCCGGCTCGGCGTGCTCGCAAGCGGCAAAGACGTCTGGCGCCAGGTGTTCGAGGTCAATCTCTTCGCGACCATCTGGCTCGCCAGCGGCCTGATCGAGGAGCTGACGTCTGCGAAAGGTGCAATCGTCAACGTGACCTCGATCGCGGGAGGCCGTGTCCATCCGTTTGCAGGCGCGGCCTATGCGACGTCCAAGGCGGCGCTTGCCGCATTGACCCGCGAGATGGCCGGCGATTTCGGCCCGCTCGGCGTTCGGGTAAACGCGATCGCACCGGGTGAGATCGACACGGCGATACTCTCGCCAGGAACGGAGAAAATCGTCGAATCCATTCCGCTGCGACGGCTTGGTGCGCCCGAGGAAGTCGCCAATGCGATTTATTATCTTTGTACGGAGCAATCGAGCTACGTCACCGGCGCCGAACTGCACATCAACGGCGGCCAGCACGTTTAGAAGATCTCAGCGCAGAGGACGCGGGGTAAGAATCGCGCGCCTCGGCGCGCAATCTTTTTTCCCGCGTCCTCTGCGCATCCTCTGCGACCGCTGCGCTAAATATCTTTCTTCTCGCACGGGCAGATGTTCATTTCGGGGCGTCGTTTTCGATTGCAGTTTTCCAGATCTTGGATGGGATCTCGTCGACTGTACCGGATTCGAGGTGGCCGAGGTGGAAGGGGCCGAAGCGGATGCGAATGAGGCGGGCGACCTTCAGGCCGAGATGCTCCATCAGACGCTTCACTTCGCGGTTTTTGCCTTCCTTGATGCCGACGCTCGCCCAGGAATACATGCCCTTGCTCCGCTCCAGGTCGGCGATTACGGGGCCATATCTGATGCCTTCGATCGTGATTCCTTGCGCGAGATGGTCGAGATCGTTCTGCGACACCTTGCCGAAGAGCCGCACGCGGTACTGACGTGTCCAGCCCGCTGCAGGCAGTTCGAGCTTTCGCGCTAGCGCGCCATCATTGGTCAGGAGCAAAAGGCCTTCCGAATTGACGTCGAGGCGGCCGACCGACATCACGCGGGGCATGCTCTTCGGCAACGCCTGAAAAACCGTCGGCCGGCCTTCGGGATCGCGGTGCGTGGTGACCAGTCCCACCGGCTTGTGATAGCGCCAAAGACGTGTGCGCTCGGGCTCGTTCAGCGGCTTGCCGTCGACGGATACAATCTGGCGTTCACCCACGCGTTTGGCCGGCGTCGTCACGGTCTCGCCATCAAGCGCGACGCGCCCGTCCGCGATGAGTTTTTCCGCCTCGCGGCGCGAGCAGATACCCGCCCGGGCGATCACCTTGGCGATGCGGTCGCCACCGGGGCTGGCGTCGGACACGAGCGGATGCCTTTATTGGCGAGGTTGGGCGATGGGGAGGCAGTATCACACGCACTGCCATGAGCGAAATCGATCATATGGCGCTGGCGCTCGCAGAGGCGCGCGCAGCTGCGAAGCGCGGCGAAGTTCCGATCGGCGCCGTGCTCACGGCGGCGGATGGGCAGGTGTTGGCGCGCAACGGCAACCGCATTGTCGAGCGGCGCGACCCCACCGCGCATGCGGAAATGCTCGTGCTGCGCGAAGCGGCGCTGAAGCTCGGCAATGAGCGTCTGAGCGGCACGGCCCTGTTCGTAACACTCGAACCCTGCGCCATGTGCGCCGGCGCGGCGAGCCTCGCCCGCGTGGAGAAGCTTATCTTCGCAGCAGCCGACCCCAAGGGCGGGGCCGTACTCCACGGCCCGCGCTTTTTCGAGCAGCCCACCTGTCATCATCGCCCGTCGATAGAGTGGGGCGAGCAGGCCGAAGAATCCGCGGGCTTGCTCAAAAGCTTTTTCCAGGCGCGGCGTGCCTGACTTGTGACGTTGGCCGTGGTCTCGAAAACTTCGCTTGAGACTCCGGCGTCAAGTTTGACAATCTGTCGGCCCGTTCCGGGACCGCAATCGGGGAGACGAAAATGGCATTGATCGTTTACGGCGCTTCGCTTTCACCCTTTGTGCGCAAGGTGCGCGTACTGCTGGCGGAGAAGGGACTCGACTACAAAATCGAGTACGTCAATCCGTTCTCGCAGCCGCCGGAATTCTCCGACATCAGTCCGCTGAAGCGCATTCCAGTCCTGCGCGATACCGACAGGCCGGAGCCAAATACGCTCCCCGATTCCTCGGTGATCTGCGACTACGTCAACCACAAATGGCCCACGCCCGCGCTCTATCCTGCGGAACCGTTCGAGCGTGCGCAGGCGCTATGGTTCGAGGAATATGCAGACTCGCTGGTCGCCCAGAGCATCGGCCTCGGACTCTTTTTCGAGCGCGTGGTCAAGAAACTGATCGGCGGAGAGTGTGACGAGACGGTCGTGACCGGAACGATCCGGGACAAGCTGCCGCCCATTTTTGACTATCTTAACAAGATGATTGGCGCACGCCGGTTTCTGGTCGGCGGCGAATTTTCAATCGCCGATATCGCAGTGGCGAGCATGTTCGTCAATTATGACCATGCCGGCGAGACGATCGATTCGAAATGCTGGCCGAATCTGTCCCGCTACGTTGCGGAAATGCATACGCGTCCATCTTTTGGAACCTGTGTCGACGGCGAGCGCCGGTTCCTCGAGCGGCAACGCGCGGCGTAAACCGGGCCCTCAGCCCGACCGCCTTCGCCGCGCGGCGTATTGATTGAGCGCTTCGACGAGCGCCGAGAACGCGACCGCGAAATAAAGGTAGCCACGGGGGATATGGAAATGCGCCGCATCGGCGATGAGCGCGGTCCCGATCAGCAGGAGAAAACTGAGCGCCAACATTTTCACAGTCGGGTGCCGATTGACGAAGTCCGAGGCGGGTCCGGACGCCGCGAGCATCACCAGCATGGCGAGTATCACTGCGCCGATCATGATGGACAGATGTTCCGCCATGCCCACGGCTGTCACGACGGAATCGATTGAGAAGACGAGATCGAAGAGAGCGATCTGAACGATCACGGCCAGGAACGAAGCGGCCGCACGGCGCGTGGCCGCGTCTTCGCCCTCGACGAGACCATGAATTTCGCGCGTGCCTTTGGTGAGAAGGAAAAGGCCGCCAGCGGCGAAGATCAGATCGCGCCATGAAAGTCCAAGGCCCCACACAGTCACCACGGGCTTTGACAGCGAGACGATCCAGACGATTCCCGTGAGCAGCGCGATGCGCATGACAAGCGCCAGCGAAAGGCCAATGCGGCGCGCGGAAGTCCGGCGAACCGGCGAGAGGGGGGCGATGGCGATCGACAGGAAAATGATGTTGTCGACGCCGAGCACGATCTCGAGCGCGGTCAACGTCGCGAGGCTTGCCCAGGCGTGAGGATCGGCGGCGAGAGGAAGCATTGGCCGCCTTGTTCAGAACCAGGGACGGACGAGAGAGGGGAAGAAATAGATGAGGACCTCCCGCGTCGTGATCAGCGCAGTTCCCGCCCCAACCAGGACATCGCTCAGGAAATGCGAATTTAGCAGGGCGCGTGTCAACGCAAGAAAAATCGCGATTGCGAACCAGAGAATGGTCAGATGTGGAACCGCCGCAGAGAGGACGACGGCGACGCAGAATATCGTCAGCGCGTGGCCGGACGGAAATGAATCGCTGCGCAAATCGAAGGCAAACGGGCGAAAGCCATATAGATCCAGCTCCAGCTCATCGCGTGGGCGCCGCCGTCCGAGCATGATCTTGGTGGTGTGCAGAACGAGACTCGCGAGCGCAAGGCTGGCAAGAAAGGCAAGACTTGTGTCGGCCGCCAGGTTGAGCAGCGGGCCTGGTCCAGACCTCCACTCTACGAGACGCACCGCAACGAATGTGATTGTGGCGGCGACCATCCAATGCGAACCTTTCGCCCAATCGGTGGCCGTGTGCAGAACGCGCTCAAGCGGCCGTCCGACAGCGGCATGGAACGCATGCGCCGCGCGCCGGTCGATGGCGAAGCAGGCCAGACCGCAGACAATGAGGGCAATTCCGGTCCACATCAGCACGATTGTTGCTTGCCGCGCCAAGATCAATCTGTCAAACGGAACCGGTTTCGCCAAAGGCGAGCCTGAAGGAAGTCGCCGCTGGTTGCGGAAGCAGACGCGAGCTAAATTCATTTCCGCGCGCTCATGTCCCAGCGCAGTCTCACGTCGGGAGAGGTGCTCATGAATTTCGATTATTCACCGCGTCAGAAGGAATGGATGGCGCGCGTTGGCGAGTTCATGGACCGGCACATCTGTCCGGCGGAGGAAACCTACGCGGCGCAGATGGAGGAGGCGACGCGGAACGGCAACCGCTGGATCGTCGTGCCGGTCGTCGAGGAGCTGAAAGCGAAGGCGAAGCGGCAGGGATTGTGGAACATGTTTTTGCCCGATAGCGAGCGGGGCGCAGGACTCAGCAACCTGGAATATGCGCCGCTTGCGGAAATGATGGGACGGGTGGGCTTTGCTTCCGAAGTGTTCAATTGCTCCGCGCCGGACACCGGAAACATGGAAGTGCTGGAGCGTTACGGCAGCCCCGCCCAGCAGGAGAAATGGCTGAAGCCGTTGCTCGAAGGCGAAATCCGCTCGGCCTTCATCATGACGGAACCGGCCGTCGCCTCGTCGGACGCTACCAACATCGCAACGCGGATCGAGCGCCGGGGCGATCAATACGTCATCAATGGCCGCAAATGGTGGTCGTCGGGAGTGGGCGACCCGCGATGCAAGATCATGATCGTGATGGGGAAGACGGATCCGGAATCGGACAAGTACCGGCAACAATCGCAGGTTCTCGTACCGATGGATGCGCCCGGCGTGACGGTCGAGCGTATGCTGCCCGTATTCGGTTTCGACGACGCGCCGCACGGGCACGGCCAGGTGCTTTTCGAGAACGTGAAGGTGCCCGTCGACAACATGATTCTCGGCGAAGGGCGCGGATTCGAGATTGCCCAGGGTCGCCTCGGCCCCGGACGTATCCACCATTGCATGCGGACGATCGGCGTAGCCGAACGCGCGCTTGAGCAGATGGTCCGCCGGCTGCTGTCGCGCGAAGCTTTCGGAAAGAAGATTGCAGAGCATTCGGTGTGGGAGCAGCGCGTTGCCGAAGCACGGATCAACATCGACATGTGCCGCCTTCTGACGCTCAAGGCGGCAGACCTGATGGACAAGGCAGGCAACAAGGTGGCACGCACGGAAATCGCCATGATCAAGGTCGCGGCGCCGCGAATGGCGCTCAAGATCGTCGACGACGCGATCCAGGCGTGGGGGGGCGCGGGCGTCACGAGCGATTCAGGCCTCGCTCGCATGTATGCGAGTCTGCGCACACTCAGGCTCGCCGACGGACCCGACGAAGTCCACAACCGCACCATTGCCCGCCTGGAATACGGCAAGTACATGTCGGGCGTCGTCGCACAGAGATCACACGCGTGACACAAAGAGTCGGAATACCATAGACGACTCGCGCCGTTCGCATTCCGCTCCGGAGTGACTATGCTCAAGCTGTATCAAGCCGACCTGTCGCCGTATGCAGCGCGCGTGCGCATCCTGGCCGCCGCGAAGGGCTTGAAAATCGAATTCCTGCCACCTGCGGGAGGCAGCCTGAAATCGGCGGAGTTTCTGGCCATCAATCCCCTGGGCAGGATCCCGTGCCTCGATCATGACGGTGCGATCATTCCGGAATCCGAGACCATTTGCGAATATCTCGAAGACGCATTTCCAACGCCGACGCTTCGACCGATCGATCCAGAGGCGCGGGCGAGGACCCGTCTGCTATCGCGGATGGGCGATGTCTATCTGGCCCCGCTGTTCCAGCAACTGCTCATTCAGATCGATCCCAAGATGCGCAACACGGCGCATATCAGATCGACCTTTGGCGATCTCGAGGCCGTGCTTGGCACGATGACGAATTACGTCGAGGGTCCCGATTACGCCGTCGGCGAAAGACTGAGCCTTGCCGATTGCGCCCTGGCGCCGTTCTTCTTTTTTGTCGACATTTTTCTGGCGCGAACTTTTGACTTGCCGTCCCCCCTCAGGGGCTCGATGAAGCTCTACTACGACAATTCGCAGAAGGACCCGCACATCGGCAGAGCCATCAGGGAGATGAGCGCGGCGCTCGATTCGCGCCTGGCGCGCTGACGGTTGCTGTAATCGGGTTGTGGGTTGGTCAGTCCGTCGCGCCCGCAAGCTTCGCGAAATGCCAGCCGCGTTGGGCGAGCGGGCGGACTCCCGCCGCGTTCTGTGCGGCATTCTCGTTCGCGGCGGTTCCGTCACGAACCCGACCCACAATGCCCTGAAGGATCGCGGCCAGCCGGAAGAAATTGTAGGCAGCGTAATAATTCATGTTTGGCGTGGTTTTGCGGCCCGTTCGCCGGCAATACATCTCCACATAGGCATCCATCGCTGGAATGCCCAGGCTCACCAGATCGACGTTCAGGAGACTGCTTGTGCCGCTCGTCGCAATGTCGGGCGGCATCTGCCATTGCATCAGGTGGTAGGTGAAATCGGCGAGCGGATCGCCGATGGTCGACAGCTCCCAATCAAGCACGGCCAGAATTTCGGGTCGGTCAGGATGCAGGATCATGTTGTCGAGACGAAAATCACCGTGAACGATGCAGCTGCGTTCTTCTAGCGGGAGGTGTTCGGTCAGCCAGTCTACGAGCTTCTCCATTTCGGCTATGGATTCTGTTTGCGAGGCAACATACTGCTTGGTCCAGCGCGCAATCTGGCGGGCGATATAATTCCCGGGCTTTCCAAAGTCGGCCAGGCCGAGTTTTTCGTAATCGAGCATGTGCAGTCGCGCGAGCGTCGCGTTCATGGCGTCGTAGATCGAAGAGCGTTGTTCCGGTGCCATGCCGGGCAGCAGCGGGCCCCAGAAGACGCGTCCCTCAACGTACTCCATCACGTAGAAAGGTGTGCCGATGACCGCGTCGTCCTCGCAGAGCACATAGGGTCTGGCGACCGGAAAGCCGGTCGGGTGAAGCGCGGCAATGATGCGATATTCGCGTTCGACGGCATGCGCGGACGGCAGCAATTTTCCTGGCGGCTTTCGCCGCAGAACATAGGTGCGATTCGGCGTGACAAGCTGGTAGGTGGGATTGGACTGTCCACCCTTGAACTGGCGTACGCGCATCGGCGTCGCGAAACCCTCGATGCGCGAGGAGAGATACTGCGCAAGTTTATTCTCGTCGAAGCGATACGCCTCGGCCACTTCCTTGGTGCCGGAAAATCTCTCCTGGCGGTCATCTACTGCTTTCATCGCGCTTTCCTCGCCAGCGCCCGCGTTCCGATGTCGCTGCGGCAAAATCCCTTCGGCCAGTCGATGCGATGCACGGCTTCATAAGCGCGGCTTCGCGCTTCCCCCACATTGCTCCCCAGGGCGGCGACATTCAGGACCCGCCCGCCAGCTGCAAAAAGTTTTCCGTCGCGCTTTTCCGTGGCTGCATGAAATATCTGCACGCCTTTAATTTTCGCGGCATCCTCCACGCCACGGATTTCTGAACCCTTTGAGTAATTGCCGGGATATCCACGCGCGGCCATCACCACCGCGAGCGCCACATCGTCTTCCCAACGCAAATCGAGGTGAGCGATTTCGCCGTCACGCGCCGCGAGGAGCGCGGTCGCAAGGTCCGATTTGAGGCGCATCATCAATACCTGGCATTCGGGATCGCCAAATCTGCAATTGTATTCAACCAGACTGGGCTCTTCGTCTCTGATCATCAATCCCGCATAGAGAACGCCCATATAGGGCGTGCCGCGCGCCGCCATCGCCGTGATCGTCGGCTTGACGATCCGCGACAATGCTTTCTCGATGACCTGTGGCGCCAGCAACGACGACGGGCTGACCGCTCCCATCCCGCCGGTGTTGGGACCCCTGTCGCCGTCGAAGGCGCGCTTATGGTCCTCGGCCCCCGCGAGCGCGATGATGTGCTCGCCGTCCGTCAGAACGAAGAGGCTCGCCTCCTCGCCTTCGAGAAATTCCTCGATGACGAGCCCTGGGCCGTAATTCGACCAAAGCTCGGAAATTGCCGCGGATGATTCAGCGCCTGTCTCCGCGATGATGACACCTTTGCCTTGCGCCAGGCCGTCCGCTTTGATGACCAACGGATGGGGCCGACCGGCGGCGTAAGCGAGGGCGGCGTCTCGCTGCTGAAATCCCGCGAACGCGGCGGTCGGAATAGCGTGTTCGCGACAGAGTTCTTTCAGAAAACCCTTCGAGCCCTCGAGCATCGCCCCTCTCGCGCTCGGACCCAGTGCCTTAATGCCGGCAGATTCGAGCCGGTCCCAAAGTCCGGCGACCAGCGGCGCCTCGGGCCCGATGACGACGAAGTTGATCCCCTTTGTCTTGGCGAATGCGACCAAACCGTCGAGATCGTTGACGGGAATCGGCACGCATTCTGCCACCTCTGCGATGCCCGCATTTCCCGGCGCGCAATAGAGCTTCGAGACAATTGGACTCGCCGCCAACGCCCATGCCAGCGCATGTTCGCGCCCGCCCGAACCAATGAGAAGAAACTTCACGGCACTCCGCCAATTCAATCCTGGCCGCATTTCCTATATCATTCCGATTCATGTCGGAACCGGAGCGCAGGGCAAATCTGCCCGAATTCAGCGTCAGTGAGATCGCGGCCGCACTCAAG
Source organism: Rhizomicrobium sp. (assembly GCA_035567755.1). Classification (GTDB taxonomy): domain Bacteria; phylum Pseudomonadota; class Alphaproteobacteria; order Micropepsales; family Micropepsaceae; genus Rhizomicrobium. Next base: position 68,546 of record DATMPH010000007.1, read on the forward strand.
CGGACGGTTGAGGGCGCGTTTCCGTTCGTGCGCGTGCGGGGCGAGATCAGCGGCCTCAAATTCCATTCGTCGGGACATGTGTATTTCGACCTCAAGGACGACAAGGCGGTGCTCAATGCGGTCGTCTGGCGCGGGACGGCGCAGACCCTGAAGTTGAGGCCGGAGCAGGGGCTGGAAGTCGTTTGCACCGGGCGGGTTTCAACTTACGCAGGCTCGTCTCGCTACCAGCTGATCGTCGAGCAGATGGAACTCGCCGGGCTCGGCGCCTTGATGGCGATGATCGAGGAGCGAAAGAAGCGGCTGGCCGCGGAGGGTCTGTTTGCCGAGGAGCGAAAGAAGAATCTTCCGTTCCTGCCCGTAATAATCGGGGTCATAACCTCGCCGACCGGCGCCGTGATTCGCGACGTCATGCACCGTCTCGACGCCCGTTTTCCGAGTCGCGTGCTTTTGTGGCCCGTCGCCGTGCAGGGCGACCGCGCGGCCGCTGAAGTGGCTGCGGCGATTCACGGCTTCAATGCACTCGCGCCCGGTGGCGTCGTTCCGAGGCCCGATCTTTTGATTGTCGCGCGTGGCGGCGGCTCCATCGAGGACCTCATGGCGTTCAATGAGGAAATCGTGGTGCGGGCGGCGGCAGAGAGCGCGATCGCGCTGATATCGGCTGTCGGACACGAAACAGACACCACGCTCATCGACCTGGCTGCCGACCGCCGCGCTCCTACGCCGAGTGCGGCCGCCGAGATGGCAGTGCCCGTGCGCACCGAGCTTCTTGCCCAGACGCTCGATCTGGAGAGGCGCAATCTCAGATGCTTCACACGCGGACTGGACGACCGGCGGAGGCAATTGCAGACAACGGTTCGCATTCTGCCGCGGGTCGACCAGCTTTTCGCACCGGCGCGGCAGCGTTTCGACCTCGCCGCGGAAAGGCTCGGAAGCGCTCTCAATCAAAATCTCCGGGAGCATCGCCGGCTCCTGATCGAGGCAGCCGTATTGCTCCGACCGCGCGGAGTCACGAATCGAATCGAGGCCGGAGCCGAGCGCGTACGTGCGCTCGCACACCGGCTTGTCCGCTGTCAAAGCCTCGCTCTGCGGGCGCGGCGCGACAGGCTCGAATCATCGGCGCGGCTTCTCGACAGCGTGAGCCACCGCTCCGTGCTCGAACGCGGCTTTGCACTGGTCCGCGGTGCGGATGGAGCCATCCGGCGGCGCGCTGCCGCGGTCGTGGCCGGTGAAGCACTCTCGCTCACCTTTGCAGATTCAATAATTCATGCAAAGGCCCAGGGTCCTGCAGCACGCTCAAGCGCGCCGCACCGCAAGACGGGCCAAGCTGATTTATTTTGAGCAGCGGGAAGTGTTGCTCCAGGCAATTTGTTTTCGAGACGCAGATCGGCGTAAAGTTTCGGGTATGAACCAGATGGAACGGGATTTTCGGCCGGACGGGGTTGCCGAAGTCGAGTATCTCGACGGTGAGTACCGGATCATCAAGCCGGGCTCATTCGTCCTGTGCGCGGTGACGGGCGATCGAATTCCGATCGAGGCGTTACGCTATTGGAGCGTCGATCTGCAGGAAGCGTACGCAAGCCCCGCGAGCGCGCTCAAACGCTTCCAGGATCGCGGCTTAACACCGGGATGATCGCGCGGCGTGCGTTTCTCGCTGCGTCGGCTGCATTGGCCGCCTGTCCGCGCGCCGCGTTTGCCGCGGCCTCCCGCCTTGCGCTGACTGGTTCGTTCGAGCAAGGCAGCCTCGTTCTCGGCAAAGTCGACGCTGGCTCCCGTATTGCGATCGACGGCACGATGCTTCACGTCTCGCCTGCCGGCGATTTCGCCTTCGGCTTCGCCTACGATCAGAAAAAGCCCTGCGTGATCGCCGCACGCTTCACCGACGAAACGCGCGAGACGCGAATCGTTGAGCCTGTCGCTCGTCAGTATGAAATTCAGCGGATCACCGGCCTGCCGGAAAAATTCGTAACGCTGCCGCCGGAGGTGCTGGAGCGCCGAAAGCGCGAGGTGGCCATGATCACGGTCGCACATGCGCGCGACAGCGATATGGAATGGTTCTCGGAAAAGTTCGATTGGCCGGTGGCCGGCATCATGAGCGGCACATTTGGCAGCCAGAGGATACTCAACGGCAAGGCGATGGCGCCGCATTTCGGCGTTGATATTGCGGCGCGGGCGGGCACGCCGATTGCCGCGCCGGCTCCTGCGCGTGTCGCTCTCGCTGGGCCGGACTTCTACCTGGAAGGCGGCCTGACAATTCTGGACCACGGCCACGGGGTGACCACATCCTATCTGCACCAGAGCAGGCAGGCAGTGAAGGTTGGCGACAATGTCGCGCGCGGGCAGGTAATTGGAGAGGTGGGCATGACCGGACGCGCGACCGGCCCTCATCTTCACTGGGGACTCAACTGGTTTCAGATAAGGCTCGATCCATCGCGCTCGGCGCGCACGCCCGCGCCCGCAAGAGCCTGAGCCTCCTTTCCACGCCGCGAACGCGGTACGTCTCCCGGTTTCGGCCAGCGGCGATGAATCCACAGCCATTGCGAGGGGCTCCGCCGCACGCTGGCTTCGATTTCTTCGTTGATGCGGGTCGTCAGCTCCAGCACGTCGCGGGTGTGATCGCGGCTCGGCGCATAAGCAATCGCGGGATGCACCGTCATGCGAAAATGCGCGCCGTGAAGTCGTTCGTTCGATACCGGCAGCAGAACGACACCGAGCTTGAGCGCGAATGCGGCGGGTGCGGGGGTGGTCATTGCGTCGCGACCGAAGAATGGCGCGGCGACACCCTCGTTCGTCTTCTGGTCGACGAGCATGAAAATCGCTTTGCCGGCCCGAAGAAGCGTGAAAATTCGCCTTGTACCGTGTGCGCCTTTTGCGATGAGTTCCACAGGCCCGTTGGCCTGGCGCTGGCGCACCATCCAGCGGTCAACGAAGGGATTGTTCACCGGCCGATAGACACCGCCGCCTTCGAGCCCGTACTGCGCGGCAGCGAGAGACAGCACCTCCCAATTGGCGAAATGCGCCGAGACGAAGATGATTCCCTTGCCGCTCGCGACCGCCTGCTCGACATGATCCAGCCCCTCAAGCGCAATGCGCCGGCGCTCGCCCTTGATCGAGAGCTTCCCAAGATGTGGATATTCCGCGATCGTGCGGCCAAGATTGTCCCACATCTCGCGGATAGTTGTTTCGCGCATTTTCTCCGGCATCTCTGGATAGGCCGCTGCGAGATTGGCGCGGGCCCGACGGCTGAGATGGGTGCGATAGAGAATCGTCCGGCCGAGCCAGCCGCCAAGCGCGGATGCCATATCGAGCGGAAACAGCCGAAAAAGGCCGATCATCGCGAAGAACGGCGCGGCCTCAGCGCCGTATCGCGCCATAGCTACGTAGTGCCGCATCCGCGCGTGCAATTGCCTCATGCCAGGGATCGCATCTTGGCCAACAGGGAGTCGAGCAGAGGTTCGAGCACTGTCGGGTTTTCGAACTCCACTTGCACAGGAAGCACCTCGATGTCCTCGCGATCCTGGGCATTCAAGCGCACGAAGTCTTTTTCGGTGGTGATAGGTGTTGCAAGCGCGGCCGCCGCATGTCGCTTGAGTTCGGCAATCTCACCTTGTGAATAGACGTGATGATCGCCGAAGGAATGGCACTCGACGACCTTCGCACCGACGCCTTTCAACGTATCGAAGAACTTGCTGGGCCGGCCGATTCCCGCAAAGGCGACAACGCGCTGGCCGTCGAGTCTGCGATCGGCGATCAGGCTTGCGCGACAGACTCTTCCGCTAAATCCGGCGAGGGCAGGATTGCCCTGACCCATGAGTACAACCGCATCCGCGCGGGTAAGACCCCGCTGGACAGATTCGCGCAACGGACCTGCCGGGACGATCCTGCCATTGCCGAAAGCGAAGTCGCTGTCGATCACGACGACCGAAAGATCCTTCGCAATATCGAAATTCTGATGCCCGTCATCCATCACGATGACACGCGCGCCTTGTGATTGCGCAAGGCGAGCACCCGCCGCGCGGTCCGTTGCGACAATGGTAGGCGCCACGCGCGCCAGCAGCAGCGCTTCGTCGCCGACGAAGTGTGTGTCGTGTATTTTGGTATCGACACGTAGCGCGCCGGCCGATCTGCGCCGATAGCCGCGGGTCAAGAAAAAAACCGGCGCAGAAGCCGCCTGCAGAATTCGTGCGATCGCGATCGCAACCGGCGTCTTGCCGGCGCCTCCGACCGTCAGGTTGCCGATGCAAATGACAGCGACGTCCGGTCTGCAGGGTTTTTGCAGACGGCGCCTCCACGCGACAGACTCGCCGTAGAGAGTGCCGAGGGGCGCAAGCGTGGCGGAAATCGCCCGTGAGGCAATATCCCCATGCGACCAGAATTCAGGCGGGCGCATGGGCGAGCATGGCCTCGATGACAATCCGTGTTTTCTCAAGCGCGCCGCCGAGTGCCGCTGCCGCGCTCGCGGCCGCTGCGCCCGCCGCTTGAGCTTCCCCGGAGTCGGCAAGCCAGCGATCTGCGTTCGCAACGATATCCGCGCAGGAGCGCACCCGGCCCGCGCCCTGGGCGGCCAGAATTGCTTCGTACACGTCGGAAAAATTCTCCGTGTGCGGACCGGCCATCACCGCGCGCCCAAGCCGCGCTGCCTCGAGTGGATTCTGGCCGCCATGCCGCACGAGGCTCCCGCCAATAAAAGCAAAAGTTGCAAGCCGGTATAGCAGCGGAAGCTCTCCGATCGTATCGGCCACATAGACGGCGGTCTCCGCCTGGGGCAGGCAGCCATCCGAGCGCCGCAGCGCCGCGCGGGAGCCGCAAAGCATCGCAATTTCGGTTCCTCGCGCTGGGTGTCGCGGGGCGATGATGGTGAGTAGGGCAGGGTATCGCTCGCGCAGCGCGTCATGGGCGGGGAGGATCGTTTCATCTTCGCCCGGGTGCGTGCTGGCCGCCAACAAAATTGGTCGGCCGGCGATCGCATGTTCGAGCGCGGCCAGCCTGGCCGGATCCGGAGGCTCGGGGCGAGCGTCGGCTTTAAGATTGCCGCACACGCGCACATTGCTCGCGCCCAGGCTCGCAAGACGCGCGGCGGTTGCTTCGTCCTGGGCCAGACAGGTCTCGAAGCAACCCAGAATGCGTCGGGCTGTTCTGGGGGCGCGCCTCCAACCGGCGAACGCGCGCGCCGACATGCGTGCATTGATCAGCGCAAGCCGGACGCCCTGCTTGCGAGCCGACAGCAGAAGATTGGGCCATAGTTCCGAATCGACGAAGAGGGCGGCGTCGGGCCTCCAGTGATCGAGGAATCTTGCGACTGCCGAAGGCCCGTCGATGGGCACGTATTGATGCAGCGCGCGCTCGGGCAAGCGCTGCTGCATGAGCTTCGCCGAGGTAACCGTACCGCTTGTCACCAGCACCGAGCGGCCGAAAAACTCGAGAAGCTTGTCGATAAGCGGCAACGCCGAAATGCATTCGCCAACGCTGGCGCCGTGAATCCAGACGAGCTCGCCGGGCGGCCGCGCGCGGCTCGCGCGGCCAAAACGTTCTGACAGGCGAGCCATATCCTCCTTGCCGGTACGTGCGCGCGCGAGCAGGACGAGACGGGCCACGGGCGCCAGCGCCGTTGTCGCGAAGCGATAGGCGAGCAAAGCGGGCGTCGTACGCTCGTGTCCGGCCGTCATCCGCGGGCCGCCGCTGCGCCCGCCGCCTCGTTGCCCGTATCCTCTGCCAGATCGTGTCTGTAGAGGCGTGCGTAGAGCCCGCCACGCGTCACGAGCTCGCCATGTGTGCCCCATTCGGCGAGCCGGCCCTGGTCGAGAACATAGATGCGGTCCGCATCCAGCACCGTCGACAGTCGGTGGGCGATGACAACGGTTGTCCGGCCTTGCGTGAGACGGGCAAGCGCGTTCCGGACCTGCCGCTCGCTTTCTGCATCGAGCGCCGAGGTCGCTTCGTCGAGGAGAAGGATCGGCGCATTGCGCAGCATGGCGCGGGCGATCGCAATGCGCTGGCGCTGCCCGCCGGAAAGCCGCAGACCGCCTTCGCCAATGCGGGAGTCGTAGCCCCGCGGCAGTTCGGAAATAAATCCGTCCGCCGCAGCCGCGTGGGCAGCGGCAATGATTTCTTCGCGCGATGCATCGCGCCTGCCAAGGGCGATATTGTCGGCGATGGTCTCATCGAAAAGAAAGGGCTCCTGCGTGACGAGAGCAATGTTTGCGCGCAGGGATTCGAGCGTCACCGCTCTGATGTCCTGACCATCGATGCGAATCGTCCCTTCGTCGATGTCGTAGAACCGCAACAAAAGATTGAAGATCGTGCTCTTGCCGGCGCCCGAAGGGCCCACCAGCGCTACCTTCAGTCCGGAAGGAATCTCAAGCGAAATTTGATTGAGTGCGGCGGCGCCTTCCTCGCGATAGGTGAAGGATACATTCTCCAGTCGGATGGAGCCGCCCTGCCGCAGGGGTCCCGTGACGAGCGGTCTTGCGTCCCCGCGATCCGATATACCCGGTTTTGTGTCGATCAGGGCAAAGATACGGTTGGCCGCCGAAAGTCCTTCGGTCGAGATGGTCCAGAGCTGGCTCAATGTGCGCACCGGTTGCTGGGCGAGCAGCATGGCTCCGGTGAAGGCGAAGAACTGATTGATGGCAAGATGACCATGCAGATGTTGATAGCCGGCAAAAGCGACGGTAGCTGCGGCGGCGAGGCCGCCGATCAGGTCGGTCGACGGCACGGCTGCCGCCCGTGCCCGGGCCGCGCGAAGAATGAATTTCAGACGCTGGGCGATGCGCGACTCGGCCGCGCCCGCCGCATAGGCTTCGAGCGAGTAGGCCTTGACGATACGTCGGCCGGCAAGCGCCTCAGACAGCGCGCGCGAAAGCGTGCCCGTTTCCTCCATGCCGCGCGTCGAGGATTTGCGAAGCGACCTGCTGAGACGCTGGGTCACCCAGGCCGCGAGAGGAAGCAGAACGACTGAGATGAGCGCAAGTTGCCAATCTTCGTAGATCATCACCGCGGCGAGCACGACGAGAGTGACGAATTCCTTGCCGAGTCCCGCCACGCCGCGCGTGATCGCGCCCCGCAGCAACGTCGCGTCATAGAGAAATTTCGACACCAGCTCACCCGAATGGATTTCGTTGAGAGTGGCGATATCGAGCCGGATCTGGCTTGAGAACATGTCGCGCTGAACGTCCGCGACGACGCGCTCGGCGACGTTGTTGAGAATGTACTGCTCGCCGAATGCGGTCGCCGCGCGCAGCGCGACGACTCCGACGATGGCGAGCGGGATGATCAGGAGCATCCGCGCATTGTTGTCGAGGAACAGCTCTCTGGTCGCGGGATCGAGCAGCCATGCGAGCACGCCGCTCATCCCCGCAGTCGTGAGCATGCATGCTGCGGCAAGGGCGAGCCGGTTCCACCGGCGGCCCATGTAATCGCGCAAAAGGCGCCGGATGATGGCAAAATCGTTCGAAGCCGCCGGTCGCTTGCGGGTTCCGGGCAAACGTAGCGCCGTCTCTGCGGCGGCCTGATCCGATGTACGCGGGTAAGTGCTCACGCCTGCTCTGGTTATGCTGGATGAATTCAGGGGCCCACGTGACAGGTTAGCATGGTCTACCGCCAGCGAGGAAAGGCGCGCTCACCTCCGCGCCGCGCCAGGGTCCAGCAGTCTGTGAATATGGACCACGAAATAGCGCATATGGGCATTGTCGACCGTAGCTTGCGCGGCGGCGCGCCACGCCGAGTAGGCTTCATTGTAATTGGGATAGATGCCAACAACGTCGAGTTTCGAAATATCCCTGAATTCAACGCTACCCGGCGCCACCACCTCGCCGCCGAAGACGAGGTGGAGCAATTGCTTCGATTCGCGTTCCGGCATCGGCGTTCTCTAAGCTGGAGCGCTGTGGCGGAGGCGCTCGATCAGCAGAGCGTGAAGTTTCGGACCTGCGCAGATCATCGACCGTTGGATTGCGGTCGGCCCATTGAATTGCAGGGGTCGTCCGTCCATCGAAGTGACACCGCCGCCCGCTTCGCGCACGATCACGTCGCCTGCCGCCATGTCCCAATCGTGCTTGGGGGCAAGCACGATGGCGGCGTCGAACCGGCCTGACGCGACGAGGGACATCCGATAGGCGATGGAGCTTCGCGATTCAACCTGCATATCGGGCCATGGCGAGTTCGGGGGTTCCGACCATCGCGGATGGGAAAACATCTCTTTCGCACCCAGTACGTGGCAACCCTCGACGGCGGCACAATCGCTGACCCGGATCGGTGCCGCGTTCAGCCGTGCGCCACCGCCTTCCGAGGCGGCGAAGAGTTCGTCGAGAATGGGGTTGTACACGACTCCGGCCACCGGCCGCCCATGTTCCGCCACCGCCACGGAAATCGAGAAATGCGGGTGCTCTTTCAAAAATGCCGTGGTGCCGTCGATCGGGTCGACAATGAAGATTCGCGAAGCGTCCGCGTTCGCAGGATCCCGCCCCGTCTCCTCCGACAACCACCCGTAATCTGGCCTCTCGCGTTCCAACGCGACGTGCAGATATTTGTCGATGGCAAGATCGGCTTCCGTAACCGGCTCGCCCCGGCTTTTGCTCCAGCGCCGGAATTCGCCGCCAAAATAGTGCCGCGCGATCTCTCCCGCCTTGCGCACTGCATTCTCGACAAGCAGGAGATCGGCTGCGTCACGCTCCCGCAACGGTCATGCCCTCGATGCGCAATGTCGGTGCGTTCGTGCCGTAGCGGAAAACAAGATCGTCTGCCGGTGTCAGGTGGCGAAACATGTCCTTGAGATTGCCGGCGATCGTGACGCCTGCAACGGGATAGGCGATCACGCCATTTTCGATCCAGAAGCCTGAGGCGCCGCGGCTGTAGTCGCCGGTCACCTGATTGACTCCCATGCCCATCAGCTCGGTCACGTAGAAACCCTGGACAATGTCTGCGATCATTTCCTTCGGCGACAGCTTTCCGGGCTCCATGTAGAGATTGGTCGTCGAGGGCGAGGGCGGCCCGCCCGTTCCGCGCGCTGCGTGACCGGTCGTCGACAGGCCAAGCTGCCTGGCGCTGGCGCAGTCGAGAATCCATGTCTTGAGCTGGCCGTCTTCGACCAGTGACATCCGGACGTTGCGCACGCCTTCCCCGTCGAAAGGCTTGGAGCGAAGACCGCGCGGCCGATGCGGATCGTCGACGATCGTGATTCCACGGGCGAACACTTCCGCCCCCAAATCGTCCTTGAGGAAGCTGACGCCCCGTGCGATCGACGCACCCGAGATGGCGCCTGCGAAATGCCCGAGCAGGCCGGACGAGACGCGCGGCTCGAAGACGACCGGCACCGCCTGCGACTTCGCCTTGCGCGGGTTGAGGCGTGCAACCGTGCGCTCGCCGGCGCGCCGGCCGATGGATTCGGCCGGTTCGAGGTCGGCTGCGTGCCGTGCGCTGACGCCGTCATAATCCCGCTCCATCGTGGTGCCGTCACCGGCCAGCACGGCGACCCCGATGCCGTGGGATGTTCCGGCATAGCAGCCGAAGAATCCCGCGCTGGTCGCGAGAGCGATCTCGCTGCGGCCGAAACTTGCGCCACCGCCTTCGGAATTGGTAACACCCGCGATCGCCATTGCAGCACCCTCGACCGTTTTCGCGCGCTCGATCAGAACGTCCGCCGAAGGCTCCTCCGAGTCTTCGAGGTCGAGTGTCGGAAAGCTCGTGGCAACCCGGTCGGCCGGTGCAAGCGAGGCAAATCTGTCTTCCGGCGCGAGCCTTGCCATCGCAAGCGCCCGTTCCGGCAGCTCGCTCAACGTGTCGGGCGAAAGGTCGGTCGACGAAACGAACGCCACCTTCGCCCCGGCAAAAACGCGCAGACCAAGATCGCGGGACTCTGCGCGCTCCAGGTCCTCAAGCCTGCCGAGCCGAAAGGACACGCTTGCCGACACGTTCGAAGCAAGGATCGCATCGGCGGCGTCGGCCCCCGCCCGCAACGCAACGCGGATGAGTTCCTTGAGAATCTCTCTGGAATCGCGATTTTCCGTCACGGACTGAGCGGGTTCGGTTGCGGAAGGAAAACGAACCACAATACGCCGGCGATCCCCACGATGTAGGCGATCCATGTCAGCGTCATGCCCAGAACGCGCAATGTCGATGGACCGGTCGATCGCGTCAGCGCCGTCGCGTGCAACACGCGGCCAATGGTGAGGGGAATGCCGATGGCGTGGACAAGCCAGATCGAACGGCCGAGCGGCGAAGCGAGCGCCCAGAGCAGGATCAGGGCCATCGGAACGTATTCCGCATTGTTGGCATGCGCGCGAAGGGCCCCGGCCATCTTCGGTATGCCACCGTCGCCGAGCGGCGTTTGCGTCCTGACCCGTGCGCGCACCACGAGGACCGAGAGGACGAGCATGATGAGCGCGTTCAGCGCCGCGTAGAAACCGAAGGCATAGATCGACGATTCGAACAGCAACATGACTTTCCCCTGACCGCCCCCGCTGGGCGCCGCGCAATGTGCAAGTGGAGTCCGCGTGCGGTCAAGCCGCGGTCATTGATGCAGTGCCACTGTGTCCTTCGGGGCTACTGCCGCCGAAGCGGGCGAGCTTGCTTCGGTTGCCGCGGGCGCCGATGCCGGCGTGATGTAGAGCTTCTGCTCCTTGTAAGCAATGTAGAGGTGCAGATGACGCAGAATGTCCATGCCTATCAGAAGATCGGGCAGCTTCTGTTCGACGCTCGAGTCCGGCATTCGCGTTCCGGTGGCCGGTAGCCGTTCCATCTGTCCGCGCTCCAGATCGGGAATGATATCGAGCGCGGGATTGGAAATGGTGAGACCCTCGAAGCTCAACGATTTGAAAGCGTGCCGGAACACAATCGAGTCGTCCTTGTCTCTCATGCGCCCGACGGGGATCATGTCGGGCTGCTTTTCGTTGAGGTGGAAATCTCCTTCGGCGACGCTGAGATTGAGTGTGCTCCTCGATGCACCCGTATCGAGATTGGCACTGAGCGTTTGCCCATCCAGCGTCACGGGTACCACAATATGACCGCTGGCTTTTGCGACCTGCATCGGTACGACCGCGACCGAATCCGCTTTCCAATACACCACCTTGCCGTCGCAATGGTCCTGCGACAGGAGCGTGAGCTTTTTTCCGGCAATGTCGAGTGCGACGTCGTAGTAGCGCAAAATACCCGGCCCCAGGATCCCGGCAACGTTGCTGCTGTCCCTGAAAAGGTCATTCGGCCCGACGACGAAGTCGACGTTGTGGCCAGTCAGGCCGCCGATCGCGAAATCAGGAACAATTGTGTGGTGGTCGACGTAGTTGCCGCGAACGTCATAGAAGCGAAGGGTCGGCGTCTTGACCGATGCGAGCCCAAGTTCCGATACCGCTGCGGGCATCAGTTCGCTGATGGTGCCGCCGGTATCGAGCAGTAAGTATTTCGTCTGCTGCTGGAGCGAGACCGGCACAAACACGGCGGCATCGTTCGGCGCCGCCTCGAGATCGACGGAAGCGACGATCTTGAGCGGCCCGCATACCTGTGCGGCCGCGGGGGTTGCAGGCGCCGCGAACGCAATGAAACATATCCCTGCACTCCACCATGCGGTGCGCATTTCAGCCCCCGGATTCGACAGCGAGTTCTTACCAGCGAGACGCGGCAACGCCAAGCCGCTAACGCCAAATCGGTTTGCCCGTGCCCGGCAGGCCGAGGCGGGGCCATTTTTCGGTAACGGTGCGGACGATTTCGTCGTCCATCCGGATGAGGCGGCCCCATTCGCGCTTCGTCTCGGGAGGGAGCTTGTTGGTTGCGTCAAGACCGATCTTGGAACCCAGCCCTGAATCAGGCGAAGCGAAATCGAGGTAGTCGATCGGCGTGTTTTCGACGAGCGTGATGTCCCGCGCGGGATCCATGCGCGTCGCAATTGCCCACATCACATCCTTCCAGTTGCGCGCGTCGACGACGTCGTCCACCACGATCACCCATTTCGTGTACATGAACTGTCTCAGATACGACCACACCGCCATCATCACGCGCTTGGCGTGGCCGGGATAAGCTTTCCGCATACTGACGATCGCGATGCGGTAGGAGCAGCCCTCGGGCGGCAGCCAGAAATCGACAATCTCTGGGAATTGCTGCTTCAGAAGCGGTATGAAGACTTCATTGAGCGCCTCTCCGAGAACCGACGGCTCGTCCGGCGGCCGTCCGGTGTAGGTCGAAAGATAGATCGGCTCGCGGCGCATGGTGATTGCCGTCACCGTGAACACCGGGAATTGCTCGACGGAATTGTAGTAGCCGGTGTGATCGCCGAAGGGACCTTCGTCGCGATAGTCGATGAGCGAGACTTCGCCCTCGAGCACGATTTCGGCTTCCGCTGGCACTTTGAGCGGCTGGCTCACGCAATCGGCCAGTTCGACTCGCGCGCCGCGCAGCAATCCTGCGAACTGGTATTCGGAAAGCGTGTCGGGCACGGGCGTGACCGCGGCGAGGATCGTTCCGGGATCTGCGCCGACGACCGCTGCCGCGGGCAGGGGCGTGGAAATTTCCTTTGCCCAGCGCGCATGGTGCTGGGCGCCCCCGCGATGTTTCAGCCAGCGCATCAGCGTCTGGTTTTTCCCGATCACCTGCATGCGGTAAATGCCGAGATTGAAATTGTCTTCGCGCGCGCTTCCGGGACCCTTCGTCACCACGAGCGGCCAGGTGATGAGCGGTGCGGGTTCGCCCGGCCAGCAAGTCTGGACGGGCAGGCGTGCGAGATCGATATCGGCGCCACGAAGGACGATCTGTTGGCAGGGGGGCGCGCCAACCGTCTTCGGGCGCATCGACATTACGGTTTTGGCAAGCGGCAGCAATTCCATTGCCTCGCCGAAACTGCGCGGCGGCTCGGGCTGGCGTAGCGTCGCCAGCACTTCGCCAACTTCGCGAAGCGCGCTTGCGTCGCTGCGCTCAATTCCGCCCATGGTGACACCCATCGCCACGCGCTTCACTGTGCCGAAGAGATTGACGAGGACGGGAGAGTCGCTGTGTGCGCCGTCCGCCTTCGTCACATTTTCAAAGAGAACAGCCGGGCCGCCCTCCGCAATCAGCCGCGTCTGGATTTCCGTCATCTCGAGCACCGTGGAAACGGGCTCGCTCACGCGTACGAGCTCGCGCTCCGCTTCAAGTTTCGCAATGAAGTCGCGGAGGGAGCGATAGGTCACGCGCTCGCCGGCCTAGCTTCATTGTCATGGCCCGGCTTGACCGGGCCACCCAGCCAGCGCGCGTCCGCGCGCTGAGTGAACCAGTGGAGCGCTATCATCTGGGTGGCCCGCTTGCGCGGGCCATGACAATAAAAAAGCAGAGCACGCGCGTGTCCATCACGCTTCGTTCTTCACTTTCCACTTCCACGGCGCCGCGTGCCAGACGCCATAGCTGAAGAAGATGAGCAGCCCGATCGCCGTCCAGAGCACCAGCCGTACCCATGTGGCATCGGAGAGGCTGAACATCATCACGCTGCAGATGACGATGCCGGCGGGCGCGACGAACCACACGAAGGGCGTGCGGAACGGGCGCCGTGCAAGCGGCGTGGTGCGGCGCAGGATCATGATCCCGCCGCAGACCGCGACAAAGGCGAGCAATGTCCCGATCGAGACGAGATCGGCCAGGATGTCGAGTGGCAGAACCGCCGCCGCCAATCCTGCCGCCACGCCAATGATGATGGTGCCGATATGAGGCGTGTGAAAGCGCGGATGCACGGTGGCGAAGACTTTTCCCAAAAACCCGTCGCGTGCCATCGAATAGAAGACGCGTGACTGGCCGTACAGCGAGACGAACACCACGGAGGCGAGGCCGACCACCGCGCCGATATTGATCAGCGGCACGAGCCAGGAAAGCGAGCCGATCTTGCCGGTCGCGAAGGAAACGGGATTGGGCACATCGAGCGTGCGCCAGTCGGTAATTCCGAGAAGCACGATCGCCATCAAAATATAGAGAACGGTGCAGATGCCGAGCGACCCCAGAATCCCGATCGGCAGATCCCGGCGGGGATTTTTTGCCTCCTGCGCCGCGACCGAAACGGCTTCGAAGCCGATATAGGCGAAGAAGATCATGCCCGAGGCGGCGAGAATGCCGCTGACGCCGAACTTGCCGAACGTGCCCTGGTTTGGCGGCATGAACGGTTTGAGATTGGCGAAGTGCACATGCGGCAGGCCGAACAGGATCACAAGCAGCACGATGCTCGTCTTCACCAGAACCATCGCGCCGTTGAAGGTTGCGGACTCGCGGACGCCCACAATCAGGAAGACCGTCAATGCCGCAATCAGCACCACGGCGGGCAAGTTGATGATTGCGCCCGTCCAGTGCATGTCGTGAAATCCCGTCGCTGCGAGCGGCGCGTTGGCGAAGGCGGCGGGGAGGGCGACACCGATATTTTGCAGGAGACTCGCGAAATAGCCCGACCAGCCGACCGCGACGGTGGAGGCCGAGACGCCATATTCGAGCACCATGTTCCAGCCGATGAACCAGGCCATGAAGCGGCCCATCGTGGCGTAGGCATAGGTGTAGGAGCTCCCCGATTCGGGGATCATCGAGGCGAACTCTGCGTAGCACAGCCCCGCGAACAGGCAGCCCAGCCCCGCGATCAGAAAGGAGACCAGAACTGCAGGCCCGGCATGTTCGGCCGCGGCGGTGCCCGCGATGACGAAAATGCCCGCGCCGATGATTGAGCCGATCCCGATCAGAATAAGGTTGATCGGCCCAAGCGCGCGCTTCAGTTCATGCGCTTCAGCGATCACGGATTCCGGTTGAGTCAACGCAGCGACATCGCTCGCCATTTGTGCTCCTGCCCCTGTTGATGTCGGCCAACATAAACGAACCCCACCGGCGCGCCAAACGTCGAGTCGCGGGGTAGAGTCATGATTTGAATACCGGCCCGGGTGGGCGACCAGATGCGCGAAGGTTGCAATGGCTCAACGCAGCTCAGTTTCTGGAATACTATCGCCCAGGTCTCGCTTCGAAGGGGAGCAAAACGGTGTCGAGAGGGAAAAGTGGTCCGGAATTCGTGAGGTTGTTCATACCGGCTCTTGATGTGTTGCGGGAGTTAGGCGACAGCGGCAGGCCGAAGGAGGTGACAGAAAAGATTGCTGCGCGTCTCAAGATTCCAGAAGCCGAACTGAATCGAACCAACAAGAACGGTCAATCCCATTTCGCTAATGAAGTCGCTTGGGCGAGATTTTATCTCGCCAAATCCGGACTCATTGATACATCCCGCCGCGGGGTTTGGGCGTTGACCGAGGCTGGCCGACGGGCTCGACCCGATCACGCGGGCGCGCTTCGCATTTTTCAGCAGGTCCAACAGGCCTTCAAAGGGGGCCGAGCCGCTACCGAGTCGATTGTCGCTGCTGTTGACGAACGGTCGCCCCCGGACGAACAGGCGCAGGGCGATGACACCTTTCGGGAACAAATGGCAAAAACATTAAGATCACTTTCCCCAAAAGGGTTTGAGAGGCTTTGTCAGCGCATTCTGCGAGAAGTGGGATTTGAGGAAGTTGTTGTCACTGGTCGCAGCGGCGATGGCGGCATCGACGGACACGGTACCCTCAGGATTAACAAACTTGTGTCTGATCGCGTGCTGTTCCAGTGCAAGCGGTATACTGACCAAATTTCGCCAAGCTATATCCGAGAATTTCGCGGAAGCATGAATGGGCGCGCTGATCGTGGAATTTTCCTTGCGACAAGTAATTTCAGTACGGAAGCAAAGCGCGAGGCCACTCGAGATGGGGCGGTTCCGATTGAGATGGTCGATTTAGATGCTCTAATTTCGTTACTGGCAGAACTGGGGCTTGGAATACGCACCGCCTTTGCCGTCGACTTGGCATTTTTCGAAGAGTACATGCCCCCTCGGCCGTCGTAGATTTCAAGGTCGACTACTCGCCAGGGCGGTTGCTTGCCGGACGGTTTGGCTGGTTCTAGGCTTGCTTGCAAAGCGCCCACGAGTCGGGCGCGTCGAAGGGAGCTTTATCATGGTCCGTGGACGGTTGCTTGCGCGCAAGCCTGTCGATCACGTCCGCGCCGAATTCGCCCGTTCCGAACTGAAGCGGACGCTCGGTCCCTTCAATCTCGTCACGCTCGGGATCGGCTGCATCATCGGGGCGGGAATCTTCGTGATCACCGGATCCGCGGCTGCCAACTTTGCCGGGCCGGCCGTCCTGCTTTCGTTTGTAGTCGCGGGCATTGCCTGCGCGCTTGCGGGATTGTGTTACGCCGAACTGGCGTCGACGATGCCCGTCCCGGGCTCTGCTTACACCTACTCCTATGTCACCCTTGGCGAAGTCTTCGCCTGGGCGATGGGCTGGCTGCTGCTGCTCGAATACGGCGTCGCCGCGTCGACGGTGGCCGCCGGATGGACCGGCTATGTGCTGAGCCTGATCGGCGATTTTGGCATTCACGTTCCGGCGACGCTGTCGCATTCCGCGCTGCAGTACAAAAGCGGCGTTCTGAATTTCGTCCCCAGTGTCAATCTCGTGGGCGCGATCGGCATCGGCATCGTCACGACCTTGCTCGTGATCGGCGTGAAGGAATCGGCGCAGGTCAACAACGTCATCGTCGTCATCAAGGTGTCGGTTCTCGTCGCCTTTGTGATTATCGGCTTTGCCTATATCGACCCGGCAAACTGGAAGCCTTTCATTCCGGCCAACGAAGGCGGATTCCACTATGGCTGGCTGGGCATCTTCCGCGCCGCCTCGCTGATCTTCTTCGCCTATATCGGATTCGAAGCGGTTTCGACTGCGGCAGGCGAAGCGCGCAATCCGCAGAAAGACCTGCCGATCGGAATTCTCGGCTCCCTCGTCGCCTGCACGGTGATCTACATGGCCGTGGCGGCCGTGATGACCGGCGTCGTCCCGTTCCGCAAGCTCGGAGTCCCCGACCCGATCGCCATCGCCGTGGACCGCATGAATCCGGTGTGGGCGATCGTGCATTGGCCGCTTTCGCCCTCGGGGAACCTCAATCTCTTCTCTTTCCTCATCAAGGTGGGAGCATTCACCGGTCTCACCTCGGTGATGCTCGTTCTCTGCTACGGACAGACCCGCGTCTTCTACCAGATGGCGAAAGACGGCCTGATCCCGGCAATCTTCAGCCGCATCAATCCGCGACTCAAAACGCCTGCGGCCGGCACAATTCTCCTGGGTTCCACCATCGCACTGGGTGCGGCGACGCTGCCGCTGACGGTGTTGAACGATCTCGTGAGTTTGGGAACGGCGTTGGCTTTTTCGATCGTCTGCATCAGCGTCATCTATCTGCGTCGCAACGAGCCCGACCTTCCGCGTCCGTTCAAGGTGCCGTTCTATCCGTTGACGCCCATTCTCGGCGCGCTCGCCTGCCTCATCTTCATGGTGGGACCCATTCTTCTCGACATCGTCAGCAAGGGAATCGGGAAGGATCTGCTCGGATCGATGTTTGGTTCCCCCGACGCGAAATTTCAGCGCGATCCCGTCGCGTTGTACATTCTGACGAGCTACATCCTGATCGGTGCGCTGATCTACGCGTTGTTCGGCTACTGGAATTCCAGATTGGGCAAAGGCCAGCCTGCACTGGGCATCGAGCCCGCTCCAATGGAACTGCCGCATTAGCTGCAACACCGCATTTCAGTCGTGAATCAAGAAATTTATTGTCATGGCCCGGCGACGCGACAGCGGAGACCGGACCACCCAGACGTTACCGTCGAGCACACGTCGCACCCAACTGGGTGGCCCGCTTGCGCGGGCCATGACAAAAATAGGTGAGTAATTGAATCCGAAACGGCCTTACGCCTTCGTCCACACCGCGATCTCGTTGCCGTTGGGATCGCGGAAGTGGAATCGCCGGCCGCCTTCGAACTTTTCGCGAGAGATGATTTCCGCGCCGGTTTCGCGAACCTTGGTCTCCATTGCGTCGATATCGGCCGCGTAGAGGACGATCAGCGGTCCGCCCGACGCCACAACTTTCCGCTCGGCATTGAAGCCGCCTTGGCGTCCGGCGGAGTCGAAGGCAACATACTCCGGCCCGTAATCGGTGAAGGTCCAGCCGAAGAGCGAGCCATAGAACCGCTTCGTTGCGGGAATGTCGGGCCCGGGAAGTTCGATGTAGTCGAGAAAGCCGTCTGCTGGCATTGGTAAGTTCCCCCTTTGTTCTCATGAAACCATCCTCGGGCACTGGCGTCAAGGGCCGCCGAGACTCAGTGGCGCGCCACTCGACGGGGCCAGCCGAAAGACGCTTGTCTCACGGATTTCGCGGTCTTCCAGTTCGCGGGAGGTTGGCACTCGGTAGGTCGCAAGCCGGACCGTTCCGCTTTCCGGAAAATAAGCGCGGCCCGGATCACCCAGAAAGACCTGCGCGCCGCCTCTCGTGCACTGGCTGAGCCATTCGAGCAGGCGCTCGGCGAGCGGCCGCTCGTAACACATGTCCCCCACCAGAATGACATCCCAGGCGCATCGGTGTCCGATCACGTCGTCGGTGGTGATCTCTACTTTTTCGCCCCGCCTGGCGACCGCCGGACATTCCGCGGCCGGCCGGCGCGTCACGCAGCTTACGCCGTTTGCCCAGCAATTCAGCGCAATCGCGGCGGCGGCAAAATCGTCGACGTCGGCGGCCAGCACGCTCCGCGCGCCCGCCTTTGCGGCGGAAATGGCGACAAGGCCCGAACCCGTGCCAAGGTCGAGTACGGCCCGGGTGGCTACCGTTTCGCGGTGGTCCAGCACGTACCGCGCCAGCGCCTGGCCGCCAGCCCAGGCAAACGCCCAATAAGGCGGCGGCACGCCTTCCAACTGCAATTCCTCTTCCGTCTTGCGCCATAACGGCACAACTTCGGTCGCGAGATGCAGGTCGATCTCGGGAACGAGAGGCGGCGCGGCAAGCTCGGTATTGGCGCGGATAAACTCCGCAGGATGCCCATCCATCATGTTTCGGTCGTAACAATGGTGCCCGATATTCTTGACGGATCGGTGCACCGCTTTATTCCAGGGACCGTGCATTTTACGCGCCCCGGCAGACATCGCAAAGAGGGCGCATCGTCAGTTTCGCTCAGAAAAGACCGCCCGCACTGAGCAGCAGGATTGCCATCCAGATTTCGCAGATGAGCTGAACGGCAAGGGCTGTGAAGCGAAAAGTAATCGCGGCAACCGATCCCGACGCGATGTGGATAGCGGATTGAACAATGCGCGCAACGACGACGACCATGGCGAGCCGGTTGAACGTCGCGGTTTCCATGCCCACGACCCAGCCGCACAACACGATCGCCGCAAAGATCGGCAGGTTTTCGAGCGTGTTCAGATGCGCGCGATTGATGCGCCAGTAGGAATCGCTGCCATGCGGCACGCCCGGGGTGAAGCTGTTCGCTTTCGCTTCGCCACGGATCACCATGAGCACGCGGTCGGCGGCGACCATCAGCACCAGGGCAATCGCCCACAGCGCATACAGCACTAGCGCGACGATGGATTGCGGCGCAACGAACTGGGACATGGGGATTTCCTTTCACAGAAAGCATTTAGCGCAGAGGACGCAGAGGATGCGCAGTGGACGCAGAGCTTGCGCGCCCTCGCCGCGCGATTCTTCTTCCACCGCGTCCTCCGCGCATCCCGTGCGTCGCCCGCGCTAAGCCATTTTGTACCTTCTCTCTCAGTGTACATAGCTTGCGGCTACCACGGCTGCGCCTACGAGGAGTCCTGCATCGCGGTTGGAGCGGAAAATCGTCAGACAGCGTGTGGAGTTGCCCTGGTCGAGCCTGCGCACTTGCCGCAGAAAGTGCAAGCCTGCAGGAACCAACAGAAGCGCCGCCCATGTTTGCGCTACGGACAACCATACTGCGGTGCCGATGCAGGCGATCGCACATGCATAGAATGCCGCGATCCACGGACGCGAGCGCTCGCCGAACAGGCGTGCCGTCGATTTGACGCCGACCAGCGCGTCGTCCTCTGCGTCCTGATGGGCGTAGATCGTGTCGTAGCCGAGTGTCCAGAAGAAACAGCCGGCATAGAGAAGGCAGGCAGGAAGGGCGAGCGATCCAGTCTCGGCCGAAAAGCCAAGCAGCGCGCCCCAGTTGAAAGTCAGTCCGAGCCAGGCTTGCGGCCACCATGTCACCCGCTTCATGAACGGATAGAGAGCGATAAGGACGAGCGAGCCGGCACCGAGCGCGATGGAGAACGGATTGAGTTGAAGCAGGATGACGAGCCCCGCCGCACATTGAAGCGCGAGAAAGATCCAGGCGGCGCGGACACTGACCGCGCCCGAAGGAATGGGGCGCCCGCGCGTGCGGGCGACTTTCGCGTCGATGTCGTGGTCGACAATGTCGTTGTAGGTACAACCGGCGCCGCGCATGACGATCGAGCCAAGGCCAAACAGCATGAGCAGCGTGAGATCGCCCGCAGAACCGAAGCCGCGATGTTGCACTGCCGCGCCCACGGCGAGACCGAAGATGCAGGGCAGGAACAAAAGGGTTGCACCGATCGGCCGGTCGAGCCGCATCAAACGCAGATAAGGCTGCACAAGTTGAGGTGACCCATCCACCCAACTGTGAGGAACCGCATCTGCTGGCAGGGTAGGATGCGAGGCTGGTCTCATCATTGGAATGTGTCACGGCTGAAATTGTTTGACACGCGTGTTTTACTTTCCACCCCCCACGCTGGGGGAGGAAAAGAGAGGTCGGGACACATGCCAGATCGCGAACTCGCATCGGCCGGCGGCAAGGTGCGGCTGTTCGTGGAGGCGGCGTTGTGTGAAGGCGCGCGCGTCGTTTTGAGTGCCCCGCAAGCGCACTACCTCCTGCACGTCATGCGCGCACATGCTGGAGACCGCGTGCGGTTGTTCAACGGGTGCGACGGCGAATGGCTGGCGCGGATCGACGAAGCGGGGCGACGCGACTGCACACTTGTCTGCGAGCGCCGGACCGCGGAACAG
The DNA here is from genome assembly GCA_035567755.1 of Rhizomicrobium sp. Taxonomy (GTDB): domain Bacteria; phylum Pseudomonadota; class Alphaproteobacteria; order Micropepsales; family Micropepsaceae; genus Rhizomicrobium. The sequence continues at coordinate 89,399 of DATMPH010000007.1, forward strand.
AAAGCCGATTGCGATCTCTGGCTGGTCTTCGCGCCGATCAAGAAGACGCCAGCGGATTATCTCGCGCAAAAGGCGACCGAGCTGGGCGTATCGGTGTTGCAGCCTGTATACACACGCCGAACCATTGTGCATCGCCTGAACACGGAGCGCATGCGGGCCAACGCAATCGAAGCCGCGGAGCAGTCCGGGCGGCTGACCGTGCCCGAAATCCGTGAGCCGCTCGATCTTGCGGGGCTGCTCGCAAATTGGCCGCGAGACCGGCAGTTGCTCTTTTGCGACGAAACAGGAGGTCCGCCGATTCTGGAAGCGCTTTCGCGTGCCTCAGCCGGGTCGTGGGCGGTACTGACCGGGCCGGAAGGTGGTTTCGACGAGTCCGAACGCACAATGATTCACGCCCAACCCGCGACGGTGCCCGCGTCACTTGGCGTGCGCATTCTCCGCGCCGACACGGCGGCACTGGCGGCACTGGCAGTGTGGCAGGCGCTGAACGGACACCGGGAGACGGGTCACCGCTGAAGCTTACGCTCCGGCCGCGCTTCTCGCGGACCGGTGGCGCGGGGAGGCTCAGTGGGGGATGGGATAGCCCTGATTGTAGAATTCCGAGCCCGGCCGGTTCGACGTGCCGTAGCCCGGTCGCGAGGAACCACCGGGCCGGTAGTAATAGCCCGGATCGTTGGGAAATCCCGGATCGGATGACACGCTGAAATGGAAGTGGCCGAGGCTGTTGTCCGTCGTGGCGCCTTGATCGTTCGAGAAGTTGGTTTGCCCCGGATTGTCCATGCCTTGATAGGGCGTGCTGCCATCAACGGGCTGCCGCAATGTCACAATCTGCAGGGACCAGCATGGCGCGGCCGAACAAAGAAGGGCCGCGCAAGCGACGGCAGGCATGATCCTCGATGTCATGGCGGAACTCCTCGAACCGTACCGGCAAATCAAATCACGTTTGTGGGCTTTGTGGCAATGGCGGCAAGTGAGCCCCGCTTGCCGGGGCGCGACGCCGCGCCTACATACGCGGTCAGCCCGCTTGATAACTTTCACGGGCTGATCCCTACGAGGGGGAATCCAGGAGGACCGTCGATGTCGATCCCCCAATCCGCGGGCGGACCGATAGAGTCGCGCGACGATCTCGTGCGATATCTGGAGTACGGCGGCAAGCCGCGCGCGCAATGGCGCATCGGCACCGAGCACGAGAAATTCGTCTACGACCTCGCGACCCACATGCCGCTCACCTACTCGGGCCGGCCGGGCATTCGCGCGCTCCTCGAAGGCATGCGCCGTTTTGGCTGGGAACCGGTGATGGAGGGCGACCACATCATCGGACTTTCGCAAGGCGCGGCCTCGATCAGTCTGGAGCCGGGCGGACAGTTTGAGCTTTCCGGCGCGCCGCTCAGATCGCTGCATCAAACCTGCGCGGAGGTGAACACGCATCAGACGCAAGTGCGCGAGGTTGCGGCCGAAATCGGCGCCGGCGTTCTGGGGCTCGGATTTGCGCCGACCTGGCGGCTCGACGACGTGGACCAGATGCCCAAGGGCCGCTACGCGATCATGCGGCGCTACATGCCCAAGGTCGGCGGTTACGGCCACGAAATGATGTTTCGCACCTGCACAGTGCAGGTCAATCTCGACTTCGCCGACGAAGCCGACATGGTGAAGAAATTCCGCGTGGCGCTCGCGCTGCAGCCGGTGGCCACGGCCCTGTTCGCGAATTCTCCTTTCCGCGAAGGCCAGCCTAACGGTTTTCTTTCCTATCGCAGTCAGATCTGGACCGACGTCGACAATCAGCGCGCGGGGATGCTGCCCTTCGTATTCGAGAATGGATTCGGCTACGAGCGCTACGTCGACTACGCTCTCGATGTGCCCATGTACTTCGTCTATCGCGATGGGCGCTATATCGACGTGGCAGGCAAGAGCTTCCGCGATTTCCTGTCCCGGCGCATTCCGGAATTGAAGGACATCGAGCCCTCGCTCTCCGATTGGGCCGATCATCTCACCACGATCTTTCCCGAAGCACGGCTGAAGCATTTTCTTGAAATGCGCGGCGCCGATGGAGGCACGTGGCGTCGGATCTGCGGCCTGCCCGCTCTGTGGGTCGGCATCCTGTATGATTCGACAGCGCTCGATGCGGCATGGGATCTGGTGAAGGACTGGACACGCGAAGAGCGCGAGGCGATGCGCGCCGCGGTTCCGGTGCTCGCCTTCAATACGCCGTTCCGCGGCCGGACATTGTGCGATCTGGCGCGCGACATGCTGGAGATTTCGCAAGCCGGTCTTCGCAGCCGCGCGAAGGAAGATGCGATCGGCACCACCGAGGAAGGATTTCTTCAGCCGCTCAATGATCTTGTCGAACGCGGCTACACGCGCGCCGAGGAATTGCTCCGCCGATGGCGGACCGAATGGAACGGTGACCTATCGAGGCTGTTCACGGAATACAATTTTCTCTAGTGGCCCAGTTCCAAGAATTGAAAACCAAATAATGTCATGGCCCCAACGGGGCCACCCAGCCAGCGCGCGTCCGCGCGCTGAATTTAAGCTCTGAGCGGTCTCGTTTGGGTGGCCCGCTCTGCGGCGGGCCATGACAATTTTGGGTACGAAGTGTTGGAATCAGACCACTAGAGCGTGATCCACTCATACTGAAGCATATCCGGCATTTGTGAGGTAGTTGGCGCACTCGGCCGGCGTGAAGCGGTTGATGAGTGTTCCGATCTGCCTCCAAGTGGTTTCGACCGAGCGGGTGTTTGCCTTTCGCAGG
>DATMPH010000008.1:0-2147 GCA_035567755.1 Rhizomicrobium sp.
CTTTCCGCGCTGCAGGTCGTCTGCAAGCATTGTCGAATGGTCGCTCGAAACCTTGATTTCGATATTGAGCAGTTCGTCGCGAAGGATGCTTGTGGCACGCGGCAGCCAATCGACCTCCTGCCCGGTTAGGAAGCCCATGGCGAAAATCGGTTTCGCAGGTTGGGCGGCGCGCCGCGCTGCCTCGGCGGCTGTTTCAGCCTGAGTGAGCGCCAGCCGCGCATGGTCGAGAAAGGCGCGGCCGGCGGCGGTCAATTCGACGCCGCGCACACTGCGGTTCAAGAGTTGAACGCCGACCTCATATTCGAGATCGCGGATTTGGCGACTGAGGGAAGGCTGCGCCGTGTGGAGCCGTTTCTCCGCCGCCAGCGTTAGGCTGCCCTCCTCGGCAACCGCGACGAAATAGCGAAGGTGCCGTAGCTCCATTCCCGCTTTCATATCTTCAAGGCATGCCCCTCAGCTTACAAAGTCTTTGGCGCAGTGTGGCGGAAATGGCAGTTCAGCGAACTCTATCCGTCATGGCAGGAACTCCGCCAATATTTCCGCTACGTTGACGAAAAACTCGGCCTCAGTCGCGACATTCGCTTCAACAGACGCGTGAACGAGGCGCAATTCGATCCGACGCATAATCATTGGATTGTTCGTTCAAGCGATGGCTCCGTTGCGAGTGCTCGCTATCTCGTGCTCTGCACCGGCGTCAGTACGAAGCCCTACATACCGGACCTGCCGGGCCTAAACGATTTCGGCGGGGAGCGCCATCACACCGCACTCTGGCCGCAGCAAGGCCTGGACATGCACGGCAAGCGAGTCGGCGTGATCGGCACGGGGGCGAGCGGCGTGCAGGTGGCGCAGGAAGCCGCCGGCACAGCGGCTCACCTCACGGTCTTCCAGCGCACGCCCAACATGGCGTTGCCGATGCGGCAGAAGAAGCTCGATGACAACACGGTCCGCCGCATGAAGGAAAAGTATCCGGAGATGTTTGACAGGCGCGCCAAGACCTTCGCCGGGTTCGACTACGATGTCCTTGCGAAGTCTGCGCTCGAGGTGTCCGACGACGAACGGCAAGCGACCTTCGAACGCCTGTGGGAGATCGGTGGCTTTGCGCCCTGGATCGGCTCGTTTAACGACATTCTTCTGAATGAAGAAGCCAACCACGCCGCCTATAAATTCTGGCGCGATAAAACGCGGCCGCGGATCAACGATCCTGCCGTTGCCGAAATCCTCGCGCCCACGGAGCCGATTCACCCCTTCGGCGTGAAGCGGCCGTCGCTCGAGCAGAACTTCTATGAGATCTTCAATCAGCCGAATGTGAAACTGGTCGATCTCCGCAGCACGCCGATCGAACGCGTGACGCGTAAAGGGATCAAGACAGCCGCAGGCGAGTACGAGCTGGACATTCTTGTCCTAGCCACCGGCTTCGACGCGGTGACCGGCGGGCTGACTAGCATCGACATCCGCGGCACGCAGGGCGAGACGCTGAAGGAGAAGTGGGCGAAGGGCGTTCGCGCCCATCTCGGAATGGCAGTAGCGGGCTTTCCGAATCTCCTCTTTGTCTACGGCCCGCAGAGCCCGAACGCTTTCTGCAACGGGCCGACCTGCGCAGAGCTCCAGGGAGACTGGATTGCTCGACTGCTAGATCACCTTCGCCAACGCAATTACACGCGGGTCGAGGCAACGGTCTCCGCGGAGGAAGCGTGGCGCGCGCAAGTGCTCGCGGTGGCGGACACCACCCTCTTTCCACGCGCCGACTCCTGGTATTTCGGCGCGAACATTCCCGGCAAGCCGCGCGAGATGCTGGCCTTCGCCGGTGGTCTGCCGGCATACATGGCAAAATGCAGGGAAAGCGCCGAACGAGGGTACGAGGGATTCGCGATCAGTTGAATGAAGGATGGTCCCCATGAAGGCGATTTGGCGTGGTCGGGTGATCGCTGAGAGCGATCGGACCTTGGAGGTCGGCGGCTACCGATATTTTCCGCGGGAAACGGTGCGCATGGATCGATTGCGGGTAGCACCGAAGACGCAAAGCGATCTGGCTTGCCCGCACGGCGTGCAGTTCTACGACGTGACCGACGGTGCTGCGCAAAGCAGGCGCGCCGCCTGGTCCTACGAGGCGCCGCGTACCGGGATGCAGCAGGTCGATCACTGGATCG
>DATMPH010000009.1:0-2383 GCA_035567755.1 Rhizomicrobium sp.
GTTCGGCTTCCCTCTCGCTGTCCGAAAGGATGCGCCCACATCCCGCACTCAGGTCGTGCGCTTCCTGGAGTCTCGAAACATAGCCACCCGCCTGCTCTTCGGCGGCAACCTGCTTCGTCAGCCCGCCTATCGCGACATTAAGCGGCGGGTGGTCGGCGATTTACGGAACACTGACTTTGTAATGAACAACGTTTTCTGGATCGGCCTCTACCCCGGCATCACGCAATCGATGATCGATTATATGGCGGAAACTTTTCATCAGATTCCAAGAGCCGCCTCGGCCGTTCACGGAGCATGACTGACGCACCAGCGAAGCGCGCAACCGAGTAACTTAAGCATGACCCACGCAAAAACGACAAACCGGCTGGCGGACGATCTCGACAGCATCCTCGCGCGAACCGAGTCTCTGTGGGAGGAACTGCGCGGCCAGCGCATCCTGATCACAGGTGCCACGGGATTTTTCGGATGCTGGCTGCTCGAAAGTTTCGCCTGGGCAAATCGCCGGCTGAATCTCAACGCCCGCGCGGTCGGAATAGCGAGGCGTCCGGGTCTGCTTGCCGAGAAAGCACCGCACCTGGCGCAAGACCCAGCGATCACCCTGCACGCCGCTGACGTTCGTCACGGCGATTTTCCCCAGGGCACGTTTTCACACGTCATACATGCCGCGACCGAAGCCAGTGCCAAGCTGAACAACGAAGCGCCCCTAGTGATGTTCGACACTATTGTCGAAGGGACACGGCGCGCTCTACAGTTCTCCATTGCCAGTTCTGTCTCCAGATTTCTGCTCGTCGGTTCGGGTGCGGTTTACGGAACGCAACCGCCGCAGCTCACCCATGTAAGTGAATCTTTCGAAGGTGGTCCCGATACTCTCAACCCGTCCTCTGCCTATGGCGAGGGCAAGCGCTCGGCTGAGATGTTGTGCTCGCTGGCTGCCTCGCCACGCTTTGCAACCACGGTGGCGCGCTGCTTCGCTTTTGTCGGACCCTATATGCAACTCGACGCTCATTTCGCCATCGGCAATTTCATCTCTGATGCGATCTGCGGCGGACCGATTCTGGTCAAAGGCGATGGCTCTCCGTTTCGCTCATATCTGTACGCGTCCGATTTGATGGTCTGGCTCTGGACAATTCTCTTCAAGGGGCAATCCCGCTGTGCCTATAACGTCGGCTCCGAAGAAGCCCTGAACATCGCCACGATTGCGCGAGAAGTCGCCGCCGCGCTGCCATCTAAACTTGACGTCCACATTGCTTCCCCGGCTACGGCTGGAGCCACAGTGCACCGCTACGTGCCCTGCACGGCGCGAGCGCGCGAAGAACTGGGTCTTCGTGCCGAAGTGCCGTTGCGCGAGGCCATATGCCGCACGCATGCCTGGTTCTCCGGCCAAACGGTTTCGGGCGATGCATTCTCCGAACAGGGAATTTCCAAACCGGCGGTTGCTGCGCGAGGGGCCCATGCATAGTGCTGCTAGTCTTAGTCCTCAGCCCCACCGCGCATGCGGCGCTTGCGGTGCAAGCGGAAGCACGGTCTGCCATCGCCAGCGATTCATCGTTCCGGACGGCTATCCTCTGCCCAACGAATACGACGTCGCCGTGTGCCGCCGCTGCGGTTTCGTCTACGCCGATCCCGCCGCTACCCAGCGCGACTACGATCGTTTCTATTGCGATTGGTCCAAGTACGACGACTCGGCGACCGCGACCGGCAGTGGCCTCTCCCCGTACGATGCAGCTCGCCTCGCCACCACCGCCTCCGACATCGCCCGCGCCCTGCCCTCACGGGCGGCCAGCATCCTCGACGCCGGCTGCGCCACGGGCGGCTTGCTCTCTGCCCTCCGCGATGAGGGATTCACAGCGCTGGCGGGACTCGATCCTTCGCCGCGCTGCGCGGCCGCGTGTCGCGATCGCGGCTTTGAGGCCTACGTCGCGTCGATATCGACCGCCTCGGCTCCCGCACACATGCCCAAGTTTGATTGCGTCGTATTCAGTCACGTGCTCGAACACGTTTACGACATTCCCGCATTCTTCACAGCCGCCCGCGGTCTTCTCGCGCCCGGAGGCTACGTGTATCTGGAGACTCCGGACGCCACCCGTTACGACGATTTTCTCTACGCGCCTTTCCAGGAATTCAATACCGAGCACATCAATCATTTTTCGGCGTGCGCCCTCGAAAACACCGCCCGCCGCTTTGGATTCCAGCCCATCTTGATTGAACAGAAAGTGATCCAGACGGCGGAAGACACGTTCTACCCCGCGGTCTTTGGCCTTTTCCGCGACAGCGGGGGAGCCGCCGACGAACGCGTCGTTTGCGATCAGGAGTTGCCGTCCAAAATCGCCGCCTACATACGGCATTCCGGCGAGCAGATGGAGAGGATCAACCATCATTTAGC
>DATMPH010000010.1:0-37600 GCA_035567755.1 Rhizomicrobium sp.
ATGGGACCCCCGATGACAAGGGACTGCAAGAGCACGGGGAGGAGTTCGCCATGACGTTCATAAAACCCGGCACATACAAGGTCCGCTGCAGGTTGCATCCCTTCATGGCGGCCACAATCATCGTGAAATAACGGACGGTTCGTCCAGGTCAAAATCGATCAGGTGGAACGAACTCGCTGACGATAGCGCACCTTGAATTGAGCGCATTCGCGCGGGAAAGCGACGTGATGCAGGCCAACACCAGGGACATGACGGATACCAAAATCGAGGCCGTGGTCTCGTACCTCGCGAACGACTGAAGTTGAGACTTGGGCGCGGACCCTGGCGATTTGGCTCTACGGCAGCTCCCCGGCCCCGATCGCCTGTGCGTCCCAGACGCTGGGCGGGCGCGGATCGACTTCGCCGGCTCCAAATACTTTGATCGTGACATCGGTGCCAGGCCGGATCGTTGGGAGCGCTGACGAATTCGCGCTCATGCCCTCTGCGCCCACAATCTCGAAATAGCGGTAGCCATGATCCAGAGTAATTGCGGCCGCTTCGATCAGGACCTTTCTTGCGGCGTCTTTCGGGTTGTCCTGGGCTGTCCCTTTCCCCGATATCACCACCATGCGCTGGCGGATCACCGCCGGAGCATGGTGGGCACAGCCGAGCAACATCACGCCAAACACGCCGACTGCCAGAACACGCCATGCCGCGCCGCGCATATGAATGAGCTTGTGAAAACTGCCCATCCCGTCCGCCCCCCGTGCTTTCGATGTCATGGAGTTTCCATTCATCCTGATCCAAACATCCAGGGATTTCCACTTTGTGTCGGGAGTCCTGGTTTCAACGCAGAATGCCTCTGGCGTACAAAAAGGACTTGAAGCCGGAGTCGGCGCGAATAACGTCATCCAAAATCATATCAAACACGTCGTCCAGAACCTGTTTGTTCATGATCCGATTGTCGGCGGCAGACCGGCGAGTTGCGTCGAGCCTGGCGATGCAGCGCGCGTGTTGTGCTTTGTGCAGCGGAAGATCGCCATAGCCCAAACTGGCCATCTCCTGCTCCTCGTGGTTGAAATGTGCCTGCATTGCCGCAGACAGAGCTTCTAGTGACTCGTCGACGGTATCAACTCTGCGATCTTCCTCTGTTCTGATTTTCGTCAACGCCTCGTTCAGAATGCTGACAAGATTCTCGTGCTCGGCATTGATGGCATCGAAGTCAATCGAGAGTGACGCCGGTATTGCGTAAACCACGTCCATCGAAGTGCCCTCCTGTCGTGGCCAGACCACTTAAGCACGAATTGGGGGGGCGGTGACTGGCCAATGTTGCCGACCTCGCGTTCCAGGTTTTGCCATCCTTCGTGATCGCCCCCCGTCACGATACAGTCCCAGGGCCGGCAGAAACAGATCATGCAGGCGACGCACCGGGTGTACTTTCAGCTTCGATAAAGTAATTTTTCGTCGATCCGGGGAGGGAGTATCGGCATGAAAGCGTTTGTCTATCAGGGGCCCGGAAAGAAGGCGCTCGAAGACCGGCCGCCGCCGGAAATTGCCGCGCCGACGGACGCGATCGTCAGGATCGTCAAGACCACGATCTGTGGAACGGATCTGCACATCCTCAAAGGCGACGTGCCAAGCTGCATAGCGGGACGAATCCTCGGGCATGAAGGCGTCGGCGTCGTGGAGAGTGTCGGTGCAGCGGTCACAGCTTTTCACCCGGGCGACCACGTGCTCGTGTCCTGCATCTCGTCGTGCGGGAAATGTGAGTACTGCCGCAAGGGCATGTATTCGCATTGCACGACCGGGGGCTGGATTCTCGGCAACACGATTGACGGTACGCAGGCAGAATACGTCCGCACGCCCTATGCGGATACGAGCCTTTACCACATTCCCGCGGGCGTCGACGAAGAGGCTCTCGTCATGCTGAGCGACATCCTGCCTACCGGGTTCGAATGCGGCGTGCTCAACGGCCGGGTCCAACCGGGCACGACAATCGCCATCGTCGGCTCGGGGCCGATCGGCCTCGCGGCCCTGCTGACGGCGCAGTTCTACTCGCCGGCTGAAATCATCATGATCGATTTCGACGACAACCGTCTCGAGACCGCAAAGCGGTTCGGCGCGACGGCAACGATCAATGCCGCGGACGGGAAATCAGTCGAAAAGGTCCTGAAAATGACAGGCGGGCGCGGTGTTGACACCGCTATTGAAGCCGTTGGCGTGCCGGCGAGCTTCATCACCTGCGAGGACATCGTGGCGCCAGGCGGGATCATTGCCAATGTCGGCGTACACGGCACGAAGGTCGACCTGCATCTGGAGCATCTGTGGGACCGCAACATCGCGATCACCACGCGGCTCGTCGACACCGTCACTACGCCGATGCTGCTGAAGATCGTTCAGTCGCGCAAGGTCGATCCCGGAAGACTGATCACCCACCACTTCAAGCTCGAAAACATTTTGGACGCGTACGAGACATTTGGCCGCGCCGCCGAGACCAAAGCGCTCAAAGTGATCATCGAGGCGTAAGAGGGCGGCCTGCCGGCAATAAACCTATATACTCTACCGATTTAATAGTGTAATGTGCACCGAACCTGTCACGGCGCGATCATGGCGGATGAAATCCCGCGTAAGCCTCGGACATTCCAGGCGGGCCGCCGCAAAGGAAGCACGGCCGCCGGAGAACCGGCAGAGTCGTGGGAACTCGGCCCGATCATCGCCGGGCTGAAGGAATCGCGCGAGGTCGCGCACAATATCCGTCATGGCAGGGTTGCGCGGCGGCTTCCGTCGCGGGCCGCGCTGGCGGAGATCATCAATGGTCTCTCGGCTGCCCTTTTTCCCACCCATTACGGCCAACCGCATCTTCACGACGACAGCATCGACGCATTCGTCCGCACGACGTTGGGGTCTGCGCTCTCCGAACTTGTGGAGCAGATTCGTCTGTCCCTTCCGTTAGGCCCGAGCGACGCGGCACCGGCTTCCCAGGCAACCGACCGCGTAGCACATGACATCGCCCATGAGCTTGCGCTGCAGCTTCCGGCGATACGCGCGATGCTGGCTGCCGATCTGCAGGCCGCTTATGAAGGAGATCCAAGTGCGGCCTCGATGCCGGAGATCCTGCTCGGCTATCCGGGCATGGTCGCGATCATCTGCTATCGGCTCGCCCGCGCGCTGCATCTCCTGGGAGCGCCCTTGATCGCGCGCCTTGTGACACTCGTCGCGCATTCGCGGACCGGTATCGACATTCACCCCGGAGCGGAAATCGGGCCGAGTTTTTTCATCGATCACGGGACGGGCGTGGTGATCGGTGAGACTGCCATCATCGGAAAGGGGGTCCGGCTCTGCCAGGGGGTCACGTTGGGCGCAAACCGATCGCTGCCTGGTGGCCGGGGACTTGCCATCAAGGGTATCGCGCGCCATCCGATCCTGGAGGACGACGTTTTCATCCATGCGGGCGCGACGCTGCTTGGACGCATCACGATCGGCCGCGGTTCCACCATCGGCGGGAACGTGTGGTTGACCACGAGCGTACCGCCCGGAACCAATGTGTCACAGCCGTTGCTCGGCGGTTTGGCAGCAAGAGGCCCACGCGGAGACGCGGAGGCCGCGGGACGGGAACGAAACACAGCGAGACAGTGAGAGCTGTTACGCGCTGAAAGCGCGATTCCCCTCTCGCCGTCTCACTGCGTCAAGAGAAGCGGGGGCGCGATAGTGGTAAAGTTTGAAAGCCGGCAGGTTTGGTCGTTTGTGGTATGCCTGTGGTGCAGGTCTGGGGCTGAGGAATGCGCGAGGTTACCGCTGCAAACTATTTGACCACGAAAGCCGCCGCACTTTGGCAGCGCATCCTCAAGGTGGATCACTCATATCTATTTGCGACAGCCTCCCAGGATATTAGAGACAGACCTCACGGATTTGATCGCATACCGCAACCTGGCTTCGTGGGAAGCCAATACAGGAAGGGCGGCATGCTGTTGATAGGTCAGAACCCTGGAAACGACCCAATCGGCAAAGGTGCGTCTGCATCCGATCAGCTACAATATGGGCTCTTGATTGCACTCAGAGATGCTGCGTCTTCGGACGCGGCAGTTGCGGCATTCTCCGCGCTCATTGATGCGCTAGCTACGAGTGTGATGCCAAATTGGGCTATCACCAAAAATGTCGTTCAACCGCTGCTGAGCGGTCTTGGCGGCAACCTCAATCACATAACATATACGAACATGGTGAAATTTCGTACCGACGATAGCGCTTTTGCCAAGACTCTATATGATGAGTCGTGGAAGCTGACATCGGAACAAATCGATCTTTTGGCCCCAAACGTCATCGTAGCGCTGGGAGTTGGCACTCATGAAGAATTCAAGAAACACTACCGTGGTTCGGCGCGGCTCTACAGGATCACGAGAACAAGAGGCGACACTCATCTACCTCCCGCAGGTGCGGCAGACGTCAAAGCGATTATCGCCGCGGAAGGTTCAACAATTCGGCTAAATCCGAAAGATCATACGATGAAGCAATCCTCACTGCGACCGAAGCCGACTGACGCCGACGTTTCCGAAGCGCTGAACCCGAAAGTGACCATCGAGATGTTGGGCAAGCTGCAAGCCCACGGTTTTACCAACTCGCATTTCTCAAAGCTCCACCATTTTGCGCGGCATAGCGTCGGGTGCCATTTGGCATATTGCAGAAAAACTACGAAATTCGCCGCGAACGGTACCAATCCCCTTGTCCAGCTGCGTTTGAATTTCGTGCTACAGCAAATTGAAGATGGTCTCCCATCGGAGGCAGGGGTACGTGAATCCGACTGGCAACGACTGATTGAGAATGCTCTCGAGCGATATCCGCTCGTGTAGCGGGTCTGTGTTGTCTCTCCTCGCCACCTTCATCCTCGACGGTCTGGCGATGCAGGTCCGCTTGTCCTAGGGCATTTCGTAGAGGAAGGGATTGGGGGTGGCCGCTTCTGGCGCTTGCCTGTTCTATCTATCGCGGCCACGGGTGCGGGGGCGTTCGACTGACTATCGAACTGTACCACTACCCGGGCCGCCCGCAATTTGCGTCGCTCGCGAACGCGATCTACATTCCGTGAGCGGGCGCCTGTGGCAAACCCGTGCTTGCGGGGCGCGACAGAACATTTCGACGCGCCACTTCTGATTTTCGTTCGGAACGGGGTAGAGCCGGGGGGAAATTCGGAATGAAACCGGTTGGACCGGTGATCGCGACGGCGGTGCAGCGAGCATTGCTGTGTCTGGCCGCGGTGGCTCTTGCGCCCTCGCTCGCTTGCGCCGATTCCATTTTCGAACCGGTTGGACCAGTAGGCAGGGGCGACGCCATTATCCTGCTCGACGCCCTCGTCATCATGCTGGCGATCGTCGTCCCCACCATCATCGTGACGCTGGCTTTCGCCTGGTGGTACCGCGCCTCGAACTCACGTGCCGTCTATCGGCCGGATTTTGCCTACTCCGGCAGAATCGAACTCATCGTCTGGTCGATACCGACTCTTACAATCTTTTTCCTCGGCGGCGTCATCTGGATCGGTAGCCACAGGCTCGATCCGTTCGAGCCACTCCCCTCGAGCGCAAAGCCGCTCGAAATCGACGCCGTGGCATTCGACTGGAAATGGCTCTTTATCTATCCCGAGCAGAGAATCGCCAGCGTGAACCGCCTTGTGGTGCCCACAGGCAGGCCGCTGCATTTCCGCATCACGTCCGCATCCGTGTTCAACGTGTTCTTCGTGCCGCGCCTTGGGAGCATGATTTACGCCATGAACGGCATGGTCAGTCAGCTCAATCTGGAGGCCGACGAGCCCGGAACCTATCTCGGTCTGTCCGCGCAATTCAGCGGCGACGGATTTCCCGATATGAAATTCGATTCCGTCGCTATGCCCGCCGATCGTTTTGAGGGCTGGGCTGCCGGTGCGAGAGGCGCGCGGCTCGATCGCGCCGCCGTCGGCGCATTGCTCAAACAGAGCCGTGTGGTCGCGCCATACACCTATCGCGGCGTGGACGCGTCGCTTTTCGATGCCATTGCGTCCCGTCGATTGGGTCCGGGTGAAGGTCCGGCGAGCGGACGCAGCGGAGCGGGCTCGCAGAACCCGATGCCGCACGGGGACGCATCGTAATGTTCGGCAAGCTCGGCTGGGACGCCATTCCCCTCGGCCAGCCGATACCGCTGATCGCGGGCGCGGTGGTCATGCTGGTTCTTCTCGGCATTCTCGCCTGGGTGGCCGTCAAAGGCTGGCTCCCGTATTTCTGGAACGAGTGGATCACGAGCGTCGATCACAAGCACATCGGCATCATGTACGTGCTGCTCGGTCTGGTGATGCTGCTGCGCGGTTTCATCGACGCGATCATGATGCGGTCGCAACAGGCGCTCGCGTTTCATGCGCAGGGCTATCTGCCCCCCGAACACTACGACCAGGTGTTCTCCGCGCATGGCACCCTCATGATCCTGTTCGGCGCCATGCCGCTCGTCATCGGCATCATGAATTTTGTCGTGCCGCTGCAGCTCGGCGTTCGCGACGTGGCATTCCCGACCTTGAACTCGGTGAGTTTCTGGCTGACTGCGACCGGTGCCCTGCTCGTCAACATTTCGCTCGTCGTGGGTGAATTCTCGCGTGTTGGATGGCTGCCTTATCCGCCGCTGTCGGAATTGCGTTATTCCCCCGGAGTCGGCGTCGATTACTACCTGTGGGCGGTACAGATTTCGGGCATCGGCACGCTGCTCACCGGCATCAATTTCGTCACCACGATTCTCAAGATCCGCGCGCCCGGCATGACGTATCTCCGCATGCCGATGTTCTGCTGGACAGCACTTGCCTCATGCCTGCTGATCATCGCGGCTTTTCCGGTGCTCACGGCGAGCCTTGCGATGCTCACGCTCGACCGCTACCTCGGCTTCCACTTCTTCACCAATGAGGCGGGCGGCAACGCCATGATGTTCGTGAACCTGATCTGGGCCTGGGGCCACCCGGAGGTTTACATCCTTGTGTTACCCGCCTTTGGCATTTACTCGGAAGTGATTTCGACGTTCTCCGGCAAGCCGCTGTTCGGCTACCGTTCGATGGTAGCTGCCACGCTTTTCATTTGCATCGTCTCCTTCTGCGTGTGGCTCCATCACTTCTTCACCATGGGCGCGGGCGGTGACGTCAACGCGGTGTTCGGTATCGCCAGCAGCATCATCGCCGTGGGAACCGGGGTGAAAATGTACAACTGGCTCTTCACCATGTATGGCGGCCGCATCCGCTTCGCCACGCCCATGCTGTGGTCGCTCGGTTTCATGACCACGTTCATTACCGGCGGCCTCACCGGCGTGCTGCTCGCGGTTCCCCCCGCGGATTTTCTGCTGCACAACAGCATGTTCCTCGTCGCACATTTCCATCACGTGATCGTGGGCGGCGTGGTTTTCGCGGTGTTTGCGGCGCTCATCTACTGGTGGCCGAAGGCTTTCGGATTTCGGCTGCACGAAGGCTGGGGAAAGGCTGCCTTCTGGTGTGCGCTCGCCGGGTTCTATGTCACGTTCGTGCCGTTTTATATTGACGGTGTGCTGGGCATGACCCGCCGCCTCCAGCACTACGACGTGGCGGAATGGCGTCCCTGGATTCTCGTTTCGGCATTTGGGGTGCTGATTTTGCTTGCGGGAGCCGTCTGCCAGATCGTTCAGATCATCGTCAGCATCACGCACCGGAACGAGCTTCGCGACACGACCGGTGATCCGTGGGACGGCCGCTCGCTCGAATGGGCGACTCCGTCACCGCCACCGGTGTTCAATTTCGCCATTCTGCCCCAGGTCCACGACGCGGAAGCATATTGGGACGTGAAGCGGCGCGCGCGCGAAATGAACGGTTCGGGCCTCGAGCCACATTACGAAGCGGTGGAAATGCCGCGAAACAGCCCGACCGGATTCGTCTGCGCGTTCTTTGCCACCATCATCGGTTTCGCGCTCGTGTGGCACATCTGGTGGCTGATGATCGCCGGACTGGTCGGGGCTTACGCGACCTTCGTTGTGTTCGCGTGGCGCGATGTGCCGGAATATGTGATCCCGGCGGATGAAGTGGCGCGCATCGATCGCGCGAACCGCCTGGCTCGGCAGGAGGCGCTTCATGGCGCATCGGCGGCATGAGCGCGGCCGGCGCCACCATTTCGACTTCCGATCCCTATCGCCTCGGCTCTCGCGGACCCAATCTCGCGCGCGGTCACGGCGGCGGTGGGCCGGCCAGCAAACGGGTGGTTGTCGGCTACGGTTTCTGGTTGTTCCTGCTTTCGGACATCGTCATTTTCGCCTGCCTGTTCGCAACCTACGCCGTGCTGTCGGATGCAACGGCGGGGGGACCTAAAGCGCGCGACATCTTCGACCTGCAGCGCGTCGCCATCGAGACTGCCTGCCTTCTTGCGTCGAGTTTCTTCTGCGGCATTGCGACAATCGCCGTCGCGCGGCGAAATCAAATTCTCACCCAGGCGGCCCTGATCGCAACCGGGTTGCTGGGGCTTGCCTTCATTCTGCTCGAAGCTTCCGAGTTCGCAGCTTTGCACGCGCAGGGCGACGGACCCACGCGGAGCGCCTTCCTGACCGCATTCTTTACGCTCGTTGGCTGTCACGGCGTGCATGTCACGGCCGGCCTCTTGTGGCTCGGTACGATGATGGCGCAGTTTTACGCCAAGGGTTTCCGCCCCGACATTGGCCGGCGGTTCCTGTGCTTCAGCATGTTCTGGCACTTCCTGGACATTGTCTGGGTGGCGATTTTCTCGCTCGTTTATCTCGTGGGAACACGGTTATGACAATCGATCCGGACGGGCACGACCTCGAATATCAGCATGACGACCTGGGCGGCGCGAGCGATGAGCGCAACGCCAGTCTGGGGACATATGTCCTGGGACTCTCACTCGCCATATTGCTGACGCTCGCATCTTTCTGGGTCGCCAAAACCGACCTGATCTATGGGCCGGGCATTCCTGTCGCTCTGGCGACGCTCGCGGTGGCACAGATGGGAATCCATCTGGTCTTTTTCCTCCATCTCACGACGGCGCCCGACAACACCAACAACGTACTTGCGCTCGCTTTCGGATTGCTCATTGTGGGTCTGGTGGTATTCGGTTCCGTGTGGATCATGGCGCACCTCAATTACAACCTCATGCCGACGCAGCAGCTGATGCAGATGCAGCGGTGAAGCGTGTAGGCTTAAAGCCCTGCAGAATTTACACGTCGAGGCTGCTTCAATTTCCTCCCCCGCGCGCTCTTGCGCGTGGGGGAGGAAACGATCCGAATCGGGTCGGGGAATCTGCAGGAGCGGGAACTATGTCCCCGCAATGCGCGCGGCGCCCAGGCCCCTTGCCACGAGCACGCCGTAGATCGCGACCCATACATAGCAGAGCACGGGCACGAAGAGCGCGATTGCGAGCCCCCTCGCGTCGGCGACGGCGCCCGTGGCGAGCGGCACGATCGCGCCGCCGACGATCGCCATGCAGAGCATCGCAGATCCGTTCGGCGTCTCCTCGCCCAGACCTTCCGATGCCAGCGCGAAAATGGTTGGGAACATGATCGAGTTGAAAAGTCCGACGGCGATCAGCGCATAGGCGGCGACAACGCCCGTTGAAAGAGACGATGCGGTGGCGAGAAGCCCAGCGACAACGGCGCAGGCGGCGAGCGCATAGCCCGGCCTTGCGCGGCGAAGTACAAAGGCGCCGATGAAGCGGCCGACCATCGCGCCGCCCCAGTAGAAGCTCACATGCTGGCCCGCGCGCGCCGCGGGAAGGCCGAGCACGGAGGGCTGCATCAGGTAATTTGTCATCACGCTGCCGATAGAGACCTCCGCGCCCACATAGAGAAAGATCGCGAGCGTCCCCAGCATGAGTCTCGGCCGGTGCAGCAGCCGCGCAACCTCGCGCAGGCTCGCGGCCTGCGGACTGACGGGCGGCATGCGCGCATTGCGGTACGTCCAGAAGACGGCAGCGACCACGACGAGTACCGCGGCGATGGCAAGAAACGGAAGCTGCACCGCGTGCGCTTCGTTTCTGCGCAGACGGTCGAGTGCTGCGGGTGCGAGGCCCGCTGTGTTCAGCGCGACCCCGTTGCCGATGATGAAGGCCGCGCCGATCCAGGGGCCGATGGTGGTGCCGAGTGAGTTGAAGGCCTGGGCCAGCGTGAGCCGGCTCGATGAGGTCGCGTCCGGGCCCAGTCCGGCGATGAGCGGATTGGCGACCACCTGCAGAAGTGTGATTCCGGTCGCTATGATGAAGAGTGCGAACAGGAAGGCCGGATAGCTGCCGATCGCGGCGGCGGGCGCAAAGAGGAGGCATCCCGAGACGGTCACCACGAGGCCGAGCGCGGTGCTGCGCATGTAGCCCGCTCGGGAAAGCACCAGGCCGGCGGGAATCGAGAAGAAGAGATAGGCGAGGAAATAGGTGAACTGCGTCAGCATCACTTCGGTGTAGGAGAGCGCGAACAATCCCTTGAGCTTGGGCACCAGCGAATCGACGAGAACGGTGGAGAATCCCCAGGCGAAAAACAGGGACACGACGAGGGCAATGAGCGGCCGCTGCTGCGCGACGCCGCCCGTGTCTTCCACTGGCTCGCGCGGGTCCGCCGTTCGCGGCTCGGCTGCGGTCACGGCGGCAAGACCTGATCGTCGAGAGTCACGTGCATCATGTCCCCGAGCGATTGCGAGGAGGTCCCGACACGGACCCCGTAATCGCCTTTCGCGATGTGCCAGCGATCGCTGTCCACCTCGAATTGGGCCACGAGGCGTGGATCGGCGATGATGGTCACGCGGCGGGTCTCGCCCGGCGCGAGATCGATCTTGCTCCAGCCGATCAAACGCGCCGGCACATCCGGACCCGGCGGCACGGCGTAAGCCTCGACGGTCTCCTTGCCTTCGATGGCGCCGACATTGGTGACATTCGCGGAAACGGCAATCGTCGCGCCGCCTGTGGCCTGCGCGCCGTCGATGCGAAAGTTGCCGTAGGAGAGGCCGAAGCCGAACGGAAAAAGCGGCACGAGGTTCTTTTTTTCAAACCAGCGATAGCCGACATCGGCGCCCTCGACATAGTCGACATCGAACCAGGCACCCGGCGTGGCTGGCCGGGGCAGGACGGGCCGCGGCAGCTGATCCTCGCTCGCCGGAAAGGTGACTGGCAGCCGGCCCGAGGGATTCACTTCGCCGAACAGCACATTGGCGATCGCGTCGCCCCCTCCGTTTCCCGCGTACCACGCTTCGACGACGGCAGGCACGTTTGCAAGCCACGGCATCAGCACCGGGCCGCCGGTTTCCAGCACCACGATCGTGCGCGGGTTGGTGGCGGCGACGGCCGCAATGAGCGCGTTTTGGGTGCCCGGTAGCGAAAGATTGGGCACGTCGCTGCCTTCCGTCATCCATTGCAGCGCGAAAACGATCGCGACATCGGCGTTCTTCGCGGCGGAGACGGCAACCGCGATGTCGTTGCCATTCGCATAGGTGATGCGCGCCCCTGGCGCGGCGGTCTCGATCGCGACGAGCGGGGAATACGGATCGAACACATAGCCGCTCACCGGCATCGCGCGTGCGCCGCCGGGCAGCACGATCACCGGGCCTCCGACAGGAAATTCGTTCGCCAGACTGTGGCCGATGGGCATGACCTGCGAGGAGCCTCCGCCGGACAGCACGCCGATATCCGCATGTCCGCCGATGACGGCAATGCTGCGCGGATGGGATTTGAGCGGCAGGAGCGCTCCCTCGTTCCGGAGCAGAACGATTCCATCTTCCGCTTCCAGCTGCGCAGTCGCGAGATGGGCCGCGATATCGGAAAGGCGTGGGGCGGGCGGATTGTCGATGAGCCCTTGCGCGAACATCGAGCGCAGGATGCGGTGGACCATGTCGTCGAGCCGCGCGGGCGCGACACTGCCGTCCGCCAATGCCTGCGCGAGCGGTGCCCCGAAATAGAGTTGGCGGTCGAAACCCGAAGCCGATTGCTGGTCGAGACCGGCATTCGCGGATTCCACCGTGCTATGCACAGCCCCCCAGTCGGAGAGCACCCAGCCGGGATATTTCCAGTCGCGCTTCAGGACGTCGGTCAGAAGAAACGGGTTCTCGCAGGAATAGACGCCGCCATAGCGGTTGTACGCGCACATCACCGCGCCCGGCGCACCGCGCTCGATGGCGATCTCGAAGGCGAGAAGGTCGGATTCGCGCGCTTCCGCCTCGCCGATCTGCGCGCTCAATTCGCGGCGCCCGGTCTCCTGGTCGTTGAGCGCGAAATGCTTGACGGTGGAGATCACATGCGCGCTCTGCACGCCTGCGACCTCCGCGCCGGCGATCGTGCCCGCAAGCAGGGGATCCTCTCCCGCATATTCGAACGTGCGTCCGCCCCTCGGGTCCCGCGCGAGATTCATCGCGCCGGCGAGTACGACGCTGTAGCCGCGGTCGCGCGCCTCCGCGCCGAGCGCCGCTCCGCCCTGAAAGATGAGATCCGGATTCCAGGTCGCGGCCATCGCGAGCCCGGAGGGCAGGGCGGTCGCCTCATCGCCCGGCCGCGTATTGGCGCTATTGGCAATGCCGAGCCCGGCATCGGATTCGACGACAGACGGAATGCCGAGCCGCGGGATGCCGGGAATGAATCCCGCCGTGTTGCGAAGCTCGGCCTGGTATTCGGGCGGTGCGCCCCTGGAGAAGATGCTGCCGCCCTTCACGCCGAAGAAGCCGAGAACGAGGCGAAGCTTCTCGTCCTGCATCATCTGCGCTTCGACGAGGGCTGCACGCGCGTCGGGATCGAGAGACGGATTCATCCAGGGACGATCGGCCGGCGCGGGACTTTCGGCCTGCGGAGTCTGCGCGCTCGCCGCGACGCTCGCGCAAAGCGCTGCGAAAACGCACGCTGCCGCGAAAAGTCGCGAATGGAATCGAAGTCGCGGATGCATGGGCAGAATGGTTTACCCCGCCGGTTTTGATGCCTCATTCGCCGAAATGATCGCAGCGCGCAACTGGTCGGCGATGTCGGCCATTCCGCCTGGCGTGTGCGGCATCAGGATCACCTTGCTGCCCGACGAGACTCCGATCTCCTTCATGGTGTCGAAATATTGCGTCATCAGCACGAGCTTGAGCACTTCCGGGGCGGTGACGTCGCCGATCTTGTCCGTGAACGCTGCAATCGATTCGCGCAGGCCGTCAACGATGGCGCGCCGCTGCTTGGCGATGCCCTCGCCCTGAAGGCGCTTGGATTCCGCCTCTGCCTCGGCGTTCTTGACGATGAGGATCTTGTTTGCTTCGCCTTTCGCCGCAGCCGCCACCTGCAATCGCTGCTGCGTCTGGATCTCGTTCATCGCGGCCTTGACGTTGTCGGCGGGATTGACGTCGGTGACGAGTGCGTTCGGGATTTCGAAACCGTAGATCTTCATCGAGGCGTCGAGCTCGGTCTTCACCGAGGTGCCGACCTCGTCCTTCTTTTCGAACACTTCGTCGAGATTCATCTTGGGGACCTTGGCGCGGACCACGTCGAGAACATAGGACGTGATCTGGTCAACATGATTCTGGAGTTTGTAGTAAGAATCCGCTTCCTGCCCCTCGACCACGCGGTACTGCACCGCCACGAACAGCTTCACGAACACGTTGTCGAGAGTCTTGGTCTCCACCTCGACGGGCAGCTGCTGCACGCGCAGCGACACACGCTGCGCGATCCCGTCGATCAGGGGAATCTTGACGTTCAGGCCGGGAGCGGCCGTGCGCACATAGCGCCCAAACCGCTCGATGATCGCCCGGCTCTGCTGCTCGACCGTGAAGAATGTGGCCGAGAGAAAGATGATAACGACGAGCGCGAATACGGCCCAGAATACAAACGAAACAAAGTGCTCCGGCCCCATGATGAATTCCCCTTCGATGAGTCGTGCGGGGCGGACCGTACCGCACAGGGCGGAAAGTTTCTATTGCTGTGCGAAGCACGTTTCGTTGACCCCTCACCTGCGCTTAAGCGGTCGAATGACCACGTGCTTTGCCCCTCTCCCACAAGGGGAGAGGGAAGCACGTGCGCCGATCTTTCGGCGTCGATGCAGTGCTCCGCATTCCCCTCTCCCCTTGTGGGAGAGGGATGCAGGTACGGGCGTCGGAACCGCTCGGACGCGGGTGAGGGCCCCCCCCCCCCGCGCACCGCACCGCAACGGTTCTGCTCTGCATTCGTTTCCGGACGGAGCGGGCAAGGGCAACGGCCTGCGCAATGCGCCCCGTGTCCTCGTCGCGCCCGCAGCGCCGATGCCGTCAGATACGATTCCGCGAGGCACGTGAGTCGCGCATATCCGCACCTCGTCGCAAATGCTTCATCGACCAGGACTACTTTGGCATATTTGGGCCAACTTGCCGGAGCGCGCGCCTCTGACAAACTGGCGGCCGCGGGACAACGATGCCAATGGTTTCCGCCGGACGGAAGCGGGAAGCGACAGTGTCTGTCGCGCTATGGCTCTTCGGATTATGCGCGTCGACGACCGCTCAAACAATCACCGCCTTCGATCCTCCAGGATCAACTGGAACCTATCCCTATGCCATCAATACGTCTGGCGTGATTGCAGGTTATTACACGCACGGCAACGACGTGTCGCATGGCTTTGTACGCGCCGCCAGCGGAAGGATCGCGGCCTTCGAGGTCTCGGGATCGACGGGTACAATTGCCGACAGCATCAATGATGATGGCGCGATCACGGGACGCTACGCCGACAAGAACAGGGAATTTCACGGCTTCCTGCGCGCCAGCAACGGAAAGATAACGACATTCAGCCGCGGTGGAGCGACAGGCACTGGCCCAAGCGGCATCAATAGCGCAGGGGTCATTACAGGGTACTATACGGACGACAGCGGAGTGTCTCACGGTTTCGAACGCGCTGTCGGTGGCGCGATGACATCTTTCGATCCATCCGGATCGACCGGGACCTATCCATTTGGCATAAACGATCAGGACGCAATCGCCGGCAGCTACGCTGATACAAATCATGTGTCTCACGGCTTCCTGCGCACGGCAAACCGGAAGATAGAGACGTTCGACCCTTCGGGATCGATCAACACCTATCCCTACGGCATCAATTCAGACGAAGCCGTTACAGGTGTCTACTACGATACAAATCACAAAGCGCACGGTTTTTTGCGCACAATGGACGGGACCATTACAAGTTTTGATCCGCCCGGATCGATTTCGACCAGCGCCGAGAGCATCAACTTAAATGGTACAATTGCGGGGAGCTACTACGACAGCAACGGCAACGCGCACGGGTATTATCGTGGGGCGGACGGAACCATCACGTCATTCGATCCATCGGGTTCAACGAGCACCTTTGCCTTTGGCATCAATTCACGAGGAAGAATCACGGGGTATTGGTACGACAGCAACAAAATGAGTCATGGATTCGTGCGGTACCCATAGAATATGTATTTGTGGCACAAGTTAGTGGATCGAATCTGACTTTTGGTATCTGATCCGGCAGGCTCGACGCACGGCATCGATTGAAGTTGTTACTCACGCCGGCGCCAAAAAACGTCATGGCCGGGCTGTTGTCCCGGCCACCCATGAACATAGCGTCTGGAAGCGTGCGCAGGACAGGCCATTCCAATCGCGTTTGTCCCATTCTGTGGGAAGCATGGCACGCGCGGTTTTCATGGGTGGCCGGGACATCCCCCGGTTTAACCGGGGGACCGCCATGACGATGGTATGAATTAGCGTTTTGGGACTCGTCCGTCAGAATTTGACCACTTGGGCGTTCAATTGCTGAAGCGTGGGTGAACGGTCGCTCAGCAAAGGAAGGTATTGTTTGTCTTACCCGCTCCGCGCTCCAAACGTGATGGGCTTGCCGTGCTCGACTCTCGTATGCGCCTCGAAGGTGAATCTGGGCTTTCCGTCATCGGCCGGTGGTGGAGTATCGAGCTTTCGCACCCGTATATTCACCCGCACATGGACGGATTTAACAAGCGTCCACAACACGCCGACGACCACGATGGCGCCGCCCAGCCAGTCCACAAGATGTGCAAACGTCATTGTGGGTGTTTCTCCGTAGCGACCGGCAAATGGTTGCTAAACCGGAGATGAATGCGATTGGTTTGGAGTTCGTTTCTGCAACAAGAAATTATTGATGCGCGAGACCTTTGGCGCCGTGTTTGTGGAAGGTGTTAGCGATCAGTTGCGCGGCCCAGTTGATGTCCGCTTCGCTGTGAGATTGCGAAACCTGGAAGCGGATGCGCGCGGCGCCTTCGGGAACCACCGGGAATGAAAAGCTTGTCGCCAGCAAACCGCCCGCCAGCAGATCCTGGCTGATGGCTTTGGATTTCACCGACTGTCCAACAACAACCGGAACGATCGCGCCTTCGCCTTCGAGCGGCGTGATGCCTTTCGATTTTAGCGCCTTGCGGAATAGTTCAGCCTTCGCGCGAAGTGTTCCCGCACGTTCCGGTTCTTTTTCGAGGATGCGGATCGCTTCGAGCGCCGCCGCCGCGACGGATGGCGGCACGGCGTTCGAGAAGAGATGCGGGCGCGAACGCTGGATGAGAGAGTCGATGACAACGCGCGGGCCCGCGACGTAGCCGCCTGCGCCGCCGCCAAGCGCCTTGCCGAGCGTGCCGGTATGGATGTCGACGCGGTCGAGAAGGCCGTAATGCTCGACCGTTCCGCGCCCCGTGGGTCCGACCACGCCCACGCCGTGGGAATCGTCGACCACGACAAGGGCATTGTGCGATTTCGCGAGGCGCACGATCTCTGGCAGCGGCGCCAGATCGCCTTCCATGGAGAACACGCCGTCGGTAACGATGATCTTTCCGGGCTTGTCGGCATGTTTGTCGAGCACGCGCGCAAGGTCCGCCATGTCGGCATGCCGATAGATGTCGCGCACCGCATCCTTCGCGATGGCACGGCAGCCGTCGATGATGCTCGCGTGATTGAGCGCATCGGAGATCACCACGTCGCCCGCACCCGCGAGCACGGGAAACAGGCCGGTGTTGGCGGACCAGCAGGAGGAATAGGTGATCGCGGCTTCGGCATGCAGAAATTCGGCGATCTTGCGCTCGAGCTGTTCGTGAATCATGAGCGTGCCGCAGATGAAGCGCACCGAAGCCGGGCCGACGCCGTATCGTTCGAGCGCCGTGCGCGCGGCGGCGACCACGACAGGATGCGCGGCAAAGCCCTGATAGTCGTTCGAGCACATCAGCAGGACTTCGCCGACATTGGCGACGACCACATGCGCTTTCGTCGCCGTCTCGAGCTCGTGCAGTGTTTTGTAGTTGCCGATTTCGCGGGCCTTTTCGAGCTCGCCCGCGAGCCGTTGAAGAACCGGATTGCTCATGCTGCTTTCCCTGCAAAATCGAGAAGAACCTTGCCGCAATTGCCGGCGGCGATGAGGTCAAAGCCTTCCGCGTAATCCCGGGCCGCGAGGCGATGGGTCAAAATCCTGTCCATCACATCGGGATTGCGCAGCATGAAGGCCGAGACGTCATACCAGGTTTCGAACATGCGGCGCCCAGTGACGCCGTGCAGCGTTGCCCCCTTCATGATGACTGTCTCGGCGAGATCGAGGGTCACGTCGGAGGCCGGCAGCCCGAGCAGCACCACATGGGCGCCGTTGCTCGCCACTTCCAGCGCGTTGCGGAGGGCTCCCGCATTGCCGCTCATCTCGAGCACGATCTCGGGGCCCTGGCCGTCGGTTATGGCAAGAATTTGCGCGCGCGCGTCCGCGGCGCGCGGATCGATGACGAGATCGGCGTGGAGATCCCTTGCAATCTGCGCGCGGTAGGGCGAAGGCTCGGTCACAATCACCTTGCGCGCGCCATGCGATCGCGCGATGCCGATGCTGAACAGGCCGATCGTTCCCGCACCCGTGATGAGCACGTAGCGCCCCGCGAGCGGCACGATCGTTGCCGCATGCATCGCGTTCCCGCAGGGATCGAACACCGCGGCGTGGCGGTCGGGAATTGCGTCATCGACCGCCCAGGCATTCTTTGCCGGCACGACGACACGTTCGGCGAAGGCGCCGGTGCGGTCGACGCCGATGATCGACGTCTCGCGGCAGAGATGCGCGCGGCCGGTGCGGCAGAGCCGGCAATGTCCGCAGGTGACATGGCACTCCGCGCTCACCCGCTGACCCGGCGAGAAATGATGCACGCCTTCGCCGACGCGGGCGATCCGGCCGACGAATTCATGGCCCACAATCATGGGCGGCTTCACCCGCCGCGACGACCATTCGTCCCATTTCCAGATGTGAAAATCGGTGCCGCACACCCCCGCCATGCTGACCGCGACTTCGACCTCGCCGGGGCCGGGCCCCCTCGGGCTGTCCACATCGGCATGCGAAAGCCCCTGTTCGGGGCGGGCTTTGAGGATGGCGAACATGGCTTCCCCACTCTGTTTCGTCGGCCCCTGATTATCCGCTATATTGGTACGACGCAACCAAGATAGTGGACATGTCCGGGAACGATCCGAGCATCGCCGTCGCCGTCGCCCGCCTCCGGAAGGAGCGCAAGCTTTCGCTCGCGGCGCTGGCGCAGCTGGCCGGCATTTCGCGCTCGATGCTGCACGAGATCGAGAAGGACCGCACCAATCCCACCGTCGGCATTGCCTGGCGGCTCGCCACTGCACTCCGTGTCGATCTGCCCGAATTGCTGCGCGGCTCGGTGCAGAGCCCGATCGTCGATGTCATTGGCGAGCAGGCGACACCGTGGCTGACGAGCGAGGACGGACTCTGCCGGTTGCGCATCCTGGGGCCGCTGCAACTGGCCGGGCATCTCGAATGGTATCTGCTCGACGCCGAGCCGAAGGGCGAGCTCGTCTCGTCCGCGCACCAGCCGCGCACCACCGAACATCTCTCCGTGCTCAAGGGCGAGCTCACCGTGTCGGTCGACAATGAAGAGAGTGTGGTAACCGCCGGCGGCACGATCCGCTACCGCGCCGACCGCCCCCACGCCATCCGCAACCGCAGCAAATCACCCGCCGAAGCGCTGCTGATGGTCGTGCTGTAAACGGCGCCCGTGTGCCCCCTCACCCGCGTGCGAGCGGTTTTGGGGACATGGTGCATGAGCCCCTCCCACACTCGCCGCGCTGCGCGCGCCGCGAGTTTGGGAGGGGGAAGCAGACGCGTGCTTCGAATTCTGCTTCGGCCCCGGTGAGGGGTATTCTGGCCAATTTGAACTGAAACGGGCGTATGATCTCCCGGCGAATCGGTGATTTCCGGAGGGAGGTTTCCATGTTTTCAAGCATCGACGGCTCGGCCGAAATGCAGATTCTATTCTGCGCCATTCTGCTCGGCCTGATCCAGCTTGTGCTTGCGGCCGCCATCGGCGTTCAGTCGGCGGGCCTTGCCTGGGCCGCCGGTCCGCGCGACGCGGCCAGAGCGCATCCGGGACGGATCGGCGGGCGTCTCGAACGCGCCTTCGAGAATTTCCTTGAGACGTTCCCTTTCTTCGCCGCCAGCGTGCTGCTTGTACACGCGCTCGACAAAAGCACGCACACCTCCGTTCTTGGCGCACAAATTTATATCTGGGCGCGCGTCCTCTATGTGCCCGCGTACGTGATCGCAATACCGTTTGTCCGCACCCTTATCTGGGCGGCCTCTCTCGTCGGCATCCTGATGGTTCTCGCGGCGCTCTGGCCGGGAATGTGATCTCCTCTGGCTCTCGGTTTCGTTTGTTCGAACTCGCCCTTTCGGAGCGAGTGTGCTAGACGCTATTGACGATGACCGGCAGAACAAAACCGACGATATTCACCATCTCTGCAGAGTGGGATCCAGAAGCATCTGTCTGGACCGGGCATTGCGACGATATTCCCGCCGCCGCCGATGCGCCGACGCTCGACGAGCTCCTCGCCAGGATCACCGCGATGGCGCTGGATGTTCTGCCCGACAATCATCCCGGGGTCGATCCAGCGACCCTCTTCCTTCAGATCACGGCGCTGAAAGAAGCCGAACCGGCTGCAGCATGAATGGCGCCGCAGTTCGATCGTGAGCTGAGATCGTTACTGCGCGCTGCCGGCTGCGCGTTTGTCCGGCAGGGCAAAGGCAGTCACGAGATATGGTACAGTCCGCTGACTGCGCGTAATTTTCCCGTGCCTGTCGGCATTCCCAGCCGCCACACGGCCAACGCGATCCTGCGCCAGGCTGGGCTGCCGAAGGGATTCTGAACGCGGATGGGTGTCAGCAGGCAGTTGCTCAGCCTGACAGCGCGCAGACCCGGCTCGGGATTTCCAAGTCTCCAATACGGCGCTTCAACTGATCTATTGCTCTAAATATAGCTTCTGTGAACGTTCGGTTCGCGTGAGGGGCCTCACGCCAGTTCGAACCTTATCGGCACGGTCTTGGGGCCGTTGACGAAGAGGGCCTGGGTCAGTTTCGGCTCGCCGTCGAGGGCAAGGGATTTCAAACGCGGGAGCAGCTCCTCGAAGAGAATGCGCATCTCCATTTTGGCGAGGTGCTGGCCGAGGCAGAGATGCGCGCCGTAGCCGAATGAGAGGTGCCGGTTGGGTTTGCGGTCGACGCGGAAGACATAGGGATCCTCGAACACCTCCTCGTCGCGATTGCCGGATGCGTAGCAGAGCATCAGCCAGTCGCTCTTGGCGATCGCGCGGCCTGCAAGCTCCGTATCGGCCGTGGCCGTGCGCATGAAATGCTTCACCGGCGTCATCCAGCGGATCGCTTCGTCGACAAGTCCGGGAATGAGCGACGGATCGGCTTTCACCTTCGCGAACTCGGATGGGTTCTCCGCCAACGCCCAGATTGCGCCTGCCGTCGACGACGATGTCGTATCGTGGCCTGCGGCCGCGACGATGATGTAATAGCCCATGGCGGCGATGTCGGAGATCGGTTCGCCGTCGATCTTCGCATTGGCGATCAGCGTTGCAAGATCCTCGCGCGGCCTGGCGCGGCGTTCCGCGCTCAGCTTGCGAAAATAGGAACTGAAATCCTGGACGGTCGCCTGGATCAGCTCCGTCATCTGTTCGGGACTCAAAGCCGCGAGCACCCTTGCCGTGTCGGGGTCCTGCGGAGCGAACAATTCCTGGGTGAGGCGGAGCATGCGGGGCTCGTCCTCCTCCGGCACGCCCATGATCTCCATGATGACGTGCAACGGATAGCCCGCCGCGACATCGGTCACAAAATCGCAACGTCCCGGTCTTGCGCACATCGCCTCGACGGTGCGCTTTGCAATCACGCGGATGCGCTCTTCGAGCTTTTTGAGACTGGGCGGCATGAACCACGCCTGCGTCAGGGCGCGGTATTTCGGATGGTCGGGCGGGTCCATCTGCACGAGCGAATAGACAAGATGCGGGCTGCCGCCGGTGATTTCGCGCACGCGCCGGTCGCCCGCCTGGCCGGTCAGCGTGGTGGGACGGTCACCATTGTGGAAGAGATCATTCTGCCGGCCGACTGCGAGAATATCGGCGTGCTTCGTCACCGCCCAGAAGGGATCGAATCCTTCCGCTTCGGCAATCCCGAGCGGATTGTTGGCACGCAGCCAGCGCCAGGTTTCGTGAATGCGTCCGTCGGCATAGGCGGAGGGATCAACCAGCGCTTCGGCGAAGCGCGCGGGAATCAGGATGTCACTCGTGCCTGTCATCGCCCATGCCCTCCATCAATCATCCTTCGACAAGCTCAGGATGAGGCCTCATGGTGAGCCCGTCGAACCACGACAAGCTCAGGATGAGGCCTCATGGTGAGCCTGTCGAACCGTCATTGCGCGGCGAGAGGAATGGCGGGCTCCCGCGCGGCGAGCGAATGTTTGAGCGCCGCGACGGCGCCGACAATGTGATAGAGCGAACTCGCCGGCGCCGGCTCTTCGACGAAGCGATTGGTTGCCGTCAGCGTGTCGCGCCAGAGCCCTCGCGTCGGCACGTCGAGATATTTCCACAACGATTCCGCGGCCGCGACCGCGTGCTCGGCATAGGAATCGGCGGCCGCGTCCGCCGCACCGCCGAGCAGCAGTGCGGCCTTGAGCCGTTCCGTCTGCGGCCAAAGGCGTGCGCGACTCGAGCGGACAGACATGTCTTCATTGAGTGCATCGATGGCCACCCCGCGCACCGTATCGATGCCGCGCACACCCGCCTCGAACAGACGCCGCGCTGCCAGCTCAGCCGTGGGCTCCTCGCGCAACCGCGCCCAGCGCGCGAGCAGCGTGGCCCATTCAAACTGATGTCCCGGTTCGACGAGGCGGCCGAGGTCTCCCAAAGCCGGCTGCCAGCGCGCGGTGAAATGCTCGCGCAGAAATCCATCGTCGGGATCGATGAAACGCTTGAGGCAGAGCGCCGCAATTTCGTCTGCGAGCGCGTCCCATGTGGCGCCACCGCCGGCCTCCGACCAGGCGAGCGCCGCTTCCAGAAGATGCATGTGCGGATTGGATTGAAATGGGCTGTTCGCGTGCTCGCGGAAGCCGCCCGCTTCGTGACGCATCGACCCTTCGACCGCGGCAAGCAGTTTCCCGGCGTCCTCGTCGAAACCTGGCGGCGCGCCGGGCAATTTGTGAAGCGACGCCATCGCCAGCAGGGCGAAAGCCTGGTCGTAGAGCGTGGCCGGCGCGTCGAGCGGATGGCCTTCGGAATCGACGAGGGCGCGGAACAGACCATCCTCGCGCAGATAATGCGCGCGGAAATAACGCATGGCGTGCAACGCAGCTTCGCGCGCGGGCCCCGTCCATCCAAGCCCGTGCGCCTCGGCATAGACGAAAGCCTGCCGGGCCTGGACACGCGCGCGCCGCGGCGAAGACGTATCCGCGCGGCCATCGAGCGCGAGCAGCTCGTAAAATCCGCCATGCTCGTGGTCGGCGCCGAGCGACCACCACACGGGCAGGGCGCCGGTCAGGAGCCAATGTTCGCAGCGTGTAGTCCAGGCGGCCAGGGCATCCGGCGAGCGCTGCGCACCGGCGCGGCGCGATCGTCCGTTTACGGACAATGTTTCGGCAACCGATTTCACTGCCTGGCTCGAGGAGAGATCGCAGATCAGGATGCCGCCCGGCTCTGCGATGATGGCGACGTCCTTCACGCCGATCGCTACGACGGGCACATCGGTCTCGTTGCGCACCAGACAATGCTCCGCGCTCAGGAGCAGGCAGTCGCCGCTGACGGCATTGCCGTCTGTGTCTTTCGTGCAGGCCTCGTGAACGGCGCTCCATGCGCCGAGATCCGACCAGAAGAAGTCAACCGGCAGCACCGCGGCACAATCTGTTTTTTCCATCACCGCGTAGTCGATGGAGATTTTCGGTGCGCCAGCGAAGCTCGGCGCGAGGCGCAAGGTGGCGCCGGAGCGCTCGGCATCGCGCACCGCTCCGCGCGCCGCGTCGGCGACCATGGGTGCGTGGCGGTCGATCTCATTGAGCATCGTATCGATCGCGAAGATGAAATTGCCGCTGTTCCAGAGATGTCCGGCCTCGAGATACGCGGCGGCTTTGGCGAGATCTGGCTTCTCGATAAACGCATCGACCGGCACGACGGCGCCGCCGCCCGTGACCCGAGGCTTGATGTAGCCATAGGCCGTGGACGGCCGGTCGGCTTTTACGCCGAGCGTCACGATCATGCCCGCCTCTGCGGCTTCGGCCGCAGCGAGCACGGCGCGGCGGAAGGCTTCGTCGTCGGGAATGTAGTGGTCCGAGGCGACGACGACGGCGATCGCGTCCGGATCTTCCTGCGCGATCGCAACCACCGCGGCGGCAATCGCGGGCGCCGAATCGCGCACGCAGGGCTCGAGCAGAATCGATGCCTCGATGCCGATCTCGGCGAGCTGCGATTCGATCGCGTCGGCATGCTGGATGTTGCCGATGATGACGGGCCGGCCCAGCTTTGCCACCCGCAGCACGGTCTGCTGGAACATTGAGACCTGGCCGGTCAGGCGGAGGAACTGCTTGGGGCGCGCATGATGCGAAGCGGGCCACAACCGCGTTCCCGCACCGCCGCACATCACGACGGGGATAACCCTTCTCATCGACACGGCCGTGATCTGCCCCTCCGCCATTGCCATCCGGACACTGATTCGCTGTCCTGGCGCTGTCCGTGTGAAAGATCGGGCGCACCGGCGCGTGGCGGTCGCCCGCAGCGACTTTTCGCCGACCTCCGCCTCATCCGCAAGCGGGATTCCTGCGTGGCGAGTATATTCTTGTATATCAATAGCTTAGCTCACGACAAGCTTGAAGGTGGCGCCAGAATCGCCATATGCCCAGTTCAACGACAATTGTCCGCGGGAGCCGATCATTCATGCTAGGTTGCGCCCGCGGTGCGCCGCAAACGCGGTTGGGCCTGCCTGTTCAAGGCCAGTCTTTATAGCCAGTCTTTATAGCCAGTCTTTATGGAAAGAATTGCAATGTCCGATCCGACCGAACGCCGCGAGGCCGTGCGCCGCAATGCCCAGAGTCATTTTACGCACACAGAGCGGCGCGACGAGCTGGTGCGCCAGGAAATCGAGAAGGAGCGCGCCGCAGTCGACGCGAAGACGGCCAAGCTCAAGGCTCTGCGCCTTGCCAAGGAAGCGAACGAAAGGGCGGAAGCCGAGCGGCTCGCCGCCGAGCGCGAGAAGTCCGGCGCCGCCGCGCCCAAATCCGCCCGCCGCAAACGCACGCGCACCGCGGAGCCGGCAAAGGCCCGCGCCAAGACGGGGTGACAGGTTACTTATCACTCACCTGCGCCTGAACGGTTTCAATGCATCGTCCCTGAGCCCTCTCCCATGGGGGGAGGGCAACTCACGCGCCAACTCCCGCCACGTTGCGGCGACGTCTTACTACATTCATACAGCGCGTGGATTCCCTCTCCTTGTGGGCTACCACATTCACACTTCTCAACGGCTCGCCATAGGTTCCTCCCCCGCGCTTCGCGCGGAGGAGGAACCTAAAACAGTCTCGATGTGTGAATCTCGTAGCCTTGTGGGAGAGGAATGCAGCTACGGGCCGCGAAGTCTGCTCAGGCCTGGATCAGGCGTACTCACAAAAAAACCATGGCCGGTCGCGGGACCGGCCATGGCTTTGATTCAAACGATTGATCGCAGAGTTGTTTCAGTGGCGATCGCGCCCGCGATCGCGGTCATGATCCCAGTGCCCGCGGCCTTCCCAGCGATGGTCGGCCCAATGACCGTTCCGCCAGTAAGCGCCATCGCCCCAGCGAACCGCCGCGCGCCAGGCAAACGGATCGCCGCGCCATTCGTTGGCGCGCCATCCGCCGTGCCACCAAAACCATTGCCGGCCATGCCAATAGCGGGAATAAAACGGTCCGTGATACCAGACGCCGCCGATATAGACGGGATCGGCATAGTAGTCGTAACCGCAATTGTCCCACGGCGCGCCATAGGTGTAGTTGTAGCCGGCGCATGGTCCGGGCGGTCCGTACCAGACTCCAGGTCCAGGCACGCCGACGCCGACCTCAACTCCCGGCAAGGGTATGCCGACGCCAACAGATACATGCACGCCAGCCTGCGCCGGCGCGCTCGCCGCGATTGCGCCGATAGCGGCCGCGCCCAGCGCGAATTTCGTCAAATGGTACATACGAGGATTCCTTTCCTTGCGGGTCCTGCCCCGAATCACTCTCTTTCTGGACCAGAGTTGCTGAATATCACATGAACGCAACAAATGATGCTCCCGTCTGGCGCGGCGCGCATTCCCGTGCCAAAATCATGACCTTCTTGGGAGGGGCAGGACATGGGCAGGATCGATCTTGGCCGCGTGGTCATCGGCGGCGTCGTCGCAGGAATCATCATCGACATTTTTGAGTTCGTGCTGAACGGCTGGTATCTGGCGGGCCAGTGGACCTCGGTGATGGCCTCGCTCAACCGGGCGCCGGTCGGCACCAACGCCATCATCGCCTTCAACATCGTCGGGCTGTTCACCGGCATCGCCGCGGTGTGGACCTATGCCGCCATCCGCCCGCGCTTCGGCATCGGGCCCGGCACGGCCTTCATCGCGGCGCTCCTCACCTGGATCACCGCCTACGTGCTCTCCGACGCTGCGCCCGCGATCATGGGAATTTTCCCGCTTAAAATTGTGGGCACGATGATCGGGGTGGGCCTCGTCGAAATTGTCGTCGCCACGATGGTAGGTGCGTATCTCTATCGCGAAGGCGAGTGACGCGAAGAAACAAGGTTTTAGCGCGGAGGACGCGGGGTAAGAATCGCGCGCCAATGGCGCGCAGAGGTTTCATTGCGTACCCTGCGCTTCCTCTGCGTCCCCTGCGCTAAATCTTTTTTCCTCGTGTCTTTTAGGCGATCAGTGGAAAACATTCCGCCAATTCGCGCAGCCATTGTTTGACGCGGTCCTGGACTTCAGCGGGTGACTTGCCGAGGCGCACCAGCACGAGATCGCGCTGCGGCACGATGATGATGAATTGTCCTTCATAGCCATTGGCCGAGAAGGAGCCCGGGCCGGCAATGTCGAGCCACCAATGCGCGCCGTAGCGGCCCTGATCTGACGTCTGCTGGATGGTCGGCGTGCGCGCGTAATCGACCCAGCCCTCGGGAACGATGCGCGCGCCATCCCAGATCCCGTCGCGCAGATAGAGAAGGCCGAAGCGCGCGAAATCGCGCGCGGTCGCAAACAGGAACGATGAGCCGATGAAGGTGCCGGCCGCGTCGAATTTGGGCAATGCGCTGTTCATGCCGAGCGGCGCGAACAGCCTCTTGCGCATGAACGCTTCGAAGGCGGGTCCGCGAGCGCCTGCGGCATCGGCAGCGAGTCGCGCAACGATGTTCGTCGTGCCGCTCGAATAGGCCCAGAACGAGTCGGGCGCGTGGGCGAGAGGGAAGGACGCAGCGAAATGCGCCACGTCGTCCCTGCCTTTCCCCCACAGCATTTCGATCACGTCGGAGGGCGCGTCCGGGACATAGGACTCGATGAAGGCGAGGCCGCTCGACATGCGAAGCAGCTGGTCGAGGGTGATTGCCCGGCGCGGGTCATCCGGGCTGCGCCATTCTGCGACGGGCGCGGGCGCGCGGATATCGATCCGGCCGTCGCCCGCGAGAATACCGATAAGCGCATGGGTGACGCTCTTCGCCATCGACCAGGAAGGGCATGCCGAATCGGGAGAAAATCCGGCGTCGTAGCGCTCGAGTACGAGCCGCCCTCGCGCCACTGCGAGTAGTGCATGGGTCTCTCCGAAAGCCGCACCCGTGCCTTCCGCGAAAACAGCTTCGACAAGCCGCGCGAGCGAGGCGCGATCCGTTTCCGCCGGAAGATCGCCCTCGGACCAGGCTTCTGTAGGCCACGGCGAATTGGCCGGCTGTCCGAAAAGCGGGGCCAACCTATTCTCTATCGGCCCGGAACCTTTGTTGCTATCATTTGTTGATGAGGACATATCCCGCTGCCAACGCGCAATCCGTCAAGGTGTGGCAACGGGATTTGTACCATGTCCGGCGGGAGGAACCCCGCTTCAATCCTGCGCGTTGCCAAGAATGGTTGGCTGAATCCTGAAATGGGGAGAAATCCATGAAGAACTTTATCAAATGGGCGGGTGCGGCTGCGTTGAGCACTGCAGCCGTCATGCTCACGGCGACCAGCGTGTCCGCCGCAATCGCCTGCAACGCCGAGGGCCAGTGCTGGCATGTCCACCGCGCCTACGCCTACCAGCCCGCCTTTGGCGTCGTCGTGCATCCCGATGGCTGGCGTTGGGGTCCGAGCGAGCATTTTGTCTGGCGCGAGCATCCGGGCCGCGGCTACTGGCGCAACGGCGTGTGGATCAGGTTCTGATCCGTCACCGGCTTCGAAACAAGAACGGCGGAAGCAGCAATGCTTCCGCCGTTTTGCTGTCGCGAGAGTGAAACATCGCAGATCATGCCGCGAATCGGGTGAACCTTCTTCTTCAGCCGTCCTGCGAGCCGTCTTCTGCAATACCGCTGATCCTCGTTCTGCAAGTTCAGATTCATGCACGCATGGCAGGCAGCCCATGCGTG
Source organism: Rhizomicrobium sp. (assembly GCA_035567755.1). Taxonomy (GTDB): domain Bacteria; phylum Pseudomonadota; class Alphaproteobacteria; order Micropepsales; family Micropepsaceae; genus Rhizomicrobium. The sequence continues at coordinate 27,796 of DATMPH010000010.1, forward strand.
CCCGGCACGCATCGCCCCAGTCGCGAGTGATGCTACAGTGCAGCCGCATCGGCGAACGAAGGGAATTTCCATGCACACGCGAACATTGTCGGTGGTGGCGACGGCTTTGCTGTCGACGACCATGGTCTGGGCGGCCGTGCCCACGAGCACGGAGGGCAAACCGGCGCCGGCACCCGTCAGGCCCGTCACCGAAACGCTGTGGGGCAAGAAGGTCACCGACAATTACCGCTACATGGAAGCGCTCGATCCTGCGACGCTCGACTGGATGAAGGCGGAGGGCCATTACACGCGCTCCGTTCTCGACAGCATCAAGCCTCTCGCCGATCTGAAGACGCGGGTCGCCAATTTCACCGCCAGCTTCGGCCTCGTGCAGGACTACGCGTCGTTTGGCGGCCGCGCCTTCTATGAGGAACGTGCGCCCGGTTCCGACAATTTCGATCTGATGGTCAAGGACGCGAACGGCGTGCGCAAGATCGTCGACGTGGCGGCGCTGCGGGCCTCCCATGGCGGCAAGCCGTTCGCGATCAACTACATCCTCGCCTCGCCTGACGGCAGCAAGGTCGCGGCTGGAATCTCCGAAGGTGGATCGGAGGATGCGTCGCTCTCCGTCTATGATGCGGCTAGCGGCAGGCAGATCGCAGGGCCGATCGACCGTGCGCAGTTCGGCGCCACCGCCTGGACAGACGATTCGCAGACGCTCTATTTCAACCGGCTGAAAAAGCTCGCGCCGACCGACGCGCCGACGGAAAAGTACAAGGACTCGACTGCCGACTCCTGGGATCTGAAATCCGAGCCGGTTCCCATTCTCGGATCGGCGCTCGGCCACGGCCCCGCGATCGGCCACAACGAATTTCCCCTGGTCGTGATCAGCGCCGGCGCGCCGATCGCGGCGGCGCTCTCGATCAATGGCGTGCAGAACGAGGTCGCGTTGTGGACCACGCCGATCGCCCAGGTGAACGACCCCAGGGCCGCGTGGACGAAGCTGTTCACGCGCGACGACGGCATCACCAACGCTGACGAGCGTGGAGACGATCTGTTTTTCCTCTCGCACAAGGATGCGCCGACTTTCAAAATCCTCGCGCTCAAGGTCGGCCAGCCGCTTTCCGCCGCCACAACGCTCGTACCGGCGAAATCCGACCGGGTGATCGAATCGATGCGCGCGGCGTCGGACGCGCTCTATGTGCTGGCGCGCCACGGCGCCTATTCGCAGCTCCTGCGCATTCCCGCCGGGAGCACGGCCATCGAGGAGGTGCCGCTGCCGTTCGAAGGCCATATCGGCGAATTGTTTGCCGATCCACGCACGCCGGGCGCCACGATCTCGCTGTCGAGCTGGGTGGTTCCGCCGGCCGAATATTCTTTCGACCCCACGACGAAGAAATTTACCGATCTCGGCATCGGCACGCGCGGCGACATGGATTCCACGAGTTACGTGGTCAGCGATCTCGAGGCGACGGCGCATGACGGCACCATGGTGCCGCTATCGCTCGTGCAGAAGAAAGGCGTCAAGGGTCCGCAGATCACGCTGATCGAAGCCTATGGGTCCTACGGCATTTCCGAGCTCGCCGATTTCAGCCCGCGGCGCGCGGCAGCTATGCGCGAAGGCATCACCTACGGCGTCTGCCACGTTCGTGGCGGCGGCGAGCTCGGCGAAGCCTGGCGGCTCGGCGGCAAGGATGCGAACAAGCACAACACCTGGGAAGACCTGATCGCCTGCGGCGAATACGCGGTGTCTCACGGCATCACGACGACGAAGAAGCTCTTCATCCTCGGCGGTTCGGCTGGCGGCATCACAATGGGGCGGGCGCTCACCACGCGGCCCGATCTGTTCGCGGGCGTGGTCGATCTCGTGCCCGCCGGCAACACGATGCGGGCGGAATTCTCGCCCAACGGGCCACCCAACATTCCGGAATTCGGCACGGTGAAGACAAAGGCGGGTTTCGAGAATCTCTACGCGATGGACACGATCCAGCACGTGCAGAAAGGCGCGCACTATCCCGCGGTGATGGTGACTACGGGGCTCAACGATCCGCGCGTGTCGCCCTGGGAGCCGGCGAAGGTTTTCGCCGCGATCCAGGCCTCGGGCACGAAGAAACCGGTCCTTCTGCGCATCGACGAGGAAGCCGGCCACGGCATCGGCTCGACCAAGACGCAGACCGACAAACTCACCGCCGACTGGATATCCTTTATCTTCTGGCAGGCCGGATTGCCCGACTGGCAACCGGCCTCCACCAGCGCCCACCCTGCGGAGAGGTGAGAGGTTCACCAGGGACCGCGCGATGTTCGGCACGCTCTCGTCCGCGGTCTTCAGACCGGTTCGCGCCAATCCAGTCCCGCGAAGCGCGCATAGTCGCGGTCATAGGTGATCCAGGTACATCCGTGCTCGATTGCGAGCGCGGCGAACCAGGCATCGGTGGTGCGCGGTCCGCGGATGGCCGCTTCGCGCGCGAGCCGTTCGAAAATGTTCCAATGCCGCTCTCCGGGAGTGACGCGCTCGCAATGTGGCTGCGAGAGCAGACTGCGGCAGAAGGTGAAGGCTTCCCGGACATGGCTCGGTTCACGAAACACGCGCGCATTAGTAGTGATCCGCACCACTGCGGAGAGGACAAGGGGCGACATGCCGAATCGGGCATCGCCATCGACAAGGGCATCGAGCCACGGCTTGCATGAGGCATGCTGCCCAGCATCTCTGCGGAAGGCGTGGATCAGGACATTGACGTCGGGCAGGATCAACGCGGCATGGACTGAAGATCGTCCATTTCCTGAAGCGAGGCCGTGTCGTCCAGATCGACGCCGGGCATCAGGCCCCCCGTCGCCGAACTGACCGGCGGATGCGCGCGGCCGCCGCGGCGCGCGCGCTCGCTCAGCATATGGCGTAGCCCGTCTTCGATCAGCGCGGTGAGCGACCGGCCTTGCGCGGCCGCCTTTCGCTTGGCGCGACGGATCAGATCGTCGGGAAGGCGAACGGTCGTGCGCTCGGTCATCGCTGTACAATGTGACATATTCTGTAATATGTCAATATGTCACATGCGCTCTGGTGGTCCCAATTCCGACACTCCGTCCCAAAAATGTCATGGGCCGCCACCCGGTCCGCGCGGCGCGCGGCCGAAGTGTAAACTCCGAGCGGGCCATCCGGGTGTGCCGGCAGACGAATCGTTGACAAAGTTCCATATTTCGAAGAATATGGAAATATGGATTCTGGTACCGCCGTCAAGCGCCTCGCCGCGATCGCGCAGGAGGCGCGCCTCGAAGTCTTCCGCCTACTGGTGAGGGCGGGGCCGGAAGGCATGGCGGCGGGCGATATCGCGCGCGCGCTCGACGTCCCGGCGAACACACTATCGGCGCAACTGCTCGTGCTCTCCAATGCCGGCCTCGTGCGCGCCCGGCGCGACGGCCGTTCGATCATCTACGCGATCAATTTCGAGGCGATACGCGACCTGCTCGTCTTCCTGACCCAAGATTGCTGCGGTGGGCGCGCGGAAATGTGCGCCCCACTCGCCGGCATCGCTTCGCGCGCCATCTGTTTCAAAGCCAAACGAGGAGAGCAACATGAAGCGCCTGCACGTGCACGTCGCCGTCGATGATCTCGAAAAGTCGATCGGCTTCTATTCCACGCTGTTCGCCGCGCGGCCTTCCGTGACGAAGGATGACTACGCCAAGTGGATGCTGGACGATCCGAAGGTGAACTTCGCGATCTCCGCCCGCGGCGCGCGCAATGGTGGCGTCGATCATCTCGGCATCCAGGTGGAGAGCGACGGTGAACTGTGCGAGCTTGCAGGCCGGCTGAAAGCTGCGGGCGAAGCGATGCGCGACCAGGAAGCGACGACTTGCTGCTACGCGCAATCGAACAAGGCTTGGGTCAACGATCCTTCGGGCATCCGGTGGGAAACCTTCTTCACCTTTGGCGAAGCAACGAGCTATGGCGAGGATGAGCCGGCGGCGCCGGCAAAGGCGCAAGCCTCCTGCTGTTCTGCTCCCGCGGCAAAACCCGCCTGCTGCTGATGCGCAATAAGCCGCCCGTGGGTTCCTGCCATGCCCTGTGAAATCGGCAGGTCGTCGAACGAAACGGTCGGGGCGTGATCGCGCGCCGCCTTGCAGCCGAGGCGCTGGGGTCCGCCTTCCTGCTCGCAGCGATCATCGGCTCGGGAATCATGGGGGAGCGGCTTTGCGGCGGGAACGTCGCGATCGCGCTGCTCGCCAACACTCTCGCGACGGCTGCGGCGCTGGTCGTGCTGATCTCGATCTTCGGACCTCTCTCCGGGGCGCATTTCAATCCGGCGGTCACGCTGTTCTTTGCGCTCGGGCGCGAGATATCTCCAGCGCTGAGCGCTGCTTATGTCGGCGCACAGCTGATCGGAGCGCTGTGCGGCGCGTGGGTGGCGCATCTGATGTTCGAGGTGCCGGTCTTCGAGATTTCCACCAAGCTGCGCGACGGACCGGCACAGATGTTTTCCGAATTCGTCGCGACGTTTGGCCTGATCGCCACCATCGCGGGTGCAATCCGCTACCGGCCGGCGTGGGTGGCCGCGCTGGTCGGGCTCTATATCGGCGCCGCCTACTGGTTCACCGCCTCGACCTCATTCGCCAATCCGGCGGTGACAATCGCGCGGGCGCTGACCAACAGTTTCGCCGGCATCGCGCCCCATTCGGCGCCCGGATTCATCGTGGCGCAATTGGCCGGAGCAGTCGCGGGTTACGCGGTGTTCGCTTGGCTGTTCGCTTCCGCCGCCGTCTCGCGAAGCGGAAGCCTGGCAACCGGCGCCAGCCAACAATAATCCGGCTTGCATGGATGGCGGTTTCGGCGGAATCTACGCGGCCATCGTGCAAACGCGCGCTTAGGATCCCGGTGGGACAGATCTGCTCCGGGAGGAGCAAGGGGTAAACTCTGCCACGAAACGATGGCTGGCAGTGCGGTGTCCGTAGAATTCCCCCACCCAGGGCTCGCCTGGCGCGTCAGAGGAGCGAATTCCATGCGCTTACGTTCTGCCCTGTTGGCCGGCGTTCCGGCTATTGCCGTGCTCGCCCTGCTTGCCCCGGCGCAAGGCGCCTCCACCATGAGACCGCCGCCGGCCAAGCTCGAGAAGCTTCCCTATTCCGGCGGCGTCCTGGTGGCCCGCGGTATTAGAAACGGCACCATCCAGCTGACGGCTTCGCATGCCGCTCAAGGCGCCGCGATTGTTTTTCCATCGCTGAACTGCACGCCCGGCCCGTGCGCGCTGCCCAACAAGGAGTTCTCGACCGGCGCCACCCAGCCCGTGGACGAGACGCCCATCGCCGTGAATCCCAATAACAGCAAACAGCTGATCGCCGGCGGCAACGACTACAACTGCACTTCGACCAGCTATCGCGGCTTCTGGCTCTCGAACAATGGCGGGAGGACGTGGTCCGGCGCCTGTGGACTCGATGTCCCAGGGGAGTCGGGCGACGGCGATCCGGTCGTCGGCTACGATCTGAACGGCACCGTTTATCAGGGCGGGATCGATAGCGGAGGTGTTTCGATTGCAAGCTCCACCAACAACGGCACGACCTGGAACACGCCGGTCATCTCCAATACAGTGAGCGGTTCGTTCGCGGACAAGCCGTGGCTGCAGATCGACACAAACCCCAACAGTCCGGACAAGAACAATCTCTATGTGTCGAACACCATGTTCGCGTCCAACAGCGACACCACCATCTATGTCTCGCACTCCACCGATAGCGGCAAGACGTGGTCGATCGTCGCTGCGAGTCCAACTGCCGTCTGGCCCAATTTCGTCAATCAGTTCAGCGATCTCGCAACGGGACCCGACGGCACGGTCTACCTGACCTATTTGAACTGCCCCGTCAGCGGCACTTGCGCCGGCCAGCTGTCGACCATGTACATCCAGAAATCGACGGATGGCGGCAAGACCTGGTCCAGCCAGGTCGCCATCGGCAAGGTCACACTGGCGCCCGCCCCATGCGGCGCGTTCTACGGCTGTCTTCCCAACACCTCCGAGCGGGTCAGCGATATTCCGGTGATCAGTGTCGACAACAGCGGCGGCACGCGCAGCGGCCAGCTTTACGTCGTGGAGTACAACTGGACGGGCAGTTACATGCAGGTCCAGGTCACCTCGTCGACCGACGGCGGCGCGACCTGGAGCACGCCGGTTCCCGTTGCGCCGAAAAGCGACACGCACGACCAGTTCTTCCCCTGGCTCAACGTAGATGGCAGGGGCAATGTCGGCGTGACCTGGCTCGACCGCCGCAACGATGCGAGCAACATCAACTACGAAGCGTTCGGGACCTGGTCGTCCGATGGCGGCAGCCACTTCAAGACCAACGTCCAGATCGCCGACACGCCGTCCGATCCGTTCAATGACGGATTCGGCAGCGGGTTCATGGGCGACTACAGCGGCAATGCGTGGTTCGGCAAGAAGCTGTATGCGTCCTGGACCGACACGCGCAACGGCAGCTATTCGCAAGGCGAGGTGGGCGGCCTGAAGCGGTAAGAGGTTTCGCCCCATTTGACTCGGAGAGGGCCGGCGCGGACACGCCGGCTCTTTTTTGCGCCGCGCTGCGCGCGCGGCGCAGCGGGTCGGCGAAGGCGAGAGCGAAGCTCCGGCTTCGCGCAGGCAGGTCGAAGGATGGCCCGTAAAATTCGGGCGTCGAATAACAGAACGGAAACCACTACCGGCGGATTCGCTTCGATTGCTCTTCGAAATGTGCGTATTGTCGCTGCGCATTCGGGAGCGTACCCATGAGAAAAATTCTTCATCGCTTCATCGTCGATGAATCGGGCACCGGGATCGTCGAAGCCGGCATCGTCATCCTCGTCATCGCCGTTGTTCTCATGGGCGCGATGACGCGTCCTGCTCCGGATCACGCGCACCAGCAGAGCCCGGTTGCATCGGCGCAGTGACAGGCTGTCGCGCACGATTCCGCGAGAAATGTAACGGTCTGTCGCAAATCGGACAAAAGGCTCGCAGACCGTTCCTGTCCGGGCTAGGCTGAATTCGACAGGTCGGCGGTCGGCGCACTCTGCCCCCTTTCGACCCGCGTGGCCGTCGATCTGTCCCTCCCTGTCCCGCGACGCTGCGGTCCTGTTTTCATCAGGTTTGATCACGCAGGATCGGACCCGCCGCGGCTGTCGGCCCTACTTCACATTCCAGGTTGCGAGGACCCAGAACAGTGTCTGGACATGACCGTCCTCTCCGAGCGGCGCAAGCAACGCTTCGCACGCCAGCCAGTTCTTGCCGGCTGTGCCGGCGCGAATGAAGAGTCGCAACGGTGCCGCCGCGGCGCGAGGCAGATCGAAGCTCTTCCGCCAGCGCTCCGCGAGCAGCGGAGAGAGAATTTCGCGCAATTTCCGTCCGCCAAGGTGACCGAAGACCTCGCGCGCATGCTCACCCTCGAGGCTGATCACATAATCGAAGGAATCTCCCGCGCCGGGAACGACGTCGACGAGATTGACGTGGCCGAGAAAGTTGCGCATCGCCTGCGGGCTCAGTGCCCGGCGCGACGGGAACAGATGACCGTTGCGCAGCGACTGCCAATAGGCGAGCCCCTGCATTGTGGGCGCCTGCAGGAATGCCAGATCCCAATCGACCGTGACCGGCGACAATTCGGATTGAGCGTCAAGGTGGGCAGCGAAAGCCATTTCGCGCGAATGATGCGCTCCGCTGCATTTACAATTCGCAAACACATTCACCAGGTGATACGGAAAAGAAAGGATTTAACGCAGAGAACGCAGAGGAAGCGCAGGGGACGTGGGAAATCTTTGCGCGCCAAAGGCGCGCGATATTTTTCCACTGCGTCCTCCGCGCAACCCCCGCGTCTTCTGCGTTAAAAGTTTTTTCTGTTCTCCGTGTTCCGGGTTGCCCAGCTGCTCACATCGGTTTTTCGCAGTTGACCATCCAGTGCGTGCCGAACCTGTCGGTCACCATCCCGAACCGCCTGGCCCAGAAGGTTTCCTGGATCGGCATGCCGATGTTGCCCCCGTCGGAGAGCGCGGCAAAGATGCGCTCGGCTTCTTCAGGCGTATCCACGCCGATGTTCACGGCGTAGCCCTGCGGCTTGTTGTAGCGTCCGCCCGGCGCGTCCGAGCCCATGATCAGGCCGTCGCCCGCAGTGAACCGCGCATGGACCACCAGATCCTTCTCGTTTGCTGCAATCTGATCGGCCATCGGCGAATCGCGAAAGCTCATGATGTTCAGGTCCTTGCCGCGCAGAACCTTGGCATAGAACTGAAACGCTTCGGCACAATTGCCGTTGAAATTGAGATATGGGTTGATCTTCATTGTTGTCTCCTTTTCGCATTCGCCCCGCTCATCCGCCGTAGAAGAACCGCTCTTCCACGATTTTTCCGTTCCTGACCGTGTAGACGCCGACTTCATCCATGCTGCGGCGCTCGCCGCTCGCCTTGATGGTCATATCCATCTTGAAGCGCACGACGAACTGGTCGCCGTGCACATACGGGCCTTCGACCACGGCACTGTGGACTTCGTGATTGTTTGCCCACCATTCGCCCTTGCCGCGAACGGCGGCCTTTCCACGCAATTCGGCGTTGTCGCCCATCGGCTCGACGCTCAGCACATTGTCAGCCCAGTATTTTTCGCCGGCCTCCTCGAATTTGCCCTGCTGGCACAAGGCGACGAGGTCGTTGGCGAGTTCCCGCGTGCTCATGAGATTCTCCCTGCTCGGCCCCTTCGCGCGCCGCAATACAGCATAGCGGCGGAATGTGACACAACGTGCGCTTCGCCGCGAAACGCAAATACGGGGGCGGGGGTTGCCACTCTTCGCGCCCCGTCGCACCATCGTGAAGGATTTCACCCGCGCCCGAGACCAGCGCATGCTGAAACTGATACCGCCCGTCTGGGCTGCGATCTATCTCGTGGTCGCCGGCGCCGCGAGCGCGATCTTTCCCTGGCGAGCGATCGTCGATCTGCGGATCCTGTGGTTCGGCGCCGTTCTTATCGCCGCCGGCGCAGCATTCGCGGTATCGGCGGCGCTGCTGTTCCGGAGCGAGCAGACGGAAATCAGTCCGACGTCGGAGACCAACCGCCGGCTCGTCATCCGCGGCCCCTACCGCCTGACGCGAAATCCCATGTATCTCGGACTGGTGCTCGCGTCGCTCGGCATCGCCTTCTGCGCCGGCTCGCTTCCCATGTTTGCGGTGCCGCTTCTCGTCTTTGCGACCACGAACCAGGTTCACATCCCGTTCGAGGAAGCCAAGATGCGCCGGCAATTCGGCGCCGCCTACGACCGCTACACGCGCGAAACGCACCGCTGGATTTGATTTCCAGTGTGTCCCCGGATCACCAGGGTTGCCTTTGTTTTCCGCCGTGACACAATTCAGCGGCGGCTGAGTTGCGGTCAGGGTCAGCTATTTGCACTCCGACTCCGAATATTTTGGCTCCCGACGCGGCAATGGTGTAAGGTTGCCCGACCAGCGTTCTCTTGCTGCGCGCGGTGGCCCGAATGAAACGTCTTCCCATCAATCGGATTGCGGTTGGTTTCGCCGCTCTGGCTGCTTTGGCAGCCCCCGCCATGGCGGCAACGGAAACCGTGCTCTACAGCTTTCCAAATTCCGGGACGGGCTATCCCCTCGGGACTCTACATTTCAAGAACGGTTCTCTGTACGGAACCGGTTCGGGCGACGAAAAATCTGCCGACGGACAGGCCTTCAAACTGACAAACTCAGGCGGTGCCTGGAAGGAAACCACGCTGCTGACATTCGATGGCAGCAATGGCTCCACGCCTTTTACGGGACCGATGCCCGGTCCGGACGGAGTCTTCTACGGCACGACCTATGGCGCCTATAACGGCGGAAATGTGTACGCGCTGTCCA
>DATMPH010000011.1:0-2174 GCA_035567755.1 Rhizomicrobium sp.
TTTCGGACAGGGAGGTTCCATTATCGGGCAGCCTTCGATCGACAGCTATATCCTGTCGCTCGTCGTCGAAACAGGGATCCCCGGGCTTGTCTTTTTCCTTGGTTTGCTCGTGCTTCCGGTCTGGTAAGGCCTACGGAATTATCTCTCCGATATGTCGGAAGCCGGCGCGCTGGCCGGCGCATTGGCTTGTAGCTTCATCGGATTCATCATGAACAGGCTCGTTCTGTCGCAGAAGGAGAATCACATGCTGATTTTTTCGCTGCTCGCGGTCGTAATTGTTCTTAACTACGAGCTTGTTCGGAAATGAGCTACACAGCCACTAGGCGATCAATCGCTGCGGAAGAGATATCACCCCGCGGGGAGTATTTCACCCGGCCAGCGGTCGCGCCAACCGAACCAAGCGGCGGCAACTTAACGGCCCGAGCCTCGATCGGAGACTGCCTTCGAAACTTTTCCCCCGCAAGTTGCAGCGCCGCCGATGCGAGGCCGTCAGGCCGGAGGGTGTTTTTCGGCCGCTGGATCGGGGAAAGCGTCCGTTCGTGAAGACATGAAGACGGTGAGGCGACCGGCCGCGCCTCGCAGCACCGCACGAATGGGCATCGCCCGCTCCGGGCCCGGCTCCAGCGCGGCCGCGAAAGTGGTGAGCTTCCCTTCGCCCTGGATCTCGAGCGCGATCGCTCTCGCGCGCCAGATCACGCGTCCCGTGAGGGTAAGGCGCGGTTCGGGCGCATCTGGCGCAACGATCGGAGCGACGAGTTGTCGGGCGGCGGGGTCCATCGCTTCAGCGAGCCCTTCAGCGCCGGGAAACCATGACGCGGTGTGTCCATCGTCGCCCATTCCAAGCACCACGACGTCGGCCGGCATCGGCAAATGAGCGATACGGGCGCTCGCGGCGGCCAGTTCCTGGTCCTCGGGGAGCCGAATATCGGCAAGCGGCGTAAAGCTCGCTGCTCCCGCCCGATTGCGCAATAGCCTCTCGCGCACCAATCGAGCATTGGACCGGGGGCTGTCATCGGCCACGCGCCGTTCGTCTGCAAGGGTGATTGCGACCCGTGTCCAATCCAGGTCCAAGCTCGAAAGCCTGTCAAAGAACCGAGCCGGAGACTTGCCGCCGGAGACAATGAGCACCGCGACGCCTCGCGCCGCAATCGCTGCGCGCAAACGCTCCGCGGTCCAGTCCGCCAGTCCCAGAGCCAGCTCTTCGCCGTCCGCGAATTCACGGCGGTGGAAATCGGTCTCAGTCATTCGTATTCCTCGTTCCAGGTCCGTCCGTCGCGCTCGATCAACGCGACAGACGCGTTGGGCCCCCATGTGCCGGCTGCATATGGGCGCGGCGCTTCGCCCGACTGCGCCCAGGCGTTGCGAACTGGGTCAATGAATTTCCACGCCGCCTCGACTTCATCGCGTCGCATGAACAGAGCCGCATTGCCGCGGAGCGCATCCATGAGCAACCGTTCATACGCGTCGGCAGGAGCGACCCCGAAGGCTTCGGCGAAGCTCATGTCAAGGGGCACATGCTGAAGTCGCATATCGCCAGGCCCTGGTTCTTTCACCATCATCCAAAGCTTGATCCCCTCGTCCGGCTGGACGCGCATGACCAGGCGATTGGGGGGTATGCCGTCGTGATGCATCGCGAATATGACGTGCGGCAGACGACGGAATCCAACAACGATTTCCGAGAAGCGCTGTGGCAGCCTTTTGCCCGTGCGGAAGTAGAAGGGAACTCCTGCCCATCGCCAATTGGCGATACCGAGCTTGAGGGCCACAAAGGTTTCTGTCTCGCTGCGCTCCTTGCCGATATCTTGCAGATAGCCTGGGACCGGTCCGCCGTCGGCAAAACCAGCGCGGTACTGGCCGCGTACCGTCAAGGTCGAGGCGTTAGTCTCGTCGATTGGCTGCAACGCCTTCAGCACCTTGAGCTTTTCATCCCGAAGAGAGTCCGCCTCGAGCGAATTCGGCGGCTCCATCGCCACGAGGCAAAGAAGCTGCATCATATGATTCTGGACCATGTCGCGCATGGCGCCGGCTTCTTCGTAGTAGTCGCCGCGTCCTTCGACACCTAGGGTCTCTGCAACGGTGACCTGCACATGATCGATATGAGCGCTATTCCACACCGGCTCCAGCAAGATGTTAGCGAAACGCAGCGCCATGAGGTTCTGCACAGACTCCTTGCC
>DATMPH010000012.1:0-77761 GCA_035567755.1 Rhizomicrobium sp.
TTCTTTCGACCGAAGAACAAATTGTACTGCGCCGACTCTCTGTTTTTGCCGGCCAGTTCACCATGCAGGCAGCGGAAGCCGTAGTTGGTGACGAGCAAGTCCGGACGGCGTCCCTTTTCGAGCATGTGGCGGCCCTCATCCGCAAATCGATGGTGACTGTCGCTTCGGGTATGCGGCCGCCGAAGTTTCGGCTCCTCGAGACAACGCGCGCGGTTATGGCCGAGAAGCTCGCGGGAGCACACGAGGCGAACGCGATTCTGCGCCGCCATGCAACGTATCTCCTCAAAACGGTTCGGCGTGCGATCGATGAGCTTCAGACAGTTTCCGAATCCGTCTGGCTAAAGCGCTATGCGTCTGTTCTTCCTGACATGCGCGAAGCACTCGACTGGGCGTCGAGTGAAGACCCGGGCCTCGCCATCACTCTGGCAGTCGAGGGCTGGCAGATATGGCGCGAGATGTCGTTGCACGCGGAGGGTCGCCAACGTCTCAATGCGATAACGAAGCTCGTAGGTCCGGAGACGCCGCGGGAGCTGAAACTCGGCGTACAACGAGCGCTTGCGGAGCTGTGTCTGAACTCGGACTCGGAGAGATTTGCCTATCAGAGCTTGCTGGAGGTCGTTTCGCTGATTCGCGAGCTGAAGCTGGGCCCTGAATATGCGAGTGCCTTTTTTGAACTTGGATTCGCGGCGAGCGTGCTGGGACATACAGAAGAAGCGCTCAGCTACGTCGTCGAGGCGATCGATTTGCTGCAACAGAGCGGAAGAACGCGCGATCTGGCACGAGCCTACGCCACACTGTCGGCAATTCAAGTTACTGCTGGACGGTATGCCGACGCGAAGGACACGGGCATGAAGGCCGTCCGACTGTGCGAGATCGTCGGCTCTGATCGCGGTGGATTCGTGGTCTCCGCAAATCTGCTGGAAGCGACCGTGCTGGCCGGTCATCTGCCTGAAGCAATTACAGAGGGAAATGCGATTGTAGCGCAGCTTCGCTCTAAGCCATACACGGAACTGTTGGGTTATGTATTGGGATTGGTGTCCTGCGCCCTGCTTTTTCAAAGAGCGCCTGAAGAGGCGCTTCCCCTGCTAAGCGAGGCGGCTACAATTCTGCGAGAAGCGGGGCTTCTATTCTGGCTTTATGACAAGTTTGCGTTACGGCTCGTGTTGAATGGACGTCAAAGCGATGCAGCGGTAGTCGCAGGATTTGCATTTGCGGTTCTCGAAAAAAGCGGCCGATTTGGGGAACCGCTTGCCCTGCGGGTCAGAGAAATATTGTACAGCGAGCTCCGGCGTGTGATGTCAGACAATGTCATGAAACAGTTAATCGAGAGCGGAAAATACCTGACCGAGGAGCGCGCCATCTCTCTCGCTCTCGATTGCTAAGGGCTTGAGGAGTTTCTTTCGCGGATAGATGCACCGGCAACATGAGCAGATCATTACAACAGCAGCGTCGTTTGGCGCGGAAGTACGCCTATGCTCCAGTCGTACAAGCGCCATTATATCAAACGCGCAGGAAATGTGGCCGACCAAGACATGCCGGGCGAAGCGGCAGATTGGGGTCGATCACGACAAAGAGCGAATGGATCTATCGCTTCATGTCTTCCTGCTTTGGCGACACTTTCGCTCGCCGTGTGGAGGCCGGTCGCGCTGCTTTCGTCGGGCGGCGCGCGCGCTGCTTCTGTGCCTCCGCTTTGATGATCACCGCGCCCTTTGCGTTCGGATCCAGACGCAGCCTCGCGAGCTTTACCGCGTCCGCGATCAGCGCCTCGATCTCCGCGCGGTCGAAGTCCGCAACCGAGTTCAGCTCGACGTGACGCACCGTCTTGCCCTGACCTTGCAGCAGCCTGTTCGGGTCCGACTTCGACAGCTGAGCGCCCTTCCCAAATCCCAGCTTCACCAAACGCGGGTACACCGAGATCGAGCACACTCCCTCGTAGCCGCGCTCGGTAGGTGAATATGAGATCACGAGCGCGTTCTGGCTCTCGTACACATACACGATCTCGAAAAGACCGGGCAGCCGAGCCCGCAGCTTCGCGCGCAACGCCTTTCCGAGTTTGGCCATTGCCGGCTCGTACTTTGCGAAGTAGCTCGCGACTTGCGTTTCGGCGTTCGTCATTGGCTGTCCCTTTCATTGAACAAGCGCGTGGCGGACTTGCCGAACGTGACCAGGTCCAAGCGCTGGTAGCAGCCCGTGAATGCAGCCGGTTCCGGCGCGGCGCGCAAGCGCGATGCAGGCGGTAAGACAAGCAGCGGTGAAAGCAGATGCGGTGGCGATAACGCGCGCCCCAAAAAGTTTTCCGGGATCGACGACTTCATGACCGTCTCACGCTCGCATCCAGGGAGACGAGAAGCGCGTCCAGTTGCTCGAACGATTCGCCCGCCCCGCTCGTACTCCCGGAGGCGATGGCACTGTCGAGAGCTTCCTTCGAGGGATAGAGGTCGTGCATGACGACCAGGGTCTCGGTACCTTGCTCCTCGAAGGTCACCGTGGTGACGGCCCCGCCTTCGCCACCTTCGTCATTTGTCCAGACGAGGCGGGAGTCCGGCGTCACTTCGATGTAACGACCGAAGAACGCCATGGGCTGCTCTGAGGCAGCGTGGCCGAATACGAAACGGTACGTGCCTCCCGTGCGAACATCGGTCTCGCAGGAAATGAAGGATAATCCGAACGACTTCGGTGCCCACCACCGCTTGAGCAGCTCGGGCCTGGTCCACGCCTCGAACACGATGCGAGCCGGGCCGTTGAAGGTTCGCGTAACGACCAGCTCACGTTCGGACTTCCGTTCCACCGTCGTGCGGTTCTTCATGGGGGTGGGCTCACTCTCTCTTCTTGCGTCCATCGACCTTCTCCTTCCACTTCAGTTCCTCGACAACCTTGTCCAGCTCGTCGAAGCGTGCGCTCCAGAGCTGGTGGTACCTCTCGATCCATGCCGCTTCTTCCTCCAGCCGGCGCAGGCCGAGCTTGCAGGTCCGCACGCGCCCGACCTTCTCCGTGGCGACGAGCCCCGCCTGCTCCAGGACGCCGACATGCTTCTTCATGCCCGTGAGGGTCATGTGAAACTTCCTGGCCAAGTCCGTGATCGAAGCGTCTGCACGCCCGAGCTGCTGCAGAACGCCGCGTCGGGTGGTGTCCGAGAGCGCGGCGAACGAGGCATCGAAGCGGGCCTGGCCATACTGAACCATTAGGTTCAGTATGTAACACACGGATTGGCGGCATGCAAGGGGAAGCCGAGCGCGCGCTTCGATGCCCAGTTTTTACATTGCCGGGGGGCGCGAACGCTCTGGGCTTTCCGTGAACAAAATACCGGGCGATCTCAACGGATCGATGAGACCGGAGAGGTCGCGCAAGACGCGTCAGCTCATCATCTGCGGCGAGCGGACTACGGCTTCACGGCGGGTTTGTCGAGCTCGCTTTCCAGCTCGAGTGTTTGTGGAGCGGCGAGGCCGCCGAAGCGCGTGTCGATATCCTTCAGGAGATCGCGCGCGGCCTCGCGATTGCCCGCGGATATCAGCGATTGGACCTGCCGGAGTTTGCTTTCAAGCTCCGCATCGATTCCGGCTCTGCACTTTGCAAGCCTGCCGGCATCGGCCTCTATCGGTTTTGCGAGCGAATCGAGCGCGCGCGACAGGGCTTCGGGACTCATGACTTCGTGATCGGTGAAGTTGTTTGTCTGGTATTCGACATTGAACACGCACCAGTCGCGCAGCGAATGCATGCTCGCGAAATCCCAGGCGAAGCGGGCGGTGTCGCGGTCGCCCGTGACATAGATGAAATGCGCCTTTTCTTGGAATTGAAGAAATAAATCTTTCGGAGGCAGATGAACTGTCGCAGTGCCGATCGGATCGCTGCTGGCGTTCAGGACCGCGCCGCGGAACAGATCGGGATAGGCGAGAGCGAGCCGGAGCGCGACGCGCGAGCCCCCGGAGAAACCAGCGACGTAGATGCGCTGCGGATCGATGCGATAACGATTCACCACGTTTTGTTCGGCCAGAACGGCGAGCGGTTCACGCCGCCCGACCGCGCTCTGATCATTGCCCGAACGCGCGGCGCTGACGAAGATCAGGCCCTTTTCGTCGAGCACGGGACCCCAGCCGTCCGGCAACCGTGCCGCGTCCCAGGGCAACACGAAGACGACCAGTCCATAACCTTGCGGTGGCTCGCGCGCGGGAACATAGAGCGAGAAACTCTCCTGTGCGAGATCGACCGGCTGTTCGCTCAACCTCTCGCGCTTTTGCGCAAGAGCTTTCGGCAGTTCTGCCTCCTGCAAAGGCGAGAGCATCCGCCGCGCCAGTTCCATATTTGAGGACAGCGGCGTGTAGTCGGCGAAATGGATTTCGCTCAGCGTACCCGACGAAGGCGATGAGTCGGCAAGCGCGTGCACATTCGCGCTACCACCCAGGATCACACCAACAATCGTCGTCGCCCGCAATCCCCGCGAAAGCAGGGATTGCGGGCGATGACGCGAGAAGGAAAGCATGTATAGGTGTGGAATCCGTCCGCGTTGGCAGCGTCGCTGAAGAAAGGCATCACCCTGCAGCAGTCGCGTTCTCTCCGCTTCGCGTTTCTCGCCGCAGTCGCCATCAAGGGCCTTGACGGCGCGATCGAAAGCGTCGCAGGCGCGATCGTCGCCATCGCGGGAACACAGGGTATCCATGACTTCATTATCCGCGTCACGGCACCGGAGCTTGAGCTTCATCCTGCCAGCAAGACCGTTCACATCCTCCGCCATGGTGCGCAGGATCTCGCGCATGCGTCGAGCCATTTCATCGCGATCTGGCTGCTCGCACACGGACTTTTGAAGCTCGCGCTGGCGATTGAATTGCTGCGAGGCAAGACGTGGATATTTCCGGTTGCCGTTGTGGTGCTTGCGGGCTTTGTCTCCTACATGGGTTATCGCCTCGCTGGCCACTGGTCGCCCTGGCTTCTCGCCTTTGCGCTATTCGATACGATCACAATCGCGCTGGTCCTCCACGAATGGCGCGCCGAGCGAAGCATCACTCGGTGACAGCTAAATCGCCCACTTCGTTTCCCTGACAAGCGCTTCGTAGAACGCCGGCGAATACGCATCTTCAGGCGTGGCGCGGACCTTCGCGTCGAGAAATTCCGCATCTTTGCCGACCAGGATTCGCCATTTCTCAGCCCTCACGCCGTCAAGGATGATCGTCGCGGCCTGCGCCGCCGTGGTCGGCGCATCGTCGCGAAAGCGCCGCGCCTGCTCTTCGGCGAGAGCGACGACCTGATCGTCGGACAGGCTGGACGCGTCAACGCCGAACGCCGCAATCGCCTTTCGAATGGCGGCAACATCGGTCGTCGACTCACCGCCGGATAGAATCATTCGCGAATTCCTGACGATTTCCGTACCGATGTGTCCGGGCATGACGACGGAGCATTTGATGTGCGGCGCGTTTAGAGCGAGGTCGGTGAGCAGCGCCTCGCTAAAGCCCTTCACTGCGAACTTCGCCGCGCAGTAGGCGCTGTGCGGACGGTTGGGACCGATCGAAGCCCAGAAGCCGTTCACGCTGCTCATATTCACGATGTGCGCCTCTCCCGCCTTCATGAGCAGGGGCAGGAACGCCAGGGTGCAGTAATAGACGCCGTGCCAGCACACGCCGAACGTCTTTTCCCATTGCGCGCGGTTGCCATCGACGATGCTTCCGCCACCGCCGATGCCGGCATTGTTGAACAGGAGATGGATGCAATCGGTGTCGAGATCGTGCGCCACGGACGCGGCGAAGGCGAGCACCTGTTCCTCGATCGAAACGTCGGCAATGAAGGTCGAGACCCGCGTGCCCTGGGGTGCATTCGACAGGGCGAGGCGCTTTGTCTCCGCCATCGTCTCGGCGCAAACGTCGCACAACGCGACGCTGCAGCCTTCTGCGGCAAGCTGCAGGGCGAGCTGCCGCCCCATGCCCGTGCCACCGCCGGTGATAACGGCGCTTCTGCCTGCAAAATCCTTCATGACAGCCCCTTTGTCGCGTGCTTGCTTCGGTATTAGCGCATTCAACGGAATCGCGAGACAAGGAAATCCCTTCTGGTTCGGCGCGCGTCATTCTTGTAGGGTCCGGTCCCACAGGCAGGGCAGGTGACCAGGGTGGCTGAGATGCGGAAGGAAAAGGCGCTCGTCGTGGAGGATGAAGCCCTCATCCGCATGTCCGTGTGCGACATGCTGGCGGAAATGGGACTGGAAACGATCGACACCGGGAACGCGCACGAAGGGCTGACCCTTCTCGCCGAAGACCCATCGATCGGCGTGCTGATCGCCGATCTTGGCCTGCCGGATTTGAGCGGCGAGGAGCTTGTGCGCCGGGCGCGAGGCCTGCGTCCTGAGCTCAAGATCATCATCTCGACGGGCCATTCGGGCGCGCGGACGCAGCCGGTATTTGCCGGCGTGGCTTTTCTGGCTAAGCCCTTCGACATCGCCGGACTCCGCCGCGCCGTCGAAGGTGTATGACGCCCATCAGATGAGCGCATTGTGGCGCGCCAGCTCTCCCAACCAATACCCGGATGGTTTGGGCCTGCGCGCCTGGGTGCCGCGGTCGACCGCAACGAGGCCGAATTTCGGCCGATAACCCTCGAGCCACTCGTAATTGTCGAGCAGGGACCAGTGGATGTAGCCCCGGACATCGACGCCATCCGCGATCGCGGCGTGCAATCCCTCCAGGGCGCGCTTTGCATAAGCAATGCGTCGGGAATCGTCTTCGGTCCCGATGCCGTTCTCGGTCACAAGGATGGGGCATCCCGAAACGCGCGCCGCCGTGCGGACCGTGGCATCGAGAGCTTCGGGATAGAATTCGTATCCCATCTGCGTGCGTTCCGCGTTCTTCGGCGGCGGCAAATGGCCGTTCGGTCCGAAGCGGATCCTCGTGTAGGTCTGCACGCCAACGAAATCGTCGCCTCTCGTGCTTTCGAGAAACTGTCCCTGAATCAAATGTTCCGCCGCGTCGCGAATTGCTTCGCCACCCGGTTCGGATTGCATGTCGAGGAGCGCCAGGGTTATCCCGACGGGACAGGAAAGCCCCGCGGATTTGAGCGCTTCGTAGCCCTTGCGGTGGGCCGCGATGAGCTGGGTCGACGCCGCGCGTCCGTCGCAATGCAGAAAGGGCGCCCAACGTCCGGCCTCGCCACCGCACCTCCGCGCGATCTTCGCGAAACGCTCCGGCGACTCGCGACGCGCCCCGCCGTCCGCCTCGCGCTGCGCGGTGATCATCATGGGAACGTTCGCCTCGTTGATCGTGCAAGCGTAGAGGATGAGGTCGCCCAGCGCGCGGCCCGCGGTCTCGCAATAGCGCGCGAAGCGGTCGACGGATCCGGACACCGTCCAGCCGCCCTCGCGCGTGAACCACAAGGGCGCGGTAAAATGATGAAAGGTGACGATGGGCACGATGCCCAAGGCGCGGCATGCGGCGATCATGCGCCGATAATGGTCGAGAGCCGCGCGCGAATAGAAACCTTCTTCCGGTTCGATCCGCGCCCATTCGATCGAAAAGCGATAGGCGCCGAATCCCAGACCTCTGAGCAACGCCAGATCGTGCGGGTAGAGATGGTAGTGATCGCAGGCATCGCCCGAGGGCTCAGCGAAAAGGCTCTGCGGCACATTCTCCATGAGCCACAGATCGCTTGCGACGTTTCCGCCTTCCACCTGATGCGCGGCTGTCGCCGTGCCCCAGAGGAATCCATCCGGGAACGAACGGTTGAGGAGCTCTCTTTTCATGCGGGGCGTCCCGTTTTCGGCGATAATTTTTCATGGCATGACGGTTGAGGGCAAGAGCCGATCGGAGGTTCCGGTCATTCGTTGCATAAGCCACATTTGAATGCTGACCGCCCTCGCGCACGCGCTCAGTCTGGCATCGGCAATGGGATGGGAAATCCTCTGGCCGCTGATCCTGGGCTTCACGCTCTCGGCCTGCGTGCAGGCAGTCGTTTCCCACGAGGAGATGAGCCGGCTTCTGCCTGACGATCGCCCGAAATCGATTCTGCGCGCGCTGGCGCTGGGCGCCGCGTCGTCATCGTGCTCGTACGCGGCTGTCGCGCTAGCGCGCTCCTTGTTCCGCAAAGGTGCGGATTTCACGGCCGCCATGGCATTCGAGATGGCCTCGACCAATCTCGTTATCGAGCTCAGTGTTGTCCTCGTTGTCCTGATGGGATGGTGGTTCGCCGCCGCGGAGTTCATGGGCGCACCAATCATGGTCGCCATTCTCATACTGCTGTTCCGCCGGTTCCTGTCGAAGCGTGCGGTCGAAACGGCGAAGGAGCACGCAGAGAAAGGACTTGCTGGCCGGATGGAGGGTCACGCCGGCATGGACATGGCGGTGCGCGGCCGCGGCTCAATTCTGGAGCGGCTCGCTTCAAGCGAGGGATTCACGGCGACGAGCCATTACTTCGTCATGGACTGGGCGTCCGTGTGGATCGATATCGTGTTGGGTCTCCTGATCGCCGGTGCGCTCGCCGCATGGGTGCCGCCGCAATTCTGGCAGGCGTTCTTTCTCGTCCATCATCCGCTGCTGGCGAGGATTTGGGGACCATTGATCGGCCCGCTCGTCAGCGTGATCTCATTCGTCTGCTCCGTCGGAAACATTCCGCTGGCGGCGGTGCTCTGGAACGGAGGCATCAGCTTCGGCGGCGTCATCGCGTTTATCTTCGCCGACCTGATCGTGCTTCCGGTGCTCGACATCTACCGCAAATACTATGGCTGGGGAATGACGGGATTCCTGCTGGTGACGTTTTACGCGGCGATGGCAGGCGCTGCGTTCGTCGTCGAGGCCGTGTTCGGCGCGCTGGGTCTCATTCCCATGGAGCATCACACTTTGGTCGTCGAAGCGGCAATCCGCTGGAATTACACGACATGGCTCAATCTTCTGTTCCTGAGCCTTGCGGCAGTCCTCCTGTGGCGTTTTTTCCGCACCGGCGGCCCGGCGATGCTGCGGATGATGAATGCGCCAGACATGAAACACTCACCCGCCCGTGACGGTAACCACAGTCATTCCGCCTGAGAGTGCGATCAACCCCTCTGCGCGCAAAACTGTTGCGAGTTCATCGCGGCAGGGAGAGATGAAGCCCGCCGTCGACGAGCAGCAATTCACCCGTTATGTGACGTGAGGCGGCGCTGCACAGAAACAATGCAGCATCTGCGACGTCCTGCGGCTGGCCGGTTCGCTTCAAAGGCGCTGCTTCCGCCTGCTCGGCATTGATCTGTTCGAAGCGCTCGGAACCGAAACGGTCCTTGAACCAGCGCGTGGCCACATAGCCCGGACAAATGGCGTTGACGCGAATCAGCGGTGCAAGCGCCCGCGCCAGCGAAATCGTCATAGTATTGAGCGCGCCCTTCGAAGCGGCGTAGGCGACGGAAGAGTCGACGCCTGCAGTGCCCGCGATCGAAGAGATGTTGACGACAGCGCCTTCGCCGCCCGCTCTCAATCCATCGCGGCACGCCCGGATCATCTGGAACGCCCCGACGACATTGACTGCGTAGATACGTGTAAAGTCGTCGCCGCCCAGCGCGTCGAGATCGTGATGCGCGGCGAATTTGGTGGTGCCGGCATTGTTGACGAGAATGTCGATCCGTCCCCACGCATCCAATGCGGCCTGTGCGAGCCGGCGACAGTCTTCGTCCCTGGCGACGTCGCCCGCCACGATCCGGACTTCTGCTCCTCGCTCCATGGCGAGTTCAGCAGTGGCCTCGGCTTCCGTCTTGCTCTTCGTGTAGTTGATCACGACATTGGCGCCAGCCTGCGCAAAAGTGGTGGCGATAGCTGCGCCGATTCCGGTTGCAGAGCCGGTCACCAGGGCAACCATGCCCACAAGCGCGCCCTGTTGCATCTCGGCATTGCCCCCTATCTTGTGTTTCGCGCGGGATCGCGTCCTGATATCCTAAGAATTGGGCATGACAGCACAACGGGCGGCAATCAGGCCGGATCAAAACGCCTCTCCGGAGCACGCTGCGTCCGGTGAGACCGACGCCGGGCACGCATTGCGCATTATTCTTATTCGCCACGGACAGCCGGACATCGAGGTTGCGCCGCGCGCGTCCCACCGGGAATTCCGTCTCTATATCGATGCCTATGAGGAAGCGGGCCTCGACCCAAACAGTGCGCCGCCGGACGAATTGCAGGATCTGGTCGGCGAGCTTACCGCCGTGTTCACGAGCAGCCGCAAACGGGCCCATGACAGCGCGCGTGCCCTGGCGCCGCATGCCGAGCTGATCGCGGACCCTCTTTTTATCGAAGCGCCGCTTGCATCCCCGCCCATCCCGATTCTTCGCATGCGAGTTCCCAAATGGGCTGTCGTCGCGCGAATTCTGTGGCACGCCGGATATCATCCCGAGATCGAGAACTATCGGCGCGCCAAACATCGCGCCTGCGAAGCAGCCGACATCCTTGTCGCTCGCGCCCGTGAGGACGGCGCAGCTGCGCTCGTCGCGCACGGTTACTTCAACCTGCTCATCGGCCGCGAGCTGCGCCATCGCGGCTTCAAAAAGTCCGGCCTGCACCGCGCCCGCTTCTGGAACGCAGTGATTTACAGCCGAGAATCCTTGTAACTCTTCGCCTGGGTGAACAAAAAATCACAGCGAGACGGTGAGAAGGAGCGCGCGAAAAGCGCGCAACAGCTTCTCACTGCCATACTGTCTCTCCGCGAATTTTCGCGCGGGCCACCGATCACAGCATCGCGGGAATCACGCGGTCAGGCGGCTTGTGGCCGTCGGCGAAGGTCTTGATGTTGACGATCACCTTCTCGCCCATATCGATGCGCCCCTCGATGGTAGCCGAGCCCATATGCGGCAGCAGCACCACGTTTTTCTGTTTCAACAGCTTGGGATTGACTGCGGGCTCACGCTCGAACACGTCCAGCCCGGCGCCCGACAGGGCTCCCGTTTCAAGCATTCGTGCCAGCGCATTCTCGTCGATGACCTCGCCGCGTGCCGTGTTGACGATGTAGGCCGTGGACTTCATGAGCTTGAGCCGCCGCGCCGAGAGCAGGTGATAGGTTGCTGGCGTGTGCGGACAATTGATGGAGACGATGTCCATGCGGGCCAGCATCTGGTCGAGGCTTTCCCAATATGTGGCACTGAGGTCGCGCTCGATCTGCGGGTGAACGGGTTTGCGGTTGTGATAGTGAATTTGCAGACCGAAGGCTTTCGCGCGGCGGGCGACAGCCTGACCGATGCGGCCCATTCCGATGATGCCGAGCCGTTTTCCCCAGATGCGATGTCCAAGCATCCAGGACGGCGACCAGCCCTCAAATCGTTCCGCCTTCAGCTCTTCTGCTCCTTCGACCAGCCGGCGTGGCACCGCGAGGATGAGGGCCATCGTCATGTCGGCCGTGTCTTCGGTGAGGACGCCGGGCGTGTTGGTGACCGTAATGCCGCGTTCGAGCGCCGTCTTGACGTCGATGTGGTCAACGCCGTTGCCGAAATTCGCGATCAGCTTGAGATTGGGACCGGCGCGCACAAGCACTTTCGAATCGACGCGATCGGTCACTGTGGGCACGAGAACGTCGGCCTTCTGGACCGCATCGATCAATGCGGCCTGATCCATGGGCGTATCGGCGAGGTTGAGCCGCGTTTCGAACAGCTCGCGCATGCGCGTCTCGATCGCGTCGGGCAATTTGCGCGTAACGATCACGAGCGGTCGGTTCGCGGGCATTCCCGGTTTCCCCTGGCCTTTTTGGCGCCTCCCGGTCTTAGCAGATGCAATCCACACGGCAAACACGAAGCCGCTACGCCGCGGTCTTTTGCGGCAGCAAGACCTTCGCGCTACAAAGCTGCCGCATCATACTGGAGCGGCCCATGGCGGCGTTCCCCGGCGAGACGCCCTCAAGCCCCGCCTCGGCCGCAGCCATCGAGGCGGCGGGCGTCGCGCAATATTTCAATTCGCCCCACGGGCTTTCCAGCACGGGCGGTCCCGCCGCAAGCACACTCGGCCAGGTTTCCTGGGCGATGTTCGATTTTGCCCGCATTCCCTATGTGCTGCTGATCACGATCTACATTTTCGCGCCCTATTTCTCGAACACTGTGGTGGCGCACGACCCTGTTCGCGGACAGGCGATGTGGGGCGACATCCAGGCGATCAGCGGCTTTATCATCGCGGTCTGCGCGCCTTTTATTGGCGCGATGTCGGACGCCGGCGGGCGACGCAAGCCGTGGATCCTCATCTTCGCCATGCTGATTGCCGTGCCGAGCGCGCTACTCTGGTACGCGAAACCGGCCGGGCAGGGGCTCTCGCTGTTCGAGATCGGGGCTCTCGTCGCCGTGTCCTCGGTGGCTTTCGAGTTCGCGAGCGTGTTCTACAACGCAATGCTGCCCTCGATCGCGTCGCATGAACGGATCGGCGGGCTCTCGGGACTGAGCCTTGCGCTGGGAAATGTTTCGGGCCTGCTGCTGCTGATCTTCATGCTGGTCGCCTTTGTTCTTCCGGGACACGTCGGCTGGAGTTTCATTCCCGCTCACCCACTATTCGGCATCGATCAAAGCGCGCACGAGCCGGAACGTCTGACCGGACCCATTTCCGCCCTCTGCATCGTTGTGTTCACGATTCCGCTGCTGTTATGGACGCCGGATCGATCGAAAAAGCGCGTGAGCTGGCGCGAAGCATCGGTCGAGGGCATCCGCTCCGTCATTCGCACGCTGCGCAGCCTGAAGCATTACCGGAACGTCGCGATCTATCTGGCCGCGCGGCTGTTCTTCAACGATGGCATGACGGCGCTCCTCACCTTCGGCGGCGTCTATGCTGCCGGCACGTTTCACTGGGGCGCGCTCGCAATGACGGTCTACGGTATCACGCTCAGCGTGTTCGCCGTGTTCGGAGGGTTCTTCGGTGGCTGGCTCGACGATCGCTTCGGCTCGAAGGTGGCGCTCTTCATTTCGGTTGGCGGCACGTTGGTGGCCGGGGTGCTTTCGATCTCGATGGGTCTCGATCGTATCCTGTGGTTCATTCCCTATGACCCGCATTCTGCGCCCGTGCACAGCCTGCCATTTTTCCGCAGCTGGCCCGAACTCATCTATGTCGGCATTGTCATGGTGACCGCGATTTTCGTCACGGCGTCCTATGCCAACGCGCGCACCATGATGGCGCGCATTGCGCCTCCCGAGCGCATGACGGAGTTTTTCGGCCTCTTCTCCCTGTCAGGTCAGTCGACAACGTTTCTCGCAACCACGAGCGCAACGCTCTTCACCGTGTGGACTGCGAGCCAGCGGGGCGGAATGATCGCCGTGATGCTATTCCTTTCACTTGGCCTCATCGGGATGCTCTGGGTGAAGGAAGAGCGAACGGCTGCCGTGTAACACCTGACGAATGCTATCGGGTGCCAGGTGATGTGCGGCGACGACAATATTTCGTGCTCATGGCACTCCACCTGTGACCGTTGCCTTCTTCTATGCGATGCTTCGAGCGGGATGGAGAGCGGAGCGCCGATGCGCACGGTAGGTTTCATCGTTCTCGTGGGCTGTGCGCTGGGTCTGGCCGCCTGCACGACGAATTCGCCCGAAGCCGTGGCCGCCAATGACCGCTTCGAGCCGATGAACCGTGCTGTCTACGGCTTCGACGAAAAATTTGATCAGTACATTGTGCTGAACATCGCGGGCCTCTACATCAACAATGTGCCCAAGCCCGTGCGGATTGGCGTACACAATGTCCTCTCCAATGCCGAAGAACCAGTCACCATTGCGAACGACATCCTGCAACTGGAGTTTGTGCGCGCCGGTCGCATGACCGCACGCATGACGCTCAATTCGACGGCCGGATTGGGCGGCATCGTGGACCTCGCTGCAAAACATGGCTTGCCGGAGCAGAGCGCCGATTTTGGGCAGACGCTGAGCCGATACGGAATCGGAGAAGGCCCGTTTCTCGTGCTGCCCATCATTGGGCCCGAGCCGCCGCGCGATCTCATCGGCGACGGAGCGGATCTGTTCATCGATCCGCTGACGTGGCTGCCGTCCGGCTGGCCGTTGCTGGATCGTCTCGGGGCGACGACCGGCGTGCACATCTGGGATCCCTATCTGACCCATGCGCGCAACATGCTGTTGAGGCACGAACTGGGAAAAGGATCGCTCGATCCGTACGCCACGATGCGCAGCATCTATCGCCAGCAGCGAGCCGACGAGATCAATGGAGGCAGACCAGTGGTGGTGGATTAGTAGAGTCGGACAGGGCCC
This sequence comes from Rhizomicrobium sp., assembly GCA_035567755.1. Classification (GTDB taxonomy): domain Bacteria; phylum Pseudomonadota; class Alphaproteobacteria; order Micropepsales; family Micropepsaceae; genus Rhizomicrobium. Next base: position 14,147 of record DATMPH010000012.1, read on the forward strand.
ATTGACGCCTGTTTTGCGACGAGATTTTCAATGCGAAGTGAAAGGCAATTCGACTGTGCGTTGCTACCAGCGCCTCAAAAGATCAATGCTTGACCGCGCTACTACTGGAGGCAAATTTCAGAAACGAACTGAAAATCCATCCGTCACGCGTGGACGCGCCGCTTTCGGCGGCAGTGCGGACATGTGCCCAGCTTCCGCGACGCTCAAGCACGCTCAACTTTGTGCCACGCGGCAGTTTGATCACGACATCTGACGTGCTGGAAGGAGCCGAACGAAGTTTGGCCGATGAAACATTGACCTCGGCGACCGCTTCGGTCGTTGGTAAAGGATTGGGAAGCGGTGGACGCGGCGTGGCCGCGCCTCCTGCAGATTCGATCGCGGGGCCGCTTGTTTGAGGCGTGAACAAGCGGGGATAGGAGATGAGCAATACTATGCTGACGGCAAACGCTGCGACCAGCGTGCCGCCGAGCGCCCACCTCCTGATCGAAGGCGAAGGCAATGAATCCGCAGGTGCCTGCGAAGATTCATCCGCGGTGCCTTCAAGTCGGGCATCCCGCACCCACTCCCGACGTGCCGCCTCCAGACGCTCGGCTTCTTCCACTCTCCATGCCTGTTCTGCTCGCTGCAATTGAGCTCGGGACTGCTCCGTCCAGCGGTCCCGTGCCTTGCGAACTTCCGCTCGCGCCTGAGCCAATTCCGCGTCACGTTCCGATTGGGAATTCTGCATCGCCGCGAGCTCGCCACGTACGCGACCCAGTTCCGCATCGTTCGCGGGATCCCGCATGGTTTCGATCTGGGTGCGTGCCTCTCCCAACGCGGCCTCGGTCCGTTTGAGCCTCGCCATAGCTTCCGCCATCGCAACTGCAGATCGTTCCCGCTCCCGTGTCTCCAGTTCGGCGAGCCGGATTGCCTGGCTGGCCTTCCACGCTTCTTGCGCTTTCGAGAGCGCGGCTTCCGCTTCCGTTCGCGCGAGTTCGCGCGCACGGCTTGCAGCCAATTGCGATTCGGCCAACTGGGCCTCGCGCTCGGCGAGCGCGGCTCGAGTGGTGGCGAATTCCGTGCGCAGCTGTCGAATCTCGGTGGTGTCGTTACGGTCCCGCGAGGTCTTGGCTTCGGTACGCAACGCTGAAAGGTCCGCCTCGGCCCGATCGGCGCGCGCTGCGGACGTCGCGAGCTCGCGCGCGAACTTCTCCTTCAGTTTTGCTTCGTTCACGGCAAGCCGGCTGGCCTCGCCCATCTTCCAGGCGTTTTCGGCCTCGAGCAGCGCTGCCTGAGTTTCTTCACGAACGCGCTCGCTCACTTCCTCGCCAGCCAATTGCAATTCCGCCATCTCGGCGTCCCGCGCCGCAAGAGTGGCTTGTGCGGCTGTGACGTCGGCGCGCAGGCGGCGGAGTTCCGCCGTCTCGCGGCGCTCGGTCGCGGCTTTCGCTTGTGTGCGCAGGTCCGACAGTGCCGCTTCACTTTTTTGAAGCCGGCCCGTCACCTCAGACAAAGCTTCGGCGAGCTGGTCCTGCCATTTTGCCTGGGCCGCATCAAAGCGCTCGGCTTCAGCTGCCTTCCATTCTGCCTCCGCCTTCGATAAGGCCAATTCGCTTTCGCGCCGCGCGCGCTCGATGGCGCGGCTCGCGGAGGACTGGGCTTCCGCCGATCGAGTCTCGCGCTCGGCTTCAGCCGCCTTCCGTTCTGCCTCCGCCTTCGACAAGGCCAGTTCGTTTTGCCGCTGCAAGCGCTCGATGTCGCGGCTCGCGGAGGACTGGGCCTCCGTCAATCGAGTCTCGCGCTCGGCAAGCGCCCCTCGGGCCTCCTCGAGTTCTGAACGGAGACGACGGGTTTCGCTGCTGTCGCGCCGTTCGCGTGTGGCCTTGGCTTCGGCACGGGCTTCGGCCAGGGCGGCCTCAACTTTTTCGAGTCGAGCGGTCGCCTTCGCCAGCGTCTGAGTGGACTGCTCCTGCCACTGCGCGCGGGCTTCGGCGAGGCGCGTCGCTTCGCGAGATTTCCAGTTTGATTCACCTGCCGCGAGAGCGGCATCACTCTCTTTTCGGGCGCGGTCCAGCAGCAGTTTCTGAGCTGCTTCCACTTCGGCCAGCTTTGTGTCGCGGTCGGACAGAGACGACTGCAATGTCGTGACCTCGTCGCGCAGGCGGCGAAGCTGCGCTGCGTCAGGCGAGCCTCGTGCTGCCTCGGCGCGAGCGGTCGCGAGGTCCGATTCGGCGCGCTTCAGGCGCGCGGTCTCTTTGGCAAGGGCACGTTCGGATTGTTCTTGCCAGGCCGCCTGCGCGGCGGCGAGCCGGGTCGACTCGCCCGCCTTCCACGCATCTTCAGCCTTGGAAAGTTCAACTTCGGCTTCCCGTTTCCAGATTCGACTGGCTTTTTCGATCCGCTCGCCCAGGCGCTCTTCCGCGCGCGCGACGCGAGAGTTGGTTTCGGCCTGCCATGATGCCCGGTTCTTTTCGAGTGTGTTCGCGGCATCCATTGCGGCTTCCGCCAGCCGCTCATCCAGTTCGGCCTTCCAGGACAGCCTCGCCGATTCGAGCTCGGCGTCGATTTTTTGCCCGCTCCCTTCGGCGCGCGCCCGCTCCACCTCACGCCGGGTCTTGGCAAGTTCGGATTCCGATTTGCGAAGCGAAGACTTCGCTTCCGTCAGTTCGGCGCGAAGGCGGCGAAGTTCCGAGCTTTGCGCGGCGGAGACACTGTCCCCGGAAATCGCGACATCCGATTCAATGTCGGTGTCGCTCTCCGCAATGATTGGGACTTCAAGAACCGCCAAGGTGGCGCCATCGTCGCTGTCGAGGCTTACAATCCGGATCGAAAGCATGTGCGATTCGGTCATGCCTTTGGGAGGCAGGTAAAGAAGACCGTCAAGTTCGTCGCGCGTCAGCGACCAGGAGTGATCGCCATTGTTGCGCCCTCTGGAGAGCCGGGCGCGGCTTGGCATATGTTCGACTCTGAGCGACAGGCGCCTGTCTCTTCCGTATGGCGAAAGTAGCGGGACAAGCTCAAGCGGAATGCCCGTCGGCGCGCTTGGTGTCTCAACCCTCATACGCATCGACGTGTTCACGCTCTACGCTCCTGTCAGGCTCTCTCGAGTCACGGCCGGCGCCAGCCGGCAGCGCGCGACGTTTCTGGCAGCCAATTATAGAATCGGCGCCAGGAACGAATTCCCCTGTTCCCGGGCATTCTTCGCTAGTTTGGTAAATCAATCGTTCCTGAGGCACGGGAGCATTGGCGTGCGTGCAATCCCACGAAGCACCCCGCCGGTTCCATGACACAGGAAGGGGGTCGCTTGGAGCCATACAATATTGCATCGAACCGGGCCCGGCGCCGGCTGAATTCCCGTTCGAGCCCGTGTACTCTGGCCTCATCTCAAGGGGAAAGCCTCCACCGATGACGATTCGGCTCGCCACTGCTGCCATCCTGCTGGCTCTGACGGGATGCGGCGTCCCGGAGTATTTCGATCAGCATCCGGCGAATGTCCGGCCCGAACCGGAGGCAGTCGCGGCTGCGCTGCATCTTTCGCAGAATGTTCAGGCCAGCAATGTGCCGGCGGCCGCAAATCCGGCGGGAGCTGAACCGCTGTCTCCGCCAGCTCCGCAATTGGCTGCTCCTGGGGTTGCCGCGAGTCGAATACGGTCGCCGGACCGATTGTCTGCTCCGCCGCCCGCTACGGCGCCATTGCCTATCGCGCCAGCACCAGCCGAAATCGCAGCGTCGCGCGCATCGCGTGAGATTCCGCCATCCAGCACCTTGGCCCCCGCTGAGCCGCTGGCACGAACCGTCGAATCGCCCGCGCCTCGTGTTGAAGCTGTCTCGCAGCCCGCCGTCGCGCCCAATATTGGCGTTCCGCCGCCGACGCTACCCGGTGGCGCACTGAGTTCCACGAGCGGTCCCGAACCGTCTCGCCAGGAGGTTCGAGAGATGAGTGTGTCGGGCGCCGCCCAGATCGAAACCGAGTCTTCGCCGGCTCCCTCAGCGATGCCGACCACTGCCCGGAATGCACATTGTCAGTCTGTCGCCAACACTCGTGCCGACGATGTGGCTGCTGCCGGGCAGGATCGCGAGATTCAGCGAGTCGTCCGCGAAGGGACCTATGCAAATTGCGTAGCTTGGCAAGCGGCGCATGCCGGACACGACTAGTGGATCAAATCAGACACCTGGTCCCGAGCTGATCTGCAGAGCGCATCGCGTCGAATGAACTTGCCGGCGACGCTGACGTTCCAACGCTCGTCACGGTCGGAAAAAATTAACAAAAGTTAGGCATTGGGGGCCCACCTTCCGCAACTTAAGGCTTTGGGAACGCGGGGGTTTGAGACATTGGTGACGATCTTCCATTAATTGTAAGGATAGTCAGTGAGGGTGCGTTTGAGCAATCTGGTCGAATCTTCATGAGCATACTCGTGACAGGCGGCGCCGGTTATATCGGCAGCCACGCGGCCCACGCATTGGTGGATCGGGGAGAGGATGTAATCGTCCTCGACAACCTGACGACCGGAGTGAGGGCATTCATTCCCACGGCAGCGCGTTTTGTCGAGGGAGACGCCGGAGATGCCCAATTCGTGCGGCAAATCATTCGGGATTGCAGAATCGACGCGGTCATGCATTTTGCCGCCTCCATTGCCGTACCCGAATCGATCGAGCGTCCGCTGGACTATTACAATAACAACACAGTCGTCTCTCGCGCCCTCATCGATGTCTGCGTCGCTCTCCAGGTCCAGCATTTCGTCTTCTCCTCGACCGCCGCGGTTTACGGTCTGACGGACTCGACTCCGGTCGATGAAACGGCGCCCACCCGGCCCATCAGTCCTTATGGCCGCAGCAAATTGATGGTTGAGTGGATGCTTGAAGACGCCGTTCGCGCCCACAACCTTCGCCGTGTCGCGCTGCGCTACTTCAACGTCGCGGGGTTCGATCCGGGGGGGCGTGCGGGCCAGCCGAGGCGACCGGTTCCTCATTTGATCACGCGTGCCGCACACGTCGCGCTTGGCCGAGCCGATCATCTGGATATCTTCGGGACGGATTATCCAACTCGTGACGGGACTGCGGTTCGCGACTACATTCACATCTGCGATCTTGTCGACGCGCATCTGCTTTCGCTCGACCATCTGCGAAGCGAGGGAGAAGGGGGGGTATACAATTGCGGCTACGGATCCGGTTCGAGCGTTCTCGACGTGACTGCGGCGTTCGAACGTGCGACGGGGCGGCCGCTTCCGGTGCGAAATGCGCCGAGGCGCGCGGGAGATCCGCCGTTCGTGATCGCCGATGCTGCGCGCCTTCGTACGACGTTGGGCTGGGAGCCTCATTTCGACCGTCTGGACACGATCGTTCGGTCCGCACTTGAATGGGAAGGCCGGCAGATCGCCTGACGCGAGTTCCGGAATTCATGTCGCGAACCTCGAACGGCAGCACCAAGGCATTCTTGTAAGCTGGCGCGCGGCGCACGTGAGAACCGCCGTAAGTTCAATCTATTCGAGCGGCGTCATCCGAACTGGGGACAGAGAAAAATGACTGATAGGAAATCTACAATTTCCATTGGTTCTGCAAGGCAACAATTTCCGTTTTTCATTGTAGGCGCCCAACGATCGGGCACAACACTTCTGCGCTTAATATTGAACGCCCATTCCAAGATAGCAGTGCCTGAGGAAGCCCGCTTCTTAGGTCCGCTCCTTAAGCGTCGGACCTCTCTAACCGGATTGGATAGGAGAGCGCTCCAAACACTGGCCAAATACCTTGCTTTGTCAAGGGAATATGCAAATTGGAATTATGACCACTCATCGATTATTGAGCAGATAGGCCGTCGTGATCACCTGAATCTCGCTGATTTGATCCAGCTTCTGTATTCAAGTTTTGCCAAGAGCGAGGGGAAAATCTTGTGGGGAGATAAGAGCCTTTTTTTTCGGCATATTGGCATTCTCGACGAGTTATTCCCTCATTCGTCATTCATCCATATTGTGCGAGACGGAAGAGACGTTTTCGATAGCTGGCGAAAGATGGATCAGTCAAGAAACCATGCTTCCACCGCGGCACTCGATTGGCGGTTGAAACTTCGATTCATCGAGAAGGCTTTCGCCCAGCTTTCCACGGATCGAACTCTCATCATACGCTATGAGGACTTATTGGCCGATCCAACGCGTGTGATCGCGTCACTCTGCGGCTTTCTTAAAGTCGATTTCGAGGAGGGAATGCTATCGTTTCACGAGCATAGTAGACGGTATATCGGCGAACATCACTCTAGGCTTATTTTTGGAGCCATCGACAGTGCAAACCAATCCAAGTGGCGGAAGGGTCTCGTTCAAGACGAGCTGCAAGCTTATGACATTATTGCGGGACCCTACCTCGAAAAATTTGGCTACAGTCGAAGCCGCAGGAATTATCATTTGGTTGATTACGCAAAAACATGGATGAGTTTGTCCCACGGGATAACAGGGCGCGCGAAAGAAATTGTCCGCGATGCCCATGAGAGGCGCCGCGCGCTCAGATTGGGAACAGTGACGCGCGCGATCAAGGTAGGAGATAGCCCGACGGAACCGCACCCGCCCGGCGCGTGACGTTGCCGCCCACTCTGCCAGCCGCGACATGAAGGTCCGGGGCCCACTGCTCCAATCGGTCAGTACGGTTCCCAATCGATGCTTAACAACTCACGGAGATACCTTATGGGATCGGAATACAGATGACTCAACATGGCAACGTCACGTCTTGTCAATCGCCACGGCGTCATGAGCGACGCCATCAGGGCCTTGGGCATGCGAACATTCGTCCCGGGAGGAATGCTTATTGAGCCACACTCGCGCGAGCCGATAAGACCAAGGCCCACGAAATTTATTCCCGCGAGCATCGACAGGTTCATCTTGTAGAAAACCCTGGGGTTGCACTCCAAAAAATAAACGTTTCCCGCTTTGGACATTCGCATATCGAAATTAAATATGCCATCAAGTCGCAGCTGTTCCACTATTTTGCGGATATCGCTCAAAATAGCCTCGTCGTGAAAGGTAATGTAAGTGGCGCGAAGTATTTTGTGCATTATCCACGCGCAAATGGTTCCAGAGCGGCAATATACGCTGGCTCCTATATCGATGCCATCTATATAGTCCTGCAAGAGTATTGGTTCATAGAAAACACGATGTTCTACGTGCGGAACGTCTCTCGAGTGGATCACGGTGACACCCTCTCCCCCGTTCAACGAAAGAGGCTTTGCTACAAGGGGAAAAGTAAGCGTATTCGCCGAAATACGTGGCGAGAGGTCGACGCGCCTTTCGACCAGGCAGGAGCGCGGGTGCCCAATTCCGAGGTGCCGGCACAGCTCAGCGAACTGCCACTTGTCGTTCAGCAAATCAAATGTCCCGAGGTCGGGCAATGGAAAGGTCTGAACTTGCAATTTCTCTCTCACGCCTATCATGCTTCGTGTTGAAGGAGCATCTCCGGGCATCACGATGTCGATATCGAATTCGGCAGCAACACGATTGATTTCGCTCGCTATCCCGCCGTGTATTGAACCGTCGAATGAAACTGAACTCGGAACGAATCTCTCGCAGAACAGTGAAAAGCGAAATCCTTTGGATCCGTCGTTCCCTAGCACTATTACCGTGGCACCGGCTGCTTGCGCGCACCTGAGCGCTCGGTAAGCCAGGATAAACAGGTGGCACACCAGGAGAACTCTGACGGGCCGTCCGGCGGAAATGTTCCGGGTCGTGAACTTGCCGTGTGCATGAGTCACGCCCGAATCGGGGGGACTTGCTTCTCGATCAGCAGAGGAAAATTTGGTGCGTAGCCATGCTGGACGACGTGAATCGATCATGTTGCGGTCATCCCCTGTCGCGAGCGGATTCGCCAGGAGTTTTTGGATGAAATCCGTGACAGATGAGCGGTAACGGCATGCGCCGTAAACCGGGCACCAAAAACGAACCTCATCACAGGACCGAAGCTCATCGCTGAAGCGGGTCCAACGAAATACAGACCCGGAGAGGACGATTCGAAATTCGAACTCAGGATGGGCGAACCTTTGTACGTGTGGATACGGGCCCGAAGCGGTTGCGCCAAAAATTCAAGCTTTTCGCAGTCGGTGCGATAGCCGGTAGCGGCTATGACATGGTCTATCTCAATGGTGGTCAATTTCCGATCAGGAGTGGCAAGGTCGATCCGGATGGAATTACGGTCTAAGTAGATACGGCGCACCGTTTGGCTGTAAAAGATCGGAATTCGGCCAAGAACTCTCTCCTTCATCTTCCAGCCGGACGAGGGCCCAAGCGCATTTCTCAAAATGCTCGCGCGTAACGTTTTAGGGAATCTGTGCACAATATTGGGTGCATCTGCGTAGAGTTTGTGAGCCCACCCGCCTCCGATTCCGGAGTCCGGGTAGCGCAGTCGGTGATAAAGCGAAGGTGCAGTTGTCGACGGCGGCGCCTGGAACCGAATAATTTCCCGACGCGAAATTATCGTGGGCGTGATGCCGCGATCGTCGAGCGCGGCTGCAACATCTATAGCAGACGCACCGGATCCGATCACCGCCACCCGCATCCCGTTCAGTCTATCGACGCTTCCATACTCGGCGCTGTGCGAGTAAAGATCCGGCGGCAAATGTCCGATTTCGGGAGGCACGAATCGGAACGGATATATGCCAACTGCGATAATGATACGTTTGGCCCGGAATAGGCGTCCATCTGCCGATTCCAGCGCATACGCGCCACCACTGGCCTGGACACTCCGGATATTCACGCGTTCAACTAGAGGCACAAGTTGGGCTTGAAAGGCAACGCCATACTCGGCGAAGATATTCAGCGGTATGGGCGTCCGGGCGTCATAAACGATGCCGTGTAACTCGCAATATTGCTCCAAAGACAAACCGTGCTTGAGGCCACACAGGTTGGTGGACGGCCCGTCCGATTTCAAAAACATACCCGGAGGCATGTGCATTTTCCAAGCATCCATCGGATGCCCGAAAACTTTAAAATCAATCGCCGACTGTTTCAGGTGGGCGCCTATGGAAAGGCCATAGGGCCCGGCCCCCACGATCGCGACGTCGACCTCGTTCTGCGCCACTCATTATCCTGCAGTTACTCGCGCCGACCGATTCACAGCGCAAGACCGAGTTTTGGCGCGATTCTGTTTGTTCGATTTCGCAACAGACGAACTCCTGTACTCGCGATCTTCATTTTCCTGCCCCCGTCACAGTCGAACCGGGCACATACTGGTTGATGTACGAGATGCTGCCGGAAGTGGACAGTGGTAACGCTTGGCGGATGTATTCGTCAATCCAGGTGTCGAGTGAAGCGATATCCGATTTAGGGACAAACACCACGTCCATTGGGTGGATTCGAACATTTTGCGACAAATCGGTTCCGTCAATCACATGATCAAGATTCACCGAGAATATTTCAGGATTTCCGTTGGCGTCGGCGCGGAGGACAATCACCTCGCTGCGACGCGCCGTTGGCAGAAATCCGCCGCCGGACGCGATGACTTGCATCACGTAGCGATTGCCTCCTGCAAGATCGAGGTAGCCGGGGCGCTGCACTTCACCTCCGACAAAAACCTGAAGGCTGCCAAAGCTTCGCAGGTTCAACGAGAAAAAGGGATGGCTGAAGATTTTTTCCTGGAGGAAACGCTGATTCACGTTTGTGGTCAGTTGCTGCAAAGTCAAGCCCTTCGCCTGGACTGAATCTGGAATACCCGGAACGCTGATGCTGCCGTCAGGCGCCACGATTGCAACTGCGCTATAATCAGGGTCGAGTATGTGATGCACCTCCAGCTCGTCTCCCGACTGAAGAATGTACGGTCCGATCTCGCCCCTCTTATCCTGAATGACGATCGTGCTCAGTGGCGTAGCCTGCTTCAGAACGGGACCACATCCGTCGAGCAGACAGCCGATTCCAATAGCGGTTAGCGCAGGTAGGGCCACGCTAAGAAATAGACGAAACGTCCGGGCGAATTTTTTCAGCATATAACCTGCCTGATTCGAATCAGGTTAATTATGGGCGCGCCTCTGGCGAATTCAAAATCCGCACGTCCGATCAGCAAAGAGAAAGCCGACCCGCCACGCTGCCCCGTGGGCCCTGCACCTCTCGGCGGGCTTCCTTGCTGAAATCCGCCGATAGGGACTGGCAGGTGCCGGTCAAGGCGAACATCAATAGGCGTTTGCTCTATCGAAGAGAATCTTAAACGGAGTCAGGAAGAGGATCTTGATATCGAGCAGGAGAGACCAGTTCTCGATATAGTAAATGTCCAGCGCGACCCGTTGGCGCATTTGTTCGGTGTTGGAAACGGCTCCACGCAAACCTTTGACCTGGGCCCAACCCGTGATTCCCGGTTTGACTCGGTGGCGATATTCGTACTCTGCAATGGTCTCTTCAGGCAGCCCGTCTTGCGTCAGCATGCCGGCCATGTGTGGTCGCGGTCCGACCAACGACATTTCTCCACGTAGGACATTAAACAGTTGTGGCAACTCGTCCAGGCTGCTGTGTCGGAGAAAGCGTCCGACCTTGGTGATCCGCGGATCATTTCGCCGAGTCTGAACGGACGTGTGCTCGCTGTGCGGCTCGTATTTCATGGTTCGGAACTTCCATATCAGGAACTCCGTGCCGTTACAGCCCCGACGCCATTGCCGAAAATAAATCGGCCCGCGGCTGTCCACCCGCACGGCGAGGGCAAGCACGGCAAATACCGGACACAACATCGTCAGCAACAAGGTGGCCAACACGGCATCCTCGGCGCGTTTCAGCAGCGGTCGCCAGCGGCGGGCTAGAAAGAACAATGGAATACGGCTCAGGAAATCAACGTGAGCCAGCGAGGGCTGCGCGGCGATCAGCGCCGGAAAAAGTGCAACTTGGAGATTTGGTATCTTAGGCCGGCACACAGTATCCCGCGTGTGCGCGTGGATTGCTCTAGGCGATGCCAATGTCAGCCGACCGATCGAGCGGGCTTTGGCAAGTTTCGCGAGACTGGCCACCCCGCGTTCTGAAACGCGAAATCTCCCCAATTGAGTGATCGCAGCGCCGTGCGCCCCCACGAGCCGCCCGAGCGCGCTGCGCGCGCTAAATGCGCCTGATTGGATACTCATGAAATTGCCCCACGCCGCCCAGCACTTTGAGTGCTTTCTACTAAAATCGTACGTTAACAGGGCATTAATCGCAACTGTAAAAGATACCAAGCCTGCTTCGGTGGCGGGGTCTCATGCTCGAAAACCGTCCATTCTCCTCTCTCCGAACAGAGGGTGCGTTCGAAATAACATAGAAATTCTAATGACTTGGAGCGGCTCGGTGAAATGAAGATTTACGACGGTCCGGCGTTAACCTAGAATTTAATAAATTTGGTAGCGGTCTGGAATCGCCCTCATTCGGCTCAACTGAGTAACACGTTCCTGTACGAAATTTCATTGTAGGAGCGGTGGTTTGCCTTTTTCTCACGTGAGCGGTCGGATCGTCCGCGCATTGGCGAGGCGGTGGTCGTCCGGATTGGAAGTCGGCGCGTTGTACTGGGACGCGCTCGACCGGGAACTTGACCGCTCCGGGGCCGCAAACGCGATTTTCTGGTGGCGGGACGACGATGCTGTGGCCGCGACCCCGCAGCTGCTGCGTCTCCTATCTCTGCGTGACGAACTCGACATCCCGCTTTCTCTGGCAGTCATTTCGGCACTTGCCGAGCCGAACCTGGCGACGGTTTTGAACGTGTGTTCCCGGGAAGCGCTGAGCATCCTTGTGCACGGCTGGGATCACAGCAATCACGCCGGACCGGGTGAACCAGAGGCTGAATTTGCACCGCGCCGTCGGCCCTCGGAGGTGGCAGAACAGCTGGTCGAAGCGAGGCGTCGATTGGAGTCACAATTCGGCAATAGGGTGCTGCCTGTGCTGGTTCCCCCCTGGAATCGCCTGTCGCCTCACCTGATCGACGGAGTGCGAAGCGCCGGCTTTACGCACGTGTCGGTGGAAGGCGATTTTGCCGGGCTCCGCATTCCGGCGCGGAACGTCCATGCTGACGTAATGGACTGGAACTCGGGAAGCGGGATGGATGGCGCGCGGCTGGTGGGCGACATCATTGTCGCGCTGAGGTTGCGGCGGTATGGGGCAGTGGGACGTTGCGCGCCGATCGGAATTCTGACCCACCATTCCGCGCATGACGAGGGGGCGTGGTTGCTGACAGCCACGCTGCTCGAGCGGCTCAAGAGGCATCCAGCCGTCGTTTTTCTTGAAGAATCGGAATTGTGGAAGCCATGAAGATATCCTTCGCTGTTCTTGCATTGATGGTCATGGGGACGGCGCTGCGGCCGGCCTTGGCCGCGCCGATGGACGACTATCTGGCGAAAGGGTATGAGATCGCCCGGTCCACCACCGTTGCAGGTACCTTCCACGGATGCAGCAGATATAGGATCATCCAGTTTTCGGACGGAAGTTCCTTCTCTTGTTCGCGAGCGACATCGCCGCGCTATTTGGTCAACAGCCGGGTTTACATTTTGCGGAAGAGTGACGATCCAGATATCGTTGTGTTGATCAACGGTCAGGCTTTCGCTGGAACTATCACAAGCTGGGGCGGCAAGCCGGAGAAATTCAATGCGATAAGCTTGCCGCCCGTGACGCCGGAATCGACGGTTAGTCCCGCGATCACGGGCCAAATTCCGCCGATCCCTTCGATCGAGAGCATCCTGCAGTTACAGAACGATCGAACGACGCGGCTGAATGATGCCCAGATCCAGCCCGTTTTGCATGCTCCGACCGGCCACGCAGAGGACTCAACCGGCGACGGCGTCGGCGCGGAACAAGCCGGTGCGGGCGCTCGCGGGCACTAATTATCCGAGCCGGGGATCGATCTGTCTTCCGGCCCGCTGCACGAAATCAGGACCGCGAAGGGGCTATCGCCTCGCACGTCGTGCAGGAGGCCGCTGGGCGAGCACTGGTAAATGACGACCAGCGACGGGATCAATAACCGAGGCGGTGTTTGCGGCGGCCCGCACAATGAGCCGTCGACGCGAACCCGGCAGCGCAGCTTTCCCTGACACCGCTCCCTTACCGCCTCGGCGGCGTCGCAGCTCTGTTTTGTGTGCGACCTTCCGTACAGTGCACTCAGGATTTCGATGGCACGCGCTCCAGCCTGATCGCTGTTTTTTCCCGCGCGGCCATGGACGGCTCCGGGAGGCAAAGCGATGCCTGTGGTTCCACCCGTAGCGCTCGGCGGCTGGGCGTCTGCCGCGGTGGGCGAGAGAAAGACCGCCAGGGCAAGAGATGCCAAGGCAAGTCCCCGTAAACAATTGCACCGCAAGCAACGTCTCTCCGTCGATGGCCGGTTGCCCGTATGGTTTCGTACAATCTCCGAAGGGGCCAGAAAATCTTTGTCAACGAAGCCGCGGTCGCCCCAGATAAGGTCATGCAGAGCCTGGCTCGACTCGGCCCTCCGCTGGGCCGGCCCGTTCCAGGCTCAGATCTCGGTCGGTTTTCAGCAGTTGCTCATAAATCGACCGAAGGCTTTGCACATATTGGCGAATGGCGAACGACTGCGCAAAGAGTGTTCTGCCGGCGGCAGAGATCGACGATCGAAGATACGGATTCAACCGCAATTTGTTGATCGCATTCCTCAGGGCGACGGGGTCTCCGGGAGGGATCAAAAGGCAGTTCGTTCCGCTGGTTAGAACTTCAGGAATCGCTCCGACCGGCGTTGCAATCACAGGAACGCCTGCGCAAAGAGCCTCCAAAATCGCCATGGGCAGCCCTTCGTTGAATGAGGGAAGCACAAAGATGTCGGCAGCACAAAGACGCTCGAAGCTGTCATGTGGGGAAATCCACCCGGTAAAATGGCATTCGCTTTCGATCCCCAAGCTCGCCGCTTCTTTTCGGTACCGGCCGATATCGCCGCCGCCGACGAGGTCCGCGCTGACCTCGATCCCGTCTGACTTGAGATCGCGAATGGCGCGCAACAGTTCCGAAACTCCTTTGCGCGGCATCAAATTGGCGAGCATCACAAGACGGACGTCCGCGAGTTGTTGTTTCGCCGCCTGCGTTCGCGCGCACGCGTTATCGAACCGATCAGGAATCGCATTATAAAGCACGACGACGCGATGTTCCGGCAGGCCTACGCAGTCCACCAGATGGCGCCCCCATAGTTGCCCAAGTACAATATTGACATCGGCTGACATTATAACCCGTCGATACCAGAATCTCCTTGCTCGGCCGGCCCTGGCGAAGCAGTCGATGAATTCCGCACCATGGTGGTGCAGGAGAGTCCGAACGCCCAACGCCTTGCCCAATTCCAGGAGCAAACCTTTCCGAAGAAAGCTCATTCTCTCGGAGACATTCAGATGCAAAACCATGGGAACGCGCCTGAAACGCCAGCCGATTATCCGGAAGGCCGCAACCAGTGCGTAAAGGATCGATGCGATTGCAGATCCGTTTCCTCGGGCATCGATAACCTGAAAATCGATATCCGGATGCGCCCTACGCATTTCTTGCAGGATCGACCTGGAAATTGTTCCGATTCCGCCCCCGAAACGAATGCCCCCCGGTGTGGCAAGAACCACACGCATTCTCCAGCGGCTCTCGCCAGATCGCTTTATGCTCCGCCCATGCAATTGACGATGACCCTTCGAACTGTAAATTACCTGCGCTTCCGATCTGGGATTGCTGGCGTCGCGCGACAACCGGGGCCGGATGTTAGCTCAAGACGCTGGTTTGCGGAAGACGTCGTGCATTTGGCGGAGGCCGCCGAGCTACGGGGGGCAGCGTTCATTCGCAGGGTCATACGTTGAAGACCGTGAGCCGACGCCGCCGCGCCCTTCTCGTGGTCGAAAACCTGCCGGTCCCATTCAACCGGCGTGTGTGGCTGGAAGCCACAACCCTGGCCCGTCACGGCTACGAAGTCAGCGTCATTTGTCCGAAATCCAGCAACGCCACCCGGGCTTTCGAGGTGCTCGCAGATGTACACATTTACCGCTACAGCATGCCGTTGGAGGCCGGCAGTGGAGCGCTTGGTTATCTTGTCGAATTCTCCTGGTGTTTCATGGCCACGGCATGGTTGAGCTTGCGCGTTGCCGCCTTCGGGCGGGGCTTTGATGTTCTGCACGCCTGCAACCCGCCGGACACGTTCTGGCTCCTGGGACGGTTCTGGCGCCTTTTTGGAGTACGCTACATTTTCAACCACCATGATCTCGCGCCTGAAATGTTCGCCGCGAAATTTGGGCGCCAGGCCGGGTTCTTCTATCGCGCGCTGCTCTGGCTCGAACGGCAAAGCATGGCGACGGCGCGCGCGGTGATCACCACGAACGAAAGCTACAAGCGCGTCGCCATAGAACGGGATGGAAAGAAGCCCGAAGACGTGTTCATTGTGCGCTCCGGGCCCGCATTGCACGAGTTGCCGGTTTTTCCGCGCGACAAGATTTACTTTGGCGGCAAGGAACATCTCCTGGTTTATTTGGGGGAAATCTGCAAGCAGGATGGCGTTGAATACATGGTTCGCGCGGTCAAGCTGCTGAACGAAGAGTTTGGCCGAAAGGATGTCCGCTGTCTCTTCGTGGGCGGGGGCCCGCACCAGCCGGTTGTCAAGGCGTACGCCGAAGAGGTTGGGATCATGGACTTCTGCGAATTTACCGGCCGCATCGGCGACGAGGATCTGTGCCGCATTCTGTCATCGGCAACACTTGGGATCGATCCCGATCCCAAGAATGAATGGTCCGACAAGAGCACGATGAACAAGGTTATTGAGTACATGTATTTTGGCTTGCCGGTCGTCGCCTTCGATCTGCACGAGACGCGCGTCTCGGCGGGTGCCGCCGGCGCTTACGCAGAGGCCAATTCGGAGCGAGACATGGCGCGCATCATCGCTGAATTACTCGATGACCCCGAGCGCCGCGCCCGGATGGGCGAACTCGGCCGGCAGCGGGTGCGCGAAGCTCTCGCCTGGGATTATTCGGTGGCGCCGTTGCTTGCGGCCTACGACCGAGCGTTGAGCAACTAAATTCCCGTTACTGTGGTGCTCACAAAGGGGTCACGTCAAAGTAGAGACTTGCGCCAGATTTGTGAATCCATTTTGTGCCGGAGGCTGGCGTCGCTCCATGCACGATACGACCGCGACAGAATTTCCGTAGACCGGGTTGCCAGTGCGGCGTAGGCTTTCAATGTTTCTGAATGCTGAAACGTGCACATAATCGCTTGTCCCAAATGCTTGCATGATTATCGACGCCCGTTCATTGCCGTCAGGTGCTGCTGTTTTCGCAGACGTCTGTATTGTTGGCGCCGGCGCCGCGGGAATCAGTGTCGCACTTCAACTCGAGAGTTCTCGGCTGAATGTGGTCGTGATCGAGTCGGGCGGCCTGCATTCGAATGCTGCCACACAGTCTCTGTACAACGGCGACGTTGCCAACCCTCGCTTGCACTGCCCGCCCGTTCGCTACAGGCAGCGACGATTTGGCGGATCAACAACGATATGGGGCGGCCGATGCGTTCCTCTGGATCCGATCGATCTTGAGCAGCGCTCTTGGGTGCCCCAAAGCGGATGGCCGCTGCAATACGAGGAGATGGCACGTTACTATCCCGAGGCTAACGCCCTCTGCGAAGCCGGCGACGCAGACTATTCGGCAAACTCAGCGGTCGACGGCGGAATGGCTCCCCTCATGAACGGGTTTGTCCCAAAACAATTCTCAACCGAAGTCATCGAACGGATAAGCCGCCCGACCGACTTCGGACGGCGCTATGGTCGGCGGTTGAAGTCCAATGACAGGATTAAGGTTTATCTGAATGCCAACTGCACTGAAATCATCTCGTCTACGGAAGCGAAGGCCGTTGAGCGGCTGATCATCAGGACCCTCTCGGGCCGGCAATTTCACGTTTATGCCGGCAAATACGTCCTTGCCACGGGGGGCATCGAGATTCCGCGGCTGCTCCTTGGGTCGCGTAGAAATTATCCACGAGGTGTAGGCAACGAACATGACGCAGTCGGGCGTTACTACATGTGTCATCTGGCGGGTACCGTCGGAAGACTGGCGTTCCATATTCCGCGTCACTGCATCGCGCACGGCTACGCACAAACGTGGGATGGTGTCTATTGCCGCCGCCGCATAGCATTGTCGGCCGAGGCGCAACGGCAGCTGCAGGTTGGGAACATCATCATGCGCCTGCATCATCCGCGGATTCCGGACGCGAGCCATGGCAACGGAATTCTCTCGGCGATCTATCTCGCCAAGCCACTCATTGGCTACGAATACGCGAAGCGGCTGCATAGCTCGGGAGTGGCTGCGAGCCCAAGAATTCATCATTTCCTGAATATCGCCAAGCATCCCGTCGAGACGGCGACGTTTGCCGTGGATTTGCTGTATAAGAGGCATTTGGCTGGCCGCAAATTCCCAACCATTGTCATTTCGTCACGCACCAACGTTTACACGCTCGACATCCACGCGGAGCAACAGCCCTGCGCAGATAGTCGCATCACTATCGGTGACAATCTTGATCCTCTTGGGATGCCCCGGGTCCGAATCGACTGGCGGTACACCGGCGCGGATATTGAAACGGTCATCAGGACACTAACGTTGTTTCAAGAGGAAATCGCAAGCTGGGGCGGAGGAATCCTGGAATTCCGACCGGAGGAAGTCGAGGCGGCCATGTTGTGCGATGGCGCGTATGGAGGGCATCACATTGGAACGGCCCGAATGTCGACCCGGCCAGACAACGGTGTGGTCGACGCGAATTGCCGCGTTCACGGCATCACCAATCTCTATGTCGCGGGTAGCGCGGTCTTCCCGACATCGGGGCAAGCTAATCCCACACTGACCGTCGTTGCCCTCGCCATCCGTTTGGGACAGCACCTGAGAGATTCCTTTCTTTCCACACCGATCAGAATTTCGAGCCGTCGCCAGGAACTTTGCGCATGAGAGTTCTTGTACTGGGAGCCAATGGATTCATCGGCCGCGCCGCTATCAACACGCTATCACAGCGAAGCGACCTGGAATTGGTTGCAGCCGTCCGAAGCAAATCGCCGGGGCCCGATTCACCCGCCGTTGAGGTCCGAACTTGCGACGCCCTGCACCGGGCCTCGATGCGTTCTGCTCTTGACGGCGTCACGCATGCCATCAATTGCGTCATGGGTTCCGGCCGGGTGATGTTCACGGCCACGACTTTGCTGACGGAACTAGCCGTCGAACTCAAATTGAGCCGTATCATACATTTGAGCAGCATCGCCGTCTTTGGTGGAATGACCGGCGTCCTCAATGAGGAGTCCGCTCCATCCGTTCGAAACAATGCTTATGGTACAGCCAAAATCGCGTGCGAGCGCGTTACGCGTAGCGCGGCGGAATTCGGAGTCCGATCGGTCATCCTGCGTCCAGGCTGCGTCTATGGACCTGGCGGTAAAGCATGGACACTCCGGTTGGGACAGCTCCTCGTTGGTCGGCGTCTGGGCGATTTGGGTAGTCACGGAGATGGAAGTTGCAACCTGATATACATTGCCGATGTTGCTGCGGCCATTGAAGCAGCGCTGGAACTGGACACCAAAGGCGCCGAAGCCTTCAACCTCGCTGAAGCGTCGCCGCCGACCTGGAATTGGTATCTCAAGAACTTCGCCCGCGCTATCGGCGCGGTACCTGTTGCTTACGTACCAGCGTGGAAGCTGCAATTGGAATCTCGGCTGGCCGCACCGCCGCTCGCGGCAATGCAGCGCCTGACGCGGAATTCTCGATGGTCACGGAAGCTCTACCCTGTTACGCCATCTCTGGTTCGACTGTTCGCTCAGGAGATTTGCTTCGACCCGCGGAAGGTAGATGAACAGCTGAGATTGCGCCGAACGGCGCTCGCGGACGGCCTGACCAGCGCGGCGCAATGGTATAGAGCCCAGGTTACAGCGTAACGTTGCCTGGTAACAACGTTCGTCGCTGGATAGTACCGGCTGATATTGGAGATGTTGTCCGAAGTGCAAAGCGGGAAAGCCTGGCGGATATATTCGTCGATCCACATAATCGAGCTCAGACCTTACAACTCCGCTGTTCCTACGGAATAAGGCTTGAATTCGGCTTTGGGTCGTGCGTCAAGTACCCAGTAAACTAGGCAGAGGCGCCGCTAGCGGCTTTGGTTTTTCCCCGTGTGCGGTTACAGCTATAACTGCAGCGAGCGAGGACATGCGGAGCTGATGCCTGAGAGAGGCCGGACAGATCCTGCAATGACAAGCACCGTTAATATTTTTTTGACGCTACTTCCGTAGCAAAATCGAGCTTAACCCAGCTCGGCCGAAAGGTCAGCGCCTATTATCGCCCACCCGAGTAGCGGAATGATCACTGCGCGCAGCTTATCGCCGAACGGAACGGGCGACGTCGATGGTTCGGGAGCCGCGGCGACACCGCTTGAATATGTGTTCGGCTTTGTAGTCATTTTTCTGTTTCAGGGCGCGTTTTTTCCGCTGCTCCGCGAGCGGTCTGTCGCCGATACCGCCGCGCAACTCGCCCAAGGCAATCCAATCGCCCGTGCCTTTCAGGGGATCGCCCTCGTGGTGATGGTGCTCATTGTCGTTGCGCGCCGGAAAACAATGTTCCCGGTTATTTTTCGGGCGCAGCCATTTATACTCATCATTGGGATATGTTTGGTCTCAGCCTTGTGGAGCCAGGACCCGTTTCTCACCGTTCGGCGAAGCTTGTCTTTGATGGATTGCTTCTTGTTTGGCTATTATGCGTTTGCCGTCTACGGTCCGAGAAATACTGTCCGTTTGCTGGCCACAGGCGCAATTGTTGCTGCCTCCGCTTCCCTGATGCTCGCGGTGGTGGCGCCGCATATCGCATTTGAATCCGGGATTCGGAGTGACGTAGGTTCGCTCATCGGCGTTTTCTCGCAAAAAAACGAATTGTCGGTCAACATACTGACTGGATTTTGTAGTTGCATGTATTTGGGTTTCATCGCTTCTAACCGTTCGAGATTTGATCGTCTTGTCGGTTGGTGCACTCCAATTATCATCTTGGTCCTGTTGCTCTCGCACGGCCTCACATCGATTATCGCGTCTCTATTCGTGAGCCTTTCCACAATTGTTTTTTTTGCGGGCATTCGATCCAGGCTACTCCTGCTTGGGTTGTATTGTGTCGGTGCCGTGGCGCTTGTAGGCGTTGTGGCAACGTTGATGAATCCGGAAATGGTCTTCCATTTTTTCGGGAAGGACTCGACGCTTACCGGGAGGTTGCCTCTTTGGATTGATTGTTTGGGCGCCATAAAGGACCGGCCGTTGTTTGGTTATGGCTATTCCGCGTTTTGGCTGCCCGGTACAATCGAAGCCGAATATATTTGGTCGAGAATCGGTTGGTATGCGCCAAGTGCTCACGATGGCTTTCTTCAGCTGGCCCTCGATATCGGCCTGGTGGGGACGTGTTTCTACCTGTTTTTGATCACACGTCTCATCCAGTTGACGATCCGCGCAACCAGAGTCGGAGAACTCAGCGAAGCGCGCTGGGTCGTGCTCTTTCTCATATCCATGCTGATTGAAAATCTCGATGAAGGAACTCTGGCGTGGCCTGATTTACTCGCAGCGGAAGTGGCGTTTAGCGCCGCTCTTACTGAAACCTGGTGGCGATCCTACGTTCTAAAAATCAGGAAGAATTCCAGGCCAGCTCGCTTCTCAACCTGGAGCGAAAGATTTGACATGCGGAGCCGGGCGTCGGTGTCGAACATCGCGCACGATGCGTAGCGCGAGTTGGAATGCCGCTCGTCTCGGTCATCATCCCGACGATCCATCGGCCGGAGCTCGTCCGACGTGCGATCGCCAGCGTCACGGTCCAAAGTCTTCGCGACCTGGAAATAATCGTCGTGATCGACGGCCGCGATCGGGCGACCGTCGACGTTCTCGACAAACTCGACGAGCCTCGATTGCGTGTGGTGCAGAATCCGTCGTCGCTTGGCCCCGGGCGCGCCCGAAATGCAGGCGCGGAAATCGCCTCTGGTGAGTGGCTGGCCTTTCTGGACGACGATGACGAGTGGTTGCCGAACAAGCTGGAGCGTCAGCTGGTCGGCAGGACAGCCGCCGACGCCGTTCTTGTGACCTGCCGATGCCGGGTTGAAAATGTGGACGGGGTGCACATCTGGCCCCGCCGCCTGTACGATTCACGTCAAAGCGTCGATGAATATCTTTTCGGCCGCAAATCGCCGATGCGAGGTGATGTGTATTTTGCTACCCCCACCTTCCTGTTGCCAGCGTGGCTGTTCGCCAAGACGCGTTTCGGTGAGACGTGCCAGGACGAGGACACGACACTCCTGCTGCGGGTTACCAAGAAGTGCGGCGGCCGGATCGAGATGCTGCCGGATGCCCTCGTTGTTGTGCATGAAAAATCGAATGAATCATCGGAATCACAGGCTACGTGGAAGAAGTGCCTCGCGTGGCCCGATGATGTGGCTGACATGATCAGCCGGCGGTCTTACAGCGGCTACTGTCTTGTTATACTGGGTTCGCGGGCGGCAAGGTCATGGGACCTCCGAGCCATTCCGGTCCTGCTTGATCGCGCCTTCCGTATGGGCAGTCCCAGCACATTGCAGCTCATTCTCTTTGCATCGTTTTGGTTGGTGCCGCCCTATCTCAGGCGCCGGCTCAGGCTGGGAATGTACTGGCTTCGCCGCACCGTGAAGCCCGTCACATCGAACGCTCTATGCTGATAAGGCACTCATTGATCTATGTGGCGGCGAGGGTCCTCGCCGCAGTCCTGGGCGTGGCGACCACCGCGATCCTCACACACCTACTGGCGCCGACTGTTTACGGCGTTTACGGTCTTGCTCTTGTAGTCATGAGTTTCGGTTCGGACGCGGCATTCAGTTGGCTCGGTATCTCGTTCATGCGCTTTTACCAGAGCCGGCCCGGTGACCCTCGCTTGACGGGTACTTTTCTGTTGCTTTTTTATGCGCTCGTCGGGCTCACTGCGGTTCTCGCCGCGCTCGCTTGGGCGTTCGGGATTTTCGCGGGAAGTGCCGCAGCGGTTTATGCCATCGGCATTGCGCTGATGTGGAGCTATTCCTGGTTCGAGTTCGTAGCCCGTTTCGAAATCGCCAGCTTCCACCCTACCCGATACCTTTTGATGAATGTGGGACGGGCGTTAACAGGCCTGATCGCAACCGTGGGCGCAGCCTGGTTTACTCGCGATCCCGTCTGGACAGTAGCTGGCACCGCGCTTGGCATGTTGGTCGGCTCTTTCTTGCGCGGTTTTGGGCGCTTGGGTGTCAGCTTCAGCGGATTTGACAGAAAACTGGCTCTGGCGGTGCTGGCCTTCGGAGCACCGATGGCCGCAAGCATGGTTCTTGGCAGCCTTATCAACAGCGGCACGCGCTGGCTGATCCAGGAACTCGATTCGGCACAAGCGCTTGGCTTCTACACAGCTGCGTTCATGCTGGTGCAGAACACTCTGGCTCTGATCGGTTCGGGAATCGCATCGGCCGGCTACTCGCTTGCCGTCCGGGCGGTCGAAGAAGGCAAGTCGGAAATCACACGCAAACAACTGTTGGCAAACAGCACTTTGCTGTTGGCTGTTCTTGCGCCAGCGACATTGGGCTTGGTGCTGACGTCCCATGGTCTGGCGAGGACGCTTATAGGCGCGCAATATGTCGCTTCCGTCGCCAGCATTACACCGTGGATGGCAGTCGGAACCGGCTTGTTTGCCTTTCGCGCAAACTACCTGGATCACGCGTTTCAGCTTGGCCGACGCCCGGGGCTTCAGGTTTGGGTCTCAGCATTGACGGCGATTGTCGCTGTAGGCCTGTCCTTCTGGCTTATTCCGAAGTATGGCCCACTCGGCGCCGCCGTAGCGGTCGCGGTTGCAATGGTTATTTCTTGCGCCCATGCTTGGATTTTGGGCCATTATGCGTACACACTTCCGTTTCCGGTCGCGCAATCCGCGCGGATCGGGGCGGCCTGCACCGCCATGGGCATAGTCGTCGTGTTGATTCCGGGAAGTGGCCCGGTATCATTCCCGTTGCAAGTAGCACTTGGCGCAAGCGTCTATGTCGGGACCGCATTAGCACTTGATGTGATGAATGTGCGGGATCGTACCCTCGCCTTCATCGCTGAATTGTTGCGCAGACGCCTGCCGGGAAGGACGTGAAAGAAGCGACTCGACAGCTGAGAAGCCGCGTCAGGCGGGGTGTTCCGGGCGGATTGCCAAACCGGTTACTTTTTGATTTCGGCTTTCGCCGGGCAGATTGAGGCATAGACTGCATGCGTCTGCGCCGCGATTGACTGCCAATTGTAGCGTTGTTCGATCAAAGCGCGTAGCTGTGCCCGCTCATCGGCGGTCACTGAAATTCTTGAGAATTGCTGCAGACGCTCCTTGAGCTCTGGTACGTCTCCTACTGGGAAGTAATTCACATCGTTCAAGCCTACTTCGAGATTGGCTTCTATTGCGCTTGCGATTACGGGTATGCCGTATCCCAAGGCCTCAAGCAGTGCAATCGGCAGACCCTCGTGCGAAGATGGCAGAACGAATAGTCCTGCATGCGCGTACAGCTCTGCAAGCGCTCGCCCCGTCTGAAACCCGGCCGCAACAACTGATGGTGTTGCGGCGATCAGAACGTCCAGGCCTCTTGAATACTTGTCCGGATGATCGGCCCTACCGACTATCACAAGCTTCCAATTCGAAAGGCCCGCAGCTGCGAACGCCACGATCAGGTCCCCGTGGCGCTTTTCAGGCACAATTCGGCCGACACAGAGCACGTACCTTTGCGGCGTAAGTCCAAGGCGCTCCAACGTCGTCGTTGTGTCGGGAGCGAGCGGGAGATTGGTGCCGTTTGGTATCAGTTCTGCGCTCATCCGGTATTTTTCATGGATGAGATGCTTGATACCCCGGGAGATCGCGATGCGACGGTGCGAGAACCGCATACCCAATGCTTCGCCGAAGCGGAGAACTCGCTTTGCAAGAAGCCCCCACTTCAGCCGGTCGTAGTCAGGTCCATGGTGTGTGACGACGACCTTAAGTCCAAACAGGCGTGCGACAGGAGCGACAATAGACGGTCCGATTGCCTGAATATGAAGGATATCGGGCCGCCGCCACGCTGCAACCAATACACCCAGGAACGAGTGAACGATCGCTTCCGAGGTCTTCCCTTTCGGTGCCCATACCCGTATGTAGCGGACCCCGCGCCACTGCGAGCCCAGAGAACGTGGGACAAACGACGATCGCACAATGACTTCCACTCGGCAGCCCATAGTGCAAAGTATTGGACAAAGGTTTTCGGCGTGGGACTCGACGCCGCCCTGCACGCCGGGAAAGCCCCGAAGTCCCAACAGCATGACGTACATCCAGGTAACATTCAGCTGTTCTGAAATTCCCGGAGCGGATATCTCGCGTCTGCAGTATCTCGCCCCCGGACCATCGTGGCCTTCTCCCTGCTTCCAAGGAACGACACGCGCGGAACTTTGGGGCTCGTTTCGACATTGGTATAGTCGATGTATCGGTCAAAGGGGATCGGCCGATCCCTCGATACTTTGATCTTATTTTGAAGAACCCACATCAGAGGCCCTAGCTTTGGCGCTTGCGGTATCAAATTGGATCGCATTGCTGTCCGCGCAGTCGTCACCATCCAGCAGTTCTGTTGGCATGCATGCACGGCATCGATTGTTTTTTTGGTCCGGCTACTCGCGAGGATCTCATTCCATGACTCCCGCTTCAAATTGCCCATCGGCAAATCAGAACGGACGTTGCACGCCCAGACATCCGACCAGGGGTCGATGAAAGCAAAATCCGTCCCCGCGGTGCATCGAATTAGTCTTGGGTGGCCGAGAATTTTCTCAATCAGGCCAAGGTTGAGATAGGCGCGAAACCAATTTTTGGGCTTTCCGCTCCTCAGCAAAGCTGTAATAAGGCCTTCGACTTTTTTAGCCACGGCAAGGCGGTCATAAAAATAATTGTCGTTCTTGTAGAATTGCCAGGCGTTGTGGAGCGTCGATGTCGCGAGCTCGAAACCCATCGAGCGCGCCAGCTCATACACGCTAACCAATTGGTCCACGTTTTCATCCTGGATGACGAAAGCGAAGCCGAGATCGGTACCTCCTGCTTCGCTCAGCTTGAGCAGGCCGGCAACCTTTGTCGCATAGCCGCCCTTTTCACCACGAATGGTGTCGTTGGTAATCTTGTCGCCTTCGAGACTGAATCGCACCTTGATATTCGGATATTTCTTGATGATGGGAAGGAGCCGTTCGGGATGCAGGCCATTGGAGCTGATTTCCGTGATCCGCGCCTTCGGATAGACCACGTCGATCAACTCGTGCAAATCCTTGCGCAGAGTCGGTTCGCCACCCGAGACATTCAAATTGTCGAATCCGCCCGGCAACTTGGATAGTGTCTCGACGGTGATCTCCTCACGCGGATCTGTAGGATTTTTCCAAATGTAGCACATCTGACACTTCGAATTGCATCGAAAGGTCGAGATTATGGTCAGGTCCATCGCCGCGAAAGCTCCCTTCTAATCTTCATTGGCACACCGAACGGTATATCTCCAGAAGGCCAACATGGTGCGCATCAAGCGAAAAATTCTTCTGAACTCTGTCGCGCCCTGCGGTTCCCATGGACGCGCGCAGTACGTCGTCGTTCATCAGGCGGCCGACAATCTCTGCCAACTGGTCCGCACGACCCGCGTTAAACAAGCATCCTGTCTTCCCGTCTGCCACCAGTTCGGGAATGCCCCCCATCGTCGTTCCGACGACTGCCTTACCGTGCGCCATGGCCTCCAGAACAGACATCGAGCAATTTTCGTACCACCTTGAGGGCACAACGACCAACGATGCGTTCGCAATGGTTTCTTTCAAAGACTCGCTCGACAGATGCCCAACAAATGTGGCGTAAGGATAACGCGATCTCAGCATGCGTTCCAGAGGACCGGTCCCCGCAATCACCAACGCCCAGGTGCCGCGGGCCAATTCTTGCGCCTGAAGTAGCGTTTCAGCTCCCTTTTCAGAGCTCAGCCGGCCAAAATAGAGGACATAATTGCCATCGCGCGCCGATGGACGAGAGTGCATTGTATCTATGCCATTGTATAACAGGGAAATTCTCTCTTTGGCAAACCTGTGACTGACGGCCTGCAGCATGAACAGGCTGGGCGCGATGAATCGATCGACCTGCTCGTAGCTGCGCAATGCCCGCTGCACGGCTGCTTCCGCGTAAAGGAGCATGCTTTTGGCGAGGGAGCCCTGTTCGCACCTGTTCGCGGCGACCCTAAAGAAATTTCCTTCTAGGCACTGAGAGCAGGGGGCTCCATGTCTAAGGCGCGAATGAACGGGGCACACAACCTTGTAATCGTGCAGGGTCAAAACGACGGGCACCCCGCGCAATTTGGCCGCTCTGATAATTGATGGTGTCAATTGATGGTAAATGTTGTGGCAATGCATCAAATCCGGCTTGGTTTCGTCCAACAGCTTTCCGATACGCCGAACCGCTTCCGGGGAGTGAACCATGGAAACCGCGGCGCCCACGCTACGCAGTTTGCCCTGCCCGGCGCGATACTGCCTGTTGGAGACGAAGTGGGGAGAATAGGACGAGGGCAGATTCCGGACGTCTTGCATTGAAAAGTCGACAACCTCGACGCCTGATGCGACGAGATGGGAGCGCTCCTGGAATAGAACGGTTTCCGAGCCCCCGTTGGGAAAGAAGAACTTATTCGCTAGAAGCACCTTCATGGGGGACACACTGTTCGCACGACGATTTCGCGTCAGGCTCCGAAATATCGAACATTGCCGAACTGCGCCAGAGCCCATGCGGGAACACCGGTTGCAGATCGGGTTAGCGGACAAAAAAAGCGGGATTTATCGGAACTTGCGCCCATTACATCTTGTACGCATCCCAAAGCTGATCGCATCCACATGACCGACCTTGCCTCCCAACCATCCAGGGACCCGGTCAATCGCCAACAGCTGCGACCCAAGACGAGTCGCCCAGCTTCCAAACGCCCCCAGATCGCTGCTTTTCCCGCAGCCTGTTAGAGTCGGAATGAGCGGCCAACGAAGTGCATCGATCTTGATGCGTGGCCAGTCAGCCAAATTTCATTGCAATGATGGATTTCGAAATTCCCACCATTCGCTCACGTTCAATATGAGCATCTGGAAACAGTGCACGCATCTGCGCAACATCGAGCAATTGTGCGCTCTGAACAGCCTCAACTGCCTCAGTCACACTCTCGGCCTTTGACATGAAACCAAATCCCCGACGCATAATTATTTTCGCCCTGACCTGTTCCGGTAGCCAATGAAAAAATGGAAGGCGAAAGTGAGGTTCGATTGGGAACCAAAAATAGGGGACTTGCACATAATATATTTGAGATAATCGCCGCATTTCTTTAGCCATTGCCTGCATGTCTCTCCAGTTACCGGCATGTTCGAGAGTGGAGTTGGAGTGCATAAAATCGAAAGAATTGGTGGGGAAATTACACCGGCGGCCATCGCCTACTTCAATTGAGAACTTCTCATTTGGTGCGCGATCACCGCAACAATCTTCGATGCTCATGTTGAGAAACGTTATATGACAATTAAATTTTTCTATTTCCTCTTTTAAAGGATCCCAGTAGCTAATCATTCCTCCCATATCCAGAATCTTGACCCTACCTTTCTCGTGAAAAATATGTTCGATTATCGGCACGATGTGCTTGCTAAATCGCGATAATCGAAAACGGTTTTTTCTGGGTTGCGAAAAATATGAACTTTCGTCAATTGGAGGCTTCGAAATAGGTATACCGCTCATGTTATCCAACTCCGTTGCAAGCCACGCTGCCTGCGAACTTCGGCGCAAACCGAGCGTTGCGGTCGTAATCCCACGTTCGCCAGTCGACATATAGTTTTGTTAGGAAAGGTGCTGCAACTACGATTTTCTTGCAAGTCCGGTATCGGAAACAAGGTAGCGAGTGTTAAAGTGCCATAGTCGAGATCGTTCTTTGCACGCAAAGGGCAGGAAAGCTTCTGGGAGAAAGAGGCAGCGAGGCTTTCAAATGTCGTTCAGCCGACGAAGTTTCTTCAATTCCCTCACCGGCGGCACGCTGGGCGCCCTGCTCGGTTTCGCGTTTCCCGAATATTCCTTCGCTAAGGGAGCAGATACCCTGCGGGCAGCCGCGGCGGTGAAAGGGCTCCGCTATGGCTCCAGCCCCGAAGTCAAGTTCCCCGATGCACCCCCGGAGTTTCGAGAGCTTGTCGTTGAACAAAGTTCGCTGTTCGCACCCGGTTTCCCCGGGCTCTCGTGGGCGGCAATGGAACCGAGGAGAGGCGTCAAGAACTTCGACTACGGAAAGGCCTGGTGCGATTTCGCGATCGACCATGGCCTCGAAATCACGGGTGCACATCTTCTTTGGTCCCGCAACACCCCCGATTGGTTCAACGGCATCACGGGCCTGCCGGACGCGCGGGCGGCTATCAACAGCCGAATCCGGGACGCGATGACGGCCTATGCCGGGCATGTTTTTGCCTGGAATGTGGTGAACGAGCAGATCCGACCGGAAGACGGTCGGCCTGATGGACTGGGGCGCACGCCTTTCCTGGATCGCACCGGGCCGGATTTTATCGTGAGCGCCTTCAAGGAAGCGCGGAAATGGGACGCCAATGCACTCCTGACTTACAATGATATTGACCTCGAATTGAATACCCCAGCGCAGGAAGCGAGGCGGACGGCGTTGCTCCGTCTCCTCGACACACTGCAGAAGGCCGGAGCGCCGATTCAGGCAGTCGGCCTCGAATCCCATCTGTTTGGCTTCGAAGGCCAATTCAATGACGCGCGCTATCGCGCGTTCCTCCACGAAATCTCTTCGCGCGGCTTGAAAATCATAATCAGCGAGCTCGACGTTTCAGATGTGGGCCTGCCGACCGACATCGCCAGCCGCGATCGGGCGGTGGCGGTGATCTACAACCGATTTCTTTCTGTCGCTCTTGACGAGCGCGCCGTTATCGCCGTTGTCACCTGGGGTCTGTCCGACCGATACACTTGGCTCACGGCAGACTCCCTGCCGAAGTTCGGTCGGCAGGACGGCCTGCCCGAACGGCCGCTGCCGTTCGATATTCAGTTTCAGCCCAAGCCGGCATTCTATGCAATTCTGAATGCCTTAGAGCATGCCCCCTTTCGATAATGCCGCGACGCGCCTGCAAGACACAGGTCTGCTTGCGTATCGGGTTTTTTTGAAACGCATAAACAAAACACCAGCCCGGGGGCTTAAAGTGCAAGGCTCTCAAGGTCGCTTGCGGACGCGCCGACTCTGTTGAGCCGATTGGCGACCACAACAGCCGAGCCGAGACAATCGTTAATTTGTCACGGCTCCCGACCTCCGTGAAGTGCCGGCTTTGGAATGACGCTCTATTTTCGTCCGCTAAGCCTACCCATTCCTGCTCAAAACTGTGAACCGATCCCCCGGGAGGCGTTGATGGTTGCCCCCAAGAATCGGCTGAACCTCTTTCGCACCCAGCTCGTGCCTGTGCGCCGTTCCGGGCGACGGCGCTATTGCGCGCGGCATTGGCGTTCAGGTACAAGTTTCCAAAAATTGGGGCGTGTCGGCGCCTTTCCAGCGTTTTCCTCGAAAACCGTAGTGCAGGGCACCGGGATCGGGAGAGGGTAACCCGAAGGTGTTTCACTATCAGCCAGTCTGCCTGTACCCAACCTTGACCCACGCGGTGACGAAATGAATGCCGAGATTCCTGCCAAGCGCTCTTTGGGGCATGGCGGCAGTACTGCTTCGCGAGAGTTCTCCCATACCGACTCAAATAGATACGCTGGCAGGGAGCTGCCGAATATGGTCAGGCCAGACGCGATGCAACAGCAAATGTCTGCGCTTTTGGCGATGACGTTCAAACTGATCAACGAGCGTGGGTCTGCAATTATCCAATTGACGGCAGCCGGGGCAGGAGAAGGGACGACGACCGTCGCGTATGAACTCGCCAGGGTCGCGGCCCTGTCGAACTGGTGCAAAGTCTCGCTGATCGACGCGGCGCCGGCCTGGAGGGGCGCCCCGCGGCCCGGCGGTTTCGATGCGCCGGCAGGCGACGAGGCGGAGCTTTCTCTGCGTCCGGTTCAGTTCGGCGGCGCAAGTTTCGCCTTCGGCGAATTGAATCGAACCGGCGATATCGGATTGCAGCCAGACAGGATCGGCAAATGCTGCTCCTGGCTTCGGTCGAATTTCACACTTGTGCTCGTCGATTGTCCTCCGGTGTTGGGTTCGGTCGACGCCGCCAATATCGCGGCCATTGCGGACGGCACAATTCTCGTGATCGAAGCCCAAAAAACAGGTGTCACCGAGGTCGAGCGCGCGCGCGACCTGCTGCTCCAGGCGGGGGGCACCCTATTTGGTGTCATTTTGAACAAGCGTCCTAAATGGCCCGGATTCATCGAGAATCTGAAGTAACAGACAAGACGGATTGGAAAGCTAGGCCATGCAGAATTTTGAGGTCCACGCCAGAATGTCGCCGGGAGAGATCGCGACGATCGCCTATAGTCAACGAAAAAAGGCACTCGTAGCGTTCGTTACGCCAGTCGTGCTGGCAATATTGGTGGTGTTATTCTTGCCTCCGCTCTATCGCGCCGAAGTCGATATTGTGGTCAAGACGGGCCGCGAGTTTCTGGCGCAGGGCGAGAACGAAACAACGCCTACAGCCCCGCAATCGACCAAGGAGGAAGATATCAATTCCGAAATCGAGCTTTTGGGCAGCCGCGCGATGGCCGTGGATGCGATCGATGCGATCGGGCTCAAGAATCTTTTCCCCGATCTCGTCAGTTCTCCTCCGTGGTTCGGAACGGTGATGGATCATGCGGTCAAGTCTTTTCAACGCCATCTGGACGTCGAGCCGGTAAAATTGTCCAACGTTATTTCCATTACCTACGATGCCGACAGTCCCAGGCAGGCCGAGCAGGTATTGGACAAGTTCATCGCTGCCTACCAGGCGTTGCACGCACAAGTCTTCTCGACTGGCAAAGAATCTGCATACAAATCGTCGCTGACGGATTTTTTGGGCAATATGGATCAGCTCGAACGGCGTCGGACCCGAATCAAGCTCGACAACCGCATCTACGACATCGATGCGCAGCGCGCCGCGCTGATCAATCAGCGCGTCGAGGCGCAGTCGAAGCTGCAGGATACGATCAGCAGAAAGGCGACCCTCGACCAGAGTATCGCTTATCTGACCAGGAAGCGGGCAGAAGTCCCGTCCATGCTACCGTCCGGGGAAATGGAGCACGCCAACGCCGCGCTTGCGGATTTGCAGCAGAGCGAAACTGAAATGGCCGTGCGGGACGGCGACAGCAATCCCGAATTGCAGCGGGTGCGGCAACAAATCGACGATCTTCAGCAGAAGATGGGAGCCCTGAAGGGAGAGATGAGCCGGTTCTCCGCATCGCCGTCGCCGCTCGCGCAAGAGATAGATGAGCAAATCGTTGCCGATCGTGCAGAACAGGTGCCTTTACTGGACGAACTGGTGCGCGATCGGGCGCTCGTTGCTTCGCTCGACAGCGAACTCCATCGACTCGAACAAGCGGATCTCGAATTGCGTACGATCGAAACGAGAATTGGTGCAATGAACTCCGTACTTGAAGCGGTTCAGTCGCGGTATAGTAGGGCTCGATCGGAAGAGGAACTGGACCGGGCGAGGCAGGTCAGCGTGGTTCCGGAGGCCAAGGCGGTCGCACCGGACAAGCCGGTCGTGCCGAGGCCTCTTCTCTATACTGCCGCCGGAGTGCTCGCCGGCATTTTGTTCGCCGGCGGCGTTATTGTGTTTGGCATTGTGACCAGCCGCAGGTTCATCACCGAACAAAGCGTCGAGCGTTTGATCGGTCTTCCGGTCCTCGCGGCGATACCGCACCTGGAGAATCCCCATCATCCGACGCCGGCGCTTCCCGGACCCCTTTGAACCGGGCGAAGTTCCAGTCGCCGTAACGAAGCAAACGGTTGTCGATAGGAACCGGGTCGCCCGAAGCCCATTGCTGATTCCGGAGATCGCGTGCGACGCATCTCTCCGAACCGGCTTTGCGTCGACACGATAGGAATTCAGTTGCGGATCTTGCTGGTAACGGATCGCCCTTTCATACCTGCATATGACGGGTCCACAGTCATTTACAAAGCATGGCTGAACAACCTGCGGAAACTTGGACATCAAGTGTCCGTATTGAGCTTCAATCATCAGCGGGTGCGCTGGAACAATGACTCGGTTCAAGAATTGAGCCGGAAGGTCGATTGTCTATTGATCGTGAATATCCACGCGGGTCGTATCGCCACCGCCTTATATTTTGTCATCGCACTGATCTGGCGACTGATTTCCCGGCGGCGACACTTACCGGAATGGGCGGAGGCGGCTTTTGGCGGCCGCAGGTACGGTGAGATCCGCGATTTTCTCGGCCGTGAAGAGTTCGATGCCGTTGTGGTAAACAAGGTTCGCACGACGGTGCTCATGGGAGTCCGCAATCTGGCCGCCGTTGCGAGCTTCAAGGTCCTGGACATCCATGACAATTTTGCGCGACGAGCGACCAGAATGCGGGCGGTTGCTTTCCGCCTGTTGCTGCGCCGTCCCGCCGTGATTCTCAAGCAGTTGAGGCTGGCGGATTTGGGCGATCTCCTCAATTTTGCCAAGGAAGCCGAATTGCTTCGCGAGGAGATAAAGATTCTCTCGCTGTACGACCGCGTGCTGTTCAGTTCCGATGAAGAAGCAGCCGTTTACGCCAATGCTGGCCTGCCCCAGGAGCGAATCTTCCGGATGCCATGGGGGTTGGACAATCTGGGCCTCAGTGCCCGCGCCGCAACGGCGTTGCGACCTTTCGATATCGGCTTCATTGCCTCGACCGCCCTGTTCAATTTTGAAGGTGCGATGTTCCTGGCCGAGGCTATCCTGCCGCGGCTGAAACAAATCAGACCGGATGTTCGCGTTCTGATCGCCGGCTCCATCTGTGCGTCGGTTGCCGGCTTTTTTGCCGAAGATCCAAGCGTAACCCTGATCCCGCGGATAGATCACGTCGAAGATTTCTACAGTTCCGTCGAAGTTGTGGTCGTGCCCTTGCTATCCGGTACGGGCGTCAGCATGAAGGCGATGGAGGCGGCTTGGCTCTCGTCAGCGATCGTTGCAACTACCACAGGAGTGCGCGGTTTGCAGCTCCGGAACGGAATGGATTTTATCCTCGCCGAAAAGGCCGAAGATTTCGCCGCGGCTGTCGCACGCTTGCTCGCCGACTCCGAATTGCGCCAGGCCATGCGGCAAAATGCCAGTCAGCAGATTTATAAACGACATTCGGCGGCGGCTTTCGCAGCTTCCGCGGCAAGATTGTTCGATCATGGCAAGCCTCGATCCGGAGATACAAAGGTGCCGCCGGCAGATGTGGCGACCGCCAGGAAGATGTCGTGATGCGGACACAAGGGAGGGGACAACCCGTCAAAGGGCGCCGCGGTCAACTTTTTCAATCGGCTCCTCTGCAGCCAAAGTGGAAAGAATACCGGACACATTGCTGCTCAATTTCTCGGATTTAAGCGCGGCCTCCATATTGGAAAATGCGTTCTGGACAAAGCCAAGATTGCCGCTCCCCACCGCCAGCGAGTTCCCATCGAGGTGGAAATTCGCATGCCATCGATCCACAAACTGTGCGTCGTCGACAAGATCGTTGGAATTCGTCGCAAAAGGTTCCACCATCGGCTGAACGCCCCAAAACAGGTTGTAATCTTCAAAAACGCTGCTGCCGTTACCATCACTTGTAATCACAATTTTCCCGCGACTCGCCCACAGGATGTTGTTGATCATGTTAACGTCATCTGCCTCCGAGGCAAATATCTGACCTTGATCCAGGTTTGGCGTTTTTTCGTTCAGGTAAGCCGTGTTGTTTATAACATCGACGTGCTGACTGCTGAACGCCTGGACGCCGGCGCCGCCATTCTTGTACGACAAGTTATAACCAACCAGCGTTCTGGCATTGTATGGGATGTTATTTCCGTATGTGTTCAGATTGTCGTCGACAATAATGCCATTGCCGTCGGTGATATATTGGAAGTTGACACAGGCGCATGGGAAGTACTCCTGGTCATGGTAGGTTACGTTATTGAGGATGAAATTCTTGTATCCAGTGTAACCGTCGGTATTCTGGGATTCATATATGCTGATACCGCTATTACCATAGGGCGACCACCACGAAGTGTTATACACGATATTGTTCCAGATCGTGATGTAATCTGTCGTGACCGCGACTATGCCCCCGCCCGAGACGTCGTGAATGTTGTTGTTTTCTATGATGACATGATTGACATATCCCTTTGTCCCGGGGCCGATATCTATGCCGTCTCCACTGGTCAAAGGATTATCCAGGTTCTGATCCTGGGATTGCGCGTATGCGTAGGTAACGCTTTTGGCGTTGCCTTCAATTTCGAATCCGTTGATCGCAATATAATCGGCCGTGATATTGATGGCGGCCCAGGAATTTTTATATCGAAGCTTCGGATGCTCCCCGGGATAAGCTTCGTAAACTATCCACGCATCCGGCCTGCCGCTGTGATCAATGTTCACGATATAGGCACCCGGCCACTGTTCACGATAGACTCCGTCCCGAACAAAAACCGTGTCGCCGGATTTGGTAGCAGAAACGGCACGTTGAATGGTCCTGAACGGAGTTCCAATCGCAGTTCCATTGTTGTGATTGTGTCCGGCACGGGCGTCGACGTAGTAGGTCGTCGCAAAAGCGATTGTCTGCAGCAGGCTCAAAAACCCGCCTAGCACGAACGCGATAACGCGGGCCGGAGTGCCAAGAGGTTTGATCCAAATATAAAACTCTAAATGTCGGATATTGGTCACGGCATGCCTCCGCCAGAATTGGGGCAGAATAAATGGCGCGCCATAACGTTGGTTGAAACCAGTCGAGAAAATTTGAATTTGAATTTGGCGGTAATGGAATGAACCGCGGAGTCCTCAACAAAGTTCTGTTGCTAAAGGAGTTGCTCGGTTGGAACAGAGCAGCGGTCGAGCGTCCGGTGTGAGGTGCGCCCGGCAAATGGGACCAGGAACTTATTGGAAGAGCGGTTGTTCCAGTCAATCAGCCCGCGGGCGAAAGGCTAAAGGCTTTGCGTCCTGAAGCATCGCACGTCCTCAATTTTGCAGAATCCCCAGGCGAGCAATATTGGAGAAAAGACTGCGCTCGCCACGGCGACCGCGGAGCACATGGTGGCCGGTGACCAGGATGCTCCCATCTTGATTGCGGAGCGCGGATTGAATGGACATTTTTGTCTGCGAAGGCTTGGGCGGATGCGCAGTAGATGAGTCGGGTCATGTGTTGTCCCATCGCTTGCCCGCGAACCTCTGGATCAAAATCGGACGATCCGGGACCGTCAGGCCCTACATCAATCCGACAGAGCAAAGCTCATGCCACGAAATACGGAAAGCCCCGGATCGCTCCGGGGCTTTCCCAGGCGTTGAAGTTCGGCCGCTCAGCACTGCACGATGAGATGGAACTTGTAATCGGCAGTCTGGTGAACGTTGTTACCGAACGTCGAGACATGAACGCTGTCCGAACGATTGGACACCACGATCGAGCCAGGAAATGTCTGACGGAGCGCGCCCGCGATGGTCGCAGCATAGGCGCAGCTCGAAACGTCGCTATTGAATTGTACGACGTACTTTCCGGTATCGATATGCCTTACCCTGACGACGTTGCTACCGCGCACCATATGCCCCTCCCGGCTCACCACGGCCCAGCCGCTCGTGCCCGGTTGCCTGGCCGGCGAATATTCGTCGGACCCTGCCGACGCCGCTCCGGCGGTGATGGCAAGGACCAGACTGGCCGCGAACATTACTTTCCCCATTACCATTTTGTTCTCCTTCCAATTCTCTCTTTGTGTCGTTGCAGGTTCCGCGCGCGTTCTCGGCGAGACGCCGGCGACGCCCGTGGACGGAGGAATTGCGAATTCGTGCGCGCTTCGCGCGCTCGCCCCACCTTCGATTGCCGGCGCCCCCTTCGAAGCGGTGAGCCGACAATCCTGCGGTCAAACTAAGTTCAAATGCGCTTCAAATTGCAATCAATAACGTAAGACCGGATTAGGATAACTGAATATCTGGTTAATTTCTTGGAGCGGATTCCGCTCATATTGAACAAAACATGTCATGCCCGCCGAAGCGGGCATCCAGGGGCAGCCGCACGTCGCTTGTTCTGGATTCCCGCTTCGGCGGGAATGACAATTTGGTTTGCGATTCAATTTGATCGGACTGCGCTCTAGACTGCGAAACTTGTCCATCGGATTCGAGAATGCGCTGCGATTTCCGATGAGTCGGGACTCTTCGGTCAAATGGCAAATGCGAACTCTGACGTCCGGTCTCGGCGCCTCTCGAGTGCGGTGCTTCTATTGTGTTGAAAAGAGACCGCTGGTGCCGGAGGTGAGAATCGAACTCACGACCTACCCCTTACCAAGGGGTTGCGCTACCACTACGCTACTCCGGCAAACCGCGTTGAAATCACGCGACGAGGCGACGGCGGCGGCTCCTATAGCCGAAGGGGTGACGGAGGAAAAGAGTGGCCAGCACTCGCCCAGCAGCACGACGTGAAAGGCTGGCGGCCGCGCTGAGGCTTAATCTCAAGCGCCGCAAGATCGGGTCGGCTTCCGCGAACAAGGCGTGCACTGACGCTTCAACGCCAGGTGAGCAGGCGGTCGACACTCCGTCGAACCCCGCAGGCGATCGTCCGCCCAAAAAGCCGGTTTGACCGGCACGCCTGGCGGCCGCTTGATTCCCGGGCCAAGCCCGCTATCTGAACGCAGGCCCGCGCGCTAAAAGATTTGAACGGGCCGCGCCTGTTTTCCGGGCCTGTCCCAAGAGGGGTCATGGATCGAATCCGAATTCACGGCGGCGCCAGGCTGAACGGCGAAATCGCCATCAGCGGCGCCAAGAACGCAGCACTCCCCCTCATGGCGGCGTGCCTGTTGAGCGACGAGCCGCTCGTGCTCCGCAACGTCCCCCGCCTTGCCGACATCGATCTGATGGAAAAGCTCCTCCAGAGCTTCGGCGTCGCCGTTCACCACCGCAGCGGAGCCGTCGCGCTGTCGGCCGATGCCATCCGCAACACCACCGCCGTCTACGACCTCGTGCGCCAGATGCGCGCGAGCTTTCTCGTGCTCGGGCCGCTCGTCGCCCGGCGGGGCGAAGCCAGGGTCTCGCTTCCCGGCGGTTGCGCGATCGGCGCGCGGCCCGTCGATCTTCACCTGCGCGCGCTGCTTGCGCTCGGGGCGATGATCGAGCTGCGCGAGGGCTATGTCGTGGCAAGCGCGCCCGTAGGGCTCAGAGGCGCGCGTATCGAGTTTCCGGCCGTCTCGGTCGGCGCCACCGAACACGCGATGATGGCGGCCGTCCTCGCCAAGGGCGAAACGCTGCTCGTCAATGCCGCGCGCGAACCGGAAATCGAGGATCTCGGACGCTGTCTTCAGGCGATGGGCGCGCGTATTTCCGGACTGGGAAGCCCCTGCATCACGATCGAAGGCGTCGACGCATTGCACGGCGCCGAGCACCGCGTACTGCCCGACCGCATCGAGACCGGCACCTATGCGCTGGCGGCGGCGATCGCAGGCGGCGACGTCGATCTTGTCGATACCGATTGCGACCTGATCGCCGCGGTCGTGCCGCTTCTCGAAGCCACAGGTGCCGAGATCGTGCCGAACAATCGCGGCATGAAAGTGCGCCGCAATGGCGCGCGCCCGATCGCGGTCGATGTTGCAACGGCGCCGTTCCCGGCCTTTCCCACCGACCTGCAGGCGCAATTCATGGCGCTGATGACGACGGCCGATGGCGTTTCCCACATTCGCGAAACCATCTTCGAGAACCGGTTCATGCATGTTCCCGAACTTTCGCGCATGGGCGCGGACATCCGTATCGAGGGCGACACCGCGATCGTCACCGGCGTGGAGCGCCTGAAGGGTGCTCCGGTCATGGCGACTGATCTGCGGGCAAGCGTCAGCCTTGTCCTCGCCGGGCTCGTTGCGGAAGGCGAAACCATCGTCAACCGCGTCTATCATCTCGATCGCGGGTTCGAGCGGATCGAGGAAAAGCTGACCGGCGTCGGCGCGCGCATCGAGCGGCTCTCCGCATGAGCGCCGCCAAGGTCACGCTTGCGGCAGCCGACGCGGAGGATCTCGAGGCCATTTCCGCGCGCCTCCAGGATGCCGTGGCGCACGTGAAGGATCTCGTGTTCCTGCCGAAATCGCGGCGCTTCGCTGGCCTGTTCAATCGCTTCAAATGGGAGAGCGCGGGAAAACATGGCGGCGCCCGCGTGCGGGCCGGGCTCCATATCGATGGCGTGCTGTCGGCCAAGTCCACGCACCTCAAACGCGGCAATCCCGACGCCGTGGCATCGCTGCTCGCGATCCGGTTCTCGCCCGGATCCGGGGATGATCCCGGCGGCACGATCGAGCTCATCTTCGCGGGCGGGGGCGCGCTGCGGCTCGAAGTGGAATGCATCGCGGCCGAACTCACCGATCTCTCCGGCGAATGGGCAGCGCTGGGCCGCCCCGTGCACGAAACAGAGTCCTGAGCGCGGTGTCTTTTCCTCCCCCATCGTGGGGGAGGTGGCCCGAAGGCCGGAGGGGGGGAGCGGCGGCGCGCGACGCCCCCCACCGTCTCGCTGCGCTCGACACCTCCCCCACGATGGGGGAGGAAAAGAGAGTGGGATAGTAACCGTATAGGTTGGACTATAGTGCCGATTTGGTACCTACTCCTCTCCCGCGATCTGAGGAGGAAGAAGCAATGCCAGCCGAATACGCGATGGGGTACCGAAAGCCGCCCGTCAGTGGGCAGTTTCGGAAGGGGCTGTCGGGGAATCCGGGAGGGCGGCCGAAGGTGAGGCCGAGGCCGACCAGGAAACAGCGCTTCGCGCAGATGCTCGAGGCGATGATTGTGGAACCGGTCGAGACGGTGGCGACGAGGCCGTGCCGCTCCAGTCTTGCCGCTTGGGCCAAGGGCATCGTGCTCGACGGTGTACGCGGCAAGACCGCGGTGATGCGGCTGGCCTTCTCCCTCTTCGACGAACTCGATGTGATGGAAGGAAATCTCGAGCCGAGGCGGCGGGCGAGGCCGGTGCGGTTGCCGGAGTGGGCCGAAGTGGATGTCGGCGACGAGGCGGATTCCCCTGACGAGCAGGGACTTGGCGAAGAAGCGCCGCTACCGGAGTGGGGCGAGTTCGCAGGCGAGGCGGCACGGAGCACCATCCAAACATCACCCTCCAACTTGTCACGGCCCGCAACAGCGGGCCGCCCAGATGAAACTGACGCGGAGCGTGAAAGCGAGAAGAAGACTCTTCTCGATGGCGAGCTACAGAGCGCTCGCAGCTGGGTGACCCGCTCTGCGGCGGGCCATGACAGGGATGGGGCTGGTGGGACGCATTTCCAAACCGCAGCGTCTGCGCTCACTGAGGGGAGCGAGCAGGGATTGAAATTAGAATCGGAGCGGCAGTTTCTCGCCATCTCGTGCCGGGTGCCGAGCGAGAAGGAGTTGCGGCGGCGCGAAGAGCAGGCGGAGATGGATCGCCAGCGGCGTGCCTACGAATCACTTCCCGGAAAGATCAAGGCGTTCTGCGACAAGCATGGCTACGAATATCCGCCGGGTATGCAAACGCCCAAAGATGTTCCGGCTCCCCTCACTGAGGGGCAAACGCAGGGAATTACCAATCCGCGACCCGAAGAGGGACCCCACAAACGGGCACTGCGCGCCCGGTTTGAAAGACTCGCCTGGGCGGAGCGCGAGGAAGCGGCACGCAAGGCCGCGCTCGCGGCGAGGGCGGTCCCCCTCACGCCGCCTTCGGAAAATATCGAATTGAAAGAACCGGAACCGCTTCCGGACTACGCCATCTGGATGCGCGGACAGCAGACGGCGCCGTGAGGTAAGGCCGAAAAGCCGGAGG
This sequence comes from Rhizomicrobium sp., assembly GCA_035567755.1. Classification (GTDB taxonomy): domain Bacteria; phylum Pseudomonadota; class Alphaproteobacteria; order Micropepsales; family Micropepsaceae; genus Rhizomicrobium. The sequence continues at coordinate 53,910 of DATMPH010000012.1, forward strand.
TAGAAGTTGCTGCATGTCGTGAGGCATTGTAAATAACCCATCGGTTAGTTACGGTTCGGCATGCAGGGGACTCAGGGGCTCGAAACCAGGTGGCGGCGGCGGAAGAATGCCCGGCCGCAGGAAATTCTCGACGCGGCGCTGGCCGAGTTCGCCGCGCGAGGATTTGCGGCGGCCCGGATGGACGACATCGCGGCGCGAGCCGGGGTGACCAAGGGCACCGTCTATCTCTACTTCCAAAGCAAGGAGGACCTGTTCAAGAGCCTGGTGCGCGAATCGATCGGGGCTGCGATCGAAGCCCGCATGGCGGATGCGAGAAACTTCGAGGGCCGCTCCTCCGAGTTGCTCAGGCTGGTTCTGCGCGCCATCGGATTTTTCGCCCGCACGAGCGACCGCGCCGTGCTGCCCAAGATCGTCATGGCGGAGGCGGGCAATTTTCCCGAACTCCTGCGCTTCTACCGCGCCGAGGTGGTCGACAAGGGGCTTTCGCTTCTCAGTTCCATCGTCACGCGCGGCATCGCGCGCGGCGAATTCCGCAAACTGGAGCCGCAGCACGTGGCCCGGCTGTGCATTGCGCCGCTGCTTTTTGCGGTCTTCTGGCGCTCGAGTTTCGCCGCCCAGGACGCCGTTCCCTACGATCTCGAAGGCTTCATCGAGACGCATATCGACGTTCTGCTCAAAGGCCTCGGGCCGCATGAAGGATAAGGGGGACATGATGAAGGGTACGGGCGCAGAAACCATGCGACCGCAAGGCGGCGGCCGATGAAGTGGGGGATCCGCATCGCGGGCCTGATCGTGCTCACGGCCCTGGTCGCCTTCGTCTGGTGGTTTACCCACCGCGAACGGCCGGCGCAGGAACTGACCCTCTACGGCAATGTCGATCTCAGGGAGGTCGATCTCGCCTTCAACAACAATGAGCGCATTTTCCGGGTGCTGGTCACGGAGGGCGACCATGTGTACCGCGGCCAGGTTCTTGCGCGCGTCGATACGAGCCGGCTGGCGCCTCAAGTTGCGCAGGCGGAAGCGAATGTGGCGCTCGACAGCGTCAACCTCGCCAATGCACGCGATCAATATCAGCGCAACATGACCCTGTCGCGCAATTCGGGCGGACGCGGCGTCGCCCGCCAGGACGTCGACAATATGAAAGCCGCCTTCGACGTGCAGGCGGCACGCCGGCAGGCCGATGCCGCCCAACTCACGCTCCTTCGCCAGGAACTCGCCGATGCGGTGCTCGTCTCCCCGGCCGATGCGACAGTCCGTACACGGATCATGGAGCCGGGCGAGATGGCGTCGCCGACGAGGCCCGTGTTCTCGCTCGCCATCACCGATCCCAAATGGGTGCGCGTCTATGTCTCCGAAACGGATTTGGGAAAGCTGCATCCGGGCATGGCGGCGACGATCTCGGTGGATGCGTTTCCCGGCAAGCGTTTTCCGGGCTGGATCGGGTTCATTTCGCCGAGCGCGGAGTTCACGCCGAAATCGGTGGAGACGGAGGATCTGCGCACGAGCCTCGTCTACGAGGTGCGGGTCTTCGTGAAGGATCCGGCGGACGCGCTTCGCCTCGGCATGCCCGCGACAGTGCATGTGAAGCTGGCGCGCTTCGCCGCCGAGGCGCGGCCATGAGCGCGCTTGCGCTCCGCGTGGATGCAATCCGCAAGACGTTCCGGCGCGGGCCGAAGGAAACGGTGGTGGCGCTCGACGGCGTCTCCTTCAGCGCGCAAACGGGATCGCTGAGCGCGCTGGTCGGTCCCGACGGCGCTGGCAAGACCACACTTCTTCGGCTTGCGACAGGACTGCTGACCGCGGATTCGGGCGAGATGGAAGTGCTGGGCATCGACGCCGCGCGCGCGCCGCAGGACATCCAGAACCGCGTCGGCTACATGCCGCAGCGCTTCGGCCTCTACGAAGACCTGAGCGTGCAGGAGAACCTCGATCTCTATGCCGATCTCCATGGCGTGAGCCGCGCCACGCGGCCGGACCGATACAGGCGGCTGATGGAGATGACGGCTCTCGGCCCGTTCACGCGGCGCCTCGCGGGCCAGCTCTCCGGCGGCATGAAGCAGAAGCTGGGCCTCGCCTGCGCGCTGGTGCGCTCGCCCGAGATGCTGCTCCTCGACGAACCTACGGCCGGCGTCGATCCGCTGTCGCGCCAGGAATTGTGGGAGATCATCGGCGAACTCGTCGCCGACCGGCAGACGACGGTGATCCTCTGCACCTCCTATCTCGATGAAGCCGAGCGCTGCGGCCACGTCGTGGTGCTGCATGAGGGCAGGGTGCTTGCGCAGGGCGCGCCCCACGAGGTGAGCGCGCTTGCGGAGGGACGCGTGTTTCTCGCCGATCCGCCGGAAGGACAGACGGCACGCGGGCTTCAGGCACGCTTTCTCGACAGCGCCGACATCGTCGACGCGGTCCCCGACGCGGGGCGCGTGCGGTTCGTCCTTACACGGAATGGTTCCGCCCCGCGCGGAATCGAAGCTACCGGTGTCGAACCACGCTTCGAAGACGGGTTCATGACGCTCCTCCAGCACAAGCGCGAGAGCGGTGCGCCCGCCTCGTTCACGCTCGAAAAACCGCTGAAAGGTCAAACCGCAGAGGCGGTGGAAGTTCGCGATCTCGTGCGCATGTTCGGAAGCTTCACCGCCGTCGATCATGTCAGCTTCGATGTCCGGCGTGGGGAAATCTTCGGACTCCTCGGGCCGAACGGCGCGGGAAAAACGACGACCTTCCGCATGCTGTGCGGATTGCTACCGGCCACCAGCGGCACGCTCAGGGTGGCAGGCCTCGATCTGCGCACGGCGCGCGCTTCGGCACGTGAGCGCATCGGCTACGTGGCGCAGAAATTCTCGCTCTATGGCGATCTGACGGTGCGGGAAAATCTCGATTTCTTTGCAAGCGCATACGGACTGCGCGGAGAGGCGAGGCGCCGTCGCACAAGCTGGGCGCTCGAGCAATTCGAGTTGGGCTCTCATGTCGATCTGAGAAGCGCGGAGTTGCCGGGCGGATACAAACAGCGGCTCGCGATGGCTGCAGCCCTTCTCCATGAGCCGGAGATACTGTTTCTCGACGAGCCGACGAGCGGCACCGACCCGCTCGCCCGCCGCGAATTCTGGCGGCGCATCACCGCACTCGGCGAGCAGGGCGTCACCATCATCGTGACCACGCATTTCATGGAAGAGGCGGAATATTGCGACCACGTCGCCATTCTCGATGGTGGGCGCGTGCTCGCGCAGGGCACGCCTGCCGATCTCAGAACCCATGTGCCCACGGAAGCCGGGCGCGCGCCCACCATGGAGAACGCCTTCATCGCCATTGTCGAGAAGGCGCGTGGTGAGGACAGCGCGCGGCGGCGGAGTGCTGCATGACGCGCGACGATTTCACGGCCAAGCTTCGCCGCATCCTGGCGCTGATGCGCAAGGAGAGTTTTCAGATCGTGCGCGATCCCAGCAGCATCGCACTCGGCGTCGTCATGCCGGTCGTGCTGATTCTTCTCTTCGGTTACGGGCTTTCGCTGGACGTGAAGAACGTGCCGGTTGCGGTCGTGATCGAAAATCCCGCGCCGCTGGCGACGGACGCCGCGGCCGGCTTCCTCCTGTCGCCCTATTTCGACGCGCACATCATGACGTCGATGAAAGACGCGGAAAAGCTGATGCTCGAGCGCAAGGTGGACGGAATCGTCCGGCTGCGATCGAATTTCAGCCGGGACCTCAGCCTGGGAGATGCCCAGGCCCAGATTCTCGTGCATGGCGCCGACGCGAACCGGGCGCGGATCATCGAAGCCTATGCGCAGGGCGCGATGGCGCAATGGGCGGCGCGACGGCAAGCGCAAGGCGAGAGCGTAGCCGGTGGACCCGTCGGCGTCGTAAGCCGGCTGTGGTTCAACGAGGCCAATGACAGCCACTATTTCCTGGTGCCCGGCCTGATGGTTCTGGTGATGACGCTGATCGGCGCGTTTCTCACCACGATGGTTGTCGCGCGCGAGTGGGAAAGGGGAACGCTCGAGGCGCTGTTCGTCACGCCCATGCGGACCGACGAATTTCTCCTCGGCAAGACGCTCCCCTATTTCCTTCTCGGCATGATCGGCCTTGGTCTGTGTTTTCTTGCGTCCCGATTCATGTTTGGCGTGCCGTTCCGCGGCTCGATCTGGCTCTTTGCGGGCATTTCGACGCTCTATCTGATGATTGCTCTGGGCATTGGCCTGCTCATCTCCTCCGCCGTGAAGAGCCAGTTCGTAGCAAGCCAGCTCACCATGGTGGTGACCTTTCTTCCGGCGATGATGCTGTCGGGATTCATTTTCGATCTGAGAAGCATGCCCGCGGCGGTTCGCGCGATCACTTATTTACTGCCCGCCCGCTATTTCGTCGCGCTGCTGCAGACCGTATTCCTGGCCGGCAATGTCTGGAGCGTCGTTCTGCCCGACACGGCGATCCTGGCGGCGATGGTCATCGTGCTGCTCGTGCTGTCGCGGCGCGTGACGCGCAAGAAGCTCGCCTGAGGCGCGTCATGTGGGAAAGCCTCGCGCGCATCTTCGCTCTCATCCGCAAGGAGCTCCTTGCGATGCTCAAGGACCCGCGCGCCCGCTGGAGCATCATCGTGCCACCGGTTCTGCAATGTCTGATCTTCGGCTACGCGGCCACCTACGATCTCAACAATGTGCCCTATGCGGTGCTGGACCAGAATCACAGCTTCGCCTCGCGCGACCTGCTTGCACGATTCGACGGCTCCCGCGTCTTCGAGCGTGTCGCCGATCTACGGTGCGCCGCCGATATTGCCCGCGTCATCGACAATCGCGACGCCCTTCTGGTCATCCAGGTGCCGCAGGATTTCGAGCGCGATCTCCTGCTCGGCAAACCGGCGAGCGTCCAACTGATTGCAGATGGCCGCAATTCGAACACGGCAGGCGTGGCGCAGGCCTATGCGGGCGCGATCGTGGACGCCTTCAATGCGGACTGGCGCAGCCAGCACGGCATGGCCGGACCTCCGATCGATATCGCCTCGCGCGCCTGGTTCAATTCCAATCTTGAAACGCGCTGGAACATGATCCCCAGCCTCATCGGCACGATTACTCTTATTCAGACCATGATGCTGGCGGCGATGTCGATCGCGCGCGAACGCGAGCAGGGCACCTTCGACCAGCTTCTCGTCACGCCGTTCCGGCCGCTGGAAATCATGGCCGGCAAGGCGGTGCCGTCGATGATCATCGGAACGATCCAGGCGACCAACATTCTGCTGGTGGCGCAATTGTGGTTCCGGATTCCCTTTCAGGGCTCGTTCGTCGTGCTCTATGCCGGCCTCGTGCTGTTTCTTCTGGCGGCGGTCGGCATCGGCATCTTCGTCTCCTCGATCGCCGCCACCATGCAGCAGGCGATGCTCTACAGCTTCCTGCTGATCATGCCGTTCTCGCTGCTCTCCGGATTGACGACTCCGATCACCAATATGCCCGAGTCACTGCAGATACTCACATTCGCCAATCCGCTGCGCTACGCAATCACGATCGCGCAGCGCGTCTATCTGGAGGGCGTGGGGATCGGCACGCTGGTTCCCAATCTTTGGCCGATGGCAATCATCGCCACGGTGACGCTGGGCGCGGCAACCTGGATGTTCCGGCATCGCGTCGCATGAGCAAACGGCACATTCAGACCGCTGTCCTGGTTGCCGCCGGATTGTTGACGGGCTGCACCGTCGGTCCGGACTTTCTCAAACCCAAGGCAGAGATACCGACGAGCTGGACACCGATGGCGATGAAGCAGGCGGAAATGGCTGCGAGTTCCGTCAGCGCCACGACGCCTGAGAGCGATGCATGGTGGGAGAGTTTTCACGATCCCGCTTTGACATCGCTGATCGCGCGGGCGGCGGCGGCGAATCTCGACCTGCGCGAAGCCGCCCTGCGCATCGCGGAAGCGCGCGCCCAACGCGAGATCACCGCGGCGGATCAATGGCCGAGCCTTTCGGGGAACGGCTCCTATGCCAATCAGCGCATCAGCACGACAACGGCGCAGGGTTCGATCTTCGGCTCGTTCGGCAAGCTCGGCGGCGGGGGATTGCCCGTCAGCATCCCGAGCTTTCCCAACCCGTACAATCAGTACCAGATCGGCTTCGATGCCTCGTGGGAGCCCGATTTGTTCGGGACCGTGCGGCGCTCCATAGAAGCGGCACAGGCCGATACGCAGGCTTCGGAGGAAGATGCGCACGATGCGCTCGTCTCGCTCGAGGGCGAAGTGGCGCGCGCCTATATCGATCTCCGCAGTGCCCAGGCGCAGTTGGCGATTACGAATCGCAATCTCGCCACTGAACGCGACGTGTTCGACCTCGCCAGGCAGCGCCGGTCCGCGGGGCTGGCGACCGACCTCGATGCGACGAATGCTGCGGCACAGGTGCGGCAAACGGAGTCGCTGTTGCCACCGCTCGAGAACGCCGCTTCCTCGGACATCAATCAGCTGAGCCAGCTCCTGGCCCGTGAGCCGGGCGCGTTGCAGGATGAGCTGCGGACGGCGAAGCCCGTTCCGCCCATTCCGGCAGAAGTGCGGATCGGTCTTCCCGGCGATCTCGTCCGGCGCAGGCCGGACATCCGCGCGGCCGAGGCGCGCCTGCACGCAGCCACGGCGCGCGTCGGCGTTGCCGTTGCCGCACTTTTTCCGAACGTTACCTTCAATGCGAATTTCGGAACGCAGGCCGAGCGCTTTCCCGATCTCGCCCTATGGGCCAGCCGTTTCTACTCGATCGGGCCCAGTCTCGAAGTGCCGATATTCGAAGGCGGCCGCTTGCGCGCGACGGTGCGCCTTGCCGATCTCAAGGAGAAGGAAGCGGCCCTCGACTATTCGCGCGCGGTCCTGAATGCGCTGCACGAAGTTGAAAACGCCCTTGTTGCCTATGAGAGCGAACAGATCCGGCGTGCCGCCCTTGCCGCGACGCTTGCAAAGAACCGCGAAGCGCTCGCGCTCGCGCGGCAGCGCTACAGAAGCGGAGTCACCGCCTTCCTCGACGTCCTCGACGCGGAGCGGACGGCGCAGCAGACAGAGCTCTCCCTCGCCATGAGTACCGCTGCCATTTCAATCGATCTCGTCGCACTCTACAAAGCGTTGGGAGGCGGATGGGCGGAGGGACAGGATGCGGACACTCATCAAGCGACAAGCATCGACCCGAAGAAATGACAAAGGGTTATGGCGAGCGTGCGGATCGCTCGCGCTGCTGTTTTTGTTCGGCACGCTCGAAGCGCGGGCCGCGTCGCAATGGGAGACGCTGCCACCGACGCCCGTTCTTCCGCGCGCGGAACAGAGCGGATTCGCGCCTGTGAACGGGATCAGGATCTGGTACGCGGAGTTCGGCGCGGGCGCCCCCGTCATCCTTCTGCACGGCGGGCTCGCAAATGCGAACTATTGGGGAAATCAGGTGCCGGCGCTGGCGCGGCACTACAAGGTCATCGTGATGGACAGCCGCGGACACGGTCGCAGCACCCGCAACTCCGCGCCGTTCGGTTATGACCTCATGGCCTCGGACGTGCTCGGACTTCTCGACTATCTGCATGTCGGCAGGGTGGCGATCGTCGGGTGGAGCGATGGCGCGATCCTTGGACTCGACATCGCCATCTACCACCCGGAACGCGTGACGAAACTCTTCGCGTTTGCCGCCAATTCGGATCCCGCCGGCGTGAAGGACGTAAACAGAAGTCCCGTGTTCACCACATTCATGGCCCGCGCCGGCAAGGAGTACGAGACCCTTTCGCCGACGCCGCAGGCGCACACGGACTTCGTCGCGCAAATTACGCGGATGTGGGCGGTCGAACCGCATTTTACGGCCGCGCAGCTTGGAGCAATCCGCGTACCCACCTGGGTCGTGGACGGGGATCACGACGAGGCGATCAAACGTGAGAACACTCTATATATGGTCGACCATATTCCCCGGGCGTCGCTTCTGATCCAGCCGGGCGTCAGCCATTTTTCGTTCCTGCAGGATACCGACCAGTTCACCCGCGACGTCGAGCATTTCCTCGAACATGCACCAGGCCTGTAGGGCGGCACCCCACATTGGGTGGTTGCATGACGGGAATTATCTTGCTCTCAACCTTCGGTCATGGATTATTGAGTGTACCTTGGCTGGGACGATTCCGCTTGTTTGTTCAAGATATAGATTCCACGGCGCTGCCGCGCGACCGTTCGTCGGGCGTGGGGTGGGTGCATGCCAATTTCGTGCTGTTGGCCGCGGCATTGACGATATCTGTGCTGCAATTGTTCATCGCTCCGCTGATATTCCCGATCGACGCGTGGACAGTGTTCGCAATCGTGGCCCTTTGTGCGGTCTCCACGCCGATGCACTGGGGGCTTATGCACGAGTCGATTCACGGAAACCTGCTTGCAGATCCATCGGCCAATCGCCGTGCGGGCCGGTTGCTCGGTGTCTTGCTGTGCCTCTCGTGGGACGTGATGCGCTTCGGCCATCTTCTGCATCACAGCGCCAATCGCCATGCGTTCGATCGGCCGGAAGCGGTGCCTCCGGGTGGCTCCCGTATTTCAACCGCCGGCCCCTATTACCTGAAGCTGCTGGGCGGACATGCGGTGATATCGTCGACATCTGTGATCGCGCTCGCGTTGCCGCTGCCCATTGCCGTCTGGCTGATTGAAAAAATCGCATCAGGTGCGGAATACGCCACCATGCGGTCCGCCGCGATCCGTGCCCTGACGAATGCCGGGCGCCAACGCCGGATACGCTTCGACCTGTTTGCGATGTGCACGCTACTTGCGCTCGCGTCCTGTTGCTGGCGCGCGCACTGGCCTGCTCTTGCTGCTTCGATCGCAGCGCGCCACCTGGCTCTCTCTCTGCTCGACAACGCGCCACATTATGGAACCGCTTTGGATTCCGGAACCAATGCGCGCAACACGAGCCTCCCGCGCTGGGTATCATGGATCGTATTGGAACAGAACTTTCATGGCATCCATCACGGCTCGCCCGGACTTCGCTGGAACGACCTTCGGCAGGCCTTCGAGCGCTCGGCTCGGAGTTATGATGGCAACTGGCTGGCGTCGGTGCTGCGGCAATTCCGCGGCCCGCTTGTTTTCGGCAGCCGCGTCCGGCGCTGATCGATGCTTGTCTTTGGTTCAATCCGGTGACAGGTAGCGCACTGCCTCGTCGGCGGCGCTGAAAAGGGCCTTGGCCTTGTTGACGCTTTCCTCGAATTCCAGCTCCGGCACGCTGTCGGCGACGACGCCGCCGCCAGCCTGTACATACATCATGCCGTCCTTCACCACCGCAGTGCGAAGTACAATGCAGGTGTCCATCGTTCCGCTCGCCGTGAAATAGCCGACCGCACCGGCATAGGCTGCGCCCCGTTTTTCCTTTTCGAACTCGTCGATGATTTCCATTGCGCGAATCTTGGGCGCGCCGGTCAGCGTGCCGGCCGGCATTCCCGCCGCCAGTGCATCGATGGCGTCCAGGTCGCCGCGGATTCTTCCTTCGACGTTGGAGACGAGATGCATCACATGCGAGTAGCGCTCGATGAAGAAGCTGTCCGTGACCCTTACGCTTCCCGTGACGGCGACACGGCCGACATCATTACGCCCGAGATCAAGCAGCATAAGATGTTCCGCACGTTCTTTGGGGTCGCTTGCAAGTTCGCCGGCAAGCTTCGCATCCTCCTCCGGCGTATCGCCCCGTCGCCGCGTTCCCGCGATCGGGCGGATGGTGACCGTGCCGTCCCGCAATCGCACGAGGATCTCCGGACTGGAACCAACAATGGCAAAGCCCGGCAACGCCAGATGATAGAGGAAGGGCGACGGATTGAGGCGGCGGAGCGCGCGGTAAAGCGAAAAGGCAGGAAGCGCGAACGGCCTGCGAAAACGCTGGCTTGGCACCACTTGGAACACATCGCCGGCGCGGATGTAGTCTTTCGCACGTTCGACGATGGCGAAATACCCGGCCCGGGTCATATTGGATTCGATGCGATGTTCCACCGTCGGCTTCTCGTGGGGCCCTGATGCCGGCAGCGGCCCATCAAGGCGCGCGGCCGCCGCGAATAGGCGTTGCGATGCCTCCGCATACGCCACGCGTGCTTCGACGCCCGGCCGCGGCCATGCGGGGGTGACCAACGCAATCTCGTCGCGAATATTGTCGAAGACTGCGGTAACAGTCGGACGCATGAGGATGGCGTCGGGCAGGTCGAGCGGATCCGGGGGCGGGGGACCAAGCCGCTCGATGAGGCGCACCATGTCATAGCCCAGATAGCCGAACAGACCGACGGCCATCGGCGGAAGCTCGCGCGGCAGTTCCATCTGCGTCTCATCGAGGAGTGCGCGCAGCGACCGAAAAGGGCGATCCGGCGACACCGGAGTTGCGGAGCCGCTGAACCGGGGATCGCAGATGATCTCGGCGCGTCCATCGCGGCAACGCCACACGACGTCCGGGTCGATGCCTATGATGGAGTAGCGGCCGCGTGTGTCGCCGCCTTGAACGCTCTCGAGCAAGAATGCGTTCTCGCGCGACCCGGCGAGTTTCATGTAGGCCGAGACGGGTGTTTCCAGATCCGCGATCCGGCGCGCAAAAACGGCCTGGCCGCGACCCTGGTCATGGATGCGCGAAAAGACCGGAAAGTCCGGCTCGAATTTCATTCGACGATTACGAGCCGCCCGCGACCCGGTCCAGTTGCGCCTGGTTGATCACGACGCCCGCACGGGCGCGCGCGGCCATCGCGAACGCCAAATCATAATCCCCCTGCGCCTGGCTGCTTAGGCTGGTGACAAGGCGCTGAAAGTAGGGATTCCCGAGCGGCGCCTGCGGATGTTCGACGCCCGTGATCCGCGCGATCGCGATTCCGTCTCCGCTGGCGGCGGGTGCAGATACGACGCTCCCTGGCGCTGCATCGAACAGATTGCGCACCAATTGTGGCGACAGCGTGCCAACTTCCGCACCGCGTGCAAGCGCACCGGTCGATTGGACAGTGACATGCAGTTTCGCCGCAATTCCCGACAGGTTTTTGGCGGTCGACGCCTCGGCCACCAGCTGCTTCGCAAGACTGGCCATGCGCTGCCGTTGCACATCGGCCGACCAGGCTGCTGCAGCTTCGGCGTGCACAGAAGAAAGAGGCTTGAGCTTCGGCGGCGTTACGCCGTTCACTTTGATGACGTAGACACTTCCATCGGAGGACGGAAAGGGGTCCCCTTCCTCTCCGACATCTGCCTTTTGAAGTTGCGCCAGGAAGTCCGGCGAAGTGGGAAGATCGGCCTTCGTTCCTTCGGGCGTCAGGCCCCGCTTGTCCACCCCGGCAACATGAACCACGCGCATGCCAACACGCTTCGCTGCCTGGACGAGCGGCGCGCCGCCGGCACTCGCGTCGTCAAACGCATTGCTAACGTCCGACAGTTTGGCACTCGCGAGTTGATTGATGACCTCCTTGCGCAGCGCGTCCTTGACATCCGGGAAAGATTTGCTGACGCCGGGCGTGATCTTGGTGACATGGAGCAGCGTCCAGCCGAACGTGGTCTTGATCGGCTGGGTTACGCCGCCCGCCTGCAACGCGAATGTCGGCGGTCCGCGGTCCTTTCCGAGATCGTCTGACACAACGCTCCCAAGCGACGTGTCGGTCGACTGCAATCCGCGCTGCGTGGCTATGTCTGCGAAACCTGTACCCGCGTCGATCTTTGCGCGCGCCGCCTTCGCGCTTGCTTCGTCGGGAAACGTAATCTGTTCCACATCGCGCTTCTCGGCGATCTGGTACTCATCCTTGTGCAGTTCGTATTGCTGCTTCAACTGGTCGTCGGTGACCTGTAACTGGTTCATCACGTCCTGCGGACCCGCCACCGCATAGGTTATTTCGCGATATTCAGGCGTGCTGAATTGCACGGGATGTGACTTGACATAAGCGGCCAGATCCTCGTCGCTGGCTTGAGGCGGAGATCCGGTCGCTTCCTTCGGCAGGACCACATACTCGGCGGCGCGCCGCTCGTTCAGATAATCGAAGAAAAGCCGGGCGTAATCCAGGGGAAATGCGAGCCCGCCATGGACTGCGGCGAGCAGCTGCTCGGTGGCCAGGTCATGCCGCTCGCGCGCGACGAAACTGTCTTCGGTAAAGCCTGCGTTTCTGATTCGCTCGACAAAGCTTGTACGGTCGAAAGCACCCAAGGGTCCCCTGAACGCGGGAATTGCGCGAATCGTGCTCGATACCTCGGCATCACTCGCAACGAGTCCGTAATGCCCGGTCGTCTGGTCCAGGGCTGCGCGGTTGATCTCGATCTGCAGGGCTTGTCGGTCGAGCCCTTTCGCATGCGCTTCTTCGGCGGAAAGCTCGTGCCCAAGTTCGGTTCCTGCATTTCGGCGGTAGTTGTGGTAGTCGCGCTGGAATTCTTCGGCGGAAATCTTGTCACCGCCCACCGTGGCCACGCTTGTGTCGGTCGTGCCGCGAAAAATGTCGGCTATGCCCCAAACGCCAAAGCTGAGCGCCAGCAGCCCCAGAAATATTGATGAAATCCAGGACTTGGAGAGGCGGCGCATCTGTTGAAGCATGGGCGTGGATCCGGTGGCGGCAAAAAGCGGCGGATGATAGGGAGGGCAATGAGCAACAGCAAGCCAAGGCAGTTCCGACCATGCGTCCGCTGATCGCCGGCAATTGGAAAATGCACGGTGTGGGTGAGTCCCTCGCAGAAATTTGCGCCGTCGCGCAATGGGTCGCCGAAACCGGGCCGAACGCCGATATTTTCATATTCCCGCCCTTCACGCTTGTCGCGCGCGCTGTGGTGGCCGCCTCGAATCGCATCGGCATCGGAGGTCAGGACTGTCACGCGCTGCCCTCAGGTGCATTCACCGGCGACGTGAGCGCCGAGATGCTGGCTGACGCAGGAGCAACTGCCGTAATCGTGGGCCATTCGGAACGGCGTCAATCCTGCAGGTTGACGGACGCCATGGTTGCGGCGAGGACGACAGCTGCGCGGCGCGCAGGATTGTTGGCGATCGTGTGCATCGGTGAAACCGCCGAGCAGCATGATGGCGGGCTCGCGCAGAACGTCGTCATCGCTCAGCTCGAAGGCAGCATTCCGCCGGACGCAAATTCGACGACCACCGTGGTGGCCTATGAACCGATCTGGGCTATCGGGACCGGGCGCACGCCGTCGCTGGAGGAAATCTCCCGAATGCATTCCTGCATCCGGGCACAGCTGGAAGGACGGTTTGGTGAAGACGGCTCTCGCCTGCGCATCCTCTACGGAGGCTCCGTCAACACCACGAACGCAGCGACAATTCTGGCAGCACCGAACGTGGACGGCGCGCTTGTCGGCGGCGCAAGCCTGCGGGCCGGGGAATTCGCCGAAATCGTTGGGACCTCGACGGGCTCCTCTTCCCTCCGCTCGCCCTTTGCACTATGAGCGGCTCCGAAATCATGGATTTCGGCGACCGATGCAGTCCGTGCTCATTGTCATTCAGGTTTTCGTTTCGATCGCGATGGTCATTAGCGTGCTGCTGCAGCGCTCTGAAGGCGGCGCACTCGGAATGGGCGGCGGAGGTTCGGGGCTGGGCGGCCTTTTCTCGCCCCGCGGCGCCGCCGACACACTGACGCGCACGACAGCCATTCTCGCGGTCCTGTTCTTCGCAACCAGTCTCAGTCTGACATTGCTGGCGCTGCACGGACGGCCTCAGTCTTTTCTCGACGCCAACCCGGGCACGCCGTCCCAGATGTTGCCCGTTCACAAGAGTTCGCCGCAGCCGAACACGCAGAAGCTTCCCGTCGTTCCTTCGCCGCACGGTTAGGCATTCAACTCATGCGATTTGCCGTGGCTTTTGCGCCGCGGGCGAAGTTTTCCGCCAGGTGGCGTCTTTTGTGCTTGAGGTTCGCCCGGTCCGTTCCCTATGCTGCGATTCCATGGCGCGGTTGATCTTCATCACCGGCGGCGTGGTCTCCTCACTGGGCAAGGGTCTTGCGTCGGCTTCTCTTGGCGCGCTTCTGCAGGCCCGCGGCTATCGCGTACGGCTACGCAAGCTCGACCCCTATCTCAACGTTGATCCGGGCACGATGAGTCCATTTCAGCACGGCGAGGTTTATGTAACGGACGACGGCACCGAGACGGATTTGGATCTCGGCCATTACGAACGCTTCACCGCGGTTTCATCGGGCCGGTCCGACAATGTGACGGCCGGACGCATTTATCAGGAAGTGATCTCGACCGAACGGCGCGGCGGCTATCTCGGGCGCACCGTTCAGGTGATTCCGCACGTCACCGATGCGATCAAGGATTTCATTCTTGCGGGCGTGTCCGAAGTTGATTTTCTTCTCGTCGAGATCGGAGGCACTGTCGGCGATATCGAAGGCCTTCCGTTCTTCGAGGCGATCAGGCAGCTCGGCAACGATCTGGGACGCGAGCGCGTCGCCTTCGTGCATTTGACGCTCGTCCCCTACATCGAGACCGCGGGGGAGCTGAAAACCAAGCCGACGCAGCACTCTGTCAAGGAGTTGCGATCGATCGGCATTCAGGCGGATGTGCTCCTGTGCCGGGCCAGCATGCCGATCCCCGATGACGAGCGCAGGAAGATCGGTCTCTTCTGCAACGTCCGGCCCGAACGCGTGATACCCGCGCTCGATCTTCCCACGATCTACGAGGCGCCGCTTCGCTATCATGAGCAGGGCTTCGACGCCCAGGTTTTGAGCGTGTTCGGGATCAAGGATGCGCCCGAGCCGGACCTTTCACGCTGGCGGGCTGTCGTCGAGCGGGTAAAAAATCCGGAAGGCGACGTCCGCATAGCCGTCGTCGGCAAGTACATGCAGGTCAAGGACTCCTACAAATCGTTGTCGGAGGCGCTGACGCATGGCGGCCTCGCCAACAATGTCCGCGTACGAATGGAATGGATCGACAGCGAGATCTTCGAGCGCGATGACGCGGCCGTCTATCTCGAAGGCGTCAACGGCATTCTGGTGCCCGGCGGATTTGGCGAACGCGGCACCGAAGGAAAGATCTGTGCCGTCAGATTTGCGCGCGAGAGGCGCGTTCCGTTCTTCGGTATTTGCTATGGTCTACACATGGCTGTGATCGAAGTCGCGCGCGACCTCGCGGGATTGGAAGGAGCGGGATCGACGGAGATTTCCACCCCCCGTCACCCGGTTATCGCCCTGATGACCGAGTGGACAAAAGGTAACGCCGTTGAAACGCGCCCGGAAGGCGGCGATCTTGGCGGCACGATGAGGCTAGGCGCGTATCCCGCCGTGCTTACGCCCGGAAGCCGCGTCGCCGAAGTTTATGGGACGACCACGATCAGCGAACGTCACCGGCACCGGTATGAAGTGAACGTCGGTTACACGCGCCAGCTTGGAGAGCACGGTTTGGTGGTTTCCGGCTGGTCGCCGGACGGCCGGCTGCCGGAGATCATGGAAATACCGGATCATCCCTGGTTCATAGGCGTTCAATTCCATCCCGAGCTCAAGTCGCGGCCGCTTGCACCGCATCCACTCTTTGCGTCTTTCATCGCAGCTGCGGTCCACCAGAGTCGCCTGGTGTGAGCATGACATCGCCTCCCAATGCCATCGTCAGAGTCGCTTCGGTCGAAATCGGCAATGCGAGGCCGCTCGCCCTGATCGCCGGACCCTGCCAGCTCGAAAGCCGGGAGCATGCGTTCGAAATGGCCTCGGCCCTCAAGGAAATCGCAAACCGCGTGGGGATGGGTCTGATTTACAAGACGAGTTTCGACAAGGCCAACCGCACGAGCGCCGGCAGCAAGCGTGGTCTCGGACTCGAACGCTCGCTCCCGATCCTGGCGGAAATCCGTGAGGCGCTCGGCATTCCCGTACTCACCGACGTCCACGAACGGGCGCAATGCGCAACGGTCGCCGAAGCGGTCGATGTCCTTCAGATACCGGCGTTTCTATGCCGGCAGACCGATCTTCTCCTCGCGGCGGCCGCGACGGGCAGAGTCGTCAATGTGAAGAAGGGTCAGTTTCTCGCACCGTGGGACATGAAGAATGTGATTGCCAAAATCGCCGGAGCGGGAAACCCAAATGTGCTGATTACGGAGCGCGGCGCGAGCTTTGGCTACAACACGCTGGTTTCAGATTTTCGTGCGCTTCCGATCATGGCGCAATTTGGTGCGCCGGTCGTGTTCGATGCTACGCATTCGGTGCAGCAGCCGGGCGGGCAGGGCGACAGCACGGGCGGAGAGCGGGCGATGGTGCCTTACCTTGCGCGCGCCGCCGTGGCCGTGGGATGTGCGGCCATTTTCATGGAAACCCATCAAGACCCCGATCATGCGCCCTCAGACGGGCCCAACATGCTCAAGCTCACCGACCTGCCGTCCCTCCTCGCCGAGCTGGCGGCGATTGACCGTATCGCCAAGGCGCGGAAGGTTTGAGGCCTCGGGAAGGATGGCTACGTGGCGGTTGCGGCGCTCCAGGCCATTACAATGCCGGCTATCGCCAGCAACAGAAGCGCGATCTGACTCAACGCGGAGATTCCAAAACCCAGACCGCGTTTCGACGGGTCGGCCATGTAAGTCTGCATGTAAACGATCCGCCCCACGATCCACACAAGGCCGATGGCGGGGGCAAGCAGTCCGACCCTGGTGAAGTAGATCGAGGCCAGCCAGAGAGCCGGTAGAAACACCGGCATTGCCTCCAGCGTGTTCATTTGCACCCGGTAGGCGCGCTCGAATTCCGGATGTCCTGTTACCGTCGGGGCCGAAATATTGTGTTTTTCCCGGAAATTCCCGACGCGAATGGCCGTGTACACGTAAAGGACCACTGCCAATACCGTGACCGCAGCCGTAAGCAGAATTGACGGCGACGCAAGCATAGGACTCTCCCCTTCTCGCAGACCTTCAAGGTCCGCGATTCGGGCAGCATTTTAGCTCATTTCCTGCTGTGGAGGGCGGGCGCACAAAACGACCCTGAGACAAAAAACTAGTCTTTGTCGCCGCCCCCTGCGTGATTTTTCTTCTTCTTTTCCTTCTTCGCGGCTCGACGCTCGCTGATCTTCTGCTCGAGCTTTTTCTTTTTCCCGGCAGGCAGAGCATTCCATTTTGCCTGAAGCTGATCGCGCAGAGACGTTCTTTCGCTTTCGCTCATCGCAGCCAGCTTCTCCATCTGCTTTTGGCGCAGTGCTTTCTTCTCCTCCGGGGATTTGCCTTTGGCCTCACCCTGGTGCTCTTTGCGCCATATTACTTGCAGTTCAGGGGTGAGGAGGCGGCCTTTTGCCCCGCCAGCTTTATGTTTTTCCGGCATTTTTTGGACCTCTGTTTTTTCGGTGTCGCGTCGGGACAATTCCAGCCGCCAGCGCGCCACAACTACGACAGCAACGTGGCCGATGACAACAGCTGGGCAATAATTCTGCGCAAGGCCTTTTGCCTATGCCGCGCCCAGACTTCCCGCCTTGGGCCGCCGCCCTCCAGGAGGTGGATTGGCCGCAGGATACGCCGCTGTCTGGTCTCATTGCCGGCAGCCGCTCTATCTCCTAGAAGGCGGCGGACAATCTGGCCTCGGAGCCCGGCGTGACCGCCATCATCGACATCAGCGCGCGAGAGATTCTCGACAGCCGGGGAAACCCGACCGTGGAGGTCGACGTCCGGCTGGAAGACGGTTCACTGGGTCGTGCGGCCGTGCCTTCCGGCGCTTCCACGGGGCGCCACGAAGCGTTGGAAAGACGCGACGGCGAACCCAGATACGCAGGGAAAGGAGTGACGAAAGCGGTCGAGGCCGTTAACCGAGATATCTTCGATGCGCTTGGTGGAACTGAAGCGGAGGATCAGACCCGCATCGATTCCACAATGAGAACCCTCGACGGAACTCCGAACAAGGGACGCCTTGGCGCCAATGCGATCCTCGGCGTCTCGCTTGCCGTCGCGAAAGCCGCCGCTTCGGCCTGCGGCCAACCTCTCTATCGATACCTCGGCGGGCCTGGCGCCCGCGTGATGCCCGTGCCGATGATGAATATCGTCAACGGGGGGGTCCACGCCGATAACGCGATCGATTTTCAGGAATTCATGATCGTGCCGCTTGGCGCGTCGACGTTTCGTGAAGGATTGCGCATGGGCGCCGAGGTCTTTCACGCTCTGAAATCCGCGCTGAAAGAAGCCGGCCATGACACCAATGTCGGTGACGAAGGCGGTTTTGCGCCCGGGCTCAAGACTGGCGACGAAGCATTGGGCTTCATCATGCGCGCCATCGAGAATGCCGGCTACCGCCCGGGCGAAGATGTGGCGCTCGCGCTCGATCCGGCCTCAACCGAATTCTTCAGGGATGGGCGCTATCACCTTGAAGGCGAAGGCCGCGCTCTCGATGCGGATTCGATGGTGCGGCTCTACGAGGACCTTTGCCGTCGCTATCCGATCGTCTCGATCGAAGACGGGATGGCGGAAGACGATTGGGCCGGGTGGTCGGCGCTGACGCGGGCGTTGGGCAGCCGCGTGCAGCTCGTCGGCGACGATATATTCGTGACGAACAAGGATCGCCTGCTGCGCGGCGTCGCCGAGGGCGTGGCCAACGCGATTCTGGTAAAGTTCAATCAAATCGGAACCCTGAGCGAAACACTTGAGACCGTGGATGCGGCGCATCGAGCCGCATATCGGGTGGTGATTTCCCATCGTTCCGGCGAAACCGAGGACACAACGATCGCCGATCTGGCAGTCGCCACCAATTGCGGGCTCATCAAGACCGGATCGCTTTCAAGGTCCGACCGGCTTTGCAAATACAACCAGCTGCTGCGCATCGAAGAGCAACTCGATGACCAGGCAATTTACGCCGGACGAAATGCAATTCGGCGATAGCTGCGACTTTTCTCTTGACGTCACGAATCGGTCTATGATTCGTAGGCGGTATGCGAATCAGACGCAGCGTGACACGCTTCTTTGGCATTCTTGTGATACCAGCGATCTCCGCAGTGGCGATCGCCTATTTCGGCTACTACGCGCTGTGGGGAACGCGGGGGCTGCTCGCGCTTGCCGATGTGCGGGCGCGTCTCTCGGTCCAGCAGGAGCGGCTGACCTCTCTGTCCGATGAGCGTGCGCGCCTCGAGCGCCGCATCCGGCTGCTTCGCAGCGGAACCGAAGATCGCGATCTCGTCGAAGAGATCGCGCGTGGCCAGATGCTCGACAGCACGCCTGGCCAGATTGCAGTTCCCCGCGACCATCGATAGCCGCTGATCCGTGCCTGCCTCATTGTAGTTGCGGCCGGAATCGTCCGTGGCTTGCCAAAGCCGGGAGCCCTTGCGACAACGGGTCAGGTTTGGCGAGGCGAGCAATTCACGATGGCCGCGGCGAGTAAAGTGGAGGTGAGCGGCGCGGGCGCGGAAGCGCCCGAGACGGCGCTGGCCACGAAACTCTATGCCGATATGCTGCTCATCCGTCGTTTCGAAGAAAAGGCGGGCCAGCTCTATGGCATGGGCCTGATCGGCGGCTTCTGCCACCTCTACATCGGACAGGAAGCGGTGGTCGTCGGCATGCAGGCGGCGCTGCAGCCTGGCGACCAGGTGATCACGGCCTACCGCGATCACGGCCACATGCTCGCGACCGGTATGGATCCGAAGGGCGTGATGGCGGAACTCACCGGGCGGTTCGCCGGCTATTCCAGGGGAAAGGGCGGCTCGATGCACATGTTCAGCCGCGAGAAGAATTTCTTCGGCGGACATGGCATCGTTGGCGCGCAGGTGCCGATCGGAACCGGTCTCGCCTTTGCCAACCGCTACCGCGACAATCACGCGGTGACGCTGACTTATTTCGGGGATGGCGCCGCCAATCAGGGTCAGGTGTACGAAGCCTTCAATATGGCGGAGCTGTGGAAGCTGCCTGTCGTCTATGTGATCGAAAACAATCAATACGCGATGGGGACGAGCGTGGAGAGATCGAGCGCGCAGGCGCAACTGTCGCGGCGCGGCGCGTCGTTCAACATTCCGGGCGACGAGGTGGACGGCATGGACGTCGACGCTGTGCTGGCAGCGGGCCGGCGGGGAGTGCAGTGGGCGCGCGCCGGCAAGGGGCCGATCATTCTTGAAATGAAGACCTACCGCTATCGCGGTCATTCGATGTCCGATCCCGCGAAATATCGCACGCGCGAGGAGGTCCAGAATGTGCGCGAAAAGCGCGATCCGATCGAACATTATGGACAGCGGCTGGTCGCGCGCGGCATCGCAACTGACGAAGAGCTCAAGGCGATCGACAAGCAGACGCGGCAAGTCGTGAACATGGCCGCGGAATTTGCCACCGAGAGTCCTGAACCCCCGGCCTCGGAGCTCTACACGGATGTGCTTGCCTGAGGCCGCATGTCAATTCAGATTCTCATGCCCGCGCTGTCGCCCACCATGGAGGAGGGCAAGCTTGCGAAATGGCTGGTGAAGGAAGGCGACCAGGTGCGCTCGGGCGACCTGCTTGCGGAGATAGAGACCGACAAGGCGACGATGGAATTCGAAGCCGTCGATGAGGGGCGAATAGGAAAGCTTCTCGTTGCCGAAGGGACCGAGGGCGTGAAAGTCAATCAGCCGATTGCCGAACTCGAACAGGCAGATAACGGCGGCCGGCCTGTGCGGCCGGCGAGGCCGCAACCGCGTCCTGCAGAAGAGAAGGCGGCGAAACAACCCGAACGCCCCGCCATGCCGGCAGTGCAATCGAAGCAATCCCCGGCGCGGGCGCGAGAAGAGCGTCCTGCGGCGCAACCCGGAAAATCCCCTCCAGTGCAGCCTGTCGAACCTCAGCTACCCCCCGGGGTTGAGGTCGTGAACATGACGGTGCGCGAGGCGTTGCGCGATGCCATGGCCGAGGAAATGCGACGCGATCCCCTTGTCTTTCTGATCGGCGAGGAGGTTGCCGAGTATCAGGGCGCGTACAAGGTGAGCCAGGGCCTTCTGGAAGAATTCGGCGCCAGGCGGGTTGTCGATACTCCAATCACCGAACACGGCTTTACGGGACTTGCGATCGGCGCGGCATTCAGCGGACTGCGACCGATCGTCGAATTTATGACGATGAACTTCGCCATGCAGGCCATGGACCAGATCATCAATTCCGCCGCGAAGACACGTTACATGTCGGGTGGGCAGATGAGCTGTCCGATCGTATTTCGCGGGCCCAATGGCGCTGCCGCGCGCGTGGCGGCCCAGCACAGCCAGGACTACGCCGCGTGGTACGCGCACATACCCGGTCTCAAGGTGGTGTCGCCCTATTTCGCCGCGGACGCCAAGGGGCTCCTCAAATCGGCAATACGCGATCCCAACCCCGTCATTTTTCTGGAGAACGAGATTGTCTATGGCAGGACGTTCCCGGTCCCGAAGATCGATGACTACATCGTTCCGATCGGCAAAGCCCGCATCGTCAAGGAAGGCAGGGACATCACGCTTGTCGCCCACTCCATCAGCGTGGCGCTGATCATCGAGGCGGCGGAAAAATTGGCCGAAGATGGCATAGACGCGGAAGTGATCGACCTGCGCACGCTGAGGCCGCTCGATATTGAAACCATCGTCGGCTCCGTGAAGAAAACGAACCGTTTGGTTACCGTGGAACAGGGCTGGCCCGTTTGCTCGATCGGCGCGGAGATCGGTTCCCGGGTTGTGGAGCTGATCTTCGACTATCTCGATGCACCGCCCTTGAAGGTCACGGGCAAGGATGTGCCGATGCCCTACGCCGCGAATCTGGAGAAGCTTGCCTTGCCAACGATCGACGAGGTGCTCGCCGCCGCCAAAACGGTTCTCTACCGCGAATGATGCCGCGATGGTCAAGAAAGGATTGATCTGGAGGAAAGGCGGCTGCCATTGCGGCGCCGTCCGGTTCGAAGTTCTCGTGGCCAACGAGATCGAAGTGCAGGCCTGCAATTGCTCGATTTGCCATATGACGGGTTATCTCCACTTCATCGTGCCCAAATCGCGATTCCGCCTGCTTGGGGGCAGAGATCAACTCACGACATACGTGTTCAATACAGAAACTGCGAAGCACAAGTTCTGTTCGGTATGCGGGATCAAGTCGTTTTACGTGCCGCGTTCCCATCCGGAAGGATACAGCGTGAATTTCCGCTGCATGAACGCGGAAGAGTTTCACTCGGTGCTGACGATGGAATTCGACGGACGTAACTGGGAACAGCATATTTCCGAACTCGAATCCCTCGGAAACGGGAGTTGAAATGCCGACGCAGATTCTCATGCCTGCGCTTTCGCCGACCATGGAGGAGGGCAAGCTCGCGCGCTGGCTCGTCAAGGAGGGCGATGAGGTGCGCTCTGGCGATCTCCTCGCCGAGATCGAGACCGACAAGGCGACGATGGAATTCGAGGCCGTCGACGAGGGGCGGATAGGAAAAATTCTCGTGCCCGAAGGCACCGAAGGCGTGAAGGTCAATCAGCCGATTGCGCTGCTTCTGGGCGACGGCGAGGAATCATCCGCAGTTCCGCCGGCATCGGCAACATCATCGGCGGTCAAGCCAAAAAATGGCGAAGCGCCCAGCGGCGAAATGCGCGCGTCCGAACCGCAGCACCAGGACATCGCGTCGGCAATGTCCTCCATCCGGGAGGCGCTGGCGGCCGAGGCGCCCGCCGAGAGCGTGAGTGCCGGGAACGAGTGCGTATTCGCGTCGCCGCTGGCGCGCCGCATGGCGCAGCAGGCGCAAATCGATATCAGCGCAATCAAAGGCTCCGGTCCGCGCGGACGCATAGTCAAGGCGGATGTCGAAGCGGCCGAGGCGAAGCCGCCGGCGCCGCAGGAGCCCGGCGCGGTGCAAACAAAGGCACAACCGTCACAACCCGCGCTGGCGCCTTCCGTGCCCGGACTGGCGCCGCTCGCCGATGCGAGGCTGTTTTACAAACCGGAAGATTACGAGGAAGTGCCGCACGACGCGATGCGCAAATCCATCGCGCGCCGATTGCTGTCAGCCAAGACTCTCATCCCGCATTATTACCTCACGGTTGATTGCCACATCGACGAATTGCTTGCCCTGCGCACGCGACTCAACGCGGCCTCTCCCAAGGGCGAAAGCAGCTACAAGCTTTCGGTCAACGATTTTGTGGTCAAGGCTTCGGCGCTCGCCTTGCTGCGCGTGCCCGAAGTCAATGCGAGCTGGACCGACACTGCGATCCTGAGGCATCGCCACGCGGATGTCGGGGTGGCGGTTGCGCTGAATTTCGGCCTCATCACGCCGATCGTCTATCGCGCCGATGAAAAGGGTCTTGCCGCGATTTCGAACGAGGTGAAGTCACTGGCGGAGCGCGCGCGCGCGAGGAAACTGAAGCCGCAGGAATATGAAGGCGGCAGTTTCGCAATCTCGAATTTAGGCATGTTCGGCATCAAGGATTTCACCGCCATCATCAATCCGCCCCACGCCGCCATCATTGCGGTCGGGGCAGCCGAACAGCGTGCGATCGTTCGCGATGGCAGGATCGAGGCGGCCAACATGATGACGGTGACGATGTCCTGCGACCACCGCGTAATCGACGGCGCAACCGGCGCGCGGTTTCTCGGCTTTTTCCGCCGGTTCGTCGAAGACCCCGCCGCAATGCTGCTATAGGCCGTTGAAAAACTTTTTACAGGGAGACAGTGAGACGGTGAGAACAAGATGGCGCGTCTGTCGCGCGCAACAATTTTCACTGCCTCACCGTCTCCTTGTGAATTTCACTGTGGCGTGACCGATGACGGACGATTTTGGGGCGATTGCGGAGCTGGGGGGTGCGGCTGCTGTCGAGATTGCGGCTTCGGCACTGGCCGAGCGGGGTGCGAAAACCACGAATTGCCGCAACTGCGGCGCACCCGAGATCGGCGCGTATTGCGCAGTTTGCGGCCAGGAGCGGGATGCGCACAGGCGCTCGCTGCTCAAGCTTCTACACGATCTCTTCGAGGAGATCGTCAGTTTCGACAGCCGCGTCCTGCGCACCGTGATTGCGCTGCTCTTCGAGCCGGGCGAACTGCCTCTCGCATTCCATCAGGGCCGGACGCGCCGT
>DATMPH010000013.1:0-305000 GCA_035567755.1 Rhizomicrobium sp.
GCCATCGAGGAGCTGGTCAAGGCTATCGCCGCACACGAGCGCAACCAAGTTCTGCTCGGCGTCACCGGTTCAGGCAAGACTTACACCATGGCGCAGGTGATCGCGCGCACCAGTCGACCGGCCTTGGTGCTCGCCCCCAACAAGACCCTGGCGGCCCAACTCTACGGCGAGTTCAAAAGCTTCTTTCCCAACAACGCCGTCGAGTACTTCGTCTCCTACTATGACTATTACCAACCGGAAGCCTACGTGCCGCGTACCGATACCTACATTGAAAAGGAATCGTCCATCAACGAGCAGATCGATCGCATGCGCCATGCGGCAACACGTTCGCTGCTGGAGCGCGACGATGTGATCATCGTCGCCAGTGTGTCGTGCATCTACGGCATAGGCTCGGTTGAGACCTACACCGCCATGACTTTCACGGTGCAAGTGGGAGAGCGCCTCGAGCAGCGCCAGCTGCTAGCCGACCTTGTCGCACTGCATTACCGGCGCAGCGACACCAACTTCATCCGCGGCTCCTTCCGCGTGCGCGGCGACACGGTCGAGTTGTTCCCGGCCCACCTTGAGGACAGAGCCTGGCGCATCTCGCTCTTCGGTGACGAGGTGGAATCGATAACCGAGTTCGATCCGCTCACCGGGCAGAAAGCGGACGATCTCAAGCTGATCAAGGTCTACGCCAACTCGCACTATGTGACACCCAAGCCGACGCTGCAGCAGGCGCTGAAGGCGATCAAGAGCGAACTCAAAGAGCGCCTTGAAGAGCTCAACAGTTCCGGCCGACTGCTGGAGGCGCAACGGCTGGAGCAGCGCACCATCTTCGACATGGAGATGATGGAGGCCACAGGCTCCTGCGCGGGCATCGAGAACTACTCGCGCTATCTTACGGGACGCCAGCCTGGCGAACCCCCGCCGACGCTCTTTGAGTACCTGCCGGATGACGCGCTGGTATTCGTCGACGAGAGCCACGTCACCGTGCCGCAGATCGGCGGCATGTTCCGCGGGGACTATCGCCGCAAGGCGACGCTCGCCGAGTATGGTTTCCGTCTGCCCTCCTGCATGGATAACCGACCCCTGCGATTCGAGGAGTGGGACGCCATGCGTCCGCAGACGCTCTACGTATCGGCCACTCCGGGCTCGTGGGAGATGGAGCAGACCGATGGCGTATTCGTTGAGCAAGTGATTCGGCCCACTGGCCTTACCGATCCGCAGGTTGAGGTGCGTCCAGCCAAAAGCCAGGTTGACGACCTCATCGATGAGGTGCGCACGGTTGCGCGCGCCGGTTACCGCACCCTCGTGACCACGCTCACCAAGCGCATGGCGGAGGATTTGACCGAGTACATGCACGAGCAGGGTATTCGCGTGCGCTACATGCATTCCGATATCGAGACGCTGGAGCGCATCGAGATCATCCGCGACTTGCGCCTTGGTGCCTTCGACGTGCTGATCGGTATCAATCTCTTGCGCGAAGGCCTCGACATCCCGGAGTGCGCGCTGGTGGCGATCCTCGACGCCGACAAGGAAGGCTTCCTGCGCAGCGAGACGTCGCTGATCCAGACCATCGGCCGCGCGGCGCGCAACGTGGATGGCAAGGTGATTCTGTACGCCGACAAGATCACAGGCTCGATGGAGCGCGCCATGGCGGAAACCTCCCGCCGGCGCGAGAAACAGACCACCTTCAATGTCGCCAACGGAATCACCCCCGCCAGCATCCGCAAGAGCATTGCCGACATCATGGGATCGATCTATGAGCGGGACCATGTCACCGTCGATGCCGGTATGGCCGAAGAAGGCCGCGCCTTCATCGGCCACAATATCCGCGCCCACATCGCCGGCCTCGAAAAACAGATGCGCGAGGCGGCGGCGGATCTCGAATTCGAAACGGCGGCGCGCCTGCGCGACGAGATCAAGCGGCTGCAGGCGACCGAACTTGCGATTGCGGACGACCCGTTCGCGCGCCAATCGCAGGTCGACCTCGCGGTCGACGACGCCATGCGCACGATTTCGACGGAGGTCTCTCCATCATCGCCCGCGGGTCTGGAACAGGAACAGAAACCCCTTCGTGCCAGACGCCGCCTCCAGCGCGCGGGACGCCCGAACGTGCCCAAGACGTTCGGCAGTCGGAGTCGGTGAAGGACTCTTGCGACGCGCTATGTCGGCCTAATTCCCGATCGCATAAAGCGTCGCATCGTTGATGGCGTAGATGGTGCCGTCCGGACCGATGAGCGTCGGCGTGTAGGCCTCTCCGATCGGCTGATTGAGATTAAGCATCTCGCTGAACGTGTTGGTCGTCAGATCCCATCGATAGGTGTAGCCGTCTTCGGCGTTGGCGATCACCGATTTGTTGTCGCGATCGACAACGGCGGTGTTGATGCACCATTCATACACCGCGCCCTGCGGCTCGCCGGACACCTGGTGCGGATCGAGTATCGTCTCGACTTCCTTCATGACGGTGGCGCTGCTGTAATGATCCTGCTGGGTCTTCCTCGGATTGAGGATGGCGATCTCGTTGTGCCCGTCGCCATTGTCGCAGTCGATGTAATTGTTGTATTTCGACATCAGGTAGTAGTCGTGGACCGTTCCAGGTCGTGTGTCCCCGCGCGGCACTATCGAAACCGTGTCGTCCCAGCCAAACGAACCGGGCGTGCCTTCCGTCGCCAGATCGGGTGAGAACTGCAGCATCCAGCCACGGCAATTGTGCGGGGATGATTCGAGTACGCCATAAAAGACCTGGCCGTCCGGTCCGATCGTCGGCGCCGCGGAAGAATCGTCGCTAATTCCCGCGACTTGTTTGTCGACGGGATCGAGCAGCCGCGCCCGATATTTGGGCGCAAGGGTGGTCGAGTCCAATCCCACAAGATATCCGGAAGCGCTATCACTGACCGTGATGTATATTGTCGAACCGTCGGCGGAAATCGCGGGTGCGCAGTTCATGGCGACCTGCGAGATTTCCTGATCGTTCGCGGCATCGCCCGCACTGATCCAGATACCGTTGCCGCTCGAATCCATCCTTGCAATACCGCTCTTGAGGCCCAGCGGCGTAGAGCCCAGTACGACAAAACCGAAATAGATGTTCCCCTGCTCGTCGGCGGTGATCGGCGTGTCGATCATGACATTTTGATTATAGACGCGTTTGTTCTGCTGGTAATTGGAAATGCCGAAGAAGGCGAGCTGTCCGCTGTTGCCCGTCTTTGAATCCGGCGTGTCGCGGAAGTAAACCGTGCCCCCTGCGCCGGCAAAGTAGAGGCGGTTCTGCTTTGTCAGATGCGCCGGCAACGGCGGCAGCCAGTCATAGGGCGGCAGCAAGTAGTCCGTCGTTTGCTTCCAGACTTTGCTCCCCGTCGCACCTTTGACAGCGTCGATCTCGAAGGCGCCATTTGCCGTCGTTTTTACCGGAACGAGAACCGTGTTCTTTGCCGTGATCATGGGCGAAGCGTAGTGGATCAGTATTTCGCCTTGTGGCTTGCGATGGACCCGCGGCGCAAGGTCGACCGGCATTTGCCAGTGAAATTTCGCCAATGCCTGACCGGCTGCCGGAGCTTTGGCAATGTGCTGGGCGTTTCCGGCATCGCCACGCCAGGCCGGAACGTTCCCGCCCCACGCAGGGCCTGCAACAATCAGACACGCGATCACCCAGGTCAGAGCGGCCTTCACTCTAAATTCCTTCCCTGTCGCCGAAGCGAGACGCCACCACCGAAACAAGTCTAGCTCATTCCGGCGGCCCCGCAATTGTCTGTGGAGGCTCGCCCGACCGGACCCCATGGTGCCAATTCGCGGACTGCACTAGAATTACGCCTTATCTGCTTAGTCTCGGGGACGTCTCTACCGGACACCGCGCAGGGGGGAAACAATGCCGCATATCGATACCGGCAATACGGGCTTCATGCTGCTTTGCAGCAGCCTCGTCATGCTGATGACTCCGGGGCTCGCCTTTTTTTATGGCGGACTCGTCAGCCGGCGCAACGTGCTCGCCATCATGATGCAGTCCTTCGTGTCGATGGGCTGGACCACCGTGCTCTGGTATGCGGTTGGTTATTCGCTTTGCTTCTCGGGTGGTGCGGGTGGTGTCATCGGCAATCTCGACATGGCTTTTTTGCGCGGCGTGACTCTGGCGACGCCGTCGCCCACTCCCGGAATTCCCCTCCTCGTCCACGTCGCCTATCAGATGATGTTCGCGATCATCACGCCGGCGCTGATCACGGGAGCCTTCGCCAATCGGGTGACGTTCAAGGCTTATATGGCTTTTCTCACCTTGTGGCTTTTGTTCGTCTATTTCCCGTTCGTGCACATGCTGTGGGGCGGCGGCCTGTTGCAAAGCTGGGGCGTGCTCGATTTTGCAGGCGGCATTGTGGTGCATAATACGGCAGGACTCGCAGCCCTTGCTTCCGTTCTCTACGTGGGCCGCCGCCATGTTGTTGATACGGGCGCGCATAACGTTCCGCTCGTCGCGCTGGGCACGGGACTGTTGTGGTTCGGTTGGTATGGTTTCAATGCGGGCAGCGAGTTCCAGGTTGACTCCGTAACCGCCGTCGCGTTCCTGAACACTGACGTCGCAGCTTCATTTGCGGCGATCACGTGGATGGCTGTCGGCTGGTGGCTCGAGAAACGGCCCACCTTTGTCGGCCTCCTGACCGGCGCCGTTGCTGGCCTCGCCACGATCACGCCCGCAGCGGGCTATGTCTCACCCTTGTCGGCGGTGATCATCGGCATTGCATCGGGCGGCGTCTGCTATTTTGCGGTGGCATTGAAAAACCGGCTGCGTTGGGACGACGCGCTCGACGTGTGGGGCGTGCACGGCGTTGGCGGCGCGCTCGGCATCGTTCTCCTTGGCGTCTTTGCAACGACCGCTTTCAATCCGCACGGCGCAGACGGTCTCATGGCCGGCAATACTGCCTTTTTCGGCAAGCAGGTCGCCGCGATCGCGCTGTCGTCCGTCTGGGCCTTTGGATTCACCTACGCGATGCTGTGGCTGATCGACCGGGTTACGCCGGTGAAAGTCGACCAGGCCGCGGAGGTCAGCGGCCTGGATACTGCGCTACATGGTGAGACCGCCTATCTCGGCGACGCGTGAAGCCCAAGCGCGCGCGTCAGTCGTCGCGGTAAACCCGCTCGCGGCGCTCGTGGCGCTCCTGCGCCTCGATGGAAAGGGTGGCGATCGGGCGTGCGTCGAGGCGTTTGAGTGAAATCGGCTCTCCGGTTTCTTCGCAAAATCCGTATGAACCGTCTTCGAGACGACGGATCGCTGCGTCGATCTTGGCGATCAGCTTGCGTTGGCGGTCGCGAGTGCGCAGTTCGAGCTGGCGTTCGGATTCGGTGGCGGCGCGATCCGCCAGATCGGCATTTGATACCGTCTCGGCCTGAAGGTTCTGGATCGTCCCGCGGCTCTCGCGGAGGATCTCGTCTTTCCAGCGCAGCAATTTGCGGCGGAAATACTCGCGCTGCCGCTCGTTCATGAACGACTCGCTATCCGACGGCTTATAGCCGGGCGGAAGTTCGATACCCATGGATACTCCCCTGAATGCGAGCGGCCCATCGACGAGCGGGCGGGTTTATACAGGCCGGGTTCCCGCGCAGCAAATGGAATTCGCGCGTGCGTTTGGACGATGTGTGGAAGCGTATTCAGGCGCGGTGATAAGGATGGCCGCCGAGAATGGTCAGGGCGCGATAGATCTGCTCCGCGAGCATCGTCCGCACCAGAAGGTGAGGCCAGGTTTGCGGCCCGAAGGCCAGGCTTCGTCCAGGCTTCACTCCCGGCCCGAGATCGAGCCCATCCGGGCCGCCGATCAGAAACGCGAGATCGCGTGCGCCGGCATCGCGCATCGCGCCCAGCATCTCGGCGAAGGCTTCGCTGGTCATTCCCTTGCCGCGCGCGTCGAGCGCAATGATGTGGGCGCCGGCGGGAATGCGCCCCGCGAGTTTTTCGCCTTCCTCGGCGATACGCGCGCGCGCCTCCCTCAGCCTGGAGACCGCAACTTCCTCAACCGATAGCGCCACGACGCCCTGCTGGCGGCCGATTGCACGCGCGCGTGTCAGATACTCGTCGACCAGAGCGTTCTGCGGCGTGCCGCGCGCAAGGCCTGCTGCAAGGATCGCAATTCGCATCCGAAACGGTCTGGGTCAGTTTGCGACTGCGCGGCCGGGCTCTTCGACCGACCACATACCTTCGAGATCGTAATAGGCGCGAACCTCGGGGCGGAAGATATGAACGATGACATCAACCGCATCGACAAGCACCCAGTCGCCCGAGGCCAGCCCGTCGACGGGCCGCGTACCGTAGCCGGCCTCCTTGAGTCGGCGCGCCAGATGTTCTGCGATCGCGCTGACGTGGCGCTGCGAACGTCCACTGGCGATGACGATCGCGTCGGCGAGCGACGAACGGCCTTCGAGGTCGATCGTCACCACGTCTTCCGCCTTGTCGTCGTCGAGGGAAATCAGGATTCGGGACAGGAGCGGCTGCTCCCCGGAATGGTGTGCGCGCATCGGCGCAGCTTTCGTCGGCGCACGCGACGCGCCGGTCGTCTTACGGGTCAGAATGCGATCCTCCGTTTTCGGGTTGAACGAAAAACGCGCGGGCCGCCGATATCTTTCCCGGTGTCACCAGCCGAATGACCGCACGCCTCCGTGGTTGCGAGTGTCACTCTACCATACCGCAATCGCGCCGACCAAGACCTCGCGCCCGGATTTCGGTGGCGCTCGCGGGATTGCGCCGCGCATCGAGAATGACGAGGGCGGGCGGCGTAGTTTCCGCGAGTTGCCGTGCCATGCGGACCCTTCTTGCGGCAAAAAATTGCGCGGCCCTGGCGCTTAAAGGCGCGAGCGTGGTTCCCGGCCGCATCACGACCGCAATGGGAATCCGCCGCGCCAGCGTCTCCCAGTTGCGCCAGCGATGGAACGTCTCAAGATTGTCGCTGCCCATCAGCCAGACAAAACGCAGTTGCGGAAAATGCCGCTTCAAGCGGCCGATCGTGTCCACTGTGTAGCGCGTGCCCAACGCAGCTTCGATATCCGTCACGCAAATGCGCGGCTGCCCGCGGGCGATCTCCCGTGCGCCGAGAACCCGTTCGGACAATGCCGCCATATCGCTGATCGGTTTCAGGGGATTTTGGGGCGCGACGAGCCACCACACATAGTCGAGGCCAAGCCTCTTCATCGCAACGAGGCTGATGTGGAGATGGCCTTCATGGGCGGGATTGAACGAGCCGCCGAGAAGACCGATGCGCAGCCCGGGCGCGACCGGACCGGGGGGCTTGATCCAGTTCGCGCCGGAAGGACTCGTTCTCACGGCGACCATGCACACACGGGTTCTGCCGTTTTTCGTCGCGTCCTCTGCGTTTGGACTGCGCCAGCCAAAGCGCGCACGACCTCGCGAATGCCGTCTCCGCTCACTCCGGACATCAGCAGAACGTCCTTGCCGGTTGCTTTTTCAAGTGCCGCTTTCTTGCGTGTGAGCAACGCAGGCGAAATCGCGTCGATCTTGTTCAGGGCGACGATCTCCGGCTTGTCGGCAAGGCCATGACCATAAGCCACAAGTTCGCGGCGGATCGCACGATAGGCCTTCACGATTGCGCTTTCAGTCCCGTCAACCACATGCAGGACGACGGCGCAGCGCTCGGCATGGCCGAGGAAACGGTCGCCAAGACCCGCGCCTTCATGCGCACCTTCGATCAGCCCCGGAAGATCGGCGAGCACAAAATCAACCTGGTCGCTGCGCACCATTCCAAGCTGCGGCGCCAGCGTGGT
Organism: Rhizomicrobium sp.; assembly: GCA_035567755.1. GTDB lineage: Bacteria > Pseudomonadota > Alphaproteobacteria > Micropepsales > Micropepsaceae > Rhizomicrobium. The sequence goes on from DATMPH010000013.1 coordinate 7,738, forward strand.
GAACGGATAGCCGGCGATTTTCGGACGCGCCTGCGAGACACGGGAAAGAAAGGTGGACTTGCCCGCATTGGGCAGACCGATGAGACCCGCGTCGGCAATCAGCTTCAATTGCAGCACGATCGCCTTTTCTTCCGCGGGTTGGCCCGGATTGGCGCGGCGCGGTGCGCGGTTGGTAGCGCTCTTGAAATGCGCATTGCCGAACCCGCCTCTACCGCCTTTGAGCAGCAGAACGCGCTCCCCCGGTAAGACGAGATCGCAAATGGGCGTTTCGCCGTCTTCTTCATAGATCGCGGTGCCGACGGGCACGCGAAGGATGGCATCGGCGCCATTCGCGCCGGTCATCTCGCGACCCATGCCGTGCTGTCCGTTCTTCGCCTTCACATGCTGCTGGTAGCGATAGTCGATCAGCGTGTTGAGGTTCTCGACCGCTTCCGCCCACACGTCGCCGCCACGCCCGCCATCGCCGCCATTGGGCCCGCCGAATTCGATGAATTTCTCACGCCGGAACGACACGCAGCCATTTCCGCCCGCGCCGCTCACGATCTGCACCTTGGCTGTGTCAAGAAACTTCAAGAACGGTTTCCACGAAACGGCGAGGCGCCATCATGCACCGGCGCGATGCGAAAATGAAAAAGGGAGATGGCGGGCCATCTCCCTCGCGAACCCGTGTGCCGCCTGATCAACGGCGGATCGTGCGATTCGACTGCTAGGCCGCGCCCTCGGGCTCGCCCGTACGCACCGAAATATAGGTGCGGCGCTTGAAGCCCTGATGATAGGTCACCTTGCCGTCGCGGAGCGCGAACAGGGTGTGATCCTTGCCGGTGCCCACATTCTCTCCGGCAAAGAATTTCGTCCCGCGCTGACGGACGATGATGTTGCCGGCGCCAATCGCTTCGCCACCGAATTTCTTCACCCCGAGCCGCTGGCCCGGAGAGTCGCGCCCGTTGCGCGAGGAACCGCCTGCCTTTTTGTGAGCCATCAGCCCGCCTCTTTTCCGCCCGCGTCGATCCCAGTGATCTTGAGCTTGGTATAGTGTTGGCGATGCCCGCGCTTGCGATGGGTGTTCTTGCGCCGCTTCTTCTTGAAGGCGACGACCTTCTCGCCACGGCCATGCTCAACGATCTCCGCGTGAACCACGGCCCCCGCGATCAGCGGCGCCCCGGTCTTCGGCTTGTCGCCGCCTAGGAGCAGGACGTCCTCGAGCTTGAGCGTGGCGCCGACGTCACCGTCGAGCCTTTCGACCGTCAGGACGTCATCCTGGGCAACCCGATACTGCTTTCCGCCGCTGCGGATAACCGCAAACATCGCCAAATTCCTCAGATTTCCACCGGCCGGCCGCCAGCCCGGAGCGCCAGCCCGCGAAGGCCGGGCAATATACTTACGCGGCCCGCCCGGTCAAGCGAGGCCGGGGGTAGGTAGTGGTACAGTTCGAAAATCCGCGCGCCTAAGCGCCGCTCGCATCCTGCCGCGCCTGATGGCATATTGCGAGCATGGCAACCAAGCGACTCAAGCGTCCGACCGACATTGTGCAGCGCGGCAAGCTCATAGGGGACATTCTGACCGGGCAGGTTGAGGATGTAGGGCCCGAAAAGGAACCTGCCAACCCGGCATACGAATTCGCACGCAAGGGGGGGCTCAAGGGCGGCAAAGCACGTGCCGCCAAGTTGTCGCCAGAGCGCCGCCGCGAGATAGCTAAGAAGGCCGCTCAGAAGCGATGGGAGCCGTGACGTGGCGTGTAATTTCCAGCCCCGGGTTACTTGCTTCACCCGTTGCGAATCTGAGTATCGCAACTAGCATTTCTCGGCCATCAACTGACAGAAATGCCTTGAGCCACCCAAGCGCGGGAATTGGGAACGGGGACATGTCGATGCGCATAAATACACTTCCCATAGGTGAATTAGCTTTCCGGCCATTTTCAAACGATGCCCTAATGATAGAATCATCAATCGCACCAACATCAACAATCTGAGCATTTCCCGGCATTTGTAACCGCAAAGATATCGAACTAATTATATCGTCTAAATCGAAATGCACGCGAATATAAAGGGCAAGCCTAGGCAATATGGTTCGCCCGGGGACAAACTCATTCAAGTTTGCCGTTTCTGGCATAACGCCAATTATTGAAAACAAGCTCTCTCTTTCCGCTCGAACATCTTCACAAAAAAAGCCAACTGCTTGAATTGTCATGATCCGCCCACCACAACGCGCCACTCATTTGAGTTTGCGCCGGCAATTGGTTGCGACGGCGAATTTGGAAACGCCTCCAATTTAGGTGCTGCTACCTTGGTTTGTGTCACGCGCGCAATCAAAGGATGAATAAAATTCGGGACGGTTCGATCTTCAAATAGCACAAAATCCGGCGGTTCCGCTTCCGCGTCAAACGCAAGTGCTAGTGCGCTTATCGTGTCTAGTGTCATATTTCCAGGTTGGCTGAGCCAGCGCGTGATTTGTGCGGGGTCTTTCTTCAACCGCTCCGCAATATCCTTCTTCGTAAGGCCGCCCTTCTCAAGTTGGTCCGCTACGAATGAAACCAGCTTTGCAAACACGCGATTGCGATATCGCTGTGTGTAATAAGCAATATCTCGTGCGGATTTAGGCTCGCGCTTTGTAGTAGTTTCCATTTGTCGCTCCCGAGAATACGTCGCTTGGAATGGTTGAGAGTTTTGGCTTGTAAGGGTCAAATAATCTTCGCCAAGCGGCTTTCGCAGCACGTTTGACCAATTTCCATTCTCGCGATTGCCATCCTCCTAAATCTTCTCGTAGCGCGTAATTTGTTGAGACAAAGATGTCCAATTCCGGGAATAGTCCAAGAACGCGAATTGACGGTTCATCGCGCACGCTTCTGATTTCCCAAACAGCATCATGCGCGGGATACAAGAGAAACAGATATTTCGGGTCGAGATATTCTTCGATCACAAATACCTCCAAGTCCGCTCTTAACCGGCCTATTCGGTCATCCCAATCTACATCGCCCTCTGGCGAGATAAGCGCATTCCAAAGGCGTTCCTCGACAAACATTGCGCGCCTGATGATCGCACCGGCTGCTTTTGGGATGAGCGGGAACAGCATCTGTCGGGCCACCCGGTCTAGAATTTCACCTTGGATTGACATATAAGTCAATCTCTCCCGGCCGCAATCACATGGGAGCATGAAAAATCAGCTAACGGGAGTCTTTCCGCCACAAACAATAAAGATATGCTTGACACTCAAGCATAAAAATGCCAGTTTAATGGCATGAACAAGCTGCCCACCGAGAAACGCGCCCAAGCCCTCCAGATGATGGCCGAAGGCATCTCTCTCCGTGCCATGACCCGGCTCACCGGGGTCAGCCGGACCACGCTAATCAAGCTGCTTGAGGATGCCGGTCAGGCGTTCTCCGCGTACATGGATCGCACGCTCGTAAATCTGCCGTGCAAGCGCGTGCAGCTCGATGAGTGCTGGGGATTTTCTTACTGCAAGCAAAAGACCGTAGCGGGCGCGAAGGCCGCGCCAGCCGGTTCCGGCGACATCTGGACGTGGGTTGGTCTCGATGCCGATACGAAGCTCGTCGTTTCATACTACGTCGGTGGACGCGATAGCGAAGCGGCCATGACCTTCATCGATGATCTCGCGCCCCGCCTTGCCTCGCGCGTGCAAATCACAAGCGACGGCCATAGGCCATACATCGAAGCGATTGAGGCCGGATTTGGCGGCGATGTCGATTACGCGATGCTCGTAAAGGTGTACGGCGAATCGCCGGAAGGCCAGCGCCGCTACAGTCCGGCAGTATGCACTGGCGCGATTGGCAAGCGGATTGAAGGCAACCCGGACGCCCGCCACGTCTCTACGAGCTTCGTAGAGCGCAGCAATCTCTCAATCCGCATGGGCAATCGCCGCATGACGCGGCTCACCAACGCCTTTTCGAAAAAGGCCGAAAACCACGCCCATATGATGGCGATCTACTTCATGCACTACAATTTCGTGCGCATCCATCAGACCCTGAAAATCACCCCCGCGATGGCCGCAAAGGTGACTCCAAAACTTTGGGAAATGTCTGATATGGTGAAGGTGCTAGAGGATTGGGAAGCGGCAGCCGCCAGCTAATCTTTCCCTGTAATCTTGGGGGTTTCAATGAACGCTCGCCACATTTTCCCGCTCGTCGCTTCATTGCCTTTGCTATTAGATTTTCAGTCCAGCGCCCATGCCGCGTACAAAGGGCACACCGTACTAAAAGTCTTTCTCGATTCCGGAAACCCAGGAACACAATTGGTGGAGGGTAATAACCCTGTCACGACGACGCGTGTCATATGCCCAAAAAATCTAACAAGCTGCACTCTCGTCCTAAATGTGAGCGAGGTGGTGTGCGAGAATTCCACACTCTTTTGGCAGATAAACGAAGATGTGGACGGCGTGTCTGTCCAGAACAGTGCGTGGCAGCCTTGGTACCAATACCAGCAGGGAAATGGATGTATGCTTGGAAATTGGGCTGCCAATTACTCGGTCGCGCCGGGCATCCACAAGGTACAACTCGTGACTTATGCCTATGGAGCCCAAACTGGAGAAACTCAAGGCCCATGGAATGTCAATTATATGGTCACGACGCCCTAAGGTTCAAACTGTACCACTACCCGGGGGTAGGTAGTGGGTCCGTTTGAATGAGTGCCCATGTTCTCGCCCTTTTAACTGTCCTCGTTGCCCTGCTGGTTAATGGTCATGGCGAAGGTGGGCGACAAATCCCCCGCGCCTCCGAACCTGTTACTGAATCTGTGGGTTCGACGCTCTCCGAATATGTCCTCATAGGTAATTACCCCCCAAAAAGACCCACTACCCGGGGGTAGTGGATCAGATTGAATTATCCGGGACGTGTGCCGGTAAGCAGACAGACGACAAAGAGCGCGGCTACCGCCGCTATGGCGACGTAACAAGTCATTGGGGTGCCCTTGAATGCGATGCCGGCCACAATTACCACGGCCGCACATAGGCCAGTCATAAGCCAGCCTTCCCAGCTCACTGGTCTCCAGCCCCAGCCGATTCGTTTCGGTCCAAACCAAGGATGCTTCGTTATCATCCAGTCACTCCACTGGCTTCCCACTCCGCAATCATCTTGACCGTATCAGAGACCTGGCAGTTGTGGACGCATGCAACGCGTTCGCCGATCCGGCCCACGCTGAGCCGCGTTGCAAAAGGACGCATGCGATTGTCAACGAACGGAACAAACAATCCCGCATGGCACCCTCCTTCGACGCAGAACTACGTGAATAGTACCTGCCACCTCTGACGCGTGACTCGGGCCCCATCCTTCGACAGGCTCAGGATAAGGCCCTCATGATGAGCCTGTCGAACCATGAGGACAAATCGCACCACACCTGTAAATGACAATTTGTCATTTCTTGCAATTCGCAGTAAGATGGGCAGCCTTTTGAGCACGGCTCACCATGTCCGAGACTCCGCTTCCCAATATTTTCGACCTGACGCCGCTCAATCCGTCGTTCAATGAGAATCCGCACGCTCTCCTCGACCGCCTGCGCGCGGAATGTCCGGTCCATCGCGACACGCAGGCCGGGAGCTTCGTGCTGACGCGCTATGCGGATGTGCGCGGCGTGCTTTCCGACACGACCCTGTGGCGCGATCCCGACAAGGCGGAACTGGAAGCGGTGCTGCAGAAGCGCATCCGCGAAGAGCGGATCGAAGGCATCGAGATGGAGCAGGATGAAGGCCGAAAGGGGATTCTTCTGCTCGACGATCCCGATCACGCGCGCATCCGCAATCCTCTCGCCAAGGCTTTGTACAAGCGCGTCGCGCGCTGCCGGCCACAGGTCGAGCGCGTCGTCGACGAGATTCTCGGACGTCTCGACGGCCGCGCGCAATTCGACGTGATGGCCGATTTCGCCATTCTCGTACCGATCGACGTCATCGCGCGCATCCTGGGCGTGGACGACACGCGGCTTGCCGAATTCCGCGAATGGTCCGAGGGCGTCATCCTCACCCTCAACCCCTTCCGCACGCCCGAACAGACGAGCGTGCTCGCCGCCGCCGCCGTAGCCTTGTCCGACTACATGAAGGAACTCATCGGCGCGCGCCGCGCCGAGCCCCGCGACGATCTCGTGAGCGACATGGTGGCGCTCCAGGCGGAAGGCGCGCCGATCAGCGACGGTGAACTGTCGATCAATCTGCAATCGCTCCTCGTCGGGGGCAATCTCACGACGACGGATCTCATTGGCAACGCGGTATTCCATTTTCTCAAAAATCCCGCGGAGCTCGAGAAGCTCAAATCCGAGCCGGCGCTCATCAATTCGGCGGTCGAGGAAGTACTGCGCTTCGAAGGGCCCGTGGACATCACCGGGCGCATCGCTTCGCGCGATCTCGAGATTGGCGGCTGCCCGATCCGGAAGACCCAGTCCGTCATGCTCTCCCTGCGCGGCGCCAATCACGATCCGGAGATCTTTCCCGATCCGCACAGCTTCGACATTTCCCGCAAAAGCGCGCCGCATGTGGCTTTCGGTGGCGGCACGCATCTGTGCATCGGCTCGCCACTCGCGCGGCTCGAAGCGCAGGTCGCGCTTCCCGCGCTGTTCAACCGCTTCCCGAAGCTCAGGCTGGCAAAACCCGACGCGCCGCCGCGCTGGCGTTCGCTGCCCTTCTTCCGCGGCCTTCAGGACCTGATCGTCGACACCTGAATGTGGTTTCCCTCATGGTTCGACAAGCTCACCATGAGGACTTCATCCTGAGCCTGTCGAAGGATGAAACCCGGGGCGCACTTCAGCGATAGTATGTATTACATCTCCCGGCGTGCGCGGAACGCGGCAGAGAGTGTGCCTTCATCGAGATAGTCGAGTTCGCCCCCCACAGGCACGCCATGGGCGAGGCGCGTCACCTTCACTTTCGACGCTGCGAGAATGTCCATCAGATAATGCGCGGTGGTCTGGCCCTCGACGGTCGCATTCATCGCGAGGATGACCTCCTCGATACCGTTCGCCACACGGGCGGCCAGCGGGGCGAAGTTCAGCTTTTCCGGCGTGACGCCGTCGAGCGCGGACAGAGCGCCGCCCAGGACGTGATAGCGTCCGCGGAAGACATTGGCACGTTCGAGCGCCCACAGATCGGCAACGTCCTCCACCACACAGAGCACATGAAAGTCGCGGCGCGGATCACGGCACACCACGCACGGACTTGTCGTATCGAGATTGCCGCAGGTTGCGCAGACGCGGATCGCAGCCGCCGCTTCGCGCATCGCCTGGCCGAGGGGCTCGAGCAACGCCTCGCGCTTCTTGAGCAGAACCAGCGCCGCCCGGCGCGCCGAACGCGGGCCAAGCCCCGGCAGCTTCGCCAGGAGCTGCACCAACTTCTCGATCTCGGGACCGGCGGGCAGCGAGGCCATGAATCAGGCGATCACGATTCGTCCGTAGGCGGAGCGATATCGCGATCGGCGCGCTCGCGCACCGCGACAATCTCCGCGCCGGGAAAGCGATCGAGCACGGCACGCACCAGAGGCTCTTGCGCCACCATCTCGAGCTTCTCGGCCCGCGCGGCCTTCTTCTGCTCGGCAAGCGTGGGCTCGCCGCCTTCGCGCGCCAGCGTCACCACCCAGCGGATTCCGGTCCATTCCTTGAGCTTCTGCGCGAGATCGGACGCGAGCGTGCGTGGCGCGCCAGGGCCTGGACGGAACTCGATTTGCCCCGCCTCCAGGCGCACGAGATGCATGTGATTTTCGATCTGCACCTTGAGGACAGCGGCGCCCTTCAGGCCGGCGAGCCCGGCGATTTCGGCCAGCGAATGCAGCGCCACGGGCTCCGGTGGGGCCGGGCGCCGCGCGGCCTCGGTCTCTGCCAGAGGGCGGGCCTGTGGACTCACCGCCTCGCCGCCACGGGACGTGGTCGCATTTGGCGCGGGCGCCGGACGCGCGGGACGGCTCGCCGGGGCGGGCGTCGATTCCGCGCGCTCCATCGCGTCGCGCACCAATTTGTCTGTAGGCGGAAGATCGGCCGCATAGGCCAGCCGGACGAGCGCCATCTCGGCGGCCGCGATAGGCCGTACCGCATCGCGCACTTCGATGAGGCCCTTGAGCAGCATCTGCCAGGCGCGCGCCAGCGCCGAGAGCGGCAACTTGGCGGCCATCTCCGCGGCCCGCCGCGCCTCGCCCGAACCCCCATCGAAGTAACCCTCGGCGGCGGGCGCGACTTTCAACCGGGTCAGATAGTGCGTGATCTCCAGCAGGTCCTGCATCACGACAAGCGGATCGGCGCCGCCGGCATAGATGTCGCCAAGATCGGCCAGCGCTGTGGCGATCTCTCCCCGCATCGTCTTTTCGAACAGGTCGAGGATGCGGCTCCGGTCGGCGAGGCCCAGCATGGCGCGCACGCTTTCGGCGCCAATCGCATGACCTTCCTCATGCGCGATCGCCTGGTCGAGAAGCGACAGCGCATCGCGGACCGAGCCTTCCGCCGCCCGCGCGATCAGCGACAGCGCCGCCGGCTCGGTCTCGACATTCTCCTTCGTCGCGATGTTTGCGAGATGCGAGACGAGTTCGCCGGTCTCGATCCGGCGCAAGTCAAAGCGTTGGCAGCGGGACAGGATGGTGACGGGAACCTTGCGAATCTCGGTCGTGGCGAAGATGAATTCGACATGGGCGGGTGGTTCCTCAAGCGTCTTGAGGAGCGCGTTGAATGCCGGCTTCGACAGCATGTGCACTTCGTCGATGATGTAGACTTTATAGCGGGCGCTTGCTGGCGCGTAGCGGACGCTGTCGATGATCTGGCGGACTTCTTCGATGCCGTTGTTCGAGGCGCCGTCCATTTCCTGCACGTCGAGATGGCGCGATTCCGAGATCGCCACGCAGGGTTCGCAGACCCCGCAGGGCTGAATCGTCGGCTCCTTGCGCGTGCCGTCAGGGCCGACGCAATTGAGCGCGCGCGCGATGATGCGCGCCGTTGTCGTCTTGCCGACGCCGCGCACGCCGGTGAGCATGAAGGCGTGCGCGATCCGGCCCGTGGCGAAGGCGTTGCGCAGCGTGCGCACCAGCGCTTCCTGGCCGATCAGGCCGGTGAAATCCTGCGGCCGGTATTTGCGCGCCAGCACGCGATAGGCTTCAGCCTTCGCGGGTGCCGGGGCAAAGCCGAGTGTGGGTTCTTCCGTGTCGTCCATGGTTTCGTGTTGGGATTGGCCAACGCCACTATATCAAAGCCGCTTCGGTGGGCGAGCCGAATTCCTCAGTTCTCCCACGTAAGCAGAGATTGTCTGGACAGAAGGCGGTTGGAAAAATTCAGGTGAGAGCCCGGCCGCGACCCGATGCGGATTCGTTACGGCTGCTTCCTTCCGGACCTGACCGGATTGGCGAGCGCCTCGTCCGCCGCCGGACTCCCGCACGCAGTATAGCAAACGGTGCGCGGACGGCAAAAGGCTCACGCGGAGCCGCGGAGACGTGAAAAAAAACATTCAACACAAGAGACACGGAGGGCGCGGCTAACCCTTTCTCACCCGGTGCTTGCCCTTGGCGAGCGCTACGATCATGCCGCGCAGGGTCTGCACTTCCTGATAGGTCAGGCCGGCGCGGTGCAGCGTGGCGCGGATGGCGCGGGCCATCCCATCGACCTTGTCGGGCGGATAGAGGAACCCGCTGGCGAGCAGTTCACGCTCCAGATGTTCGAAGAGTTGCACCATCTCTTCGCGCGTCGGCTTGCGCTGAAGCGGACCGTGTTCGAGCCGCGCCGGCGGAGTGGCATCTCCCGCCCGGAACCATTCGTAGCTCGTCACGAGCACAGCCTGACCGAGATTGAGCGACGCGAATTCGGCAGTGGGGACGGTTATCACCGCGTCACAGAGCGAGATTTCGTCATTGTCCAGCCCTGCGCGCTCATTGCCGAACAGGATGCCGGTTCTCTCATCACGCGTGGACGCAACCCGCAGCCGTTTTGCCGCCTCCGCCGGTGTCAGAATCTCCCTTGCAATTCCGCGCTCGCGCGCTGTCGTTGCAAAAACGAGGTTCAGCTCTCCGACCGCCTCCGCGACAGTGGCGAACACACGTGCATTGTCCACAACGCTTGCGGCGCCGGCCGCCATCGCTGCGGCCTTCGCATTGGGCCAGCCGGACCGCGGCGCCACGAGACGCAAATCCGACAATCCGAAATTCGCCATTGCCCGGGCCGCGGCGCCGATGTTCTCGCCGAGCTGCGGGTGAGAGAGAATGACGGCTGGCGGGTTCATTTCAGTTCGAGCCAAAACACTGTTCTTTGACGCAATCCGGCGGCCTCGCTATAGCGGGCGCCGCTTCGCGCGAGGATATCCATGAACAAGATCAAAGTCGCCAATCCCGTCGTCGAGCTTGATGGCGACGAGATGACCAGGATCATCTGGGAGCTGATCAAGAAAAAGCTGATCCTGCCCTATCTCGACATCGCGCTCGACTATTTCGACCTTGGTATCGAACACCGCGACGCGACCGGCGATCAGGTGACGATCGACGCAGCCGAAGCGATCAAGCGCGTAGGCGTTGGCGTCAAGTGTGCGACGATCACGCCCGATGAGGCGCGCGTCGCCGAGTTCAAGCTCAAGAAGATGTGGAAATCGCCCAACGGCACCATCCGCAACATTCTGGGCGGGGTGATCTTCCGCGAGCCGATCATCTGCAAGAACGTGCCGCGGCTGGTGCCGGGCTGGACCAGGCCCATCATCATCGGTCGCCACGCCTATGGCGATCAGTATCGTGCGACGGATTTCCGCGTGCCGGGACCGGGCCATTTGAGCCTCGTCTTTACCGGCGCAGACGGACGGAAAATCGAGCATGAGGTGTTCGAGTTTCCCGGGCCGGGCGTCGCGCTCGCCATGTACAATCTCGACGCTTCGATCCGCGATTTTGCCCGTGCGTCGATGAACTATGCGCTCGCGCGGAAATACCCGCTCTACCTCTCGACCAAGAACACGATTCTCAAGGCCTATGATGGCCGCTTCAAGGATCTGTTTCAGGAGATTTTCGACGCCGAATTCGCGCTGCGCTTCCGGGAGGCCCGCATCACCTACGAGCACCGCCTGATCGATGACATGGTTGCTTCGGCGCTGAAATGGTCGGGCGGCTATGTGTGGGCCTGCAAGAACTATGACGGCGATGTGCAGTCGGACACGGTGGCGCAAGGTTTTGGTTCGCTCGGCCTGATGACCAGCGTGCTGATGACGCCGGACGGCAAAACGGTGGAAGCCGAAGCCGCGCACGGCACCGTCACGCGCCACTATCGCGAATACCAGAAGGGCCACGCGACCTCGACCAACTCGATCGCCTCGATCTTTGCCTGGACGCGCGGACTCGCGCATCGCGCGAAGCTCGATGGCAATGCGGACCTCAACAAATTTGCGCACACGCTCGAACGGGTCTGCGTCGAAACGGTCGAGGCGGGTTTCATGACCAAGGATCTCGCGCTGCTCGTGGGCCCCGAACAGAAATGGCTGACGACCGAAGGATTCCTCGACAAGGTGGATGAAAATCTGAAGGCGGCGATGCGCTAGAGTCACCCATCCTTCGACAAGCTCAGGATGAGGCCCCTCATGGTGAGCCTGTCGAACCATGAGCAACGCCATGCACATTACGCAGAGCGGCCCTGCAATCATGTTCTTGCTTTGTTCTACACATTTGGTAAGCTGACTTTTCGCAATTCGGGAGGCAATCATGATCGGCTATGTGACCATCGGCGCGCTGGACGTCGACAAATCCGGAAAATTTTACGACGCGCTGATGGGCGCCATCGGGAATGAGCGCAAATTCGCCGATGGAGGATGGATCGGCTATGGGCGCAAAGGTGAGGACGGACACAGCGTTTACGTCTGTCCGCCCTTTGATGGCAAACCGGCATCCGCAGGCAACGGCTCGATGATTGGGTTCGTGGCCAATTCGAAGGATCAGGTGCAGAAGGCCTATGAAGCCGCGCTCGTGAATGGCGGCAAGGATGAAGGTGCGCCCGGTCCGCGGCCTGCGGATTCAAAAGATTTCTACGGCGCCTATCTGCGGGATCCCACCGGTAACAAGATCTGCGTCTTCGTGAAGGGACCGTTTGCCTGAGAGGCGATCGCGATCGGAATTGAGGCGTTGCCCCCTCCGCCCGCTTCGCGGGCACCTCCCCCGCGCGCAAGCGCGCGAGGGAGGAAAATGAGCACCGTGTTTCGCATCGCGCTTTCCTCCCTCGCGCGAAGCGCGGGGGAGGTGGCCCGAAGGGCCGGAGGGGGCAGACTCGAATTGCAAATGGTCTGCTACGTCGCGGACGCCAGTGCAGCGAGGCGGCGTTCGATGGCGGCGAGAGCGTCCTGCGCCCTGGCGCCCCCGGGACCGCCGGCCTGGGCGAGATCGGGACGGCCGCCGCCGCCCTTGCCGCCGAGCACTTCCGCGCCGCTTTTTACAAGATCGACTGCATCAATGCGGGTCTTGAGGTCATCGGTGACGCCGACCACGAGCGAGGCCCGACCGTCGGCGACGGTTATCAGCGCCACCACGCCTGAGCCGAGCTTCGCTTTCGCGTCGTCTGCGAGACCCTTCAGATCTTTGGCGCTCACACCATCGACGACACGCAGCATCGTCTTCACGCCCGCAATTTCGCGCGTTTCATCCGCCTCGCTCGAACGCGCCGGTCCCGTCAGCGCAAGCGCGCGTCGCGCATCGGCGAGCTCGCGCTCCGTTCGTCGGCGCTCATCCAACAATTGCGCGATACGCTGCGGCAATTCCGCCGGCGCAGTCCTGAGCGCTGCGGCCGCCTCACGCGCAATTTCTGCCTGCCGCGAGAGATAGAGCCGCGCCCCTTCGCTTGTCAGCGCCTCGATGCGGCGCACGCCCGCCGCGACTGCGCTCTCGGACAGTATCGTGAAGAGACCGATATCGCCGAGCCTGCGCACATGCGTGCCGCCGCACAACTCGACGGAATAGGGCCTCGCGCCCGCCTCGCCCACGGCGAGGACGCGCACTTCGTCGCCATATTTTTCGCCGAACAGGGCTTCGGCGCCCGCCGCGATCGCATCGCGCGTCGGCATCAGCCGCGTCGCCACGTCGGTGTTCTGGCGGATCACCACATTGACGTCGGTTTCAACGCGTTCGAGCTCGTCGGGCGTGAGCGCCTTCGGGTGGCTGAAATCGAAACGCAGCCGGTCCGGCGCGACGAGCGAACCCTTTTGGGAAATATGAGGCCCGAGCTCGCGCTTCAGCGCGGCATGGAGGAGATGCGTGGCAGAATGATTGGCACGGGTAGCGCGGCGACGCTCGCCATCGACCCGCAATTCGACCACATCGCCCACACCGAGCGTTCCGTGATCGAGTTCCACCACATGGACATGCAGCGCGCCAAGTTTCTTCTCGGTATCAGTCACGCGGCCTTCGCCGCCTTTGGCGGAGAACATCGCACCGCGGTCGCCGATCTGGCCTCCCGATTCCGCGTAGAACGGCGTCTGATTGGTCAGGATACTGACGATCTCTCCCGCCCGCGCACGCTCCACGCGCGCGCCGTCCCTGAGAATCGCCACGATTGTGCCTTCCGCCTCTTCCGTGTCGTAGCCCAGGAATTCCGTCGAACCGATCTCGTCGCGGAGCGCGAACCATTGCGCATCCGTACCGGTTTCGCCCGAGCCAGACCAGGCTTTGCGCGCCTCCGCCCGCTGCTGCTCCATCGCCGCGGCGAATCCCGCGGTGTCGACGGAGATCCCGCGCTGCCGGAGCGCGTCCTCCGTCAGATCGAGCGGAAAGCCATAGGTGTCGTAAAGCTTGAACGCGGTTTCGCCCGCCAGCCGGTCGCCGCGGGAGAGCCCTTCGCTCGCCTCGTCGAGAAGCTTCAATCCGCGCGCCAGCGTATCGCGGAAGCGCAGCTCCTCGAGCCGCAACGTTTCGGACGTCAGCGCCTCGGCGCGTTTGAGTTCGGGATAAGCGCCGCCCATTTCCGCGACCAGCACGGGCAGCAACCGGTAGAGAAGCGGATCGCGCGCGCCCAGAAGATGTGCGTGCCGCATCGCGCGGCGCATGATGCGACGGAGCACATAGCCGCGCCCCTCGTTCGAAGGCAGCACGCCGTCCGCGATCAGGAAGGAGGTCGAGCGCAGATGATCGGCAATGACGCGATGGCTTGCCGCATGGGCGCCCGTTGCGGGCTGCTCGGTCAGCTCGACAGAAGCGGCGATCAGATGCCGGAACAGATCGACGTCGAAAATGTCATGCACGCCCTGCATGACAGTGGCGAAGCGCTCGAGCCCCATGCCGGTGTCGATCGATGGGCGCGGCAGCGGTTCACGCCGGCCTCCGGCAATCTGCTCGTACTGCATGAATACGAGATTCCAGATTTCGACGAAGCGGTCTCCGTCCTGGTCGGCGGAGCCCGGCGGGCCGCCGGCGAATTGCGATCCGTGATCGAAGAAAATCTCCGAGCAGGGACCGCAGGGGCCGGTATCGCCCATCGACCAGAAATTGTCCGAGGTGGGAATGCGGATGATTTTCGACTCCGCGAGGCCGGAGATTTTCTTCCATAGCCTGAAGGCCTCATCGTCTTCCGAATAGACGGTGGCGATCAATCGCTCCGCAGGGAGCGCGAAGACTTTGTGGACGAGTTCCCAGGCATAGGCGATCGCCTCCTCCTTGAAATAGTCGCCGAAGGAGAAATTGCCCAGCATCTCGAAAAAGGTGAGATGGCGCGCGGTGTAGCCGACATTGTCGAGGTCGTTGTGCTTGCCTCCGGCGCGCACGCATTTCTGCGCAGTGACCGCGCGGACATAAGGACGCTTGTCCTGGCCGGTGAACACGCTCTTGAACTGCACCATGCCCGCATTGGTGAAGAGAAGCGTGGGATCGTTGCGCGGCACGAGCGGCGACGACGGCACCGGCTCATGTCCGCGGTCGCGGAAAAAGTCGACGAACGTCGAACGGATTTCGGACAGGCTGTTCATGTGATGCTTGTAACCTTCCGTGAGATTCAGTGTCCAGAAGCGCAGGATGTTCTCTGGAAGGGCTGCGATGATGGCTGTCCGGCGACCCTATGGCGGTCTCGCCCGCACCGTTCACCTTGCCACCCTCGTGCCGTGCAAGCTCTTATTAAAGAGCACCGAGCTATCGGCGGGGGAACGAAGAGTAGAGCGGGATGCGATCAAAGTCCGATCGGAGTTCTCATGCTTCGATCCGCCTTCGCCAAGGCTCCGGCGGACATGAGTGAAGAGCAGACCCGCCGAAGCTTCAGTGCAGGCGGGCAAGCTCAGCATGAGGGTTAAACAAGTTCCTCGCCCTGAGCCTGTCGAAGGGCGGCTGAACCTTTGTCACCCTCGCAGCGAGACAGGCGTGAACCGCATGATCGCACTGCTGTCCAGCGATGTCGTGTCTTCCTCTTCGATGCTGTAGCCGGCCTCTTCCACCATGGCTCGCATGCGGCGGGGGTCGTTGTCGGAAAACCCTGCGTTTTGCTTCGCCAAAGGTTTGTCCTTGTCGGAATAGTGAACGACGAGTTGCGATGCCGGATGAATAACGTCGTGCAGATTGGCGAGATAGGCGCGGATGATGTCTGCGTCTAGATGCACGAAAACACCGAACGAGAAGACGAAGTCCACCGACGCGAACGGCACGCCCGGAAAATCGGTGCCGTTGTTCAGGATCTCTACGATGTTGGGATGGGCGAAATTCTTGCGCAGTTCCGCCAGCAGCTCGGGGTAATGATCGACGACATAGAGGCGCCGAAACGGCAACAGATAGCGCGTCCAGCGTCCGCCGCCCGGTCCGATTTCAAGCGCTGTCCCGTCGGGTTGTACATGGGGCAGCAGCCAACGGTCACGAATCGGCACCAAGGGCGGGTAGCAGTCCGGATCGCCCCAATGAAGCCCATAAAGGCCATCGCGGGCCGGCTGCCCCTCGTCGTGGGCAACCTTCAACATCTGGAGATGCAATTTGCTGTGTAGAGGGGGCATGCGCCAATACCCTGGTATCAGAAACGGTCTTGCGTGCAGTTGTTCAAGTTGTACGACGGTGCCAGAACACAACCTCCTCGAACGCCACGGTTTAGCTATTTGGCCCTCTTTTACACGATATTGTTCGTCGCAGCCTTGTTGGAGTAGCCATTGGCGTCGGAAATTCCTCCTGTCTGAAGCGCGACTGTATGCTTCGACAATTCAGCATGCACTGCCATCAAAAGCGAAGGGGCGCCGCAAGCGGCGCCCCTTCTGGAGCCGTTCCCATGCCAAAGGAACGACACTAGTCCTCGGCCGCAATCGCGGCCGTTTCCAGCTCTCTTGCGACCGGTGCTTCCAACAGGCTCTTGCCGATCAGGCCCGCGTTCTGGCGAATCTGGGCCTCGATGCGCGCGGCCGCGTCCCCGTTCTGGATGAGGTATTGCTTCGCGTTCTCGCGGCCCTGGCCGATGCGGATTCCGTCATAGGAAAACCAGGCACCCGACTTCTCGACGATGCCGGCGCGCACGCCCAGATCGATCAATTCGCCCACTTTTGAAATTCCCGAGCCATAGACGATGTCGAACTCGACCTCCTTGAACGGTGGGGCCACCTTGTTCTTCACCACCTTTACGCGCGTCTGGTTGCCGATCACCTCGTCGCGATCCTTGATGGCGCCGATGCGGCGGATATCGAGCCTCACGGAGGCGTAGAATTTGAGCGCGTTGCCGCCGCTCGTGGTCTCCGGGTTGCCGAACATCACGCCGATCTTCATGCGAATCTGATTGATGAAGACGACGAGACTGTTGGACTTGGAGATCGAGCCCGTAAGCTTGCGCAGCGCCTGACTCATCAGTCGTGCCTGCGAGCCGGGAAGCTGGTCGCCCATCTCGCCTTCGAGTTCGGCCTTGGGCGTCAGCGCCGCCACCGAATCGATGACAACGATATCGACGCCGCCCGACCGCACGAGAGTATCGGCGATCTCAAGCGCCTGCTCGCCCGTGTCGGGCTGCGAGATCAGCAACTCGTCGATATCGACGCCGAGTTTGCGCGCATAGATCGGGTCGAGCGCATGCTCGGCATCGATGAATGCCGCGACGCCGCCCTTTTTCTGCGCCTCCGCCACGGCATGGAGGGCAAGCGTGGTCTTGCCGGACGATTCCGGGCCGTAAATCTCGATGACCCGGCCGCGCGGCAATCCGCCGATGCCGAGCGCAATATCGAGACCGAGCGACCCCGTCGACACCGTGTCTGTTTCGACCACCTCGCGTTGGCCCAGCTTCATCACCGAGCCCTTGCCGAAGGCACGATCGATCTGCGACAGCGCCGCTTCGAGCGCGCGCTTGCGATCGCTTTTTTCCTCGCGTCCCACCACCCGCAAAACCGCTTCTTTCGTCATCTCTCGCCTCCTTATTTCACAGCGCTCCCCAAATCCCAAATGGGTCGCAGGGCAGGTAATGTACATGCTTTGTTCCTATTCGCAAGGCTCCATATAATGTATTGAAGTTACGTAGTAATTTTATCCACGTTCGGGAGGAGTTCCCGTTTCCGGAGGGCAAATCCGGGCACGCAAAGGTTCACCCTTTGGCCCAACGCTGGAGAAGGTCCTGTCAGGCCTTCGAATCACCGGCCCGGCGATCAGGGAGAAGGGGCCGGGGCCGCGGCAGGAGACGGAATGGCCGCCGGCGTCGCCAGGAGCCTCACCTTGCGGATCGTCACGGGCTCGAGGGGCCACGCGCCGGGCATCGGACCGCCGTCGCCAAGCTGGACGGATGCGATTTTGTCGACGACGTCCATGCCAGAAACCACGCGGCCGAACACGGTGTAGCCGGTGGCGTTCCCCGCATCGTCGGCATGATGATCGAGCCGCAGATTGTCGGCGAGATTGATAAAGAACTCCGCCGTCGCGGTGTTTGGAGCGTCCTCGCGCGCCATGGCGATCGTGCCGCGCACATTGCTGAGGCCGTTGTTTGCTTCAAGCGGGATGGGATCGCGTACCGGCCTCTGATTCGTGGCCGAATCGTAACTGCCCGCCTGGATCACGAATCCGGGCACCACGCGGTAGACGAGCGTGCCGTCGAAATGTCCCTCGTTCGCATAGCGCAGAAAATTGTCGACCGTCGCGGGTGCGTGGGCCCGGTCGAGCGCGACGGTGATTTCGCCCAGCGAAGTGTCGATTATGATCTGATCCGCGGGCGCGGCGTGAGCGAACCTCGGGGCGCCGAGCACAAGAATCGCAACAATGAAGGGAACGAAACCCGTCCGCATGAGAATGCTCTCCCGATTGCCGCTCCATCATAGCGCAATTTTTCTCGTCATGGTGCCTCCGTCAGAGATGACAGCCCCATTCATTCGGGCGAAATTTCCGCGATGAGCCATCGATTCCACATGCTCGTTTTGCGCGTCTGCCTGAATCTCGCACTCATTGCCGCGACGTCGGCCGCGAACGCGGGGCCTCCCTATCTCACCGACGATCCCGAGACGCCGCCGCTGCATCGCTGGGAAGCTGTGCTGTTCACGATGGGAACGATCGCGGACGGCACGGCGACCGGCGTTCTGCCGGCGGTCGAATTCAACTATGGCGGGTTCGACGCCACGCAGCTGCACATCGAGGTGCCAATCGGGTTTCAGGCCGGCGGCCATGACGAAACGGAGTTCGGCGGAGCCGAGATCGAGCTGGGCGTCAAATACCGCTTCATCGAGGAGGACGAGCAGGGCTGGCGTCCACAGGTGGCGGTGTATCCGCAATTCGAAATTCCGACGGAATCGAGCCGGAACGGACTTTCGAGTGCCGGCGTAGACGTGTTCCTGCCCGCCTGGGCGCAGAAGAACCTGGATGAAAACTGGACCGTCGATGCAGGCGGCGGCTACTGGATCAATCCGGGATCCGGCAACCGCGACTATTGGTTCTCCGGCTTCCTTTTGCAGCGCAAGCTCAGCGATGCGCTCGCGGTGGGGGTTGAGGCATTTCATCAAACTTCGAGCACGCTGGATGGACGTGCGAACTCCGGATTCAATCTGGGTGCCGTCTACGACTTCGACGAGTACAATCATCTCCTCCTCTCGGCGGGACGCGGATTTGAGAACGCAACCGTCACCGATCAATTCACATGGTATGTCGGTTACAAGATCACCAACTGAAACAGCTCGCGATTGGTCATTCTCGATACTTGCTCGTGCTTCGGCAGGCTCAGCATGAGGAATCCAATCCTCACCCCGAGCCTGTCGAAGGGTAAGCATCCCAAACGCCCTTCGATCCTGCGCGGCGCGCCGCTTCAGTCGGCCTTCGTGGCAGCTGGCGCGCTCGACAGTACGTCCTTCACCTTGGCAGCCAGCTGTTTGAGGCCGAAAGGCTTGGCGAGAAAATGTAGCTCGGCCGCGTTCTCGTCGTGGCGCCGGAACGCTTCTTCGGCGTAGCCCGACATGAAGATCACCGCCATGTCCGGTCGCAATCGCTTGAGCGCGCGCACGAGGGTAGGCCCGTCCATGTTGGGCATGACGACGTCGGTGATGAGCAGATGGATCGCGCCTTCGTGCCGGCTGACCAGCTCGAGCGCCTCTTCTCCCCCGGCCGCTTCGAGCACGCGATAGCCGCGCAGCTTGAGGGCCCGGGCCGCAAAGCTGCGCACGGCCTCTTCGTCCTCGACGAGCAGAATGGTGTCCTGTCCGGTGATGTCGCGCGGCGGGGCACGCTCCGGTTCGGCGATCTGCAAACTGTCTCCCTTGTAGCGGGGCAGATAGATGCGAAAGACGGTGCCCTTTCCGACTTCGCTGTCGACGGTGATGAAGCCTCCGGTCTGCTTGACGATTCCATAGACCGTGGCGAGGCCAAGCCCCGTCCCCTGACCGACGGGCTTGGTGGTGAAGAAGGGATCGAAGATCTTTCCGACATGCTCCTTGGGAATGCCTACGCCGGAATCGCGCACGTCTATTCGAACGTAATCGCCGGCCGGCATCACGCCCGACCCGAGCGGCGTCGCCTCGCTCACGCAATCATTGGCTGTCGTGATTGCAACGACGCCGCCCTTCGGCATGGCATCGCGTGCGTTGACGACCAGATTGATGAGAGCGTTCGAGATCTGGGTTTCGTCGGCATGGACCGGCCAAAGATCGTTGCCATGCTCGAGCTTGAGCTCCACGCCTTCGCGCAGGAGACGGCGGAGCATGAGCGCCAATTCGCCGATGACGTCGCGCAGCGCGAGCACGCGGGGCTGCATCGTCTGTTTGCGGGAGAAAGCCAGCAACTGCCCCACGAGCGTTGCGGCCCTCAGCGCATTCTGGTGCACCTCGTTCACCTCCCTGAACGAAGGATCGCCCGCCGGATGGCGCATGAGCAGGAACTCGCTGTTGCCGATGATCACCGTCAGCAGATTGTTGAAATCATGCGCGACACCGCCCGCGAGCTGTCCCACCGCCTGCATCTTCTGCGACTGGGCAAATTTGGTTTCGAGTGCCTTCTGTTCGGAGACGTCGATCAAATAAAGAACGAGGCGAGCCGAATCCGGCAGCCGTCGCATGTGAATCTCGGCCAGGCTTTCGACGCCGCTGGCGGCGCGCAGGCCGAACGCAGCACTCTCTCCTGCCGAGGCACGCACGAAGGTTTCCGTGATCTCGGCTCTGTCGGGGGGCGCCGCGAGATCGGCCAGCGCCCGCCCGCCGAGATCGCCTCCTGCACCGAAGAATTGCTGAAAGCGCGCGTTTGTTTCGACGAGCGTGCCATCCGGCTCCGCAATGGCGATGCCGATCGGCGCGTCGCGGAACATCGCGGCGCCGCCTGAAAGGCCGGATGCGGATCCGGGCGCAATCGCCGCCGTCCCAGTAGAAGCGGCCTCCCGAGCAGCGACGCGTGGCGTGAACCACCAGGCCGCGCGGCCGTCAGACAAGGGACGCACGGCAACCAGAAGCTCGAGTCCCGACGCAGCCTGCAATATTTCTTCATGGGACAGTCCCGCGCGCGCCTTGCGGCTCAGGCGGTAAAGCACCGCAGCTGCCGATTCGCCAGGCAGCGCCAGTTCGGGCGGCGGGGGCGCTTCGCGTTCGCGAGCGCCGGCGAGGCGCCGATAGGCTTCGTTGGAATGGATCACCACGCCGTCGCGACTCGTGATCGCCCAGGCGACGTTCGCCTTGGCCGCGGCTTCGGCAACGCGGCGAGCGTCCGCGGCGGCGACGTTCGCGCGCGGCCAGATCACGGCAAGGAACAGTCCAGCG
This sequence comes from Rhizomicrobium sp., assembly GCA_035567755.1. Taxonomy (GTDB): domain Bacteria; phylum Pseudomonadota; class Alphaproteobacteria; order Micropepsales; family Micropepsaceae; genus Rhizomicrobium. Next base: position 28,804 of record DATMPH010000013.1, read on the forward strand.
ATCGATCCAATGCCAGCGAGCAGCGCCACCCCCGACCACCCGCCCGCGCCTGCGGTTGCCACGGCTAAGCCAGCCGCGGCGAGCGCGATCAAGAAGAGCGCCAGCGCCGCCCACCGCCAGATCCCTCCCGGCGCAGCATCGCCTCCGACGTAGGAGGGCGAGGTCATGTCGACGCGAGGCTGTCAGGGGGCCGCTTCGTGGCGACATCGGCATTTGCAGCAATCGGTGCCGCCCGACGGCGCATCGTCCAAGACCTCGAACCCATGTTCCGGACGGCCTCCCTAACGCGGCGGGTATGACCGCCGGGGCACAAGCTGCATTGTGCCTGATTCGCAAATACCCGCGAGGGCAAAGTATGTCGCGTCGCGAGCCCCGCCGAAGAGGCTTCGTTGGCCGCAAAGGTCCGACTGGCTCCCCCGGCTACTGGTAAACGCAAAACCTCGTCGCATTTACCACATTTTTTGCCCTTCCGTGGCAAGCTGTTGAATTCACACAGTTATTCTATCGAAGACGATCCAGCCCTCACAGAAATTCATTAAGGCCATGCGCAGGCCGCACTTCTCATTGACGAATATGACTACTATTTAGTAAACGCTGAACGATGAAGGAGATATTTACATGACGAGACTCAGCGCCTTGGCCATTGGGGCCGTCCTGGCGTTTTCGACGGTTGCCCTTGCCCATGCGGAGCAGACCGTGACCGGCGCGTGGAAGCTCAGCATCGGTGAAAATGACGCGCCGTGCACGCTTACGCTCGCCCCGGACGAGACCATCGGTACCGCCGGAATCGCAACGCCGTCTTCCGATTGTGAGGGCGGCCTGAACACAATCGGCCGCTGGAAAGCCACGCCGACCGGACTGCAGCTCTTTTCCCCGTCAGGCGATCTGGTCGCCTGGTTGAAGTCCAGGGACGGCTCATACGAAGGTTCGCGTCTCAGCGACGGACGAAAGCTTGCACTGAATCGCTGATCAGTCTCCATTCGACTCCTTTGCGGGCCGCACCGATCGGGTGCGGCCCTTTTCTTTGCCGCGGACTCCTTGCTTGCCGCGTCCTCGTGCCATCGCTATCTAGCGCAGTCGCGAAAGCGGCAGCTTCAGCGAAGGCAAGTTTCTTGAGAGAGCTCGCGCATTACATCGGCGGACGGTTTGTCAAAGGCGAGTCGGGCCGTTTCGGCGACATCTACAATCCCGCCACCGGTGAAGTGCAGGCGAGGGTGCCTTTCGCGAGCCGCAGTGAAGTGCGCGCCGCGGTGGAGACTGCCGCGAAGGCATTCCGCGAATGGTCGGGGGTCAATCCCCAACGACGTGCCCGGGTCATGTTCAAGTTCAAGGCGCTCGTCGAGAATAACATGGACGAGCTCGCGCATTTGCTATCGAGCGAGCACGGCAAGGTCATCGCGGACTCCAGGGGCGACATTCAGCGCGGGCTCGAAGTGATCGAGTTCGCGTGCGGAATTCCTCATCTCATGAAAGGCGAGTACACCGAAGGCGCGGGACCTGGCATCGACATCTACTCGTTGCGGCAGCCCTTGGGCGTTGTTGCCGGCATCACGCCGTTCAACTTCCCCGCCATGATCCCGATGTGGATGTTCGGCGTGGCGATCGCGTGCGGCAACACCTTCATCTGCAAGCCGAGCGAAAAGGACCCGAGCGTTCCCGTGCGCCTGGCGGAGCTGTTCATGGAGGCCGGCGCGCCGGCGGGCGTGCTCAATGTTGTGCATGGCGACCGGGAAGCCGTCGACGCCATTCTCGAAGATCCCGATCTCCAGGCAGTGAGTTTCGTCGGTTCGTCAGCCGTCGCCGAATATGTGTATTCGCATGCAACCGCTCGCGGGAAACGCGTGCAGGCGATGGGCGGCGCGAAGAATCACGCCATCATCATGCCGGACGCCGATCTCGACCAGGTGACGAACGAATTGATCGGTGCGGGTTACGGTTCGGCGGGCGAACGCTGCATGGCGATTTCGGTCGCTGTGCCGGTCACCGACAAACTCGCCGACGCGCTTGTGGAACGCCTGAAGCCGCGCGTTGAATGTCTCAAGGTCGCGCCGCCCACCGATCCCGATGCGGATTATGGACCCATGGTGACGGCCGAACATCGCAACAAGGTGCTTTCCTATATCGAACTCGGCGTGAAGGAGGGCGCGGACCTCGTGGTCGACGGACGGGGCTTCAGCCTCCAGGGTTACGAGAAGGGATTCTTCCTCGGGGGGTCGCTGTTCGATCGGGTCACGCCAGAGATGAAGACCTATCAGGACGAGATTTTCGGGCCGGTCCTTCAGGTGGCGCGCGCGCCCGATTTCGATGCGGCGCTCGCACTCCCCTCGAATCACCAATATGGCAACGGTGTCGCGATCTTCACCCGCGACGGCGATTCCGCCCGCGAGTTCGCGAGCAGGGTGAAAGTCGGAATGATCGGAATCAACATTCCCATTCCGGTGCCGCTCGCCTATCACTCGTTCGGCGGCTGGAAGCGGTCGGCGTTCGGCGACCTGAACCAGCACGGCCCGGAGGGCGTGCGATTCTTCACGCGCATCAAGACCGTCACCCAACGCTGGCCCAGGGGCGGCTTGCGCGAGCATCCCGATTTCAACATCCCGACAATGATATGACCCGCGAACGGACCGCAGCGAATGTCGTCACCTGACCTTGCCGAGACCAGGCGCGCCTTGCGGCGCGAATGGCTGATCGCCAGAATTGTCGTCATAGGCGGATTTGTCATCGCCATTGCGGCGGGGGCGTGGTTCGGCGTGATCGTTCCCGAAATCATCAGACCGAGGCTGGAGCACGCGGCACTTGTGAACCGCGTCACGAATCTTCTCAACGCAGAGGCGAAGATTTGCACCATGGCGCTTGCCAGCGCGAAGAACTTCGGCATCGTTCCACAATACGGGCAGCTCGCCAGCGCCAAGCTCGGCCTGACGCATGTGCAGGGCCGGTATCTCTGCATCGCAACGACCAGCGCGGCGAAATACGTCCTGGCGGTGGATCTGGTCTGCCGCGAGCTGAAGAATCCGCGCTGCACATCGCTCTACAATGTGATGCAGGCGGACGGCACGGTGCTTTATCAGCGACAGAGCTGATTGCTGAATCAGACGTCCTTCAATCCTCCCAGCCGGCAGATGTACTTCCATTCCACATTGCCGACCGGCTGAACGGAAAGCCTCGAAAACTTCACCAGCACCATGTCCGCGAGTTTCGGATCGTGCTTCGCCTGTTCCAGCGTGACGGGCTTCGGAATATCCGCCACAGCCTTCACGTCCACCAATCCGAAGCGACCACTCTCATCGGTGGCATCGGGGCGATACTCGCCGATCACTTCCACGATACCGACGATGCGGCGCTCCTCTCCGGAATGATAGAAGAATCCCCGGTCGCCTTTCTTCATCGCTTTCATGTTGTTGGCCGCCTGGTGATTGCGCACCCCGCTCCACGGTTCACCCTTCACGCCCTTTGCCTTCTGCTGGTCCCACGACCAGCTCTCGGGCTCGCTCTTGAACAGCCAGTACTTCATCAGAATTCCGCCTTGCAGTGATTGGCCGTCGCTCTCCATGGGTGAAGTTCGACGTGTGAAAACAGCTCCGCTCTGGCGTAAGGATCGCTTTCCTGCCAGCTTCGAGCCTGGTCTATATCCGCTGCCTCGATGATGATGAGGCTTCCGATCATGTCCCCGTTCGTATTGAGGAACGGGCCGCCCAGTTTCACCACGCCGGTTGCTCCCGCATATTCGAAATGTGCCGCACGCGTCGCCATGCGCAATGCGAGCGAGTCTTTCTTGTCCATGGCCGTGATGACGAACAGCATGCGATTCACTCCATCTTGAACGGCCGCGACATCAGGCGTGGCAGCGCATCGCCCGGCGCTATCATTCCATTGAGAATATCGGCGAGCGTCTGCGCAATAGGCAATTCGATCGCGAGACGCCGGGCCCGCTCGACGAGAGCCGGCGCCGTCTCAACGCCTTCGGCCAGCTGTGCACCCGGAGCGCGCAACTCGGAAAGAGACTTCCCGCGCCCGAGAGCGAGGCCGAACGAGAAATTGCGTGAGGTTGGACTGGTTGCGGTGAGCACCAGATCCCCCAGACCTGAAAGGCCCATCAATGTCTCCGCCCGGCCGCCGAGCGCGCGGCCGAGCCGGTGCAACTCTGCAAAACCGCGCGCCAGCATCGCGGCACGCGCACTTTCGCCGAGCCCCAGTCCGGCGACAATCCCGCATCCGATCGCATAAACGTTTTTCGCCGCCCCACCCAGCGCCACGCCGACCAGATCCTCGCTGGCGTAAGGTCGAAAGGCCATCTGGCCCATGGTCGCCTGAAGGCGGCGCGCGACAGGCGCATGCGCCGCGATCGTCACCGCCGTAGGCAATCCCTGGGCCACGTCGCGCGCGAAGGATGGACCGGAAAGAATTGCCGGCTCCGCGCCGGGAACCGTTTCGGCCAACACTTCGGTCATGAGTTTGGCGCTTTCGCGCTCGATGCCCTTCATACAGAGAACGAGCGGCGCGGCGGATCGCGGACGAAACCCGGAAAGGACTTCGCGGGTCTGTTGAGCCGGAACCACCGCAAGAACCGCATCTGCTTCTGAGGCCGCCGCGCGCTCGACGGTCAATTCGATGCCGGAAGGCAGTTCGACGCCGGAAAGGAAGCGCGCATTCTCGCGTTTTAATGCCATGGATTCGGCAAGCGTCGGGTCGCGCGCCCACAAGATGACTGAGCGCCCGGCGCGGGCCGCGACCACTGCGAGAGCCGTACCCCAGGCGCCGGCTCCAAGAACGCCGATATGCTGATAAGGCTCTGCACCCTGGTCGTTCCTGGTCATTCGATCGCTTGACACTGCACTGTTGCGAAGATTGAACGGATTGTTGATTATTCAGAAAACTCCACTATGTTTGGATGGAAAAAGAAACAAAACAAACGACCGGGAAGCGGAACGACCCATGGCCGAAAAGAACACCGTACGCTGCCAGATTGTCGAGGCGGCAAAAAAGCGATTTTCGCATTTTGGGTACGCGAAGACCACCATGGCGGAAGTTGCGGCGGATTGCAGCATGTCGCCGGGCAATCTTTATCGCTTCTTTCCGGGAAAGCTCGACATCGCCGAATCAATCGCCACGGAAGACTACGAAAAACACCTGGAGGCGTTGCGAAAACTCGCCGTCGCGCCGAACCGCACTGCCCGCGAGCGCTTGCACGATCTTCTCTTCGAGGAATTGCGCCGTACCTATCATAAGCTGGAAAGGGATCCGCGAGCCTACGAGATGGCGACGGTGATCGCGCACGAGCGGCCGCAATATGCCAACTGGATGCTGGCGAACGAGCGAAAGATACTGGTGCAGCTGTTCGACGAGGCCGAGCAGCGGGGCGAATTTGCAATTGACGACAAGGAAATTACCGCCGAAATGATCCAGTCTGCGACGATGAAGTTCCGCTATCCGCAGCTGTGGTCGAAGCTCACGCTTCCCAAGCTCGAGCGCGAGCTCGACGGCGTGCTCAAGCTATTGGTCAATGGTCTCTGCCGTGGCCGGACATCCAGCGCCGGCAGCGAAGCGGCAGCCTGAACAGCTCTGATGGCTCGCATTCTTGCACTGTTTCTGGCCCTGGGCCTCGCGGCCGTTTCGCTGGACGCAGCGCCGATCACACCGCCCAGCGGATTCAGCGAAGCAGATCGTGCCGATCTTGAGAGGGTCAGCAACGCGCTCAACGCGATTCATACCCTCGAAGGAACGTTTGTGCAGATCGGCCCAGAAGGGCAGGTCGATCAGGGCAGGTTCTTCATCCAGAAACCCGGACGGATGCGATTCGAATATGCGCCCCCCAACCCGACGCTGGTTATCAGTGACGGAAGATGGGTCGCCGTTGAAAATACGAAGCTCAATACAACGGATCGGTACGCGCTATGGACGACGCCGCTCGATCTGATTCTCGGCGACGATCTTGACCTGCGCGACAACCCGCAGATCGTCGGGATCGAGCGCCAGGAAGGTCAACTGGTCATCGATGCGAGGTCGCATAGCGGGCGCGTCAACGGCAATATATCGCTGGTCTTTTCGGAACCGACGCTTGCGCTCAAGCAATGGACCGTCACGGACGCCCAGGGATTGTTGACGACGGTTTCCGTCAGCAATCTGAAAACGGATGTCGCGCTCGCTCCCGATCTCTTCGTCATCTCCCAACAGCCGGTTGCCGCAAGAAAAGCGGATTAACCGACCGCCGTTCATCGTGAATCCCTGCAGGAATCAGGGAATAATTTTATCAATTGGCATGCCGGCTTGCTCGCGCCTCTCGGCCCATGCTAGGCCGACGCCTGAAAGTCGTCCCCATGTCTGCCCGCCCGTTCATCGTCGGAATCCCGTGCGACCATCGCATGGTTGGCGCCCATCCCTTTCATATGGTGGGCGAAAAATACATTACGGCCGTCCGCGATGCGATCGAAGCTTTGCCGCTGCTCATCCCGGTATTGCCTCACCCGATACCGGCCGGCGAGTTGCTTGCGTCCATCGACGGGCTCCTGTTCACCGGCTCGCCTTCCAACGTTTCGCCGCAACTCTACAATGGCGCGGCGCCCCGCGACGGCACGCAGCTCGACGAAAACCGCGATGCGACGACGATGCCTCTCCTCAAGGCAGCGGTTGCCGCCGGTACACCCGTGCTCTGTCTTTGCCGCGGCTTTCAGGAGCTGAATGTCGCGTTCGGCGGCACACTGCATCAACACGTCCACGAACAGCCGGGCCGCGGCGACCACCGCGAAGACAAGAACGCGGAACTGGATGTGCAGTATGGTCCCGCGCATGACGTTCGCATCTCGAAAGACGGATTGCTCTCGCGCCTCGTCGGCGAACGCTCCTTCCGCGTGAACTCACTCCACTCGCAGGGAATTGACCGCATGGCGCCGCCCCTTCATGCCGACGCCGCGGCGCCTGACGGAACGATCGAGGCGGTGTCGATGCCCGGCGCGAAAGGGTTCGTGCTCGGCCTGCAATGGCATCCCGAATGGCGCTGGCGCGAGAACGAGGTGTCGCGTGCCATCTTCGCGGCGTTCGGCCAGGCAGTACAGAAGCAGGGATCCTTCCGATGAATCGCCGCACCGAGGAGGAAATCGCCGAGTGGCTGAAAGAGCGCCGCGTCGGCGAGGTCGAATGCCTGGTTCCCGACATGGCGGGTATCGCGCGGGGCAAGATATTGCCGACAAACAAATTCCTGAGCGGGTTGCATAACGGCACGCTCAGATTGCCCGAGTCGATCTTCGGCCAGATGGTCACGGGTGCCGATTCCGAAACCGACATGCTCACCTACCAGGCGCCGGACCTGAACCTCGTTCCCGACCCAGACACGTTGCGCATCGTGCCCTGGTACAAGGATCCGACGGCGCAGGTGATCTGCGACTGCCGGCACCAGAACGGCGAGGAAGTTGCTTTCACGCCGCGCAATGTGCTGAAGCGCGTCGTGCGGCTCTATGAAGAGCGCGACTGGCGACCAATCGTGGCGCCCGAACTCGAGTTCTTCCTCGCCGCGAAGAACATTGATCCCGACTATCCGCTCTTGCCGCCCGCCGGGAAAACGGGGCGGCCGCAGAGCGGCCGCCAGGCCTATGGAATTGATGCCGTCAACGAATTCGATCCGCTGTTCGAGGACGTGTACGATTACTGCGAAGCGCAGGAAATCGGCATCGACAGCCTCATTCACGAAGAAGGCGTGGCGCAGGTTGAGATCAATTTCAACCACGGCGATCCCGTGGCGCTCGCCGATCAGACGTTTCTGTTCAAGCGCACCGTGCGGCAGGCCGCGTTGCGGCATGATATTTACGCGACCTTCATGGCCAAGCCCTACGAGCAGGAACCAGGCTCGGCCATGCACATCCATCAGAGCGTGGTCGACGCGCGGCGTGGGAAAAGTCTTTTTTCAACCAAGAGCGGCAAGGATACGCGGCTGTTCCTTGCCCATATCGCTGGATTGCAGCGGCACTTGCCCGCGGCGATGCCGCTGATCGCTCCATTCGTGAATTCCTATCGCCGGCTCGTGCGCTTTCTTTCAGCACCGATCAACACGCATTGGGGGCACGAGAATCGCACCGTCGGCCTGCGCGTGCCGGTGTCGGACGCACAGAACCGGCGCATCGAAAACCGCGTGCCCGGCGCCGACGCCAACCCCTACCTTGCCATCGCCGCCTCGCTTGTCTGCGGCTATCTCGGGATGATCGAGAATTTGATCCCCACCAAGGCCATGGAGGGGAACGCGTATGAATCGACGCGCTACCAGTTGCCGCGCCACATCCTGGACGCCGTTGCACGTTTTCGCGGCTCCAGCGATCTCAAGGAGGCCCTCGGCGAAAACTTTGTCGTGCTTTACAGCGACGTCAAGGCTTCAGAGCATGATGCCTACCAGCAGGTCATCAGCCCCTGGGAGCGACAGCACCTGCTCCTGAACGTTTGAGAGTTTTTCGCGGGCCAGAACCAGCCAATTCGGATATCTTACGGTAAGTGTTGACTTACGGTAAGTTATAGCTTACCTGTACTTGCGATCAGGCCATCGCTCAGGCGGATGGCCAATCTCGAAGGAGGAATGAGCCATGTCCGAGTTCATCGTGCATAACATCCCTGGAAGCCCATACGGGAGAGCGGTGCTTGCAACCCTGGCCGAGAAGGATGCGCGCTACCGTCTCGTGCCCGTCGCACCCGGAACAATGTGGAGCGAGCCGCATGTGTCGCGTCATCCGTTCGGGCGCGTGCCGGTGCTCGAACACGATGGTTTTTCGATCTATGAGACGCAGGCCATCCTGCGGTATCTCGACCGGGCGTTGCCGGAACCTGCTCTGACCCCGGCAGATCCGAAGGCCGCGGCCCGGATGGATCAGGTAATGAATGTCGGCGATTGGTACCTGTTCCATGGTGTGAACAACGTCATTGGCTTCCATCGCATCGTGGGGCCGCGTCTGATGGGTTTGACCCCCGACGAAGCGGCCATCGCCGAAGCGATGCCGAAAGCGCATATCGTATTCAAGGAACTGTCGCGTCTGCTTGGCAACAAGTCCTATTTCGCAGCGGAGAAGGTGAGTCTGGCGGACATTCACGTCGCCACGCAACTCGACTTTCTCGCCATGACGCCGGAATGGAATCCCCTGACGGCGACCACTCCCAATCTTGTCGGCTGGCTCGATCGCATGAACGCACGCGCCAGTTTCAAAGCGACCACATGGGAGCGGGTTGCGGAACTGGCCAAGGCGGCGTGACACGGCGCGGCACTCCACGTTCCATGGCCTATGGAAATGCCTTGACGGCCCTGGCCGACCCCACCCGGCGCCGCATCTTCGAGCGGCTCCGCAAGGGACCCAGGCCCGTGGGCAAGCTTGCGGCCGGACTTCCTGTCAGCCGCCCGGCCGTATCGCAGCATCTGAAGGTGCTCAAGGAGGCCGGGCTCGTGCAGGAAGAACGTGAGGGTGCGCGCCACGTCTACAGTATCGACCCGAAAGGGCTGGGCCAGCTTCGCGCGTGGCTCGATCAGTTCTGGGATTCGGCGCTCGACGCCTTCCGCGCCGAAGTCGAGAGAACAGCCGGGAAGGAGAACTCAAAGTGACAATACATACTATCCGTGTCGCGCCAGTGAAGAAGAGCGTTCGCGTCAGCGCGTCCCAGGCTCGCGCCTTCGAAGTATTCACGGCACGCTTCGATTCGTGGTGGCCGAAATCGCATCACATCGGCAAGGTCGAGATGAAGGAAGCCGTAATAGAGCCGCGGGCAGGCGGACGCTGGTACGAAAAGGGCGTGGATGACTCCGAATGCAATTGGGGAACAGTGCTTGCGTGGGAGCCACCGTCGCGCGTGGTTCTCTCCTGGCACATCAACGGGAAATTCCAGCCCGATGAAGGCGTCCAGAGCGAGGTGGAAATTCGGTTCATTCCCGAAAGCGCCAATGCGACGCGTGTCGAACTCGAGCACCGGATCGCGGCCGCAGATGCAGAGGATATTCGCGGCGCGGTTGATTCGCCGCAGGGCTGGGGATCGCTGCTTGAACTGTTTGCCCAGCGCGCCACGGCTTGACACCAGGTTTGATTCGCAACGGAAGGAGTCGTCCCTTGACCCTCAAACTTCGCGTATTTCCGCCCAGCCCGCGCGCATTCAAGGTTCTCCTTGTCGCTCATCATCTGGGAATCGACTACGAGTTGTGCATGGTCGACCTGACCAAAAGGGAGCAGAAGTCCGGGGCGTTCGCGGCGCTCAATCCCAACATGCGCATGCCGGTGCTCGAAGATGACGGCTTTGTTCTCTGGGAATCGAATGCGATCGTGGAATATCTGGCCTCGAAATCCTCCCACTGGCTGCCGGGCGAAGCCCGTGCCCGCCTCGCCATAACCAAATGGTTGTATTGGGAAAGCAATCACTGGGATCCGGCCTGCTCCATCTTCGTGTTCGAACGGATCGTGAAGCCCTTCTTCGGGATGGGCGAACCAGCCGCGAGCGAACTCGCCCGTGGCGAAACCCTGTTCAGGCGTCTTGCCGCAGTTCTCGACGGACAACTCGGCGAGCGGCGTTATCTGGCCGGCGACGCGATGACGATTGCGGATCTCGCGGTCGGTGCCTCGTTCGTTGCTTCGGAACCGGCTGGCTACCCGCTGGAGGATTTCCGCGCCATCCAGCGCTGGCAGGCGGAACTGACGGCGCTGCCTGCATGGCGCCGGACCGCAGCGCTGCAGCAGAGGCCCTAGCCCGGCGAACCGGTTTCACGGAGAATTGCTTCTCACCGCGCGCACGCGCTGCTAGAGTGGCCCCGTGACCGTCAAACGCGCTTTGTTGATTCTCTGCGCGCGCATTGGATTCAACCCATAATCCGGCGCGCCTGCGCGCGCATGTGGTCGGGTCAAACCCGATCTCTCGCGCGAACCTCTTCCTTTCGCACACAGAGAACGGTCATGGCGCGGGACAGCACGACACACAATCTCACCGGACATTGGCAGGCGCTGGACGCCGCCCACCACATTCATCCTTTTTCGGACGCGGCCGCGCTCGTTCGCGAAGGTGTGCGCGTCATCACCAGGGCCGACGGCGTCTACCTTTGGGATTCCGAGGGCAAGCGCCTCATCGACGGAATGTCCGGACTGTGGTGCGTGCAGGTCGGTTACGGAAACCGCGAACTGGCCGAGGCCGGTTACGAGGCGCTGAAGACGCTTCCCTACTACAATCATTTTTTCAAGACGACCAATCCCTGGACGGTCGAACTCGCGGCAAAGCTCGCGCAGATCCTGCCGGAAGACCATGAGCGCGTTCTGTTCGCAAACTCAGGCTCCGAGGCCAATGATTCCGCGCTCAAGCTGATCCGCTACTACTGGAATCTCAAAGGCAGGCCGGAAAAGAAGATTCACCTGTCGCGCGACTACGCCTATCACGGCGTGACCATGGCGGCGGCTTCGCTCTCCGGGCTATCGCCGATGCATCCGCAATGGGATCTGCCTTTGCCGGGCTTCGAGAAAGTGCCCGCCCCCTATTGGTTCGCAGCAAAGACGGTCGGCTACGGCGACATTGGGCCGGAGGAATTCGGGCTGTTGATCGCCGAGCGCCTGGAAGAAAAGATCCGCGAAATCGGCGCGCACCGCATCGCGTCGTTCTCCGCGGAGCCTGTCCAGGGCGCCGGCGGCCTGATTTTCCCACCCGCCACCTACTGGCCTGAAGTGCAACGAATCTGCCGCGAGTACGACGTCCTCCTGCACCTCGACGAAGTGATCACCGGCTTTGGCCGAACCGGCGAATGGTTTGGCGCCGATACCTATGCGATCGCACCGGACATCATGACGATGGCAAAAGGGCTTTCGTCGGGCTACCAGCCGATTTCTGCCATATCGCTCGGTTCGCGGATGGCGGAAGCGATCATGTCCGCCAACGAAGAGCTCGTGCACGGCTTCACCTACTCGGGGCATCCCGTGGCGGCAGCGGTCGCGTTGAAGAATCTCGAAGTGCTGGAAAAATACGGCCTTGTTCCCCGCGTGAAGCACACGATCGGTCCTTACCTGCAGAGGCGGCTTCGCGAGACCTTCGAATCCCATCCGATCGTGGGCGAGGTGCGGGGAAGCGGCATGCTGGCGGCGATCGAGCTGGTGCCCGACAAGCGCGTCCGCAGATTTTTCCCGCGCGATTCGGACGTGGGCACGCGCTGCCGCAATTATTGCTTCGAGAACGGCCTGGTCATGCGCGCCATCCGCGACACGATGGTTCTCGCGCCACCTCTTGTCGCGAGCGAGTCAGAGATCGAGGAAATCATCTCCCGGGCGAAAGATGCGATCGACCGCACCGCCCGGGATCTCGGCGTGATATGACGCTTTGACGTTGATCTTCGTATCGGTAACCCGCGGTATTTCCCCCCGCTCGGCAGGCGAGACAGCGATCCGGTCATTGGGCGATCGCCAGGTCCGGGATAGCCGAGCCGATCGTGTTCGTCGGCGGCCCCGGCGAACTGGTCGATGCAGTTGCGCATCGCGGGCGACGTCCAGTCCAATCGTTCCGTACACGGAGGCATCGACAGGGGGCGCCTGCGGCTGGTATCTGTGGGTGATCCGCGAAAGCCGGGCGCCCACACGCCGGAAACGTGCACGCGCAATTCGGCGAGCAGCGGACCAAGCATCCACGAGACATTCTTCGCGCGGCACGATGCGCCCATCCCGTCATCCGTGCGCCAGCGGGGCAATACGCGCCGCCGCTTGCTGAAAGTTGGCGCCGCGCGCTGGCGAATTTGCCGCCGGCAAACAAATGATCCCGATCTCGATTTTGTGATACTTATGGCGCTGTCACGCACAAAAGAGCTGTCAGAATTATCACGAAAAAAATAGTTGCAAACTGTGGCATCAGTGCATAGCTTTGATTCCGGAAGGACAATTTACCGTTCGGCAGGCACTGCCCCCCCGCTCGCACGCCGGATGGGGTCCTTCCATCGGCGCCGGTCATCCCCTCCCGGCGTCAGCGCGTAACGGCGCAGTGACGCCCGATCAGCCCCCTGGTCGGGCGTCTTCTCTTTCCGGGCGTCTTTTCCTTCAGTCCATCTTCGCTTTCAGAATGGCGATACGCGGCGAAGCGTGAGATTGATGCGCCCACCTCCCGGCATCAGCGAACACGAATTCGCGATCGTACGGTCGATGCCATGATAGGCGAGCCGCGCGACACCGCCAAAAACAACCGCGTCGCCCGATCTCAGCGTGAAACGGCGCGTCGGTGACCGGCGCGTCGTGCCGCCAATGCGAAAAATCGCGTCGTCGCCGAGCGAGATCGATAGCACCGGTGCATCGAGCGCCGCCTCGTCGCGATCCTGATGCAACCCCATGCGCGCGTCGCCGCGATAGAGGTTGATCAGACAGCATTCCGGCAGCGCGGGATGTTTGGTCAAAGCATTCCAGAGTGCGATAAGGCTTTCCGGCATTGGCGGCCAAGGGCGTCGCGTTCGCGGATGACAGGTCTCGTAGCGATAGCCCGCTTCATCCGAGTACCATCCGAGAGTTCCGAAATTCGTCTCTTCGACGCTGAAAGGCCTGCCCGAGCGCGGCATGCGCGGACGATAGAATGGCGCTTCGCGAACGCGAACGAGCACGTCTTCGATCAGCGCGGTCTGCGCGGCGGGATTGAGACAGCCGGGCCAGAGCACGATACCCGGAGACACATCCAGTTTTCGAAGGGAATGGGGCATGGCATCATCGCCCTGGAGCATTTCCCCGCACGCCATATAGGCCCTGGAACGATTGTCCCTCTCCCCGGGCCTCCAGCCACTCCTTAAATGCATACGCGGAATAATCCGTCTCAATCCAGTTCCGCAGCGAAGTGCCTGCCGCCTGTTCGCGCGCGAAGTGCAGAAGGAGCCTGAGCCAGCGCTGTCGCGCATGCGGCAAGTGCAGATAGGGCCACCGGGCGAACTGGTGTTCGGCTTTCGCAAAGGCGCTCCAGCCGTGGCGATGCACGACGAAGAGCGCCGCAGCGAGACTCGTCCGATCCTGGCCTCCCGAACATTTGAGCAGGAACGGGCGTGGCACCTCATCACAAGCATCGAGAAGGTCTGCAAGCATTGCCGGCAGGGGAAGCTGGCGCGAATTGAGCCTCACGTCGCGATGCAGAACGCTTTCTTTCGCGCAGACGCGCGTTTCATGTCTCCACCAGAAATAGCCCGGATTTGATCCTCTCAGATTGACGAGCGCCCGGATGCCGTGGGCGCGCAGGAACGGTCCCAGAAATCCCATATAGGCCTGCGCGGAGCGCGCAGCTTTGCCCCGCTCGATCCAGTGGAAATTGTAGGGAATGTCGAGAATCAATTGGCAAAGACTGTCCGAAGGGCCTTGCTACAGTCTCATGCGCGGTTCGCACGCGCCAGACCCGTCTCGCCGCGAGCTGCGCTAGAAGCGATACGAAAGGTCGATGGCGCCGAACTGGTCGGCGTGAACCTGCGTCGTATATTCGCGCGTGCGGAACACATGCATGAAGGAGAGCCGCCATTGTTCGAAGGTGATCGCGGCGCCGAACTGCAGATCGCCGACCAGCGGAATCTTCTCGACATGGCGGCTCGCTTCCCAGGTGTTGCCGTCGAGAAAGAGATTGCGGGCGATCGCCCGGCCGTCGACGCCCGCGAACAGATACCAACCGAACGATTCCGTCGGTTCGAAGAAATTCGTTCCCGGAAGGCTCGGCTCGATGCGCGGCGGACCGTAATCGTCGGGAAGGGCGAACCCGATGCGCGCCATCGCGCCGGCATTGACGAAATCATACACGGTGCCAACCACACCACCCACATGCGGATCCACATCGAACGAGAATCCGCCAATCGAACCGTTTGCCAGCGCCCGCCATGCCCGCTCGTCACCGATCAGAAACGCGGGCTCATTGTGCAGTTGGGTTCCCCAGCCTTGCGGGTTGATGTCCCCCAGAACCGCATGGACGTATTTCTGCGTTTTTTCGGCAAGCGAGGCGGGACCTACCATGCCAAGCTGCACCTGAAGCTGATCGAGGGTCGTGTCGGTTTTCTCGGTCAGGCCGTAGGCGAAATAGAGCCAGCCGGCATAAGGACGCGCCGAGGGTGGCGGATCGACCAGATGAAGATCGCTCGGCGTGTAGATGTTCTGCCCGAGAGAATAGCTCGTGCGCACCTCGCCGCTCGGCGCGAAAAACGGAAGCATCCTGGCCAGATTGACCGACCACTCTGGCGTATCGGAGGGTGCCGTGGTCCACGCGAACTCCACGCCGTTCGTGTAGTCCCGGTCGGTGTGAAAGAAATAATCGTTCTCGAACAGCACGCTGAAGGTGCCGCGCTCGGTGTCGGTCTGCGCAAGGCAGGATTCGGTCTGTGCGCACACAACGCCCAGCACTGCGACACATGCGCCAAGGGTTCGTATTCGCAAGCGCGGCCCCCCTCTCCTCAGGGGTGCGAACGCGGTCATGTCGTCTTCGGTTCCTGCGACGGGCGCGCCGCATCACATCGCGAATTCGCTCGCGATCGCCGTGAAGTGCAAAACAACTGCAACCAGCACGAAGCCGTGCCAGATGGCTTTGTGAAAGGGGACCCGCTCGAGAAGATAGAAAATGACGCCTGCCGAATAGATCAGGCCGCCTGCCATCAGCAGCCAGAAATCCGTTGCGGCCATGGCGGCAGAGAGGGGTCTGAGGACGGTTACGATCAGCCAGCCCATGCCGAGATAGAGCGCGATGCTCGCCAATTCGAACCGGCGGGGGAACAGCATCTTCACGATCACACCGATCGTCGCACCCAGCCAGATGAGCGCAAGAATCACTTCGCCGGTCGGCTGTTGCAGGCGGTTCACGGCGAAAGGGGTATAGGTCGCCGCGATCATGATGAAGATCGCCGCATGATCGAAACGGCGCAGCCAGTCCTTCGGATTGCCGTACGGCGCAAGGTTGTAGATGGCCGAAGCGGTGAGCATCACAACAAGGCCCGCGCAATAGACGGAGACGCTCACGACCACGCTCAATCCCGCGACATGAAAGAGGAGCCACAGACCGCCATTGATGGCGAAGAGCACGCCTGCAACATGGATGACGGCGTCGGCTGCACGCTCCGCGCGGCTGTAGAGGCGGTTGGCTTGCTCAAAATTCATGCGCGCGATCCTGACGCGGACGGCTGCCACACGCAACGCAGATGCCGGATTCGAAGCAGATGCGCTCGAATGCGCGCCCTATAGTGGGTGACGCGCCTCTTCTTGCTCATCATGCAAATGGCGATGAAGCATCACGGGACACGGTGAAGACCGCGTTATGAGATGAACGCGATGTACAAGTCGTTCCTGAGGGAATTGGTCACGCCCCGGGACAATCAATTGTCGAGGAACGATCGCAGTTTCCTCGAACGGCTGGGATGCTTGAGCTTGCGCAGCGCCTTGGCCTCGATCTGGCGGATGCGTTCGCGCGTGACGGAGAATTGCTGGCCGACCTCTTCCAGCGTGTGATCGGTGTTCATGCCGATGCCGAAACGCATACGCAGCACGCGCTCCTCGCGCGGCGTGAGCGTCGCCAACACGCGCGTCGTCGTCTCGCGCAAATTCGCCTGAATCGCAGCGTCGATCGGCAGGATCGCGTTCTTGTCTTCGATGAAATCGCCCAGATGGCTGTCTTCCTCGTCGCCGATCGGCGTCTCGAGGCTGATCGGCTCTTTGGCAATCTTGAGAACCTTGCGCACCTTCTCGAGAGGCATGGCGAGGCGCTCCGCGAGCTCCTCCGGCGTTGGTTCGCGGCCGATCTCGTGCAGCATCTGCCGCGAGGTGCGCACGAGTTTGTTGATCGTCTCGATCATATGGACCGGAATGCGGATCGTGCGCGCCTGATCGGCAATCGAGCGCGTGATCGCCTGCCGGATCCACCATGTGGCATAGGTCGAGAATTTGTAGCCGCGCCGGTATTCGAATTTGTCGACGGCCTTCATCAGGCCGATATTGCCCTCCTGGATGAGATCCAGGAACTGCAATCCGCGATTGGTGTATTTCTTCGCGATCGAGATCACCAGCCTGAGATTGGCCTCGATCATCTCCTTCTTGGCCTGCCCGCTTTCGCGCTCGCCCTTCTGCACAGTCTGAACGATACGGCGAAAATCACTGATCGATTGGCGCATCTCCTGCGCCAGCGTCTGGATGTCGTCGCGGTACTGGCGAATGCGCTCGCGCTCTTCCTGGACGAAATCGTGCCAGCCCGGGCCGCTCAACCGGGCGACGCGCCGCGCCCAGTTCGGATCGAGCTCGTTGCCGAAATGTTGCCTGAGGAAATCCGTGCGTTCGACGCCATGCGCCTCGGCCAAACGCAGAAGCCGTCCCTCGATCGACACCAGGCGGCGGTTGATGCCGTACATCTGGTCGACCAGAGCCTCGATGCGGTTGTTGTTGAGCTTGAGGCTCTTGACGAGATCGACCGTCTCGGCGCGGAGCTTCTTGAAGCGCCGCTCCTGTCCGCTCGACAATTCGTCGGAGGCAAGGGCGGCCTCGACGGAAGCGTCCTGCAATTTGCCGAGCTTCTTGTAGAGGCTGGCGATCTGGTCGAGCGTCTCGAGCACTTGCGGCTTGAGCGAGGCTTCCATCGCCGCCAGCGACAGATTCCCTTCGTCGTCGAATTCTTCGGCCTCCGCGGCGGCCTCTGCCGCGGCGTCGGCCGCAGCGGCGGCTTCGCCGGGATCGAGCGGGGTTTCGGGCTCACCTGCATTCGGCTGCCGCGGCTCTCCGAATGCGGGCGGCGCTGCATGTCCGTTCACCAGTTGAGGCTTCGGCTCGCCGACCACCGGGACAATGAACGGAACGGGGGGGCCGATGACGACGGGCACGGGCTGCGCATCGGGACCGGCGCCATACATCGCCTCGAGGTCGATGATGTCGCGCAGCAACACCTTCCCTTCATTGAGCTCGTCGCGCCAAACGGTGAGCGCCTCGAAGGTGAGCGGGCTTTCGCACAGCGCGCCGATCATCAATTCACGGCCCGCTTCGATGCGCTTGGCGATGGCGATTTCGCCCTCGCGCGACAGGAGCTCCACGGACCCCATCTCGCGCAGATACATGCGCACCGGATCGTCGGTGCGGTCGTAGGGCTCATCCTCGTCGCCGGTCTTGACGACGGCCTGCTTGGTTTGCGCGAGCGCTGGCACTTCGCTCTGCTCGTCCTGCTCCTCGCTCTCGATGACGTTGATGCCCATCTCGTTGAGCATCGACATCGTGTCTTCGATCTGCTCGGACGACACCTTGTCGGAAGGCAGGACTTTGTTCAGCTCGTCGTAGGTGACGTAGCCGCGCTGCTTGGCGCGCGTGACCATTTTGCGCACCGCGACGTCCGACATATCGAGAAGCGGGGAATCCGCATCTTCGCGCGTCGCGGCGGCCTCGGTTGTCTCCCCCGGCGCTTTCACGCCGGGCTTTTGCTGTGCCAAAACCTTTGTGCCCTCAATGCGGACAATCACCGGCGGCACAATTCTTTTTTCCTCGGGGATCGTGACGACCTTTTTCTTTTGCTCGGGGACCGTGGCGAGCTTTTTCACTTCGTCCGAAACCGCGGTGACCTTGAGCTGCAGCTTGGCCGGCTTTGGCTCGGGTTTCGGTTTGGGACGCGGAGGCGCCAGCGGCTTTGCCGGCTTGACCGATTTTGCCGAAACCTTGGGTGCGGCTTTGCGCATGGCCACGGCCTTGGTGTGGGAGGCTTTCGCGGACTTTGCTGTCACGGGCGTGCGCCTTGCCGCTTTCCTGGCCGGTTTTCTGGTGTGGGCTGTTCGTTTCGTCGCCATGCCGTCATTCGTCGCTGCGCCGCCTCGCCGGCGGCATCGTTCATCGATCACTTGCCCGAGGTCTGAAGACCTATTGAGCGCTATTCGCTTGGAAGCACACCCGAGGACTGAAGGCGGCACCAATCCTGCCAGCTTTCCTCACTTGCCTCGGATTTGAAACGCTCCAGGGCCTGCCTCCGTTCGGGACCGGCTTGCGCGATTTCCCGCAATTGGGCTGCGGCGCGCAACCATCGGACCTCGATTTCGTCGGCATCGGCGCCTCCCCGCTCTGCACCTTGTCGCGCCCGGTCCGATCCAACGGAGTCCGATTCAACGGAATTGCACGCCCGCCGCGTCTTCAGACGCTCGACGAGCGCGGCCATGCCTGCGCGAATGAGATGGTCCTCCAAGCTTCCAGTTTCAAGCCTGAAGCCGGAAGCGGCGAGGTTTAGGAGTTCGTGCCGCAAGCTGTCAAGCGAGCGGTCCGAAAGGGGCAGCGAAGCAAGAACCTCGTGGCAGCGTTCGAGGATTTCCGGGGCTTCGAGCAGCAATTCGAAAACCTCGCTCTCCTTGACCCGCAGGATTTGGGCATTGGGAGCCGGTCCAGCCGCGCAGCCGTCTATAGCACCCCGGCGCGGCGCAATCGGCGGAGGCCGCCGGGCGATGCGAATGCCCGACGCAAGGATGTCCCCGTTCGCATCCTCCCTCTTTCCCGCACCTGGCGTAGTCAGCCTGCTGCTCTTGAGGGCTGAGGATACGGACTCGTCGAAGCCGCGCTGCGACGGCGCCCTCGGGTCTCGCACATCTTTGCCGGGCTTCTTCCGCGATGATCCTGACGCGTGAAGCCGGTCATTGTAGACATAGGCTTTCAGCCCCAACCGCCCCGAAAGTTTTTCGGCGAGAGTGTCCAGGTAGAAACGCCTGACATCGGCGGACGCGATCGGGACCAGCCGCTCGTTGAATCGTGAAATCAGCGCAGCTTTTCTTTCGGGTGTGTCGAAATCGCGCCCCTCCGTTTCGGTTGTCCAGATCATGTCCACCAGAGGCGTGGCGTTTTCGATCAGGGCCGTCATCGCGCCCGCACCTTGAGCGCGGATCAGGCTGTCGGGATCCTCGCCCGTGGGAAGAAGCGCAAAGCGCAGCGACATGCCCGGCTTCAGCAGCGGCATCGCCATCTCGGCAGCGCGGTGCGCGGCGCGCAATCCGGCTTCGTCACCGTCGAAGGAGAGGATCGGTTCCGGCGCCGTGCGCCAGAGGAGCGCGAGCTGGTCCTGGGTGAGCGCGGTACCGAGCGGTGCCACCGCAGCCTCGAACCCCGCGCGCACCAGAGCGATCACGTCCATGTAGCCTTCCGCCACCAGGATCGTGCCCAATTTGAGCGCAGCACTTCGCGCCGTGGCGAAATTGTAGAGAAGCTGGCCCTTGGAAAAGAGGGAGGTTTCCCCGGTGTTGATGTATTTGGGTTTCGCATCGCCGGCGAGCACGCGCGCTCCGAAGGCCACGATGCGCCCGCGCGCATCGGCGATGGGAAACATCACCCGGTCGAAGAAGAAATCGCGCGTCCCGCTTTCGGCGTCGCCGGTGCGCGCAAGGCCTGCTGCAACAATATCGTCGACCGCGACACGCTGGCCTTTCAGATGCTCGATCAGCGCGGCGCGTCCCGTGGGCGCATAGCCCAGCCGGAATCGCCCCCAGGACTCGTCGTCCAGTCCGCGCGACGCGAGATAGGCGCGCGCCGCGGAGCCGGTCGATGATCGTAGCTGCGTCTCGAACCACGCGCATGCGGTTTCGACAATCTCGTAGAGCGATTTCTTCTGCTGTTCGCGCGCCTCGTCCTCGTGCGTCCATTGGGGCAGATCGACGCCCACTTCCCCCGCGAGCCGCTGCACCGCTTCCGGAAAAGACAAGCCCTCGGTTTCTGCGAGCCAGCGAAACGCGTCGCCGCCCACGCCGCAGCCGAAGCATTTGTAGTTGCGCCGCTCGTTCTCCACCTTGAACGAGGGCGATTTCTCCTTGTGGAACGGACAGAGCCCCCAGAAGATTCGGCCGCGGCGCTCCAGCTTGACGCGCCGCCCGACCAGCTGGACGAGATCCGTCCGCCGCAGGATTTCTTCGAGCAGGCCCTCGCCATATCGCATGGCGCCACTCTACGCCGTCCGCCCGTCCAAAGCGCGGGCGTGCGCCATCGATTCCTGTGAGTCCCGGCCGGCGTTTTCCTGTTTATCAGGTGAAATACAGGGGTGACTCGCGCAAAGCAGAGGGAAACAGGCCGAACAGACCGCGACAGCACTCTCACTCGCGGTGGCCGGAACGTTTCACGTGAGACAATCGGCCCCCGTGAGAACTGTCTTGCCCAGACAGGCTTCCGGGCCCGCCTCATGGACGAGCCCGGAAGATGTCTCTGGTCACGCCTCAGTATGTGCAGTAGCCGTGGTCGTAATCGTAGCTGCTACAATAGGGACGGGCATAGTAGTGGTAGTACGTCGGAGTGTCGTAAAAGCCTATGCCGAACCCGGGTACTCCGATGCCGACCCAGCCGCGGTCGTCCCAATCGCGATGATACCGGTCGTCCCAGTCGCGGTAGTACCGGTCATCCCGGTCGCGGACGTACCGATCGTCCGGATCGCGATACACTTGCGCATGCCCGGCCGCAGGGGCGAGCGTGACGGCGGCTGAGCCGATCAGCCCCGCTCCCAGCACTGTGGCAAGCGCAGTTTTTCTCGTGATGTTCGATAGCTTCAGCATCTTTCGGATCTCCTTTTGAGGGGAGCCCCAAACCTCGCCGAACCTCCATCCACCTGAAGAGTCAACGAATGTCACGCCGTCGGGTTGCCGCTTCCGCACACAGGGATTCGCGTTGACGTTGAGTCCCCATGCGAACACCCCGCAACGTTGAGCCCGCGGCTGACACAATATTTTCGCTTATGTGTCAAAAACGTTTTTCAATTGCAAACGAATGAATACGGTGACGGGATACATATTGCTGGCCGTATCATTTCGTCCTCAGGAAGCCGTGCAGGCCTCCCCACTCTCGGCCCAATACCCGGTTATCGCCGTCCCGGCGCCACCAATGCTGGCGATGCCATTTGTAACGGTGTAATCGCCGTTTATGTTGAACGTCTTGATCTTGCCGTCCGGCGCGCGCGCGAAGCCGCAGGCTGTCGCCTCGTCTCCACAATTGTTGGCGTCCACTGCGCTGAATCTTTTGGTTCACAATATTCGGGCGAAATGGAAGCTGGTGATGGCGAGTCCGAGCCGGTGATAAAATCTGTGGGCGGGCAGGCGCTGTGTCCCGCTGTCGAGATGGAATTGCGCGCAGCCTTCGGCCTTTGCGTGTTCCAGCATCCAGCGCATCAAAGCTTCGGCAAACCCCTTCCCGCGATGGCTCTCGAGCGCGACGAGATCGTCGACATAGAGCACCTTGCCCCAGGCGAGCCATTCGGAAATGCGAAACCCCGCGCAGGCGACCGGTGCGTCGTTATCCTCGATATAGATCAGCCGCCACCCCGATTGCTCTTCCTGGCGGCGCGCGCGTAACAGAAATTCCCCGGCGCTTGCGAGATGCGGCCTCAGCATGCGCATGACCGGAAAGACGCTGGCGAAGTCTTCGTCGCTGACCGCGTGCCGGATATCATGCTTCGACTGGTTCACCATGAGGAAGCGCCCGCATTGGTCTGCGTGACGGTGCTTATCGTGACAAGCCGGTAATCGGCAACCTCCAGCTCACGTTAAGCCGCCCTCCCAATTCGGGCGAGATCAAGACTTGGCGGTATTGCGAGGATCGTTATGCGGATCGATGTAGTGCAGGCCCAGGGGGCCGATGGCGGTCACCTGGGTGAT
Organism: Rhizomicrobium sp.; assembly: GCA_035567755.1. Lineage (GTDB taxonomy): Bacteria > Pseudomonadota > Alphaproteobacteria > Micropepsales > Micropepsaceae > Rhizomicrobium. The sequence continues at coordinate 51,344 of DATMPH010000013.1, forward strand.
GTATTCGCCGGATTTGGCCCAGTGGAAGTGCGGCTGGTCGCCCGGAAGAACGACAACACTGCCCGGCGCGCGGTCAGCCTGCTCTCGTCGAAGACGTCCCCCAGCCCAATGTAGAACACGCCCGACATGACCGTGTAGATACAGTCCTCCGGGTGCTTGTGCGGCATCATCTTCGCGCCCGCGGGCAGTTTGACCCTGATCACATAGGGTCCGGTTTTGCCGGGATCGCCAACCAGAATCGCCAGGCGCGCGTCCAATGGAAATGCAGGAAACGGCTTCCACTCAATATCCTCGGCGTGAATCGCGTGGAATCTGTCTTCGTCCGGCTGGTGGGACCGGGCGCTCGTGGGAGTGGACATAGCGGGATTTCTCGTCACGTTCATGCCTTGAACGCATCGCAATTTACTTGCTCGGGTTCGTTCGTCGGCGCGCCAGTCGGGTCTCCGCCATCTTCTCCCGCCACCCCGGCTCGCGCACGAATACATTCACCGGCCTCAATGCGATGACGCCTTCCGCCGAGACCGCTACGTCGAGATAGTCGTGTTCCTTCAGGCCAAGCGTGGCGCAGACCGCAGCGGGCAATGTAACCTGTCCGGCTCGGCGGACGCGGATGAGGGGCATGAGGCATCATAGTCCGAAGATCTTCATCTGTCACGCCAAAGCGCTGGTTGGCACTGGTAAAATTTAAACTTTACCAGTAGCCGCTGGTTCACCTTCCTGTCCCAAAAGCCGCGGATACGGCTTCTAACGCTTCCTTCATCCGGCGCCCCCAAGGTGTCGCCAAGGCACCAGTGGGCAGGGCCAGTGGCGACCGGGCGTAAATTCTCCTCCTCGCGTCCGGTCGCCAGTTTCCACTCTGAGCGCTCACGTCGCCGGATTTTCCTCGCTGAATTTTCGCCGCGTTTTCTTTTTGCGGATGACTGTGAGAAGCGGTTCGCAGATCACCAGTGACCAATTTCGATTTGGATCACTACCCGATAGCCTGCGATTGCAGACTCGTTACGCCTGGTTGCTGGCCGCCTTGAAGGGCGGCGACGGGCGTGGCCACGCTGACGATGTCGAAGCGAGAGCGCGACGTGGCCTGTCGCGAACAGATTTGGCATCATTGATTTACGATTTCACAATTGAGCACATCCCCCGCTCCCGGTGAGAACTTGGACACGCGTAGCAACCAAAGGCTGGGCGCGGGGGTTTGCATGTGGAGGGAGAAGTGTATGCAGGATTCGAAGCGCATTTTTGAGCAATATCGCACACAAGTGGACGAGATGATTGCGGTGGCTGCAAAAACGCCACTCCCAACGATTTACGCAGAACCTTTCAAAGCGGTAGCTGTAGCCCATGGGTGTTGGAATATTGCCCGAAGAAATACATTGCTGGACATTCTGAAGTAATCAATCTCCCAATTGATCTGACCGGGACTGGAAGGGGGTTTCGGAATCTTCTTCACCCGTTTCCAGCAAATCAGGCGTCAGATTCCCCGGCGTCATCCGGGGAATGTCGGTTGACTTGTCCGGCGCCGCGGACGAGGACTCACGAATGGTGGAGCCCGTGACGACCGATACCGCGCCTGTTCCTGGCTTCGATTTCAAGGTGATGCTGCCCACGCTGATATTCGACGTGGCGCTCCCCATCCTTCTGTTCAACCTGCTCAACAGCCGCGGCGTCCCCATCCTGTGGGCCCTGGTGGCGAGCGGGCTCGCACCCGCGCTCAACAATTTGCGTCTGTGGATCAAGTCGCGCCGCGTCGAGCCGCTTGGCATCATCGTGATGACTCTTATTGCCATTGGCGCTGCGGCATCGCTCATCTCTGGCAGCCTGTTCTTTGCGCTGATCAAAGAGTCGTTTCTCACCGGTGCGTTCGGCGTGATCTGTCTCGTTTCATTGTTCGCCGAACGGCCGCTTCTGTTCTACATCAACCGCCAATTCGTGGCCGGAGACGATCCCGCGCGCATTGCCTGGTGGAATGGGCTTTGGGAATATCCCCGCTTCCGCTCGGCCTCGCGATTCGTAACCCTGGTGTGGGGAGTGGCATATATTGTCGAAGCGTTTGTGAGAGTGGGCCTCGCGATGACACTGGCGCCGGCGCTGGTGGTCAACATCTCGCCCATGTTGAGCTTCGGTGTATTGATCCTGCTCATCGTCTGGACGCGCCGCTATATGGTGGCGGTTCGCGAGCGGCGGCTCAGCGAACAAACCGGCACAAGAAGCGCTGGTGGACGTGCTTAAGCCAAAGCCGATCCGCGGGCAGCTGGAATTCTCGTCGGAGATCGGCATTCATCGGAGTGCTGCTAGTCCGTCGGGGTTACAAGTAGTTGCGACGTTGATCAGCTGTTCGAGTACCCGTGCTCCATAGTGCGCGTTCATGTGTATCCCATCATCCGGGCTATGTGCGGTCGCCATGTCTTTCGTTAGCCTTACGGATCCGGTAGAATACGACGCGAGGGTCAAGACGGGATTGGCCTTGGTATCAGGCGGCTGCGGTACATATGTTACATCCTTGAGGGGTATCGTTTTTCCAGCGTTCTCCATGATCCTCGCGAGCTCCGAGGAATCATCGCTCTTGGCCAGACCACGCCACCACGGGAATTTCTGGGCGAAGCTCTCCGAAGGCATAGGTTGGCCGCAAATCATGATTCTCGTGTCCGTAGCAGTTCTGATCTTTGAAGCCAGTTGCACCGCAAGACAGCCGTGCAAGGCACCAAAAGCTGCCTCATTAAAGCACGAATCTGAGACCAGGTATTGAGCTCCCGCCTTATATGCATGCTGGCAGGTTCGATGTGCGGCGTACACGCTCGTGATCAGCAATATGCTGAAACGGAGACCAACAATCGCAAAATAGTCGAAGTCCGAGAGACGAATGACGGAGTCTTTGCCGTTAGTGATACGAATTGCATTGAGCGCAGCAGGGTCATCTGTAACGAGGCATCCATCCTTCACGCCGAAAGAATTCAAGGTCTTTCCGGGTGCGCCGTAGAAGGCGAATTCGGCCGACAGCGTTCTGGCCGACGGCAGCTCCATTCCCTTTTTCAAAGCAGCGAGATGGGAATTGCCGATGACGCAAATGCGATCACTCATCCTGCAAATGCCTCCAGGAGGACCTCTTCACAAGATAGTTCGGCAAGCTCAGGAGCCTCTATTGCGGTGGTGTGTACGGCGGGCTTGGTCGGCTGATGTTCGGAAAAGAACAGCCGCATCACTTCTCGAACCCCAGCGCCAGAGACGGCGCGAAGATTTGGTTCGTAAAAGAGGCCCCTGGAAAAATGCGACGCGATGAGTTCGTATGACGGGAAGTAGTCGATTTGACGGAACCTGGACGCAAGCTCGCCGGCAACGCTGCGAAGTACCGACTTGGAATACACTGTCGCCGACAGAACGTGCTGTTCGCTGGCAGTCGCCGTGAGGGGCACGGGTGATACGGTAAGGATAAATCGTATCCCGGGGTTCCTTACGCGAACGATGCGCCAGAACTGCAGGAAGTCTTCGAGGATCTCTGCTGCAGTAAAATTAACAAAGGCATAGTCCTGCTCGCTATATTCACCCGCAATCACACCGGGCGCAGTTGGATAGCAGGTACCTGACGATCGGTGAATCCACGCTTCGGTCAGGCCGAGCGTAAATATAAAAATGTTCGCGGAGCGAAAGACCTGGCGAACCCGCTTTAGGTGCAATGCTCGATGCTGAATGATCTCGCCAGGACTCCTGAGACCATTTGGTTCCACCGCAGGTCGCAAGGCATCGAAATATGCATCGTCCTTTTTCCAGATTGTATTCTTCGGCTTGAACATGCCGAACGCTTCCTGGGTGAGCTGCTTGAGCTGCCGTACGGTGTAGATGTTGCCGTAACGAGCCGAATACATGGAGTAGCCATACGCCGTCGCACGGTCGGGTGGCAGTCCAGGCAGGGGAGGCTCCGCATCAATTACGGAGTAACCGTTTAACGTCAGATGCCTGGCAATGTGTTGAGCAAAACAGCTGCCTGCTGTAGCGATCTTGTCCTGTTCGCCGATGACAAACTTCTTGTTGTAGAGATTCGTGATGGTCAGGGGATGTTGCTCGGAAACGCCACTGCGCCAAAAGGCCTTTTGCGGCAATCCGGAATACGGCGATCGCATCCCATCTTCCCCTTTGATTGGGTGGATTCTTACATAATTTTCTGATCCTCGCGAGGGTGCCAGCGAGGCCGAGGTTTACTGACGCGGGATGCGGCAGCTTGATTTGAAGACGTATAGGCAGTGATCCGGCGAAGCGGAAGCGCTCTGATGGGGAGCAACCTTCTCAGGAATAGCCGGAGGAAACTCACTGCGATGAAAGGCTGTGTCGTTAAACATGGGTGCTGCCGAGTGCTTCGGTAGTTCCGATGTCTCAGGTCACCTTTTTGGATTCGCCTGCGCCAACGCTCGCGACTCTGCCCCGGAGAAAGGAAGCGGGCATTCGTCGCGTTTTTCCCCTGTGAGCATCGCCTGTCGTGGCACGTTGTTTCGACTGGACGTCACTCCTCGAATTGCGCCGGCAGCCGGCCGGCTTTGAAGATGTAGACGGGCTGGTCGTCGTAATCCCCGAGCTCCGCGTCGCCGGATGTGGAGAAGGCGACGACGCCGAGCTTGTTCGGGGACATGCGCTCGGCCATGCGGAGCGCCGCGTCGGCCGATCGGCACACAATGGGCGTGTCAGCTTTCAGCGCCGCTCCCCTGCCCGCGACGAAGGCCTGAACGAGAAAAGAGGTTTGGCGGGCCATGGGACTCCTGACTGTCGGCTTGCGTCCGCGAGCGCGCGGACAGAATCACCGTATTCCTAAAGAGCGAGTGCTGTACGACTTTCGCCTATTGGCCCCGTTCTTTCACTCATCGACGCGCAACGAGAAACAATCGCTCAGGCACTACCGCGCGGCAGCTTCGCACCCATATTGCGGGTTCACCTTCGGAGACCTTTCATGCCTGATATTGCAATCGCTGGCTCTTTCACGCTCGGTGACAGCACCGTAAACCGCATGGGTTACGGAGCGATGCAGCTTGCCGGACCCGGTGTATTCGGGCCACCGAGGGATCATGACGCCGCGCTTTCCGTGCTGCGTGAGGCCATCGCGAGCGGCGTCAACCATATCGACACGAGCGACTTCTACGGCCCCCACGTCACCAATGCGCTGATCCGCGAGGCGCTGCATCCCTATCCCGATGATCTGGTGATCGTCACCAAAGTCGGCGCGGTCCGCGGCGAAGACGGCTCATGGAATCCGGCAATGGCACCGGCAGACCTCGTTCGCGCCGTCCACGACAATTTGCGCAACCTGGGCGTCGACGTGCTGGACGTTGTCAATTTGCGGCTCATGGGGCGGGTCCACGAACCGGGGGAAGGGTCGATTGAGGAGCCGTTCACCGCGCTTGCGGAGCTGCAAACACAAGGTCTGATTCGGCATCTCGGCGTGAGTAACGCCACGTCCGCTCAAGTCGCGCAGGCGCGGGGCCTTGCCGAGGTCGTTTGCGTACAAAACCACTACAACCTCGTCCAACGGGCCGACGACGCCCTGGTCGAAGAGCTTGCGGACATGGGCATCGCCTACGTGCCTTTCTTCCCCCTCGGTGGCTTCACGCCTCTCCAGTCATCAATTCTCTCGGACGTTGCGACACAGATCGGCGCGACGCCGATGCAGACCGCGCTCGCCTGGCTGTTGCAGCGCGCCCGCAACATTCTCCTGATCCCCGGCACCTCGTCGGTCGGCCATCTGCGAGAAAATTTGGCGGCGGCCGAGCTTTCATTGTCCGACGAGGTGCTCGCCCGGTTAAACACAATCGGCACAGAGAGCGCCCGCCAGTGATGCGACGGAACACTAGGCGTCAGGAAGTACCTGGAATAAAAGGCGGCCGGTGAGCTATCGATCGAAGGAGCGGAATTCAATGCAAAAGTCTTTGGTTATCGGCGCATGGCTCGCGGGCGCGGTGACATTGCTGCCCGCTGTTTCGACAGCCCAGGGCCTCGACCTCAACGTCGAAATGAAGCCCGGCCCCAGCCCCGATGCGCCTGTCCTGTGCAATGTCAATATTTTCAAGCGCGTGCCGTCAAAGGGCGAAGCCGAGCGTTTCGTGCAGGTCGCCATGCAGCTGTGCATTCGCTCCGCGCCGACGAAGGACATCGCGGCCCAGATGATACAGAACGGCCATCCGATCGATGCATCGGTTTTTGCCGGGCGGCTCTTCTACGATCACAAGTTGCGGAAGGTGCTTCACCAGACCATCGTGCGGCAGGCGCCTGGCGCGAAGGTCAAGCATTAGAGTGCGTTCCGCCCGGAATCGCCACCCAAAAGACCGTCATTCCCGCGTAATCCCCGCTTTCGCGGGAGTTGGCCGGGATGACACGCTTTAATTCCATACGAGTCGAGCGCGCCCCAATGCACGTGGTTGTGCCTGCATCGCGCAGCGCAGGTGCACGACGCCGCCTTCGAATGTCTGCTGAGTTCGAGCGGGCCCTCGAGCGTGGCGAAGAAGTGCTTGCCACCGCCCACAGCCATCGGACTGATGTAGACGCCGATCTCGTCGACAAGGCGCGCCTGTATCAACGCCGCGGCAAGTCCCGGGCCGCTGACTTCCAACTCGCTGCCTTCTCCCGATTTGAGACGCCTCATCCTCCAACGCATCTTCGCGCACGAGGCGGGCGCCGTGAGCGACCGATTCAAGCGAACGCGAAAAGACGATGTGTTCGCCGGCATTCCAGTACCTCCCGAAAGCGGGGCTTTCGGGCGAACGAGTCGAGAAACCTTATCTCGGGCGGCGCATGGCCCCCTGGGGCACGGAACGCAGGCTGATCGCGCCAATGCCGGCGGCGACATTCAGGCCGGAATTGCCCTCGACGCTCAGCGGCTGAAGTGTGATCGAGCGGTGGAACCCGCCGATCAGCGCGTTCGCGCCTACTCCGATGCCGGCTGTGGCGCTCGCCGTTGCGCCGACATAGTCGCCCGACAGCGCCCCGTGCGGCACTCCTGCGGTCGGTGCGAAAACACCCCAAACGAGCACGCCGCCCGACGTGTAGCCAATATCGACGCCGAATTTCGACACCCGTCCGACATAACGCTCGCCCCATCCCCTGCCGGGCGAGAACTCGCACCGCAAATCCTTGCTCGAGCCGAAGATGAAGCCCCATCCGCTGCTTACCTGGCAGCTCAACGTGCCGACCTTTACGCCGTCGGCCTGGGCTGGTGCGTCGAATGCAGCGGCTGCGAGAATCGTTGCCGCCACACTCATTGAAAAACGTGACATCCTGGTCATCGTCGAAATCCCTCGTTCATTCACCGGCCAGACATTTCCGGCAAAAGTGGCCTAAATGTGTTCACCGCTGTGCGCGCGTCATTGCGACGCGAACGCAGGAAGCTCCAGTGGCGTGCCGTCGCGGCCTGCCAGCGCGTGTTAGGCGCGGTCCTACACGGGCACAATCAATTCATTCGCCGTTCAGAAATCTCTTCTTAGACATGCAGATTGTCGGTACGAACTGTTCATGCGGGGGGATGAACTTGGGAACGCAACCTTCGCCTGGCGGAGAGTCCGCGCGGGATTTGCGCGCGCCGCAGCCCAATCGCCTGTCCGCGCTTGGGGCAGGCGGTGCTCCGCGACCAAGCCAATCATGACCTGATCGCCGGTATCCCGCATGTCACAGGTTTACGATTTCATCGCCGATACCGCGCGCTGGGTTTACGATCGGCGAATAACGGCGCCGCCGATTCTAGACGAGGCGGTCTATTTCCCCGAGGTCTCATCGTTTGCGCGATCCTGGATGACCATCCGGGACGAGGCGTTGGCGGTCGCGAGCGCTCTGTCCTCCGTTCCCAGATTTCACGAGCTGATGCAGGCACAGGCCCCCATTTCCTCCAATGACGATCGCGATTGGCGCGTATTCGTTCTCAGGGCATATGGCGCAGATATCAAGCCAAACCTTGCGCGATGCCCGGCGACGGCGGCGCTCATCGCCAAATGCCCGTCGGTTCTGTCGGCGTCATTTTCGTTCCTGGAACCGGGCAAGCACATTCCCCGCCACCGTGGTCCGTTTCGCGGTGTCGTGCGCTGTCACGTCGGCCTCAGCATGCCACGGGACGCCGATGGCAGGCCCGGCGCGATACTGTGGATCGATGATGCGGAACATCGGCTCGACGATGGCGATTTCCTCGTCTGGGACGACACCTATCCCCACGAGGCGCTCAATTCGACGGACAGACTGCGCGTAGCGCTGCTTCTCGACATTTGGCGCCAAGGCATGCCCGCGGACATGTTTGCCCTGTCCTACCTCATCGTGCGGGCCGTGCGCTTCGGCATGCAATCGCGGCTGGCACGCTTCGGCACCTGAGCGGCGCGCGTGCTTCGGCCTCCGGGACGCTATGGCACTCTATCGACGGTGGCTCTAACTTCCTCTCATCCCAAGGGGCAGGGCATGAGTTTCATCACGCGGCGGAAATCGATCGACACGCTGGCGGAAGGCGGCCACCGCCTGACGCCCAGCCTCAGCTGGCCGCACCTGATCGCGCTCGGCGTGGGGGCGATCGTGGGGACGGGCATCTACACGCTGACGGGAATTGGGGCGGGGCTGGCCGGGCCCGCGGTCATTCTCTCCTTCGCCTTGTGCGGGGTGATCTGCGCCTGCGCGGCTCTCTGCTACGCGGAAATGTCGACGCTGATGCCCGTGGCCGGCAGCGCCTACACCTATTCCTATGCGGTGCTGGGCGAACTCGTCGCCTGGATCATCGGCTGGAGCCTCGTGCTTGAATACACGGTCGCGGCGGCGGCGGTCGCGGTGGGCTGGTCGGCGCATGTTTCTGCATTTCTCGTCGCCGCTGGCATCACCTTGCCCGACATGCTCAGCCATGGCGCGCTCGTCTGCCGGCACGGCCTGCCTCTACCCGGCGCCTTCGGCAACGGATTGTTCGCCTGCGCGGCATTCGATCTGCCGGCTGTAGCAATCGGCGCGATCGTCACGGCGTTGCTGATCATCGGCACGCGCGAAAGCGCGACGGTCAACCTCATTCTAGTGGCGATCAAGCTCGTGGCGCTGGTGCTTTTCGTCGCGCTCGCCTCGACCCATTTCGATACCGCGCGCTTTCATCCCTTCGCGCCATACGGATTCGGCGCCGGGGTCGGGCCTGATGGCGTCAAGCGCGGCGTGCTTGCGGCGGCGGCGCTGATCTTCTTCGCCTTCTACGGTTTCGATGCCGTGTCGACCGCCGCGGAAGAAACCAAAAATCCCGCGCGCGATCTCTCAATCGGGATCGTGGGATCCATGGTGATCTGCACCGCGATCTACATTGCTGTAGCTGCGGCGGCGCTGGGCGCGGCATCGTGGCGGGAGATTTCGAGCACCGGTGCGCCGCTGGTGCATGTCCTTGAGCTTTTGCGCCATCCCTTCTCGGCCCAGCTTGTCGCCTCGGCTGCCATCGTCGCGCTCCCCACCGTCATTCTTGTGCTCATGTATGGACAAAGCCGCATCTGGTTCGTGATGGCGCGCGACGGGCTTCTTCCCGAGCGGCTCGCAGCCCTTCACAAGACGCGCGGCACGCCCGTCGCGATGACCCTGTTCGCGGGATTCTGGGTGATCTTTCTCGCCGCGACATTGCCGCTCGACAAGATCGCGCTCCTTGCCAACGCGGGTACGCTCGCCGCCTTTATCGCCGTCGCGCTGTCGCTGATTGTTCTGCGCCTGCGCGAGCCCGCGCGGCCGCGCATCTTCCGCGCGCCTCTGGGGATCGTTGTGGCGTTCCTCTGCATCGCTGGCTGCGTGTATCTGTTCCTGAACGGCCTGCCGCAATTCACGCAAGCCTGGTTCGTGATCTGGAACGCCGGCGGACTCGTGCTCTATTTTCTCTACGGCGTCCGGCGCAGCCGTCTGGCGATGGCAACGGCTGCACCGCAATAGGCGCGATTTGATCGAATTGGAAAGCAAGAATGGGCACGCGGAGACGCGGAGGCCGCGGAGGAACAAATGATCACAAGGAGAGTGAGGCGAGGAGAGCTATTGCGCGCCGTAGGCGCGCGACTCTTTTCTCATTGTCTGACTGCCTCCTTGTGAATCTCTTTTTTTGATAACGGCGGCGTTGGTTCAAACGCCGTAGTGCTGGCGGTACCAGCGGATGAAGCGGGGGACGCCTTCGCGGATGGGCGTCGTGGGCTCGAAGCCGAGATCGCGGCGGCTCGATTCGATATCGGCATAGGTTGCGGGCACGTCGCCCGGCTGCATCGGCTCGAGCACGATTTGCGCCGTCTTCCCGATCGTAGATTCCAGTACGGCGATGAAGTCTGTCAGTTTCTCGGAACGGTGGTTTCCGAGATTGTAGAGCGCGTGCGGCGGCGCGCCCGCGGGCGGCCGGTCGAGCGCGCGCAGGACGCCGCTCACCACGTCCTCAATATAGGTGAAGTCGCGCCACATCTCGCCATGATTGAAGACGCGGATCGGTTCGCCGGCGAGGATCGCGCGCGTGAAGATGAAAGCCGCCATGTCGGGGCGCCCCCAGGGACCGTAGACGGTGAAGAAGCGCAGCCCGGTCGAAGGGACATGATAAAGGTGTGCATAGGTATAGCCAATCAGCTCGTCGGCGCGCTTCGTCGCGGCATAGAGGGAATTTGGCTGCGTGACAGGATCGTCAACCGAAAACGGCAGCTTGTCGTTGCCGCCGTATACGGATGAGGAACTGGCATAGACGAAATGGGCGAGCTTCGGGCAGGCGCGCGCCAGCTCGAGCATGACCACCTGTCCCATGACGTTGGCCTGCACGTAGACGTAGGGGTCTGTCAGCGAGTGGCGCACGCCGGCCTGCGCTGCGAGATGGACGATGCCCGAGACGTTGGGAAAGTCGCGCGGCAATTCCAGCATCGTCGCGCGGTCGGAAATGTCGGCTTTCCGGAAAGTGAAATCCGGATTGGCCTCGAGACGGGCAAGCCGCGCCTCCTTGAGGGTCACGTCGTAATAGGAATTGAGATTGTCGACGCCGAGCACCTGGTCGCCGCGCGCGAGGAGGGCCTCCGCCACATGGAAGCCGATGAATCCTGCGGCTCCCGTCACCAGTATCATGGACACCTCGCGAATCGCTTTGCCTGTTTATGGCACGAACAGAGGAGCAGCCTTGCGCTTTTGCCAAGAGTGGAACCTATGGCCATTATAGTTAGGTTGGGGTTTAAGGTCGGAGCGAAGGGCGGCATCGAGGTGCCGCAAGGGCAGGCGGGGCGGAATGTGCGGCATTGCCGGCGAGGCGAGGTTCGACGGAGGCGTCACCGAAGCGCCCCTCGATGCCATGTCGTTGGGCATTGCGCATCGCGGGCCTGACGATGAGGGCCTGTGGATCGAGGAGAACCGCAATTGCGGATTTTCCTACCGCAGGCTGAGCATCATTGATCTGAGCCCGCTGGGCCACCAGCCCATGGTGGATCCGGAGACCGGAAACGTTATCGCCTACAATGGCGAGATCTACAATTTCCAGAAGCTGAGGCGCGAATGCGAACAGGCGGGCGCGCAATTCCGCTCCCGGAGCGACACCGAAGTCATTCTTGCGCTCTATCGGCGTTTCGGTCCGGAATGCGTGAAGCGGTTGCGCGGCATGTTTGCGCTGGCGATCTGGGATGCGCGCAAATCTGAACTCTTTCTCGCCCGCGACCGCTTCGGCAAAAAGCCGCTGAACTACGCCCTGACAAAAAACGGCCTGGTGTTCTGCTCCGAAATCGGCCTGCTGTCGCAGCACCCGGCCGTCTGCCGCGATCATGATGCGGAAGCGCTGGAGCTGTACCTTCAGCTTCTCGTCGTGCCTGCACCCTGGACGATCTACCGCAACATCCGCAAGCTTCCGCCCGCGCATTGGGCCGTCTTTTCCCGCGCCGGACTTCGCGTCGAGAAATATTGGGATCTCGACTACACAAAGAAGACCCGTCTGACCGACGCGGAAGCCCTGGAAGGGTTCGAGGAACGATTCGCCGAAGCGGTGCGGCTGCGCATGATCGCCGACGTGCCCCTGGGTGCACTGCTGAGCGGCGGAGTCGATTCGAGCGCCGTCGTCGCCCAGATGGCGAAACATTCGAACACGCCGGTCAGGACCTTCAGCGTCGGTTTCGAGGAAGAGAGTTTCAACGAGCTTCCCTATGCGGAGGAAGCCGCGCGCATTTGCGGCACCGATCATCACGAACAGATCGTCACCAGCGACGTGCAGCAGCTGTTGCCCGTCATCGTCCGCCACTATGGCGAACCGTTTGCCGATCCGTCGGCCATTCCGTCTTTCCTCGTCTGCGAGGCCGCGCGCGAAAGCGTCACCGTTGTGCTCAATGGCGATGGTGGAGACGAGCTGCTCGGCGGCTATCCGCGCTATCGGCTCTCCAGCACGACGCTTTTTGCGAGTCGTCTGCTGGGGAAATTTCTTCCGGCCGGATTGCTCTTGCCAGCGGCGGTGAATTTCTCCGGAGGAGCCGATTTCCTCGACCGCGCAATCAGCCGTCTGACGCGTGAGTTTGTGCATCCGGAATTCGGTTCACTGATGAACTATCGCGGCAACTGGCATGACAATGCGCGCCACGATCTTCTCATGGGCGGCGGCAAATCCGGATTGCTGCCCGATTGGCGCCGGCGATGGCTGGACGCGGCGCGCAGGCGCGCGGGCAATCCCGTCGACCGGATGCTCTATTTCGACAACCACACCTATCTGCCTGATGACTATCTGGTGAAGATGGATATTGCTTCCATGCATTGCGGCCTGGAAGCGCGCTCGCCGCTCCTCGACCACGAGCTCGCGGAGTTCTGCGCGAGCCTGCCGCTCCGGATGAAGGTGAGGCGCGGAACCGGCAAATACCTGCTGAAGCAGCTGGCGGCAAAGACTTTCGGCAACGCATTCGTCAACAGAACCAAGCAGGGCTTCGGCATACCGCTCACGAAATGGTTGGGCGGCGCGTTAAACGCACAAATGACTGACGTGTTGTCCGACCGCCGCCTGATGGAGCCGTTCGATCCCGTCGAAATTGCGCGCGTCGCCGGCGAATTCCGCTCCGGACGCACGGACCACACCTCCAGGCTATGGGCGCTCTTCATGTATGGCCTGTGGCGTGACTCCGCGGGCCATACGCCACGGATGGAATCACCTTGTGCACGCTCCGCAGCCGCGCCAAGCGAGCGGGTGCTGCAGTAAATCAGACTGAACGCATCCACTTCGGCAACGCCTTGCTCCTGACCCTCGCGGGCATGAAAGCTGGCGAAGATGAAAAGCTGCATCGTTCCTCCGATCCGGCGCGGATTCTGAACGGCTCGCCGGCCCTTGTGTCCAGTCGCGTCTCGTCTCAGGCAAGATTGCCAACGGTCCGCCGCATGGCTACATGTCGGGGGGAATGCCCCACATTTCGCTGACCACAAAACCGGCGAATTGCACGCGCCGGGCGGAACGGCGCGAGTTCCGGAATTTGCCCTGTGCCAGGAACCTCGGACCGGGCTTCCGGTTAGAGAAATCGGGCGGCTTCCGCGGCAGGGAACACGGTCGCGTTGCGCCGGGCGAGGTCGGAATGTTCTTCAAACTCTGCGCCATCGATCGCCCTGAATGGCTGCGCAAGCTCTCCAGGCGCGCCGATCCCGTGCGGGAGAACTGAGCGTGGCGCGCCGTCGATCGGGCGGGCTGCCCGCAGATCCCTTCTGGTATCGCGACGCCGTCATCTATCAATTGCACGTCAAGTCTTTCTTCGACGCGAACAATGACGGCGTCGGCGATTTCCCGGGCCTGATCCAGCGTCTCGACTATCTTGCCGAGCTGGGTGTCAATGCGATCTGGCTCCTTCCTTTCTATCCCTCGCCGCGGCGCGACGACGGCTACGACATCGCCAACTATCGAAGCGTGCATCCCGAATACGGCACTGTTGGGGATGTCCGCACGTTCATCGACGAGGCGCACGCACGCGGCATCCGTGTAATTACCGAACTCGTCATCAACCATACTTCCGATCAGCACCCCTGGTTTCAGCGGGCACGGAAAGCCAGGCCCGGATCCGCCGCGCGCGATTTCTATGTCTGGTCAGACAACGACAGGGCTTACGCCGGAACAAAAATAATTTTTCTCGATACGGAAAAGTCCAACTGGACATGGGACGAGGAAGCGAACGCCTATTACTGGCACAGATTCTACGCACACCAGCCGGACCTTAATTTCGACAATCCGCGCGTACTCGAAGCCATCATCTCCGCCATGCGCTTCTGGCTCGACATCGGCGTCGACGGGTTCAGGCTGGACGCGGTCGCCTATCTTGTCGAACGCGAGGGCACCACAAGCGAGAACCTGCCGGAGACGCACGCGATCCTGAAACAAATTCGCAGCGTGATCGACGAGGATTATCCCGACCGCATGCTGCTTGCGGAAGCCAACCAGTGGCCGGAAGACATCCAGGAGTATTTCGGCGCGGGCGACGAATGCCACATGGTGTTCCACTTCCCGCTGATGCCGCGCATGTACATGGCGATTGCGCAGGAAGATCGCTTTCCGATCACCGATATCATTCGCCAGACGCCCGATATTCCCCAGGACTGCCAGTGGGCGATTTTCCTGCGTAACCACGACGAGCTGACGCTTGAAACGGTCACCGACCGCGAGCGGGATTATCTCTGGGAAGTCTACGCAGCGGACCGGCGCGCGCGGCTCAATCTTGGAATACGCAGGAGGCTCGCGCCGCTGCTCGAGAACGACCGCCGCCGCATCGAGCTGATGAACAGCCTGCTTCTCACCATGCCGGGTACACCCATCATCTATTACGGCGACGAAATCGGCATGGGCGACAACATCTATCTGGGCGACCGCGACGGCGTACGCACGCCCATGCAATGGTCGTCGGACCGCAATGGCGGCTTCAGCCGCGCCGATCCGTCGTCGCTCGTGCTGCCACCGATCATGGATCCGCTTTGGGGCTTTCAGGCAGTCAACGTGGAAGCCCAGTGGCGCAATCCGCATTCGCTTCTCAACTGGCTACGCCGCATGCTGATCGAGCGCAGGCGCCACAAGGCGTTCGGGCGTGGCAGCATGAGGCTTCTGCTGCCCCAGAACCGGAAGGTCCTCGCTTATCTGCGCGAGCATGAAGACGATACGATTCTCTGCGTCGTCAACGTCTCTCGCTCTGCGCAGGCGGTAGAGCTCGATCTCAGCGAATTCGCTGGCCGCACGCCCGTCGAACTTCTGGGCGGAACGCCCTTCCCGCAGATCGGACATCTCCCCTATCTGCTGACGCTGCCGCCCTACGGATTTTACTGGTTCCTGCTCAGCAAGGAGGCGCACGCGCCGGCCTGGAGCACGACGGCGGCGGGAGCGTTCATCGAGCACCAGACCTTCGTTCTGCGCGGCAGTCTGGCGCAATCTCTCGATCCGGCAATGAGAGAGATTCTCCAGAGGGACATCCTTCCACATTATATTTCCGGCAGACGCTGGTTTCAGCACCGGGGCGCTGAAATCCGCAAGCTACAAATCACGGCGGTTGCACCGATGCCCGGCGCGGAGCAGGACGCCGTTTTCGCAGATGTGGAAATATATGAAGACGGCGACCGCGTTCGCTACGCGCTGCCGATGGCGATAGCGTGGGAGGACGCTTCCTCTGCGGCGTCCGAAGCGCCGCTCGCTTTTGCCCGCGCGCGTCGTGCACGGCGGGTGGGTCTGCTCACCGACGGATTCGCATCGGCAAATTTTGCGCGCGCCGTTCTGGGCGGTCTGGCGCGCCGCGAAACGATTCCCTTCGGCGACGGCGACATCGCGTTCCAGCCTCTGGGCGATGTGGCGGCGAGCATTCCCTGGGATGCCGAGATCGAATGGCCTGGCCCCGAATTGCCCAAGTCTCGCCTTGTCGTGGGCCGTCGCGCCATCATCAAGCTTTATCGCCGCGTCATCGAGGGGATACATCCGGAGCCCGAAATGACGCGCGTGTTGACGGAACGAGGCTTTGCCGGCATTCCCCGGTTGATCGGCGAAGTCGTGCGCCGCAGCGCCTCCCGCGAGAGTTCGGCGCTTGCGATTGTCGAAACATTTGTCACGCACCAAGGAAACGGCGAGCGGTGGACCCACAGACAGCTCGCCCGCATCATTGACGAACAGGCGGTCGCCCCGCGCGAAGTCGCCGCGGACATATTCGACTCCTGCTGGATCTTCGTGCAAGCCCTCGGCCGCCGCGTCGGAGAGATGCACGCCGTTCTCGCCGAACCCAGCTGGAATCCGGACTTCGCGCCCGAAATCGTCGATGCCGCCGGTGTGGATGCCGCGTGGACCGATGCGCGCGATCACCTGAAAGCGGCATTGAAATCTCTCCTTCGCACGGAAGACAAGGACAGGCGCCGCCTGGTGGCTCAGCTTGCGGCGGGGCATGACGAGATTCTGAAGCGCATGGCAAGATATCTTGCCAGGGGACTTGGATCGTTGCGCACGCGGATCCACGGCGATCTGCATCTGAGGCACGTGCTCGTTTGCGGAGGCGACGTCGCAATCATTAATTTCGAAGGCGACTCGACGAAGCCGCTCGAGGCGCGGCGCGCCAAGCGCAGCCCAATGCGTGATGTCGCCAGCGTTGTCGCCTCCTTCGACGCTGTGGCGGACGTCATCGAGCGCGAACCCAAGCTGGCCGCCGGCGCGCCCGGTCAGGCCAGGGCGTCCGAACTCCTCAATGAATTCCGCAGGCTGGCCGAACGCAAATTTCTCGATGCTTATGGCGAGGGCCGTCGACGCCCGCTCGACAACGGCGAGCGTCAGATCGTCGAAGCGTTCACGATCGAGAAGGCCGCGCGCGAAATCGTCCTTGAGACAGGGAAGCGTCCCGACTGGGTCGATACCCGCCTTCGGGGCCTTGCACGCCGCCTTCAGCGCGCGCCCGAGTTCGATCGATAGGAAGGGGATTGTGGCCTATGCCGCAGCGCGCGCGATCTCGGTTACGTGCGGGGCGCGGAAATTGGCGATTTCGGCCAGGCGTTGCGGCTGAAGCAGCCGCACCATCCCGCCCTTGAATTCGATCAGCTGATTGCGCCTCAGCTGCTGCAGGGTGCGGTTGAGATGCACGACGCTCAAGCCCAGTGCGTCGGCCATGATTTCCTGGGTCAGCGGAATCGCCACGCTGGCTTCGCCGGCCAGCCCGACCATCGCGAGCCGCTCGCGGATCTCGAGGATGAAATGCGCAGTGCGCTCATAGGCTGTCTGACGCCCAACGCGCACGAGCTGATTGAGGAGATACGCCTCATCGAGTCCGACCGTCGCGTAGCAGGCCTGGGTCAATCCCGGATGCGACGCCGCATCCCTGGTGATTGCGGTGGCCAGAGGCGAGGCGTCGGCGGTCACCACCGGCGTCAATGCGATCGTCGCAGTGAGCGCCACGGCCTTCGGCCGAAGACAGAAGCCGAAGAGGTCGCCTGGCAGAATGAATTTGAATATCTGGCGCCGCCCGTCAGGCAGGGTTCGATACCGGCAGGCCCAACCAGTCATCAGAAGCCGGGGGGAATCGAGCAATTGTCCTTCCCGGATCAGTTCGCTTCCAGCGGTCGATTCGTCGGTGCGCTGAGCGAGCGATTCGAGAAGCGCAATCTCACGGCCGGAAAGTTCGGAGAAATGCGAGAGCCGCTGCGCGATCAGATCGGCGTGTGGCGACGTATCGAGCCCCAGGGCGCGCCAGCGTTCCATGGTCGTTCTCCGCATGCCGTGTGTTCCGGTGGCCGACAAGTGCGATCCTCTCGCGGTTCGTCCCAGCGCACGCCACTCCTTCTTAGCCTGCGATAAGACTCAAGGCTGCAAACGAACGAACGGAGGGATTCGTTGCGATTTCGTCTCGCGCGGCTGCCTGTTTGCAGCCACCTTCGCCGGCTTCCGGCCACCGCCGGGTTCGCGAGGAAAGTGGGGAACTATCGCTATTCTCGGGCTTTGAATCAGTGGCGCGCATCGCTTGAAAGAGCCGGACAACGGCAAGAAAGGTCCGAGAGACCCGCCCGCGGTGCGCGTCCGTACCGTCCTCCAGCGGAGTTCCCCCGATGTCCGAGCCCTTTGAGTTGTCGCCTCTGCCCTATGATGAAGATTCACTCGCGCCCGTGATTTCTGCGCGCACCGTTGGGTTTCACTACCGCAAGCATCACAAGACCTATGTCGAGACGCTCAACAGGCTCGTCGTGGGAACACGCTACGCCGACATGAAAATTGAGCAGATTGTCCGCACCACCGCCGGCCGCGAGACGGAAAAAGAGAAGAAAATCTTCAACAATGCCGGGCAGGTGTGGAATCACGATTTTTACTGGCGCAGCCTCTCGCCGCGCGCATCGACACCGGACGGCAAGCTCGCCCAGGCGATCGAACGCGATTTTGGCGGGCTCGACGCGTTGCTGAAGCAATTCGTCGCGGCCGGCACGGAGCAATTCGGCAGTGGCTGGGCGTGGCTCGTGTCGAGTGCGGGAAAGCTTTCGATCGCGAAGACGGGCAACGCGCTCGATCCGATGGCGCGCCATACCAATTGTCTTCTGACCGTCGATGTGTGGGAGCACGCCTATTATCTCGACTACCAGAACGAGCGTGCGAAATATCTCGAGGCTGTGCTCGGGAAGTTGAACTGGGAATTCGCGGCAGAGAATCTTGCCCAAGAAGACCACCCGGTTCGCGCCGCCGCGTAAGGACATGTTCAAAGGCTGCACTTCTCCATTGTCATGGCCCGGCGACGCGACAGCGGAGACCGGGCCACCCAGTTTTTATCGCCAGGCCGCACGTCACTTCTACCTGGGTGGCCCGCTTGCGCGGGCCATGACAGAAAGAGAAAACCGCCCCATTAGCTTGGCATTTCATCTGACGTCTGCATAAAAATTCTCTTGCCGGACAGGCCGTCGGCGTGGCCGAGTGGCGGCGCTGCGCTCGCCGGGATCGCCTCTCATGACCGACTGCTTTGTCTACGATACCGTGCGCACGCCGCGCGGGCGCGGGAAGAAGGACGGCGCGCTGCACGAAGTGACCGCGCTCGAACTGGCGACGCAGACATTGCGCGCAATTCGCGACCGCAATCATCTCGATACAGGCCTCGTTGACGACGTGGTGCTCGGCTGCGTCGATCCGGTGGGCGAGGCGGGCGCCGACATCGCGCGCATCGCTGCGCTCAATGCGGATTATGCCGAAAGCGTCGCGGGGGTGCAGATCAACCGCTTCTGCGCAAGCGGGCTCGAAGCGACGAACATGGCGGCGGCGCAGATCATGGCGGGGCAGTCCGAGATGACGATCGGCGGCGGCGTGGAATCGATGAGCCGCGTCGGCATGGGTGCGTCGGGCGGCGCATGGCCCGTCGATCCGCAAATCGCGTTCAAATCCTATTTCACGCCACAGGGGATCGGAGCCGATCTCATCGCCACGCTCGACGGATTCTCGCGCGACGATGTCGACGCTTTCGCGGTCGAAAGCCAGAAGCGCGCCGCAAATGCGTGGAACAGCGGCTATTTCTCGAGATCGGTGATGCCGGTAAAGGACATCCTCGGACAGACTCTGCTCGACCGCGACGAGCACATGCGGCCCGAAACGTCCATGCAGTCTCTCGCTGCGCTGAAGGCGTCTTTCGAGGACATCGGAGAATTCGCCGGCTTCGACGCGGTTGCGATCCAGCGCTATCCGCAGGTCGAGAAGATCCGCCACGTGCATCATGCGGGCAATTCGAGCGGCATCGTGGACGGGGCAGCCGCCGTGCTGCTCGGGACCAAGGAGGCGGGTAAGGCCACCGGCCTGAAACCGCGCGCGCGCATTCGTGGCTTTGGCTCGATCGGTTCGGAGCCGGCCATCATGCTGACAGGTCCGGGGCTCGTGGCGGAAAAGGTGCTGAAGCGCACGGGCATGAACAAGGACGACATCGATCTCTACGAACTGAACGAGGCTTTCGCGTCGGTGGTACTGCGTTTCATGCACGTGATGGATGTTTCGCATGACAGGCTGAACGTGAACGGCGGCGCGATCGCGATGGGCCATCCGCTTGGCGCCACCGGCGCCATGCTTGTCGGGACCGTTCTCGACGAGATGGAGCGCCGCGGCGCGGGAACAGCAATGGTCCTCCTCTGCGTCGGCGCTGGCATGGGCACCGCGACGATTCTGGAGAGGGTCTAGGTCGCGAGCAACGAAGATTTGCACGCGGAGACGCGGAGGCGCGGAGAAATTGAATTCACCACGAAGCTCACCAAGAGCACAAAGAAAGCACGAAGAGAGAATCGCGCGCATCCGGCGCGCAAAATCGATTCGTGTTCTCGTCATGATCTTGGTGACCTTTGTGATCTTTGGGGTGAATCATACTTTCTCGGCGTTCTCGGCGTTCTCGGCGTTCTCCGCGCCTCCGCGTCTCCGCGTGCCCCTTTTCTTTATCGGCGAGCAACGCGGCTAAGGAGTAACCGACCCCGCATTTGAATTTGCTGCGCCACTCGGTGAATTCGATTTCGAAAAAGGAACCGCTCAAATGCAGCTCATGAATTTCAGATGGGAACTCGACGCGGATGGAATTGCGACGATGTTCTGGGATGTACCGGGGCGAACGCTGAATGTGCTCACGGGCAGCGCGATTGCGGATCTCGCGAAAGTCGCCGGGGCGCTTGCGTCGGACGCCGCGATCAAGGGTCTCGTCATCACGAGCGGAAAGACGAACGGCTTCTGCGCCGGCGCGGCCCTCGACGAAATGGAGGGAAACGCCGGCGACGCAAGATCCTTGTCTCCCGAAGAGGCGACGGCGGCGCGCTACGGCGGCGTGATGCGGTTCCACCGCGCGTTGCGTGGGCTCGAAACCTGCGGCAAGCCGGTCGCCGCAGCGATCAACGGGCTGGCGCTGGGCGGCGGCCTGGAAGTCGCTCTCGCCTGCCATTACCGCATCGTCGCAGACAATCCGAAGATTCAGCTCGGACTGCCTGAAGCGAAAGTCGGGCTCCTGCCGGGCGGCGGTGGCACGCAGCGCCTGCCGCGGCTGATCGGGGCGATGGCCGCGCTTCAGCTCATCCTGAAAGGTGACACTATGGATCCCCAGAAGGCGCTTTCGCTCGGGATGGTGCATGCGGTCGCGCCTGCGAGCGAACTCGTCGCGCGCGCGAAAGCCTGGATCAAGACGTCGCCCAACAGTGTCCAGCCCTGGGATCGCAAGGACTTCAAACTGCCCGGCGGCGGACCTTATTCCAGCGGCGGCAGCCAGGTCTTCACCATGGGCAACGCAATGCTGCGCAAGGAGACCTACGGCAATTATCCGGCGCAGCGTTACATCATGTCCTGCGTCTATGAAGGCATCCAGCTTCCCATCGACGCCGCGTTGCGAATCGAGGCGCGCTATTTCGTCAAACTGCTGATGCAGCCCGAGAGCCGCAACATGATCCGCTCGCTGTTCCTGTCGCTGCAGGAACTCGGCAAGGGCGCGCGGAGGCCGAAGGACGAGCCTCGCACGGACGTCAAAACGCTCGGCGTGCTCGGCGCGGGCGTCATGGGCGCGGGCATCGCCTACGTCGCGGCGCTCGCGGGAATCGACGTGGTGCTGCTCGACACGACGATGGAGAAGGCGAGCGCGGGCCGCGACCATGCCGCGGGCGTGATTGACCGGCAGATCGCCAGGGGACGCTCGACGCCAAAGAAGAAGGCCGAGATACTCGGGCGCATCCGCACCACCAATGATTTTGCGACGCTCGCGCCCGCCGATCTGGTGATCGAGGCGGTATTCGAAGATCGCACGGTGAAAGCCGAAGCGACGAAGAAAGCGGAGGCCGCGATCGGTGCAGCCGCGATCTTCGGGACCAACACGTCGACGTTGCCGATCACTGGCCTGGCTGAAGCAAGTGTGCGGCCGGCGAATTTCATCGGCGTCCATTTCTTTTCGCCGGTGGACCGCATGGGCCTCGTCGAGATCATTCTGGGCAAGCAGACAGCGCCGCACGCGCTGGCGACCGCCGTCGATTTCGTCCAGAAGATTCGCAAGACGCCGATCGTAGTCAACGATTCGCGCGGCTTCTACACCTCGCGCTGCTTCGGCACCTATACGCGCGAAGGCATGGCGATGCTCTCCGAAGGCATTCATCCCGCGATGATCGAGAACGTCGGTCGCATGACGGGCATGCCGATGGGGCCACTGGAAGTCATGGATTCGGTGGGCGTCGATACGGCGCTCAAGATCACGCGCGAGACGCGCAAGGAACTGGGCGCTTCGGGCACG
This sequence comes from Rhizomicrobium sp., assembly GCA_035567755.1. Taxonomy (GTDB): domain Bacteria; phylum Pseudomonadota; class Alphaproteobacteria; order Micropepsales; family Micropepsaceae; genus Rhizomicrobium. Next base: position 73,468 of record DATMPH010000013.1, read on the forward strand.
GACGCCGCCGAGCAGCTGCTTGCCTGGCTGGTGGAGAAATCCAACCGGCCGGGCCGCAAGACGGGCAGGGGGTTCTACGATTACGACGCGAAAGGCAAACGTTCGCGCCTGTGGCCCGACCTCGTTGCTTCGCGGAGCGGCGCATGGCGCACCGATGCAGACGTCGAAGAGATGAAGGCGCGCTTTCTCACCATCCAGGCGCTTGAAGCCGCGCGCTGCTTCGAGGAGCAGGTGATCACCGATCCGCGCGATGCCGATGTCGGCGCAATCCTCGGTTGGGGCTTCGCGCCGTTCACCGGCGGGCCGGTTTCTTTGATCGATACGCTGGGCGCCGCCGCTTTCGTGGCGCGATGCGAAACCTTCACCGCGAAATTCGGCGAGCGCTTCCGCCCCAACCGGCTCCTGCGCGACATGGCGGAGCGCAACGAAACCTTCTACGCCCGCTTCGCCCCGCAAAAAGCGGCCGCGTGACGACTCGGGGATTCGAGGTTCTGCGTCCAGGTGAATCAAAAAAATTGTGTCATGGCCCGCTGAAGAGCGGGCCACCCAGCTGAAATTTGGCAGTACCGATTACGAGCGCGGTCTAGTTGTCTTCACAGCACCTTGCCGTTTCCGTCTGGGTAGCCCGCTTGCGCGGGCCATGACAATGATTTGGGAATTATCGGAGGCGACTTCATGAACTACCAACAGATATCGACGACGCTGAAGGACAACATCCTTACGCTTACGCTCAATCGGCCTGAGAAGCTGAATGCGTTCACACGCGTGATGATGAACGAGATGATTGATGTGTTTGAACGCGCGAATGCGGACGACGAAGTGCGCGCCATCGTGGTCACCGGTGCCGGTCGCGCTTTCTGCGCGGGGGCCGACCTGTCCGCAGGCGCCGACACCTTCAATCGCAGCCGGACGGAGCTGGACAGAGAGGCCGAAATCGATCTCAGCGACGAGCGTTTCCGCGACGGTGGCGGACGATTGACGCTGGCCGTCTATGAATGCCTGAAGCCCGTCATCGCCGCGGTGAACGGGCCGGCGGTCGGCGTGGGCGCGACGATGCTGCTGGCGATGGACATCCGCATCGCAAGCGACGACGCCCGCTTCGGCTTCGTGTTCGCGCGCCGCGGCATCGTGCCCGAAGCGTGCTCGAGCTGGTTCCTGCCGCGGCTTGTCGGCATGAGCCAAGCGCTCGACTGGTGCTATTCCGGCCGTGTGTTCGATGCGCAGGAAGCGCTGCGCAGCGGCCTCGTGAAGGAGGTGGTGAAGCCCGAAGAGCTTCTGCCGCGCGCCACCGCGCTCGCCGCCGAGATCCGCGACAACGCCGCGCCCATCTCCATCGCGCTCATCCGCCAGATGATGTGGCGCCTCTCCGCCCTCGATCACCCGATGGAAGCGCACAAGATCGACAGCCGTGGCATCTACGCCCGCGGCAAATCCGCCGATGTCCGCGAAGGTGTGACGGCGTTCCTCGAAAAGCGCGTTGCAAAATTTCTGGACAAGGTTTCGACAGACATGCCGCAGTTCTTTCCGTGGTGGAGCAGGCGAACCTACTCGTGAGGTTTCCAAGAGCATTTACAGCGCCGTCGTAACAAAGTGAATCACAAACCCAACATGTCATTCCCACCGAAGCGGGAATCCGGAGCAAGCGACGAGCGTTTGCCCCTGGATGCCCGCTTCGGCGGGCATGACATGTCTGGTTCAATATGAACGAATCACGCTCCAGGCTCGGCGTTTGCGTGCTTGCTTGAGTTCCTGTGCAATGGGGTCAGTCGAAAGGGTAAATCATGCGCCGCAGGCTAATAGTCCTCGGAGTATTCCTGTTCGCATCCATGCCAGCTTTCGCCGACGACAGTTCGGCGGCGTTGGGGGCGGGTGGGCTGGTGCTTGCGCGCTCGGCGGATGTTCGCATGGCGGCGGAGGAGCTGAAGATCAGTCCGCGCGATGTGTCGGCGACATTCACCTTCGTCAATGACGCCAGGAGCGATATCGACACCATCGTCGCGTTCGTGCTGCCGGATATCGATACCAGCAGGTTTTCCGAGGAGCCGCTCGGCGCCACGACGAAGGATCCGGTCAATTTCGTCGGCTTCGAAATCGTCGAGAACGGCAGGAAGGTACCGTTCGAAACCGAACAACGGGCTTTCTACAAGGGCCGCGACGTGACTACCGTCCTGCGCGGCGCCGGCGTGCCGCTCAACATCGTCGATCCCGCCTTCGTAAAAACGCTCGACGCGCTTGCGCCCGCGAAGCGCAAGCTTCTGCAGGCGGCCGATCTCGTTGACGCCGAGAGCGGCGAGGGTTTGCATCCGCACTGGACGGTGCGCACGCGCTTCTTCTGGCAGCAGAAATTCCCGGCCGGGCGCGCCATCGTGCTCGAGGAGCGCTATCATCCCGTGACCGGCCAGGCACTGTTCGGCGCGAGCGAGCTCAGGCCCGACAGCGAAGACGGCCGCTATTACCTCAAGAATTTCTGCATCGATCCTTCGGCGCAGCGCTCCCTTGCACGCATGATCGCAAACAAAATCCGCGCGGATCCGCGGAACGGCGGCTACCTTACCGCGCTGACCACCGATTACGTGCTATCGACGGGGAACAACTGGAAAGGCCCGATCGGGCATTTCCATCTCGTGCTCGACAAGCTCGAGCCCGACAACGTCCTCTCGCTCTGCTGGGACACAGCGCTCGCGCGCAAGGGTCCCGCGGCGTTCGAGAGCACGCGCGAAAGCTTCGCGCCGAAAGGCGATCTCAAAATTTTGGTGCTGCAGCAGGCCCCCCTAGCGGGTTCGGCTGCCGATCAGTGCCGGTGCCCGATGAGCATGTGAAGAACGCGCATCATCCAGCCCGAGCCGCGGCGCGCAAGAGGAGCGGGCTCCACCGCTCTTCCGTAGCGTCCACACACAAGGTGACCCAACATCGACATACTCCGATGCCGCCTCCAGACGTACACGGACGATACGCCCGTTGGCGCGCGGCCACAACGGCAATCCGCCCGCATCTATCACCATGTGGCGAGAAGCGTTAACGGCGCCTTAAGACTGCCGGATGGCGTCGGCTGTTCCATGAACGGCGTGTGAAGCTTGTGCGACAGGCGATGCTCAATGCGATCCGGGCACGGGATCGTGGATGGGATTGTCGCCAGGCGAGGCACCGGGCTCCATGCCGGTGCGCCTGCAGATCTGAAAGCCGCTGTTCCATCCGGCGCGATAGGTTTCGTCGCTGTTGTAGAGTGATTTGTCCTCAACCGGACGATCGCGCAGGTCGGCTCCCTGATCCGTCGCAGCCGCGCAGCCATCCGCATAGCCTTCTCTGTAGTCCGGACTGTTGCGGGCGGCGCGATCACTGGCGCTGCCGAAGATCGAGCATCCGGCGAGGACAAGCGCGAGCGCCGCAAGACAGAAGGAGCAGCGCGCATTCCTGCAAGACGACGTCATTCGCGGCCGCTCGCGTTTCCGGCGATGGCGCGGATCGCGTCGCCGCACGAAATCATTCCCACCACCTTGCGCGACTCCCTCTCAACCACGGGCAGCGCGGACGGGTTGCGGCAGAAGAGACGGATGGCTTCGATCTCGGACGTTTCGGGATCGAGCGCTGCGGCGTTGCGGTCGGCCACGTCGGCCACGCGCAGGTTTTTCACTTCCTGGTATTTGCGCCGCAGCTGCTCCGGGTCGTCGCCGATGAAGCGCAGATTGGCTGTAAGGTTGCCGGCGAGCGCCACGCGCGGCACGAGCAGGCTGAGAAGATCGCCGATGCCGAACATGCCGGCGTAGCGGCCGTCGCCATCGATCACGGGAAGGTTCATCTGGCGTTGAGCAACAAGCGCGCCTGCAGCATCCGCCACGCTCGCGTCGTCGCGGATAGTTGGCGGCGATTTGGTCATGATGGCGGCACAGCTCATCGGGAACCTCCGCATGCGTGGGAAGGAGTGCTCTATCCCGCGCGACGAGGAGCCGCAAGGCAAGGGGGGCGCGGCCCGCAACGCCGCGCGTGCCGCGGCCAGGCCGCCGGGAACCGAAAGATTCACAGGGAGACTGTGAGACGGCAAGAATTCCTAGCGCGCCTATGGCGCGCCATTTCTTCCTCACCGTCTCACTGTTTCCCTGTGAACTCTTCTTCCAGGTCCTCGCAGAGCAGGGTGGCAAACCCGATGCAGATTGCGGCACGAAAGAGCGTGCGAATCATCATTCTGTTGGAGCCAGATCGTACCCGTCCCGTTTTGAGATGCTTCCCATCTACGCCTAAAATCCAAAGCAACGCGTTGACGTCCTGCGGGGACCTCGTTGGTCAAAATACGGTTACCAGTTCCACGAGATTCCGATTCGACTATGCAACCTCTGGAATTGCGTTGGGGGCAAATCGGATTGCCGAAAAAATGGTTGTGGATGGATTGCATGCAAAACATCAACGCGTAACGGCTGGAGCGCGGTCGAGGAGACGACGGGAGCCGCGCGCGGCCCGCAATCCATGCAAATCGTCCGCATCGTTAAGAATCGATGAATCTTCCTGCTGCAAAAAACTTGCGGATTAACGAACGAAACCTGCGGTTATTCAAACTTCGTTAAGTTTGCGCGGCCAAGGTGCTGCACGAAATGCAAGCCCCGAACGACAAATCGGTCCCGAGTCGCGCGCGAGGAAACGCGGGCACTGTCGCGCGCGATCTTGTGCATGCGCGGCGGCGCTTTGCGATAGTGCAGGTCGCGAAAGCGGCGCTCGGTGCGATATTGTGGCTCACCTTCGTCGCGCTGGTCGGCAAGCCCGATCTGATGGAGACCTTCGCGCTCGCCGGATTCCTCGCGCCCTGCGTCCTCGCGCTGCTCGCAATCCTCGGCATTTCGCTCGACATTCTCGAATCGGCATCATTGGCCTGCTTCGCTGGGCTGATCGGCTACATGGCCGGAATCACCGGCGGCATGCATTCGCCGCTCATCGTGTGGTTCGCGCTGGTTCCGGCGGAAGCCGCACTCGCGGGTGGACGCGTTGCCGTCCTGCGCGCCGCCGTTTCGGCGGGACTGGCGCTCTGCGTGGTCGCCGTGATCGAATCGCTGCACGGATTGCCGCCGTCGCGGCTCGTGGCGCCGGCGTGGCAGATCTATGCGGGCTCGGTGCTCGCCGCGATCGTGCAATCTGCGGTCATCGCCATCGCCGCGCAGGACCGCCGTCTGGCCTCGGATCTCGCCGCGGCGGAAGGCGCAGCCATGTACCGCTTCCTCGCCGATAACGCGACCGACCTGATCACGCGGCACGGATCGGACGGCCGCATCCGCTTCGCCAGCCCCGCTGCGACGCGCCTGCTCGCCGTCGCGCCGGAGTCGCTAGAGGGCGTTGCGCCCGCCTCGCTCGTGCATCCCGACGATCTGAAAATCATGCAGGCGGCCTTCGTCGAAGCGAGCTATTTCGGCCGGGCGGCAACGGCGGAGGTGCGCTTCCGGCGCCAGGACGGCAGCGTGGTATGGACCGAGATGCGCTGCCGCCCGGCGCGCGCGATGAACGGCAAGATCGCCGACATTGTGGCGGTGACGCGCGACATTTCCGAGCGCAAGGTGAACGAGCGCGCGCTCATCGCGGCGCGCGATATGGCCGAGCAGGCGAGCCGCGCCAAATCGCGCTTCCTCGCCAATATGAGCCACGAATTGCGTACGCCGCTCAACGCCATCATCGGCTTCTCCGAAGTGATGACGCACGAGATGTTCGGCGCGTTGGGCACGCCGCGCTATCTCGAATATGCGCGGCTCATTCACGAGAGCGGCGGCCATCTGCTCGAGCTCATCAACGGCATTCTCGACATGTCGAAGATCGAGGCCGGCAAGTTCGATCTGAGCGAGGAGATTTTCGACCTGGAAGACGCCGTGCAGCAGGCCTTGCGGTTCCTCAGGCTGCAATCGGAACGCAAGGGCGTGGCGCTGACGATGGCGCTGGCGCCGGAAGCCCGGATGATCTTTGGCGACCGGCGCGCGGTGAAGCAGATTCTCGTCAACCTGCTCGCTAATGGCGTCAAGTTCACGCCGCGCGGCGGCGAAGTTTCGATTGTGACATTGCGCGACGGCGGCGCCATCGAGATCCGCGTGGCCGACTCGGGCGTCGGCATCGCGGAAGCCGATCTGCGCCGCCTCGGTCAGCCCTTCGAGCAGGGCGCAGGTTCGCATGTCGGCGTGCAGGAAGGCACCGGTCTCGGCCTCGCGCTCGTCAAGGCGCTTTGCGCGATGCATGGCGGCGAGGCCGTTATCCATTCGGTGCTGGGCGAGGGGACAGTGGTGCGCGTGCGCCTGCCGCACGCGGCCGTGAGCGATTCGGACTGCGCACGGCACTTGCAGGAAACGCGGGAGCCCCTTAAGGGCGCTGCGTGATCCCGCGCCTCAAAGCCGGCATTTACGTCAAAGCCCTGATCCGCCGCGCGGAAGTCGCCGGCGCATCCGCTTATGTGGTGCGCCGCGGCGCCGAAGAAGCGGGCGCACTGTTTCTGAAACTCGCGCGGCTCGACGGCACCTGCACCGTGCTCAACCAGGCCCGCCGCGGCGAAGGCGAGCTCGTTTGGATGAAGCCGCTCGGCGAAACGAGCGACGACGCGGCAGCGGCAAAATATTTCGAGAAGCAGGTGCGCTTCGATCCCGACCTGTGGATCGTGGAAATCGAAGACCGCGAAGGCCGCGCGTTCGTGGATGAGGCGATTGTGTGAGGGGGTGTTTCACATAAACCCAATGTCAGCACTTTGTTCCACCGCTCCGTTTTCGGCGGCTTATTCTCCGACGCGCCATCGGCGCGTGCGCTAAGTGTCCCCGGCGAGAACACGCGTTGCGCGCGTGTTCGAGGGAAGGGGATTGGTTAACCAGCTCCGACACAGGTAATTTTGGCATTTCATCCGGCGCCGGGCTCGCCGGGAATGGCAGTTTGGATTATAACTGTTATCACCAGACGCGCTATTACTTGGCAGCGGTGGCGCTTGCTTCCGTGCCGATGTTCGCCGCGAGAAATTTCTCGACTTCATGCAGGACCGCGAGACGGGTCTGCTCGAGCCTGAGATAGTGATCGTCACCCGGCACGTGGACGAATTCGACCTTCTTTCCCGCCTGTTTTAGCGCCGCTTCCATCAATTCGCTCTGCGCAATGGGCACCGTCACGTCGAGCTCCGAGTGCAGCAGAAGAATCGGGGCGCGCACGTGATCGGCATGCAAGGCTGGCGAGGTCGCATCGAGCTGGGCCGAGTCGGTGAAGAGATCGCCCATGCGCGTTGTAGTCCAGCTCCCATGACTTATGTCAACCCCGAATTCCCGTTCGTCATAGCCAAGCAGGTTCGGCAGACTGGCGATGCCCGCATAACTGATCACGCAGGCATACACCTCGGGCGTTACCGTCGCGCCGGCAAGCGCTGCATAGCCGCCGTAGCTTGCCCCGAAAATACACACGCGCTTCGGATCGGCGATGCCGTCGGCAATGGTTTTTTTCACGCCGTCGGTAATGTCGTCCTGCATTTTCAAGCCCCATTGGTGCAGGCCGGCCCTGGTGAACGGCCGACCATAACCAGCGGAGCCGCGAAACTGTGGTCGCAGAACGGCGTAACCCCGGCTGGCCAGGAATTGGCTCAGGAAGTCGAAGGTCATGTCGTCGCGACCGTCGGGACCGCCATGGGGCATTACGACCAGTGGAAGGTTATGCGGATCGCGACCCGGCGGGAGCGTCAAATAGGCGGGAATATGCAATCCGTCCCGCGCCGCGTAACCATATGGCTTAGCGTCGCCCAGTGCGCTGTCCGTCAGATCCGGATAGCTGGCTGCCACCGCCGTCACATGATGCGTGGTGCGGTCGTACAAGTAGTAGCTTGGCGGAGTTTTGGGCCCAACCACCTCGACAACAGCCCTATCGCCTGCGAGGTCGGTTGAGACCGCGTGAACAGACAGGCCCGGAAACGCCGCTTCGAGACCTTTCTGCAAGGCTTCGCGTTTCGGGTCGAAATACCGGTATACCGGCATGTCCTCGTCGACCACATAGCCGATAACTTTTCCCGTCCAGTCATCTGCAAGTGTATCGCTAACGTCGTACCTCGGATCTTGGATCACGGTCGTTTCGGCTCCGCTCGCGATCTCGATGCGGTCCACGGAAGCGGTTGCTTCCGGATGCGGCGCCAGCCGGATAATGGCCCGGCCATCTTCCGAGACGCCAGCGACACCATCGTCCACGTCCACAGTGGCGTCGTAAGTCCCGAGCGTACGCCACGTGTCGCCATCAAGAACTTTCAATGTCCGGTGCCACAGAGGCTTGTCGAAGGAGGCCCGATCGCGAAACGAATCCACGCGGGCAAGCACCTTCCCGTGGCCATCCATGAACCATTTGATCGCAATTTCCCCGCCGAGATTTATGGGTTCTTTTCGCGACAAGCCGCCGGTCGTTGTTGGACCCTGATAATGCTTCAGAAACGGCGTCGCTTTAGCCCCGGTACGTATGTTCATGGAATAAACCGAATTCTGGTAAATGGCGTAGACCGTGTCCGGACTGTCGAGATCGATGTCGACGATCCGCGCATAAGCCGTCAGGTGAACCAGCTTGTGCTCGTTGAGCAAAGCTGTCGCGGCATCCCCCAGGGACCGCAGCAGATCCGACTTGTATCTGTCGTAGACGCCGAGCTTCATGTTTTTTGTGTCATAGACAATGAGCGCGTCGTTCTTCACCCACCGCATCCCGGCGATGATCCAGTCGTCGGATGTAATGATTTGCGGTGGGTCCTGCGGCGCGTCGATCTTGTAGACGGCGACGGCCGGACGTCCGTTGATATCGCGGATCAGAGCGAAGCGGGTCCCGTCCGGGGAAATCTGCGGTGGCTCCGCGGGCAGGACCGCAAACGCTTCTGCGGGTGGTTTCGTGTCCGCATTGGCGTTGGCAAGGGCGATCCAAAGCATCCCCGCGGCCGCGCCAAAGCGAACCGCAAATTTCCTGCCGATCATGATTCTGCCCCTGCCGATGTTCCCCCGGCGGTGCGCCGCACCGCTTGGCAAATTCTAACATCTCGACACGGCTTCTCAAAAGGCCGCCGCAACCTCGCGCGGCGGCTCGTCGACGCCTTAACGTTTGTTGTAAGGTCGCTACTATCCGGTCGGACTCCGATTCCCCCGGATCGAAGCCGGGCGGTCCCGACAATCCGGGCGGGGGATGGATTCCCACCATCGTGATAGCCAATCATGGCCCGCGCGCGCTGACCGAGCTTACGGTGCCGGAGGGGTCGGCACCTTTGCAATTCAGATCGCCAAATGGCTCGGCGCACATGTGACGACGACCGCGTCGAAGCAGGGTGAAGCGTTGCTGCGGTCGCTCGGCTGTGATGACGTGATCAAAGGATTGGGGTCTGTGTCGCAATCTTCGCAGCAAACAATCGCGCATGATGCACTTTGGGCCGGCAGAAGAGCGCTTCGGCATACGCGCGCGCGAGCCGGTCTGGCGGTCGGCGAGATTTCCCTCGTGTCCTTCGTGTCTTCGCCCTTGAATTCCTGCGATTTTTCGCACCTCCACGCCGCCGCCTGACCTCTCGATCAGATTGACGAAATCGCGATTTGCGTGTGAAACTCCGGACAGTTTTGCAATGGGGGCAATCATGAAAATGCGGCTCAATCTTACGGCGGGCACAGGGTTTGTGCTTGCCGGTTCCTGTCTGTTTGCGGGTTCGGTCTGGCCGGCAGATGCCAACAAACAGAGCCAATATGCCGTCGTCTACCAGATCAATCCCGCGCACTCGGGAGGCATTACTTTCAGCGCCGGATTCGCGACGCCGCTCACGAAGGCGTGGAGCGAGAATCTGGGCAGTTCGCTCAGCTATCCCGTAATTGCCGGCGGCCGGGTCTTCGTCAACTCATCGGGCGGCGTAACTTACGCGCTCAACCTCGCGACCGGCGCAACCGACTGGTCCAAGAACATGGGAACCTCGCTCGGTCCCGCTTACGACCAGGGGTCGTTGTTCGTCGTGACTGGTGGCGGATTGCTGTCCGGGCTTTCGGCGAGATCGGGGAAGACGCAGTGGTCCGTGCAATTGCCCTATCAATACGCGTTCTCTTCGCCTCCGATGGCCGTGAAGGGCGAGGTGTTTACGGGCGGCGCCGGCAGTGGCGGCAACGTCTACGGCGTCGATGAATTGACGGGCAACCTTCTCTGGACTCAGCAGGTGGCGAACGGCGACGACAGCTCGCCGGCCTATGGGAATGACGGCATCTACGTTTCCTATCCCTGCCAGTACTATAAGTTCGATCCGGCATCAGGCACGGTCGACTGGCATTACAACGGTGGTTGCGACGGCGGCGGCGGCAACACGCCCGCTTACTATTCCGGCCGCGTCTACATCCAGGATTGGACGAGCGGGAATTACGTAATGGACGCCAGGGACGGCACGATCCTCGGAACTTTCGGTGCCAACAACGGCGATCCACCTGCGTTCTATCAGCTGACAACCGGCAAGAAGCTCGGGTTCAGCCTTTACAACGGCCAACTGTACGGCTGGAAGGTCTCCAGCGGCACCAATGTCTGGAATTTTTCCGGCGACGGCCAGCTTTCGACGCCTCCGATCGCCGTCAATGGCCTCGTCATCGAGGGTTCGGGTTCCGGCAATGTGTACGCACTGGACGCGGCCAGCGGCACGCAGCAATGGACCGACAACACCGGCGCCGGCGTGACGGCCCTCGCCGCCGGCCAGGACATGCTGGTCGTTATCAGCGGAAGCATCGTCACCGCCTACGCGCCGACGCAGTAATCGGCCAAGAGAGCATCGCTTCCCGGGACCGCGGGGAGTGGCGGTGTTATTGCGCGATGAGGGCCATGTTTCCCGCGGAGCTTTCGACAGCTTGCCAGGCCGCATCGCGATAGCGGTCGATGGTCTCGCAGAGCGCCAGGCAAAGCGCGGCTGCCTTGCGCGGGCTGACCCGCGCTGCTACCTCCCGGCCCCTCATGAGCGAGAGTGCGACATTGAAGGCGGGTTCTCCCGCGCGCGAAGCCGCGCGGCGGCGGAGCTTTGCCATCATCTCCCATCCCGATGCCGGCAAGACGACCCTGACCGAGCATCTGCTGCTGCTAGGCGGCGCGATCCGGATGGCGGGGCAGGTGAAGGCGCGCGGCGAGGCGCGGCGCGCGCGGTCGGACTGGATGAAAATCGAGCAGGAGCGCGGCATCTCGGTGACGAGTGCGGTGATGACGTTCGAATACGCCGATCGCGTCTTCAATCTTCTCGACACGCCGGGCCACGAGGATTTCAGCGAGGACACCTACCGCACGCTGACGGCGGCAGATTCCGCGGTGATGGTGATCGACGCCGCGCGCGGCATCGAGACCCAGACGCGCAAGCTGTTCGAAGTCTGCCGCCTGCGCGACATCCCCATCATCACCTTCATCAACAAGATGGACCGCGAGGCGCGCGATCCGCTCGAGCTGATCGACGAGATTTCCGACCAGCTGCAACTCGAATGCGCGCCGATGATGTGGCCGGCGGGCATGGGACTCAATTTCAAAGGCGTCCACGATCTGGCGGCCGATGAATTCCTGCGCTTTCCATCCGGCGAACGCGTCGGCCGCGAAAAGCTGACGGGATTGCTGTCTGCGGAAACGCTCACGCAACTCGATGAGGAGGTTGCGCTCGCGCGCGGTGCATGCCCCGCTTTCGATGCGGACACCTACCGCACGGGCCATCTCACGCCGGTCTACTTCGGCAGCGCGCTGAAGAATTTCGGCGTGCGGGAATTGCTCGACGCGCTTGCAGCCCACGCGCCCGCGCCGCGCGAGCAGGTTTCGCGCACGCGAACGATCCGACCGGCCGACGAGGAAGTCACGGGCTTCGTGTTCAAGGTGCAGGCGAACATGGATCCGAACCATCGCGACCGCGTGGCTTTCCTGCGGCTGTGCTCGGGAGAGTTCCGGCGCGGCATGAAACTCAAGCAGTCGGGCACCGGCAGGACGCTCGGCGTGCACAACCCGATCCTGTTCTTCGCCCAGCAACGCGAGACGGTGGATGACGCGTGGCCCGGCGACGTGATCGGCATTCCCAATCACGGCGTGCTGAGAGTGGGCGACACGCTTTCCGAATCGGGCGAGGTGGTGTTCACCGGCATCCCGAATTTCGCGCCGGAAATACTGCGCCGCGTGCGGCTCGGCGATCCGATGAAGCAGAAGCATCTGACCCGCGCGCTCGAAAGTCTCGCGGAAGAGGGCGTGATCCAGGTGTTTCGGCCGCTGATCGGCGCGCAATGGATTGTGGGCGTGGTCGGTGCGCTGCAGCTCGACGTACTGAAAAGCCGGCTCCGCGCGGAATATGGGCTCGACGCCGATCTCGAAGCGTCGCCCTATGATACCGCGCGCTGGATTTCAGGTCCTGCGGCGGAGATGGAGAAATTCATCTCGTTCCATCGCGAGCAGATGGCGGAGGACCGCGACCGCGCGCCCGTGTTCCTCGCCAAGAGCAATTGGGAGCTCGGCTATGTCGCCCAGAAATTCCCTTCACTCGCCTTTGCAAAGACGCGCGAGCGCGCGGATGTTCACGCGGAAGGCTGACGGACGCGCCGCTTCTGGATGCCCGTTTGCGCGTTAGGGCATCTACACACCACACGAATTCTCCCAAGATTCGTCATCGCCGGGCTTGTCCGGCGACCCATGAACATCAGCGTCGGCCAGTACCGCTCGGTAAAAACATGCTTCCTGGGCGCAATGCATGTTCATGGATGGCCGGGACAAGCCCGGCCATGACGAAGTCTGGAGGATGTGTAGATGCTTCCACTTTTCGCGGGGATGACATGCTTAATTTGATATGCATGAACGGAGCAAGCCCTACGTGCTCAAACCCGTCTTCACGGTGAAACCCGCGGCTTGCAGGCCGCTGCGGATTTCGTCGGCGTGGCTGGCGTCGCGGGCCTCGATGACGAGGCCCAGATCGGCGGATTTCGCCGGCATGTCCATCATCATGCGGTTGTGGGACACTTCGAGGATATTACCGCCCTTGTCGCTCACCAGCGTGGCAATCCTTGCCAGCAGCCCCGGCCGGTCCTCGATCTCGATCACGACGGAAAGTATGCGGCCCTCGCGCGCCAGCTCGCGCAGCACGACGTTCGAGAGCAGCCGCATGTCGATATTGCCGCCCGAGAGCACCACGCCGATCTTCCGTCCCCGGAACAATTCCGGATTGCCCAGCACGGCGGCCAACGATGCCGCGCCCGCGCCTTCGACAACGGTCTTCTCGATTTCGAGCAGGCGCACGAGGGCGCTTTCGATCTCGTCCTCGCGCACGAGCAAAACGTCCGTGACCAGCGCATCAACCACGCGTTTTGCAAACGGCCCCGGCCGTTTCACCGCGATCCCTTCGGCAATCGTCTGCCCCGCACACGGTAATTGCTCGCCCTTCACCGCGTCGTACATCGAAGGATAGAGCTTCGCCTCGACGCCGTAGATCTCGATTTCGGGCTTGAGCGCCTTTGCCGCCAGCGCGATACCGGAAATGAGCCCGCCGCCGCCGATCGGCACGACGAGCACTTCCAGATCGGGAGCGTCTTCGAGCAGCTCGAGGGATACCGTGCCCTGGCCGGCGACAACGAGCGGATCGTCGTAAGGATGCACGAAGACGAGATGTTCTGCGTCGGCGATCTTTCGCGCCCGCTCAAAGGCTGCTTCGAGCGAGGCGCCGTCCAGCACGATCTTCGCGCCGAACGCCTTGGTATGTTTCACCTTGTTGAACGGCGTGCCTTCTGGCATCACGATCGTGACCGGAATGCCGAGCCGGCCCGCGTGATAGGCAACGGCCTGGGCGTGATTGCCGGCCGACATTGCGGCAATCCCGCGCTTTCGCTCCTCGGGCGTGAGCGAGAGGATCTTGTTGAGCGCACCGCGTTCCTTGAACGAAGCGGTGAAGTGCAGGTTCTCGAACTTGAGGTGGATATCGCAGCCGGCGATCTGCGACAGCGTGCGCGAATGATGGCTCGGCGTGCGCATCACCGCGCCCCTGATGCGCTCCGCCGCGGCGCGCACATCGGCGAGCGTCACTTCTTCGAATGTCGGCGCGGCGCCGGGGGATTTGTCCATCTTCCCGTCTTTACTATTTTCTTTCAGAACGCGCGTATCTGTTTGTCCGGGTTGGTAGCAGCGGAGGGATTTGAACCCCCGACCAAGGGATTATGATTCCCGCGCCACCGCCGGACAGCGGATAACATGGGGCGACCTTGGGAGTCAACGACCGGCGAAAACCGTTTACACTCCAGCGATTTATGGGTACGTTGGGGTTCATGGGGTAACATGGATTGACCGTAGGGGAGCGTTACCCCGGCGTTGCCCCGAAGGAGCGTCCGATGATCGCGAAACGAAAGGTGGCGCTGACCGACCGATACCTGAAGGCGATCAAGCCCGCGCCCAAACGCAAGCGGCCGATCGTCTGGGACGCGGTACAGCCTCATCTCGGTGTTAGGGTCACCGACAAGGGACACCTGACTTTCGTCGTGGTCCGGCGTCGCCCCGGCGACAAACAACCAATACGCCACATTTTGGGTGCTTATCCGTCGACGACTCTCGCTGCGGCCCGCGCGGCCACGCCGGACATACTCGCCGCTTTGACCCAGGGCAAGCGTCCTGCAGAGCTGGAGGCGGAGCGCCTGCGCGAAGCGGCGCGCAAGCGGCGCGACACGTTCGGTGTCGTCGCCGAGGAATTCATCAAGCGCCACGTCAGCAAATTGCGGAGCGCTCGCGCGACCGAACTCCTGATCCGCCGTGAGCTGCTCGGCCAATCGCTGCGGCGTCGGAAGGAAGACGGCAAGTGGATCGACGAGTGGGTGGCGAGTAGAGACCAACGTTGGTACGGGCGCCCGATCACCGAGATCACGCGCCGCGACGCCGTCGAGCTTCTTGAGACGATCGCCGATCACGGCTCGCGGCATCAGGCGCGCAAGACATTCGCCGCCGCCAGCAAGTTGTTCAATTGGGCGCTGTGGCGTGACACCTACGGGCTCGACGGCAGTCCATTCGCGCGACTTAAGAGCACCGATCTGTTCGGCAAGTTCGCCCCGCGATCACGCGTCCTGACCGACGACGAGCTACGGCTAATCTGGCGTGCGGCTGGCGAACTCGGCCCCGCCGAAGACAAGAACGGGAAGAAGCTGCCAGAACACCTGCGCGCGTATCCGTTCGGCACTATGGTCCGCGCGCTGGCGTTGACGGGCCAGCGGTTGCGCGAAATATCAGATGCGCAGTGGAGCGAGATCGCGCTCGACAAGGCGCTGCTCACCGTGCCGGAC
Source organism: Rhizomicrobium sp. (assembly GCA_035567755.1). Classification (GTDB taxonomy): domain Bacteria; phylum Pseudomonadota; class Alphaproteobacteria; order Micropepsales; family Micropepsaceae; genus Rhizomicrobium. The sequence goes on from DATMPH010000013.1 coordinate 88,692, forward strand.
GAGCGCATGAAGGGGAAGGTCTCGCATACGGTGCCCCTCACGCCCATAGTGATCACGCTCCTGCAGGGAGCACCGCGCTTCGAGGGCGGCGCTTTCGTGTTCACCACGACCGCTGGTAAGCGACCCATCAGTGGCTTCTCGAAGATGAAGTCGCGGCTGGACCGCGAGATCGCGAAGCGGGCGGACGGGACGCAGATGGCGCCGTGGACGCTACACGACCTGCGCCGCACGATGAGGACCCGGCTCAGCGGTCTCGGTGTGCTGCCGCTTGTCGCGGAACTGATCATCGGCCACAAGCAGGGCGGCATCCAGGCCGTCTACGACCTCCACACCTACGACGCCGAGAAGCGCGCCGCCTTGGCGAAGTGGGAAGACGCGCTCGCCGCGATCGTCGGTCTGAGGCCCGCACCGGATGGCGCCTCGGTCGTCCCGGCGGAAGAGGTTGAGAGACGACGCAAGAAAAGGAAGCGCGCGTGAGCGAACCGCTCGTCGAACGTGTCGCGAATATCCGCGTCGGCAGTGCGTTCCCGTTTCGCGACAATCCGCGGCTAGCGCCGTTCCTCGATCTCGTCGGCCTCCACTGTGACGGCGTTCGCTACTGGGACGACGAACTCGGGATGGACGCACCCGATCGGCTTGACAAGTTGCCGTCGCTCTTGAACACGGTGCTGTCCATCTTGAACGACCGCGACGAAAAGGTCGCCGCGCACCGTTTGGTCGAAACTAACTTCCTGCGATTGTGCGAGGCGCTACGCGGCGCGGGGCATGACGACGTTAGCGAACGATTCCCTCAGTTGATCGAGGACCTCAAGGTCATCGGCGCGACAGCACCGAAGGCGCACTACGCCCGACCTCCCGGACCGAACAGCGCACCGGACTTGGTAAGGCTCGTCGAATGGTCAGCGGACTTCTGGGAAGAAGAAACCGGCGAAATCTTTGCGGGCGGGAACTGGAAAAGCGAAATCGGCACCCGCTTCGAAAAGAACTGGGAGAGCGGCGCGCCCAACAGAGCCACGCAGTTCGTCGTCGAGATCGTGCGTGAGTTTGCGCCCGAGTGGATATCGCGTCTTTCGACGGTGACGAGAAAGGTCGCCAAGCTGCGCAAGGGTCGAGTTGTTTCCGAATAAACTCGATCGCGCGATTAATTCGGAAATTGTTTGCGGTGGACGCGCGCCGATGTTCCGCGAATTATCGTCGCGGTTCTTCGAGGTTTCCCGAATGCGAATCGATGAGTTCAAGCAGCGTCTCGCCATGGCGGCACCTCTGCCCGATCGAACGCCGCGAGCGCCGGAGGACGAGGTCTTCGTGTCGTACGATCAGCTCGCGACACACGGGATCAAGTTCACCCGAGTTCACATCAGGCGGTTGATTTCCCGCGGCCTATTCCCCGCGCCCGTACTGCTATCCCCAAATCGCGTCGCGTGGCGCCTGTCCGACATCGCCGCGTGGAAGTCCTCGCGACCGGCCACGCGCGCTTCTGTCGAAGCGGCCGCGTGATGGGCGGGCGCCACCATGGACGAGAAAAGCGAACGCCCCGGCGGGCAGGCCGGGGCGCCGATTCATGCCGATCAACAGCACGGCGAGTACGAACGCAACCATATTACGGCGGACGGCGCGCGTAAACCAGCGTCCGAAGACGGTGGCGGGCCGGTCCTGTCACGGGACGCGTACTCCGATTTGCCCACCCAGCTTGCATGCCTAGCTCCGGGCCTCTGGCTGCTCGACCTCGGCGATCTGACATGCGTGATGGACACAGCGACGCTCCTACGCCGCTGGCGCGCGGGCGAATTCCTCTGTGCGTGCGGACGATGCGACGGGAGACCGCCGCTGTGAGCGCGACAATCTGTTCGGCGATCGAACACGATAGCGACGCGGCACTTCGTTTTCTTCAACACTTCTCGCCCGCCGGGCCGTGGCTCCTGACAGCGATCGACCTCGACAAGAAGAAGAAGAAACGCACCGCCTCGCAGTCGTTCGGGCCGCACACGGCGCGCGAGGCCGCGGCGTGGATCGAATGGTGGCAGGGCAAGCGCAACCTGTACTTCTCGGCGAACCGACCGCGCGCCGGCATCCACGAGAAGGCGAGCAAGGCCGACATCTGCGAGATGCGGACGCTTCACGTTGACGTTGACCCGCGCGACGGATGCGACCTGGCCCAAGAGCAGGAGCGCATCCTCTCGATGCTCCGCGCTTACGATCCCGCGCCGACGGCGATTGTGTTCTCCGGCGGGGGCTATCAGGCGTTCTGGTTGCTCAGGGAGCCAGTGCCCGTCGATGATCCCGCGCGCCTCGAAGCGTACAACATACAGTTAGGGAAGGCATTCGCCGCCGACAACTGTCACAACATCGACCGCGTGATGCGCCTTCCCGGCACCGTCAACCTTCCCGACGAAAAGAAGGCGAAGAAGGGCCGGACGCGCGCGGTCGCGCGAGTGATCGACGAGAATTGGGACCGGCGCTACACGCTCGACGACTTCCCCTGCCCGACGCCGACACAGCTTGTGAACGGTGCCGCGATCCCAACGGGCGCGCGGCCGCTGCCCGAAGCGATCGACACGCTGCTGCGCGCCAGCGTGCCGAAGGGAGACCGGAGCGAACACGCATTCCGCATCGTCCGCACCTTGGTCGAACACGGCTGCGACGACGACGCGATCACCGACGCCGTGCTCGCCTGCCCTGCCGGCGAACACTACGGCGGAAACCGGGACAGGGCGCTCAAGGACGTGCAGCGGGCACGGCAGAAGGGAAACGGCGACGTGCGCGCCGGCGCCACGCCCGCGAGCGTCATCGACCAGATCAACCAGACGTACGCGCTGGTGCTGCTCGGCGACAAACCTGCGGTGATGAAGGAGGGCGTCTCGCCCGAGGGCCGACCGACGATCGAGTTCCTGACGATCGGCGCGTTCAGGGCGTGGTACAGCAACCGCTGGATCGCGATCAGCGAAGACAAGAAGAAGCGGCTTGGCGATTACTGGCTCGACCATCCCAAGCGCCGTCAGTATGAGGGGCTGACGTTTTTACCCGGCCGCTCCGTCCGCAACTACTACAACTTGTGGCGCGGCTTTGCGGTCGAGCCGCGACCCGGTGAATGGCCAAGGTTTCACGCGCACCTTCGGGACAACCTATGCAGCGGGGACGACCCGCTACTCCGGTGGGTGATTGGCTGGTTCGCGTCGATCGTGCAGCAACCGGAGAAGAAGGTGGGAACCTCGCTGGTGATCCGCGGCAAGGAGGGCACCGGCAAGACGAAGATCGGCGAGGTGTTCGGCTCGCTGCTCGGAACCCACTACGTCACCGTGTCCGATCCTCGATACGTCACCGGCCGCTTCAACTCGCATCTAGCGTCCTGCCTGTTGCTTCACGCTGAGGAGGCGTTCTGGGCGGGAGATCACGCCGCCGAGGGAAAGCTGAAGGACCTGATCACGGGCGACACGCACCTGATCGAGTATAAGGGGAAGGAGCCGATCGCAGTCCGCAACCTCGTACGACTATTCGTTACCGGCAACCCCGAGTGGGTCGTGCCGGTGTCATTGGAGGGGCGCAGGTTCGCTGTGATCGAGATCGGCGATGGTCAGATACGCAACGGTGAATATTTCGCCGCGATCGACGACGAAATGGGTAGCGGCGGCCGCGAGGCGTTGCTCTACGACCTGCTGCAATTCGACCTGTCGAACGTTGACCTGCGAAGCGTGCCGAAGACGTGCGCGCTGCTGGACCAAAAGATCGCATCGCTCACGACCGAACAGGGTTGGTGGTTGGACATCCTGCAATCCGCCCGCTTGCCATGGGGTGTTGGTTACGCGAACGGATGCGCGAAAGAGATGTTATTCGACCGCTACGTCGAACACGCCAACAAGCGCGGCGTGAAGCGACGATCGATCCAGACGCAGATCGGAATATTCCTGAAAAGGACGGTGCCCGAACTGAGAACTCGCGAAGGACAGTTCAAGAGCTACAACGGTCTAAAGATGCAGGGTTACATCTACGAGTTCCCGCCACTGTCGCGATGCCGGGCCGCGTTCGAGAGTCTGGTCGGCCAGCGCATCGATTGGATCGGTCCGGGAGAATGGCTCGAAGAGCCCGAGCGTCCGGCGGCGAACGATGTGGATTGCCCGCCGATGTGACAGAACTTAGGCCGGGACATCGGAACAACAGGTTCCGGTCGACAAGTCGTTGACTAAAAAGACGATCGGGAACCTCCCCGACTTAACCGACCTATTTTTCGGTATTCGCTCATGAACGAGCGAACCGACCGACGTTGCGAAAGCGTCCCGGCGCGTTTTTCTAACCACAATAATAGGTAGGGGAGGTTAGGGAGGTTAGGGAACGTCAAGGGTCACAGTCGCTTACGCTTCCTAACCTCCTTCTTGTGGTGAACGGAGGTCCGGAAGGGTAGGCCGCGCTTTCGCCGGCGATCGGAACCCAGGTGCTTCCGGGCATCCCGCAACTCGATACTTCCGACCCGAATAGCGATCCGCCCCGGCCGCTTTCTCGACCAAACTTGCAGACCCAAGGATTTCTAATCCCGAGGTCTAAATAAGGCGACGACGGTGAAAACCTATATACACACGGCATTGAGCCCCGTATTGTGTCCGTCGCGTCCCGCGCATCCACGCTTGGGGTAACGTTGGGGCAACGAAACCGATAATCTGGAGTTGGCCCACGTGGCCGAAACCGCAATACCTGTCGCCTCGCCTTCGCGCCGCCCTCACAAGCGGGTCGGGCCTTATTCGAAGCGCGGCGCGCTCGCCATGATGGACGGCCGAAGCCGTGAGGCACTGTTCATGCGCGCTCGTCGGCACGAACTGACCGCGCACATCGGCGGCAGCCCGACGGTGGTCCAAGCGGCGCTGATCGAACGCTGCGCGTGGTTGAGCCTGCGCGTCGCGCTCCTCGACGAGAAAATGGTCGCGAGCGAGCTCACCGATCATGACAACCGCGCCTACCTCGCTTGGTCGAACTCGCTGGCCCGCGCGCTCAAGCTGCTCGGCGTTAAAGGAGTCGAGGCGAGACCGCCGACGCTTCAAGAGGCGCTCGCGGCTGGTCGGGTCGGATGAACCCGACCGACGCCACGATCATCGACGCCTGCACAAGTCCGGCGGTATTCGCGCGTTGGTTCAAGAAAGCCGAGACGTGGGCAGCTTGGTTCGCCTTCCTGCGTGTCCTGTTCGCATTGCCGCTCGACGCGGACCAGCTCGCGCTGTTTCAACTCTGCACGGGCCGCACGACGCCCCCAGCCGGCGGAGCAAACGAAGCTTGGCTCGTGGTCGGGCGCCGCGGCGGAAAATCTCTAGTCCTCGCGCTCGTGGCGGTGTTCCTTGCTTGCTTCCGTGACTGGTCGCCGTATCTCTCGCCGGGCGAGCGCGGCACGATCCAGGTGCTCGCCGTCGACAAGCGGCAGGCGCGCACGATTTTTCGATACGCGCGCGCGATGCTGCTGTTTGTGCCAGCGCTCAAACCGCTTGTCGAACGGATCGACGGCGAGGCGATCGATCTGACAAACGGCATCAGCATTGAGATAACAACCGCATCGTTCCGCAGTGTGCGTGGCTTTACATTAGTTGCAGCTGCTTTGGATGAATTGGCATTCTGGCGTAGTGATGAATCGGCCAATCCGGATCGTGAAATTTTGGACGCCCTACGGCCAGCGATGGCGACCGTGCCGGGCGCTATGCTCCTGTGCGCGTCCAGCCCCTACGCCAAGCGCGGCGTGCTGTACGAAGCCTTTCGGGAGAATTTCGGCAGAGAAGATGCACACGCGCTCGTTTGGAAAGCGGACACGCTTACTATGAATCCGACTGTCCCGCGATCCGTGATCGATAAAGCCTATGAGCGCGACCCAGCGAGCGCCGCTGCGGAGTATGGTGCAGAGTTCCGTAGCGACATCGAGACGTTCGTCGCGCGCGAAGTCATCGAGCGGCTAGTCATACCCGGCCGCTTCGAACTCCCACCTGTCGACGGCGTCGCATATTGCGCCTTCGTGGATCCCTCCGGCGGTTCGTCCGATTCGATGACGCTGGCAATCGCGCATCACGAAGAAGGCGGCGCAGTTCTGGACGCGCTGCGCGAGGTCCGCCCGCCGTTTTCACCCGATGCGGTGGTCGAGGAGTTCGCGTCGTTTCTCAAACGCTACCGCCTGCACGAGGTGGAGGGCGATCGTTACGGCGGCGAATGGCCCCGGGAGCGGTTCAACGTCCACGGAATCGAATACCGCTGCGCCGAAAAACCGAAATCCGACCTGTATCGAGAGTTACTCCCGATCCTGAACAGCGCGCAGTGCCAGCTTCTCGACAACCCACGCCTCACGGCGCAGCTCTGTACGCTGGAACGGCGGACTGCGCGCGGTGGTCGTGACTCTATCGATCATCCGCCGGGTGCGCACGACGATCTCGCCAACGTTGCGGCTGGCGCTCTGGTGCGCGTCGGTGTCGGGATGAGTGAGGTCGAGGTTTGGAAGCGGTTTGGCGCCGCGATGCGAGGTGCTCCGCTCGGGCACTGTTAATGAAAGGACCATTGAGATGACGAGACTGCGATTCCGCGAACGAGTTTCGGTGCGTGATGTGAACGAGGTCACGAACAAGACCCTGATCGCCACGTTCAACGGTGACAACATCGTCGCCGAACGTGAAGGCGGCGAGTTGAAAATCTACCTGATCGGCACGGGCGATATCGGCGAGGTGCAGACGCGCGTGAGGACCATTCAAGATTGGCAGCGCGTCCTCGACCGCGCTCACAATCGCAAACCCGCCGCGTGAGGTGGCGCGATGGAGATGAGACACGAAGCCCTCGCTCTCGCGCGTGAAGGCTTACGCGAAGCGATTTCGGCGAGGACAGGAGCGGAGGCCGAGGCCGAGGACGCGAGGCGCGCGCTAGCGCGGGCAAACGACGCGCTCTCCGCTGCCGACAGCGCGCTTGCGGAATTCGAGCGCGTCGATGCCGACATCCAGAGCAATTCCGTCGAGAAAATGAAGGCGGCGATCCGGGCCGGCCGCAGCGCGGTCGCCGTCGTCGAGACCGACGAGGGACGCGCGCCTGCTCGCGCGCGGATCGAGTGGCGAGCAGCAACGGCCCGGCAGACCCGCGATGAGATTGCCGCGGAACTAAAGGTTGCCGAAGCGTGCGCCCGCGACACCGCGATCAGGGTTCAGCTCGCCGCAGTGGACGTGCTGAAAGCCGAAGCCGAGAGAATTGCGGCCGAGCTGAAAGCCTCGCAAGAGCTTTCATGGCGGCTCAACGCGACGCTCGTGGGCATCGCGGGTGTCTGGATCGTGGTCCCGGGCGAACGCGGAGCGCCCATACGATTGTCGCCCCAGGTCCTCGCGATGATCGATCGTCCCGAGCCGCAGTACGCGCCGATGAACGAGCCCCGAGCGCGCGCGGCCAAGGATTGGCGCGCGCTTCTGGCGCAGCTCGCGCGGGACCCGGACGCTATTCTACAGGAGACTGATAAGGGCGCTTCGCCGGCTGCCAAGGCAGCATGATTTCGCCTCTCCTCGGGAGTGTCTCTCAGTGTCTCGAGGCGTCGTAACTGTGTGAGAGCGACGCTAATCCATCCGCACAGCGCCCGCGCGAGGTTTCAGCCATACGCCTCGGCGGCGGGCGCCATCTCGCGGCGGCTGGTGTGCCTCCGGCCGCCGCTTTTTTCTATCATACAGCGCCAACGCGCACAGCCGACAATTGTTCAAATCGCGACCGCCCGATCATTCCCGGCGAATGTTTACTTGTCCTGCGTTGAGTGCCGTGACGGCCTTTGTCTTCATGTCCCATGTGCAAGAGTAACCGGCGGAATAGGCTCCAAATCCATTCTGCAAGTGAACGTCCCGGCCCATGATCGTGATAGAATCGCCATTGGTTGACCAATCAAAATTCGGCGACCAATCGCTTTTCGCATCATATCGCGCCGAATTTCTCAGCGCTTCGCCGCAGGCCGCCCAGGCGTTGGTTTCCAACTCCTTAGCGCGCTCGAATACCGCAAGCGAAATGCCCCGGCGCTTCGCTTCGGCTGCGTCTTCGGCAGCTTCTTTGGCGGCCTGCTTGCGCGCGTCCTCTGCATCCTCTTTGGCTCGTACCCGATCCTCTTCCGCGGATATTTCAGCATCGCTTAAAACGTGTATGTTGTTATGTCTGGTCCGAAGGAATGCGTCGAGTCTCGCTTGTTCTGGATCTGCCGGCCTCGCTTGTTCCTGATCTACCGGCGTTAAATTTTCTCCCAAATTGTTCTTGAAGAATAAAGCGCCTCCTATTCCGATCACGACAATAATTGCGAATGTCGGCAAGGAATACTTGTTCATGTGAAACATCCTCTCCCCTGGCGATCGGGGAGTTGAGAAGCCTCACAAGGAGAGCCGCACCGGCCTTTAGGCTCTCGCCCTGAACATGCGCCGATGCCTCCCCGACCATAGGGTCGAGGAGTGCTGTCGCGGCCAGCACAAAGGGCCGCCTTGTGAGGGGTTCTCACGCCCCGGAACGGCAAAGGGCGCCGTCCCGCGCGTAGGGTAGCGGTTGTCTTCGCTTTCGGCGAGGCCCCCAGCATTTCGCCGTCCGGGAATTACTGCCATTGCCTCCGAAGCCCGCGCCGTCGCGGCCGGTCGCCGACAACGAGCTGATCGACATCTACCGCGAGACGCTCGAAGCCGCGCGGTCGAACAGCAGCCTGCGCTGCCGCGACTGCGGGCAGCCGATGACGCCGGGCGGGACGCGGATCACCGACGGCGTGGACGTGTGGCACCCGGCGTGCGTGAGCACGGGTCGGTCCCCATCGGCGTCCGCGTGAGGGGAGCTAGACCCCCTTGTGGTCGGCGAGCCATTTCATCAGGTCGGCTTCGCCCGTGCCGGTGAGAAAGTAGATGCCCTTTTCGGTCTGATGGATCAGCCTTTCCTTCGAGAGGCTCTTTATCGCTTCCGTCACCCGAGGCGCGCTGCACTTCGCCATCTTTCCCAGCTGGGTGCGCGTTGCGCCCTCGCCGCCCTTCCGGCCGAGAAGCAACTGAATCTCGACGCGCGGCGGTACATTCTTTGATACGAAATCCTCGCCGTCGATGCTCTCCAGAAGCGGGAACGTCGCGCGCGTGAGCGCGGTCATCTCTTGCCGAACCGCGCTCTCGTTGTCCACGTGGTACAGGCGGATCAGCTCCGCGATGATCCACGACGCGGCTTTCGCCGCGAGATCCACGTCGATGCCGCGCGGGTCTATCTCCTTGACGTGAACCGCGCCGCGCTTGCTACGAACATCGTAGATCATCGCGAGCGCGATCCGCGGAATGAGCATGCGGACCGACTCGGGCAGGGCCGTATCGTTTTCCAACAGTTTCGCCGTCGCGGCGGGCGATTTGATTTCCGCCGGCGCCGCTCCGGTCCTAATGAACTCAAGCGCGCGAAACACGTGCTCGACGAATTTCCCGGCCCGCGTGAGTGCGGCCTCCGCGTCGAGCGCGCGGTGCTTCTGTATCAAGCCCTCGTACGCGTTGAGAATATCCGCGACGACGCGAGGCTCGATCTTGGACGCGAGATTGCGCTCCAGCTCGTGGCGCACAGACTAAGCTCCGGCGACGCAGTAAGCCCAGACCTCTTTGCCGCCCTCCGTAATTTTCTGACGCTTCAGACGGCGGTGCTTCACCGCTTTGAGAAGCGGGCCGGAGACAGATGTTTGGCGTGCGATGATGCCGTGCTCATGGAGCCGGTGATGAACGCCGTGCAGTGTTCGCGGGCTCTTGAAAAAACCGTCCTTTATCCACGCATCAATATTGGAAGAAATCTGATTGCCGTTTGAACGCCGCGCCGCGCCGCCGTCGCCCTTTTTCTTCACTTTCGCTGCGAACGGAGCCGCGACCTTCTTCCGCGCAGACTTCTTCTCTCCCGCGATCGTGGCGGCAATCGCTTCGAGATTGCCTTCACGGACTGAGTAGCCTTCGTCGCTCGGCGCAATCAGGTGCGCATCCTTTAGATTCTTGAGCAGCGGTCGGAGCGTACCGCCCGGAATCCCGAGCACCGTCTCCAGGTCGGCGGGCTTGGTCGAGACTTCGGGAACCTTGTCGAGAACGTACCGCCAGCCCATGAGAGCAACGAGGTAGACCAAGACCCTGTTCTCGCTGCTCAGCGCCGCGCCGTCGGGCGTGAAGCCGATTTCCGAGGTGTCGGTGTAATACCGTACGTACTTTGATACGATTCCCTCGATCACGGATTCCGCGATCTCGGATTTCTTCGCGACCAAATCTTTTAGAGGCATGTGAATCACCGCCGCGCCGAAGCGCCCTTTCCGTTCGAGAAGTTATTGCCGATCGCGTGCAGGCCCTTTGCGGTCACGTAGAAGCGGCTCTTTTTCCCATGCACCTCGGCGATCCAGCCATTCTTCTGCGCGACCGAAAAGTCGCGAGCAAAATTTGCCGGCAATGGCTCTCTGGCCGCGAGGAATCTTGAGCGAATCTCATCCCGCCCGAAATCATCTTGTCCTTCGTATTCCAAGACATAGTGCGCGATAGTCGTGATCTGATCGGGCTTCTTCGAGGCGCCGATGTTGTCCAGGTACTCTCGGAGCGAGAGCCGCGCGCTGCCGGAGGGTCGGTTCTCCGATCGGGCTGAGTTCTGCGCCGCGACGACAGGCGCGCCACCTCCCAAGATGACCTGCACAATCTGCAGCGCCACGGGCTGCTCAATCTGCTGCTCGACGTTGATTCCGTCTCCGGAGAGCCGAAGGGAATAAGTTTTCACGGTCTCGTCGCCCATGCGCGAACCTCCGATGCAACATTTCCTAATGGGGACACCCAACCGATATGTCAATGGCGATACCCGCATCCGGCGTGTTATGCACAGCGAAAATGGATCGAAGCCAGAACATATCGGTGTAATTTGCACATAATCACCGACAAATACCGAACGGAAACTGGCAACGTCACGATCATACTCAGATCGAAGCGATTTATGTCTCGTAACACGTTGATAATAATGAGAAATCAAAACGTGAAGAAATGCGCGTATATCGCCATCCCTGTTGAAATACGGATTGCAAGATTGGCGTAGCTAATTTTATTGTTTGTAATCAATGAGATAACACTGCATAAAGACCGACACATACCGAACGGCTTTTGGCACGTATGCGACGTGACTTGGATTGATATACTGGAGGCACCATCATTTTCCACAAAATTTGTGGATGAACTCGTCTGTGAAGAAATGTGTGTAGATCGCCTTACGGCGTGAGATACGGCTATTCTGATTGGCGTATCGTAGGCTTGAGATCGCTCGGGCTTTTCGCTCGATCGGGGCGGCCATGGCATAAGCAAGGTCGGCTGCCGTGCGCGCGGGGGTTGAAAATGGCTGCTTGGGTAGGACCGGCTCTGGGGTTCTTAGAGAAAATCCCCGGCTGCGCGAACTTCGCGTTCAAGCGCCGCATCAACCGCGAATTGGCGCAGCTGGTGTTCTGGCGTGACGGGATGCGCGTGGCGCTCGCGCGCGTCGCTCAGGGGTGCGCGACGCCGGGCGACATCGAAGATATCCGCCTGCGCCTGAGAACCACGCAAGACAAAACGGACGGTGCCGCAAGATACCTTAGCGCGCGCCGCGATCGGATCGCGGCGACCTGGGGACCGGCGATCGCGCAGCAGATAGACATGATTGTCTATCGGAAGATGGGGCCGGGCCAGATTCGCGAAGCCCTGAGGAACCTTGTCGGGTCGAACGTACCTTCCCGGGACGAGGCGCAGGCGACGCTGGACGAGATAGATCGCTTCACGGACCTGATCGCGAAGCTGGACTCCAGACCTTGAAGAACCCGTTTGAGTAGTTCGGACGCGACCACGACGCAATCGAGACCGTCGCCGAACATGATGACGTCGCCGTTCAAGTCTGTAGTAACGGGGCGCGCCCCTAATCAAACCTTAAGGCAAAGCACGATGTACTCCGCGATCGTGTCCCAGATGGCAACGAGATGTTCCCGAGAAGGATTGAAATTGTTTGAGTGTATGTACCTGTTCAACGTGTCGGCCGACACGAGCATTTCCGACCTTCCGAATTTTTGAAATACGCCAACGTACTTGGCGTCGATCTTGCCTTGTGCGCGCATATGTTCCGCGACCCGCACCGCCCGAGCCGACAGCTTCTCGTTCGGCACGAGCGGCATATTGGTCCGCTTAACATAGTTCTCTATCGCGAGCTCTAGCAGCACCCTGACGAGCACGGATATTGCGTTCGGATGGTCTTCGAGCCGCAGCTGGTACTGGAGTTCTTCCCAGATCGCCCTGTGGCGGTGGAGCGTCCCTGGCCACGCGATCGAATAGGACTGTTGCGGGATCAAATGTACACGCGGCTGCGGGGGCGGCGACGGTCGAGGGGGAATTGACGGCGGCTCGCCACTCGGTCCTCTCGGAGGGGCTTCCGGCTTAGGCAACCGATCGGCGGCTGTGGGAAGCACTTTAAAGTGTTCCAGTTTGTCTAAGTAGGCTCGCTTACCTTCGACATCCCAGATGTCACCCAACACGACCTTCTGGTTCGCGAGGTCTTGCGCAATCTGTCGGAGCGCTTTCAGGACAGACTTTTCCTCGTGAGTGTAGATCAGGTGTCCCTTTGATACGCTGATGCCAACGCGATTCCGGAATGGCTCCGCCGACAGCAGGCGGTTCATGTTGGACAACGGAATCTTCCCGCCGTTGGGGAGCATTCCGGCCGCAGCTAGACGTTTCTCGACTTCGCTCGCGACGTTTAGATTGGCCCCGCGGCCCGTTCGCGATACGAACGTCGCCTTCATCCTCGCGTCCCACGTCGTCTGGCCGACTCCGCTCTGCGCGCCGGTGTGCCTCCGGTACAGGATTTCGTCTATCTGATCCCGGTCATCTTCGACCCGACACTCGACCGTCGTGAGAAATGGACCTTGCCAGCGCATTCGTAGCCCGGCGAAATACTCCTGCAACTCGACTGTGGGAGCGCGCCGCGAACTGTCCAATAGCTTCAGGCAGGTTATGCGTCGGTTTCCGTCGAAGAGGATGTATTGATCGCCGTCGGGACCCACTAGCGGAGGTTCAAATATCTTTCCTTCGCTGACGATGTCACGTGCGAGATTTCGCATATGCTCTTCCTGATTGCTGAAGAGCCACGCCATCGCGGCGGTCTCGTTTTCCAGTTCGCCGTGTCGATCATTTGCGCGATTAACGACAAGCGCATTGAGCGCGATTGCCTTATACGTGCTCATCAAAAAAGATCCCCCCTTCGTCGGGACTTTGGTTTAGTTCTCGTTCAAACCGTCCGGCGATCGCGTGTGCAGCCGCTTCTTCCACGTCGTCTCCTGCGCGATCACGTCTTCGGCGTCCATTTCGGGCGACACCCGCTCAAATAGCCTGATGATATGTGAACCCCATCATCGCGCGCCTTCGAACCGGCGCGTGGCCTGCTCGGCGTGTCGATCGCAATAGAACCAGTGGCCCTTGCGCGTGCTGACATGCAGCTTGGCGGGCGCGCCGCATTCGCACTTCGGCATCGCCGGCCGCGGCGGCATCCCGGCCTCGATCATCCGGTGGATGTCCGCGCGGCTCTGTTCACGCTTGGTGTAGTCGGCCATGCGACGATCCCACGGCGAAGGCGCGGCTGCGTCAAGACGACGAGCGTTGTCGAATTGCGCCAACAAACGGCTCGGCATGCCCTCTAGGGCGCGCGTCGCCGCGATCCCGCCGGAGAGCCTACCGCCGTGCGCCCGGGAGCCCATGCGCCCACCAGCGCGCTCCGAGGGCGGTTCCGCGGAGTTCGTTGCCCCAGTCGTTGCCCCGAACCTAATCTCGGTGCCGCGCCAACCAGCTAAGCTATTGAATTCATTGGTAGCAGCGGAGGGATTTGAACCCCCGACCAAGGGATTATGATTCCCCTGCTCTACCACTGAGCTACGCTGCCGGCCGGAGCGCGCGATGTAAGGTTGGGCACGAAGGCGTGTCAAGGAACGAAATTACGCCGCACGTGACAGCGGTTCGGCGCTGCGGATCCAGCCGCCGCCGAGGACGCGCGTGCCGTCGTAGAACACGCAGCCTTGGCCAGGCGCCACCGCGCTTTCGCCATCGGGCAATTCCACCTCCGCGCAGCCGCCATCTTTCACGAATACACGCGCGACGACGGGCTCGCGCGTGGAACGAACTTTCACCGCGCAATTGACGATTTCGTCCATCGGAGCGAGCCAATTGACGTCCGTGAGGGCAATCTTGCGCACGCGCAACGCGTCGCGCGGACCTACGATCACTCGGGCGTTCGGGGCATCCAGAGAGACGACAAAGAGCGGCGCGGTTTCGCCGGAAATGCCGAGACCCTTGCGCTGTCCGACGGTGAAATGAATCACGCCGGAATGGCGGCCGATCACGCGGCCGCTCATGTCCACAATGTCGCCCGGCTGCGCTGCATCGGCTGCAAAGCTTTGCACCACCCCCGCATAGTCGCCATCGGGCACGAAGCAGATGTCCTGGCTGTCTGGTTTCTCGGCAACCGGGAGATCGAGTCCGGCGGCAATGGCGCGCACCTCGCGCTTCTCCATGCCGCCCAGCGGGAAGCGCAGCATCTGCAATTGTTTGTTCGTGGTCCGGAACAAGAAATAGCTCTGGTCCCGCGCCGCATCGCGCGCCCGATGAAGCTCCGGACCGTTCGCGCCCTCGACTCGGCGCACATAATGTCCGGTCGCCAGCGCGTCGGCGCCGAGTTCGCGCGTCATGTCGAGGAGATCGGCAAATTTGATCTTCTCGTTGCAGCGCACGCAGGGAATGGGTGTGAGACCCTTGGCGTAGGAATTCGCAAAATCCGCGATCACGCGGTCGCGGAACCGCGCCTCGTAGTCGAGCACGTAATGCGGAATGGCGAGCCGCTCCGCCACGCGCCGCGCATCGTGAATATCCTGTCCGGCGCAGCACGCGCTCTTTTTCTTCGCCACCGCGCCGTGATTGTAAAGCTGCAGCGTGACGCCGACCGCGTCATAACCCTCACGCTTCAAGAGGCCCGCAACGACGGAGGAGTCGACGCCGCCCGACATGGCGACGACGACGCGTGTGTCGCGCGGCTCTTTGGCGAAGCCAAGACTGTTTCGACCGTTCATGGCCGTGCGCTATAGGTCGGCCGCGCCGGGGTGGCAAGCGCGAGAGCTGCCCAACACGCGCGCGCTGCGCGTCGCACATATTGTCGAAACCTGAATTGCTTATGTTTTCCTTTACCTTGGACCTTCGCGGTTTTTTAAAGGCGCAAGCGGTAGCCTGTCGTTAAAGGGACGTCGCGTACTGTGTCGTCCATGCGAACAGCGTCTGGAGCAAAATGAGTATGGTCGACGAGCGCAGGGGCCGGGCAAGTTATGTCATCGGCCCCGATGGAAGCCCGCTCACCATGGCTGATCTTCCGGCTCCGGGCACCAAGCGCTGGGTGATCCGAAGGAAGGCGGAAGTGGTGGCTGCCGTGCGCGGAGGCCTTCTCAGCCTCGACGAGGCCTGCCGCCGTTACACGCTGACAGTCGAGGAGTTTCTTGCCTGGCAGCGCGCCATCGACCGCTTCGGACTCGCAGGGCTCCGGGCGACGCGCGTCCAGCAATACCGCCACTGACACCCGCCCATCGGCAGCGTGATCGGGTTCAGTCAGGCCAATCCTTAAGCAAGAATTTACGGAAGTCGCGCCAGTTATGATGCGAGGCGCGCGCATCCGGGGGATGCTGCCAGCGGTGATGTCGGGTCCCATCCTGCGTGCCGGGCGAGGGTGGCTGCCGCGCGTTCGCCGTCTGGTGTATTGTCGCCGAGGTGGTTCATAGGGGTTGGCATGTCCATTTTCGTTGATCTTTGGCAATCGATCGGCGCTGTTTTCGGCTCGTTCGATCCCATCAGCTTCGCCATCATGGCGCTTGTTTCGGTCGGTGCGGGTTTCATGATGACCGGCATGGGGTCCATCGTGACCGCGACGTTCGGGGCGCTGATCATCTTTGCCCTCGCGAGTTTCGCGCGCGCTGCCCTAACGGCAAAAGACGCCCAGGGCATCGCCCGTTCCGACTGGCACGATTTCCTGGCGATGCCCATTCACACGCTCGCCGTCTACGCACTCGTGTTCGGCGTGTTCATCGCGATCATCTACGGACTGCGTTCTCTCGCGCCCCGCTGACACGAAGAAGATTCACAAGGAGGCAGTGAGTCAGTGAGAATTATTTCGCGCCTCTCGCCGCGCGGCGCAGCGGGTCGGCGCGCCATTATTCCTCACCGCCTCACCGTCTCCCTGTGAATTTTCTATCCCTTTCCTGCCGCCTTTTCGCATTCCGATTTGAGTTCGCGGATGTCGTAGCCGTTACATTGCGGAAGGAGCTTGGCGGCTTCCGCGTCCTGGCCGGCGGCGTGCAGGATTGCGATGCGCTTGGGCAGCAGCACGGGTGAATTGTCGAGTCTGATGACCGCTTCGTTCATCAGCGCTTCGGCGCGCGCATAATCGTTGCGGGCCATGTAAACATCCAGCAGGCGCGAATAGACCTCCCACGAAGGTTCCGGACCTTTCACCGCCTTTTGCAGCGCAAGTTCGGATAGCTGCGGCTTGCCGGCCGAGCCGTAGAATTCCGAGGCGACGAACTCGGTGTAGGCGTGATCGTGGGTCGGTGGGGCCGTCGAGCGCTGCACGGCTACCTGGGCTCTTGCCGGCGTCGACGAGCCGGCATCGGCGACGTAGCCCGCCGCGTCTTCCGCGGCGCTGTAGTGGGAAAGGAGCGCCGTCAGCCGCGGCTTGAGTGGCGAACTGCTCAGGGGACTCCAGGGGAGCGGTTTCGGGTTGACGGGCAGAATGTCGCGATACTCCCGGAACTCGTAGGCGCTCAACAATTCTTCGCGCTCCGTCGCGGGATGGTGCGAGGCCGCCTCGTCGGACATGGAATCGACAGCCGAGTCGAACACTGTGAAGGCGAAATCCGTCATGTCGCCGTTCTTCGCCATGCTGCTGACGCTGAATCCATTGGAGGCCAGCTTGCCCAGGCCGCTGAGCAGCGTGCTGCCCATCGAGGAGGCGGAATTGCCGCCTCCACCGCTGGAGGCCTCGGCGGCTTTGGCCTGCTCGGCCGCGCGCGCGGCTTCGGCTTCCTGCCGGGCGAGCTTGTCCATGACGGAAAGCGCGGCTTCGGAATCATAGCCGGCCCTGACCATCAGATCGAAGCCGAGCGAGTCCGCCTGGTCTTCCTGCGAACGCGTCATCTGCGGCGCAAGCACATTGGCGCTGAGTTTGTAGAGGTGCTGCATCACGTCGAAGCCGCGCGCAACTTTCGAGGCGTTTGCCGAGCCGATCGCAATGCTCGCATGTTGCGCCACATCGTCGACAGCCGCGGCGTTCACCACGGCGTAGTATTGCGACCGCGCGAGCCAGTCCGAATCATGGTGCCGGTAGATGGCGTGCGAAATCTCGTGTCCCAGCACGAAGGCCAGCTCGTCCTCGTTCTCGAGCTGCTCCAGAAGGCCGATGGTGACGATGACGGTGCCGTCGGGCGTGCACAGAGCGGTGAATTCGGGCGCGGCAAGGATGTGCACGTCAGGCTGGAACGATGCGGGCAATGGCACGCCCGCCAGATCGCGCATCAGCACGCTTCTGACGTAGTCGTGCAGCTCGGGAGACGGCACGAAGCCCTGCGCGCGGGCGCGCATGATGCCGAGCGCGCGGGTGCGCGTCTGCAAAAGGTCGCTGTAATCGGAAGCGGGCGACAAGTCCTGGATCGATTTGCCCCGTCCGGGATATCCGCTGGCGGATGCGTGAATTGGAAGCGCGAGAATTGCACCCGCCGCGAGCGCAACAAGAGAAATCCTGCGCATCATTTGCCTCCTGGCTTCGGACAACCTTCGCCCAGACCGCGCGTCGATCCGGCCTTGGTCTCGTTGCTGCCCATCGCGAGATTGCGGCAGATGGCGGGCAGCGATCCCGCGAAGCGGTATTTCACCATGTGCGGGGGCACCCAGTATTTCGTGCCGCCGACGCTGACCTCGAGCATCATGTTGGCGGCGCGACCGAGAATCGGTGCGCAGCCCGGAAATTTGTCGGCGTCCATCGTCATCACGCGATTGCCCATCGCGGCGTCATAGAGGTCGACCTGCGGCGTGCGCGCGGCCAGGACCACGTCGCCAGTGGACGTGCTGCATGTGTCGTCGGCCAACACCGGCGTGACCGAGAGAATTGCACCGCAAATTATGAAACATGAAAGATACCGCATCAGCCCCCCTCCTCCTGTGCCGTTGGAAATTGTGGAATGCCGCCCGCGACGTGATGGAGATATCCCCACAACGCGTCGGGCAGGCCGATCAGCAGCATCGCCGCAAGCTCGACAGAGACGAAGACGACTTCGACCCAGTTGGCGACCGAAAGGCCGGCCGTGAGCGTCAGTGCCAGGCCGATCGCGAGCGCCAGCGCGAACGCAAGCCAGTGCCAGGCCGACTGGAACGCTTTGTCCAGCAGGTATTCCAGCATGGCGCCGCGCTCGGGCCGAATGCGCCTGCTCCTCAGCCGCCGCATATGCATCCAGGCGAGGATCAGAATGATCGGCACGATCGCGATCATCTGCGCGGTGTTGTTGTCGAGCGTGACGTTTCCGATCGAGACGACGTTCTGCTCGGGCCGTCCGTGGAAACTGATGAGATTGTCGAGCGCCATCGCGTGCACGAACACGCTGGCGATCAGGCCGTTGACCGGCGTGTAGGATTTGTCCTGCACGCCCGAAAGCGACGCGCCATAAAAGACGATGTGGTTGTGCGCGAGCGCGGTGATGTCGGAATCTTCGCGGCCGTCGAGGAGTGCCTGGGCCGGGATTACGCCCGTGTAGGGGCACGCCGAGCGTACGCTGCCTGGATCAAAGAAGGCGAGATAGATGCGCCGGCTCCAGCTGATGTCCAGGTTCTCACCGCAGGCATGCGACGCGCCGCTGTCATCCGTCACCCGCATCCATTTGGAGTTGATCGGATTGGTGCGTGTGCCCCAGACGATTTCCATCAATCCGCGGATCGGCGCGAGCGGCGTCTGTGGATACAGGTCCTTGTAGACCTGTAGCGCCAGCGAGAGGCAGGATTGGTCTTGGACCTTCGCGCCGAAGCACTGCCCGCTCGCCGGGTACTGGCGCACGATGCCCTGATTGACGAGAAGCGTGGGGTCCAGAATGCGCACGCCGGTTGCTGCGAGTTCCTTGCGCACGGCAGGCGATCCGGGCGCCGCATCCGTTGCGCCGGTGAGATAGAGCGGAACGCCCGCGCGCTTGTAGCGTCCGATCTCGTCGACGAGTTCGGGAAGGGTGTCGTCCTTTCTCGGATCGACGAACATCACATCGACGACGACCGCGCGCGGCTTGAGCGCGAGAATTGCATCGAGCGCGCGCGCCTGCACGCCGTAGGGCCACGGCCAGGGCATCTGCAGATTGGAATGAGTTTCGTCCTCCACGAGGGCGACGGATATCTGCTGGCGTCCGCTGTCGGGATAGAGATACGGCCCGCTGATGAGCAGGTTGGATATGTCCTGTGTGTAGCGCTGGGTGAGGTCGCTGAAGCCAAACGGGTTCAGCACGATCTGCAGCGCCGCGAACCCCGACAGCAGCGCGACGACAAACCAGAACGGCACGCGCCGTTTGAGCGCCTGCATGTGTTCGCGGTTCGGCCGCCGCGCACGGTCGAGCACGCGTGCGACGTGCCCGCTGCGCGGATTGGATTGAGTGTGTGAAGGCTCCTGCACGCCGCCCCGGCCCCTTTGGAGGCTTTCAGCCTAGCACAATTCGAACGTCTGGGCGGGATGAATTTGGGTTCGTCCGGGCACGTCCTGCATGCGCTCCCGCCTTTGAGCGAAAGGGGGTTCGCCCGAGTGTTCAAATGTTCAAAAGCTTCTCTGACTCCCTGGCTCTTCGGCGTTGACAGGTGCCGTTTGGAGGCGGAAAATTCCACCGTCGCCACCGCAAGGAAGTGCCCAAACCCCTTCGAAACCTTGCGCGCCTTCCTTCGTGGTCGGCAGTCGTAACGAATGAACAGGAGGATTCCGCATGGAAGACACTCCGCCGGGCAGAAGGCCCGGGCTCAGCGCAAGCTGAGCCACAATCTGGCGCCAACAACGCCGATTGCCGCCCAAAAATCGAAATCATGACAAGCGAGCATCGCTCGCCGGAAATCCCGTGCGTACGGGAGAGGAAAGCCCGGGCTTATGTCCCGGGCTTTCGATTCATCCCGGCAGCCTTCACGCCGCTTCACGGCGGATGGAACAGGCGAGGTTCGCGCAGCCGCAGCGTCTGGATGAGGGCGAAGGTCTTCATGTCCTCTATACGGCCGTCGTCCGCCATTGCGGCAAGCTCGGGAAGAGACATTTCGATCACCGTAATGTCTTCCGTCTCCGAAGGATGACCCCCGCCGGAGGCGACGCGGTCTGCTTCCGCATAGCGCGCGAGGAACAGATCCATCTGCTCTGTTGAAATCCCGGGCATGGTCCACAACGTGGCCACGCAATCGAGCACGCGAAGGCGAAGACCCGTCTCCTCGATTGCCTCGCGCGCGGCCGCAGTCTCGGGTGGTTCGCCGTCAGTCAGACCCGCCGGGGCTTCGAGCAGATTGTCGCCCGGGATTGTCAGGAACACGGGTGCCCGGAACTGGCGGACAAGCATCGCTACCCTGCGCTCGGGATCGTAGGGCAGCACGCAGACGGCGCGCCCATGGTCTTCGATCAACCGCTCAACAGTGCGACCTTTTTCCATCCGCACGCTGGCGAGCGACAGCTTCGACCAGCCCTGATAGAGCGTGTGTACATCCACAATCTCCACCGGCACTGCGAATCTCCTGATGCGCCGCTCTTTCGGTCAGCGCGAAAACTTCTCCGATAAAATGATCGACGACAAAGTGCGCGCGACGCCGGTGGCTTTGCCGATGCGGTCGAGCGCGGCGTCCATGCGGGCGGCTGTGTCGGTTTCCACGATCGCCATCATGTCATGCGCACCGGAGACGGCGGAGAGTGCGCGCACCTCCGGCATGCGTTTCAGCTCGGCGCTGACACGGTCGGCCTGTTTGGGATCGGCCGCCATCATGACCACCGCGCGCAAGCGTTTCGATTCCGCTTCCTCAGAGAGGAGCAGGGTGTAGCCCTTGATGACGCCCTCGCGCTCGAGACGCGCAATGCGCTCCTGCACGGTCGAACGGGCGAGGTCGAGCTTGCGCGCCAGCGACGCCACGGGCTCGCGCGCATTGGCCTTCAAGAGGGTGATAAGCCTGCTGTCGGTGTCGCGCATGGCGATCCGCCGGGATTTCCTGCGATTCGCCGGATGCTAGCCTATTTTCCGGCGCTTTGCCGTCTCCTTTCCGGTCCGCGATGCCGTTACATCTCCTGTACCCTTATCAGCGGCAGGAGAGAGCCATGAAGAACGTTGCGCTTGTCGGCGGCGGCAAGATCGGCATTGCCATCACGGAATTGCTCGCAGGCACCGGCGACTACCGCGTAACGGTGTTCGACCGCGACACCGAGCGTCTCGAACGGATGCCGCGGCGCAATGTCGAGACGCGGCAGCTCGAGATCTCCGACGCGCGCGATCTCTCGCGTGCTCTGGAGGGCCAGGATATCGTGCTTTCGGCATCGCCCTATTCGCTCACTGCGACCATTGCCGAGGCGGCCAAGCGTGCGCGCGTCCATTATCTCGACCTCACCGAAGATGTCGAAAGCACGCGGACGATCAAACGGCTGGCGGAGGGTGCGGAGACGGCCTTCATTCCGCAATGCGGACTCGCGCCGGGATTCATTTCGATCGCTGCTTTCGACCTTACCAAGAAATTCGAGAAGCTTCGCGATGTCGAAATGCGGGTCGGCGCATTGCCCGTCTTCCCCACCAACGCGCTCAAATACAATCTGACCTGGTCGACCGACGGTCTGATCAACGAATATTGCAATCCTTGCGAGTCGATCCGCGACGCCCATCGCGGCGAGGTTCCGGCGCTGGAAGAGCTCGAGGCATTTTCGCTCGACGGCATCGCCTATGAAGCGTTCAACACGTCGGGCGGCCTGGGTACACTCTGTGATACTCTCGAAGGCAAAGTGGAGAACCTCAACTACAAGACGGTGCGCTATCCCGGCCATCGTGATATCGTGAAAATGATGGTGCGCGACCTCAGGCTCGGCATGCGCCGCGACATCCTGAAAGACGTGCTCGAGACGGCGATTCCAATCACCTATCAGGACGTCGTGCTGATCTTCGTGACCGTCTCGGGCTGGATGGAGGGCCATCTGACCCAAGAGAGCTATGCGAAGAAGATCTACAGCCAGACGGTGGGTGACCGGCTGATGAGCGCGATCCAGATCACCACCGCCGCCGGCATCTGTGCGATGTGCGACCTTCTCGTCGAAGGCAAGCTGCCCCAGAAGGGATTCGTGCGGCAGGAGGAAGCGAAGTTCGCAGATTTCCTCGGCAACCGCTTCGGGCGTTACTACGCGAGGGGAATATAGATTGAGCTGCCAATTCGCAGGGACGCAAAGTAAGGAAATGCACCACTGAGACACAGAGGACACAGAGGAAAATATGGCGCCCTCCGGCGCGCGATTGTTTCTTCTCAGTGCCCTCTGTGTCTCAGTGGTGAACCCTTTGAAAGAGTAAGACCATGAACGCGCGCGAAATTCTGTCCAGCCTCGGAGTCGATGCGATCTCCGGCCATCACGTCGTCCGTTCGCCGATCGATGGCGCGGAGATCGGTCATGTCGCGTTCGACGATGCGGCGTCCATCGATGAAAAGATTGTGGCGAGCGTCGATGCGTTTCGCGTTTGGCGCGATGTTCCGCCGCCACGGCGCGGCGAGCTTGTTCGGCTTTTTGGCGAAGAGCTGCGCGCCCACAAGGAATTGCTCGGCCGCCTTGTGACGCTCGAGAACGGCAAAATCCTCCAGGAGGGACTCGGCGAGGTCCAGGAAATGATCGATATCTGCGATTTCGCGGTCGGTCTGTCGCGCCAGCTCTACGGACTCGCGATCGCTTCGGAACGCCCGGGCCATCGCATGATGGAGCAGTGGCATCCCGCCGGGCCTGTTGCGATCATTTCCGCTTTCAATTTTCCGGTTGCGGTGTGGGCGTGGAACGCTGCGCTGGCACTCGTCTGCGGCGATCCGGTGATCTGGAAGCCGTCGGAAAAGACTCCCCTCACCGCCATCGCAACGCAGGCCCTGTTCGAGCGCGCGGCGAAGCGATTCGGTTCGGCGCCCGACCGCCTCAGCCAGATCGTGCTCGGCGCCCGTGAGGCCGGCGAAACTCTGGCGCGCGACAGCCGCATTCCGGTTGTCAGCGCAACCGGTTCGACCGCGATGGGCCGGGCGCTCGCGCCCGTCGTGGCGGCGCGATTCGGCAGTGCGATCCTGGAACTCGGCGGCAACAACGCGATGATCGTCTGTCCGTCGGCGAAGCTTGACCTGGCCTTGCGGGCGATCGCTTTCGCGGCAGTCGGCACTGCCGGTCAGCGCTGCACGAGCCTGAGGCGGTTGTTCGTGCATGAATCGATTTACGACCGGCTGCTCGAAGCCCTGAAATCGTCATATGCGCGGCTCGCGGTCGGCAATCCGCTCGACACCGGCACGCTTGTGGGTCCGCTGATCGATGCCCGCGCCTTCGAGCAGATGGAACATGCGCTCGCAGTGGCCAAGGGTGAGGGCGGACGCATCAGTGGCGGCGGCCGCGTGCTGGCCGACAAATTTCCGAATGCGCGTTACACAAGGCCCGCAATCGTAGAGATGCCCGCCCAAACGGACATCGTGCGGCACGAGACTTTTGCGCCCATTCTTTACGTCATGCGCTATCGCGAGTTCGCCGACGCGTTGTCGCAACACAATGCGGTGCCACAGGGACTGTCGTCGTGCATCTTTACGCAGGATATGTCGGAGGCCGAGCGCTTCGTTGCCGCCTCGGGCTCCGATTGCGGGATTGCCAATGTGAATATCGGACCGTCGGGCGCGGAGATCGGCGGGGCGTTCGGCGGAGAGAAGGAGACTGGCGGCGGGCGGGAATCGGGCTCCGATTCCTGGAAGGCCTACATGCGCCGGCAGACCGCGACCATCAACTATTCCGATGCGCTGCCGCTGGCACAGGGAATCCGCTTCGATCTCTGAAATTAACCCTTTATTAAGCCTGTGCTTCGATTGCGCCCGTGCCGCGTTAGGCTTCGAAGGGGCGCTTGATCTCGCAGGCAGACCGTGCCGAAGAACGTGGCGCAGTGGACGGGGATCGCGGTGACGGCCGTCATCGTGCTCGGCCGTGACCTCGATGTGCTTACCGCGCTCCCCCTCGGCGTAATGGCCGGTGTTCTTGCTACGTCGCTCGTGGCGCTGGCCGACCTGCGTCTGCCTGCTCGAATCAAACAGAAATGAGCTGTCGTGTTTCCTCCCCCAACGTGGGGGAGGTGGCCCGAAGGGCCGCAGGGGGGGTGTCTGCAACGTGACGTCCCCCTCCGCCTCGCTGTGCTCGGCACCTCCCCAAGTTGGGGGAGGAAAAGAAGGCGCGCCTCCGCGTGCCAATCTTTGTTTCAAATCGGGTCCCAGCCGAAGACGGAGGTGGTGGCGCCGAGATCGAAGAAGCTGGGCTTGAGCGCCGGCATGGCGTGCTCCGCGATGGTCTGCGGCGACCAGCCCTCGACCTTGCCGATGCCGCGCACCGGCCTCGGCTGCGACATCAGAAATATCTCGTTGCCGCGGGCGGCGAACATTTGTCCCGACACGTCCTTCGTCGCGGGCGATGCCAGGGCGACGGCAAGCTGCGCCACCTGATCGGCGCGCATCATGTTTTTCATGCGCTCGACGCGTTTGGCGGACGCCTCGTCCTTGACGGGAATGGTGGCGATCATGCGCGTCCACGCGAAAGGCGCGATGACGTTGGAGCGGACATTCTTCTGCGCGCCCTCCATGGCGATGATGCGCGAGAGTCCGGCAATTCCCATCTTCGCGGCGGCGTAGTTCGCCTGGCCGACATTGCCGATGAGTCCGGACGTCGAGGTGAAGAGCACGAAGGAGCCTTCGTTCTGCTCGCGGAAATGATTGATGGCCGCGCGGCAGACATTGTAGCTCCCCTGCAGATGCACCTCGATGACCGAGTCCCAATCGTGGTCCGTCATCTTGTGGAACATCGTGTCGCGTAGAATCCCCGCCGGGCTGATGATGGCGTGCAGGCCCTTGAAGCTGTCCATCGCCTGTTCGATCATACGCTTCACGCCGTCGCGGCTCGTCACGCTGTCGGAATTGGAAACCGCCTGGCCGCCCGAGCGGCGGATCGTTTGCGCGACCTGCTCCGCCGGTCCCGCCGAACCCTCGTCCCCGCCCGCGACGCTGCCGCCCAGATCGTTGACAACGACACGCGCGCCTTCCTTCGCCGCAAGAAGCGCACTTTCCTTGCCGATACCGTTGGCCCCGCCCGTGACAAGAACGACCTTGCCTTCCAGAACACCCATGCGACGATCTCCGCTTACCGATAGAACAAGCGAATCCTAGCTGCGCCTGAATGGCGGCGAAAGAGCGAGGCCGGAGATCGACATGGCGGTATGGGAAATCAGACCGGAAGAGCCGCGCGACGTGGCGGACATCGATGCGCTGGTGGCGAAGAGTTTCGGGCCGGGGCGCTACGCCAAATCCGCCTGGCGCTTGCGCGAAGGTGTCTCGCCCCAGGAAGGGCTGAGCTTCGTTGCCGTTGAAGGTGAAGTGCTCAGGGGTTCGGTGCGCTTCTGGCCGATCGCTGTCGGTGGCGACAAGGCGCTGCTTCTGGGTCCGCTCGCCGTCGATACAGAGCAGCGGGGACGTGGCATCGGCATTGCGCTGATGAATCGCGGCGTCGAGGAGGCGCGCGCCTTTGGACACCGCGCCATTATTCTCGTGGGTGATGCGCCCTATTATGCGCGAGCCGGATTCGCTCCCCTTCTCGCGGGCAAAATCAAATTTCCCGGCCCCGTCGATTCGGCGCGCATCCTTGGATTGGCGTTGGTCGAAGGGGTACTCGATTCGCTTGGCGGCGACGTGCGCCGCCCGCGCATCGACGATGCCGTCTGCGCCGACGGCGCGCCGGTTGCGTGAGACGCTGATCGATAGGAGCATTTTCAGATTCGAGCGCCCATAATTTTGTCATGGCCCGGCGACGCGACAGCGGAGACCGGGCCACCCAAGCTGCTTTCGTCAAGGCGGAGCTTCAACTTCGCGCAGGCAGGCCAATGTGCTCTGCATTCACGAGGATCAGCGCGCTGAGCAAACGCTCCGAGCGGTCCCATCTGGGTGGCCCGCTCTTCGGCGGGCCATGACAAATTGTTTTGTTCGAGCGCTATCTTCGCTCGCTATCTGCTCTCCATGCGCCAGGCGAACAGGAGCGAGCCGAGGACGAGCAGGAGTGCGAGCCAGGGCGGCAGCAGCGGTTCCTGTTCGACGTGGGTGACACGGTAGGCGCCGTTCGCGCGCAGGCCGATCCAGTCATCGCCTGAGGCCGGGCGACCGGGGGCTGTTCGCCTGATGCGGGGAATGCCTCCGTCCACGAGCCAATGCACCGATCCGCCCGTCGCGCGTGCGACCGGTTTCAGAATCGCGTCGGTCGTGCGCATGTCGGCGACTTCTTTTGGATTGAGTGGTCCGCTCGCCGTCACGGCGCTCAGTGTGCCGTCGCTCGCCCGATAAAGGCCAAGCTCGTCGGCCTTCGCGCTTTCATGCCAGAGTCCGGGTTCTGATTTTTCGAGCTGGAGCGCGAGTGTTTTTCCCGAAGGGTAGGTGAGGGTGATGGGCTTTGGGGCGTCCGACATCGATTGCCGCTCCACTGCGACCTTGCCATTCGCGATCGACATGGAGAGACGTTCGTCTTCGAGTTCGGGTTCCTTCATCAGCCAATGCGCAAGCCGGCGCAACAATTCGGTCTGCGGGCCGCCGCCTTCGAAACCACGTGCCCACAACCAGCCCTGATCGGACAGGATTTCCGCCACCCGGCCCTTGCCGACTCGATCGAGAACCAGCAACGGTTTGTCGTCCGGTCCCGACATCAATGTGTCTCCCGCGACCTTGTTCGCGCCGATGATCCGGAACCATCGGCCCCAAAGGGGCGGCTTGCTTCCGTCATTCTCGCCCCGCAGACCGCGGGTGACGGGGTGCGCTTCGCCCTGCGCGGTCACCATCGGTTTGAAGGGTTGAGTGACGACATCGCCGGTCGGTTGCGCCGGCAGCACGGCGGCGAGAGGCGTGCGAAAAATGCTGGTGGGCGACGCGAATTCAGGACCGGACGAGATGAGAAGAGCGCCGCCATCCTGCACATAGCGCGCGATGTTCTCGAAATAGACGAAAGGCAGTACGCCGCGCTCGCTGTAGCGATCGAAGATCACCAGATCGAAGCTGTCCAGCTTGTCGACGAACAACTCCCGCGTCGGAGGCGCGATCAAGGAGAGCTGGTCGATCGGTGTCGCGTCCTGCTTGTCCGGCGGCCGCAGGATTGTGAAATGCACGAGATCGACCGATGGATCGGATTTGAGCAGGCTGCGCCATACGCGCTCGCCCGCATTGGGCTCACCGGAAATCAGCAGCACGTGCAAACGGTCGCGCACGCCATAAACGGTCACGACTGCGCGGTTGTTCGCCAGCGTGAGCTCCGACGGACCCGGCCGTGCTTCGATCTCGACGACGTTCTCGCCGCCATGAAGGATGGGAAACCTGATCGGTGTGTCCTTTCCCGTGGGCAGAAAGCGGGATCCCGCATCGACGCCGCCGATGCGCAGATTGACCTGCGCAGCGCCCGGCGAATCGGAGCCGAAATCGTCGACTCTCACGACGATTTCTGCTGTCTGGCCCACAATCGCATAACGGGCTGCACTGACGATCGTCAGCTTGCGGTCCCGCTCTCCATGCGGCCCGACGATCAGCGCATGGAAGGGCGCGTGCAGATTGGCGGTGTTCGCCGAATCCGCATCATGCACTTCGCCGTCGGTGATGGCGATCGCGCCTCCTATCCGGTTCGGCGGCGCATTCGCGAGCGCGGAAGCGAGAGTCGAAAACAGCTGCGTGCCGGTATCTTCGTTCGGCGGCGACGTAACTTCGGCGCGCCGCAATTCGATCGTCTTGTCCGAAGAAAGTTTTTTCGCGATCTCGGCGGCTGCCTCATCGGCTTTCGCGCGGCGATGTTCGATGTCCATGCTCGCGGAATGATCGACGATCAGGGCGACGATATCGGGCAGGGGTTCGCGCGTCTCTCTCACAATGAGGGGATTGGCGAGTGCTGCGCAGGCGATTGCGAAGGCGACGGCTCTCGCCAGCGCGCCGCGCGCGCGATGCCACAAGGCATAGAACACCGAGACGGCGGCCAGGCCTGCAATGAGCCAGATCCATGCCGCGGCAATCGGTGGGGCGAATTCGATCGAGAGGTTCATCGCCTGCGCGGCTCAGTGGCCAAGCCGTTCGAGAAGCGCGGACGCGTGGACCTGGTCGGTCTTGTAGTTGCCCGTCAGCGCGTACATGACCACGTTGATCCCAAACCGGTACGCCATCTCGCGCTGTTCGTCGCCGCCCGGCGTCACATCCGCGAGCGGACGTCCCTGCGCGTCGACCGCCCAGGCAGCGGCCCAATCATTGCCGCCGATGATGATGGGCGACACGCCATCTCCGCCGCGCGCGGGCCCTGATTCGGAGCCGGCAGGAGGAAGCGCCTCGACCCACACTTTCCCGCCATCCCAGCGGCCTGGAAAATCTTCGAGCAGATAGAACGTCTTTGTCAGAACGTGGTCGGAAGGAACCGGCTCGAGTGGCGGCAGGTCGAGCTTCGCCAGCAGGCGCCGCAAAGTCTGTTGTCCGCTGGACGAAGATCCGCGCACCCCGCCAAGCGTCAGATCGCGCGTATCGAGAAGGATAGTTCCTCCGTTGCGCATATAGTCGGCCACCTTGCTCAAGGCGCGTGGAGAAAGGCTCTGTTCGCGCGGATCCATCGGCCAGTAGAGAAGCGGGAAAAAGCTCAAATCGTCCCTGTCCAGATCGACGCCGACGGGTTCCTGCGGCTCGTAGGAGGTGCGTGCCTTCAAGGCGAGACCGAGCCCGGTGAGTCCCGCCTTGCTCATGTCGTCGACTTCGGAAACGCCCGTCACGACATAGGCGAGCCGCGTGTCCAGCGCCGCCTTCATGTCGAACGCATCGTCTGCATGGGCGCGATACGGCTGGACGATCAACGCCGCAAATACGACCACCGCAGCGCGGCCGAGCCACAAGGCGCGCGGCGGACCCCAATAACTGCGCAGCCAGAGCGAGATCCACACATCCACCAGCAGAATGGAAAGCGCCAGCGCGAGAAGAGGCGCTTCGATCTCGATTGACTTTGACGGCGAATAGACGCGGCGGGACACGCCTTCAGCGGCCAGTGGAGCAAGGCTGGTGGAATCGTCCATGGCATTGAGCGCGATATCCACCCCCGCATGCCGGTAAAGACCGGGCGGATGCGATGGCGAGGGCTCCGCCCTTCCGATCTCCGATCCTCGAAGCGGAAGCGCATCGGCAGGCGGTTTCACAACATGTCCGAATCCGTCGAGCATGCTGGCCGGCGCATACATGGCCGCGGAATTGCCGGCCAGTTGCGCCGGCCGCGCGCCGCCGGCGAGATCGAGCAGGCGATGCAGCATGTCCACATAGAGTCCGGACAGCGGCAGCGTCGACCAGGCGGGATTGGCGGTGACATGAAAGAGCACGATCCAGCCCTTGCCGCGCGCCGCTCCCGTTACCAGCGGCGTGCCGTCGGCCAGGCGAGCCCAGCTGCGATCTGCGAGCTCAATCGAAGGCTCGGCCAGGATCTGCCGCGAGACAGTGACTTCCGGCGGAACAGATAAACCGTCGAAGGGACTCGCGGCGGGAAACTGCGCCAGATGCTGCGGTTGCGCCCAGGCCAGTGCGCCTCCGAGATACCGGCCGCCGATACGCAATTTGACCGGAACGAGATCGTCAACATTGGTCGTCATGCGGTCGCCGGCGAATCGCACCAGGACTCCGCCCTGCTCGACGAAGCGCGCCACACGGTCATGATCGGCGCCCGCGATCGTGCCAATGTTGGCCAGAACAAGCACGGAGACATTGCGTGCAAGCGCATCGCCGATCGTTCCCTTCTGCACATCGGCGTGGGGCGCAAGGGCGCGTTCGAGATAATACGCGTCGGAGAGCAGCGGCTGTTCATCCTGCGCGGCGCTGGCGGAAACAATTTCCACGGCCCTGCGCCGGGAGCCCGTGTCGAGAAACTTCACGGCGCCCGCAGAATCCTCGTTGAGAATGACGATGCGCTCGCTCTCGTTGCGGATCTCGAGCGGTAGCGCAATTTTTGTCGACGCTTCGCCGGCGCCGGCAGCAAAGCGAAAATGCGCGGTGGCAAGATTCTCGCCCTGCGCGCCGAGCGCCGCCGCGTCACCCTGCTCCGCGCTGCCGTTCGCGGCTCGCGCGACGTTCACGAGAAATCCATCGGGTTCGTTGCGAAGGGATCGCAGTGCAAGGGGCCCTTGCGGTTGCGCATAGATTTGCAGAGAGCCAATGCCTGCAAGCGTGCGCGCGGTGTCTGTGCCGTCGCCGTGCTCGATGCCGTCGCTGAACCAAAGAATTTGCGGCCTCGTATCGAATCGCATTTTCGCCAGGGCGGTGGCAGCACGCTTGCGGCTCGAAATCCAGGGCTCCGGCACGATGTCGGCGGCGCGCCGTTCGGCCTCTCCCGCGGAAAGAAGGGTCGCAGCGTCCAGTCCGGACGACGCCGTCGGAACGATGGCCACCGGACGGTTCGCATGCACGGCCGAATTGAGTGCATCGGTGATGGCGGCCACCCGGCTGCTCCAGTCATGAGCTGCTGTCCAGCCATTGTCGACGAAGAGAATGAGCGGTCCTTTGCCCGGGAGAGCCAGCGTTTCACCCAACAGGGGTTGCGCGAGAGCGATGATGATCAATCCGGCCACCGCGAGCCTCAAGGCCAGGAGCCATGGCGGGGTACGCGCCGGCGTTTCTTCCGGCGCGGCGAGATCGGCAAGCAGTCGGGTGGGCGGGAAAGTGATTCGGCGCGGCGCGGGCGGCGTGACGCGCAACAACCAGTAGATCACCGGCAACACGGCAAGTGCCGCCAGAATCCAGGGCGCACCGAACGTGATGGCGGGCAGGAAGCTCATCGAACGACGGATCGTGCCCCTGGCTGGGAGCCGAGTGATCCATCGAGATCGGCATAGAGCGCGATGAGAGCTGTTTCAGCGGGCTGATCGGTACGATGCGTGAGATGGTTCCAGCCGATCCGGCGCGCAAATGCGCTCACGGCATCTGCTTGCGCACGAAACCGGCGGCAATAATCGGCGCGAATATTTTCGGCGCGGCCGAAGATTTCGCTTCGCTTCCCGGCGGCCCATTCGAATCGCGTGCGTCCGGTATAGGGAAAATCTTCTTCGGCAGGATCGATGAGGTGAACAAGATGCCCTTTGAGACCTCTGCCCGCGAGACGGCGGATGGCGGCTTCGATGTCGGGGAGCGGCGAGAGAAAATCGCCCAGCCAGACAAGCTGCGCGCTTCTTCCGATCGGCAGATCGGGCGGCATCGCGTCAACTCCCGGTATGTCTTCGATCACGCCATGCGCCATGCGCGTGAGCGCGGCACGACCGCTCGCGGGAGTGCGATCCTTGCCCAGCAACGCGACGCGTTCGCCGCCGCGGATGAGAAGCGACGTTACCGCCAGTGTCAGCAGTTTTGCCCGATCGATCTTTGTGTCGAGAGTTGGAGTGGAAGCGAAACGCATGCCGGGCGAAGGGTCGCACCAGAACCAGACCGTTTCCGCCGCCTCCCACTCGCGCTCGCGCACGAAAAGATGCTGCGATTTCGCCGATTGCCGCCAATCGATCGAATTGGCGGGATCGCCGGGTCCGTATCGCCGAAACTGCCAGAAGGTTTCGCCGCTTCCCGCCTTGCGGCGACCGTGAACGCCTAGCCCGACCACGGACGCGAGCTGTTCGGCTGCGACGAGCAAGGGTGGCAGCGACGCTCCGAGCGATTCGGCTTCCGCCCTGAGAGCGGCCGCCCTTTTTGGATTTTCCCGCCGACGATGCGCGTCCGTCAAAGATGACCCCGGCACAGCCGGTCGATGACGTCCGAGATGGCGGTGCCTTCGGCGCGCGCCGAGAAACTCAGCGCCATGCGGTGGCGCAGAACGGGATGCGCCAGCGCCGCAACGTCGTCGACTGAGGGTGCGTATCGGCCTTCGATAAGCGCCTTGGCACGAATCGCAAGCATGAAGGCCTGGCTCGCACGCGGTCCAGGTCCCCATGCGATGAGGCCGCGAAGCGCCGGATCGCCGCCTGCGTCGGGGCGCGCCGCCCGCACGAGGCGAAGGATTGCATCGACAACTTTTTCACCCACGGGAAGGTGCCGCACGATTCGCTGGGCGCCGACGAGGGCGTCCGCTGCGCAGGCGGGCTCGATGGGCGCTTCCTCACCGAAGGTCGTCGCAATCAGCATTCGCCGCTCGGCTTCGGCATCCGGATAGCCGACGTCGATCTGCAGCAGAAAGCGATCGAGCTGCGCCTCGGGAAGCGGATAGGTCCCTTCCTGTTCCAAAGGGTTCTGCGTCGCCAGGACATGAAAAGGTTCGGGCAAATCGTGACGCTCACCGGCAACGGTCACGTGTTTCTCCTGCATCGATTGCAGCAGGGCGGATTGCGTGCGTGGACTGGCCCGGTTGATTTCATCGGCCATCAGGAGCTGCGTGAACACAGGGCCCCGGACGAAGCGGAAGGAACGATGGCCCGTTTCGCTTTCTTCGAGAATCTCCGAGCCGATGATGTCGGCTGGCATCAGATCCGGCGTGAACTGGATGCGCTTCCAGTCGAGGCCGAGAATGGTGCCGAGCGTTTCGACCAGTCGCGTCTTGGCGAGGCCCGGCACGCCGATGAGAAGTCCGTGCCCTCCCGCGAGCAGCGTCACGAGCGTTTGATCGATGACCTCGAGCTGACCGAAAATGACTCTCGCCGCCGCATCGCGCACCTTGCCGAAAAGCTCCGCATACATCTCCGCCTGTGCCACGGGCGAATCGTCGGTCATAAGCGTGTCGTCGATCGATCTGGTATCGTTCATCTGCTGCAATATCTTGTCTCAGGCGCTGCGCGCGCCGCCATGTTGCGCCGCGGGTTTGGTTGCGGCCGGCCGGGCCGCTCCCTATCCTCGGACACGGCCTCCAGGAGGGCGTTTATGTTGCATTCCGGCTTTCCCCGCGCAACCGCGCTCTGCCGAGTCAAAGGCCGGAAAACCGCACAACGCCGTGAGTGCGCGGTGCGGCGAATGCAACTGTTCCGGGATATGGTTTCTTCGAAGCAAACGCCTGCGCGGACGGATTTTCCTTGACGGGGCGCGGTCAGCCGCCGCTGTCCCCGCTCGTGCAGCGTATTGCCGATGAGGGACTTGAACCTTTGCGCCAGCGGCTTCTCGCGGACCCGCCTCAGCTGCCGTTGGTGCCACGGCGCGGCGACTATGATCTCAATCCTCGCACCCAGCGGCCAAAGGCGCGCGAGCTTGCGCCCGCGGCCGTGCTGGTTCCCATCGTCAGGCGCGCCATGCCGACCGTGCTTTTCACGCAGCGCACCGCGCATCTCGCGCGGCACGCGGGTCAGGTGAGCTTTCCCGGCGGACGACTGGATGAGAATGATCCCTCCCTCGTCGAAACGGCATTGCGCGAGACCAGAGAGGAAACCGGAATCGGGCCAAGCTTCATTTCGATCGCCGGGTTTCTCGACGCCTATGAGACGGGAACCGGCTTTGCGATCCTGCCGGTGGTGGGTCTTCTCACCGGGGGATTTTCACTCGTGCCCGCCGCGCACGAAGTCGCCGAGATCTTCGAAGTCCCGCTTGCGTTCCTGCTGGACGCCGCGAATTGCGAACGCCAGACTGCCGAGTGGCAGGGCGCAACGCGCGAATTCTATTTGTTCCGTTATGAGCGCCATCACATCTGGGGCGCCACCGCCGCCATCGTGGTGAACCTGCGCGAGAGACTTTGCCAATGATCCGGCTAATCTTGACGCGGACGCTGCTCTTTGCGCTGCCTTTCGCGCTTTACGGCGCATGGTTTGCGCTGATGCGGCTGCGTGCGAAGACGCCGGGGCCGCACACGCCATGGACGGTTCTGATCGTCGCGGGTCTCGCTCTCGTTGCGGCGAGTTTCATCTATGTCGGCTTGACGGAGGGCGAATCGATCAGCGGCGTGTACGTCGCGCCGCATGTCGAGAATGGAAAGATCGTGCCAGGCCACGTCGAGAAGGTGCGATGACGAGAAGGCTCGACCCGTCCCGCGAGAGCTGGATGCGCGCCGGCGAGACGCGCGCGGTGATGGCAGCACTTTTGGCATGGGGCGGCGAAGCGCGATTCGTGGGCGGCGCGGTGCGCAATGCGCTGCTGAATCGCGAGATCGGCGATATCGACATCGCGACGCCGCTCCTTCCCGCTGAAGTCACGCGCCGCTTCGAAAGCGCGGGAATGGCGGCGCTGCCGACGGGCATCGAGCACGGTACGGTTACCGCGATCACCGGCGGCAAAGCCTTCGAGGTGACGACGCTGCGCCGCGACGTGAGCACGGATGGACGGCGCGCAACGGTCGAATTTTCGAACGATTGGGCTGAAGATGCAGCCCGCCGCGATTTCACCATCAACGCACTCTATGCTTCGCTCGACGGGGAATTGTTCGATTTCACCGGCGGTCTCGCCGATCTCGAGGCGGGCCGCGTGCGCTTCATCGGCGAAGCGTCGGCGCGAATCCGCGAGGACTATCTGCGGATTCTGAGGCTCTTCCGCTTCCACGCCTGGTACGGAAAGGGTGAAATCGACGGGGAGGGCCTGCGTGCCGCGGCCGCCGGACGCAGCGGTTTGCAAAAGCTTTCCGGCGAACGCATCCAGAAGGAATTGCTGCGCCTCCTCGAAGCGGAAAATCCGGTCCCTTCGCTCCGCGCGATGGCGGCGACGGGAATTCTTGCAGAGATCGTCCCCACAGGCGCGCGGCTCGATCGTCTCGAGCGGCTGACTGCGATCGACATGGCGCATTTCTTCGTGGCCGATCCTGTCCTGCGACTCGCCGCGCTTCTGCCGGACGATTCAGCTGTCGCCAAAGCGCTCGCCGAGCGCCTGCGACTCTCGAACGAAAACCGCGAACGCATCGAGGATCTCGCCGGCGCAAGCGAAAAATTCGTGCCCTATCTATCGGTGCGCGAGGTTCACCGCTTGCTCTATCGGTTGGGCGCCCGGCCTTTCAGGGATCGCGTGCTTCTGCGCTGGTCGGAAGACGGGAAGGATTCCAACGCGATCGCCTGGCGCGCTCTTCTCGCGCTCGCCGACACCTGGACGCGCCCCCGCTTCCCGCTCACCGGCCGCGACGTGATGGCTGCCGGCGTTCCCGAAGGACCACATGTCGGGCACGTGCTCGCCGAAGTCGAGGCATGGTGGATCGACAGTGACTTCACCGAAGACCGGCTCTCGCTCGCTGAACGTCTGAAAGCAATTGTGCAGTCGAGTACGTTTTGAGGGGGAGGCGGGAGGTCCGTTGAGCCGATCGTCGTCGGACGGCGCTGGAATGCGCCAGACCGTAGCAACTACGAGCCGCCGAACCACTTGCCGGAATGCGGCGATCAGAATTGCGCGGTCTTGCGAATGGGCAGGATCACGACTGTACACGACCGTCGTGCTATACTGACTGCAGGTGATTTGCGGGTAACGAGCCTTCGGTCACGGCTCACGAAAGGCACTTAGTGATGCGGATGCTGCTGCTGTTGAGGCAATCATTCGGTCAGAATCTCTCGACACTACGCAGCGGCGATTCTGATCATGTTCATGCGGTGCTCCACTTGTTTACGGCTTCACCATTCTCAAAGTATTCAACGATAATTCGGCGGTGCGCTTGGTCAACCTCTATAAAGGCGCCGAGTATATAATGAAAGTAGCCATCCTGGCGGGTTAGTATTTGCAATCTACGTCTATCCAGCTCGGGACCACGGGAATCTCCAACCTTTTTGATTTCACATACAAGAATATTTTCCGAATCATCCCTTCGCTTGTGGATCACTATGTCGGGAAAGAACCGCTGCACCTTCACACGTTTGTCGGCTTCTGGAAACGTTTCTTCCTTCATTGGAAGTAGCTGCTTAACAGCGTCTACGCTTCTGTTGTAGTCGCAATCGACGTGCAGAGATTCTCCCGTTTCAGCCTTCGAGATCATGTAGTGGGCGACACGGAACATTATTGGACGTTCGCCTACATCCTCCCCAAAGGTCGTTAGGTCGTTTTGACGAAGTGCCTCCAATGCCGTTTGGAGAACATCCTTTGCCTCTGCCTGATTCATCGATTCGTCCATTGATTACATAGGTCCATCGGGCTCCTCGTCCGTCAACGCAAGCGTCATTCTTGATCTTACTAACTCGTCGACACGCCGACCGTGCGTTTCTGGTCGTATGAAAGCACGCGTTGTTAGTGCCACGCGAATCAGCCGGTTCGGGAGCGGCATCCCGATTTGGCGCACGGTGAATGCGCGAGCGGACATATATAGGGCCTGCGGGAAAGGTTCGACCCTAGAGGTCGTTCCGAATATTCGTCCGGACACCGGAATCTTTATGTCCAGCGCATAACCTGATGGGGCTTTGCGAGAGCGCGCGGGAAAATAAAGAGACAAAAAGAGAATGTCCCAAACAGCCGCGTCGAGAGATACAGTCTCGAAAACATCAATG
The DNA here is from genome assembly GCA_035567755.1 of Rhizomicrobium sp. Classification (GTDB taxonomy): domain Bacteria; phylum Pseudomonadota; class Alphaproteobacteria; order Micropepsales; family Micropepsaceae; genus Rhizomicrobium. Next base: position 125,320 of record DATMPH010000013.1, read on the forward strand.
TTCCCAATTGAACCGAGACGATGAAACATTATCGACGTAGAGTTTATGCGTAGAGCAGACAAATACACGGCTTGTCCAAGAGGGCCGTTGACGGGCACCGCGTTCGTATAGGTTCGTCCGAACGCGCCGTGTCCGCCCACAATGAAATCGCACGGCGAATTCTGCGCCATTGCCTCCCGCAGATGTGTCGGAAGGCGCTCGTTCTGCACACTCTCGTCATCTAGGAGAGTTGCCAGTTTGCGATATATTGCCTCAACTTCGGGAGTTGGTCGGGGCCGTTTTGCAAAAAATCCAAGCATTGCTCGATGGTTCCAACACCCACCGACGCCAAGGCCACATGTTCAGCATCCGCTCCGAATCATCAAGTGCGCTTGGTATCCTAGTTCGAATCTCGGAGACTCCGGAGCATCCTATTGCTGGCCTGTGTTTTTTCCAGCTGATCAAGGGCGAATCTCTTGGGATCGTGCTTTGCCAATACCTCCCAAAAGACGTTGGGCATACCGCATTCAGCCAAAGCCCTAATGCCCTCGACGGTGTGATCCTTGTCCTCGCCAAGACAAATCCATTGAACGTTTGTGGCGATTCCGACAATGCTACTTGGCAGGCGTCGCAGATATTCCTTCCTTGACACTAGGTTCTTTTCGAAGTCCGTGCCGATATGCACGAGTTCGGTGAGACACTTAGCAGAAAAGCTTCCCGGTTCAATTCCAAGCACTTTCAGCCGTGATTCAAGCATTCGTAGTTCGAGCGTATTTGGTCGATGCCGCGCTTCGTAGGACACATACAGCAGGTACGCGAATACGATCACGCCGGCGCCAATGCCCCAAGTGCTCGTGTGATAGCCCGACTCTGGCCGGTAAAGAAATTCGCCTAGAGACCATGCCCAAGCCACGACCGCTCCCAACATTAGGGACCAGATGATCGACACTGCCGCCCACGTCCGCATTTAGGTCATCTTGGCGTTTGGGTTTACCTGATCGAACTTAGCAAACCACCAGACACCCCCAAACAATGCCGCTACGCCAATGTCTATCCGATCCTAAATTCTGCGGTCGAAGTGAATAAGGATGACCGGATTGAAAGCACTGCCGCAAAACCGGCAGCCCGCGACGTTTGCTTGCTAGAAAAAGCCTCCCGCCAATTGTACGCACTCGATCCACACGCGACAAGCCGTCGCCGAAGTGAGGAGCTACGACCCGCTGAACATCGCGCAGTATGCGCCGGAGCCGTTGTCCGTCACGTGTCGAGCAGGTGAAGGAAAGTTGGCGCATCGCCGGGCCGTAGCGATGGGAGTTGACGAGCGAGGCCGTTCCCTCGGCGACGCCGTCCATATTGTAACAGGTGTTGGTGTCGACATGGAGGTTTGACCAGTCCAGTCGGTGCTTTTCGAAAAAGAAGTGCCTTTGTCGAATCCGATGATCGTGGAATCGGTGATTCTGCACCTGTCGCCTGTACAAGAGACGCCCGTCCAGATGGCCTTATCCGCGGACGGTAGAAACCGCCATCAATTGGAAATCGGCATTTGGCGCAGCCTACGTTGCGTAAATAATCTCCATGCCGCCGAACCAGATCATGCGCAGAGCGACGTAGAGAACGATGATCAATCCCGCATAGCTGATCCACGGCATCTTCTGCAGGAGATTTGCGATCAGCGACGCGGCAAGTCCCATCAGCGCGATCGAGAGCAGAAGCCCGACGGCGAGCACCCACACGTGATTCATGGCGGCGCCCGCCACCGCGAGGACATTGTCGAGCGACATGGAAAGATCGGCAATCGCGATTTGCCAGATCGCGCGGAGGACATCAGGAGAGCGCGCGGGCAGGCCGGCCTGAACATCACCGAACCTCAGATCCGAGATTGTTGTCACCCCGACGGCGTCCTCGGCGCTGCGGCGAATTTCCCGATAAAGCCGCCACGCCACCCAGAGCAGGAGGAAGCCGCCGGCGAACACGAGAAAGAAGGACGTGTTGAGGAGAAAATACAGAACAACATAGGCCACGGCGAGGCGGAGAATCACCGCCGCCACCAGCCCCCAGAACATCACGCGCCGCCGCTCGGGTGCAGGAACGCGTGCTGCCGCCATGCCGATGACAACCGCATTGTCTCCTGCAAGCGTGATGTCGATCAGGATGACCTGCAGAAGAGCGGCCAGGGCGGGAGGCAGAATATGCAATGTCGGCACGTGTCGCGCGCGCTGGGCCCCTCAGGGCCAGCTCGCCTCCGGCGGCAACGACATCAGGATGGCTTCCACATTTCCCCCCGTTTTCAGCCCGAATCGTGTGCCGCGATCATGCAGCAGATTGAACTCCACGTAACGTCCGCGGCGCACAAGCTGTTGCGCCCGATCTTCCTCGGTCCACGGCTCGTTCATGCGCCTTCGCACGATTTGGGGATAGATATCCAGAAATGCGAGGCCGACGCCCTTCGTGAAGGCGAAGTCGGCTTCCCAGTCGCCGCTTGCCAGGTGGTCGAAGAAGATGCCGCCCACTCCCCTTGGCTCGCCGCGGTGCGGCAGGAAGAAATATTCGTCGCACCATTTGCTATAGCGCGCATGGTAGTCGGGGTGGTGCCGGTCGCAGGCGCGTTTGAGCGCAGCATGGAAGTGGCGCGCGTCTTCCTCGGCCGGGAGCATCGGAGTGAGGTCGGTGCCACCGCCGAACCAGGCCCGTGTCGTGACCAGGAATCTGGTGTTCAGGTGAACCGTGGAAACATGCGGATTGCGGGGATGGGCGACGAGCGAAATGCCTGACGCCCAGAAGCGCGGGTCTTTCTCGGCGCCTTCGATTTCGCGCGCGAATTCGGGCGAAAAGCGCCCGTGAACCGTCGAAACATTGACGCCGATTTTTTCGAACACGCGCCCGTGCATGATCGAGATAACGCCCCCACCACCATCCGCGACGTCCTCCTCTCGTTGCGCGCGCGTCCATGCCTTGCGCTCGAAACGGCCAGGAGGCCTTTCATGGAGTGTCCCGGTGAGCTCGTCCTCCAGGGTTTCGAACGCGGCGCAGATGTCGTCGCGCAACATCTCGAACCACTCGCGCGCTCTCTCCTTGCGTTTTGCTGTCTCCACGCTCCACATACCGGTTATGCTACTCCAGAGATTGACGGCCAATAGGAAGTTACTATATGAACATAGTAACTCAGACGAGGTGGTGCCATGGCGATCTATGAGCCGCTGGGCCAATATCTGAAACGCAACGCCGCAAGCCGCATTCCGATGACTTTCCGCGAAGTGGAATCGGTTATTGGAAGGAAGCTGCCGGGTTCAGCCTACCGTCATAGACCCTGGTGGGCCAACGAGGAACGCGGCCATTCGCACGCGAAAGTCTGGATTCAGGCGGGCTATGCAACAGCGCAGGTCGACATGGCCGCCAAAAAGCTTGTGTTCGTGCGCAGCAATCGTTGCGATGGCGTCGCCGAATCCCGGCGTGAACCTGCTCGCACGAAGGAGAAGCAGGGGCCACATCCTCTGATCGGTTCCATGAAGGGCACGTTCACCATCGAGCCCGGATGGGACTTGACCAGCCCTGCAATGGATCCGGGGGAACTTGAGGCGATGGAAGCCAATCTGGACAGGACGGCTGATCTCATCGAACGGGGACTCTCCAAGGGTTCGCGATGACGCAACCGTTTCTGCTCGACACATGCGCCGCGCTCTGGATCGTTGCAGGGGAGATTTCCCAGAATGCCGCAGACGAACTGACGGAGGCGCACAGGGCCGGCGCGCCCACCTACGTTTCTCCGATCAGCGCCTGGGAAGTCGGGATGCTGGCGCGGAAGGGCCGCTTCCGATCGCGCTATAGCCCACAACGCTGGTTTGAGCAGCTGATGAAAGCGCCCGGCACGAGACTCGCCGAGCTTACGGCGAAAATCCTCATGGAGTCGTCGTTCCTTCCCGGAAAGCTTCAATTCGATCCTGCAGATTGCATCATAGCCGCCACGGCACGCGAGTTCGGCTTCACGGTCATGACCCGCGATCGCGCTCTGCTCGACTATGCGAAACAGGGCTATCTCAGCGCGACCGAATGCTGAGCGGTGCCGGGGGAGTTGGGACTGCACTGCGCTCCGGCTGTCCACTTCCGGCACCTGACATGCGAATCCCGCGGCATCGTGCCGCAAGACCCTCTGGACCTGACTCTCTATTTTGCGCCATGAATTCAAGGGGCGCCGGCGATTCCGGGGGCGGCGCATTCCCTTCCTCATCCCGGAGCGCCTTGTTTCCTCAGCAGAAGGTGAACCCGTGGCAGATGCGAATGCGGCCGAGCCCACCCGGCGCGACTTCATCTATATCGCGACCGGGGCGGCGGGAGCCGTAGGCGTCGCGCTGGCCGCATGGCCTTTCATCGATCAGATGAATCCGACCGGCTCCGTGCTCGCGCTGTCGTCGATCGAGGTCGATCTCGCGCCGGTTCAGCCCGGGCAACAGATCGTCCTGACCTGGCGCAGCCATCCGCTCTTTGTGCGCCGCCGCACGCCGAAGGAAATCGCTGAGTCGCGGGCGGTCCCCGTCTCGGCGCTGCTCGATCCGCTGGCGCGCAACGCCAACCTCGCCGACGACGCGCCGGCGACCGACCAGAACCGCGAGACGAAATCGGAGTGGTTGATCCTGGTAGGCGTCTGCACGCATCTCGGATGCACGCCGACCGCATTCGAAGGCAATTACGGCGGATGGCTCTGTCACTGCCACGGCTCGCAATATGACGTCGCGGGGCGGGTGCGCCGGGGCCCCGCGCCACGCAATCTGGATGTTCCGAAATACACCTTCCTGTCCGACACGCGCGTCAAGGTCGGGTGAGGAGCGCAAAATGTCCGGACCTTCGACCTACGAGCCCAACACGAACTTCACCCGCTGGCTGGACACGCGCCTGCCGGTCCTGCGCTTCGTCAACGATACGCTGACCACGTTCCCGACGCCGCGGAACCTCAATTTCTGGTATTCGTTCGGCGGCATCCTCACCTTCTGCCTGGGCATCCAGATCGTCAGCGGCATCGTGCTTGCGATGCACTATGTCCCCAGTTCCGATCTTGCCTTCGACAGCGTCGAAAACATCATGCGCGACGTGAACTACGGCTGGCTGCTGCGCTACATGCATGCGAACGGCGCCTCGATGTTCTTCATCGCGGTCTACGTCCACATTTTTCGCGGCCTTTACTACGGCTCCTACAAGGCGCCGCGCGAGATCCTGTGGATCCTGGGCGTCCTCATTTTCGTGCTGATGATCGCCACCGCATTTCTCGGTTACACGCTGCCCTGGGGCCAGATGTCATTCTGGGCCGCCACCGTCATCACCAACCTGTTCAGTTCGCTGGACCAGATCATTCCGCATCTTGGCACGAGCATCGTGACGTGGCTCTGGGGCGGCTTCGGCGTCAGCGATGCGACGCTGAACCGCTTCTACAGCCTGCATTATCTGTTGCCGTTCGTGATTGCTGCGGTCGTGGTTCTTCACATTTGGGCGCTGCACGTTCCCGGCAACAACAATCCGCTTGGCATCGACGTGAAAGGCCCGCAGGACACGGTTCCCTTCCATCCCTACTACACGGCGAAGGACCTCCTCTGCCTTTCGCTCTTCGTGATCCTGTTCGCGCTGATTGTCTTCTATGCGCCCGACATGCTCGGCAATCCCGACAACTACACGCCTGCCAATCCCCTGGTCACGCCTCCCGACATCGTTCCGGATTGGTATCTGACGCCGTTCTACGCGATGCTGCGCTCGGTTCCGCAAAAGCTGATCGGCGTTCTGGTGCTGTTTGGCGCGATCGCCACGTTGTTCTTCGTGCCGTGGCTCGATACGTCGAAAGTGCGCTCCACGCGCTTTCGGCCGATGCTCAAGCCGTTCTTCTGGGCGTTCGCCGTGGACTGCGTCCTGCTCGGCTACTGCGGTTCGCAATCGGTCGACGCGGCCTGGAACCTCGGCGGAATTTCGGTCCCGCTCATCTGGGTGGCGCGGCTGGGCACCATCTATTACTACGCCTATTTCTGGCTCGCGCTGCCGCTGGTCGGCCTGGTCGAACATCCGCTGGCATTGCCGGACAGCATCGCAAAACCCGTGCTCGGACCTGGCACGGCTTCCCTGTCGCCCGCAGAGTGAGGATCGCAGACATGTTGACGATCGTCCGGGCAAGTCTCTCCCTCTGCGCACTCCTCGCGCTCGCCGGTACGGCCATCGCCCAGACGGCGACTGACGCGCGTCCGCCGAAGAGCGTTGCGTTCTCGTTCGAGGGGCCGCTCGGGACTTACGATCGCGGTGCGTTGCAGCGCGGGTTTCAGGTCTACAAGGAAGTCTGCTCGGCCTGCCACAGCCTCAATCGCGTTGCCTTCCACAATCTGGCGGATCCTGGCGGCCCGGGCTTCACGGACGCGCAGGCGAAAGCGATCGCCGCGTCCTACAAAATTCCCGCCGAGCCGAACGACAAGGGGGAGCTCTTCGACGGCAGCGGGAATCGCCTGACGCGTCCCGGTATCGTGGCCGATGATTTCCCGCCTCCTTTTGCAAATGAGGAGGCCGCGCGAGCTGCGAATGGCGGCGCGCTCCCGCCCGATCTTTCGCTGATCGAAAAGGCGCGGGCGGGCGGAGCGGCCTATGTCTATTCGATCCTGACCGGCTTTCACGAAAAGCCGCCAGCCTGGTTCAAGGTACTCCCGAACAAATACTACGATCCTTATTTCCAGGACTGGAATATTTCCATGCCGCCGCCGCTCACCGATGGCTCCGTCACCTATTCGGACGGCACGTCCAATAAGGTCGATCAGGAAGCGCGTGACGTCGTCACCTTCCTCGCCTGGGCGGCGGAGCCCAGTATGGAAGAGCGCAAGCGGCTTGGCCTGGGCGTGATGGCATTCCTGATCGTCTTTTCCGGTCTGCTCTTCCTGTCCTATCGCAGGGTCTGGCGCGACGCGCATTGATTGGCCTGTTGATAGCCAGCTATTAATTGTCATGGCCCGGCTTGACCGGGCCACCCAGTCGGCGCGCGTCCGCGCGCCATATGAACCTTTGGAGCGGCTTCATCTGGGTGGCCCGCTTGCGCGGGCCATGACAAGAAGAGAGCGCTTCAAACCATGCCCAACACAGTCCTTGGCGTGATCGGTGGCAGCGGCGTCTACGACGTCGCGGGCCTTGAGAACGCGCGCTGGGAAAGAGTTGAAAGCCCCTGGGGCGAGCCTTCGGATTCGTTGCTCACGGGCCGGTTGAAAGGCGTGGACATGCTGTTCCTGCCGCGCCACGGCCGCGGCCATGTCCATTCGCCGACATCGATCAACTACCGCGCCAATATCGACGCGTTGAAGCGCGCCGGCGCCACCGACATCATTTCCGTTTCGGCGTGCGGCTCGCTGCGCGAGAATCTGCCGCCAGGCATGTTCGTCATGGCGGATCAGTTCATCGACCGGACCCATGCGCGTGAAAAGAGTTTTTTCGGCCGTGGTTTCGTCGCGCATGTGTCTCTCGCTCATCCCGTTTGTCCCCGGCTCGCCGACGCGCTTGACGAGGCGTGCGCCGAGGAAGGCATTCCGCATGCCAGGGGTGGCATCTATCTCGCGATGGAGGGCCCGCAATTCTCCACTCTTGCCGAATCGAATCTCTATCGATCCTGGGGGTGCGACGTGATCGGCATGACGGCCATGCCCGAGGCGCGACTGGCCCGCGAGGCGGAGCTCCCTTACGCGATCGCCGCGATGGTGACGGATTTCGACTGCTGGCACCCCGATCATGACCATGTGACGGTTGACCAGGTGGTTGCAGTCCTTTCCCAGAATGCGGAAAAGGCGCGCCGGCTGATCGCGCGCGTGGCGCCCAAGCTCGGGCCCGAGCGGACGCCGTCCCCGCTCGGTATCGAGCATGTGCTCGATACTGCGTTCATCACCGCACCGGACAAGCGCGATCCGGAGTTGTTTGCCAAGCTCGACGCGGTGGCGGGCCGGGTGCTCAGGAAGGGCTGATACACATGGATTTCAGATCGGTCATCCGTTCGATTCCGGATTATCCGAAGACCGGCATCATCTTTCGCGACATCACCACGCTGCTGGGCCATCCGCGTGCATTCCGGCGCGCAGTAGACGAGATGGTGCAGCCCTATGCCGGCGTACGCATCGACAAGGTGGCGGGGATCGAGGCGCGCGGGTTCATTCTGGGCGGCGCGGTCGCGCATCAGCTCTCGGTCGGGTTCGTGCCCGTACGCAAGAAAGGCAAGCTGCCCTGGCAGGTGATTGGGGAGGACTACGCGCTGGAATACGGCACCGACCGGGTCGAGATTCACACCGATGCGGTGAAGCACGGCGATCACATCCTGCTCGTTGATGATCTCATCGCGACAGGGGGAACCTGCTTCGCCGCGATCAAGCTTCTCGAGCGGGCGGGCGGAAAAGTCATCGGCTGCTCTTTCGTCATCGATCTCCCCGACCTCGGCGGCGCGGAGAAAATCCGCGTCCTCGGCAAGGAAGTAAAGACGCTCGTTTCATTCGAAGGCCATTGAGAAAAGAAGGTTCACAGGGAGACAGCGAGACGGCGAGACTCACTGTCTCCTTGTGAATTTTCCTTGCGAGTCAGCCTGGATTTCAGAACATGAAGATTGCGGGGCGCGACTATCGGACGATCTGGCCGGTCGGAGACGACGGCATCGATGTGATCGATCAGACGAGGCTGCCGCGTGAGTTTGCGACAGTGCGGCTCGCGAGCGCGGAGGATGCGGCGCACGCCATCGCGACGATGGTCGTGCGCGGGGCGCCGCTCATCGGGGCGACCGCCGCTTATGGCGTGGCGCTGGCGATGCGTGCCGACGCGTCGGACGAAAATCTCGATCGCGTGCATGATCTCCTGTTCGCGGCCCGGCCGACCGCTGTCAATCTCCGCTGGGCGCTCGCGCGCATGCGGACTGTGCTGCGCAATCAGCCGCGTGGCGAACGCGCAGGTCTGGCCTGGCGCGAAGCCGCCGCCATCTGCGACGAGGATGTCGAGACCTGCCGGCGCATCGGCGAGCATGGACTCGCGATACTCCGCGATGCCGCGGCGAAGAAGAATGGCGAGCGCCTCAACCTGCTCACCCATTGCAACGCGGGCTGGCTTGCCTGCGTCGACTGGGGAACGGCGCTTGCCCCTGTCTATATGGCGCAGGATGCGGGGATTCCGCTTCACGTCTGGGTCGACGAAACGCGCCCCCGCAACCAGGGCGCTTCTCTCACGGCCTTCGAACTGGGCGGTCACGGCGTGCCCCACACCATCATCGCGGACAATGCCGGCGGCCATTACATGCAGCGGGGCGACGTCGATCTCTGCATCGTGGGCACGGATCGCGTCGCCGCCAATGGCGACGTCGCGAACAAGATCGGTACCTATCTGAAGGCGCTGGCGGCCCGTGACAACAACGTGCCGTTCTATGTGGCGCTGCCGGGCTCCACGATCGATTGGACCATCGCACGCGGCGGCGATATTCCGATTGAGGAACGCTCCAGCGACGAAGTGCTGAAAATAACCGGGCGGCTGGAAGGTGGCGGGCTGGCGACGGTCGAAATCGGCGCGCCGGGAAGCGCGGCGGCGAACCCCGGCTTCGACATCACGCCCGCGCGTCTCGTGAGCGGGTTCATCACCGAACGCGGAACTTGCGCCGCCTCGCGCGATGGACTTTTCTCCCTTTTTCCCGAACGCCGCGCAGAAACACAGGACCCGAAATGAAAAGCCGCTGGTCGGATTCCGAAGCGCAGGATTTCGTCGCGCGCTATGCCCCGCGGCAGATCGGCGAGGATCTCGCGCTGCGAGTCTATACGACGCGGCTATTGGGCAGCGATCCGCGTCTGGTGCTGCATGGCGGCGGCAATACGTCCGTCAAGACGCAGATGCAGGATCTGCTCCACGACAGTCTCGAAGTGATCTGCGTCAAGGGCTCGGGCTGGGACATGGGAAACATCGAACCGGCGGGATTGCCGGCGGTGAAGCTCGCGCCCCTGCGCCGCCTGCGCGCGCTCGATCGCCTCTCTGACGAGGACATGGTCAATTATCAGCGCGTCAATCTGCTCGATGCGAACGCCCCCAATCCGTCCGTCGAGACGTTGCTGCACGCCTTCCTGCCGCACAAATTCGTCGACCACACGCATTCGACGGCGGTTCTGGCGTTGACCGATCAGCCGAACGGCGAGAACATCGCGCGTGACGTCTATGGCAGTCGCGTCGCCTACGTGCCGTACACGATTCCGGGATTCGCACTCGCAAAAAGCGTCGCCGACATCTTCGACCGCCATCGCGACGTCGAAGGCCTCGTTCTCCTGCAGCACGGCCTCTTCACGGTCGGAGAGAACGCACGGGAAACCTATGAGCGCATGATCGAACTGGTCACGCTCGCGGAAGAGCGGCTCAAGCGTGGCCGGAAGAGTCTCGTGCAAGCATCCATGCCGCAGCGGCTCGCGCGAACGGCGGACATCGCGCCGATCCTGCGCGGGGCCTGCGCCATTGCGCGCGACGAGCACGCCGGAACCGTCAAGCGCCAGATTCTGTGTTTCCGGAAATCGCCGAGCATTCTCGACTATGTGAACGGTGCGGAGCTGGCGCGCTATTCGCAACAGGGCGTCGTGACTCCCGATCATACAATCCGCACCAAGAACTGGCCGCTCCTCGCGCCGGCGCCGGAAGAAGGAAAGCTCGAGGCCTGGAAGGTCTTTGTTGAGAAGGCGATCACGGCATTCATTGCGCGGTACCACGAATATTTCGCGCGCAACAATGCGCGCGCGGAACCGAAGAAGGCGGAGCTCGATCCGCTGCCTCGCGTCGTGCTGGTGCCGGGCAAAGGTCTGTTTGGGCTTGGCGCCAGTGCGAAAGACGCGGCGATCGCGGCGGATATTGCGGAAAACACCATCGAAGTGATTACCGATGCCGAGACGACCGGCGCCTATCGGCCGATCTCCGAAGCGGACATGTTCGACGTGGAATATTGGTCGCTCGAACAGGCGAAGCTCGGCAAGGCTGCGGAGAAGCCGCTGGCGCGGCAGGTGGCGATTGTGACGGGTGGCGGCTCCGGCATCGGCGCCGCCACCGCGAAGGCGCTGGCGCGGGCGGGCGCGGAAGTTGCGGTGCTCGACCGCGACCGCGCGGCGTCTTCCTTCGTCGCGCGCGATTGCGGGAGAACGGCGATTGCTCTCGAGTGCGACGTCACGAAGCTGGAGAGCGTCAAGTCCACTTTCGATCAGGTGGCGAAAGCATTCGGCGGCGTCGATATCGTCATCTCGAATGCCGGCGCCGCCTGGCAGGGCGCGATCGGATCGGTGGACAATGCGACATTGCGCGAATCCTTCGAGCTCAATTTCTTCGCGCATCAGACGGTTGCGCAAAACGCCGTCCGGATCATGAAGGCACAGGGAACGGGCGGCTGCCTTCTGTTCAACGTGTCGAAGCAGGCGGTGAATCCGGGTCGCGATTTTGGTCCTTATGGGCTGCCGAAGGCTTCGACGTTGTTTCTGATGAAGCAGTATGCGCTCGATCACGGCCACGACGGCATCCGTTCCAATGCCGTCAATGCCGACCGGATCCGCACCGGGCTGCTGACCGATGACATGATCGCCTCGCGCAGCCAGGCGCGGGGCCTCTCGGAAAGCAGCTACATGAGCGCCAACCTGCTCGGCCGCGAAGTGACGGCCGAAGACGTGGCCGACGCCTTTGTCTATCTCGCGACCGCAACCAAAACCACCGCCGCCACCCTCACCGTCGACGGCGGCAACATCGAAGCGAGCCTGCGGTGACGAAGGTTCACAGGGAGGCGGTGAGGCAGTGAGATTCTTGGCGCGCCTACGGCGCGTAACGCTATTCTCGTTGAATCACCGGAAATCGCTCTCGCGCAGCACGAGGCGCCGGATGCCATCCTTCAGTACAGGTGAACTAAAGTTCAACAGCAGTCCTGTGGTAATGCTGGTGAGTTTCAGGTAAGTGAGAAGCTGTGCTTGGTAAACGGGCATAATTCGTTCAACTGCTTTGATTTCGAGTATCAGGCGGTTTTCGACAACGAGATCGAGGCGGTAACCGCAATCCAATCTCACGCCTTTGTATGTGACGGTTAGCGCAACCTGTCGCGCAAAAGTCACATCCGCGCGTTTCATCTCGATGCAAAGACATTCTTCGTATGCGGATTCGAGTAGTCCCGGGCCAAGGAAACGATGAACCTCGATTGCGAAGCCAATGATTCGTTTGGTGAGTTCGTCGTTTTCGCCCGTTTCATTCATCCTGATCTCACCGTCTCACTGCCTCCCTGTGAATCTTTCATCCGCCGTGGGCGCGGAAGAGTTCGAGGGTGCGTTCGCGGGCTAGTTTGGCGGCCACTTCGCTGTAATCGGCGCGGCGGTCGGAATTGAATCCGTGCCCGGCTTCGTAGAGATAGACCATCACGTCGGGATGCAGGCGCTTCACTTTCTCAACTACCTCCATCGGAATGCCGTGATCGTGGCGTCCGAAATGCAGGATGGTCGGGCATTTTGGATTCTCGTCGGCCATCTGCCCGATATTGCCGCCATAGTAACCTGACGCGGCGGCGAGCCCCGTGCAGCGGCATGCTGCTGCCCAGGTCACCGAACCGCCATAGCAATAGCCGGTGATGAAGACGGGACCTTTTGCCGTCAACGCGTCGATGCAGCTTTGCGCATCCTTGACCGAAAGTTCGAAGGGATGTTCGCCTCGCGCGATGCGGATCGCCTTCTGCACATCCTCAGCACCATAACCCACGTTGAATCCGGGCTCTTCGCGGTCGTAGAGCGACGGAGCGAGCACCTCGTAACCTTGCGCAGCGTAAAGGTCGCACTGCTCTTTGATGTGATCGGTGACGCCGAAGATCTCCTGGATCAGCAGCAACCCGCCGCGGCGCGGCCCCACCGGCTCGACACGGTAGACGCCGATCCCGGCACCGTCGCTCATCGGCATTGAAATCATTGTTCCGCGCAAGGTCATGTCGTCCTCCGCAATGGGATTTCGCGCATCATGGCGCAGGCGCGCTCAGAATTCACCCTGCGCTTCGTCTTTGGAGATCGGCCGGTAGGCGGAGCGGCGGTAGAGCTGTCCGCGCTTGACCGTCATCGTCACGTTCCTGAGATTGGCGATGTCGTCCAGCGGATTGCCGGAAACGAAAACGAAATTCGCGAGCTTGCCGGGCTCGACCGTTCCCATTTCCCGGGACTTGCCGATCGTCATCGCGCCAATCCGCGTTGCCGAGACAATCGCATCCATCGGCGAAAATCCCGCTCCGTGCACGAGAAGCGAAAGTTCCCTGTCGAGCGACGGATAAGGATCGTTCCAGTCGCCGGGGGCGTCGGTGCCCGCCGAGATCGTGACCCCGGCGCGATGGGCGTCCGCCGCCAATTTTTCCGCGAGTTTCAGCGTGCAATAAGGCCGCGGCTGCGCATTCGCGACGCGCCACATCACGTCATACACATAGACCGTCGCATCGAGAATTGTGCCGCGGCGTTTCATGTCGGCGAAGATGGCGTCCATCTGCGGATTGTCGCCGGTGAATTTCGCCTCCTCGACGGGCGCGCGGTCGTGATAGGCATGCGGCATCTGTTCCGATGCCTGATAGGCGAGCATGCAGACGTGCGAGACGACATCGACGCCGGAGTCGATCACTTCGCGCGGGCTCGCCGGAAAGACTGCCGCATGCGCCCAGACGAGAAGATTCTGCCGATGCGCTTTGTCCACGATATTCCTGACGAGCGTGCCGGACAGATCCGCATAGATCTTGATCGCGGTCGCACCGGTGCCACGAGCTTCGGCGACGGCGAGTCTGAGATCGGTGGACGTGGTGACGGCTCGCATCCAGGGCACTTCGCCGGGCACCGCGCCGCGCGTCGAATCTGCGGTGCGCGGGTCCTTGAAGAATTCCGGACCCGCCATCAGCGCCGCATAGTAGATGTCCGGCGCTGCGATCTCGCTTAGCAACGCCCCTCGCGACAGATCGGCAAGCAGCCGCGCATCGCCGGCCATGTCGCGGACGGCGGTTACCCCGCTGTACACGTCGCGTCGCAGCAGCGCTTCCGCGTAGCGGCGGTTCGGGGCGGTCGCCAGATGCACATGGCTGTCGATCAGACCGGGCAACGCATAGAGCCCATGTACATCGACGACCGTCGCCCCGCGGAGATATGGCGCGGCCTGCGCATCGGGCACGGTCGCGCGAATCCGCTCGCCATCGACCACAATGGCGACATCGCGCTTGAGCGCGGCTCCCGTTCCATCAATCAGTGCAGCACCACGATAGACAGTAAGCGCCGGCGATTGCGCCGCCGCGTGCGTCACCCAAACGAAGAATGTCGCAAATACCGAGAGACAAAGCCTTGCAGTGCGATTCGGTCCCGGTCCCGCCCTTTCAGCCCGCCGCATAGGTCGGGAAAACAGCGATATTGACATATGTCAACTCCAAGATCAAAGTGACACACATGGAAAAGACTCAGGTATATCTACGCCGGGACGAGCTCGACGCATTGCGAGCGGCCGCCGCGCGAACAGGGCGCAGTGTAGCCGAAGTGATCCGCGAGGCGATCCGGAAAGTCGTGCTCAAACCCGGAACTTCTGGCCCGGTTGCGATCTGGGATGGTGAGCCGAGGCGAACCTCACTTGAGCACGACAGTATTTACGACGAGCCCTGATGCGGCAGTCGGAAAGCGTATTCGTCGATAGCGGCGCCTGGATCGCGCTCGCGTTAGTTAAAGATCCGCTGCACGGGCAGGCGCGGGAGCAATGGACTCTCTTGCGGGAGACCGGCGCAAAGCTCCACACCTCTGTTCCAGTCATCGTCGAGACCTTCACATTCCTCGACCGCAACGCCAACCGGGACGTGGCTTTGGTATGGAAGGAATCTATCTACAAGCCCGGCGCGGTCAAAATCGTTCCCTGCGAGCTGCGTGACCTTGAATTTGCGTGGGAATATTTTCTACGGGCGGACATTTACAAACTATCGGTGGTCGACGCGACGAGTTTTGTCGTGATGAAGCGCTTGCGGATTCGGCTTGCCTATACCTTTGACCATCATTTTGCCGTAGCCGGCTTCAGGCTTGTGGGATAGCGGGCGTGCGCATCATGCGCTGAAGCGGAAATGCATCACGTCGCCGTCGGCGACCACATAGTCCTTGCCTTCGAGGCGCATGCGGCCAGCGTCGCGAGCGCCTGCTTCTCCGTTGAGCGTTACGTAGTCACGGTAGGCGATTGTTTCGGCGCGGATGAAGCCTTTCTCGAAATCGGTGTGGATTGCGCCCGCGGCCTGCGGCGCGCGCGACCCTCTCGTGACGGTCCAGGCACGCGTTTCCTTGGGACCGGCGGTGAAAAAGGTGATCAGACCCAGGAGCGCGTAGCCCGCGCGGATCAGCCGGTTGAGCCCTGGCTCCTCCAGACCCAGATGCGCCAGAAAGTCGCCGCGTTCCGACGCATCGAGTTGCGCCACCTCTTCCTCGATGCGCGCGGAAATGGCGACGCAGCCCGCGCCTTCGCGCTTGGCTTTCTCCTCGATCGTCGCGGAGTATGGATTTCCGGTCGCGGCCGAAGCCTCGTCGACATTGCAGACATAGAGCACGGGTTTCTGGGTAATCAGTCCGAGCTGACGATACGGCTCCGCCTCTTCCGGCTTCAACTCGGCCGCGCGCGCCGGCCGCCCGGCCCGTAGCAGATCGAGAGCCTTCGACATGAGCGCAAGCTGCTCTTTCGCCTCCTTCTCTCCTGCCCTGGCTTTCTTCTCGATCGGCACGATTCGGCGCTCGAGGCTATCGAGATCGGCGAGCATCAGCTCGGTGTCGACGGTTTCGGCGTCATCGAACGGATGAATGCGGCCTTCCACATGGTGAACGTCGTGGTCTTCGAAACAGCGCAGCACATGCACGATCGCGTCCACCTCGCGGATATTGGCGAGGAACTGGTTGCCGAGGCCTTCGCCCTTCGAAGCGCCGCGCACGAGGCCCGCGATGTCGACGAAGCTCATGCGTGCCGGGATGATCTCGGCCGATTTCGCGATCGTGGCGAGCCTGTCGAGACGATCATCGGGAACGGCCACTTCGCCGACATTCGGTTCGATGGTGCAGAACGGATAATTTGCGGCCTGCGCAGCGGCGGTCTGCGTCAGGGCGTTGAAGAGCGTCGACTTGCCGACATTGGGCAGGCCGACGATGCCGCATTTGAATCCCATCATTCGTCCTTTGCGGGCGCGGGCTTTGGCGTCTTGACGGGCGGCTTGAGCGTCACCGCAACCTTGTTCATGAAGCCCGGCTCGTCGTCGCGTGCGAGAATCGGTGCCGCTTCCGCAACAGCCGACAGCAGCGGCACCAGCCATTCCTCCTCGGCGTTGGTGAAATTGTTCAGCACATGCGACGTCACGCGCGAGCTGCTGCCCGGATGCCCGACTCCGAGACGCACGCGGCGGTAATCCGGACCGAGCGTGGTGGTGATTGAGCGCAGCCCGTTGTTGCCGGCGTCGCCGCCGCCTGTCTTCACCTTGACCTTGCCTGCCGCAAGATCGATCTCGTCATGGATCACCACCAGCGCGGAAAGCGGCAGCTTGTAGAACCGCATCGCCGCACCCACGGATATTCCGCTCTCGTTCATGTAGGTCATGGGCTTCAGCAGGATCACCTTGCGGTCTGAAAGCGAGCCTTCCGCGATCGCGCCGTGAAATCGCGCGCGCCACGGCGTGAAGCGATAGCTCGCATGGATGACATCCGCGGCCATGAAGCCGGCGTTGTGGCGATTGCGCGCATAGTCGGCGCCGGGGTTTCCGAGCCCGGCGATGAGAAGCGGCGTGTCGGACATGTCGGAGCGGGCAGCCCGCGCGCGGGCCTACTTCTTCTCCGGCGCTTTGGCAGGAGCGGCTCCCGGTGCCTTGGCGGGCGCTGCACCGGGTGCGGCGCCTGGCGCGCCCCCCGCTGCCGGGGCTGCACCAGCTTCGGCAGCAGCGCCTTCTTCCGCCTCGACGACCGGCGCTGCCGCAGCGGCTGCCGCGGCCGCCGCCGCTGCACGCTGCTCTTCGATCACGCTTGTCGGCGCCACGATCGAGGCGACGGTGAAATCGCGCTCCTTGATCGTGCTCCTGACGCCCTCGGGCAGGGTGAAATCGGTAATGTGAAGCGAGCCGTGGATCTCGAGGCCCGAAAGGTCACCTTCGATGAACTCGGGAATGTTTTCGGCGGGACAGAGCAGCTCAACCTCGTGGCGGACGATGTTGAGCACGCCGCCGCGCTTCAAGCCGGGCGAATTCTCCTGCCCCTTGAAGCGGACGGGAATGGCGAGCCGCACGCGCGCGCCCTCCGGCAGGCGCAGGAAATCGACATGGACCGGGCGATCACTGACAGGATCGAGCTGGACGGCGCGCGCGATCACGCGCGTCTTTCGACCCGACATGGCGAGCATGAACGGCGTGGTGAGGAACGTCCCCTTGCCCGCGTGACGCTCCAGCTGGCGGTAATCGACGGTGATCGGCTCGGGCTTTTCCTTGCCGCCATAGAGGATGCCGGGCACGCGCCCCTGCCGCCGCGTCTGGTAGGCCGGACCCTTGCCCGTGCCCTGGCGCGGCTCCGCGCTCAGTTCCTGCATCTCGCGCATGTTCGTAAATCCCTGAAAATCAGCCGGTTCGGCGCGGCTGTCGAGCCGAGTGCCCCGAAAGGCGCGGGTTTTAGCGGAACCGCCCGCCCAAGGCAACGGCGGCGGAAAACGGCAGCGCCCCAATTCGAGTATTCGCGCGTGTTCTGTTCATGTCGAGCCAAACATGTCATGCCCGCCACCCCGGTCCGCGCGAGAGCGCGGCCGAAGTATAAACTCGGCTGGGCATCCTCGGGCTACTGCACGTCACTTGCCCTGGATTCCCGCTCCCGCTGCGCCGCGCGCGCAGCGCGGCGAGTCGGCGGGAATGACATGTTGAGTTTGTGATTCAATATGATCGGACAGCGTTGTAGGCGTCAGAGGTACGTCCTCTTCGTCGGCAATAGAGAATCGCCGTTCACCAAGTGACGGGGGCCAAGTCTGTGGCTTTATACAGTTGTTATCGCTCATAAGCCCCGAGATCGATGTTGCCGCTCTTGAGCCGCGGATTGCCGGCGAAATCGACTGTGCCGACGATGCTTTGATCGAGTGGATCGCCCGCATCGATCGCCGGTGAATCGCGCGAAATGTCAAGATCGGGCGGCGTCCCGAGATTCAGGAACTGCGGATCGGAGAAGGGCGGCGAGTGCCGGTCGAGGCCTGTGCCATTGAGGTAGTTGTCGTAGCCCGTGTAGCGCACCCGCTCCCAGACGAATTTGGCCTTGTTGGCGCCGACCTGCGAATAATAGAGATTGTAGTCCACCGCTGCGGGATCCTGCGTGCTTGCGGTGAAATCGTTGATGAGAAGGCCCTGCGTCGTTGCGTAAGCAATGTTGTTCACGAAGCGGTTGTGCGTGGCGTTGAACTGGATCTGGAATTCACCGCTCCCTGTCTTCTTCGTGTCGTTACCGTAAAGCGTGTTGTTCGCAACGATGCAGTGGTCGGTGCCACCGCGTTTCGCGCCATAGCCGCCGATCGAAATGCCCGCGCTGTTTCCTGAATAGACGACATTGTTGCGTGCGATGACGTTGCTTGTCACATGATTCCGGTGCTCGCTTGCCAATTCGATGCCAAGATCATCATTGTGCATGATGTTCTGCTCGATGACGATGTTCCTGCCGCCATCGACATAGATGCCGTCGGACGCGTATTGCTTGCCGTAGTCCGGATTGCCGTAAGAGGTGATGTTGTAGACGATGTTGCCCCTGATCTCGCCGTCGCGGGCCTGGTCATAGGCAGGATCGGGCGAGACGTGCTCGAATCCGATCGCGCCGATGCCGATATTGTCGGTGTCGTGGACGACATTGCTCACGATCGCGAATTTTTTTACGTTTCCGTCGAGCGAAAACGTTTCGCTGCAGCCAGTCTTCACCCGGTAGATCTCGTTGCCGCTGATCGCGATTCCTTCGATCGCCTGTGGCGCCCTGGTACCGTAGACGGTGAGCCCGAACGCGTCGGAGCCGCATTGCTTCGGATCTGTCTTCGCCGTGGTCTCAATGTGATGAATGCGGTTGTTCACGATCTGGATTCCGCTGCCCGCGCCGAACACATAGACGCCGATCGGCACATCTCTCAGGCTCGATGTCGTGTAGTTGCGGAGCTCGAAACCCGTGACGATGACATGGCTCGCATCCTTAAACGTAAAGAGGCCCCACTGGCCTTCCGGAATGTCGAGCCCGGTACCGTCCATCGTAGCGGTTTCTCCCGGATAGCTGGCAAAGGTGATGTAGCCCTTTGTCGTATTGCCTGAGGCGAGAAATTCGACATGCTCGTTGTAGACGCCCGCGCGCACCAGTACCGTGTCGCCGGCAGAGGCGACATCCGCGGCGTGCTGCACGGTTGCCCAGGGCTTCTTGATAGTGCCTGGATTTGAGTCGCTGCCATTGGTGGCGACGTAATAGGTCGTGCCGGACGGCGCGCCGGCCATCAGCGTGACCGACGCAGTCGCGGAAACGGACCGATCGGCTTTGGCGACCGCAGTGATCGTGACGAGAGCGGGATCGGGAATCTGCTGCGGCGACGCATAGAGCCCCGAAGACGAGATCGCCCCGGTCTCTGCTGTGCCGCCCTTCGCGTTGTTCACCTGCCAGATCACGCCCGTGTTGGCGTTTCCCGACACCGTTGCGGTGAATTGCATCTCACGTCCGGCAATGAGCTGCGCATAGGTCGGCGAAATGGAGATTGATACGCGGGCGACCGCATTGCCCACGCCGAGGAGCATGCAAAAAGCGACTGCTGCCGCCGCCAGCGCGCGGTCCGTCAATGACGCAGGCATAGCACGCTCCAGATCATCTCGCGAAGCATAGTCCGTCTCGTGATTGTCTTCCATGGACGTTAAGAGACCTTCAGCGGTTGAAAGCCTGCCTTCACGCCGATAGGGTGGGCAGCGATCCTTGACGACGACTCATCATGCATCTTGAGAAGCGCGTATTGGTGACCGGAGGCGCGGGGTTTCTGGGGTCGCATTTGTGCGAGCGCCTTGTGGCCCTGGGCGCCCACGTTCTTTGCGTCGACAATTTCTTCACTGGTGCGCACCTGAACGTGCAGGCGTTGACGGGCAATCCGTTCTTCGAGCTGATTCGCCACGACATCACCTTTCCGCTCTATGTCGAGGTCGACGAAATCTACAACCTCGCCTGTCCCGCATCGCCCATCCATTACCAGCGTGATCCGGTACAGACGACCAAGACGAGCGTTATCGGCGCCATCAACATGCTCGGCCTCGCCAAGCGGGTGAAGGCGCGGATATTCCAGGCCTCGACGTCTGAGGTCTATGGCGATCCGCAAATCCATCCGCAGACGGAGGATTACTGGGGCCATGTCAATCCGATCGGACTGCGCTCCTGCTACGACGAAGGCAAGCGCTGCGCCGAGACATTGTTCTTCGACTACCGGCGCCAGCATGGATTGCCGGTGAAGATCTGCCGCATCTTCAACACTTACGGCCCCCGCATGCACCCCAATGACGGGCGCGTCGTGTCGAGCTTCATCGTCCAGGCCCTCACGGGTCGCGACATCACCGTGTTCGGGGAAGGCCTGCAGACTCGCTCGTTCTGCTACGTCGATGACCTGATCGACGGCTTCATCAAAATGATGGCCACGCCGCCCGATGTGATCGGACCTGTCAACCTCGGCAATCCCGACGAATTCACGATCATCGATCTCGCCAGGATGGTCATCGATTTGACGGGCTCTGCTTCGAAGGTCGTGCACGAGGCCCTGCCGCACGACGATCCAAAGCAGCGCCAACCCGATATCGCCAAGGCGCGAGAGCTTCTCGGCTGGAAGCCGACCGTTCCGCTTGCGGAGGGCCTGAAACGCACGATCGCGTATTTCGATCGTTTGCTGTCCGACCGGCGCGCGCGCGAAGTGGCCGGCATGCCGGGTTGAGAATTTTGCGGCGGTTCCTGCCGGGATTGGAAAAGGGTCGTCACAGGTGAACGTGCTCGTGACCGGCGGGGCGGGCTATGTCGGCAGCCACGCCTGCAGCGCGCTTCGCGCAGCGGGATATGCGCCGGTGACCTATGACAATCTCTCGCGCGGATTTCGCGCGCTCGCGCGATTCGGACCGTTCGAGCAGGGCGATATCCTCGACGCGCCGCGCCTGCTTGAAGTGTTCGAACGCTACCGGCCGGTAGCCGTGATGCATTTCGCTGCGCTCGCCTATGTCGGCGAATCCGTCGAGAAGCCGCTCGAATACTACCGCAACAATTTTGACGGCGCGCTATCGCTTATCACTGCGATGCGCAGGAGCGGCGTCGACAAGCTCGTCTTTTCAAGTACCTGCGCAATCTATGGAACGCCGGAGGGGATGCCGATCGTGGAGACGTGTCCGCAGTCGCCGATCAATCCCTATGGCCGCTCCAAATTAATGGTGGAACAGGCGCTCCAGGATGCAAGCGCCGCGCATGGACTGAGATCGGTGTCATTGCGCTATTTCAATGCCTGCGGTGCGCACCCATCCGGCGAGATTGGCGAATTGCATCGGCCCGAAACCCATCTGATTCCGCGCGTCCTGATGGCGGCGAGCGGAGAGATCGACGCGATCGACATATTCGGCGCGGATTATCCGACCGCAGACGGCACCGCGGTGCGCGACTACATACATGTTTGCGATCTTGCCAACGCCCATGTCGCGGCGTTGCACTATCTCGAGGCGGGCGGCGAAACGACGGCGCTCAATCTCGGAACCGGCCGCGGCTATTCGGTGCGGGAGATTCTCGATTCGGCAGGCCGCGTAACGGGCCGCGCTCCGGCCAGTCGTTTCGCCGGGAGAAGAGCGGGGGACCCGCCTATGCTCGTGGCTGATGCAACCGCCGCCAATCGCGTTTTGAACTTCACACCCGAATGGACGGAAATCGACCGCATCGTCGCATCCGCCTGGGCCTGGCATCGAAGCCCTGCCCGCAGGGCCATTGTTGCGACTGATAGCTGACGGGCCGGCGAAATCCGGCGGGCCACGAGCCTAATCAAACAGGCTCGAGACGCTGGCTTCGTTGTTGATGCGGCGCATCGCCTCGCCGAGAAGGGGAGCGATGGAGATGCGCCGGATGTTCGGGCATTTGCGCACGTCCTCGGTCGCTGCAATGGAGTCGGTCACGACGACCGATTTGATCCGGGACGACTGGATTCGCGCGACTGCGCCGCCCGAGAGCACGCCGTGCGTCGCGTAGGCATAGACTTCTTCGGCGCCCTGTTCGACGAGTGCATCCGCCGCGTTGCACATCGTGCCGCCGGAATCGACGATGTCGTCGACCAGAAGGCACACGCGCCCACGCACGTCGCCGATGATATTCATCACCTCGGATTCGCCGGCGCGCTCGCGCCGTTTGTCGACGATCGCCAGATCCGCGCCGAGCCGCTTGGCGAGCGCACGTGCCCGCACGACGCCGCCCACATCGGGCGAGATCACCATGAGATGGCGTCCCCCCAGGTAATCCTGGATGTCCTTCACGATCACGGGCTGGGCATAGAGATTGTCGGTCGGGATATCGAAGAAGCCCTGGATCTGGCCGGCGTGGAGATCCACGGTGAGCACGCGGCTGGCGCCTGCGCCGGTGATGAGATTGGCAACCAGTTTGGCGGAAATCGGCGTGCGCGGGCCGACTTTGCGATCCTGCCGCGCATAGCCGAAATAGGGAATGACTGCGGTGATGCGCCGTGCGCTGGCCCTGCGCAGCGCATCGATGATCACGAGAAGTTCCATCAAATTGTCGTTGGCGGGATAGCTTGTCGACTGCAGGACGAACATGTCCTCGCCACGCACGTTTTCCTGCACCTCGACGAAGACTTCCATGTCGGCAAAGCGACGCACCACCGCCTTGGTGAAAGGCAGTTTCAGGTGTTGGGCGATGGCCTCCGCGAGCGACCGATTGGCGTTGCCCGCAAGCAGCTTCATCCCCCGCGCTCCGTTCGCGTCGCTCATAAAGCGCTCCAGCCCCACTTGTGAAACTTTGGTGAACCCCTCGCGACTTCTAGCAAGCGATTGCACCGCGGTAAACCGATTCGTCCGGCGCCAGCATGATGGTGGAGAGCTGGCGGCCATAATCGGTTTCTCCGCGATGGGTGGCGCGGCGGAAGCTGAAGAAATCGGCCTCCCGCTCATAGGTGCAGGCGGGGATGATGGAAATGCTCCTGACCGCCGCTCTCTGCAGACGCGTCTTTGCATACGCGGAAAGATCGAAACGCCAATGACCATCGCGGTCAGAGGGAATGAAGTGCTGCGAGTCCGCGGGATCGTTTGCAAACACGCTTGCGCGAAGCTCGTCGCCGACTTCATAGGCCCCTTGCGAGATGCACGGCCCGATCGCTGCCGTGATCCGTTCGCGCCGCGCGCCGAGCTTTTCCATCGCATCGACCGCCGATTCGATGATCCCCGCGAGTGCGCCCTTCCAGCCCGCATGCGCTGCGCCGACAATTCCGGCCTCGCTGTCCGCGAGAAGGACCGGCCCGCAATCGGCCGTGAGAATTCCAAGCGCGAGGCCGGGAATCGACGTCGCCATCGCATCCGCCTTTGGTCCGCGGCCCATGTCCCACGCTTCGCACACCTCCACGGTTTCAGCGCCGTGCACCTGGTAAAGCGTTAGCAATCGGCTATTCGATGATCCGAGCGCCGCAAGCGCAATACGCCGATTCTCGATCACGCGGGTGCGGTCGTCGTTGGAACCCGGGCCGCAATTGAGCGACGCGTAAAGCCCCGTCGAGACGCCGCCGGACCGTCCGAAGAAGGCGTGCACTGTTCGGGTCGTGCCTCTGAGATTGTCGGCCGACAATTTCAGCATCGGTCAAAACCCCGGCGGCGGTGGCGCACCGCCTGGCAAGATCGCGAAAGCTTTGAACAGCACGCCCATCTCCCGCTTGCCGGTGAGGCGGTCGATGGCTGCACCAATGCCATCGGCACATCCCGGATTGTGTTCCGCGAGGTTGGTGCCGCGCGTGTCTATTCCTAGCGCGCGCAAAAATGCTCCCTGGCCAATGGGGCCGTAAGCGCGTGCGCAAGCGTCGCTTGCAACGCTTGCGAGCGCCGAGAAATCAACATGGGCCGAGAGATCAGATTTTCCGGGCGCATCGAGAATGCCAGCCTGCTTGTGCCGGGACACGGCCTGCAACGTGTCGCCGTAGCCGGAGCCCTCGTGACCGTAGTCGATGAAGAGTGCGGCGCCACCGTAAGCGGCGATGGCGCGGCTTGCTTCTTCCACCAGTCCCTGCGCCGCCGGTGAAATTTCATAGACCGCACCCGGTTCCGCAGGGCCGCGCTCCGCCGGTACGTCGAGCGGCGAGGGAATGGGAGCGAGCGCGAAGGCGAGATCGCTCGCGGCATTCACGACCACCATTCGCTCGCACCATCCGTGCTCTGTCATGACGAATTGGCGAACGGGAAGCGCGTCGAGGAATTCATTGGCAAGCAGGAACAGAGGCCGGTCGCCAGCGATCTGATCCCATTGCGACACCCAGCGTGCGGCAATAGGCGCGTCGCGCAATTGTTCGCGCTGCACGGCTTCGAATGCCGGACTCGCCTCCATGAGAACGACCTCGAGTCCGGCCAGGAAATCGGGCGCGATGCGCGCTGCCCGCAATGCGTCCTTTATCAGCGTTCCGCGGCCGGGCCCCAGCTCCACAAGGCGTGCCGGGGTCGGACTCCCCTGATCCCGCCAGGACTGAACACACCATAAGCCGAGGAGCTCTCCAAAGATCTGGCTGATCTCGGGCGCGGTGATGAACGCGCCGTGCGCTCCGATCGATTCGCGCGACGCATAGAATCCATCTTTGCGATCGTGCGATGCCATTGTCATGAATGCGGCAATCGAAAGCGGCCCATCCATTTCGATCGCCCGCGCCATTCTTTGCGCCAACCGGTTCATCCCACAGCTTTCGCGACCGGCCGGCGAAAGGCCAGCCAGAAAAGAAGCGCCGCCACCATCCACATCGGGATGCTGAGCGCCTGTCCGACGCTCAGCCAGTTCGCGAAAACCGTGTCCGAATCGCGGAAGATTTCGGCGACGTAGCGGAAGATTCCATAAAACATGCAGAAAATCGCCGCGAGCAGCCCGGGGCGGTCATGCAGGTGAAAGCGCCTCAATCCGATTTGCATGATCGCGAAGAGGATGAGTCCCTCCATGCCGGCCTCGTAGAGCTGACTTGGATGGCGCGGCATCTGATCCGCGCGCGGGAACACCATCGCCCACGGAACGTACGTAACCTTGCCCCACAACTCACCGTTGATGAAATTTGCGATACGTCCAAAAAATAATCCGATGGGTGTGACGCTCGCGACGAGATCGGCGAGTTTCAGCATGTCGAGTCTTCGGCGGCGGGCGAACAGAAAAAGCGCTATGGTCACGCCGATGAGGCCGCCGTGAAACGACATGCCACCTTCCCAGGCCGCGATGATTTTGACGGGATTGGTGAGATAAGCGAGCGGAAGTCCGGCGCATGCCGGCGAGGTGCCCCAGATGCCGCAGAAGAATGTGCCGTAGATCAGCACGAAACCGAGGCGGCCGCCCAGGATGACGCCGAGCGTCATCCACACGACCAGATCGCCGATGTCGTCAGCGGTTGCGGGCGGGCGTCCGCCGAACGTCGGGCTTTGCCAAAGCGATGGCGTCCGAAGAAGACGCAGGAGATACCACCAGCCGACCAGCAGACCTGCGATGTAAGAGAGTGCGTACCAGCGGATCGCCAACGGCCCCAGATGAATGAGCACCGGATCGATGTGCGGAAAGGGAAGAACGGCTTCGAACATCGGGCTTTGAAGAAGGCGGGCGCAGTAAGACGCTCTGCTTCGCCTTTGGCTGTCAAGGATGAATCCCGGCAGCGCTTGCCCACGGGCCGCCGGTCCCATAAGGAGCACCCATGCAGACGGACAATCCATTGCTCGACGGCCTTGCGCGGCTGTTCACCGACGCGGCCGGCGCTGCGCAGAGCGTTCGAACCGAAATCGACACCTTCATGCGTCAGCGTCTCGAACGCCTTGTCGCGGACATGGATTTCGTGCCGCGCGAAGAGTTTGACGCCGTGAAAGCGATGGCATCGAAGGCGCGCAGCGAGAACGAGCGGCTCGAAGCCCGCATCGCCGTCCTCGAGGCGCAAGCGAATCCGGCCGTCCCGCCTGGCGCCGCGAAGGCACCGTCAAAGCTGTGAATGGAGCGAAGACCCCAAACTGGTTGAGGGTCGGACTCTTGTCGAACCACAAAATCTTGTGTCAGGTTGGTCCCAAGCTGCTTCGTTTTGCCGACCAACATCCAGGAGTTCGCGGATGAGCTTAGCCCAGCAGGAAGAATCGGTCGTCGAATTCCATCCGCTCGACATGCTCGAGCAGTCGGTGGAAGACCATGGCTGGCCTTTCGAGCGCAGCGGGCGCGACGAGCTGAACCTCTCGGTGGCCGGGCGCTGGTGCGACCACCATTTCTGCTTCACCTGGCGGGAAGACATGCAATCGCTCCATCTTTCCTCCGCCTTCGACATGCGGGTGGAAACCGCGCGGCGCAGCGAGATGGCCTCGCTGCTCATGTACATTAACGCCAAGCTCTGGATCGGACATTTCGATCTGTTTTCTGACGAGGGCGCGCTCGTCTTCCGCCATTCGATGATTTTTCCCGATGCGCGCGCCAGCGCTGCCCAATGCGAAGCGCTGCTCAATCTCGCTGTGGAAGCCTGCGAACATTACTATCCGGCGTTTCAGTTCGTCCTCTGGGGTGGCAAGACGGCTGAGGAAGCCGTCGCGGCCGCCGTTCTCGAGTGTGCCGGCCAAGCCTGAACGCGCCGCGGGCGTTACGCTGCTCATGGGTGCCGGCCGGATGGGCAGCGCGCTCCTCAGGGGCTGGGTCGCCCGGGGCATAAAGCCGCTCGCGGCCGTTGAGCCGGCGCCACATCCCGACATCGAAAATTTCGCGCGCCGCCATCGCATCGGCCTCCACCGAAAGCTCGAGGATACGGCGCATTTGCGTGTCGGCGCCTGTGTGATCGCGCTCAAGCCCCAGAAGCTGCGCATCGAGGCGCGCCGTCTTGCACCGGTCGCAAAGTCCGGTGCGCTGATGCTGTCGATCGCGGCGGGCACCGGCATATCCACGCTTCGCCGCGCATGGGGCAGAGAAGCCCTGATCGTCCGTGCGATGCCGAATACGCCTGGCGCGATCGGTCGCGGCATTTCTGCGTTGTATGCTCCGAAAAATGTGAGCGCCAATGCGCGTGCGCATGCCCAATCTCTCCTCGCGGGGCTGGGCGAAACACTATGGGTGAAGCGTGAGGGGCTCATTGATGTCGTGACGGCGATATCAGGCTCGGGCCCGGCCTATGTGTTCCTTTTCGTGGAGAGTCTCGAACGCGCGGCGCGCGCCGAGGGCCTGCCGGCGGAAAGCGCCCGCCGTCTTGCCCGCGCGACGATCTCCGGCGCCGGCGCCCTGCTCGATGCGGATTCGCGGGACGCGGAAGCGCTGCGCCGCGATGTGACGAGCCCGGCCGGCACGACGGAAGCTGCGCTGCGCGTGCTGATGGACGATTCTGCGCTTGTGATACTGATCGCAAGAGCGGTAAAGGCCGCGCGCGCTCGGGCAGCGCAGCTACGCAATGAAGACGAGGGATGACGGATTGAGGTAGGATTGCACGATGCCGAAACCCGATCCGCAAACCCGTCTCGCCGACGCAGCTTTCAGATTGCTCGCCGAAAACACCTGGGCCGATCTCACGCTCGTTTCCGTCGCGCGCGCCGCAAAGATTCCGCCCGCCGAGCTCCTTGAGGTTGCGCCTTCAAAGCCCGCGCTCCTGGGCATCATGCTGCGCCGGCTTTCCGGAGAATTGGCGCGGCGCTACCGGCCCGACCGCGAATCGCACAGCGCGCGCGACCGCGCCTTCGATGTGTGCATGACATGGTTTGGATTGCAGCAGCCCCGCAAAAAAGCGATGCGCGCGCTCACCAATGGCCTCAGCCGGGATCCGCCAGCGCTGTTAAGCGCGCGCCGCGAATTCGTTGCCGCAGCAGAATGGATTCTCGCGCTGGGCGAAGCGGATGCGGGTCCCGCGCTCCGAGTTCGTGCGGCGGTTCTTGCCGGCCTCATCGTGCGCGCGATGCCGGTCTGGCTTGCCGACGACGACGAGATGGGCAAAACAATGGCGCAGCTCGACCGCGACCTCCGCCGAGCTGAAAAATTGCTCTGGCCGCGCGGCACAACGAAAAAGAAGCGTCGTCCAACATCGCGCAAGCGTTAACAGTTCAGCGAGGCGATGTTTTGCTGTGGCCTCAGCCTCAAACCGGCTCAGCAAGACGAAAATCACTGAAAATACCTCATACGATCAATTCGACGGAGGTGTACAGCAACGCGGCGCATACCGGACGGGACAGGACAGGACAGAAATCAGAACCAGTTGCCGATCGCAATCCGGCTTTTTCGATCGTCGTGATCGCTTGATGATCAGCGGAATGAGCGTCGGGTCACGCTCTATCCCTTTCTTCAAGTGTTTTCCTGATCGGCTCCGCAGCCTTACAGACGCGGCCCTACAGATTAGGCTTTCTTGTAGGACCCAACCCCACAGTACCGAGTATTTTTCCTACACGAATTCGCATTTGTAGCGAGCAGCCTAACTTGTTGTAAGCACGTGGGTGAGAAGATAAATGTCGACCGCGTGAGCACGATACCGCCCATATCCGAATAAGGGACGGCCGCGTAGTCGATTTTCTATCGAGGACTTCCCGGTTTGCGGGCGGAGAAATTCCATGATGTCCAAATTTGCGCAGTTATCGTTGTTCGCGTTGGCCGGCCTTCTGCCCATGTCGGCAGTTGCGGAAAATCAGCCCAAGCCGAAGTTCGTCACGGTGGCGAACCATTACAGTCTGACTCCACACAATTCCAGCGTCTCGCTTAAGCAATGGACAGGCGGCTTCACGGACCTGACCCACAAGGCCGTGACGTACACCATGGTGGGAGCGAATCCGGATACGAACAACACGTCGACCTGGATTTCCGTGGTGTTGATACCCGTCAAGATGGTGTATGGCGCGACCAACGGAAACATGACGTTCAACCCGAACGCGACAAAAGTGTCGAACGGCCTCACCGTCACGCAGAACATTGTGGCTTCGCCAATTTTCAAACACGGCATCGACTTCGTCCAGGGCGGGGTCGATCTCGGCAACACCCAGTACATCGACGCGTTCCAGCGTGGAAATTTCTGGTCAGCCGTCAGCACGAACACCAATTATCACACTATGCTTGGCGCTCCGAAGGTAGTTGCGATGCAGACCATCACGGTTACCCAGGCCCAGGGCAACGTCGAGAACAACCCGTTCGGCGCCGGTAAAGTCGGAACCATGACTCTCAGCGCGTTCGACAGCAAACTGCAGGCGTTCATGCGCAGTCTCGCCAGCCAGATTAATCCGGGCGTCCTGCCAATATTCATCACCAACAACATCTTCCTGACGAAGAATGGTTGTTGCATCGGTGGCTATCACTCCGCGGATGGCGGAGCTCCAGGCGGACAAACCTATGTGTATGGGACGTACGTGGCTGCGGTCGGGTCGTTTTCGCAGGACGTATCGATACTCTCGCATGAAGTCGGCGAATGGCTCGACGATCCCTTCGTGAGCAATGCCGTGAATTGCACCGACAAAGGCTTTCTCGAAGTTGGCGATCCGCTGGAAAACGGACCCAACTACGGTGACTACCCGTACACGCTCAAGGGATTTACCTACAATCTGCAGTCGCTGGTGTTCTTGGGGTACTTCGGCGCGCCGCGCAGCAGGTCTGTCAACAGCTGGCTGAGCTTCCAGAACGATGAGTCAAACGTGTGTCCCGGACAGTAAGGAGTCCCGACTCGTATCCCCTGCGCATTCCCCACTGCTCCAGATAGCGGCACGAGGTCACTCCTGCCCTACCCCAGCGGCGCAACTGGCCCCCGTCGTACAAGCTCCATTACATCCGCATCTCTGGCATGGGAGGAGTGGCGCCGGGTTTTGTAACAGATACACTAACCTGCCGCCGGCCTGCTTTCTCGAACGTGAGGGTCAGCGGGAAGGTTTCACCGGCCTTGAGCGGCTGCTTCAGGCCAGCCAGCCAAACGTGCAAGCCGTTCGGGTTCAGACTCACAGGCTTGTTGGCCGGAATATCGATTGTTTTGAGGTAGATCATTTCCATCGCGCTGCTGCCGCCTTCGAGCGTCATGAGGTCGGTCTTGTTCGCTACGGGGGTTGATGCGGCGACGAGCCGGTCGGGGTTGGGCGAGGTGATCGTCATATAGATGGCGGCGTTTGCCGAGCTGCCAATGGTCGCACGCGCCCACACGTCCTTCACCTCAAGCCGGGCGGTTTGCGCCGCGGCCGCAACCGGAAGCAACAGAGATAGCACGAAGGCGAGCCGTCCCATGAGACCTCTCTCAACCAGCCTGTGGACCGGGATCAAACGTGCTCGTGTGGGCTGGACAGACAGTGCGATTCGATGAACGCGCAATGTGTCGGCATTGTTTCGGTACATTGCTTCACTGTCGCGCGAATCTCGTCCAGTTTGATCTTGATCCTGCCTGCATCGAGCGTATCGGTCAGTGGGTCGTGACGGCGCGGAATGATGTTTTGCCCGATCATGACATAGAACCAGCTCTGGACGGGGAATATCTCGAAATCCTCGCGCAGAATGCGCCCGTGGCTGCGGAAGAGGTCGATTTTCTCCTGCAACGAATCGGTCAATGGAATCTCGCGGCAATATTCCCAAAAAGCGCCTGCGCGCTCTGTTTGCGTATAGTGCATCAGGAGAAAATCCCGTACGCGCCCAAACTCGAGGTCCATGACCTTGTTATATCGTTCAACGTCGGCCTTTTCGAAATTGCGGTCAGGGAAGAATTTGAGCAACATCGCGATCCCGCGCTGAATGAGATGAATGCTCGTCGCCTCCAGGGGTTCGAGGAATCCTGACGAGAGGCCGAGTGCGACGCAGTTCCGGACCCAGAATTTCCGTCTCCGGCCTGGCGTGAATGTGATGCGAACAGGACTCGTCAGTGGTTCACCCTCGATGTTCGCGAGCAGCAGGTTTTCCGCCTCGCTGTCGCTCTGGAAGGCGCTTGCATAAACGTGCCCGTTGCTGACGCGATGTTGCAGGGGGAGGCGCCATTGCCACCCGGCATCCCGCGCTGTCACCAGCGTGTACGGGGCAGGCGGCATCGCATGTGTGCTTTGAACGACGAGCGCACGGTCGCATGGAAGCCAATGGCTCCAATCTTCGTACCCGGTCTTGAGCGCTCGCTCTATGAGTACGCCGCGGAAACCGCTGCAATCGATAAACAGATCGGCGGAAATCGTCTCGCCGGTCTCAAGCGAGATCGAACGGATGAACCCGTCTTCTGGTGCGAGATCGACATTTCGAACCTTGCCTTCGATGCGCTTTGCGCCGCGGGCCTCTGCAAATCGCCGAAGATAATTTGCAAACAGCGAAGCATCGAAATGCAGCGCATAGGTAATCTTGTTGAGGGGGGTATTCGGCGCGTGGACGGGCCGCATGAACCTGCCTTGTGTGGCAGCCATGGCCTGGATCGAGTATTCTTCGAGCCTCGCCGCCTTGCCGTCGAGAAACATCTTCAGCCAGTACGCGGGAAAAGACACCGGGCCGAGCCCGGATCCGGTCGGGCCGAAGGGATGAAAGTAGAAACTACCGGGATGCGTCCAATCCCGGTAGGCGATCCCGAGTTTGAACGTCGCTCTGATCTCGCGGACGATTTCATCTTCGTCTATGCCGAGTTGACGCAGGAAATCCATGATCGGCGGGATTGTGGCTTCGCCCACACCAACGGTGGCGATTTCGTCCGACTCCACGAGCCGGATACGGACGCCGAGATTGGCCAGAGACTTGACCAGACTTGCGGCCGTCATCCACCCGGCCGTACCGCCACCGACGATGACGATGTCCCGGATAGAACCGCCCGCAAGCCGGGCGTTCTGATGTTCGTCCTTCGGTCCCTCGACATCCATGGCCACACGCACCTCCTAATTTCTTCAATATTGCGCTACCGGGTCCACGGCAATATACAATCCATCCGCGCGCTCGAGGGCCGCAAAGGATCCATCCGGATCGTTAACCAGAGATGCCCATGGCAAGATCATGGGCGAGGGCCCCTCGATGCATTCTTCAATTATCGGAATTGAGCGCCGCGTCCATCGCCGGCAGCTGCTGGGCGGTGCACTGGCAGCCGCGGCACTTCCGGCCATCACCTGGCCTGTTCCGGCCGCGGCGGCCGAGCCCCTGGTGGTCGGCGGCTTGGCGGTTACCTGCAGCCTGACGCTCCCGGTTGCCTGCGCCGCCAGGGCGGTCGCGAACCGCGCCGACAAGAGCGGCAAGCCACAGTTCGCATTCGAATACAGCAAGTACAATGGTTGGCCCGAAGTGAAGGAATCGCTGATGTCTGGCGGTCTCCAGGCAGCCTTCATGCTGGCGCCGCTGGTGATGGACCTGGCCGACAAGAAGATTCCGATCAAAATCGTGTCTCTTGGCCATCGTTCCGGCGCCGTGATCATGGTGCGCACGGATTCACCTTACCGGCATTTCCGGGATCTGACCGGCAAGCGGATCGCTATTCCCAGCCGTTTCGCGGTCGACTTCCTGTTCCTGCGCAAGATGCTTGCCAGGGAGAACATGACGACGAAGGACGTGGAGGTCGTCGAGATGGCACCGGCAGACATGCCGGCGGCCCTGTACGTGAAGGGCGTCGACGCCTATTGCACCGGTGAGCCATTCGGCGCGACGGCACAGCGCGCCGGCTACGCAAGGGTGCTGCGGATGACGCGCGACGAGTGGCCCAAATATATCTGCTGCGTCCTGACGGTGCGCGAGGAACTGATCAAGGCGAACCGGCCGCTGGTACAGGATCTCGTCAACTACGTCCTCGGCGCCGGCCTCTGGCTCGACAGGCAGCAGCAGAACCGCAACAAGGGAGTCGCGATCGCCGCTGGCCGTGATTTTTTCAACCAGGACCCCAACATCCTCCGCTTTGTGATGGAAAATCCGACCGACCGCGTAACCTATGGCGACCTGCGGCTGATCCCCCAGGAGTTTGATGAGTTGATGCATCTGTCCATGGCAGCCGGCACGCTAACCCATCCGGTCCCTTACCAGACGTATGTGGACGACACCTTCGCCAAGGCGGCGCATCCCGCCGCGATCCCCCTTTGATCCCTTGGGTTCGAACCTTGCCCGCATGAACCACACGGCAGCTCTGCTGCTGTCGTTGGTGCTCGCAACTGTCGCTACGACGACGTCCGCGAGTTGGGGTGCGGGGCCGGAGTTGAGGGCGGGTGTGTTCGATCCTCCGCATATGGCGCCGGATTTCTCGCTGCACGGCTCCGATGGCTCAAACGTGACGCTGGAGCGCTACCGCGGCAGGATCGTGCTGATGGCGTTCGGCTACACCAATTGCGCGGTGGTGTGCCCAACCACCCTGGCGACGCTCGCTCAAACCCGCAGCAGCCTCGGCAAAGCGGCCGGCGCGGTCCAGGTGATCTACGTGACGGTCGACCCTGCGCGCGATGACGCCGCCCGCATGAAAGATTACCTCGCGGCGTTCGACCCGAGTTTCATCGGCGCCACGGGCACACCGGTGGCACTTGCGGCTGTGCGACAGAAGTACGGCGTCACGGCGGTCAAGCACGGCACGGGCCGCGACTACGTGATGGCCCACACATCATCAATTTTCCTGATCGATCGCGGCGGCAGGCTGCGGGCGTTGATGCCTTTCGGGCATGACGCTGCCGACTTCGTACACGACATCAAGCTGTTGTTAGTACAGTGACCCTCCTGCATGCAACGTCGCCCTCGGATACTCTTGGTGCGCGCGGCAGACCGCGGACGCGTCGACGCCGGTTGGTCGCGATTGCGCTGGCGTTGCTGGTGCTCGGCGGACTTGGGTGGGCTGCGCTGGCGCCGATTACGGTGGTTTCGCACGACGAGCTGTTCGAGATTCCGCACGGCACCTACGCACGTCGCATGGCAGGCGAGAAAATCGAGATCCTGCCACAGACGATCCGGCTGACTCTCGGCCTCAATGACGTGCTGCTGCTCAGGAACAAGGACGACGTGCCGCACGTGTTCGGTCCGACGCTGATAATGCCGGACCAGAGCTTCAGGTTGCCCTTCGCAAAAGCATCGACGTACAGTTTTACCTGCACCGCGCATGCCAGCGGGCAGCTCAACGTGATCGTGGAACCGACTCCTGCGCCCGGATGGGAAACCCTCCGCTGGCGCTTGCGAAAACTGACGAACACGGTTTGGCGTCTCGCACGACTGCCCGAGTGGCACATCATTGAGAGAATCCGATGAACGACGACGCAAAGGAATTCGTGTTGATTGCGGATGAGAGAATTCCGACAAGAGAACGCATGTATACCTCGCGTCCCCTTGCCGGGTTTTTCACCGGGCTGACAAGGGTCGTGCCGCCGCTGCTCGTGATCGTGCTCCTGATCGCGATCTGGTGGATCGTTGTCACGAAGAGCGACAGCCCGATCTTTCCGACGCCATTGCAGGTCGTCACCGGGGCATGGGAACTCGTGCAGGACGGCACCCTGGGGCAGCACATAGAAGCGTCGTTGCTCCGCGTGGGGATTGGATTCGGGCTGGCGTTTCTGGTTGCCATCCCGCTGGGCCTTTGGATGGGTTGGGTCGGCGGTGCGTTTCGTACGCTAAACCCGCTCTTCCAGATGCTGCGGCCGATTTCGCCGATCGCGTGGATCCCCATTGCTATCCTCTGGTTCGGCGTCGGCGATCTGTCGCCGATCTTCCTGATCTTCATATCTTCTGTGTTCCCGATGATGGTGCAGACGACGGCGGGTGTGCGCACGATCGACCGGCGCTACTTGCGCGCGGCCGCCAATTTCGGCGTGTCGCGTTGGGTGCTGTTCCGTCGGGTTGTGATCCCCGCAGTGCTGCCGGAGATCATAGTCGGAATGCGCATCGGTGTCGGCGTCGCGTGGCTGGTGGTCGTCGCCGCCGAGATGATCGCGCTGCACTCCGGCCTCGGGTACCTGATCATGGACTCGCGCAACGCCGGCAATCGCTACGATCTCGTGATCGCCAGCATGATCATCATCGGCGTTATCGGGCTGCTTCTCGACGGCACCACGCGCCTGCTCGAGCGACTGAAGACGGTGAAGTGGCGCTATGTCCGATAGAAAGTCCGACAAAAAAATTGTCGTCGATGGTGTCACAAAGAGCTTCGGCGCGCTGCCAGTCATCGGTGGCGTGAGCTTCGATGTCCGCGACGGCGAGTTTGTCGCGATCGTCGGGCCCTCGGGCTGCGGAAAGTCGACGCTGTTGAACGTCATAGCCGGCTTTGAGCGACCCGATCGGGGTGCAGTGAAGATCGATGGCGTCAAACACGTCGGACCGAGTCCAAAGGGAATTGTGATCTCACAACACGGATCGGTTTTCCCGTGGCTGACGGTGCAACAGAACCTGATGTTCGGCCTGAACGGCGCCAGTCTCGCCCACAAGGCGGCGCTCGCAGACCGCTACACCGACATGGTTGGGCTCAAGGGGTTTGAGGCCGCCTACCCGCACGAACTATCAGGCGGCATGCTCAAGCGCGTCGAGCTTGCGCGCGCCCTCGTGGTAAAGCCCGAGATCCTGTATATGGACGAGCCATTCTCGGCTCTCGACGCGCTGATGAGCCTGCGCATGCAAAAGGAGCTGCGGCGCATTCTTGGCGAGGAGCGTCACACGGTGCTGTTGATCACGCACGATGTCGAGGAAGCAATCTACCTGGCCGATCGCGTCCTGGTACTGTCGCCGCGCCCGGCGACAATCCAGACCACGCTCCACGTGAACTTGCCGCATCCGCGCAAGCTCTCAAGCCCGGAGGCACAAAGCTTGCGCGAAGCCATCCTGAAGGAGCTCGGGCTTTAGGCGGATCGCCTACCTTCGTAGCGGCATGTTTCGCCGCTATGGCGGCGTACGGATTTCTCACCGGGACAAGTTGGAGCGGAGTCTCGTACTCGCGAAATGATAATCTGCGTGGTTATTGGATCTGCCAAATGATGTGAACGGCGCTGCCGTCATGGCGCTGGTCGTCTGCGTCGTCAATCCGCCCGTCCAGAATTCAAATTGAACTACTTGCGACTCCGGTCCCTGATGGACGGGGCGTGGCTTGCGAGCCCGGCCTCTGGTCCCGCGACTGCGAGAAAGGCCGCTTATCTCACCGGGAGCGTGTTGAAGCGTGGGTTGCCGATTACACCGGCAGACGAATTGCCGCGCGCAATCCGCCGAGTTTGCTTGAACCGAGCGTGAGATCTCCGCCATGGGCACGGGCAATGTCGCGCGCGATGGCAAGACCCAGACCAACTCCGCCTGTCTGCAGGTTGCGGCCCTCGTCGAGACGGTGAAACGGGCGAAAGGCCTCTTCGCGTTGCGCTTCGGGAATCCCCGGGCCGTCGTCGTCGACAAGAATCTCGACAAAACGGCCGTTGCGGGCGATCGCGACATCGACGCGTTCTCCGTGCTTCAGCGCGTTGTCGATCAGATTGGTGGCGCAACGCTTGAGCGCATTGCGTTTGATGGCGAGCCGGATTCCCGATTGCGCGGCGACGTTCAGACGGTCGCCGCCCGCCGCGCGCGCACTTGCCGCGGCGAGCGCCGCCTCGGTCACCACCTCGCCGAGATCGGCAGCCTGGGCCTCTTCCCCCGAATCGCCGCGCGCGAAGTCGAGATATTCATCTAGCATGTGCTCCATCTCGCTCACATCCTGGAGCAGGGACACCGTGTCGACGTCCGGTCCCATCATCGCAAGCTGAAGGCGCAGGCGAGTCAGTGGTGTCTTGAGGTCGTGGCTCACTCCGGCGAGCATTTCGGTACGCTGCTGCACGTAGCGGTCGATGCGCGCGCGCATGGTGAGAAAAGCCTGCGCCGCCTTGCGCACTTCCGTCGCGCCATAGGGCTTGAAGTCCGGCACGGCGCGGCCCTTTCCGAATGCGTCGGCCGCAAGGGCGAGTCTTTCTATCGGCTTGACCTGGTTGCGCAGGAAGAGGATCGCCACTGCAATCAGCACAAGCGAGGAACCCACCATCCACAGGATGAAGATATCGGCATTCGATGCCACCACCTGATCGCGCGGAATTTCGATTTTCAGCACGCCGTCCTTTGCTTGTACGCTCAGATCGACAACGTTGCCGTTTGCATTCGAGGCGAACGGGTGGGCCGCACCCAGCCGGTTGGCAAAGACGGCGTTCACCGCATTCTTGAGATCGACGCTCGAATGCCGATAAGGCGCATCGAGCCGTGCGCCCGGCTGAAGCGAAATCCCGAATCCGAGCGCATGGGCCGCCATGCCGAGAAGTTTCGTCCGCGCGCCACCCGCAGGATAGGTTTCGGCGAGAGTAGTCAGGAACGCCACGTCTCCGGCCACGCTGTGCGCCATGTGGCGCGTGACGATATCGTAGTGGCGCTCGAAAAACGCGTAGGTCACGATACCCTGCAGCGCGACCATCGGCGCGACGATAATGATCAGCGAGCGGCCAAACAGTCCGCGCGGCGACAGCTTCTTTAGAAGACGGAACGGCCGCAATCGCGCCATCACAGATCAACCTACACGATCCGGCACGAGCACGTAGCCCACGCCGCGAACGGTCTGAATGTACAGCGGCAGCTTTGGGTCGTCCTCGATTTTTCGGCGCAGCCTCGTCACCTGCACGTCGATGGACCGCTCAAGTGCGACCCCAAGCCGGGCACAGAGATCCATGCGCGAAAACGGGCGCCCGGCATTGGTGGCAAAGAGTTTGAGGAGCGCGGACTCGGAACTGGTGAGGCGCACAGGCCGGCCCCTGCGCCGGAGTTCTCCCCGTTCGGGATCGAACATCGCCTCTCCCATCTTCACTTCGCGATGGGGTGAGCGCGACGGAATCGTCGTGCGGCGCAGCAACGCCGCGCAGCGCAAAAGTAACTCGCGCGGCTCGAAGGGCTTGGCAAGGTAGTCGTCCGCGCCCCGCTCAAGGCCGGCGATCCGGTCCTCCGGCTCGCCGCGCGCCGTCAACATCAGGACCGGCGTCTGCGAGTGCGCGCGCACGGCCTTCGTCAGATCGAGTCCGGATTCGCCCGGCATCATCACGTCGACGATCATGAGATCGAAGGCCATGCTCTTCATCAGCGCGCGGGCCTCGGCGGCATCGGCTGCGGCACTCACGCGATAGCCGTTCGAGGTGAGGTAGCGTTGCAAAAGGGCACGCAGCCGCACATCGTCATCGACGACCAGCAGATGGGAATCTCCGGCGGCGGAATTCATTTCGCTTGCTTAGATGCGCCGGGGCGCACATATAAATCAAATACCGGGACCGGCCGTCCCGGCCCGCCGTCGGAGAATCGTGTTCTGGACATGGCGCCGAATTTGTCCCTCCGGCGGCTTCGAAACAAGTGCAAACCGCACGGGGTCTCCGCATGACAATCATTCCCTTCGACGACCGCGACGGTTCGCTCTGGTACGACGGCCGTCTCGTGCCGTGGCGCGAGGCGAAGACGCATGTGCTGACGCACGGACTGCACTACGCCTCCTCGGTTTTCGAGGGGGAGCGTCTCTATGCCGGCCAAATCTACAAGCTGGCCGAACATACGGCGCGCCTGTTCGAATCGGCGCGGATTCTCGACATGGAAATTCCGTACACGGAAAAAGAGATCCGTGAGGCCTGCATCGAGGCCGGGCGCGTGCAGGGCCTTGACGATGGATATGTGAGGCCCGTGGTCTTTCGCGGCAGCGAGATGATGTCGGTTGCCGCGTCCAAATCGAAGATCCATATCGCTATCGCCGCGTGGCCATGGCCGTCCTATTTCAGCCCCGAGGAGAAGCGCAAGGGCATCCGGCTGATGGTTTCGGAATGGCGGCGTCCCGGGCCCGACATGGCACCGACGAAGTCGAAGGCCGCCGGTCTCTATATGATCTGCACGCTGTCCAAGCACATGGCGGAAGCGCAGGGCTACGCCGATGCGCTGATGTACGACTATCGCGGTCTGGTCGCCGAAGCGACGGGCGCCAATGTGTTCTTCGTCAAGGATGGCGCATTGCATACGCCAATTCCGGACTGTTTCCTGGATGGCATTACGCGCCGCTCCATCATTACGCTCGCCCGGGCGCGCCAGATACAGGTCGTCGAGCGCTATATCAAACCGGAAGAAGTGTCGGATTTCAGCGAATGTTTCCTTACCGGCACCGCGGCCGAAGTGACGCCGGTATCGGAGATCGGTCCCTACCATTTTGCGCGGGGACGCGTCACCGATGCGATGATGGACGACTATGCAAACGAGGTGCGCGGGAACGTCAGGACTCCCGCCACCTGATTGCAGCATCCGCATCGGACTCTTTCGCCTCGACCCACGCCGCATTTGCTCCGCGATGTTCCTGCTTCCAGAAGGGCGCGCGAGTTTTCAGATAGTCCATGAGAAATTGCGCCGCTTCGAACGCGGCTGCGCGGCGAGCGCTTGCGACGGCAACAAAGACGATGCGCTCGCCAGGCGCGAGGCGCCCGATCCGGTGTATCACGGTCACGCCGAGAATCGGCCAGCGTGTCTCCGCTTGCTGTACATGCCGCGCGATCTCGCGCTCCGTCATGCCCGTATAATGTTCGAGCGCGAGCGCGTCGAGCCCGTCATCGCCGCGCACCAGCCCTGTGAAGGAGACAACGGCGCCAATATCCGTCCGGCCGGCCACAAGCCTTTCACATTCCGCCCCACTGTCGAAATCGGCGGTCTGGACGCGTATCGTTTTCATCCGCCCGTCACTGGCGGAAAAAAGGCAAGTTCGTCCTCGTCGCGAAGGGGCGCATCGAAACGGACATGTTCCTGGTTGAGTGCCGCGCGCAACCGGTCAGGCTCGGCAAATGCTGCCCGATAATTTGGGCCCCGGTCGCGCAGCACCTCGATCAATTGCGCGATCGTACGCACGTGGGCGGGAAGGGCAAAGCTCTCGTCGCCGCGGCCGATCTTCTGTCGCACCCAGGCAAAATAGAGGAGCGTCACGCCTGGCCTCCGGTCCGCGGCGGAGGCGTTGCGCGGTCAGGGCGCGCATAATCGAATCCGGCGCGGAAATAAACGTATCCCGTGTAGACGGTCAAAGCCGCGGCGATCCACAAAAGCGCATAGGCAAGATTGATCGCGCCGGGCGCAATCTTGTCCGCCAGAGGCCCGAGAATCATCGCGCCGATGGCGATCATCTGGAGCACGGTTTTCATTTTGGCCACCCGGGTGACGGGCACGCTGACCGCGACTGTCGCCAGGAATTCGCGGAGACCCGAAACCAGAATCTCGCGGGCGAGGATCACGAGTGCAGGGATCAGTTCATAGCCGGAGATCACTCCGCTTGCGACCAGCATCATCAGGGCAGCCGCGACGAGAATCTTGTCGGCAATCGGATCGAGCATGCGGCCGAATTCGGAGCGCGCGCGCAATTTGCGCGCAGCGAGTCCGTCCAGGACGTCGCTTGCTCCCGCGATGCAGAAGATCACGAAAGTTGCGAGCCGCGCCGTCTCGCCGGGCAGCGTGAAGGCAAGCGCAAAGACTGGCACCAGCAGGATGCGCAAGAGCGTCAGCGCGTTGGGAAGCTGTATCATGCGGGCAGTCTAGAGCCTTTTCCGGATCAAGTTGCGCTCCTTAAATCGTTATGTTCCGCTTGGGCCCCTTCAACGGAGGAAAGGCGTCCACGCGGAGGCGCGCACGCGGGAAAGAAGGGTTTCACAGGGAGACGGTGAGGGCAGTGAGAAGAGATTGGCACGCCTCTCGCCGCGCTGCGCGCGCGGCGCAGTGGGTTGGCGCGCAATAGTTCTCACTGCCCTCACTGCCTCATTGTGAGTCTTCCTTTTCCGCGTCCTCCGCGCCTCCGAGTGCAAACTTACTTCACCCGCTGGGGTGGAAGAAATCATGGATTTTGCGGGCCAGGGCGCCGCTGATGCCGGCCACGCTCTCGAGATCGGCGAGACTGGCGCCGGCCACCGCACGAGCCGAACCGAAATGCTGGAGAAGCGCGCGTTTGCGCGCCGCGCCGACGCCCGCGACTTCGTCGAGCGGGTTGGCGCCGAAAGCCTTGGCCCGCTTCTTCCGGTGGGTGCCGATGGCGAAGCGGTGCGCTTCGTCGCGCAGACGTTGCAGGTAGTAGAGCACGGGACTCTTCAGATCGAGGCGGAACGGCGCACGGTCCTTCAAATGGAAGTGTTCGCGGCCCGCATCGCGATCCGGCCCCTTGGCGACCCCCACGAGTGCGACATCTTCGACGCCCAGATCCTCGAGCACGCTCTGCGCGACCGCCAGCTGGCCGGGACCGCCATCGATCAGCACGAGGTCGGGCCATTTGGCCCTGCGTTCTTCCGATTCCTTGACGAGCCGCGCAAAGCGGCGCGTCAGCACCTCGCGCATCATGCCGTAGTCGTCGCCCGGCGCGAGATCAGTCGATTTGATGTTGAATTTGCGGTATTCGCCCTTCTCGAAGCCGTCCGCTCCCGCCACGATCATGGCGCCCACCGCGCTGGCGCCCTGGATGTGCGAATTGTCGTAGACCTCGATCCGCCGCGGTGCGGCATCGAGGCCGAATGTTTCTGCCACGCCATCGAGCAGTTCGCGCTGGGCGCTGTTCTCCGCCAGCCGGCGCGCCAGCTGCTCGCGGGCGTTCTGCAGCGCCATGTCGAGAATCTCGCGCTTCTCGCCGCGTTGCGGGACAAGAAGTTCGACCTTGCGTTCCGCTTTTAATGAGAGCGCTTCGGCGAGCAGCTCTTTTCCCTGCATCGATTCCGAGACGAGGATCAGCGGCGGAGGCGTGCGCTCGTCGTAGAACTGCCCGATGAAGGATTCGAGCACGTCGGCGGTTGCAATCTCGTGGTCGGCGCGCGGAAAATAGGGCCGGTTGCCCCAATTTTGTCCGCCGCGAAAGAAGAACACCTGCACGCAAATTTGCCCGCCCTGCGCGTGGGCGGCAAACAGGTCGGCGGTGTCGAAGGTGGTGGGATTGATTCCCTGATGCGACTGAATATGGCTCATCGCCTTCAGCCGGTCGCGCAGCCGCGCCGCACGCTCGAAATCGAGTGCGTTGGACGCCTCGTTCATTTCCAGCACAAGCCGCGATTGCACATTGCGGCTCTTGCCAGTCAGGAACGCTTCCGCCTCGTCGACCAGCTTTCTGTATTCGCTGGCCTCGATCCGCGCCGTGCAGGGCGCACTGCAGCGCTTGATCTGGAACAGCAGGCAGGGCCGCGTGCGCGATTCGAAAACGGAGTCGGAGCAGGAGCGCAGAAGGAAGGCGCGCTGCAAGGCGCTGAGCGTGCGGTTGACGGCGCCCGCCGAGGCGAAGGGGCCAAAATAGACGCCCTTGGTCGCCTTGGCGCCGCGGTGCTTGAGCAGTTGGGGAAAGGGGTGATCCTCCCTCAGCAGGATGTTGGGGAAGGATTTGTCGTCGCGGAAGGAGACGTTGTAGCGCGGCCTGAGGCGCTTGATCAGGTTGGATTCGAGGAGCAGCGCCTCGGTTTCCGATGCCGTGGAGACGAACAGCATTTCGGCCGTATCGGCAATCATGCGCGCGATGCGGTCGATATGCCCGCCCGTCTTCACATAGGAGGCGACCCGCTTCTTCAGGCTCTTTGCCTTGCCGACATAGAGCACATTGCCCTTCGCATCGAGCATGCGGTAGACGCCCGGCGCGTCCGGCAGCATCTTCAGATAGGTCTGAATGCGTGCGGGGCCGGAAAGCGCGAGGGCCGCGCGCACTTCAGCCGATGGCGGAACGTCGGTCATCAGAGGAATATAGTATCGCGTTCAGCGAGGCGCGGCCTTCCGCTCGATCTCGACGCCGGCGGATTCGGCGCCGGGGACGGCGTGGAGCTTCTCGACGCGCACGCGCACGCATTTGACCCGCGCGTCTTCGAGGCAGGCCCCAGCGATCGACTCGGCCAGCGTTTCGGCGAGGTTGATATGCCCCTTCGCAACGAGGGCACGGATGCGCAGGGTGATTGCCTCGTAGTCGACGACGCGGTCGAGCCTGTCTTCGAGAGACGTGGTGTCTTCGACCGCCATATCGACGTTGATGCGGACGGGCTGGTGTTTGGTGTGTTCGTGGCCGTGAATGCCGATATGGGCGAGCAGTTCGAGATTGCGGATGAAAACATGGTGGAGCGCAGCCGCGGCGTCGGCGAAGTGGGGTGAGGGTGCGGCGGTCATGCTGTTGCTTTCGGAAGAAACTCGATCGGTGGACTCGTTTCCTCCCCCATCGTGGGGGAGGTGCCGAGCGCAGCGAGGCGGAGGGGGAAGTGGTGCGCGCATCGCGCGGAATCCCCCCTCCGGTTTGCTCCGCTTCGCTCCGCAAACCACCTCCCCCACGTTGGGGGAGGAAAACAGGAGCCGGGCTTAATTCCGTGATTACTCATTCCACGCCACTCACGTCTGGTGTTCGCCAGATCAGGTGCTGGCCACCGTCCACCGCAATCATCTGTCCGGTGACCGCGCTCGCGCAGAGAAGGTAGCGCACGGCATCGCATACATCCTGGGGTTCGGCGCCCGTACCCAGAACGGTCGCTTCGCGCTGACCGCGGAAATTCGCTTCGCTTTGCCGAGCACCAATCATGGTGGGTCCAGGCGCCACGGCGTTGACGCGGATTTTGGGCGCCAGCGCTTGCGCAAGCGTTGTATTCAGCCAGAACAAAGCCGCCTTGCTCGTGCTGTACGAGAGAAATTGCGGGGTCGGTTTCAGCACCCGCTGGTCGATGATGTTGACGATTGCGCCGCGTGTATCGGGCGGTAGTTGGCGCGCGAATTCCTGCGCGAGTACAAAAGGCGCGCGCAGATTGACGGCCATGTGGCGGTCCCACGACGCACGCGATGCGCTCGCCCAATCGTCGCTCTCGAAGATCGAGGCGCTGTTGACGAGCGCGGAAAGGGGCCCCAATTCCGCGACGGCGCGGCCGATCAGAGCGGAGGTCGCGTTCTCGTCGGCGAGATCGGCTTTGAGGAGCGCCACGCGGCGGCCGGTATTGCGTACGGCGTCGGCCGTTTCCCGCGCATCGGGTTCGGACTGGTTGAAGTGAAGCGCGATGTCCCAGCCGTTTCTTGCGAGATCGAGCGCGATCGCGCGTCCCAGCCGTTTCGCGGCTCCGGTGACGAGAACGAATTTTGGCTCGGGCGCCGCCGTCATTCCTTCAGCTCACGAATCCAACGATCCGCTTGACCTCTGCGAGAACCGGAGAAGCAAGCGCGTGGGCCTTTTCGGCGCCGCGGCGCAGCAGGCTGTCGATCTCCGCGGGATCGGAGAGAAGGCGTCGCATCTCGGCGGCGATCGGCGTCAGTTTCGCGACTGCGAGTTCCGCCAGTTCGTTTTTGAAACTCGAGAATTGCTGCCCCGCGAAGCGTGCGATCGTGGCGTCGCGCGACTCGTCCGCCAGCGCCGCAAAAATGTTGACGAGGTTCTCGGCTTCCGGCCTTCCCTCGAAGCCTTTCTCCGAATCGGGAAGCGGC
This sequence comes from Rhizomicrobium sp., assembly GCA_035567755.1. Taxonomy (GTDB): domain Bacteria; phylum Pseudomonadota; class Alphaproteobacteria; order Micropepsales; family Micropepsaceae; genus Rhizomicrobium. The sequence continues at coordinate 169,767 of DATMPH010000013.1, forward strand.
GCAGGATCGGTGCGGGCTTTGCGGATTTTCTGCGCGATCGCATCGGCGTCATCTGTCAGGTTGATGCGCGAATAGTCGGACTCGTCGGATTTCGACATTTTCTTCGTGCCATCGCGCAAAGACATCACGCGCGTCGCCGTGCCGGTGATCACCGGCTCCGGCAGCGGAAAGAAATCGGGCGCGTCGAAATCGCTGTTGAATTTCTGCGCAATGTCGCGGGCGAGTTCGAGATGCTGTTTCTGGTCCTCGCCCACGGGCACATGCGTGGCCTTATAGGCGAGAATGTCGGCCGCCATCAGTACGGGATAGGTGTACAGCCCGACCGAGGCACGCTCTTTGTGCTTGCCGGACTTCTCCTTGAACTGCGTCATGCGGTCGAGCCAGCCCAGCCGCGCCACGCAGTTGAAGACCCACGCAAGCTCCGCGTGTTCATGGACCTGACTCTGGTTGAAGAGGACGGCCCTGGCCGGATCGACGCCCGATGCGATGTATGCCGCCGTGACCTCGCGCGTTGCCTGCGCGATGTCCTTCGCATGGCCATAGCCCGAATCCTGCGTCAACGCGTGCATGTCGACGACGCAGTAGAGGGCGTCCATGGTTTGCTGAAGCCGCACCCAGTTCTTGAGCGCGCCGAGATAATTGCCGAGATGCAGCGTGTTGGTGGGCTGCATTCCGGAAAAAACAAGCGGCTTGTGCGATGGCGCGGTCATATGCGGTTCCGTTGCGGGCCGCGCCTTATCGCTGAGCGGGAGAGGCGGTTCAAGGGTTCAATTTCGGCTGATGTTTCATCCAACCTCCTCCTTGTGGGGAGGTCGAAAAACGCCATTCGCGTTTTTCGGGTGGGGGACACGGCGCATCGCACAGACCCCCACCCGAAATCGCGTGCCGCGATTTCGACCTCCCCACAAGGGGGAGGTTAGCACCAGCGCGGTTACGTTTATCCTCGCAAACGATTTATTTCTCATTCACAAGAGTCCGCATCAGGCATGATTGAATTGAAATAATCCGTTCGGTGTTGGCGACCTTGTGGCCGTATTCGTCGCGGACATAGAAAACGTCGACCGCGCGTTCGCCGTAGGTGGCGACGATGGCGGAGGAGATCGACAGCCGCTGTTCGTAGATCGCGCGCGTAACGTCGAAGAGAAGGCCGGGCCTGTCCGCGCCTTCCACTTCAATAACGCTGGCGGCGGCGGAGGCCTCGTTGTCGAAACTCACGCGCGGCTTGACCTCGAACGCTTCGGACCGCCTTCTGCGTCTGGCGATCGCGGCCATGTCCGGCGCGTTGCCCTTCAGCATTGCCGCGATCGTTTGGTGCAGCCGCGCAACCCGGCGCGGCTCCACAAATGGTCTGTCTTCGCCATCCTGCACCGCGAACACGTCGAGCGCGAAACCGTCGTCGGTCGTGAACGCCTTGGCCTCGACAATCGAGCCTCCGCAGATGGCGATGGCGCCGGCGATCTGCGAGAACAGTCCGGCGCGATCGGGAGTGCAGATTGCGATGTCTCCCACATCGCGCCGCGCGTCGAACCTCGCATCGAGCGCGACCAGATCATGTCTCTCCTTCGCCCGCCGTCTCAGCCGCGCGTGCCGTTCGAACTCGGCGTCGTCGAAGGCAAGCCAGTAATTGTCGTGGTGGTAGGAGAGCGCGTCTGCGCGCGCCTCTTCGGGCCAGTCGGCGAGACGTTGCGACAGTGCATCCCTCGCTTCGGCTGTGCGCGCCGCGCGTGCCGGGGTCGCGGACGCGCCGGACATGACTGCGTCTGCCTCATGATAGAGATCGCGCAGCAGCTGCGCCTTCCAGCCGTTCCAGACGCCCGGTCCGACCGCGCGGATATCCGCCACGGTGAGCACGAGCAGGAGTCGCAGCAGTTCGGGCGATTGCACGACAGAAACGAAATTCCGCACCGTCTGGGGATCGGAGATGTCGCGCCGCTGCGCAGTGTCGCTCATCACCAGATGATTGCGCACCAGCCAGACCGTTGCCGCGGTGTCGGCGTCCGAAAGGCCGAGGCGCGGACAAAGCGCCCGGGCGATTGCAGCACCCGCTTCGGAATGGTTGCCCTCCAGGCCTTTGGCGATGTCATGGAGAAGAACGGCGCAGTAGAGCGTTTCGCGGGATTTGATGCGGCCGACGAGTTCGCTGGCGAGCGGATTGTCCTGCCTGAACTCGCCGCGCTCGATCGCAGCCAGAATTCCAACCGCCCGGATGAGATGCTCGTCGACCGTGTAGTGATGATACATGTTGAACTGCATGAGCGCGACGGCGTGGCCGAACGCCGGCACGAAACCGCCCAGCACGCCGGCCTCGTTCATCCGCCGGAGCGCCCGCTCGGGATCGCGGCGCGAGGTGAGAATTTCGAGGAACAGCCGGTTCGCCGTCGGGTTCTCGCGCAATTCGTCGGTCATGAGATGAAGCGAACGCGTGATCGTGCGCAGCGCGTGGGGATGGACGTCGACGTCCTTCACGTCGGCGAGGTGAAAGATTCTGATCAGATTGCACGGATCGCGCGCGAAGGCATCCTCGCGCGCATTGAGCCGCCCGTTCTCGACGAAGAAATGGTCGCCCGGGGCACGAGCTTTCAGGAACCCGGGTACCAGGCGTGACAATGCAGGCCTCTTCTTCTTATTCTGCTCTTCCAGCGCTGCGCAGAAGATGCGGGTGAGATCGCCCACATCCTTCGCCGCCAGAAAATAGGCGTGCATGAAGCGCTCGACGGCGCGGCGCGGGCTCGCATCCGTAAAGCCGAGCCGTCGCGCTATCTCCGGCTGGATATCGAAAGTCAGCCTTTCCTGCGCGCGGCCGGCGGCGCGGTGGAGTTGACAGCGCACGTCCCACAGGAACGCCTCCGCCGCGTGAAAAATCTTGTATTCGTCGTGCGTGAAGACTGCGTGATCGACCAGATCGGCTGGATCGTCGACGCGATAGAGATATTTTCCCATCCAGTAGAGTGTCTGCAGGTCGCGCAGCCCGCCCTTGCCCTCCTTGATGTTCGGCTCGACGAGGTAGCGGCTCTCGCCCTGTTTCCTGTGGCGCACTTCGCGCTCGGCCAGCTTGGCTTCAACGAAGTCCGGTCCGTTCCCGGCGGCGATTTCGGCGAAGTAGCGCTGGCGCAACTCCTGCCAAAGGGGCGCCTCGCCCCACACGAATCGCGTCTCCAGCAGCGACGTGCGAACCGTCATGTCCTCGCGGGCAAGCCGGATGCAATCGCCGAGAGATCGCGTTGCATGGCCCACCTTGATGCCCAGATCCCATAGCATGAGCAGGATGAGCTCGATCACGCTCTCGCCCCATGCCGTCGTCTTGAAGGGGCGCAGAAAAAGGAGATCGACGTCTGACCAGGGCGCGAGCAGTCCGCGGCCGTAACCGCCCGTCGCAACGATTGCGAGACGTTCCGATTCCGTCGGATTCTGTGCGTAATAGAAATGCTTGGTGGCGAAATCGTACAGAACCTGGATGAGCGCGTCCTGCACGCCGCACAACGCGCGCGCCGCCGCCATCCCCGGCAAATCGCCGTTGTCGATTCGGCGGTTGATGCGTGTCCTGGCTTCCCGAAAGACAGGCTTTATGTGGGCAAGCGCGGCTTTGCGGCGCCGTTCCTGGTCAGGCTCGGCATGCGCGAGCGCGGTCAGGTCCCGCCTGAGCGCTGTTGCGTCGAGGAGATCCGTATGAGCGGGCGTCTGGTAACCCAATGCCTGTTCCGCCTGACCTTGCGGTCATCAGACGGCCCGCAGCCCTCGAAGGCAAGCCGCCTACATTTCGGGACGGATGCTCGGCGGATCGCCCGGGGCCAGCCAGCGATGAACGAGACCGGCGAGGATTGCGCCCACGAACGGCGCCGCCCAGAAAGCCCAGAGCTGTCCGATCGCCCAGCTGCCCTGGAACAGCGCGACCGCCGTCGATCGTGCCGGGTTCACGGAGGTGTTGGTGACGGGAATCGAAATCAGGTGGATCAGCGTGAGCGCGAGCCCGATGGCGAGCGGCGCAAAGCCGAGCGGCGCCTTCGGCGATGTCGCGCCGAGGACGACCATAAGAAACATGAACGTCATCACGATCTCGCAGACGAGACAGGCGAGCAGCGAATAGCCCTGCGGGGAGTGTTCGCCATAGCCGTTGCTCGCAAAGCCATTCGAGGCGTCGAAGCCCGCGGCGCCGCTCGCTATGGCGTAGAGAATGGCCGCACCGGCGATGCCACCCGCCACCTGCGCGATCCAGTATGGAATCAGATCGCGCACGGGGAGACGCCTGGCGGTGCAGAGGCCCAAACTGATCGCCGGATTGAAATGGGCGCCGGAAATATGGCCAAACGCATAGGCGCCGGTGACGACAGTCAAGCCGAAGGCAAGCGCCACGCCTTCATAGCCGATGCCCAGATTGGGCACCGCCGCGGCGAGCACCGCGCTACCGCAGCCTCCGAGTACCAGCCATCCCGTCCCCAGGAATTCGGCAACGAGCTTGCGCGCGATGTCCATGATGCGCCCTCCGCGACCAACGAAGGTCGAATGATAGCCCAGTCCGTGGAGGCGCTCCACTCGCATATTTCCTCCCCCACGTTGGGGGAGGAAAAGAAGGCGCGGGTTCAAGGAGCGGTCTGCGCCCGCGCCCAGGCGAGGTAATCCTCGTTGCCGCCTTCGATCGGCAAAGTCAGAAAGCACGGCACCGAGTAAGGATGAAGCGGCCGGGCTGCCGCAATCGTGCGCTCCACCAGATCGCGCCGCGTCTTGATGAGGACCGCGGTCTCCGGAGCAGTCTCCAGCTTGCCGTCCCATTCGTAGATCGAGGTCATCGGCGGGAAAACATTTACGCAGGCGGCGAGCTTTGCCTCGACGAGCGCGCGGCCCACCCTCTCAGCCGCCTCGGGGTCGGGAAAGGTCGAATAGAGAAAGACGAACTCGCTTTCGCTCATGACTGACAATTTCCGCTCGAAGGCTCCATGATGGAGCCGATCGTGGAGGGGTATCATGGCGCGCGTCACGGGCGCGGGTGGAATCTTTTCTATGGAAGCCGAAAAAGTGACGTTGTCGGCCGCCACCTTTTTTTGTCATGGCCCGCGCAAGCGGGCCACCCAGCTGGGAGTGACGGGACGACCGAATCGCTTAAATCGACCACGCGCAATTGTGATGCGGATTTCAGTTTTCACCTGGGTGGCCCGCTTGCGCGGGCCATGACAATCAGCAAGGAGCGACGGAGGCTCACTCGCACCCGAATCGAAACGGCGCGGAACTTGCGTTCCGCGCCGTGTGATTCAGATCGGGAAACGTCAGACGATCTTGAGATTGACCGCCTTGGGTCCTTTCTGATCGGTTTCAATGTCGAAGCTGACCTGCTGACCTTCGTTGAGTCCTCTGAGACCTGCTGCCTGCACGGCGGTGACGTGCACGAACACGTCCTTGCCGCCGCCTTCCGGCGCGATGAACCCAAAGCCTTTCGTGGTGTTGAAGAATTTGACCTGCCCGGTCGTCATTGCGGCTTTCTCCTGAATTGTTCGTCGGCTGACACCATGTCCGCCACGTTGTCGAAGTCGCGTCTCATTTCAGGGAAAGCGTCGTCGTCACTCCAGTCCGTCTGCATCGCGACGAGGAACCAACCCATCTTCGCTATTGCATCCGCCGGCGCGCATGAAACTCTTCTCTGGCCCGCGCGGCCTCAACCGGCGGCCATATAGGATTTCGGACGATTTTTGGCAAGCGTGCCCGCTACCAGCTGTCCGACAGCGGGATATGACCGGGCTGCGCGCGCACGCGTGCAATCCACCGCGCGACGGCGGGATATGAAGCGATGTCGAAGCCGCCTTCATCCGCGCAATGCGTGTAGCCAAAGAGCGCGATGTCGGCGACGGAATAGCGATCGCCCGCGAACCAGTCGCGATTGCGAAGCCGCGTGTCCATCACGGCGAGCGCGGCGTTTCCTTTCGCATGCCATTCTGGAATGAGATGCCGCTTCTTCTCCAATTCGGCCTTGGGCGCATAGGCCAGCCAGAACCGCGCGACCGCAACATAGGGTTCGTGGCTGTACTGCTCGAAGAACATCCATGACAGGGCTTCGGCGCGCGACCAGCTGTCTGCCGGCGCGAGAGCGGAACCTTCGGCGAGGTGCCAGATGATGGCACCGGATTCCGGAAGGGTGCGTCCGTCTTCCCATTCGAGCAGGGGTACGCGTCCGTTTGGATTCTTGGCGAGAAATTCCGGCTTGCGCGTCTCGGTTCCGAGCTCGGGATAGTCGCGCAGCACGAGCGGCACGCCCGCCTGTTTCGCGGTCAGGCGAACCTTGTAGCAATTGCCGGACATCTGCATCTGGTGAAGCACGGGCATAGCCGTCTCCTCTCGCTGGGCGGAGCGAGCATGCGCGATTCGGGCATGCGCCGGACGCAGGTCCGCCCCTTGCTCCGCGAAACGATCGGGCGCGCTGCCGCGTTATCACCACTGAGCGCCGGGCTGCGCGCCGGGAGCTATTTGAGGAGGCAGCGATGAGATTCGTGTATGCGGCGCTGGGCATGGTCGTTGCGGGCGGAGTCGCGGGCTGGTTCTGGCCGGCGCAAGCGGACCCCATGACCATGGACACCCCGACTTCGGTGGGCGGTATTGAGACGGTGTGCACGGGTGTCGGCGCGGAAGCGCAGCAGGATCCGCGCTGGCAGGCCTATCCGGTGCGCATCGAGTTCTCCAATGGCGGGGCCCAATTTCTGTCCGGCGCGCATGTCGTCCTGACGGGATCCGGCGGCCGAGCGATCGCAAATGTGGACTGCGCCGGTTCGTGGGTTCTCTTCAAGGTCGAACCCGGCTCATACAAGGTCACTGCGACCTTGACGGGTCAGCCGGGAGGCAGCCGAAGTGCGAGCTTTTCGACCTCCCGCAGCGGTCAGAAGCTCGTGGTCCTGGATTTTTCGGTTCCCGCCAACAAGTAGCAGCGCTCCCCCCGCTTCAAAAACATAACACGACTCCCGGCGGCGTGTAATATCGCCGGATGATTTACCTCGTCCATGGACGCCTGATGAGCGGCTTCGGCCACGGCGGCGGCCTGCGCCACGGAAACGTGTTGGGACTGCACATTCTCGGGGTTCTTCTGATGATCGCGGCGACAGTCGTGCTCGCCGCGGCCGCCACGGCGGCGATGAGTGAATGGGTCAGTCGGCGCTATCGAAGCGAGAATTCCACAAAGGCGGCTGCCTGGGTTACCTTCCTCGTGGTGTTTGTGGCTCTTGGCTGGCTGACATTGCGTGTCGTGTGATCCTCTACCCGCGCTGAGCTTTTGCGGCCGTTGCTCCGAAGCGGCGCGATGACCGCAATCCTCGATCAAACCGCGCCGGCCACCGGCACTCCGCGCAAGCTCAAACGCAGCATGCGGGTGATTGGCACGCTGCTGCTGACGCTCTCATCGGTGACGCCCGCCTCGTCCGTTTTCGTCATCGTGCCGGGCGTCATCCAGCAGGCAGGCACCGGAGCGTTCCTCAGCATGGCCGCCGCGGCGCTGCTCTCATTTCCGATTGCGCTCGTCTACGCCGAACTCTCTTCGGCCTTTCCCATTGCGGGCGGCGAATATTGCATGATGGGCCGCACGCTCGGTCCCGGCTGGGGCGCGGCGATGCTCGGTCTCATCCTCGCCGGAAACGTGCTCACCCCAGCCGTGCTGGCTCTTGGCGCAGGCGTCTATATTGGCGCGGTGTTTCCCGGCCTCGACCCTACTGCGGTGGCGATCGTCGTCATCGTTTCAACAACAGTGCTTGCCGTCCTCCACATCCGCACCAATGCGTGGGTGACGGGGATATTTCTCGTGCTCGAGATTCTTGCTCTCCTGATTCTGGTTGGCCTCGGCTTTTTCCATCAGGAACGCTCCATCACCGAACTTGCGATCCATCCCGTCACGCTCATGGGCGGGACACTGCAGCAAACACCGCTCGCGCTCATCGGCCTTGCCACATCGGTGTCGGTGTTTGCCTTTTTCGGATACGGGTCCGCAATTTATTTCACCGAGGAGATGCACGAGGCGCCGCGCCTGATCGGGCGCACAATTCTCTGGGCCGTCATCATCACCGTGCTCACCGAGCTGGCGCCCGTTGCAGCGGTGCTTGTCGGTGCGCCGGATCTCAAGTCGCTGATCGCGTCGCAGAGCCCGTTCGGTGATTTCGTCCTCGCGCGCGGCGGCCGTTTGCTCAACCAGGCGATCAGTCTTGCAGTTGCCCTCGCGATCCTCAACGCCGTGCTCGCGACGCTCCTGCAGAACGCGCGTTTCTTCTTCTCGACAGGACGCGACCTCGCCTGGCACCGCCACATCAACGACGGCTTCACGCGCACGCATCCGCGTTTTCACTCGCCTTGGATTGCAACGCTTGCAGCTGGCGGCACATCGCTGCTCGCCTGCTTTCTGGGCATGAACCTTCTCCTGGTGCTAACGGGCACGGGCATCGTGCTGACCTATGCAGGACTGTGCGTCGCCACGCTCGTCGGCCGCCGTACCGGCACCACCGCCCACGCCGCCTTCCGCATGCGGTTCTTTCCCGCGATGCCGATCATCGGTCTCCTGGGGCTCGCCTACATCCTCTACACCAGCTGGCTCGATCCCGTTGTCGGACGCTTCAGCCTGATCGCGAATCTTGTCGTAATTGCGCTGTCGCTGGTCTACTACTTCTTCATACTGCGCAGCCGGGGCGAGTGGATTCTGCGCGGTCCGGAGGAAGAGCCGGAAGAATCGTAAAAGGGGCAAAGCATGGCGACCGCCATTTCCGCTCATCCGCGCGCCGAGCGCGGAGAGCTGCTTCATATTCTGGGCGTGGGCTTCGGCGTTGCCGTCGCCGTCGGCGCGATCATCGGTGTCGGCATCCTGCGCGCGCCGTCGCTGATCGCGCGCGACGTTCCCGACGCGAGGCTGATTATCGCATTGTGGATCGTGGCACTGCTCCATGCGGCACTCGAGGCCAACGTCATCGCCGAGCTTGGCACCGCGCTGCCGCGCGCCGGAGGTCCGTATGTCTACGTGCATCGCGCTTTCGGCGATATTGGCGGACTTGCTGTCGGTTGGACTCTATGGATGCAGAGGGTGGCGGCGATCGCCGCGCTCTCGATTGCCTTCGCGGATTTTCTGGCGCTGCTCTGGCCAGCGGCCGGACATGCGCGGCCGGCCGTCGCAGTCGCCATGCAGCTTGCGATGTTCGGCACCAATTTCATGGGATTGCGTGAGGGACGCGCGGTCCAGCAGTTCACAAGCTTTCTGAAAGCCCTCGCGCTGCTCGCCTTCTGCATCGCGGCATTCCTGATCGTTGCGCCAGTCCGCGCTATCCCGGCCACCATTCCCCGAATGGCTCCTGTCGTGGGCTGGGTGGGGCTGGTCGCCGCGTATCAGCTGATCGTGGGCGCCTATTCGGGATGGTTCGAGCCGGCGTTCTTCAGCGAGGAATGCGCCGATTCCGGCCGCAGTCTGCCGCGCGTAATGGCAATCGGGCTGTTGGTGACCGCCGCCCTTTATATCGGCATCAACGGTGCGCTCCTGCATGTGCTCGGCGTGCAGGGCGTCGCGCAGAGCGCGCTTCCCTTTACGCTCGTTCTGGCCAAGGTCGGCGGAACTGTTGCCGGCGCCATCGTTGCCGTGTTTGCGCTTCTGAGCGTGGCGAGCTGCTCGAATGCGGGGATCATGAGCGCGCCGCGCGTCCTGTTCGCGCTCTCACGCGACCGATTGTTACCGGCCGTCTTTCAGAGCGTGAACACGGGCGGCAGTCCAACTGTGGCCATCGCCGCGACAGCGGCCGGTTCGATTGCACTGGCATTGACGGGATCTTTTGGCCTCGCCTTCGGTCTCATAGCGACTCTGCAGGCGGCATCTTTCATTCTCGTGATCCTCGCGCTGTTCGTGCTGCGCCGGCGCGAGCCCGGTCTTGCGAGGCCGTTCCGCGCGATGGGCTATCCATGGCTGCCGGCGTTCGTGCTGGCGATCGATCTTGCCCTGCTGGTTCTGTTCCTGAACGCGAACTGGACCGGAGGCCTTTACGCCGCGATCATGTGGCTCGCGTGCATTCCCTTTGCGCTCTTTGCCCGCCGCGCGCGGCGGAGGATTCCCATTGCGGAAGCGACGTGATATCCCGAATCAGCCTTCTGCATGTCGGGGATCACATGATGAGCGCTGAACCGGTGGTACTGTGGACTGCCACCGTCACACTGCTGATCGGCTTGTTCTATTTCTTCGCCGCCTTTCGCGTCGGCAATATGCGCCAGAAGCACAATATCCAGGCGCCGGCGACGAGCGGTCATCCGGAATTCGACCGCGCCTACCGGGTGCAGCTCAACACGCTCGAACAGATGGGAATCGTGCTGCCGTTCCTTTGGGTGGCGGCATTCTATCCGATCGGTTGGGCGTGGCTCGCCCCGCTGGTGGGGCTGATCTGGCTTGTTTCGCGGGTCATCTATCTCGCAGGCTATATGGCCGATCCTAACAGGCGTCTGCCGGGCGCGATGCTGGGCGGAATATGTAGTCTCTCTCTGTTCATCATCGCAGCCATTGGCGTCGCGCGCATCTGGCTGACGCCGCATGCAATGTAACGCGATGCGCGTTACCCGCAGGGAAGTCTCCGGTCTCGCTGCCTCGGCAGTTGCGCTGGCTGGTGCTTCAGCCGGAAGCGCACAATTGGCCGCCGGTGGGGAAATCTCTCATTCCGCAGCGGCCATTCATCAGGAAGTCACCTTCGCGGCAAGCGTTTCGCGTCTGTACCGCGCCCTGACCGTGACCGAAGAGTTCGACAAGGTCGTGCGCCTGAGTGCGGCGATGAATTCTGACATGAAGAAGGTGCTCGGTGCCTTGCCGACAACTATCGACGCGCGTGTGGGCGGCGCGTTCTCGCTGTTCGGCGGTTACGTCACCGGCTGCTTCCTCGAACTCGTCCCATATGCACGTATCGTCCAGGCGTGGCGCGCGGGCAGCTGGGATCCGGGAGATTTTTCAATCGCGAAGTTCGCCCTATCGACTCAAGGCTCAGGAACGAAGCTCGTATTCGACCACACGGGCTTTCCAGGCGACGCCGCCGAACATCTCGCGCAAGGCTGGCACATCAACTACTGGGAACCGCTGGCGAAAGTGCTGGGTTAGAGCATCGATTCCGGCACTTCCTACCAAAAGGTGTCATGGCCCGCCGCAGAGCGGGCCACCCAGGCGAGACCGCTCAGAGTGCATATCTTCCGCGCGGACGCGCGCCTGCTGGGTGGCCCGGTTAAACTGGGCCACGACAATTTTATTGGGAGTCAATTGTTAGAATTGATCCACTACTGTTCGAACACGCCCTTCCGCGGGCCGAGATAGCCGAAGAGGAATGCGGCCACTTTCCGCATCTGGATCTCTTCCGAACCCTCGGTAATGCGATAGCGCCGATGGTGGCGGTAGATGTGCTCGAACGGCTTGTGCCGCGAATATCCGAGGCCGCCATGCACCTGCATCGCGCGGTCGGCGGCTTCGCAGACGAGACGGTTCGCCCAGTAATTGCACATCGAGACCTTGTCGGAGATCTGCCGCTCGATCTCCTTGTGCTCCAGTCTGTCCATCTCCCACGCCGTCTTGCGGATCAAAAGACGCAGCATCTCGGCCTGTGTTGCGAGCTCCACCAGCGGCCATTGGATCGCCTGGTTGTCGGCAAGACACTTGCCGAAGGTTTTTCGCGTCCGGGCGTATGTCACGCTCTCCTCGATGCAGTAGACCGCCGCGCCAAGCGACGAGGCTGCCTGACGGATGCGGTTCTGGTGCACGAAGCTCTGGCCGAGCCCGAGGCCACGTCCCTCCACGCCCCACATGGCGTCGTCCGGGACCCACACATCACTGAAGCTGACGCGCGGATGATCGGTCGGCATGTTGAAGGTCCACAGCCATTCCTCGATCTTCACGCCGGGATGATTGGCGGGCACAAGGAAGACGGTGATGCCGCGCGCGTCGCCGTCCTCACCGCTCGTGCGCGCGAAGACCATGACATGGGTCACGGCGTGCATGCCGGTCGTCCACATCTTCTCGCCGTCGATGCGCCAGCCGGCGACGCCGTTCCGCTCCTCGCGCACGGCGCGCGTTTCCATGTAAGTCGCGTCCGAGCCGTGTTTGGGTTCAGTGAGGCCGAACGCCGTGCGGATCTCGCCGCTGCGCAGCTTCTCGCCATACATCGCGAATTGCGTCTCGGTGGCGAAGTTCCGGAACATCAGCACGAAGGGATTGTTGCCGACGATCGAATGCTCGTTCTGCAGATCGTTGTGCAGCCCGAGACCCTTGGCCGCGAGATGTTCGCGGATCACCGCCATGGCAAGATTCGATCCGCCCTTGCCACCCATCTCCACGGGCCACGCGTAACGGTAATGACCCGCATCGTCGGCTGCCTCGCGCGCTTCGGCGAGCAAGGCCTCCCATTCCGGGCGCGGCAAGCCGTTGTTCTCCCAGTCGGTGCGCGCATGTTCGCGCCGGTGATCGAAGAAGCGGATATTGTCGTCGCGCTGTTCGATGGGTTTGATTGTGGTCTCGATAAAACGATCGAGCTCGGCGAGGTAGTCGACAAGATCCTGTGGCAGAGCGAAGTCCATGTAAGGCCCTTGGTGAGCACGTCGGGAGGGAGAGTGAACCGCCAAGACGGCAAGCCGCCAAGAAGAATTTCACAAGGAGACGATGAGGCAGTGAGAATTATTGCGCGCCGCCGGCGCGCGGTTCTTCCTCATCGCCTCACTGTCTCCTTGTGAATCTTAAAGATCGGTACCGGCGCCTTGGCGCTCTTGGCGACTTGGCGGTGACTCGTTCTTACTCCTCGCCCTGAGCTTGTCGAAGGGTGCGCAGTGCGGCGCGGTAGCCGGAATAGGTCGGCTGGTCGACGGCGAGTTTTGCGAGGGTCGTCTCCCAGAGATGCGCGGCGAGGCCCGGCGTGGAGAGATCCATCGCACCGCTTGCAATCGCCTGCGCCAACTCGCGGTTCAAATCGGCGAGGGCGCCGCCATGTTCGAGCAACGCGGTCAATCGCGCCAATTCTATCCCGTCGGTGGATGGCGCGTATTCGAGCTGGCGGTGTGCGATGCCGAGCGCGTTGCCGGCGACTCGCTGCTGGAACGTGGAATGGGATTCCGCGCGAAGGAATTCCGCCACCGCGGCGACGATTTCATGCGGATGCGGCTGGTCCTGCATCGGTCAATGCGCCGGGTGCGCTGTCAGCAATCGCATCAGATCGATCTCCGTTTCCGAAGCGCGCCGGGCGATCACCGCGCGTTCGACGGTCCGATCGAATTCCCCGAACGCGCGTGGCATGCCGGCGCACATCACGCCCCAGCGAAGCGTGCCGAAGATTTCCCACCAACCTATCGACGCAAAATCCGCCGCGGCGCCTTCCGCTTCATAGCCCGCGAACAGATCCACGAGCTCGCCGAAGCCGCCGACGATCTTCTCCATCGCGCCGAAGCGCCAGGAATTGACGCAGAGCCAGCCGAGATCCTCCATCGGGTCGCCCACATGGGCGAGCTCCCAGTCGAGCACCGCGCGCACGCCGTCTGGCCCCACGATCAGATTGCCGTTGCGGAAATCCCCATGCACGAGGCGCGGTCGCTCCGGCGGGTTGGGGCAATTCGCTCTCAGCCAGCGGAACGCCAGCTCGAACACGGGCCGCGGAGTCTCGGTCGCACGATAGGCGGCCTGCCATTCGTCGAGCAGTTCCGGTGGCGTGAAGCGGCGCAGGTCTGAAAATTCGTTGGCATCAAGCGCGTGAATGCGTGCGAGGATCTGTCCGCACTGGCGCGCGAGCACCGCGCGTGCGGACGCCAGAGCTTCGATCTTGACGATGCGGCCTCCCAACGTTTCGCCTTCGACGAAGCCGGCGACGAAACCGCGGCCCAAACCATCCTCGGGAGCAAGCACGTAGAGCACCGGCGGGGCAGGCACGCCGCGCGCTCCCGCCGCCGACATCAATCGTGCTTCCGTCTCCGGCCCGACAGCCACTGGCGAGACGCGCACGCCGCCCGGCGCGCGGCGTAGAATCGCGGGAATCGAGCGATCATTGTTTACCACTTCGAACCGCCACAACTCCTGGCTCGCCCCGCCGGACAATTGGCGGAGACTCGTGACCGCACTTGCTCCGGCTACAATTCGGCCGGCAATCGCGTTCAGCGCCCGTTCCGTTACGATTGCAGACGAGGATGCGTCGACGATCATTTCCTGGGCGCGGCCAACCGCTGTATCTGGTCGAACACGCTTCTTGCGTTTTCGATCTCGAGAAATCGTGGGGTTGCTTCGAGCGAAGGCAAAAAGCCGGAGACACCCGGCTGCATCCGCAGGGAGGGATTGGGTCCGAAAATTATTGTGCCGCGGCCGCTTGTCCTTTCCGAAATGGCAATTTCGGGCAGCCGGTCGATGTTGAGCGCGACGACCTTGTTGAAAATGCCGTCTCGCAGGATCAGCACGCGCTTGTCGGTTATGCCATAGATGGTTCTGCGCCGTATCAACGCGTCTGTGATGAAGCGCCCGAAAACAAAGTAGAGCCCGACCAGAACGAAAGGCACGCCCCACAGCGCAAAAAAGAACGGCGCATGCGAATGCGCGCCCGCGCGGTTCAGCAGGCCAAGAACGGCCGCTTCCCAGACAATTGCGCCGCCGCACCAGATCAGGCTGAACGGCACGAGGAAAATGTCCCGGCTTGTAAGTAGCAAACCCCGGAGCGGTTGCCCCGACCAAAGAATTCTCTCGCCGGGCATCAAGCGGCTTCTGAGGTCGTCGTCCAGCACTTCCCCTCCGTCAGGCGGGCGACTGCCCTCCCATCCTATTTTCAAATTTTGCGGCTTGCCACAATCAGGCGGGATATCCTGGCCGCCTCACGCCGCTGCTTCCGCGTAGCTTCGCGCTTCGCTGCCCTCGATCTCGGGGAGGCGGACATGCACGATCGTCCCTTGCCCGGGCGCACTGTCGATGGCGAGCGTGCCGCCATGCAGATCGGTCAGCGATTTCGCCAGCGGCAGCCCAAGACCCGTGCCCTCGTATTTTCGCTCGAGCCTGTTGTCGACCTGTCCGAAAGGAGTGAAAGCGATCTCCAGATGTTCCGGCGACATGCCGATGCCTGTGTCCGCGACATCCACGACAATCGCGGTTCCGGTTCGATGCGGCGATACGGAAACCGCGCCGCCAGCCTCCGTGAACTTCATCGCATTCGAAAGCAGATTGAGGAATATCTGGCGAAGCTTCGCTTTTTCACCGGCTACCTGCATCGCCTCAGCAGGTTCGTTCAGCGTGAGCGTTATCTTCGCCTCCGAGTATTGCTTCGCCATCATCTTGGCGCAGTCGCGCAGCACAAAGCGCAGATCGACAGGCTCGGCCTTCAGCGATTGCTTGCCGGCTTCGCTCCTGGAAATCTCCAGCACGGAGTTGATGACGTCCAGCAGGTGCAGTCCGCTGCGCTGGATGTCCAGCGCGTATTCGGCGTAACGCGGATTGCCCAGTGCGCCGAAGAGCTGGCCGGAAAGAATCTCGGAAAACCCGATGATAGCGTTCAGTGGCGTGCGCAATTCGTGGCTGATATTGGCGAGGAAGCGCGATTTCGCCGCGCTCGCCGCTTCGGCCGCCGCCTGGGCGCGGCGGAAATTTTCTTCGCGCTCCTTCACCGCCGTGAAATCGCTGACGAAAAAGACCAGGCAGCCGTCGTCCGTGCGGCTTCCGGTGCTGCGGATCCAGCGTCCGTCCTTGAGCCGGCGTTCGGCGGTACCCAGAGGGCGCGCCTTGCGCCCGGCACCGAGACTCGCGGGTGTCGGAAGCTGTTCCTCGATCGCAAGATCCTGCTGCGCGAGCCGTGAAGCTTCCATGAAATCCAGGCCAGGCGCCAATCTTTCAGCAATGCTCGGAAAGAAATCACCCATTCGTCTGTTGACGAGCAGGATGCGACCGTCGCGGCCCACCAGGACGACGCCTTCGCCTGACGTCTCGAGCGCTCTGGCGAGCCGCGCTTCGGCGGATTCGGCGCGCGTCTTCTCCCGCTCCATCATCGTGCGGATATTGTCCTGCATCACCGCCATGGAGTGGAGCAGGGCGCCGGTTTCGTCGCTGCCGGATTCCGGAATCGGTGTCTCAAATCTGCCGTCGGCAATGCGGTCGGCGGCCGTAACCGCGGAACGCAGCGGCCGCATGATCCGGCGGGCCAGAAACAGGGTGATGCCCAGTCCAAGGAGCACCGCAATCCCCGTAACGCCCATCATGGCATATTTGAAGTCGCCGATGGCCCACACCGCCATCCGCCGTCCAACAAAGCTGTGATCTGCGTTCAGTTCGACGAGCATGTCGAACTGGCTTATGATCTGCGCGTCGAGCGCGTCGAGATTGTTTTCCGTCCCGCTTCGCTCGGCTGCGCGCCAGCTTTGTCGCCACTGCGTGACGAGAGCACGGATCCGGCGCACGATTTTCAGCTCGTCATTGGCATCGAGGCGCTCCTGCGCCACGTCGAGATCGCCAAAGAAGGTCGACGACAGATCGTCGATCTTTTTCGTCAGCCGCACACGGTCTGCGTCTGATGCAAACTTGCGCTCGAGGACGGCCTGCTGCATCTGCACGAAGTCTACGCTGGCGGCGCGCGCGTAGTTGATGGCCATGAGAGGCCCGTCATAGGTGCTTGTCACCATGTTGCCGGCGGAGGCGAGCACCCAATACCCATAGGCGCCGAGTGCGCCGATGATGACGCCCATGGCGAAGAAGGCCACGAATATCTTCGTTCCTATCGAATGGCGCAGACGCGTACCCAACCGGGGCTCCGGGTAGCAGCCGCTGGCGCGCGCACCGCGCACCGCACCGGTTTTCCGGCTGGTCATCCTCCGTCAACCCGGGTTTCTGAAGAATTAAATAGTGTTGGAGGTGCAGTAGGAACAGCGCGTTAAGGTTACTTCACGTGCACGGTCAACAGCATCTTGGGGTGAATGTGGCAGCGCACCGGAAATGTGCCCGCGTTCGGGAAGGTGATGTGGAAGACCTCTCCGGGCTGCTGTTCCGCGGAATCGTAGTTGAACCCTTCCGTATCCACATAAATCTGGTGAAGGAAATCATCCTGGTTGCTGAAGTCGAGCGTCGTTCCTGCTGCGATGGTTATTTCGGTGGGATGGAAGGCGCGCCCGTTCTGAACGATGGTGTTTGCGTCATCAGCCAGCACCGCTGCCGCGCCGGTGAAGAGCGCGGCGGCGGCGATGCCCAATGTCGCCGCTGCATTTAAGCTCACTTCGTCACGATGTCGTGCTGCATCGGCGCAAGGCGCGCGAGGAAGCGGTTTTGCGTGGCGAAGGGGACGCCGTCCTTGTCCATCGCTTTCTGAAGGTCTTCCACGACCGCGTTGAAGTCGGCATTGGTCAGATGCAGCCCCTTGTGCGAATCGTGCATGTTGCGGCCCGTGTAGGCGCACGTCCCGCCGGCGACCTGGCAGAACTGCTCCCCCAGGAGTCTGCGGAAGCGGTCCATGTTCGTGTTGTCGAAGGTCGCCTTGATGCGTTCGTCGGCGAGAAAATTGTCGGTCGTGTCGCTGGCGATCTTGACGATCGCATCCCTGCCGCCCAGGTCCTGAAACAGCGTGTCGTCTGCACGCGCTGCGCCCAGGCCGAGCGCAAGGCTGCAGCCCGCGAACAGAAGCGCCGTGCCGAATTTTGCGATTTTCATTTTCCGTCCCTCCTGTTCACAGTCCGGCCTGCAGCGACACATAGACGCCGCGCTGATGATCTTCGATCACGATGTTGCCGAGATCGACATAGGCGACGGTCAGGGAAAGGTTTTTGTTGAGGAAATAGGCCGCGAACAGGTCCCACGCATCGTCCTCGCGCGCAATCCCCAGATTGTCGGGCTTGGTGCGGTATTCCCCGCCGATCGCGAAATTGCGGCTCAACAGGTATGCCGCAGTGCCTTCGAACTCTGTCGAGTAGCTGTCGTTCTTGTCGCCGCCGAAGCCCAGGAAGCCAAATTGGTTGGCCTTCGTTTCGCGAAGCGTCGCGTCCACGAGAAGGCTCTGGGCGAGGAACAGTTTGGTCGCGGCGACATAGAAGTCGGTGCCGTCCGCCGATTTGCCGCCGATGGCTGAGATCAGCCAGCCCTTGTCGTTGTGCTTGTATTGAACACCGGCGGAGATCTGCGGCAGCAGGGAGTCCTGGTCGTAGACGGCGTCGCCCCAAACCTTGACCTTGGCGCCGAAGACATCCTGATCGATGGTGAAGTTCTTGCCGAGGCCGAGTTTCGCACCGACATCTTGTGTATCGAAGCTCTGATAGGCGTAGGAAAGCTCGACCCGGTCGAACAGGCCGATCGCGGCGCCCTCGGTCCACAGCGAATAATCGCCGACACCTATGTAGGTGAAATGACCGTTCGCGCCCAGGCCGTCACGCGTGCCGTAACCGGAGATCAACGCCCAGGTTGTCAAACCGCCGCCGCCGGCGCCTTCGAGCTGGCTGACGCCGCCCGTGGCCAGCAGCTTGCCCGAATCGAACATCGCCATGCCCTGCTCGGCCATCGAAGACGGAGGAGCCTGATCGTCCGCCAAAGCTGGCCAGGCGAGCGCCATGGAAGCCAGAAATGCGGGAAGAACGCTCCGCATGAATCACCCCGGTCAAGATTCCCTCGTAATTTTCATTAAACGAGCTGCGTTAATATTTTGCTGAGGGAACGGGGGGATGCGCAGGACGAACGCGCCGATGGCGCGCATGGTTCGACGGGCTCACCCTGAGGGCCTCATTCTGAGCTAGAGCCAAAGGGGCAGCGTCCTCCCCGCAGCCGTTACGACGTCGCCGTGTTGAAGTATCCGAGACGCATGTTGTTGCCGCGTCGTTGAGCCATGGCCCCCGTAGCTTTGGTGGGTAAACCCGGGGACACTGGTTTGAGCCAGGTGGTTGGTGAATGTAGCTCACGTCACCGTATTCTTTACGTCGGCGTTCCGAATACTCGGATATTGCCGCTGCGGCGGGCGGCTCAGGTGTCGAAATAACCCGGCCGGCTGATGTCGGCGATCAGCCCGATCTGGGTCGGTTTCCATCCCAGCCGTTGCTGCGTGAGTGCGCTTGAAGCGGCGCCATCCATTCCGGCAAACATCGCCATCATCCCGAAATGCGCAGAGGCTTCCTCACGCGTGATCGAAGCGACCGGCAACTGCAGATGACGGCCCACGATCTCGGCAATGTCGCGCGCTGTCACGCCTTCGTCCGCCACGGCGTGATAGCTGGTGCCGGCGTGGCCCTTCTCCATCGCCAGGCGGTAAAGGCGCGCCACATCCAGCCGGTGCGCCCCAGACCAGCGGTTGCTGCCATCGCCGACATAGGCCGAAACGCCTTTCTCCCGCGCGATATTGAGAAGCCAGTTGACCAGGCCGCATTTGCCGTCGCCGCCATGCACCTGTGGCAACCGCACGGCCATGGAGCGCACGCCGCGCGCGGCAAAGGCCAGTCCGGCGGTTTCGGACACGCGGGGCAAGCCGGGCGTCACAGGATCCTCTTCCGTGGCGAGCCGGCCAGACGCCACCATCAGCGTGCCCGACGTGACGATGAAGGCCTTGTCCGATCCCGCCAGCACTTCGCCCATGGCATCGATGGCGTGCTTGTCAATCTGTCCGTTCTCGGCGAATTTCGTGAAGTCGTGGATGAAGGCGAGATGGATTGTGCCGTCCGTTTCCCTGGCGCCTTTGCGCAGGCTGCCCGGATCCTCGAGCGAACCGCGATGGACCCTGGCACCCATTTTCTCAAGTGCTTGGGCATTGGCGTCGGAGCGGGCAAGACCGAGCACTTCGTGCCCGTTCGCGATCAATTCCTTGGTTGTAGCCGTGCCGATAAATCCAGCCGCGCCGGTAACAAATACACGCATGAGAAGCACTCCCTGTTCAGACGGGTGGGATATTGATACTCTCTGCATTCGGGTAAAGTAGTGATGTTATACAGGTATAAATACTAACAGGATGACGGGCGCGAACCAGTTTGGGAATTATCTGAAGGATCGCCGCGCCAAGCTCGATCCGGCGGCGTTTGGCTTTTCGCTGAGGCGGCGGCGGACGCCGGGCCTTCGGCGGGAGGAAGTGGCGCAGCGCGCGAATGTCAGCGCGACCTGGTACACCTGGCTCGAACAGGGACGCGGCGGGGCACCCTCCGCCGATGTGCTCGACCGCATCGCCCGCGCCATGATGCTGACCGACGTGGAACGCGAGCATTTGTTTCTGCTCGGCTTGGGCCGGCCACCTGGAGTTCGCTATCACGCGCCGGACGGCATCACGCCGCGTTTGCAACGCGTGTTGGATACGCTGGAATACAGCCCCGCTTTCATCCGCACGGCCACATGGGATGTGATCGCGTGGAACAGGGCCGCCGCGGCCGTGCTGACCGACTACAGCACGCTGCCGGACGGGCAACGCAATGTGTTGCGCCTGATGTTCCGGGACTCGCGCGTCCGCGCAGCTCAGTCAAACTGGCAAAGCGTTGCACGGTATGTGGTGGCATCGTTCCGCGCAGATGTGGCGCGCGCGGGCGCTGCTCGTAACGTCCAATCGCTTGTCGACGAGCTTTGCGCAACAAGTCCGGAATTTGCGGCGATGTGGCGTGACAACGATGTGCAGGGGCATGGCGATGGCGTGAAAGTCCTGCACCATCCTGTCGCCGGATCCCTCTCGATGGAATTTTCGGCGTTCGCCGTGGACGGTCGGCCCGATCTCAACATGGTGATCTACAATCCCGCAACACTCGCTGATGCGAACAAGATTCGTGCGCTTCTCAAGTCCCCGCCGAATAAGGCGCCTCAGGCACGAACGCGCTAATTCAGAGGCTGGACATTGAGCTTGCCAGCCGTGGCGCCCCGAGTTCGATAGTGGATTTGTATCGAAATACACTATCAGCCATTTGCCACCGCCCTCAGCAGGCGCCACGGCGTGCGGAGTTGGGCTTGTCCACATGGAACCAGGCCGATCTCGCGATTTCCCCATCGAACTAATAGACTGGCATTTGGCGCGACCGGGTTTACTATCACGTTATAGGCGGACGCGTTGCTCGTCGAGTTCGCTGCACACGATCTCAAGAATGCTCTTCGGGCCGCGCCCGACAAGATACGAATTCGACGAGGTAATTTTGACGAACTGAGCGAGCTGCCCCGATGGATAGTTCAAGAACTCACTCGGCTCGCGATAGGCATCAACCGCACCCAGGAAATCATCAACCCGCAGATACAAATTCAACGGGATTCCTAGGGGCCCTGAACAAATCTCAAATCCACTTGGTTGCGCCCAATCAAGTTCTGATAGAGAACAAACCTCGAAAGTCTCCAGCACTTCGTCCTGATCTTTTGATGCGTTGCCAAAATCCTCGATCGATAATTGACCGTTAGCGAGGCCCTCGAACAGAAATTCGCTGAGTTGTTCATCCTGCGAGTCGGATACGTGGCGCCACCATGGAAATCCACGCACGGCCACACGCAAACAACCCTGCGAAATCGAAGTTGAGACGAGTCGCGTCGGATGCATTATTGGCTTCAGACGAAGCAATTCACGTAGATCAACTCGCATGTACAATCACCGAACTGTGCTCCCGAGGGGACCCGCATTTCTATCACACCGCTACTTTTCGAAGCCAATGGACGTTCGAGGCCAATGGATCAACTCTCTGGTACCACCGTTTTTGTTGGCGGTTTAGGCAGTTCGTCCGGTCGAGCAGGCCTTACAGATTGGCCCGGTTCGTAAACATCTGCGGCGTCGGGTAGAAAAAGAGACAGAGTCACTATCCGCCGGCCGCCGCTCAAAGTGGCTTGAGCGATTTCTCTGCGCCCTCATCGCGAAAGGATGGCTTGGGCGCAAGGGAACGATCACCGGCAGCGCGGGGAGGTAAGGCATTTTTTAGCGTTTTTCCGCTATTTGCTGGCCTTCGGATGCACGCCAAGAAAGGGTTAAGCAGATGGCCGACGTGAATGGGTTCGTTTCCGAGCTTATCCGGCAAAGGGGACTGACAGAGCAGTCCCGTACGGACCTGTTGGCCCAGGTCAAATCCAGACTCGACGATATGATCCTCGACAAACTGGAGTCCGAGTCGGCGTTGGACGAGTACAATTTTCTCTACGGCGCCGGCGACGAAGCTCAGCTTCGCGCATTCCTGCAGGCAGCAATTCCCGATTTCGACGCGCTCGAGAATCAGGTCCTCAAAGATTTCCAGAATTCCGAGGCGGGGTAAGTCTGCGTCGCACACTTTGGCATCGGCGCACGGGATTCGAACTGGTCCGCCAAAGCTACTTGGCAGCCGCTGCGGTCGGTGTGATCTCTGCCAATTGCACCCGTAGCAGCGACAGTGAAATGCGCTAAGTGCACCTGCCACCACGATAGCGGACAATGTACCAAGCGCACCCGCTGCCGCGACAGTGAAAAATCGTCAAAGTGCTACCCGCCACTGCGATACCGGAAAACACGCTAAGTGCACCCGCCGCAACAATAGTGCACAGCCTGGCTTTTGCACTAAGCCGGCTCGGGGCATTTGGCGACAAATACACTGAGTGGCGCCGCAACAACCACTCCCGTTTTTTAGACTCCTGAACGCGCCCGTGATCGGCTGCCAAGGTCGTATCCGGATTCGATGGTGCAGAAACAATGTTGTCGCAAACTGCGCATGCTAGAGAACAAAATCACTCTCTCTAACTTCCGCTGTTCGCCAGCAGGCCTGCGATCGCTTCCTTGCCGTCCGCGCTGTGGATCCAGCGTTCGGCGTTTTCCTCGGACTCGAACTGCAGGGGAACGCGATGCGGTTTCGAACGGCCCGGCGCCGGCACGAGCACTTCGAAAGTGCCCGCGAAGCGCGTGTCCTTGGTTGGCGCGCAGTAGGGGCGCGGCAATTCGTATTTCTTCTTTTTCATCGGCGTGGATCCTTGTTTTCGAACTCTGGAGCATGATCCGATTACGTTAAATCAGATCATGCTCCAAATTCCTCGATTTTCGCGCAATTTGCGCGTGAAGTGCTGCACACTTCACCCGATTGCGCTCTAAGCGGCTCTAGGAGAATTTCTCCGGTTGCGGAACCGTTTGCGGCTGCGTGGCCGCTCGGCGGAACGGGCGGTCTTGGGCGCGGCTTTCGGCTCCACGATCTGCGCGAAGACCGGCGGCCGGCGTTCGCCGCCCGCGACCGCAAGCGGCCGCTTCACCAGCCGCTCGACGGCCCTGAGCGATTCGCGTTCCGACGGATCGCAGAACGAAATTGCCGTGCCGCCGCTGCCTGCGCGTGCGGTGCGGCCGATCCGGTGCACGTAGTTTTCGGCCACGTCGGGAATGTCCAGATTGATGACGTGCGAAACGTCATCGATGTCGATGCCGCGCGAAGCGATATCGGTGGCAACCAGAATGCGCGAACGGCCGGTGCGAAATCCTTCGAGCGCATGCTGGCGCGCGTTTTGCGACTTGTTGCCGTGAATTGTATTCACGCGGTGGCCGGTCTTGCCGAGCAGTTCGGCCACCCGGTTCGCGTGATGCTTGGTGCGGGTGAACACGATCACCCGGGTCATGGCATGGTCGCGCAACAGATCGAGCAGCAGGGCGCGCTTGTCCTTTTCCGCCACGAAATGCACGCGCTGCTCGACCAGGTCCACGGTCACGGCGGTGGGCGATATGTCGATGCGCGCGGGATTGCGCAGCACTTCCGCCACCAGATGCGCGACATCGGCCGGCATCGTAGCGGAGAACAGCATCGACTGCCGCTCGCGCGGGAGCTGCGCAACGATCCGGCGGACATCGCGAATGAAGCCCATGTCGAACATCCGGTCGGCCTCGTCGATGACGAGCGTCGTCGCCGCGCCCAGCCGGATGTGCTTCTGGTTGACGAGATCGAGCAGCCGTCCCGGCGTCGCTACCAGGATGTCGACGCCGCGGCGCGCCGCCTCGACCTGCCGGCTCTGATTGACGCCGCCCAGAACGACGGCGAGGCGCAGGCCGAGATGGCGGCCGTAGCGGCCGAGGCTGTCATGGATTTGCAGCGCGAGCTCGCGCGTCGGCGCGAGGATCAACGCGCGCACCGCGTGGGGCCCCGCCTTGGTGCGGTCTGCGGCGAGGCGCTGCAGCAGTGGAAGCCCGAAGGCTGCGGTCTTGCCGGTGCCCGTCTGGGCGATGCCCACCACGTCGCGGCCGGAAAGTATGAGGGGAATCGCGCGCGCCTGGATCGGCGTCGGCTCGAGATAGTTTTCGGCCGTGAGCGCACGTTGAATGGGCTCGGCTACGCCGAGCGAAAGAAATGTCGGGGTCGTCATAATTGTTCCTTACATGCACGGGAGCGCCGGAAAGGCGCTTACGGCAATTTGCCGTCTTCCACGCACATTTGGAGCGAACGGTGAG
Organism: Rhizomicrobium sp.; assembly: GCA_035567755.1. Classification (GTDB taxonomy): domain Bacteria; phylum Pseudomonadota; class Alphaproteobacteria; order Micropepsales; family Micropepsaceae; genus Rhizomicrobium. Next base: position 194,027 of record DATMPH010000013.1, read on the forward strand.
TTGAAAATCTGGCCTTCGCGGTGACTGGCGCTATGCAAACAGCGCGAGCGGTGCGACCGCGAGGATGTGTCGTATATCGGGAAGAATACCGACAAGTCAACCCACGGGTGGCGAGTCAGCTTGAGTTTGCTGGCCAATTTGGCTTGAGGGTTGGGGAACCTGCCTGCAATTGCACATCGGCTGCGGGAGGTGCGCAGCTGAAATCAGGCGAAGTTCCGTCATGGCTGCTTCAGCGCTACGGATGAGCCCTTTCGCCTGAATGGCAATCGTTGCAGCGCCGTCCCCTTGCTAATCCCCCACTTCTTCTTCGAAGCGCTACACTTCCTGTTATCGCGCATAGCGTTTCCAGACAATCTCCGGCACCAACGAAAGCAGCGCCAATATGAGCGTCGCGCCGACTGCATTGTCGAACATGCGCAGGCTCACTTGAATCACACCTGCCGCCGTGAGCGCCGCAAAGATCGCGCCCACGAGCAGTACCGGACCCGAAATGTAACAGTGCAGGCGATGACAGCGCATTGCATTGAGCAAACAGCCCGTTGCCATCCAGAGAAACAGCACGGCACAAAGGCCGGCATCCGCCCGAAACGAAAGGTGCAGAAAGCTTGCGGACGCTCCGATGGCGACCGGCAGTCCCCACCAGAGGCAGACGCTCAGGGGCTGGCGCGCCCAATCGTTCCGCGCTGCCTCGTTAGTCATCCGCAGCATGCTCCGTCCGTGCGTCCCATGATTTGTACCGGCGGACAAGGCACATCACCATAGGAGCAGAACACGCAGCAATCGCCTGTCCTTGGCTTGAGCAGCGCACCGCATCCCTTGCAGTCATAGAAGAACAGGCAGGCATCGGCCGGCATCGTTTCGCTCGCGCGGTGCCCGCAATCGGGACAGGTAATCGAGGATTCAAAAACCGCCATTCGCCGTGAGCATCTTTCCTGGAACTGGGCAGCCAGTCACTCGACGCTTCGTCATCGCATCAGATTTCACACTGAAACGCCTGTGCTTCCGGGGGCAAAGGAAATTCACCATGGCATTGCGATGTACTGGATGGTGAGAATGGGCGCGATGCAATGCGAAGAACTCGTCCCGCGCAAGGCCTGGTTGCTTCCCGGCGAGAGAAAACCGTTCGGCGGGGTGCGGATCATGCTTGGTCGAATTTGCGTCCCGCCTGCGAGCACATGTTCTACGCGTCAGGCTGCTCGCATCAGTTCATAACCCGTGTTAGTCAACTCCGCGTCGTGATCGTGTTTGATGACGAGTCCGCCCTCCGCGAGTGCCTTTACGCCATCGGCAACCATGATCACAGACGCCAATCTGTGCCACAACTCGTCGTAACCGACGTGCTGGCCGGGCCGCTTGTCAAGCTGGCGAAAAATTCCGAGGACGTCTTCGGCCTGCCATGAGAGGCGCATCTTGTGTCTCCAACAGTTCCGCCCCGATACCAGAATATTGCCCTTATCCATTAACGTTTCATTATCGCGTGACGGGCAATAGCGAATCGCGGCATCTTCATCAGTGCGGAAATACGGTGCCGCGATAGAGTACGAACATCTCAATTGTTGTTCATCTCAATCTGTGCGGCATGGTGCCCCCGCCGCCAATGAACATCGTCCGATTCACGTGTTTATGAAAGTTACAAAGTCCCAACCGAATTGATGTGCGAGAAATATCGCGGTAGTGTCAGGTCATATCCTACAAGGACGATTTCCACGAAGCGTGGATTGACATGGCGCGATCGGACGTTCAGCAGCACCAAACCCACGAGGACGCTCTCTCATTGTAAGCCCGTCGAACGAGACGCGGCGCGGCGCTTGAGGGACTGAATTTCAGTTTCGAGCGCTCCCAGGAAACGCGAGCGGTCCTGTTTCGTGAAGCCGGAATGGAGCGTTTGCTGGCCGGTGGCTTCGCGCAGATACCGGTGCAGATCGCGCATGCCGAGCGCGAGGCCGATGCTTTCTTCCGTGAAAAGCTTGCCGGAAGGGCCGAGGACAGAGGCTTTCCTCTCCAGGCAGCGCGAGGCCAGCGCCACGTCCGCCGTTACGGCGATGTCGAACGGCTGAATGCGGCCCGCGATCCAGTCATCAGCGGCATCCGCGCCGGCTTCGACCGTGACGTGGTGGAAATGGGGGTGCGCGCTCGGCCGCATGCCGCCATTGCTGACAATGTAGACGTCAAGACCGTGACGATCGGCGACGCGCGCGATCTCGGCCTTCACCGGACAGGCGTCGGCATCGACGAAGATTTCGAGCAAGCATGCGCCCTATTCGCGAGGCCGTTCCGAAGGTTCGCCGGCCGCGGGCAGGTCACTCCCGCCCGGATCGGCTCCGGGCTCGCCCTCCCGCAACGCTTTGCGTTTGGCCGAAGCGTCCTCGAGCCGCTTGAGCTTCTCCTGCTTCTTCTCGTCCTTGGCGCGGCTCTTCTGCGCGCGTTCGGCTCGGTAATTGGGTCTAAAGGCCATCGGGTCTCCTTTCGGCGTCAGGATCGACTATTTCGCTGCGCACGGAAAGTGTTTCTTCCGGGGCCGTTGATTCTTCGGGAACGAACATGCCGGCCCCCTTCTCTCCGCAACAAGCGCCCGCTCTCGCGCGTTTACCGGCCACACAGCGGGAACGGTTGGGGATGGACCAGACAGAGAAGCGCGCGAACGGCGGCGAGCCAGCCGAAAGACCCGCGAGCTTTTGGGGCTTCCTCAAGCGCCTCTACGCGGAATTCTCGGAGGACCGCATTCTGACAGTGGCCGGCGGCATCACCTTCTTTGTATTGCTGGCGCTCTTTCCCGCCATCGCCTCAGTGGTGTCACTGTATGGGCTGTTCGGCCACCGGGCGGCGATCGTCCGCGATCTCGAACTCGTTTCGGGATTCCTGCCAGGTGGCGCCGTCGCCATCCTTAAAGCCGAGCTGCAACGCCTGATCGCCCAGAAGCCGGGCCAGCTCAGCCTCGCATTTGCGGGAAGTTCGCTCGTTGCACTGTGGAGCGCCAGCGGCGGCTTCGGCGCCGTGATCGAAGCGCTGAATGTGGCCTACGGGGTTCGCGAAACGCGAAGCTTTCTGCGCCTGACCATCGAAGTGCTGGTCTTCACGATCGTGGCGATATGTGTCGTGGGCGTCGCGCTTGCCCTCGGATTGTTCATTCCCGACAGTGTGGCGCAAATGCCCGATGGACGTGAGGTCGCGGCGGCGTTCCGGATTCTTGTGTGGCCGCTTTCCTTTGTGATTTGCGTCCTGATCCTCGATGTCATCTATCGCTACGGTCCCGACCGGAAGCACGCCCAGTGGCGCTGGATCAATTGGGGCAGCGCGATTGCGTCGGTACTCTGGCTCCTGGGGACGGAACTGTTCAGCTGGTACGTCCAGAATTTCGGCAGCTACAACCGCGTCTACGGAGAGCTGGGGGCGGCGGTCGGTTTCCTCACCTGGATCTGGCTATCGCTTGTGATCATGCTTGTCGGCGCGGAGATCAACAGCGAACTGGAGAAGCGGGATTCGCCCAAACGGGTTGCGGAAACCTGAGAGCAGTAATCTCAACGCCCGGGGGATTGTTCCGGTTGATCCCAAAAGAAAAAAGCCCCGCGCGAGCGGGGCTTTTCCGTCGAAGGGTGTCCCGGTTCTTAGGGCCGGGTGAGGCCTGTGTAGTCGCCGATCACCTTTGCATCATAGGGCGCATAGAGGCCTTGCTGCGTGCTCGTCGTACCGTAACCGATCGTGTTGAGATTGCCGAATTGGGCAAGAAGGTTCCCCTTCATGTCGACAAGGATCACGCGATTGTTGAACTGATCGCTGATCAGAGTTTTCGTTCCTCTTGCTCTGATGGCGCGTGACGGCGCCGGACTGGGATTGCTGCCGACCTGGGTGTTCGTGACGTACTGGAACACGATGTTGTCGTTCTTGTTGACGATGATGGCCTGGTTGTTCCCTCCGTCGGCGACCAGGATCTGTCCGTTGGGCAAGCGGCTGGCGAAAGCCGGGGCATTCATCGTGCCCTGCGCGGTATACGTCGCCACGATGTTCAGAGTCGTCTTGTCCACTTCGATGACGCGGTTGTTGCTCTCGTCGGCGATCAGGACGTTGCCGTTCTTGAGCAGCTCTGCCGAATTTGGGTTGTTCAGCTGATCAAAACCGTTTCCTGAGACGCCGGTTGTTCCGTATTGCCACAGGATATTCTGATCCATGTCGACCTGGATCACGCGCTGGTTGGCCTGATCGGTGATGTAGACGGTCTGGTCGGGCGCCCAGGTCGCCTGCACCGGGGCGTTCAGCTGGTCAGGGCCCGAACCGTTCACCCCGAACTGACCGTATTGCCATACGATATTGCCGCTGGGATCCACGAGGATGACGCGGCTGTCCGCGCAACCGGCCGGGCAATTCGGATCGACGCCCGCGGGGATTCCCGTGCCGGCCATGAGCGTGTCTTGCCCCACGCGCTCGGCGTCGTTCACGCCCAGTATGGAGTTGGCGGAGAAATCCATGGGACCGAGACCCCACGACCACACGATGTTGCCGTTCTTGTCGGCCTCGATCACGCGGTTGTTGAACTGGTCGGAGATCAGAATGTTGCCCGGGTGATTGAACTTCGCCGGCGAAACCATTCCGGCCGAGGCCGGAAGCGCGGCGAGCATAATTGCGCCGGAAATAAATGCCCCGGCGGCGAGACGCAGAATTTTCATGAACCTGACTCCTTCTAGTTGCGGGCGAGCGGACACAGTTCCCCAGGGGCGCTCCACCTGTTGGCTCTTCTAAGACGCACGACCGCAGCGCTTTATTCCCGGGCCCTGACGATTCAATTGGCTATGGGCAGGCTGTACGGATTGAGCAAAGCATGCATCAAATGACGGACTCGCGCTGGAATTCCTCCCGCGTTAACTACGATAATTTGGCGGTCGATCGGGGAATGCGAAACAAATGGTTCGCCAGACGACGGCCAGGAACCAGGCGCTATATTCAACGGGATGGACCGCGAGCGAATGGTGAGGCCGTTGGCAACGAAGCCAAATGCGCATGCGTTGAAACGCGTCGCCAGCCTCACGCTGCAACATTACGACGAACACGCGGAGAGTTTCCGCGATGGCACACACGACCACGATGTCAGCCAGAATATTGCGGCGCTGCTGAAACACATCGAGGCAAACCCGCCTGCGGCCATCCTCGACCTTGGGTGCGGGCCAGGGCGCGATCTCAAGGCGTTTGCTGAACTCGGACACGCCCCTGTTGGCCTCGAAGGTTCCGCGCGTCTCGCCGCCATGGCGCGCGAAGAGGGTGGGGAAGTGTGGGAGCAGAACTTCCTCGCGCTCGATCTCCCGGGCAACCGCTTCGATGGCATCTTCGCCAACGCCTCGCTGTTTCATGTCCCGGGCCAGGAATTGCCCCGCGTGCTGCAGGAATTGCGTGCAACCCTCAAACCGCGCGGCGTGCTGTTCAGCTCGAACCCCCACGGCCAAAACGAGGAAGGCTGGTATCACGGACGTTACTGCGTCTATCACGATCTCGAAGCTTGGCGCCGGTTCATGCGAGAGGCGGGATTCCTCGAGCTTGCGCACTACTATCGCCCCGCCGGCCTGCCGCGCGACCGGCAACCCTGGCTGGCGAGCGTGTGGCGCGGATAGTCTCGATCGGACTTGACCTTCACGTCAAATGACGTTATATATCACGTCATGAGACGTGGCATGGCAAAGGATCAGGCAACCGCACCAAAGGCCGCCCAGATCGAACTCCAAACGTTTTCGGATGCCGACAGCCGGAACAGACTGTCTGGCACCGCTTCGAAGGCGTTTGCACGATTGGCCAAACACTGGGGTCTCTCAAACGGGGAAGCCGCCGCGTTGCTCGGTGTTTCTCAAAGCACGTGGGAGCGCACAAAGCGCGGTGGGAGAACGGATCCTTTTTCGCAGGATCAGCTGACGCGCGTTTCGGCTCTCGTGGGAACATTCAAGGGCTTGCACCTTCTCTTTGCCGACTCGATGGCCGATCGATGGCCACAGCTCGCGAACCACGGTCCCCTGTTTGAAAACAAACGGCCGATCGATGCCATGATCGAGGGCGGCATTCCGCGCATGCTGGAGGTGCGCCGTTACATCGATGCCGTCCGCGGCGGCATCTGAATCGAAAAAAATTGAAGGCATCCCGGTCATCAGGGATGCCTTCCCGCATACGATCCGCCTCGTCACCTCCGCGCGCCTTCGCGATTCTGTTTTGAAAGCGCTGGTTGATTCACGCGACGAGCTGTCCGAACTGGAAGAAATCGAATCGGCGACGAGCGCGCGGCTCATAGCGCAACACCATGGGATCGAGGGAATCCCGGCCGGGCAGCTGATTCACGGCGTGCGGCACGAAGCCTTCATCAACGCGAGCTTCGCTTATGCAAAGCCCGGGGAACTCAACAGATTCAACGGGCCGGATCGGGGCGCCTGGTACGCCGCGCTGGATGTCGAGACCTGCCTCGCAGAAGTCACCTTCCACATGACGGGATTCCTGGAGCGCGCCGGCGACTACAACGCGGTGGTCGACTACGCCGAACTGCATGCAAGCCTGGCCGGCGAGTATCTCGACCTTCGCGCCGCCGGCGATCATCCCTGCCTCAACCCGGATCCGGCGATCGGCTACAAACTCGGCAATGTGCTGGCCAGAGCTGTGCTCGCCCGCGGGATCAACGGAATCATCTATCCATCGGTTCGCCATTCAGGAGGCACGTGCTTTGCGGTCCTATGGCCGCACGCCGTGCAGTCCGTCGCGCAAGGCAGCGTGTTCCGGCTCACATGGTCGGGAACACCCGTGCCGGCGGTTGAACAGGTTACGCGGTAGAGCGTTTGTGGCGGCCCCAAAGGCGTGCCTCGGTATCGCAGCAGGGCATGATCAGACCGATATGCGCGATTTTCCTTGCGCGTGTGCGCTGCCAGCTTCGTTGATCCCATCCGAGGCTTCATCGAGCCTCGGAAAAACACTATCGTCCGTTCCAGCCGGGAATCATCCGGGGAATGTGGGCTCAGGGGGCATCCCATGTCGCTTTCGGACCTTGCAGCCATCGGCAGCTTCATCGGTGGCGTGGCCGTGCTCGGCTCGCTGATTTTCGTCGGATTTCAGTTGAGGCAAAACACACAGGCTGTAAGAGCCGGGGCGTCACAGGCTCATTCGAACAATTGGCTACAGATAACGATGCAAGTTGTCGAAAGCGGAGATTTTGCGCGGGTCTGGAGGCTGGGAGTCGACGACATTGAAAGCCTGACAGACGACGAACGCGTTCGATTTTACGCCTATGCCGGCGCAGCTTTGCGCTTCTTCGAAGGCGCACGCCTTCAATGGCGGCACGGACAACTTGACAAGGAGCATTGGCATAACGTCGAGAAAACCGCGACCGATTTTGCGGCGACTTCCGGCTTCAAATCCTATTGGGCGGCGCGCCACCATTGGCTCTCGCCGGAGTTTCAGAACTGGTATGAGTCGCTGTCACAAGCACGTGCTCATGAACTTTACGGCAAGCCGGCTGTGCCGCTTAAAGTCGAAGACGCACGCAATCGCGCTTAAGGTTGGCGGAGCCGGAGGGATTCGAACCCTCGATACGGGTTTAAGCCGTATAACGGTTTAGCAAACCGCCGCCTTCAGCCTCTCGGCCACAGCTCCGTTGAAAATTCTGACACGCCGGAATCTTCATTCTGACTTTTGCCCCGTCTTCGTTCTCTGCGCGAGCCTCTTGTCCTGGGCGGACGTGACGAAGCGCGGGTCGGGGATGACATAATGCTCGCCCGCCTGCCTTGTCGAGTGCCGGGCGAGCGCGCGGATCTCGTCGACCGTGGCGCCGCCGGCGCCGGCCTCGGTCTGCGCGGTGCGGCGGAAGTCCTGCATCTGCAGCGCCTGGCGCAGCCCGGCCGCCTTGCGCACCGCGGCGTGGGCCTTGTGCAGCGACGATTCCACCCATGGCCGTCCGGTGCGGTCATGGGCGAACAGCGGCGCATCGGGATGGAGCGTGGGGCGCGTCTCGAGATAGGCGTCGAGCGCGGCGCGGACCTCCGGCCAGAGCGGGATCGGTGCGTCGCTGACGCCGGTCTTGGCGCGCGTCACCGCGATCGCGGCGCCGTCATAGGCGCGGGCGGTGAGCGTGCGCACGTCGACCGGCGACTGGGCGATGCAGTCGAAGACCATCGCCATGGCCGCGATCGAATGCCAGCCGAGTGATCGGGCTGCTTCGATGTAGGCCGCGGCCTCGGCCGGCGCCCAGACCACGTTGCGCTTCGGCGGCGATTTGATCCGCACGTCGAGCGCTGGGTTGCGCAGGAGCCAGTCTTCCGATACCGCCCAGGACAGCACGGCGCGCAGCGTGCCCAGGATGTGATACGCCCAGGTCGTGCCCCGCTCGCGCGCGATGCGCTTGTAATAGGTCTTGATCACCCGCGCGGTCAGCGACGTCGCCGGCAGGTGGCCGAACTCGGCCGCGATCTTCGGCAGGTAGTAGGAATAATCGTGGCGGGTGCGCGGCTTCAACGCCGCGAATTCCTCCGATGCTTCGTAAGCTGCGAACAGCAGCGCTGTGGATCCCGGAAGCGGGCCGTTGTCGCCCGTGCGCGAGGAACGGCGCATCTCGTCGGCCAGCGTGTTCAGCGTGAGAGCGCGCGCCTTGGCCTTTGGAAAGTCGGTGCCAAGCGCCTCCGGAACAAGGCCCAGCGCGCGCAGCGTGGCACTAGGGTTCCAGTAATAGGCCTCGCCGCGGCCCCCGCGCTTAATGAGCAGATGACGGATGTGATCCTCTCCCATGCCGGGCGATCCTGAAGGCTTCGTCTTCCGCGTCGCGGTCTGGCGCGCCCGCACTCTGGCGGCGGCCGTGCCAGCGGTCAAACCATGTCTCGACCTCGGCGCAGAGATAGAGGCCGTCCGGACCAGGCCGAGGGAAATCGGGATGGACAGCATGGATCTCCCGCGCGAACTCGCGCCCACGGCGGAACCACAGCTGCGCGACCTCTGCCGGCGTCAGGCGGCGGGTGAAGGCGGAGAGATCGGTGTGGCGGCGCACGGTCATGGCAGGGCCATCGCGATCTGCTGCGGCGCCGGCGCGGCACGTCGCTCCGATGCGATCGCGGCGTCGGCGCGCGGGAACGGCCTTTCCCTGATCTGCTGATACACGCCCTGGCGAATTTGCCTTCCGGTGAGATGCTCGAGCGCGAGACGAAAGCTTTGCGTTCTTGTTTTGCGCGACCCAACTCCGCACGCTGCCGTCATGCAGCGGAGCTCTACGGCCCACAGCATCCGGAGCAACGCACGCGGATCGAGAAGCCTGTCGCTTCGCCACGGCTGGTGAATGGTGCGAATCCCGTCGTCTGTCTCTGCGAAGATCACGGCGGCGCGAAGGCCAGGGATGTGATCCGGGTTTGGCTCGTATCTTCCGACCTTGTGGCCGTTCTCCTCGCTCCATTTGAGTTCGCGCAGATGTTCCTCGAGAGCGGAGAGCAGCTTTTTCTCGTGCTTCGCCGCGGCGCAGACCCACACTTCCGCCGCGACTTGTACCGCGGCGTCGATCTGGGACTTGAGACGGCAGAGCACATCGCGTTCCGATTTCACCTCGACGGCAACGAGGCGGTCCGGCGTGACCGCCGCGACGTCGATCCGGCAGCCGCCCTGATCCAGAACGAGCTCGTGCACGATGCGCGCGCCGGGGTAGGCAAGACGCAGATGCGCTTCTGCCTTGGCACGCAAACGCTCCTCGGCCGCGGAGCCACTCATGCTCCGCGTCCCGGAACATAGAGCGCGCGCGGCTTGCCTTCGCCGTTCTTCACGCGGAGATATTTGTCGGTTTCGCACAGGATGTTCGGCACGTCGCTGAAATCCATCGCGACGCCCGTGGCATCCGTCACGCGCTCGTAGATCATGCGCAGTTCGGAGAGCGCGTAGCGCTGCGTGATCTGTTCGTTGAGCTTGCGGGCGAAGATGCGGTTCAGTCCGCGGATCGTTCCCGGTCCCGCGGCCGCCCATGTCTTCAGATCCATCGCCTCGTCGAGCAGCGGGGTGAAGCGCATGTCGACCACGGCCTGGTAGGCCATGAACGGTCCCCATCCATCGTAGCGCATCAGGACGGCGTGAACGTATTCGAGCTTTGGAAGGGTGTTGAACAAAACCGTAAACGCTGCTTGGCTGGCCCATAGTTGCCCCAGCGTTTCCGTTGCCACGAAGGTGCTCTTGCTCGCGCCCTTCGTGGCCGGGGCGGTGATCACATAGGCGCCCGTGAAAACTTTCTCGCCGCGATCGGCGCGGGCGTTGAGCACGGCCGCCATCTCTTGCGGCGCGAATTCTGCATCGCTTGGCCAGCTGGCGTGAAGGCTCGCATCGTCGATCAGCTCGTGCAGCGTATCTGGCCAGTTGATAGCGCGCGCGGCGCACAGCATGAACCAGAGATGCGGATGGCCCGCGAAGCGCTCACGGATGTTCTTCCTGATCCACACCGTGACGCGATCGTCTTCCCGCCGCACATTGCAGAAGCGATAGGTCTTGAGGATTTCATCGTCGGTCCACGGGAACGCGTCGCCGGCGTCCTTGCGGATGCGGATCGCCTCGCGCTCGCGGACCCAGTGCCAGAGCGGCTCGTAGTTTGGCGCGGTCATCCGGACGCCCACTCGGTGCGGATCACGAAGCCGCGTCTGACCTTGTTGCGCAGCGCGGCTGGCACGTTGGCCCCGACGCTCGCGGCGAGAGATTCATGCTGGTCGAACGGCGCGGCTGTCAGGCAATAGGCGGCGAGCCGCGTGGCCAGCTCGGCAAGAAATAGTTCGTCATACGGAAGCGATGCGCGCAGGACGGTTTCCAGGCAGACGCGCAGCGCCTGTTCGGCAACCACGAGCTTGCTGATGCTCCCGCTCACATTCGCCGCGGCGAGCCTCTCGGCGACGTCGTCGCGCACCTTGTCCATGATGCCGATGATGGCGTCGCGATCCTGCTGAGTGATTTTCATCGGTTCGCGAACTCCAGTAGCACGTCGGCGTGGCATGGCGCGTTTGGCGGACACCAGCACGCGAGATTTTTCCAGCGCAGTGTTTCATCGAGGGCCGCGCGCGTATTTCCGGCGCCCGGGCCGGTCAGGCAATTCTCGATGTATTCGCGATAGTAGGCGACCGCCTTCTCGCGCGTGATTGTCGGCCCGACACTGTCGGGATCGTTGATGCGGAAAGGATTTCCCCACGCGCCCGGCCGAGCAACGCGCACCGCTTCAAGCCCGTTCGTCGCGCGCGACAGCGCCTGAAGGTTGAAGCCCTTCGTGCGGCGAAGCTGGAGGCGGACGGGCTTCAGCATTGGTCTCGAAATCCGACTTCGGGCGCGAAAGCCAATAGCACCAGCTCCGCAGTAACATTGAACTTGCGGGCGACGATCGCCGCCGCTTCGGAAGGCAGAATGTCCCAGTGGCCGTCCGTGCTGTTTTCGCGCATGGTTTTTACCCATTCGCTGCGGAGCGCCTCGCGCGACAGTCCGTTCATGGGTTCGGCCTCCGAAGATCATGGACGCCAGTCAGGCCCCACTTCTCGAACAGGCTTACCTTTCTGCTTTGGCGGATCGTGTCGATGCGCAGATTGTTGGAGCGTTCTAAATATTCGATTGCGGCTTTCAGGTCTGCCAGTTCGAACGGCAGGCGCTCGCGGATCGAGCCGTTCCCGTCGGGATGTTCTCCGGTCGGGAAGGCAATGGCTTTGCCGAGAAGCTGAAGCACTTCGCCACATTCCTCTACCAGTTTTCCGATGCCGCGCCAGTTTTCTTTGACGTGCCCGCATGACGCGACGGTTGGAATTTCGCCGCACGAACATCCAAAATTCTCGTCGCGGAGAAATGGGCAGTCCGCGGCGTGTCGCTCGCTCACGCCGCGCGCTCCCAATCCTTCGGCCAGTTCCAGAAGCCTTGCGCGCCGCGGCAGGGAATCGGATGGGGGAACGGCTCAATCGCCTGCAGCGGCCACGCGTAGACGTGCTGGTCGATGCGATCGCTGTCGATCACGCCCTTGAAAAGGTTGGTGGCGCGGTGTGCGCGAAGGATCGTGCTCGTGCCAAGACCGGAGGCGAGCGGTAGACCTGGCGAACTGCTATGAGCCGCGAGAATGCGTTCTATCAGCGGCCGCGCAATTTTCTCGACAAGCGCGCTGTCGCCGTCATCGATGCGCATGAGAATGTCCTCGATCTCATTGCGCTTCATGGCGCGGGCGCCGGCATGGATGACGATGCGCGTGGAGGCGATTGCTGGATACCGCTCCGAATAGTCCCATCGGCGAAACTCGTATCGTTTCGCGCCCGCCATGATCAGTGTCGCCCAGGGCTGCCAGATGGTGAGAGCTTTCATCTCTGGGCTGCCAGCATCATGAGCGCGAACTTGACCAGCTCCCGCAGTGCAAGCTCCTCGTCGACGAGGATCTTCGCAACGGCGTGTTCGCCGCCGTCTTCCTCAGTCGTGCCGATAAGATCGATCATGGCCGAAACTGCCGCGGCGCCGCGCATGGCCTGCGAGCGCTCGTTGCGCCACTCCGGAGCGGTGGCCATCAGCGCAGCTCCGGCATTGCGTTGTGCTCGATGCCGTCTAGCAGTCGTCCGGCCAAATTTTTGCTGAGACGTGGCAGATTGCGTCTCCATTCTGGCGCGCCTGTGACTGGGCCCGGATCACCCCACTGCTTGAAGAAGAACGTGACGCCGGCAGCGGCGCATTGATCGCGGAGCGAGCGTGCCCAGTCGGGATGCATCGGTCGCGCGTTTGGTCCGCTCTCGCCGCCGCAGATGACCCAGTCGACGTGCGGACATTTTTCCGTGGCGCTGCGAACGCCTTCCGGCGCATCGTGCATCTTCAAACCTCGCAGCGAATCGAGAAAGTAAAACCCATTGCATGACCAAGTGAGATCGATCGCGCCAAGCAGCGGCTCGCAGGAGAGGAACCGCACCGCCGCCGGCGTGGCGAGAAGATGCGGGATGCGTTCGCCGGCTGTGGCCTGGTCTTCGCAGCTCGTGCCTGCCCACACATTGGCGAGCGGCTTGCCGCTCAGAACGTCGGGACACATTGCGCGCCAGTCATCGGTGCGGCGCTCGAGCGGATCGTACAACCGTAGCCGCTCTGCTTCATCGTCGATGCACAGAAGTTCCTCGTCGACGGCGTGCCAAAATTGCTCATCCGAAAACAGCGCGCGCATGCGTTCTGGCCGCTTCGTCAAAATCTGGAACGTGTGCCAGTACGCAGCAGCGACGAAGGCCATGACCATCGCGATGTAATCATCGGTCACGAAATCTGCGAACAGATCGGTCATCGAGCAGACGAAGATGCGCTTCGGTTTGCGCCAGCGCAGCGGAGCGAGCAGCATCTTCTCGTCGAGGAAGATCTTTATGTCGCCGCGATGGCCTGGCTTGAAGTCGAGGCCGGTGCCGAGGCGCTTGTTCAGCGTTTCGGCGTAGCAGTTGCGGCAGCCTTCGCTCACATGCTCGCAGTGCCAGCCGATCTTGCCGCCCGGTCCTATGGGCCTGCCGGAGAGTCCGGTGCGCGCAGCGCGGATCGGCGTCCATGTCGCGTCGGTCCATTCGATGCCGGTCGAAGCACCCATCAGAAGAGGATTTCCGGGCTCTCGCGCCCCGCTCTGCCGAAGTCCTGGTGATGATCGTCGTCCTCATCCGCATCTTCGACGTCGCAATGTGCCGATGCGATTGCGAGCGGCGCGAGGCGCGCGCGGATCGGCGCGGGGAGCTGGTATTCGTCGGTCGCGCGTCGCTTCCATGCGGTTTCGCGCGTGCAGGGCGTGTAGGCGTAGAGCGAGGCGCCGGCGACGTAGACTGCGGGCAACAGGCCGTCACTCCAGATCGGCTCGATCTGGCAGAGCTTGGCGCCGAAGCGTTCCACCTCGCAGACGCGACCGATCAGCGTGCGATGGCCGAGGCATTCGACGATCGCGTATTCGCCGTCGGGAAGCGGGCATCCTTCGACAGGCTCAGGATGAGGTGCGTGTTCGTTCATCATGTCCCTTTCTGCTTCGGTCGGGTGTCGGATTTCTTGAGGCGCATCCGCGCGTCTTCCGCCGGAACCACGCCGGCGAATTCCTTGCGCGAGCGCTTGCGCATCGCATTGCCGAGCGCGCGCAACTCGTCGTCGCGCTTTTGCCGCCAGCGTTTGCGCGCCGGCGTTCCCGGTTTCGGAGGCGGGCGCATCACGCGGCTTGCTCCAGATCGCGCAGTTCTTCGTCGATCGCGACCAGGACGCGCGTCATATCGATGTTGAGGGCGGCGAGGCGTGCGGAGAATTGCGGCCAGCGCACGATCGCGGCGCTGTTCTGCGCGATGCAATGGGCGAGCTGGTCGCGTTCGCGGGCGAGGATGGCGGAGGCTTTGTTCATCCGGCGAAGGCCTCACCGGTTGCTGCCCCCTCCACCGCGAAGACGCGGTCCCCCTCCCCCGCCTGCGGCGAGGGAGGAATGCGCATGTGCGGGAGGAAGGCGCAGAAATGGCCGATCGCGATGCAGGCGGCGGCGAGGCTGACGCGATCGTCGCGGGTGACGCGCACGGCGGCGCGGATCGCGTGAACCTGGTCGCGGAAGCGCTCGTCCTGCGCCATGAGGGATTCGATCCGGCGTTCGGCCCACATCACCGTGGTGTGGTCGCGGTTTCCGAATCGGGCGCCGATGTCGGGCAGCGACAGCGCGGTGATGTCGCGGGCGAGCCACATCGCGATCTGGCGCGGCCGCGCGTAACGCCGCGCGCGGCGCGGCCCGGTCATCGCCGAGTGGGGCAGGCCGAAGAATTCGGACGTGACGCGCTGGATCTCGGCGATCGTCGCATCGGGCCGCGTGGTGAGCAGCGCAAATGCGCGGCGCGATATGTGAGCGCGGGCGTTCATTCCGCTACGCTCCGCTTCGCGGGACAGGTGCGCGGTATCCGAGCCGCTGCTCGCGCATACGCAGGCGGGCGAGCGGACCGTTGAACCAGCGGCGCACAATGTAGCTGCGCGCGATCGAGATGGCGGTGAAGCAGAGCGCGAGCTCGGTGTTCGTGGCGATCGAGGTGTGGATGCGGAACACCGGATAGAGCACAAGCTGCCCCACGAAATTGATCGCAAAGCCGATCGCGACATTGGCGCAGGCCTCGACGGCGGACATCGCGCGCGTCTGCGTCACGAGAAAAATCCGCTGACGAGGATCAGCGCGCCCATCAGCGCGGCGAAGACGAGACCTTCGAGAGCCGAGCGCCTCACGCGAGCACCATCCTGTCGAGACGCGGTTCGCGGGCCCGGGCGCGGGCAAAGGCCTTGGGCAGCGCTTCGTCGATGAAGTCGGCCGGGATGCCGCCCTGGAGGAAATCCTCGCGGCTGACCTGGCCGCATTGCAGCGTGCGGGTGGCGATGATGCGGGCCATGATCGAGGCGGCGTCGTTGCGGGTCAGCCGGGCGATCCGTTCGCGCTCGCGGTCCGCCTTTAGCTCGCGGCAGGCGGCACGGACCGCCTTCGCCAAGTGCCCCTCGTAACCGCCCAGAATGCCGCGGCTCACCGCTCGTCCTCCACGGTCGGGCAAGCGCGCTCGTTCTCGATCGCGGAAATCTCGTAATCGATCATCCGTTGGAGGACGCGCTTGAGCTCCTTTGGATCGGTGTAGAGCGGCGCCAGCTTGGTCACCGCCTGGCTGAGCCGGTAGCGGACGGCGTGGATGGTCTGGGTGTGGGTGGTCATGCGGCGCTCCCTCTGCACGCCTATATTGCGAATATCGCAATGACTGTCAATGCGGTTATCGCAATCTTTTTGTCGCCAGGGGAGTGCTACGGTCGTCGCAGGGAGGAAACTATGAAAATATTGCTTGCGCTCACGTTGATGATCCTGGCCGCACCTGCGGCTGGACAGGTGGACCTAAATGCCCCGGTGCGGGACAATCCGACGGTGGGCTCGGAAATGGAGCGCGGTGTCGAAGCGGCGCAGCGCTGCATCGATCTACCAAATAGCGCTGACGAGATCGACGCATGTGCGAGCGCTGCCAAAAGCGCTAACGAGCAGAGACACGCAAATCATTCGGCTTTCGATGTCGGGCTCTTGTTCGAAACCTGGTGGGGCGAAAATTCCCGATTCCGTGTTGATGAAATGTTGCGCGGCTCCAACCGTCAGGCCGCGAGGGAGATGGAAGGGAGCGAATCGGAGGCTCGAAAGATGTTTGAACTTTTCCGCCAGCACGAGCGAGCGCTGAAGATTACCGACGAGCAGATGCTGGACATGGCACATATCGACGGAGAGCTTAGGGCCCGCGTAGTTGAGCAAATGAGGCTGTGGGACGAAAAGCTGAACGCGTCCTAGTGCTCGGCAGTCCCGACAATCCTGTGCATCGCCGATACCTTTGCTATTGCAACGCTGATTTCTTTTTCCGGGTTATATTGCAGGAGCACCAACGAGGAAGTCGTTTTTCGAATTAGCTCTTTAATGAGTGCCCTGCGATGTGGCCCGGGGCCGGTAATGAGCTGGAAAACGCCGTAGCACCCGACTGGAACTGGACGGCCAGGGTGAACGTAGATAATTTCTCCGGGGCGATACCGTGGAACCATGCTCTCCCCGACAACGTAGAGCGCATAAGCGTCGTTCGCATTGGCCAAGTATGGCGGCCGAGGTACCCTATCTATAACGTCGCCGTTCCACTCAACCATGCCGTCCTCCCCGCCTTCGGCCATTCCCAGCACAGGGATAGTGTCGGCCCTCGACGATGCGTCATTTAGGAACGGCTCCTGCGGGCTCTCTGATGCGCCGATGTAGGAGAGAATTTTCTCAAGCTCCCTGGCCTTTATCTGCCGTTCGCCCGTGAGGATTCGATTGACGGCCGCAGGGTCAATTCCAAGAATTCCTGCGAGTTCCCTTTGGCTTTTGCCGGGTTGATCAAGCTGCGCGCGCAACGTCTTCAAATCAATCATGCGGCTATTTTGCGAAAACCGCACGAAATTTATATTGCTAATATCGCACGACGAGCTTGACATCACATTGCGATTTACGCAATCGTTTGGCCCATGAGCCCTGCGGAGCGGATCATTGAGAAGTGCGGCGGCGCAGCCGTGGTCGCCGAACTGGCCGATGTTCATCTGTCACGCGTCCATCGGTGGACGTATCCAAAGGACAGGGGTGGGTCCGGCGGCGTTGTCCCTTCCCAAAACCAGCAACGAATTCTCGATGGCGCGAGAGCCCGCGGCATTGATCTTGCCCCTTCCGACTTCTTCGACTCCCCCACAGATGGCGAAGATGCAACCGGAGGTCACAGGGAATCGGACGGTCAAAATCTCACCGGGGACGAAGCGGCATGAACTGGCTCTGGCTCGCCGCGAAGATTTTCGAATGGGCACTGATCGCGTTCGGCGCCTCGATGTTTGCGGGCCTGGTGCTGCTGTTCTTCTCGCTCTGGCTCGCCGGCACGGTTGACGCGCGGCTCGAGCGCGATTTCCGCGTGGGGTCGGAATGAACCGCGCGCCCTACAAGCCCCGCGAGCCGGGCTCGCTGAAGGAAGCGGTGTCGCTCCTGGTGATGGCGTGCGGCGGCCAGGGCGAAGCAGCGAAGCTGTCACGCGTCAGCCGCGCGCAGATCGCGCGCTACACCGACGACAGCGACGACAATGCGCTGATCCACATGCCGGTCGACATCGTGCTCGCGCTCGAAGAGCATTGCGGGGACATGATTGTGACACGCTGGCTCGCGCTGGCGCAGAAGAAGATCGTGATCGATGTCGGCGACACCGTTCCATGCACGATGAACCTGTCGGAACAGATCGCCCGGGTCGCGGAAGAGAGCGGCCGCGTGATGGCCGATGCGGCGCGCGCGCTCGAGCATGGCCGCTTCGACCCGAAGAAGGCGCCGCGCGTCCGGCGCGAATGCATCGAAACGATTTCCGCGCTGTCGCGGCTGCTCGACGGGCTGCCCAAATGACCCGCGAGACCGTCACGCTGCGCGATATCTATGGCGCGCTGCCAGACCGGCCGCCCGGCGTCAGCTGCGTCGTGGTCGGCAAATGGCTCAACATCCGCACCTCGTATGCGCGTCGCGGACTGATGCGGCTGGTCGGCCTCGAGAATGTGCGGCGTCAGGCGGATGCCGGAATTGCGGTGACATATTGGCGCGACGCGTCGGTCCTCACGCCGCGCGAAATCGATGAGATCGTTCCGGCCGAACCGCCGAAAGGGACGAAGGAGAAGCTAGGAGCGGGCGGCAAAGTCGAAGCCGATGTCATCAATGCGGCTCGAAAGCCCTACGAGAGCGTGTGCCCCGGCCCGCTGACGCAGCGCGAGCCGCTCGACAGGGAATTATTTGCGAAAGCCGCGCGGCAGGATGCGGCGATCGCGCAGTCGCGCAACCGGTATGTCAATGCCGCGCTCGATCGTGCCGACCAGGTGTGCGCCGGCATTGTCGGCGCGAGTGATTCTCATCGCGAAGCGGTGCTACGCATCGAGGCCGTGGCGCTCCGCGATGCAGCGGACATGCTGGACCGGCGGCTCGAGATTGCCGCACGTGCGGCTGCTGCCCCCTCCACCGCTTCGCGGTCCCCCTCCCCCACGCAAAGCGTGGGGGAGGATCATGTTGCACGGGTTCCTCCCTCGCCGTCAGGCGGGGGAGGGGGACCGCCGAAGGCGGTGGAGGGGGCGGCAACCGCTCCGTGCTCGCCATGAACGCTGTCGAGCGGCTTTGCATCGAGGCGAGGGGGCTGGCGCACTGGCCGCATGCGATCGCGGCATTGGAGTGCGCGGCGCAGGAGGCGGACCGTCTGCCCTGGCCGGCGAAGCGCGAGATCGGCATCGGCAAATATCTCGCGCTGCTCGCGGTGCGAATCCTGATGCGCGCCGCGCAGCATTTCGGGGACGCGAACGCGCGCGAGGCCTTGTGCGCCGGAATTGCCAGGCTCGTCGACGCGGTGCGCGCCGAGCCGGACCGTCCGAACATCGTACATGACGAAACGCCTTACTGGCTCAAGAACGACGCGGCGTAGACCGCGAGGGGTGTCTTCCGCGGGAGCGGAGGATTTGGGAGCGTCGAATGTCGAAGGGGAATTACAGGCTGCTCGAAGCCGAGCATCGCTTCGCGCGCGCGATGGAGCGCGGCGACGAAGAGCGCGCGGTCGATGCGCTCGATATGAAGCGCGCGTTTGGGGACGCGCTCTGCGTCTCTGTGCCTCCGTGTGAGATCAGTTTCGTCCGTGCCGCGCCGCAGCCGTCCATGCGACGCGCGATCGTCTTTGTTCCACCGAAGAAAAGTGTGCGCGCAGAGGCACAGAGACGCAGAGGCCGGCGATGAGCAGCGGACACGATTGGAGTCTCGACGAAGACATCCGGCTCGCGGAACTCGCGGCGGAAGGGGCAAGCGGTTCCGGCGCGGCGCTGGCGCTGCACATGACCCGAAACGCGGTGATCGCGCGGGCGCGCCGGCTCGGGATCGCATGGAAGAACAAGCGCGGCGAACACGGCGCATACAAGGAAAAGACGAGCGACGGCACGGCGGAGAAGCGGCCGCGCAAAGTCGTGAAAGCCGATTTCCGCAAGCCGATCAATGGTCCTTCGACGCCGCCGCGGCCGGTGACGATCGCGCCGGCGGCCGAGGAGCCTGACCCGCTCGGTTCACCCGGGAAGCACCGCGACGGCTGCAAATGGATCCACGGCGAAGTCGACCAGCCCGGCTGGCGGCAATGCGGACACAAGGGCGAGCCATGGTGCCCCCACCATCATGCCCGCGTCTATGCGGGCAAGCCCCGCGTCAACGATTTCATTCCCGCCATCGGTGCGCGGGCAGCATGAGCGAGGAAACGGACATGGACTCTGCAGCGGAACGCACGATCGAACACGAAACTCTACCGCCCGGCAGCGCGAAGAGCTTCACCTGGTTCCTGAGCCGCATCGGCGACGGATCGCTGGTTCACGAGCTGACGCACAAGATGACCGAGATCGGCGCGGCGCTGAACCAGCACTATCAGGATTTCCGCGGCAAGCCGAAGGCCGAGATCACGATCAAGATCAAGATCATCAACGACAAGGGCGTGATGCACGTCACCGGCGGCTACGACATCAAGCTGCCCGGCGTGCCGGTCGCCGGCGCGATCCTGTGGACCGACCGCAACAACAATTTCACCGAGGACAATCCGGAACAGCTCCGGCTGTTCGCGGCAGGCAGAGGCCCGCGCGCGGTGTGACCCTTCGACAGGCTCAGGGTGAGGGTTTTTCTTCCTCGTCCTGAGCCTGTCGAAGGACGCGTGCAACAAGTGAGAGAGAAGGAGAGATAGTGATGAGCAAACCTGAAGCGGTTCGCCCGCAGGCGACTGCGGTCCTGACGAACGAACTGTCCGCGCTGGCCGATCTGGCGAAGAGCGCGGTCGGCACCGAGGTTCTGAGCGCCGAGACCAGGGACGGTTTCGACGTGCCGTTCATCGTCGTCGACGAGCATCGCCGCGCGATCGGCATCGAGACGTTCTTCGAAAAATACGAGCGCACGCTCGGCGCACCTTTGCGTCGCCGCGGGACCTATGCGGCGGCGAATGTCGTGAGCCTGCTCGCCTGGATGGAGCGGCATTGCGAGGAACAGGCGCCGGTGTTCGGCGAGGGGCTCGAGAAGCTGAACGGCGAGTGGCGCAATCCGAAGCTGGCGCTGGCCGGCATCGGCAATTACGGGGACAAGAAGGACGCGGGCTGGCACGATTTCGGCACGCGCTACGATTTCCCGGTCACGCTCGCCTGGCGCAACTGGGCCGAGAAGCACGGCGTCTGGCTGAAGCAGGGCGAGTTCGCCGAATTCATCGAGACGCATATCTACGAAATCTCTTCGCCGAAGCGCAACGAGGCGCTCGGCGAAGCGGTGACGCGCTTCCTCGAACACATGGGCGGCGAGAAGGTGGTGGCGACACCGTCGAAGATCTTCGAGCTGTCGCGTGGCCTCAAGATCACCGCGACCGAGAAAGTCGAGATCAAGCTCGATCGCAATTCCGGCGAGGAGACGCTGCAATACAGCGAGGAGCACACCGGCACGGGCGGGCGCCCGCTCGCAGTGCCGAAGATGTTCTACATCCGCGTGCCGGTGTTCTTCGGCCAGCCCGAGGTGCTTGTCGGCGCGGTGCTTCGGTACCGGAACGCCGGCGGTGGCAACGTGCTCTGGAGCTATGAGCTGTTCGCGCCCGACCTGATCGTGGCGGAGCAATTCGAGGCCGCCTGCACCGCGGTGCGGACGAGCGGCCGCACGCTCTATCTCGGCATGCCGGACCGGCCCTGAGAGCACGATGCGCACTGGCCCCGCCCCCTCAGTCGGCTTCGCCGACAGCTCCCCCTCGCGGGGGAGCAAAGCCGAGCTTCGCGCGCTGCCGCGGCTGTCTTTCGAGACGCCGCCCGCACCGGCGCGCGCGCTCGGCGAGGCGGGGAAGCTGGAATGGATCGCGCTGTCGAAGCTGTTTATCGACGGCGCGTACCAGCGCGAAGTAACCGCGTCGGGGAAGAAAAACATCCGCCGCATCGTGGAGAATTTCCGCTGGTCGCGCTTCTCGCCGCTGATCGTCGCGGCGCGTGGCGGCGGGCGCTACGCGATCATCGATGGCCAGCACCGCGCACTGGCGGCGCTGCATCACGGCGCGATCCCGAAAGTGCCATGCTGCGTTCTCGCCTGCCCGGGAAATGAGGAAGCAGCGGCGTTCGCGACGATCAATGGCCATGTGACGCGCGTGTCGCCGCTCTACATGTTCCGCGCCCGTCTCGCGGCGCGCGAACCGAAAGCGGTTGCGGCGCACGAGCTCGCCGAATCGGTTGGCGCGCACATCTCGCCCTATCCGGTTTCCGCCGCCGAGATGAAACCTGGCGACACGCTCGCCTATGGCACAATCGAGAATTCGATCGAGCGGTTCGGCCGCGAAGTCACGGCCGCAGCCCTGTCGCTGATCACGATGACCGGCGCGAACACCGGCCTCGTCAAAGCGTGTCTGATCGAAGGTTTTGTTGACACCCTATTCGCCAATCCGGAATGGCTCGCCCGCATCGACGAGGTACGCGCGGCGGTGAAGCAGAAGACTGTGGCCGCGCTGCTCGCCGGTGCGCTTCTCGACAACGCCAAGGGGGGGCGTGCGTCTCCATGTGGGATTGCGGCTCTGCCAGCTGCTCAATCCGAAGCTCGGGCCGGGCGGCACGAAGATCGAGAAGACGCTGATCGCCGAGGAGCGGCAGACGCGGCGCAAGTCCTTTGCTCGCGGCCCCGCGAAGGTCGCTGTGAAACAGGACGAGAAGGACGCGATCGCGGACTACATGGCGAAGCATGGCGCGCGCAAGGTGGACGGCGCGGCATCCGGCAATCCGATCACGCTGTGCGACTGGCTCACTCAGGTGTGCCGCATACCGGCGCAATTCGCGCCGGCGAAGAACCGCGGCCGCGGTCATTACACCGTGGAGGGAAAGTTGGTTGATCTTTCCGGCCTGCTCGCCGTCGTCGACCGCGAACGCAAGAAACGCGGCCTTCCGGCGCTCGCGAGGGCTGCGGCGTGACGCGCAAGATCCTCGTGGCCGATCTGTTGTGTGGGGCTGGCGGATCGTCGACCGGGTGCGAACGCGCGCTGGCGGCGCTCGGCCTCAAGATGGAGCTCGTCTGCGTCAATCACTGGGCGACGGCGATCGAGACGCATACGAAGAACCATCCGGATGCGCGGCACTACGTGCAGGACATTGCGACGGTCCGGCCGCACCTGCTCGTGCCGGAGGGTTATCTCGACCTCTTGATGGCGTCGCCGACCTGCACGCATCATTCCGTGGCGCGTGGCGGCAAGCCGACATCGGACCAGCAGCGCAGCGACCCCTGGCACATCGTCACCTGGCTGACCGAACTGCGCGTGAAGCGCGTCATCATCGAAAACGTGTGGGAGTTCTGCGGCTGGGGCCCGGTCGATCCGCGCAGCTCGAAACCGATTGCGGCGCGCAAGGGTGAATATTTCCGCGCCTGGATCGAGACGATACGCCGTCTCGGCTATGAGCCGGAATGGAAGAAGCTCAACGCCGCGGATTACGGCGACGCAACGACGCGGCAGCGCTTCATCCTGATGGCGAGGAATGACGGGCGGCGCGTCGTCTGGCCTGTGGCAACGCACCAGAAGAAGCCGGAGGACGGTCTCGCGCTCTTCCCGACCGTGAAGCCGTGGCGGCCGGCACGCGAGATCATCGACTGGTCACTGCGCGGCCGCAGCATCTTCAACCGCAAGAAGCCGCTCGCGCCGAAGACGCTGGCGCGCATCCATGCAGGCGCGGTGAAGTTCCACTGGCCCGAGCCGTTCCTTGTCATCCTGCGCAATCATATGGCCGGGCAGAGCGTGGATCAGCCCGTGCCGACCATTGCCGCGAACGGAAACCACATCGGGCTCGCGGAGCCGATGATTCTCAATCGCCATGGCGATAATGGCGGCGTTCGCACGCATTCGATCAGGGAGCCATTGCCCACCAGCGATTGCCGCGGCGCGGGGTATCTGCTGGAGCCGTTCGTGCTCTCGCAACAGAACAGCGGTGCGCCGCGCGGCGTCGACGACGAGCCGCTTCCGACGATCACGACCGGCGGTGCGAGCGATGCGAACCATGCTGGGTGCGCGCGGCGCGCGCTGATAGAGCCGTTCGTTCTCACCAACACGAGCGGTCACGCGCCGCATTCGACCGACGATCCTCTCGCGACGGCAACGACGGGAAACCATCATGCCGTCGTCGAACCGTTCATTCTTTCGCGTCACGCTGAAGGCGCGCCGCGTTCCGTCGACGAGCCGACGCCCACGCAGGTCGCGAAACACAGCCATGTAATGATCGCGTCCTATTACGGCGCGAGCACGAGCTGCTCGAGCGACAAGGACCCGCTACCGACCGTCACCACGAAGGACCGATTCGGCATCGTCGTGCCGGTCACCCACGCGGGCGGAGAAGATCGCGCGCGCGATGTAAACGAGCCGTTGCAGACCATCACCTGCGCCAACCGCGGCGAACTCGCGTTCATCACGGCGCAGCATGGCGAGCGTGAAGGACAGGTGCCGCGCGTACACAGCGTCGACGATCCGTCGCCGGCGATCCTCGCGACCTGCCATGTCGACCTGATCGAGGGCACGCCGCATTACGACATCCTGTTCCGCATGCTGGAGCCGCACGAGCTCGCCGCGGCGATGGGCTTCACGACGGAAGACGCAGCCTATGAATTTGCGGGCACCAAAACGGAGCAGATCAAGCAGATCGGCAACGCCGTTTCGGTGCGCAAGATGGCAGCGTGCGTCGGCGCGATCATGGGCGATGCGGCTCCGCGAGTTAAAGCGCGGGTCGAACGTCCTGCTGCCCCTGTGTCGGCGGTGGCGGCATGATGATGGCACAGGAAGAATTTTCACGCAGAGGCACAGAGACGCAGAGCGACGTGCCTCTCTGTGGCTCTGTGCCTCCGTGTGAGCCTTCTTCTGCGGATGCGAAGATTGAAAACTATCGCGCGTTCCTCCGCGCCAAGGTGCGGCTGGCGGAAAGCGACGGGTTCGAGGTCGATCCGCGTGAGGTCAATCCGGCGCTGAAGGATTTCGTGCGGGAGGCGATCGTGCCATGGGCAGCACGGGGCGGCAGGCGCGCGATATTTTCCGCGTTCGGGCTGCACAAAACGTCGACGCAGATCGAGCTGGCGCGGCTCGGGCTGAAGATCAAGCAGGCCGTGCCGATGATCGTGCTGCCGCTGGGTGTGCGGCAGGAATTCTTCGAGGAGGCGGAGATACGTTTCACCGGCGATTTTGCGGTCAAGATGCGGTTTATCCGCAGCACGCGCGAGGCCTGCGAGCATTCGATCAACCTGACGAACTACGAGACGGCGCGCGAGGGCAAGATCGACGCGCGGCAGTTCGGCCTGGTTAGCCTCGACGAGGGCGCGGTTCTGCGCGGCTTCGGCGGCACCAAGACGTTCCGCACCTTCATGGCGGAGTTCGCCGGCGACGATCGGCGTCCTTCGACAGGCTCAGGACGAGGGGAAAGTGATGACCTCACCCTGAGCCTGTCGAAGGGTGGGACCAAGTACCGCTTCGTCGCGACGGCGACGCCGGACCCGAACGAATACATCGAGCTGCTCGCCTACGCGGCGTTTCTCGGCATCATGGATGTTGGCGAGGCGAAGACGCGGTTCTTCAAGCGCGATTCGACGCAGGCCGACAAGCTCACGATCCATCCGCACAAGGAGCGCGAGTTCTGGCTGTGGGTTGCGAGCTGGGCGCTGTTCGTGCGCCGCCCATCGGATCTCGGCTTTTCCGACGAGGGCTATTCGCTCCCGAAGCTCGACGTGCGCTGGCACGAGGTGCCGAGCGACCATTCCAAGGCCGGGGCGGAGCGCGACGGCCAGGCGCGGATGTTCGCGAACGCCGCGCATGGCGTCAGCGAGTCGGCGCAGGAGAAGCGCAACTCGCTCGGGGCGCGCGTGGAAAAGATGCTCGCGCTGCGCGCCGAAGACCCGGACGCGCACCGCATCCTGTGGCACGATCTCGAAGCCGAGCGCGAGGCGATCGAGAAAGCGGTTCCGCGCGTGCATGCGATCTTCGGGTCGCAGGATATCCTGAAGAACGAGAAGATTGCGCTCGATTTCAAGCATGGCAGGATTGCCGAGCTGGCGACCAAGCCCTCCATGTCCGGCGCGGGATGTAATTTTCAGGCATTCTGCGCCTGGGCGATCTTTCTCGGCATCGGCCACAAGTTTCACGACTTCATCCAGGCCGTGCACCGGCTGCAGCGCTTCGGGCAGATGCGCGACGTGCGGATCGACATGATCTATTCCGAAGGTGAGCGCGAGACGCGGCGCAATCTCGAGGTGAAATGGGCGCGCCACGACGCGCAGGCCGAGATCATGTCGCAGCTGATCCGCGAATATGGGCTGAGCCAGGCCGCGATGGCGAAGAGCCTCGCGCGTTCGATGGGAACGCAGCGCGCGGAGGCCTGCGGCGAACGCTGGCGCATGGTGAACAACGATTCCGTGGAGGAATGCGCGGGCGCGGCGGAGAACTCCGTCGATCTGATCGTCACCTCGATCCCGTTCTCCACGCAATATGAATACACGCCGAGCTTCAACGATTTCGGCCACACCGACGATGACGCGCATTTCTGGGAACAGATGGACTTTCTGATCCCCGACCTGCTGCGCATGTTGCGGCCGGGCCGCGTCGCCGTGATCCATGTGAAGGACCGGGTCGTGCCGGGCGGCATCAATGGGCTCGGCTTCCAGACCCTAACGCCGTTCTCGGACGATTGCGTCGCGCGGTTTCGCCGCCGCGGCTTCGCGTTCATGGCGCGGCGCACGATCTGCACCGACGTGGTGCGCGAGAACAACCAGACCTATCGTCTCGGCTGGAGCGAGGTGTGCAAGGACGCCACCAAGATCGGCGCCGGACAGCCGGAATATCTGCTGCTGTTCCGCAAGCCGACCAGCGATGCCGCGACCAGCTATGCCGATGCGCGCGTCGGCAAGGACAAGCCGCTCTGCGACGATCATGGCGCGCCGGCGCCGTTCGACAAGCAGACGAACTTCAAACAGCCGGTGCCTGCGACGGGATACAGCCGGGCGCGCTGGCAGATCGATGCGCATGGGTTCTGGCGCTCGAGCGGGAACCGGCTGATCGGCACCGATGAGGTTGCGGCGCTGTTGAAACAGCCGCGCGAGACGCGCTTCAAGGCGTTGTACCGCGCCTGGCGCGCGCGCTCGACCGCGGCGCCTTACGATTATGCGGGGCATGTCGCGACGGTCGAGGAACTCGATTATGCGCGCAGCCTGCCGTCCTCGTTCATGCTGCTGCCAACGCATTCGGATCATCCCGATGTGTGGAGCGACGTGGCGCGGATGCGCACGCTGAACATGCTGCAGGCCCAGAAGGGCCGCGAGATGCATCTATGTCCGCTGCAGCTCGATATCGTCGACCGCGCGATCGAGCTTTATTCGATGCCGGGCGAGACGGTCTTCGATCCGTTCGCCGGTATCGGCACCGTGCCCTGTTGCGCGCTGAAGCTAGGCCGTCGCGGGTTCGGGATTGAGCTGAGCCCCCGCTACTACCGTGACGCGCTGCACTATTGCGAAGCGGCGTCGCAGGCGGATGCATCGCCGACATTCTTCGACATGCTCGCCGGAGACGATGTCGCGCTGCCAGACGAGGCCGCGGAATGAACCGTTTCTGCCCCGCCTGTCATCAGCCGCTGCCGGATTTCGACGGACTATCGGCCAACCCGGACACGCACGAAGTCATTTTCCGCGGGCAGCGCGCGCGGCTGAGTGGCACCGAGTACCGATTCTTTACGATCCTTTACGAGCGGCGCGGTCGCATCATCGACAAGGGCGTGCTGTACGACATGATCTATGCGGCGCTTCCCGATTGCGATCAGCCCGATGCGAAACTCGTTGACATCTGGGTGTGCAAGTTGCGGCGCAAACTTAGGCCGATCGGCGTCGAGATCGTGACTGCATGGGGCCGCGGTTACGGATTATCGCGCGTGTCCGCGCCGTCGACGGAGTGCGCGGCATGACGCAATTCGCCAGACAAGAACAAGAATTGGCACGCGGGCGACCTGCGGTCGCCACGGAGAACGCGGAGCCACATGAACTCCGCGTCTCCGCGTCTCCGCGTGAGGCTCTTTCTTCGCTCGCGCAGGATTGGTGCGATTTTTTCGGGCGGTCCGATGCGGCGCAATCGCTGGCGCAGCATCTGGCGCTGAAGGACAGCGACGCCGATTGCGCGGTGTTTCATCATTTGACGCGGATCGGCGCGTTCGTCGCGGGAATCGTGCCGGAGGAGAAGCTCGAGCTCGGCACGGTGACCGCGCCGAGGTTCCGCTGGGCGATGTCGCACGAGATGGTGCCGTCCTCGATCGTCGTTCCGGTGTGGGGCGACGATGCGTGCGCGTTCCTGTTTCCGGCCTCAGCCCATGACGATGCCGAAGACCGTCTCGAATTCATCACCGGCCATCTCTGCGACCTTGTCGCGCTCGGCCCCCGGCCGCGCTCGCTGACCGGCCTGACGATGGCGATCGGATTGTTCGGCGCCGACGATGCGGGGCGCGTCGTGGTGCATGGATCGGGCCGCGCCTGGCTCGATGCGCATCTCGCGTTCGTGCGGCGCATGGTGGCGCAGATGCCGCCACGCATCGCCGCGCGCGAAGCGGGACAGCCGCGCGCCACGCTCTTGATCGAGCCAGCCGCGTTCGACTGGACCGGCGTTGTTGCGCCGCGCGCGCCTTATGTGCTGCCCGCGCACGCGAAGACGCTGTTCATCCCCGATTCCCGCGCGCTGGCCGCACACATCGCCCGCGCGATGAAAGCCCCTGCGCAACGCGTGACGCGGCCGCAAGTGTTTGCTCCGAAGGGAACCGGATGAGCGATGTCGGAGCCCGACGACGATCCCTACGCCGAGCTGGGCGAGAATTTCTCGTCGCGGAAACGGCCCGCGCCCGATCCGGACGACGGGCCGGAGGAGGGCGATGCGCTGGACCGCGCGCTCGCGTTCCAGCCGCTGAACGATTTCGGCAACGGAAATCGGTTGTTCGCGCGCCATGGCGAAGATCTGATGCATGTGAAGAATATCGGCTGGTTCTGCTGGAACGGATCGAAATGGGATCTGGAGCGCGGCGATGCGGAAGCGGTCAAGCGCGGGCATCGCGTCGCGCAGGCCGTGACCGAAGAGGCGAAGGCGCTGAAGGCGAAGCCTGGACGAGGCGGACCGGAGCGCGTGGACCGGCTGTTCGCCTGGAGCGTCGCGACCGGCAATATGGGCCGGGTGCGCGGCATGCTCGATGCGGCGGAGCCGTATCTGACGCAGGCCGTCGACGCGCTCGACGCCGATCCGTTTCTTGCCGCCTGCGCGAACGGCACCGTTACGCTGTCGCTCAATTGCCGACGGCGGGAGAGTGTGCGGACCGACCGGATCAGCCGGGCGCTCGCCGCGCCGTTCGACGCGGAAGCATCCTGTCCCCGTTTCGAGACGTTCATGGAAGAGATATTGCCCGATCCGGACATGCGCAGCTTCGTGCAGCGCATTTTCGGCTATTGCCTGACCGGCTCGATCCGGGAGCAGAAATTCTTCCTGTTCTGGGGATCGGGGCGCAACGGCAAATCGACGCTGATCAATGTGATGCGCCAGGTGATGGGCGATTACGCGATGTCGTCGCCGGTGTCGACGTTCCTGGCCAAGAAGGAAGGCAATTCCGGCGCCGATGCGTCGCCCGATCTGGCGCGGCTGCCCGGCGCGCGGCTCGTGACCGCGGCGGAGCCGCCGGAAGGTGCCAGGCTCGACGAATCGCGGATCAAGGAGATGACCGGCGGCGATCCGATGACGGTGCGCCACCTGAACAAGGGCTTCTTCGAATTCCGCCCCTGTTTCAAGGCGATCATCTCGACCAACCATCAGCCGACGATCCGCGGGACCGATCACGGCATCTGGCGGCGCGTGCTCTTGGTGCCGTTCAAGGTGATGATCCCGGTCGAGGATCGCGATCTGGAGCAGAAGCTGGCGCGCGAGGCGCCGGGCATCATGCAATGGATGCTGGCCGGCGTCGAAGCGTGGCTCGAGCGCGGCCTCGATCCGCCGGAGACGGCGATCGCGGCGACGGAAAGCTATCGCGCGGACCAGGACCCGGTCGGCGAATTCCTGAAGGCGAAATGCGAGGTGACCGGCGACTACCGCGATCCGGCGAGCGGGGAGCGCTACGAGGTCGGCGCGAAGGAACTGCGCGGTGCGTACAAGGCGTGGTGCGAGGACGAAGGGCTCGATGCGCTGCCGGCAAAAACCTTCGGCGCGAAGCTCGCGGGACACGGGATCGAGAAGCGCAAGACGCGCGGGCTGACCGTCTATGTCGGGCTCGCGCTGCAGCGTGTCGAATTCGAGGGAGCAAGGCGGGGAGAATGAGGGAGCAAGGGAGCATCTTGCATCGCAGCTTGTTTCAGGCGCGCACGGCGACACTTCATCTTGAAGCAGCATGTTGTATCAGCGGCGCGGCGTGCCGCAATCGCGTCTGTGAATATCTCCCTTGCTCCCTCATCCTCCCTCACCTGCGCGGAGGCGAAAATGAAAGCGGATGAAGCGGTTGGTGAGGCGGGGAGGGAGAGGGAGCAATTCTCAAGCGCTCCCATGTGCGCGCGCGCACATGTCCCGCCCACTACGCATTCTCCCTCTCTCCCTCAAGGAACGAAAATTCTGGTTTCTAATGTTGTTGCGGCGGAGATTGGCGAACGGCTGGAGGAATGCGCCGACGTGCTGCGGCGGTTGCCGGACCGCGACAAGAGCGCGCTGCGGTGCCAGACGATGGAATGGCCGCTGGTGATCCGTCGCATCTGGGACGACGTGCCGAAGGGCGTGCACCTGCGGCGTCCGCCGCCGAGCGCTGCAGCGATCGAGCGGATGCACGAGTGTCTCGGATGGATGCTGAGGCTGGCGAAGGCGGAGCGCAATTTCGCCCGCGCGGTGTGGCTGATCTGCGCGGAGTGCCGTGCGGTCGGCCAGGTCGCGAAGACGCTCGGCGTCGATCGCCGCACCGCACGGGTCTGGCGCGACAACGGGCTCGCACGGATCGATGCGATGCGCGCGACGAAGAAATGCGCGTGACGCGAAATTATTTCTTGACAGGTGTCCAATTCTCCCATCTTCTCCCATGGAAATCATCCATCATCGAAAACTGCGCGCGTGCCGGAAAGTC
Source organism: Rhizomicrobium sp. (assembly GCA_035567755.1). Taxonomy (GTDB): domain Bacteria; phylum Pseudomonadota; class Alphaproteobacteria; order Micropepsales; family Micropepsaceae; genus Rhizomicrobium. Next base: position 224,621 of record DATMPH010000013.1, read on the forward strand.
CGCCGACCTTCCGCCCGCATGACCGTGCCAGCGATGTGCGTCCGGTCGAGCGCAGGCTCTACGACGCACGCTGGCGCAAGGCCCGCGCACTGCACCTTGCCGACCAACCGCTCTGCGAATATTGCGCGCTCGAAGATCGCTTAACCGCGGCGTCTCTCGTCGATCATCTCTACCCGCACAACGGCAACGTCGCGCTCTTCTGGGACACGACGTACTGGCTCAGCTGCTGCACCGGCTGCCACAACGGCATGAAACAGTCCATCGAACGCGAGGGCATCGCCGCGCTCGACGCGCTCGCTATCCGCCTGGTCCTGCCGCCAAGGGGTAGGGGGTCCAAAACATACAATCCGTCCCACGGTTGACCGGTGTGCGACCAAAAAAGGACGGGCGCGGAATTGGGATATTTTTTGTTTGAGGAGTGAGTGATTTGCGTGGGCGTATTCCGAAGCCGGGGGAATTGCGGGAGGCGCAGGGCAATCCCGGGCGCCGGCCGATCCCGGACCAGCTTGCGGACGACGCGCCGGCGAAAGGGCTGCCGTTCGCGGAGCTCAGCGACAACGCCAGGCGCGCCTACGAGATCATCTCCGGCGACCTCAGGCGGATGAACTTCGTCCGCGCGTCGGATGAATCCCTGCTGCTGCGCTATTGCGATGCGGTGGCGCGGTACTGGAAGGTGACGAAGGCGCTCGACGCGTTCGGCGACGAAACCTACGAGGCCGCAACCGTCGCCGGCGGCGTGATGCAGCGGATGCGGCCGCAATTCGTCGTGCAGCAGCTGCTGTCGAAGCGTCTCGAAGCGATGGAGGACCGTCTCGGCCTGTCGCCGATGGCCAGGCAGCAATACATGATCCGGATGGCCGCAACGGGTGCCACGCCGAACCTGTTCCCGGAGGCCGACATGCCGGAGGACACGGCCGAAGCACCGCGCCCGTCCTCGCCGGTAGGGTTCCTGCGCAGCGATGCGCGCCTCAACTGACGGACGGCGCTACGAATCGAGCGGCCGGTACTGGTTCGATCAATCCGCGGCGGAGGCCGCCGTCGCGTTCTTCCCGACCTATCTTCGCCACACCGAAGGCGAATGGGCCGGCAAGCCGTTCGTGCTCGCGCGCTGGCAGCGCCATTTCATCCGCAAGCTGTTCGGCTGGAAACGCCGCGACGGCACGCGCCGCTACCGCAAGGCGTGGATCGAGATCCCGCGCAAGAACGGCAAGACCGAAACCGCCGCCGGCCTCGGCCTCCTGCTGCTCGTCGAAGGCGAACGCGGCGCGCAGGTCTATTCCGTCTCCGGCGACAAGGACCAGGCGAAGATCGTGTTCGAGAAGGCGACCACGATGGTCGCCTCGAGCGAGGCGCTCGCCTCCGACATCGAGACGTTCAAGACCAGCCTCTATTGCTCGGCGCTGAACGGCTCGTTCAAACCGCTGTCGAGCCGGCCGCGCACCAAGCAGGGTTTCTCTCCGCACGCGATGATCGCCGACGAGGTGCATATCTTCGTCGACGGCGACCTGGTCGACGCGGTGCACGAAGGCGAGGGCGCCCGCGCCCAGCCGATGGAAATCTTCATCACCACGGCCGGCGAAATAGGGACCTACGCGCACGAGCAGCACGAATATGCGCGCGCCGTGCAGCGCCGCGAGATCGAAGACGACACGCTGCTGGTTGTGATCTACGCGGCGAACGACAATGACGACTGGACCGACCCCGCGGTGTGGGCCGCGGCCAACCCCAATCTCGGCATCTCGCCGAAGATCGAATTCCTGCGCGCCGAATGCCAGAAGGCGCGCAACCTGCCCCGCCTGCAGAACCGCTTCCGCCGTTACTACCTGAACCAGTGGGTCGAACAGGCGACGCGCTGGCTGCCGATGGAGTTCTGGGATTGCTGCACCGTGGCGCCGGAGGAGCGCGCCGCGAAGCTCTTCCTCTCCGACACGGACCGAGACCAGCAGCTCGCCGCGATCGTGCGCAACTGCGGCGCCCCGGATCCTCTCCTGTGGCGCAAACTGCCCGAGATGCTCGCGGGCCGCGCCTGTTCCGGCGGTCTTGATCTGCAGACCACGACCGATATTGCCGCGCTGAGCTTCTGCTTCCCGGGCAGCGACACGGAGCGCACCGCGTTCCTGTGGCGCTTCTACCTGCCGAAGGAAACGCTGAAGCGCGTCTCGAAGGAACAGGCGAACCGCTACCAATCATTCGCCGACGCCGAAGCATTGGTTCTCACGCCCGGCAACGTCACCGATTATGAGTTCATCCGCCGCGACGTGCTCGACTGGGCCGGCCGCTTCGGCTTCGGCCATCTCGCAATCGACCGCTGGAACGCGACGCAGCTCGCGGTGCAGCTCAGGGGCACCGACGGGCTGAACGTCGAGATGTTCGGCCAGGGCTTCGCGTCGATGTCGGGCCCGTCGAAGGAATTCGAGCGCCTGGTGCTCGGCCTCGCGCTTGAGCACGGCAATCATCCGGTGATGCGCTGGATGGCGAAGAACGCCGCGGTCGAAACCGACGCGCATGACAACATCAAGCCGGTCAAGCCATCGTCCGGCGGCAAAACGAAGAACCAGATGCTGGCCGCGAAGATGGACGGCATCGTCGCCGCGGTGATGGGGCTCGGCATGTGTATGGCGAAGCCGGCCGAAGTGTCCGAGAGCGTCTACGAGAAGATCGCGCGCGAGCGCAAACTGAGAGAAGCCGCGTGATGAACCTTCGCGAAGCGTTCGATCGCTTCGAGAAGAAGCTCGTCGCCGAGCATCGACAGGACGCGGAGAACAATGACGTGGAGGCGGCCATCGTCATCGTCGAGGCCGCGCTCGAGAAATCTGCGGCGTGAACAGGCGCAAGACGATTGCCGCGGGCATTGCGCGCGCCACGCGCGTGTTCGGCGGCGGGGCGTTTCGCGACGTGCTCGTGCTCGCCGGCGCCGCCTCGATCGCCTACGGCACCTGGATGTATGCGCATCCGCTCGGCTTCATCGTCGGCGGCGCGCTGGTGATTGCCGGCGCCGTGGCACAGGAATTCGCGGGAACGTCCGACACATGATCGCCAACGCTCTTGCCCGCAGCATGACACGGGCGATTCCCGCGAGTGTTATTGCATCGCGTCCCCGCAACGACGAGGGCTCGCTCTCCAATCCGCTGGTGCCGATCACGTCGGACCAGCTCGCGATGCTCTTGGGCGGCGGACCGACCGCGGCCGGCGTGCCGGTCGGCGAAAAATCCGGCATGCGGCAGACCGTGGTGTTCGCCTGCGTCAGCCTGATCGCCGGCCTCCTCGCCTCGCTGCCGCTGAACCTGATCGAGGAAACATCCGAAGGCCCGACCGTCGCGGCGGACAATCCGCTCCACGCGCTGCTGCACGACGTCGCCAACGAAGACATCGGCCTGACCGCCTTCATGTGGCGCGAGCTCGTCGGCGTGCACATGCTGACCGCCGGCAATCATTACTCCGCGATCGAGTTCAACGGCGCCGGCGATCCGATCGGCTTCGTGCCGCTCAGCCCGTGGGCGACGCAGGTCTATTATCGCCGCGAGGGCATGGGCCTCGCGCGCGTGTACCGCGTGCAGACCTCCGACGGCCGCGTCTACACGCTCGAGCAGAACGAGGTGCTGCATTTCGCCGGCCTCGGCTTCGACGGGCTGAAGGGCGTTTCGCCGATCACGTTCGCCGGGCGCCAGACGATCGGCCACGGCCTGGCGATGGAAACCGCCCAGGCGCGCATGCTGGCGAACGGCCCGCGCCCGACGATCATCATCGAGAAGGGCCCGGGCAAGGATCTCTCGCCCGACGGGTTGCGCGAGCTGAAGAACGAATTCCGCCGCCAGTACCAGGGCTCCGACAATGCGGGCGAGCCGGTCTACATCGACGCCGGCATGAAGGCGACGCCGGTTCCGGTCAGCGCCAAGGACAGCGAGCTGCTCGAATCGCGCAAATGGAACGCGGTCGACATCGCGCGCATCTTTCGTGTCCCCCCATTCCTGATCGGCGAGACCGCCGACATGACCGCGTGGGGCTCCGGCCTCGAATCGATCCTGACCGCGTTCCTGCTGCTGACGCTCAATCCGTGGATGTGCCGCATCGAGGCGGAGGCGAAGCTGAAGCTCTGCTCCGGCACGAACCTCGAACCGCTCTATGACCGCGACGCGCTGAACGCGATGAACGCGACGGCACGCGCCGAGCTCTTGTCGAAGCGGTTCCAGTCCGGCGGCATGCGCCCCAACGACATCCTGCGCGCCGCGCGGATGAAGATCAGCGACGATCCGAACGCCGAGAAGGTCTTCGTGCCGGTCAACATGATCCCGATCGACAGGGCTGGAACGCTGGCCTCTAAGAATGAGCCTGCCGAGCTTCCGCCGGAAAAGGCAGGGTCGAATTTCCTCGGCATCTCCGCTGTCCGCGACGCGCGCCGCATCTCTCTGCGCAGGGCGGCATAGAAAAGCCATCCGGAGACAATTATGAGCCGCAAACCTTGCTTCCTGATGCCGAACAATCGCCAGCTCGTGCGCCCGCAGAACCGCGCGCGCGTTGCGCCGCTCGCCGGCCGGCGCTTCGAGGTGAAGAACGATGCGGCCGATCCGGACACGACCGAGCTCTATCTCTACGACGAGATCGGCTACTGGGGCATCACGGCGAACGACATCGCCGCGGCGCTGGCGCCGATCAAGACCGCCAACATCCGCGTGCGCGTGAATTCCGGCGGCGGTGATGTCTGGGATGGCGTCGCGATCTACAATCTGTTCGCCAATCATCCGGCGGAAGTCGAGATGTGCATCGATTCCATCGCCGCGTCGATCGCATCCGTCATCTGCATGGCCGGCGACAAGGTCACCGTCGCGAAAAACGGGGCCATGATGATCCATCGCGCGTCCGGCATCTGCATGGGTACCGCAGACGACATGACCGCGATGGCCGATATCCTCACCTTCCACGAGAACGCGATGATCATTCCGGCCTATGCCGCCAAGACCGGCATGAAGGCGGACGATATCCTGGCGCTGATGAAGGCCGAGACGTGGATGGACGCGCAGGCCTGCGTCGACAAGGGCTTTGCGGACCGCATGTCCGGCGACAGCGAAGCCACCGCGCTGCTGCGGCCCGGCCTCTACGCCAACGTGCCGGAGCGTTTCCGCGCCGCCGACGGCGACTGGAAATGCGCGGCCGACATGGGCCTCGAAATCGACGAAACCGACACATGGGACGGCTCGAAGGCCGCCGAAGCGATCCTGGATCACGCCGGTTTCAACGGTTCGACACCCGACAGCACGAAGGCGCGACCCTATTTCTTCGCCTATGACGCTGGCGCGCCGACGAAGAAGGAAAGCTACAAGCTCCCGTTCGCCGATTTCGTCGGCGGCAAGCTGAAGGCCATCGAAGGCGGCCTGCGCGCCGTCGCCTCGCGCCTGCCCAACACCGACATCCCGGAAAGTCTGAAAAACGAGATCCGGAGCAAGCTCGACACCTATTTCAAGCGCCGCGACGACGAGAAGGAGAAATCCAATCGCCTCGCCACGATGCGCAACCGACTGCGGCTGGCCAAGGTCTCCGGCTAACCGATCCCCGCCCTCCACGCCGCCTGGGCAACGGCAGCAGCTTGAAGGAACCGACCATGAATATGCAGCAGTCGAAGAAGCTGCGCGCCGATCGCAAGAAGATCGTCGACGAGGCGCAGGCTCTTCTGGAAATCGAGAACCGCACAGCGGAGCAGAACGCCAAATTCGACGAACTGATGAACGCCGCGGACTCGCTGAAGGCGGAAATCGATCGCCTTGAGCGCTTCGACGATCACGAGCGCGAATTGAAGAACCGCGTCGAGAAGATCGCCGACAGGGCCGGCAAAACCGGCGACGAAGTGACCGAGGAAGAGGCCGAGGAGGCCGAAGCGTTCAATCTCTTCATGCGCGGCGGCATGAACTCGCTGTCCGAAGAGCACAAGGCCATCATGCATGGCCGCAACATCCTTGGCGGCGCGGAGACGTTGCTGAAGGGCCTGCCGGCAAACCTGCAGCGTCAGATCCGCAACGCGCTCGGCACCGACCCGTCGACCAGCGGCGGATTTTTGATCCCGGAAGGCTTCGGGGACAAGATCACCGAAGCCCAGAAGTGGTACGGCGGCATGCTCGATCCCGGCGTGGCGTTCACGTTCGAAAGCGACAGCGGCAACCCGATGCCGTGGCCGACGGACAACGACACAACGAACACCGGCGCGCTTCTCGGTGAGAACAGCCAGGTCACCGAAACCGATCCGGCTTTCGGTGCGATCACGCTGAACGCGTACACCTACACCTCGCTCGTGGTGAGGATGTCGAACCAGCTGCTCAACGATTCCGCGTTCGATCTTGACGCGTATATCGCGCGCAAATTCGGCATTCGCCTGGGCCGCATCCAGAACACCCACTTCACGACCGGCGACGGCGCGGCCAAACCCCGCGGCGTCATCACCGCGGCCACGCTGACCACGACCGGCGCGACCGGCGAGACCACGAGCCTCGTCTCCGACGATCTGTACACGCTGAAGCACAGCGTCGATCCGGCGTATCGAAAGAACGCGAAGTGGATGTTCCACGACACCACGCTGAAGGCGATCAAGAAGCTGAAGGACGGCATCGGCCGCCCGCTGTGGACCTCCGGCCTCGCCTACAAGGAGCCCGACACGATCGACGGAGATCCGTTCAGGGTGAACAACGACATGCCGCAGATGGCGGCGAATGCGGAGAGCGTCGCCTATGGCGATTTCTCGCTCTACTTCATCCGCCGCGTGAAGGGTATCAGCCTGATCCGGCTGACGGAACGCTACGCCGATTTCAACCAGGTCGGCTTCATCGCGTTCCAGCGCGTCGACGGCAATCTGATGGATGCCGGCACGCACCCCGTCGCGACCTTCGCGAATAGTTCCTCGTAGACGCGCACCGCGAGCGAAGCGAGCGTCCCCGCGAAGGCGGGGAACCAGTCAAATAAATCCCCCGGAAGGCCTGGCGTTCCCGTGAACGTCAGGCCGCTCTCTTTCCCAGAACTGGAGAACCGTCATGCAAGTCCGAAACAACGTCGCCTGGGCCGGGGATCGTTTCTCCTACCTGCCCGGCGATATCATCGAGCTTCCGGAAGACGTCGCGCACGCCCGCGTCGCGATCGGCCGCGCGGCCTATGCGAACGACTCGGACGCGAGGTCGAAGCCGAGGACGATCAAATTCGCCGAGCCGCATCCGAAAGCCGTCGCACAGGCGGAGGCTGAGAAGGCCCGCGCCGCGCGGGCGGCACGTTCGCCGGCCGGTGCGTCGGCTGCGGCGCAGCAATCCGCGGAGGTTGAGTCCCTGAAAAAGACGATCGCGGGAATGCAGGCGCAGCTGAAGACGCTCACCGAGCCCAAGTCTCCGCCGCCACCGGCCGATTAAGCTCGCGCCGCAATCGCAAAGCGTCCCCTCAATTCCTCTCTCGAAAGGAGCAGCGCAGATGCGCGACCTTCACAGCACCATCGCGACCAAGCGGTCGATTTCTCCGGTCGCCATCGGCGTGACCGGTACCGGTCAGGTCGGCAGGATCATCGATCGGGCCGGCTATCAGGGCGTCGAAGTCCTGTTTACCTATGGCTCGATCATCGCCACGAACGCGGTGTTCACCCAGAGCGTCTACGAAGGCGACACGACCGGCGCGATGACGCAGGTCACGGCGGCCAATCTTCTCGGCTCCGACAATGCGCCCGGTGCGACGTCTGCCCGCGCCTCCGGAACGACCAAGAACACACTGCGCCGCGTCGGCTATATCGGCCTGAAGCGCTACGTGCAGCCGCGCGTCAAGTCGACGGTCACGGCCGGCACGCTGGTCGCGGCGACCGTCATCCTCGGCAACCCCGACAACGCGCCGACCCCGACTTGATGCAGGCGGCCGCACAAAGAAGAGTGCGCGCTTCCTCCCTCGCCGAAGGCGGGGGAGGGGGACCGCGAAGCGGTGGAGGGGGCAGCAAGCGCTCTGCGCCCGCGCATGTCGCGATACTCGCCCTTGGGCCGTCGCTCGAGGCCTATGTGGATCACGTCAAGCGGCTCGGCTCGCGCCACGCGTTCGCCGACGAGGTCTGGGGCATCAACGCGGTCGCCGATGTCATCACCTGCGATCGCGTGTTTCACATGGACGATGTCCGCATCCAGGAGATACGCGCGCGCGCAGCACCAGGCTCTAATATCGCCGCGATGCTGACCTGGCTGAAGAAACATCCCGGGCCCGTCTACACCAGCCGTCCGCACACCGACTATCCCGGCCTCGTCGCCTATCCGCTCGCCGAAGTGATGACCGCGACGGGCGGCATCGCGTACTTCAACAACACCGCGGCGTATGCCGTGGCCTACGCGATCGCGATCGGCGTCAGGAAGATGTCGCTGTTTGGGATGGATTTCACCTATCCGAACGCGCACGACGCGGAGAAGGGGCGCGCCTGCGTCGAGTTCTACTTGGGCGTCGCCAAGATGCGCGGCATCGTCATCGGATTGCCGGCGAATTCGACCCTGCTCGACGGCATCGCGACCCAGCCGGAGCGCCTCTACGGCTACGACACGCTCGACGTCGGCTTCCGCGAGGAACGCGGAAAGCTTTCGACCGTGTTCACCGTGAAGGACGAATTGCCGACGGCGGAGCAAATCGAGCGCCGTTACGATCACTCGCGGCATCCGAACCGGATCGTCGCCGCTGCTACGGAGAAGCGAACATGAACCTGATGAAATCCCGCGCCGTCGCCATCTGCGCGTCGATCGCGTTCGGCGCGCTCGTGTCGATGGCTCTTGCGCAGGGCTACAACACGGCCAACTACATGGCGCAGGGCGGTTCGCTGTGGGAAGTTGGCGGCACGCTCGACGTGGCCGCCGGCGGCGAAATCACCTATGGGGGCACCAAAGGGTTCAACGTCACCCGCGGCAATACCTCTCTCGCCGGAACGAACCCGACCACGGTGACGACGGGTCTCACCACGATCAGTTCCTGCGCCGTGGTGCTGAACGAGAGCGCGATCGGCAGCGCCGGCCTCGGCACCACGACGCTGACCTACACTGCATCGGGCGGAACGCTCAGCGTCTATGCGTGGAAGCCGACGTCGGTCTCGAACCCGACCCTGATCGCATCGACCGGAACGGACGCGTTCTCCTGGAACTGCCTTGGATCGTAATCCTTGTCCGAAGGCCGCCATCACGTCCGCCGCACGCTGACGCTGCTGACCGCGGGCGAGAGCCCGCTCAGCCTCGACGAGGTGAAGGCTCATCTGCGCGTCGAGACAGACGACGACGACGATCTGATCATGGCGCTGATCGACGCAGCGCGGAACTATGTGGACGGCCGCGACGGCATTCTGGGCCGCGCGCTGCTGACCCAGCAATGGCGGATGCAGCGCGAGCGTTTCTCGTGGTATCCGTTCCCCTACGCCGCCGCGCCCTATGACTATACCTGGCTGAACCGCGACTGGGCGTGGGACCCGTGGGCGTGGCGCCGCGCGTTCTCGGTCTACATCCCGCTTCCGCCGCTCGTGTCGATCGATTCGGTGACCTATCTCGGCGCCGATTCGGCCGAGACGCCGACCACGATGAACCCCAGTGCGTACAAGATCGTGCAGGGCGGAAATTTCGAGAGCTATCTTCTTCCTGTCACCGGAACCACCTGGCCGGCCACCGCGATCGAGCCCGACGCGGTGACGATCGATTTCACCTGCGGCTATGCGAGCGTCGCGGCGCTGAACGCGGAACGCCGCAGCATCGGCCAGGCGATGAAGCTGATGGTCGGGCTCTGGTATGAGAACCGCGAAGCGGCGCTGGTCGCGAACCGCGCCGCGAGCGTCGAACTGAGTTTCGCGGTGCAGACATTGCTCGCGCCGCACCGCCTGCCCGGGTCCATGGTCTGACATGGCCGCTGGCGTTCCGCTTTCCGCCAGCGTCACGGCTGGCGACGCACGCTGGCGCGTCGCGTTCGACAAACGTCCGCCCGCTGCGGACGGCGCCGGCAATGTCGAAGGCAGCGCATGGGAAGAACAGTTCCGCCGGTTCGCGCGGGTCACGCCGCTCAAGGGTGGCGAGGAAGTCACCGCGGCGCGGCTGCAGGGCATGCAACCGGCGATTGTCCGGGTGCGCGCCGATTCCTCGACGCGGATGGTGACGCCGCAATGGCGGCTGCGCGATATCAATTCGGGGACGGCTTACAACATCAAAAGCATTTCGAACGAAGACGAGCGCCGCATCTGGCTGACCATGATGTGCAGTGCCGGAGGCCCGGACTGATGCAAACGGAGAACGTGAACATCGTTTGCTCCGCGCCCGGCTGCGCGTTCCATGCCTCATGTGCACCACGTCTCAACGTGCCGTATCGCGACAACGGATCGGCCGCGCTCAGCTGCGTGGTCGGCCATCCGCTCTGCACCGCACATTGCGATCTGTTCAACGTGCTCAAAATCACCAGCCGCAAATCGCTCACCATCATGTTCGAGGCCCGCAACGACACCGGCCGGCCGCTCGATTTCGACCGTCTGTTCGTCACGCGCTGCGCGTTCGACGATCCCGACTATCAGTCCCTGGTGAAATCCCTCACCCATTGATTCTCGCTCAAGCTGAAGGAGCAAGCCGATGACGACCCTGTCCGCCTATGCCGCCGTGAAGATCAGCCAGCAGGCCACGCCCGGCGAAGGCGTCGCCGATTACGAGCTCAGCGCCAATCTGGTGCCGTTCTATTTCCCGCAAGGGGTCGGCTCCGGCCAGGTGAGCGTGGTCTATGTCGGCCACCGCGTCGCGCCTGGCGCCGCGCGCGACGATCTCCTGCTCACCAACTCGCTGCAGGACGTGTTCGGCAACAAGCTGACCTTCGGCGTGGTCAAGGGCGTGTATCTGCTGGCCGATGCGACCAACACGGTCGACATCGTGATCGGCAACGCCACCACCGATCCGTTCCTCGGATGGTTCGCTGCCGCCGGCAACCTCGAGCACGTCGTGCCGGGCGGGGCCTCGATGCACGTCCATCCCGGCGCCGGCTGGACCGTCACCGCGGCGGTGCACGACCAGCTCGGCATCACCACCGGCGACGGCGCGACGCCCGCCGGCTACGAAATCATCATCTGGGGCTGAGAAGTAAGATTTTAACGCGGTGGCCGCAGAGGATGCGCAGAGGTCGCGGGGAAAGAAAGATCGCGCGCCGAAGGCGCGCAACAAGTTCCTCTGCCTACTCTGCGCATCCCCCTGCGTACCCTGCGTTAAAGTTTCCTTCCTTCATGGCCCAACCCCACAAATGGCAGAACCGCCAGCGGCTGCTCGAAAAGCTGAAGGCCTATCCTCCGACGGTCGGGGCGCGGATCAAGCCCGCGCTCGCCTCCGGCGCGGACCGCATAACCACAATGCAGAAATCCATGGCGCCGGTGCTGCTGAAGCCGGAAAAGGCCCGCACGACCGGCGCGCTGAAGGCCTCGATCGGCTGGGCGTGGGGATCGATGCGTCGCGGCGTGCTGAGCATCGGCACGGGCGGCAACGCCGCGTCCGATTTCAAGATCACGATCTATGCCGGCGATCCGACCGCCTGGTATGTGCGCTTCCCGGAATTCGGCACGCGCAGCTACTCGAAAGGCGAGACCCGCACCTCGATGCGCGGCGCCCGCGGCCGTCTCTACCGTGCGACGGTCAAGAAGGCGCACGCCGCGACGCCAGCGCATCCCTATTTCTTCCCCGCCTTCCGCGCGCTGGCACCCGCGATCAAGAAAGACGTCCAGGCCGCGGTGCGCGCAGCCACCAAAGAGGTCGCGTCGAAGTGAAACGATTGGCACACAGAGACACAGAGGCACAGAGTGCCGCCGTGTGGTCCAAGGAGACTGCGAAGGATCGCGCGCGAACGCGCGCAGCTCTTTCTCCTCCGTGTCTCTGTGTCTCTGTGTGCCAATCTTTCTTCTGATGATCGTCGCCGCATCGCTCGAACTGCAGAAGGCGCTGTACGGCGTCATCACCGCGGACGCCGGCGTGCAGGCCGCGATGGGCGTCACAACCGCCGCCACGGTGCTGCTGTACGACAAGGTGCCCGACACCGTGATGCAGGCGTTCGCGGTCGGTACCGCGCCGACATATATCACGCTCGGCGAAGGCCACGAACGCTACGATCTCCCCGGCGAGAGCGACGATCCGGACGACAACGTCGAAATCACCAACCACGTGCTGGTGTTTCACGTCTGGTCGCAGAAGGTCGGGCTGCTCGAGGCCAAGACGATTGCCCTCGCCGTGCGCGCCGCGATCGTGTCCGCCTACAACGCGAAGCCGCCGACGCTCACGCTGACGACGAACCGGCTGCTGCGCATCGATCCGAACAGTCTCGTCTATGACCGCCTGCAGGACGGGTTCACCTCGCACGCCGCGCTGACGATGACGGCGCAATCACAGCCTCGCGCATAATTCCTCCCGAAGGAGCAATCCAGATGCAGCCGACAACCCTTCCGTTCCGGGACTTCCTCGTCTACGCCGGCGACAGCGCGTCCTACGAGAATTTCGCCAAGTTTCCGCTGGCAATGTCGTCGCGCGGCTGGTCGGAAGACATCAAATCGACCAACATCACCGTGCCCGACCAGGACAACGAGGATCTCGTCGTCGCGGAGCAGTCGATCCCGTCGACCGTGACCCGCCAGATGACCGGCAAGGGCACGCTCGGCACGTCTGACTATCCGATCTGGCGCGGTTATCTCGGCATCGTGATGAACTACCAGGTCCGGCTGAAACAGGTCGGCTACTGGCAGGGGCCGATGATCCTCTCCAAGATCAGCATGTCGGGCTCGCGCGCCAATATCGTCGAGGTCGACATCACGCTCGACGCCGCGGACCAGATGTCGTTTATCGCCGGAGATCCTCCAGCCGGCGCCCAGCTCAACAAGAAGCACAAGGGCTCGAGCCTCCCGACCGCCGTTCCGCAGCAGAGTTATCCGTAACAACTCATGTCAAAATGCGCGGTCCGCTTCGCCTGGGCTGATGGCGAGGAATATGGGTTCGACCTCTCGCCGATCGGATGCTTGCGCGATCTCGACGAGAAGACGAACGCCGGCCCGGAGGAATTGCTGGCGCGGCTCAATGGCGGGCTGACCGAAATGCGCCCGCGCGCCGGCGATCTGCGCGAGATCATTCGCTGCGGCCTGATCGGCGGCGGAACGGAGCCGCTCAGGGCCGCGGCGCTGGTGAGCCGCTGGGTCGATGCGCGTCCGCGCAGCGAATCCTATCTGCCGGCGCGCGCGATCCTGATCGCGCTTTTGCTCGGCATTGATGAAGGGCAACCCAAAAAAAAACTCGACGAACCGCCGACGGCGAGCGGCGCGGCCGCTTCCCCTTCTCCGCCTACTACGAAGCCGGAGGAGCCCTCGGCTTCTCCCCCCGCGACATCGACAGGATGAGCGTGTGGGAGCTCAGCGTTGCGATCGAGGGTTACCGCAAATCGCAGGGCGCCGAGGACGAGCCCGAAGCGCTGAGCGAAGAAGAATATCTGGAACTCGTTTCGGGGGGCTGAGCGCTCGCTGCCCCCTCCACCGCGAAGAGGCGGTCCCCCTCCCCCGCCTTCGGCGAGGGAGGAAACGCGCTGCTAATTACGAGCGATAATTTCCTCCCTCGCGCGTCAGCGCGGGGGAGGGGGACCGCGAAGCGGTGGAGGGGGCGGCAACCCATGGACGAAACCCAGCTTGAACGTCTGGTAATTAGTTTGGAGGCGAACACCTCCAAGCTCGACGCCCAGATGGTCAAGTCCTCCGCTCTGCTCGACAAGCAGCTCGGCGCGATGGAAGCCCGCACGCAGACCTGGTCGCAGCGCACGGTGAAAGTGTTTGGTGGTACCGGCACCGATGCTGGCAAGCTGTTCATGGGATCGATGAAGCAGGGCGAACTCGCTCTGCAATCATATTCCTCGCAGCTCGGGCCGCTTGGCTCGATCCTCGCCATGGTCGGCGGCGGCTGGCTCGCGGCCGGCGCGGCAGCGGGCGGCTTCGCGTATCTGCTCGAACAGGGCACCGAGAAGCTCGCCACGCAGCAGCGCGCGCTTGCCGAAGTACAGGCCGTGCTCAATGCGACTGATCACGCAAGTGGGCAAACCGCGGATTCTATCGAACAGATGGCCGAGAGTATCTCCGGCTCGACGTTGCAGACCAAACAGGACGTTATCGAGGCCGCCGCAGAACTGGCGACGTTCGGAAACATCGGCCCGCAGGCATTTGAGGCCGTGCTGCGTGATGCGGCGGGAATGTCGCAGCTCTTCGGCGGATCATTGCTCGAGAACGTGCGCAAGATTGGCAAGGCGCTCGAGGACCCTGTTACCGGCGCGAAGTCGCTGCGCCGCGCTATCGGCGAACTAACACCTGCGCAGACAGAGGCAATCGCCAATTTTGTCAAAATGGGAGACACCGCGAAGGCCCAGCAAGTAATTCTGGAAGCCTTCGCGGCGAAGGGCATCGGTGTTGCAGGCGCCGCGGGCCACACGGGCCTTGTCGGCGCCACGCACGACCTTTCGGAAGCCTGGGACAGGCTGCTGATAGATTTTGCCGGATCGAGCGGCTCGACCGGCATCGCGCAGAAGGCGATCGACGCTGTGACTGGCGCCGTCAATGCGCTCGACGGCGCGATCAAGAATGCCGGAGGCGTGATGGCCTTCATGGCGCAGATGGCGGCGATCGGGCATAGTGGCCTCGTGCCGCACGGTGCCGCACCGTCAGCCGCGCCATCGGGCATTGCTCCGGACGAAGGCCCGTTCAAGGGACTTCCAGCGACCTACGAGGATTACGAGGCGAAAACGGGGCCGGCCCGCGAGGCCGCGCGCGCCCTTGCTGATCTTACCGCTAAGGTGAAGGAGGCTGGCGCAGCTTTCAAAAATGAGGTCGACGAACGGAAACAGTCGCCTTTGCAGCAAGCAATCGACGCCGCGTTGAAGCAAACGGCCTCCAAGGCCGGGATCGATGTTTCGGAATACGCGCCGGGCGGAAAATTTGCCGCCGAAGGTGCAGTGGTCCGCGAGCTGGCGATCGAGGAATACAACCTCACACAGGCGCGCAAGGACGGCAAGAAAGCCGCCGAAGCCGCGAAAGAGGCGGAGAAGAAACGCCTTGAGGCGCTCTCCGAAGAGGCGAAGCAGACGATCGCGGCGTTCAAGCTGATCGACGAGCTGAACGACAAGCTCTCCGGCGCGTCGGGCCGCCCCGGCGCGGAACGTGCGGCGTTCATCGGCGAACAGGTCGCGCGGCTGCCGGAAGGCCAGCAATATCTGTCCGGCGACGTGTCGGCGAAAGCCGGCGCGGTGTTCGACGCGAAATCGCTCGACGAGCAGGTGCAGAAGGGCCGCGACCTGGTCCGCAACTACGAAGACCAGGTGACCGCGCTGACCGCCGACAAGGCGGCCGCGGAAGCGGCGAAGTTCGAACACGACGCGCTGATCGCGATCTACCAGAAGACCGGCACCGTGTCGGAAGATGCGGCGAAAGCCATTCACGACCAGGGACAGGCGATCCTCGCCGCGGCGCATGCCGCGGAAAGCGCAACGGCAATCTACCAGAAGCAGGTCGCGCTCAGCGACGATCTGCGCGAAGGATTGACACGGATCGGTGAGGCCGGGATCACCGGCTTCCATGGCATGCGCGACGCGGCGAAGCAGTTTCTCGACCAGCTCGCGCAGCTGATCATCAAGCTCTACGTGATGGGGCCGCTGATGGAGGCGCTGCTCGGCAAGCAGGGCACCGCGGGCGGCGGACTGGCCGGCGGCGCGCTGCAATGGCTGACCGGGGGATCGTCGGCTTCGGGAACGGAAGACATTTCGATGTCGGTGCCCGTTGGGTCGACGCTGGCGGATTACGGCAGCTCGTCCGGCATCGGTTCGATCTTCTCCTCGATCGGCGATTTCTTCGGCTTCTCCAAAGGCGGCCGGGTGCGCGGTGCCGGCGGCGACCGCTCCGACAATGTGCTGGCGAAACTCTCGCCCGGCGAATTCGTGGTGCAGGGCGGACCGGCTTCGCGCAACCTGTCCCTGCTTCACGCGATCAATGCCGGCGCCGACATCCCGGCGTTCGCGTCCGGCGGCATGGTCGGCTCGCGCAGCTTCTCGATGCCGCGCCTGCCCGCGGTGGGAAGATCGGCCGCCGGGTTGCAGATTCACGCGCCGATCCAGATCGATGCGCGCGGCGCGCAGGAAGGCGTGGCCGAGCAGATCGCGAAGGCCGCACCCGACATCGTCTCGGCCGCGGTGAGCACAGCGCTGAAACACGTCGACTACATGTTCCCGAAAAAGCTCAACGACACGCTCCGCGACCGCGCGTAAAAAGTTGGCTCACACAGAGCCACAGAGACACAGAGAAAATGATCGCGCGCGAATGCGCGCAATTTTTCCTTCCTCCGTGTCCTCTGTGCCTCTGTGTGAGAATCCTTTCTTCTACTGGGGAACGTGCCGCATGGCAGCCGACGTCGTGTGGCCAGACCGCTTCCTCGTGCCAGCGGACGCCGATGCGCGCGTCGTGCCGCTCAACACGTCGGGCGGCGTGTCGTTCGATGGGTCGGAGCAGATCGTCGGCAACGGGCCCGGGCGGATCAAGATCACGCTCGGCAACATCTATCTGTCGAGCCCCGGCCAGGTGCGCGCCTGGCACGCGCTCGATGCGGTGCTGCAAGGCCGCGCCGGCGTTGTTTCGATGGCGCTGTTCGACTATCCGCGCGCGCCGTGGCCCACCAATCCGCTCACGGGGAAGATCTGGTCCGATCCGACTTCGCTGTTCGACGACGGCACGTCGTTCGACGACGGCACCGGCTTCGGCATGACGACCATCATCGCCTATTGTTACGGCGGCATCGCGGTCGGCTCGAACACCACGACGATCCAGATCATCGTCGGCGGGCCATTGCTTGGCGGGGAATGGTTCAGCCCGGTCGGGGCGTTCGGATCGCCGGCGAAAGCCTACCGCATCTCGCGGATCACCGGCATCACCTACGACGAATTCAACTTCCCCCACTACAGCGTCGTGTTCACGCCGCCGTGCCGCGTCGCCGTCGGCAACTTGGCGCAGGTGTTTTTCGACGATCCGCTGGTCGATTGCCGGCTCGAAACCGACGACGCGATGGCATTGAAGAACGGTCTCGAACTATGGCGCCACGGCGCGCCTAGTCTGACCCTTTGGGAGGATGTTTGATGAAGCGGACATGGTGGATCGCCGCAGCGCTCGCCGCCGGCGCGCTTTGCGCACCTGTGCACGCGGCCTGCGTCCCCGACGCCGGCGGCCCTGGCCAGACCTGCCCCGCGATCGCCACCTACCTGCACAATGGCGTGCCGCAGCAGGTCGATGACGGTGCGCACCCGATGCCGTCCGGCGCGCAGCCAACCAAAGGAACGGGAGCCTACGCCCCCGCGACGGTCGGCACGACGGACTCAACCATTCTGGCTGCCTCGACAGCGGCGGTCTTTCTGGACCTCGTGAACAACAGTTCGTCGGCAACCATCTGCGTGAACATTGGCACGACCGCAACGATCAACGGCTCGCAGCCCTATTGCCCAGCAGGTGAAATTACGCTGCCGCCACTTTGGCACCGTTCATGGGATGGCACGTTCGTTCCGACAGATGCGATCCATGCGATAGCGTCGGCGACATCAACGGCAGCGACGGTAGGTGCGAAATGAGACGGTTTCTGTTTGCTCTTTTCGCGTTTTTTATTAGTTCGTCTGCGTCCTTCGCAGACTATAATGGACCTATATTTACTCCTCCGGGCGGCGCACCGGGGATCAACTGTTCCTTTGAAGGAGTTGTGCCTTCTAATCTGATTGACAATACGGTGGCGGAACAGAACTGCGTCAACGCAGCTAAAACCTCCGGGTATATTACCGCCTATATGCCTCCCGGACAAGTTGGACAGGCTAGTTCTGTTTTCGTGCCCTATGGCATCAGGGTTTGTGGGCAATACGGCACGCAGAGCGTTGCTACTCCATCCACCTACCTCGTGCCGATCTCTGGTGGTTCATTTACAACCGATCAGGCCAACAATCCTGTCATGTGGGGCTTCGGCACTACGGACATGGTGCATTGGGCGTCAGGTGCAACGGGGCAGTATTTCTTCGGCGGCGGTGCGTGTCATCTACTATTCTACGACGTGAACGCGATTGCTGGCATCACGGGAGCAGTTTCCTTCGGCGGCAATGTCACGTTCGAGGACATCGGTGGCTATGAAATGCTTCAAACGCTTGTACGCGGTGCGACTCCGACATCTGGCGGTACGGGCGAATACAGCGATGCCTTTCATTTGCTGAACCCGCGCTATTCCAGCCCACAGAACTCAGCGGTCGCGCAGTTTGACATTCAGGGCTCCGGCGACATTCTCGACATCCAAGGCGGAAACTTTCCTCCTGCGACGGCTGGTGCTTGCTCCCTCGCTATCAAGATCGAAGGTGTCAACGGCACAGGCGGCGACAATGGCAACACCTTCGGTGCAACGGTACGCAATACGCTGAACGGCAATATCCAGATTGACGCGAATGGCCCCACTCTGATTGATGTTTGGCATAACGAAGGCTGCTCTCTGACAGTTGGCGACGGTACGAACACCTCGTTGACGAACTCTTACTTCAAGATGTGGAACGGTCAGGGTGTGCCGATACAGACCACGCAAGGATCAACGGGATCAAAACTCCATCTCGCGAACAATGAGTTCGATTGGTTCGGCTTCGGTAATTACAATTACGCTGGCGTATATGAAGTCGAGCTAAACCCATCGGTTCTGTTCAGCAGCGAGGATAATTTTCTCGTTGCTGGTGGTGCTTCTACGACGCGCTCTCTTTTCGGCATTGATATTGTCGAAGGCGACGGTGCGACGGCGCTGGCTACGTGGAACCAGTTTTCCGATCACCTTTCGCGGAAAGGTAAAGTCGAGAGCAACTATTTCGTCCCGCTTGACATTACACTTCCCCCACGGACGACGGCCTATAACGGTATCTTCTCCGCTGCGTTGTCTTCTACCGGCGTAAGCGGCTCGTGGACGATTGCGACCGGGACCTACTACTACACGTCATTGCGCATCTATGACCCGGTTTCTATGCTCGGGGAGCCGTCGATAAAGCCCGAACAGAGCGTCAACGTCAGCGCGACAACCAATCTCGTATCTCTGGGGTTCTTGGTTGCGGCGACGAATGGCGCGCCGCACGGTTATGTCAGGGTTTACCGGGGTACGAGCACCGGATCATATAACGCCTACGCCGATGTTCCGATCACGCAGGGCGTCAATCTCGTAGACAACGGCACGCAACTCAGCGGCTTCAACTGGGTGTCGCGCGGTGCTGGCGCAGTAGATACGATTGTCGCGGCACAACTCGGGTTCGCCTATCGTATTACCGCTCCAGGTGTCGAAACCTATCAGACGGGCAGCTACCATTACCCAATGACTTCGCTGTTGAACGCTTCGACAGTGGCGGGGGCAACCGACTATCTTTCGTTGTCCGGGAAAGACAACTCGCTCCAGACCGTAGCACAGGCGGCGGAACAAATTCTCCCGGCTGGCATTCTCGGCGCGCAGTCGCTGAATGGAACAGCCGTAGGCGGGATGCGTTGTGCCGTGAACAGCGCGCCGGGGGTCGGGTTCACCGACACATTCACCTTGGTCACAGGAACACAAGGGTCACTGTCGGCTCCGTCTAATGGTCCTGTTGTAACGATAACTGGCACAAGCCCACAATCTGTTCTTGACAGCACGCACAGCGCAGTCGTGACCGACAATCAATATGCTGCGATCCAGTTAACTGCTTCGGCTGGCGCGACTGCGACGGGGCGCTCGTGGTGCTGGATTTACTTCTGGCCGACGCCTTGATGCGCCCCATCGACGCCGCCTTCCTGCGCGAGCTGGCGTCCGAAGGCTGGGTGACCGAGCTCGCGCCGCCGGCAGGCCCGTGACCACGCTCACGCTCGACGAGGTGATCGAGGAATATGCGAAGGGCAACCAGGTCAATCTGCCGGCGCTCGCGTTCATGGATTTCCGCGACTCGCCGCTGCATGTGTGGGCCGGAGAATATGACATCACCGATCCGAACGGCCAGGTGTGGACCGGGCTCGGTTCGCCGGGCCGGCTGATCTCGATCGACGGGCTGGAGCAGGCCGCGACGCTCGAGGCGGCGCAGCTCACCGTCACGCTCAGCGGTGCCGACGCGAGCGTGATGGCGATCCTGGCCGACGAGGACCGCGGCGATTACATCGGCCGGCTGCTGATCATCTACGGCATGTTCTGCGACCGCAACTGGCAGCCCTTGGTTGCGCCGATGGCGCTGGCGGCGGGAATTATGGGGACAGTCACCGTATCGCGGGGATGGGACGACAAGCAGAAGGCGTGGGTGCGCAAGATCATCCTGCCGGCCGACAATATCTTCTACGGCCGCGGCGGTGCGCCCGCGAGCTTCTACACCGACCGCGACCAGCAGACCCGCTTCCCCGGTGACACCGGGCTGCAATACATCCCGGGCCTCCAGGACACGAGCATTCCGGTGCCGTGGAAGGGATACTAGAAAATGCTGGCACGCAGAGACGCAGAGCCACAGAGCAACGTGCATCTCTGTGTCTCTGCGTCTCTGCGTGCTGATCTTTCGGCGTTTCTCGCGCGCGAGGCATCGCTTCCGTTCGTGTGGGGCGTGCACGACTGCGCGACGTTCATCGCCGACTGGTACGTCGCGGCGACCGGCGCTCCCGACCCGATTGCGGAGTATCGCGGCACCTATGCGGACGAGGCGCAATGCCTCGCGCGCTGGGGCCGCGGCTACGTACTGCGGATGGCGACACGCGTCATCGCGCGCCTCGGCCTGCCGCGCACGATCGCGCCGGTCGAAGGCGATATCGGTCTCGTCGCGCTGCGCGAAGGCATGGACCGCACCGTCTGCTGCGCGATCCGGACGCGCGGCTGGGTGATGCGCGGCGAAACCGGGCTGACGCGCCTGCCGGTCAAAGACGCCCTGTCCGCGTGGCGGATCACGGCCTAAAGGGAAACCATGCCGCAGGTCGTTGGTGCCCTGGCCGCCATTTATGCGGTCGCCGCAGCCGCGTGGGCTGCTGTCGGGGCGATAACGATCGCCGGCGTCTCTCTGACCACCATCATTGTCTCCACGGCGGTCTCCATCGGGCTGTCGGAGCTGGCGCGGCTGCTGACCCCGACTCCGCGGATCGCGGTTCACAAGCAGAACATTCGCCAGGCGCTGGCGCCGCGCTGGCACTGCTACGGACGGCACAAATTAGGAGGTGTCTACAGCTTCCTCGCGGTGCGCACGCCGTGGCTATATTATGTCATTCTCATTTGCAGCCACGAAATCGACGCCTTCGAGGAACACTGGCTGGGAGAATACTCGGTCGATCTCGACGGTGGCGGAAACGTCACCTATGTAAACGAAAGCCCGACGCCGCATATCTACCAGCTCGACGACGGCAACTACATTGCCTACATCAAGAACCAGCCCGGCCACGCGCTTCAGCCAGCTTACGCGGAGCTGATCGACGCCTTTCCGGAAACCTATTCCGCCACCGACCACTGCAATGGCATCGCTACGGCGCTTGTCGCATTCGCCGATCCCGGCACGAGCTTCGGCACGCGATACCCATCCGGCTTACCGCCCTATAATGCCACGATCCGTGGCGCCAAGGTCTACGACCCGCGGGACGACACGCAAAACTGGTACGATTCCTCCACCTGGAAATGGAGCGAGAACGCCGTCCTGATCGTGATGGACTATATCTGGAACAATGACGGCATGCGGCTGCCGTTCGACCGGCTGATTGCGCCGGCGATTTCGGTGTGGATCGAACAGGCAAATATCGCCGACCAGATCGTGGCGTTGCAGGATGGCGGCTCGGAGCCGCGCTACCGCCTTGGTGGGACCTACGAGCTCACTGAGCCACCCAAGCAGGTTCTGCCGCGGATGCTCGATCCGATCGACGGGCGGCTGGGCCTGCGCGCCGACGGCGCGATCGTCATCGATGTCGGGCAGTGGATGGAGCCGGCCGACACGATCGAGGACGCGCAGATCGTCTCCTATATCGGCCTCTCGAAAGGACGCCAGCAGGCCGATATCCGGAACGAGGTGCGGGCAAGCTTCGTGTCACCGGATTACAAGTTCGTCGAACAGGAAATGGATCCGTGGCTCAACGAGACGTCGATCGCGGTCGACGGGCTCAAGACCATGACGATGGATCTGACCTGGGCGCCGTCGCACCGCCAGGCCCGGGTGCGGGCCAAGATCGAATCCTACCGCCAGGACCCGGACGGCTGGTGCGGGCAGATCGTCACGACCGCATATGGATTGAAATTCCTCGAGCCGAACGGCGACGGCACGAAGAAGCGGACGATGAATTTCGTGATTTCCGAGCTCGGCATCAATGGGAGCTTCGAAATCCAGCGCTTCGCGTTCGACGTGCGCTCCGGACAATGCACGTTCACCGTGCTGAGCCTGACGAGCGACGCCTATGCGTGGAACCCGGCGACCGACGAGGGCACCGCGCCGGCGCTTCCCGAAGCGATCGCGCCCGACAATATCGAGAACCCGTCCTCGCTGACGGTGACGATCGTCAACTACCGCTCCGATGGCGGCAATGTAACGGCGCAATTGCAGGCGGTGGTCGGCGAGCCGACGCAGCCCGGCCTCAATCTCGAACTGCAATATGCGCTCCACAACGATCTGATCAGCGACAATCTCAAGGACTGGGCGGAGTTTCCCTCGACCGGCGCGTGGAGCGGGCAGACCGGGGACCTTGCGGAAAACACCTACGATGTGCGCTGCGCGTTCTACAATTCGCGCGGCTTCTATTCCGACCAGCTCTACGAGCGCGGCTTCGTGATCACCTTCGGCACTGCGCCCGGTCCGCCGACCAGCGTCGTGCTGTCGTCGCCGACCGGCGGCGAGGCGAAAGTGGCGTGGAACAATCCGAACTCCGCCAACATGGATTACGCGATCGTGTGGCGGAACACGTCCAACAGCTTCGGCACCGCGACCAACATCTCCGGCGACATCTATGGCGCGCCGAACCAGCCAGAGAGTTACATCGACACGCCTGGCTCCGGGACCTGGTGGTACTGGGTGACCGCCCAGGACGTGACGAACCATCAATCCACCGACGTCGCGTCGACGCCGCCGAGCATCACGATCTGATAAGGGGAAAATATGGGTCAGCTCGCGGCCGCCTTCGCGGCGGCCTTTCCCGTCTATTTCAATCCGACGCTTCCGGCGCTCGGGCCCGCGCCGGCGGTCAAGGAATTGTGCAACGGGCTCGGCGCAGCGATTGAGGGTTCTTATGCCCTTCAACGCTGCACGACCGATGCCGACCAGGTGATCGCGCCGGCATCCCCCGTTACGCTGGTCCGCGACACCGCTGCGCTGACTGCGGACCGCAAGCTCACACTGCAGGCAGGATCCGCGTTCTCCGGCATGAGCGTCGAGCTGTCGCGCAACGGATCGGCCGGTGGCTTCAACCGAAACGTCTACCAGACCGGCGGACTGACGCTGATCAAGGACGTGCCGGACAATTACGGGGCCACCTTCGTCTGGGACGACGAAGCTGCTCTCTGGTACGTCGACGCATACGTCGAGAGTTCCAACGGCCACCTGTCGCAGATCGCTTATCACAACAATCCGCTCGCGGCGTTCGCCTGCCCGGCAGTGCTCGACCTTGTCGTGCTTTGTGATTCGGCCACCGGCGCGCTCGCCGTCGATCCGCCGGCCGCCCCGATGGTTGCGGGCGGCGCGACACAGCGCATCACGATCAAGGACCGCACCGGTCAGGCCGCCGCGCACAACGTCACGTTCGCCGGCACGGTCGGGACAAGCGACCAAAGCGCGCTGACCATTCCCGGACAATGGCTGGTCTTCCAGTGGGACCCGACCAACGCAGAATGGAGCCAGATCGGATGAGATTTTTTAACTGGCCCCCCGCTTGCGCGGGGGCGCTCGCGATGCTCGCGGCCCTGTTTATTTGTTCCGTTGATGCGCGCGCCGGCGTCCCGAATCCGCTGGACGTGTACCAGATCGGCGCCGGGCTGCAGAAGGACAGCACCAACCATGTCGACGTGACGGGCGGAGGCCCGACAGGCCTCGTCAGCGCGACGTCCTCGCAAACGCTCACGAACGCGCAATGCAACTCCACCGTCGTCGGCTATTCGCTGGGCGTCGGCACGCTGCTGTTGCCGGCCTCGCCGCCGCTCGGGTGCACCTTCACGATCGAGCCGTTTTTCGACACGATCAATCTTGGGATGAACGGCAACACGCTGCTGATCCCCGGCTATGGCAGCGCGACGATCGACTGGATCACGCTTCCCGTCCCATCGGTCGGCCACACCAGAAGCGCGAGCTACCTGGTCGGATGGAACGGCACGAACTGGTGGGTGCTGGCGTCGAACCCGCGGTCGCTCGAGGCGCTCATTCCGCTGTCCGACCCGGTGCTGGCGCACGGGCAGGTCCGGTTCGACTACAACAGCGTGTTCGAGCTGTGCCCCTATAACGGGCTCGGCATCAACGTGACCGGGCGGATGCACCAGATCCCCACGACATGCCTCACGACCAGCGCGAGCAACACGACATCAAGCGCGCTCAATTACTTCTACGTCCAGCAGGACCTGGACGAACCGGTCACCGGGGCGGCCAACAACGGCTCTGGCCTCGTGCGGCTCACCGTCGCCAACTCCGCCAATGCGGGCGACGCGTGCATCATCTGGACCCATTCGATCAACGGCACAACGGAAGCGGACGTTTCGGCGCAGCCCTGCGCGGTGGTCGATTCCACGCATGTCGATCTGACCGGCGTCTCGTTCGTCCACACGTTCACGACGTCGCCGAACGCCGATGCGCGGGTGATCGATCATCTGGAACCGAACACCACCGGCTGGACGTGGCTGAACGGCATCGCAATGAAGAGCGGCAGCTCCACCGAGACGCTGGTGGGCATGGCGTATATTGGCGCGTCGCACGCGGTCAACGATTCCGCCACGAAGCGCGACGTCGCGGGCTGGTTCAACCGCAAGCCGAAAACCTGCAAAAACGTCTACACTGCGCTGCGCTCGACGACGTCGACGAGTTACGCGGAGCCCAACGCGGAAATCGAGTGCGAGTTTGTGACCTGGGCCGACAGCGGCGATCTGAAATGGGCGCTGAGCGGGTGCGCGAACAACACCTCGAATGCCGACGGCTGGAACGTCTCGGCCGGCTTCGATAGCACCACCACTGCGGAAACGGAGAATGCCGCGGGGCTGAACCCGCCTGGCTCCGCGGGCCAGCTGATGCCCCTCACGGTCGACGGCGCGAAGAGCGGTCTGTCCGAGGGGAAGCATTATATCACCCTGCTGGCCGAAGCGATCACCGGTGGCACAGCCCAGTTGTGCGGCAACTCTCCGGGCGTGACGTCGCTGGAAGTCAGCATCCCGCAATAATTACATGATCGAATTCGCGTTCATCGGCTCTCTCGAGGGCCGGTCGCTCAACGGCTATGTGCCGGATGTTGCGGCGGGGAGGAGCGGCGTCACCATCGCCACGGGCTGTGATCTTGGCTGGGCGACGCCGGCGGAGTTCGTGCAGTTCCCGGACCTGATGCAGATCTGGTTCAGGCCCTATCTCGGCCTGCGTGGATCTGACGCCGCGGCGTTCCTCAAGGCGCATCCGCTGTCGATCTGCGCGGCCGATGCCGATGCGATCGACGCGGTCACCTTCGCCGACGATATCGCGACGATCAGCAATGCCTGGAATCGCGACGCTGTCACGGTGTGGGCGACGGTGCCGGCCCGCGCCCAGACCGTGATCGCCAGTGTTGGGTTTCAGTACGGAAACCTGAAACGCAAAACGCCGCATTTCTGGGCGCATTCCATCGCGCGCAACTGGGACGCGATGCACGCCGATCTGGAAAACTTCGGCGACGCATTCGAAACGCGCCGCCACAAGGAAGCAAATTACCTCGCGCCGCTGCTCACGGCCTGAAAAGGAAATCCATCATGCGCCTCATTCTCGCGCTCGCGCTGGCGTGCGCTCTCGCTGCTTGTGCCTCAGGCGGCGGGCAGCCTCCTCCGCCTCCGCCGACGAAAATCCTGCTCGGCGCTCATGTCCCGTGGTCGCAGAACGCCATGACGCCTGTCGTGGCCCTTGAGGCATCGCTGGCGCGCAAACTCGACATCGTGAAGTTTTATCCCGGCGGCTGGTCGTGGTCCGCGTGGGACATTGCGTTTGCCAAAGCGATCATCGCGCATGGTGCGACGCCGTACATGGTGATCGGCAATCGTGTCGGGCAGGACCAATGCGGCATGAAGTTCGCGGATGTGATCGCCGGCACGGACGATCCGAAGTTCATCGCGGACGCTCAACAGCTCGCGGCGCTCAACGCTCCAGTCGCCGTCGAGGTGCTACCCGAGATGACGCAGTCAGCCATGGATTGCGCGTACCCGAACGGCACACCTGACCCGACGATCTACAAGGCCGCCTATCGCCACATTGCGCTGATCATCATGCAGTATGCGCCGAAGGCCAATCTGGTGTGGTCGCCAGGGCGGCCAGCCTATGCCGCCGGTGTGGCGAAGAACTACTACCCGGGCGCCGACGTGGTCGGTCTCGTCGGCGAGCATCTCTACAATTCGACCACGACGCCGGAAGCCTTCGACCCTGCCGTCTGTCAGCTCGCTGCATCGCTCGGCAAGCCGCCGGTGATCGGTGAGACGAACGCCATCGGCACGTCCGCGCAGGTGGAGTGGTGGAGCACCGTCAAGGCCACGTGTAATTACTACGCCGTGATCGGCTTCGATGCGCCGGGAAGCCCGGGTTACGATTATACGATCACCGCGCCGGATGTGTTTGCAGCCTTCGCGGCCGTAGGCGCGCAGTGACCCGATGCGCGCCGTCGCGTTGGCTCTGGCACTTGCTGCGTGCTCGCATGTCGATCTTCCGGCGCCGTTGAGGATCGGTCTCTATACCGTCACGCCGCGCGCGGATGTGTGCGACGTGCCGAACATTCTTCCGCAGGTGCAGAACCCTCCGCCGACGTGGAGGTCCGCCTGCGTGATTGCCGGCGTGAAATTCACGCTTCCCTGACGCTTCATCGGTGAATCGCGTTCGTTCGCTCTCTGCTTTGCGGTGGAGTTCGGCGCGCGCCATCGCGTTCGGGCGCGATTCTCCGATGGCGCGATCCCCGCGACCATCTTCACCGCAAGGAACAGACAAATGAGTGGAACAGGAACATCGGCAGCGCCGTCTCCGATCGGTCAGATGTGGAATAACGCCGGCGGCATCATCCTTGGCGGGATCAATGCCGGAGGGCCGGCGCTGGTTCTTGAGCTCACCGCGCTCGGCAAGACGCTCGCAGACAAGGAACTGGACGATTTCAACACCGCGGTCACGGTGTTCGATGAGAACCTGCAGTCGACAGGAGACTGGGCGGCCTCGGCGGACAAGGCGTTCGGCTCCGGCTCGGTCTTTCAGGCGGCGGCAAAAAGCGACGCGCTGGCGGTCGCGATCCAGGCCGCGATCCAGCTCGCGAGCTTCGTGCAGGGATTTGTCACGCTGGCAAAGTCGGCGATCTCGGTTCTGTAAAAATCCGTGCCGCCCGACGTCGATCTGATACGGCTGTGCGTGCTCCTGCATGACGGGGTCGATCCCGCGCCGCGCGGGAGCACGCCGCTGCCGGCGTGGACGGCGCTGGTTCAATCGTGGCTTGGGCCCGTCGGCCATGTGCGCGCCGGCGACGTCGACGTGCTCATCTGGCCCGGCACGAAAGAGCTGATCGACATCTGGCTCGACGGCGACGCCGTGCCGATCGAGATGGCCCGGCTCTGGAAAGTCCATGCCGGGTTCATGGCAAAGCCGCTCGATCTGAAGGGGCGGCTCGATGTGCTTCTCGGTTCGACGTCGCAACTGATCATCGCGGGTCACAGCAAGGGCGCAGCAGAAGCTCTGAACTACGGCGCGCTGCGCATCATCGAAGGCAAGCCGGTCCGCGCGATCGTCACGTTCGGCTGCCCGATGCCGGGATGCCAGCCGATGAAGGATCTTCTCGCACCGGTGCCGATCCGGAACTACCGCAACCAGGTCGCGCTGACATCGACGGTATCTGACGACATCGATCCGGTGACGACGGTTCCATTCCCCGTTCCGATCGAATTTCCGTGTCTCGAGATGCGGGGCTTCACGCCGATCGTCGGCGCGCCGGCGCCGGGCGACACGGGACGCTTCCGCCTGCATCACGGCCCGCAATACTACGCCGGGATGCGCGCGCTTCACACATGAATTGATGGCCGGGCGAAAGGCGCGGGTGCCCGAGGCGGCGTCCGCGGGAGTCCCCAATACTACTCCGAATTCAGCGCGGATCGGTGCCCGGCCGGGGCAGCCCGTTTTCATACCGCAATCCGCGCAACCGCCTCAACTCATTCAACCTCGAAGGGGCCTCTCATGCTCAACTTCCTGCGCTCTCTCGGTCTCGATACGCTGGCGCGCGCCCAGGCGCTGAAAATCCTGCGCTGGCTGGCAACCGTGGCCGGCGTCGCGCTGACGACGTGGCTCATTTCGAAGGGCATCTCCGCGGCCGATGCGACAGCGATTGCGACCGCAGTGGGCGGCCTGATCATCGGCGTTGGCAGTGCACTCGTCTCGCTCGGCTTCGCGCTGCTCGACGGCAGACGCGTCGACACCAAGATGAAGACCACCCAGGCGGTCACAGCGGCCACCGTGGCGAGCGCAATCCAGACCGGCGCCACCACACCGGCGGCGATCGCGGCGACAGCGCAGCAGGCGCTGGCGCAGGGCGATGGGGCATCGAAGCAGCTCTCGTCGACGCTCGCGGCGCTGCGGGCCGGTGCGGCATGACGCGAGACAATTTCGGAGATTTGCTGCTTGGCGTCTGCATCGGCCTGGCAGCGGTGATCATGCTGTGCTCCTGCGCTGCTGCGCCCGCGGTACCTTCGTGTACGCCGCTGAAATCCGCATATCCGCACACCACGCTCGAGCAGAAGGTGCTGGCCGACGAGCTGCCGAATGACGGCCCGACAACGCAATCGTGGATCGCGGAATATGTCGGCATCCGGACCAGCGGAGCATTGCTCTGTCCGCCGCCCGGAAAATAATCCCGATGCGGAGGCTCGGCGGCTGCCCGATCGTCTGGCTGACCGTGGCGATGCAGCTCACCCAAGGCATCCTGCTCGCGTTCTTCCCGAAGGCGTCGAAAGCGCCGGCCGAGCTCGTCCAGAGCGCGCCCTATGTGCATCTGTCGTTTCAGACGATCCATCTGACGCCGGTGCATATCGGGCTTTTGCTGATTGTCTCGTCGATCCTCGCTTCGGTGGGCGTGTGGCTCAGGGCCCGCAATGTGCGCGTGGCGATCGCGCTGCTGATGCCGGCGCAATACATCGCCGCGATGACGTTTCTGTCCCGCGCCAATGCGGTGTGGTGCGCCTGCACGCCGGAACGCAAATTGCCGGACTGGTCTTTCGTGATGGTCGGAGCCGCGCCTGGCATGATGCTGTCCGTCGCCTTCACCATGGCGCTGTGGCGCCTCGCGCGGGGCCATGATTATGGCTGGAGCTGACACGTGGATGATCTCGATCGGCGCGCTGCTGATCAGCGCGTGCACGTTCGCGGTGACGTTCTGGTACAGCCGCAAGAGCGCCCGGCAGAACGAGCAGAACGCGAAGCAGTCGCAGGTCACCACGCTGCGCGAGGAACTCGAGGCCGAGCTCGACCTGGTCCGCAACCAGCATAAGCGCTGTGAATCCGATCTGCGCACGATGCGCGCCGAGATGCAGACGCTCAGGGCGCAATATTTCTATATGCTCGAGGAGTTCGCCCGCCGCGGCATGGGCCCGCGCGTCGCGGTACCGGGCGTCGGAGATCCTCCGCCGGAGGCCACGTGAATCGGATGGAGGCAGCCATGAGACCGAGCTGATATCCGCGGCGACAGACGGCATACACAAGCGGCGCGCCTTCGGGTGCGCCGCTTTTTGCGTTTCAGGGCGCGCGGTACTCGGCCGGCAGATGCGCGTCGCAATAGTGCTCGGTCGCCTTGTGGGTGCTGACGATCACCGTTCCCGGCGCGCCGCAGACCTTGCACAGGCGCACCGGCTCGGCGGCGCGGCGGATCGGCACCTTCAGGAAGTTCTCGTCGATGCGCCTGTTGTCGGCCGTGCGCTTGATCTTGTCGCCCATGGCGGCATTCTGACAAACGCGCCGCGCGGCGGCAAATCCGCCGCTCAAAAATCAGAATTGATCCGGAAATCGTCGGCTGCAGCGAGTTAGCAAACCGCCGCCTTCAGCCTCTCGGCCACAGCTCCGTCGGCAATTTCAAAGGCTTATAATCGCACACCTGGAGTATGCCAACTGGCGAGGCGAACTCGGCGAAACCCTCGCCCTCGCCACCGCGCGGGATAGATCAGAGACAGGCAGGTTGGGCAAACGGAGCCCAGTTGTGCATTGGCACCAACCTAAAGGTCGGGCTTTGTTCGGGGGTCCATCGCCGCTGTAGCCAAATCTCGAAGTCGGTCCAGGAAAGAGCCGGATCTCAGATATTGGAGGTGTGCGGCAAACCTGTCCTCGGCGAGAACTTTCCGACCGAGGTTCTTCTCCTCTTTGTTCATAAGCTCAAGAACCCGTTTGTCCTCTTCGGCGTCCAGCCAATAACCGTGCTGCTCCTCGCAGAAGTCCAATTCGAGGTCGTAAAGCCGGTATTGAAAGCTCCTCATCATCTTGCCGCACTGCGGGCACTTGCGAGTTGTGGACTCCGAGCCGAGCATCAAGCTGCCCTTCTCGTCGTCCCCGAAATCGAAAACCTCGTCCTCGAGTTGCGCGAGTTCCTGGCAAGTGAGCCACATTCCCTGACAGGAGGGACAGACTTCCATCTCGACGCCATCGCGCTTCTTTTGCACCAGTTCGGCATCGCAGGTTGGGCATTTCATGGCGTGCATCACCGCTGGAGCTTCGCTGATACGAGATAGACTTCACGCCTCAGCCTTGCCAGACCCGCGCGGCAAAATGCTTCGGTCCATTTCGGCGCGTTTTGTGTGGCGAGAAGTTGGAATCGGGGCGGAATTCCGCGACCGCGCAATGGTCGCAGAGGATGCGCTGAGGACGCAGAAGTAATTGGAACCGCGGGCGTCTCGCCCGCACGCGGGCGAGACGCCCGCGGTCCCAGGAGCCCCCGCGCGCCAAATCCTTCTTCGCAGTGACTTGCCAAGTGGGGACCTCGCCACTCGGCAAATGACAGCACGATTATTGCCCAGTTGATGGGACCAATCGCTTGTCCCCTTGCAAGAGAGGCCGTGCGGGAGCAGCATTCGTTCGTGGGCCCTTTCTGGGGCTGGACGGGGCTGGCGGCAACGGAGGCGTAAATCTGAATGCGTTTCCCCGGTGATCGGAACGGGGTGCGCACGCGCCAATGATTTATCGGGCTGAACGGAGGACATCCGCCATGCAAGTCAGACACATCCTGCGCGACAAGGGACGCGAGGTGGTGACCATCGCAAGCGACGCCACATTGTCGGAGGCCGCGCGGCTGCTTGCGGGCCGCCATATCGGCGCCGTGGTGGTCAGCGACCGCTATGGCGGGCTCGCCGGTATTCTTTCCGAGCGCGACATCGTGCGCGCCGTGGCCGAATACAGCGTGGCGGCGCTCGGCCAGAGCGTGAGCAAACACATGACGCACGCGGTCTCGACATGCTGCGAAACCGATACGATTGACGAACTGATGGAGACGATGACGCATAACCGCTTCCGCCATATGCCGGTGGTCGAGGACGAAAGGCTGTGCGGCATCATTTCCATCGGCGACGTGGTGAAGACGCGGATCGCCGAGACGGTGCGCGAAGCGGAGACCCTGCGCGAATACATCGCCGCGGGGTGACGGTTGGCGGGCTCATGGTTCGACAAGCTCACCATGAGGATGAGGGCCTCATCCTGAGCGTGTCGAAGGATGGTTCGACGAGCCCACCACCATGAGGGTTCCACTGACGAGGCACAGGAACATTTGCTGAGACCTGGCGTTTCCGTTTGGGGCCTCCGCGGCGAGGCATGAGCCTTTCCTGAGCGGAGGATCGCCAGGAGACGCAACCAATGACACGGAAAGCCATCTTGCTGGGAGGCGCGCTGACGTTCGCGCTGACCGGCGCTGCATTGGCGCAGGCGGACACACAGTCTTCACAGACACCGTCTTCGCAATCGAAGCCCGCGCATCACCTTCGCCATCACGCGAAACATCACATGGCGACCGCGTATCTGCATCAATCGTCGCCCGCCGAGCGGGACACGACACGCGACCTCAATCTGCAACAGGCCAGCATGGTGCAGACCGCCGGCCCGGCGCCGCAATATATGGGGAATATGCAGAACATGCCGCCGGGCGATCGCAGCCTGACGCCGGCGCGAAGACTTCCGAACGGCAACGCGGTGCAGAGCGCCACGTCCGCCGGCAGCGCCAGGGATACGGTGCCTCCCGCACACAACTGACACGCGCGCATGCGGGAACCGCGGTCGAAAGGGCCGCGTTGATCTCTCGACCATGAGGCGCGTGCCTCGCGGCGAGTCAACGGAAGGAGACGCATCATGAGATGCAAGACAATGCTGCTGGGCGGCGCAGTCGCGCTGGCGCTGACGGGCGCCGCGGCGACGGGAATGGCGCAACAGGCCGCGCCGAGCACCAACCAGATCAATGCAGGCCAGCAGCCCGCGCAGTCGACCACAGATCAATCTACGCAATCGCAGGCGGCGTCATCGCAATCGACGACCAAGCATCATGCTCGCCACCACATGCACCATCGCACGCACACTGCATCGTCGCAGCACGCGCCCTCATCCCCGGGTGAGAAGCGTACGACGGCGCAATTGAATGATCAGCAGCTCAACGGCCAGGCGGGCCCGCAGTCGGCGCAGTCCACACCCGCCAGCACAACCAGCGCTCCGCAATCGGCGCAGCCGGGCAGCGAGACAAACGGCAACATGCAGTCGAATCCGAGCGGTACGCCAACCGGATACACCACCACGCCGCAGACCGGCACACCGCAAACCGGTGCGCCGCAGAATGGACAGACCGGCACCGAGCCGAATAACGGCACCTCCATGCAGCCGAGCGGCACGCAGCAGCAGCCCGGTGCAGAGCCCGGAAACTATACGCCGGGCACGCAGCAGCCCGGACCAACGAATACGAGCGCGCCGGCAACAAACGGTCCGGTCGGATCGCAGACAAATCCGACAACACCGGCCGATCAGAGCACGACACCGCAGCAGCAACAGCAGCCGAGCACCAATCCACCCGGCCCGAGCAGCTAGAGCTATCAAACACGTCATCTCCGGGACGCGCGACAGCGCGTCATCGGGGACCCAGGAGCAAACGCATGTCGCTTGCCCCTGGGTCCCCGCTTTCGCGCAGGGCTGTGCGGGGAAATATCGGGATGGGTTGCAGGCGTGTGAACCCAATTGGGATTTGCGCGCCTGTGAGCATGTTCGACTCAGGAGTTCGAATTTGCCGGGGAAAGGTTCACGCGGAGGCGCAGAGCCGCGAAGCAGCAAGAACTACCACCAAGAGCACCAAGGGCACGAAGAAGAGGTCGCGCGCGAATGCGCGCAAAACCGCTTTGTGTGCTTTGTGCTCTTGGTGGTGAGCAGCCCTCTCCGCGTCTCCGCGCCTCCGCGTGCCCATTTCTTTAGAGAACAAGCAGCAATGCTCGCCCGTCGTGTTTTCCCCGGACAGTCGTGCGCCTTCGCGGGGATGACATCATTGGGGGGTGCGTCGAAGGACGATGGGATGCGCCGGCAACCTGCAGCCGCTGCACGCGTTCTCTCTCAAAACAGATGCTCGCCATCGCGGTGAAGATGCGGACGCGCCGAAGAATGGGAGAACGCGTATGAAATCGATCCAACGCCATCGCGCCGCTTTTTTTGCCATTGCAGGCTTCGCAATGACATGCGCGTTGCTGTCGACGCTCGCGGCAAACGCGCAGACGAGCACGCCCGGCAGCAGTGTGGGCGCTCCGGCGGCAGGCCCCACGCCGTCTCAAACGCCAGCGCCGGTGACAACAACCACGACGGCGGTACCGATGACGGGCGCTACTGTCACGACGCCCCCCAACGCTCCGCCCGCAACACAGGCGGGCACGACCCAGAGTGCTACGCCGGCGCCGATCGGGACGACAAATTGCGCGCCTTCCACGACTTCGACGGGCGGATGCGCGCCCGGCACTACGCCGCCACCCAACTCGATGAGCACGCCGCCGGAAACGGCCTATCCGCTCTCGCCGCCCGGTCCGTAATAAGCCGGCCCGCGCCGGAACTTGCGCATTCGTCGCCGCGTTTGAATCACGAGGGGGATAGGAGACAGTCATGCGTATCAGGACTCTCATTCTTTCCAGCGCGGCGATGCTCGTTTTCGCAGGAGGAAGCGCGTTTGCACAATCCGGTACTGGCGACGGCCGTTACGGGAGCGGGCCGTCCCAATCGACGCCGTCGGAAATGCAGCAGACGGACCAGCTCAATCAGCAGGGGGTAAGCGGGACGACGCAACCGCCGGCCGCGCTCAACGGCGAGCAGGCCGCGCCGCAGAATGGTCCCGTCAACGACGAGGGTGCTGCACCGGATACGCAGTCCCGATCCACGACACAGACGCAGTACGACGCGCAGCAGGAACAATACCAGGACCAGATGCAGCAATACCGCAAAGCGCAGGGTCGCTATCGCGATGACCGCGACACCTATGCGCGGAATCTGCGTGACTGGGATCTGGCGCAATATGCGTGGTACTACCCACGGCCATACGTCTATCGTTACGGCGACGAACACGGTTTGCAGCCACTCTATCTGATCGCGGAGCCGAGCCAGCAGCTTGCGCAGCTCCCGGTCGAAGGACCGGGCGGACGATGGGTCGGGCGCGTGCGCAATGTCGACATTGCACCCGACGGGCGGCCTGCGCGCATCGAGATTGCGCTCAACCGGCGCGTGTCGGTGTGGGTGCGCCCGGGCGATCTGCGCTTCGATCCGGAGTATCGCATGCTCTACACGGATCTGAGCCGCGAGGATCTGTGGAACATGCCCGGCGCTACCATCGCAAGCGGCCCGTACTGACTGCGCGTGTCGGGCGCCGCCCGACATGGAGCACACAGCGCCCGATGTTCCGGCGTGGACGGACCAAAGACAGAAATAGTTGGTACAAACGCCATCCTGGCGTAGTCTGAATTCATCCGCTCCGCGGCGATCAGCGCCGCGGACGGATGCGCGATGGGGGAACGTCGCGCATCCGTATCGGTTGAAGGGGGATTCAGGCCATGATTGCTCATGCGTCCAGACGTGTCTCGTCGCGCTCCGCACTTCTGTGCACCGCCTGCGCGCTTGCCGCTTCGTTCGGCATTCCGGCTCTCGCCGACGACCAGAACCAGGTCGAGACGGTGGTCGTCACCGGCACGATGCTCCACCAGACGGTGACGCCCTCGCCGGTGACCGTCATCTCGCGCGAGCAGATCGACCAGAGCAGTCTGACCACGATCACCGACGTCATCCGCGCGGTCAGCGCCGACAACAGCGGCACGATCCCGACCGGCTTCACCGGCGGCTTTGCCGCAGGAGCTTCGGGCGTTGCACTGCGCGGGCTCACCGTGAACTCGACGCTGGTGCTGATCGATGGTCTTCGCACCACCAACTATGCCCTCGCCGATGACGGGCAGCGCGGCTTCGTCGACCTCAACACGATTCCGCTCGATGCCGTCGATCACGTCGAGGTGCTGAAGGACGGCGCGTCCTCGCTGTATGGCACCGACGCGATCGCCGGCGTCGTGAACATCATCCTCAAGAGCGACTACCAGGGCGAATCGGGCGAAGTGGAATTCGGAACCTCGCAACATGGCGGCGGCACGATGGAGCGCGCGGCCGCAACCTTCGGTACGGGCGACCTCGCGACCGATCACTACAACGCCTACATCAATTTTGAATATGAGCGCGACGACGCAATCAGTGTCGGGCAGCGCGGCTTTCCCTTCAATACCAACGACCTTACCTCGATCGGCGGCGAGGACCTCAATGCCGGCGACCCTGGCCTGGGATTGGGCTCGATCTACGGCTCCGTCACGCCGGGGATTCTGACCAATCCCAACGACGTGACGACCGGCATACCGCTGCCAGGCGCCGTGTCGCAGCCCCTCCAGCCCTGCGGGCCCAAATCGGTCAGGAAGACGGATGCGAGCGGCAACGTCTTCTGCGAGCAGGACCTGACTCTGTACGCCGACGACCAGCCCTACGAGAGCCGCTTCGGCGTCTATACCCGCTTCACCTTCGAGCCGAACGCGGCGACGACCGCCTGGCTCAACGCGAGCTATTTCCAGAACGACGTGGCGGCAAGCGGCGCGCCCACGCAGATTCAGAACGGAACGCCCCATAACACCAACAATATCGCGCTGCCGGCGACACTGCCGGACGGTTCACTCAATCCCAACGATCCGTTCGCCGCGCAGGGAGAGGCCGCACTCATCAACTACGCTTTCGGCGACATTCCCTCCTTCACCTACGAGAACAATCACGTCATCCGCGCGGTTGCCGGAATCAAGGGGCAGTTGTGGGATTGGGACTACAACGCGAACCTGGTCGCCGCGCATAGTTGGCTCGACAGCACGCTGACCGGATTCGTCTCCTATCCCCAGCTGATCTCCGACGTCACCAACGGCACCTACAATTTCATTGATCCGTCGAAGAACAGCGCCGAGACGCGCGCGGCGCTTTCGCCGCCCGCCATCAAGACCTCGACAACGGATCTCGACGAGGCCGTTCTCAATATCACGCGCGACGTATTCAATCTGCCCGGCGGCCCGGTCGGCATCGGCGTCGGCGTGGAAGGCCGCTACGAGGCGACGTTCGATCCTGATCTCAATCCCAATCAGATGTATCAGGGCCTGGGCGTCGCCCACACCATCGGCCATCACACCGTCTTCTCGACCTATTTCGAAGTGCTCGCGCCGGTTCTGCCGTCTCTCGAACTCGATGTGTCAGGGCGCTATGACCACTACTCCGATTTCGGCAGCAATTTCGATCCCAAGGTGGGCGTGAAGTGGACGCCGATCGACATGATCACGCTTCGCGGCACCTATTCGGAAGGTTTCCGTGCCCCGAGCTTCGCGGAGAACGGTTCGAGCGCGTCGGAAGGCTTCATTACCTTCTCCCCGCCGCCAAACTTCATCAACGCACACGGCAACGACGGCTATGTGCAGCCTTATTCGCTCGGCCTGCTCTCCTCCGCAAACCCCAAAATCGAGCCCGAGACGTCACAGAGTTTCACGCTGGGAACCGTCGTCAAGCCGCTCTCGGACAATTCCGTCACCATCTCGGTCGACTACTACAACATAGCGAAGAACAAGGTGATCACGCAGGCCGATCCGAGCGTTGCGCTCACTGACTATTTCGGCGGCATTCCTTTACCGCCCGGATATTCCATCATTCTCGACAATCCCGATCCCAAATTTCCCAACGCGCCGCCGCGTCCGCTCGTCGTCTCCTCGCCCTACATCAACGCGGATTCGCTGAGGACGGACGGTCTCGATGTGGAAGTGTCGGCGACCGCAGCGCTTCCCTACGGCATCTCGTTGACGAGCGATCTGAACGTCACCGACATTCTTGACTATCACTTCACTTTCCCGGGCGGAGCGCCGCTCTCCTTTGTCGGATTGCAGAGTCCGTACATCCTGTCGTCCGGAGCGGGCACGCCGCGCTGGCGCGGCTCGTGGTCGAATTCGTTCACCTACGAGGCGGCGACGGTCACCGGCATCCTTTATTATACGAGCGGACTCGGCGAATTCGGCGTCGACGCGTTTGGTCCGGGCACCGCGCCAGTCGACTGCATCTATCCCAACGCGCCCGACAATTGCCACATGCCCGAGTTCTGGGATTTCGATCTCACCGGCAGCTACAAATTCACCGACAATATCGAACTGTTCGGGTCGATCAGGAACCTGTTCGATGCGAGCCCCCCGGTCGATCCGGCCGACTATGCGGGAATAAACTACAACCCGACCTTCTCGCAGGCGGGCATCGTCGGACGTTTCTTCTCGATCGGCGTGCGCGTGGCGTATTGATTGCTCCGCTCTCGCGCCAAATTGTTTTCTCCCCCACGCGCGAAGAGCGCGCAGGGGAGGAAACACTCCGCATCGGCAGCGCGAATATATAGATGCGCTTCGTGGGCGAGGAAGCCAACTGTGGATTTGTTGGTGCGAGCCGTCACATCCAGACGAAGAACGCGCGTTCTTCGCCAGTTACCGGGTCACGCGTCTTTGTTTCGACGAGCTGGCGCGGCGGTTTTTGGCGCGGGGTGCTCGTTGCCCGTATCCTGTCCCATTTCCTCGAGTTTTTGCCGCACATATTCCATCCAGCCGTGGGCATAAGGAATCCCCTGTATTGACTACGATCGCTTCCGGCACAATGCGGTGAATCTATTCTCTAACGATTCCTTTATCCGCCATTCCTAATATCCGCCCCTCCTAAGCTTCGTTCGTGTCAGGGGGCTCGGGGGATTGGCGGCCGGCGCGCTCTTGGGCTTCCCCGCGCCGGCCGCCACCTGTACTTCCGCCTTCACAAGTGCCAGCCTCGTCTCCATGAGCCGGCCGCTCGCCGGGCCTGCGTCCGTCGCGTAATCCATCTCTCAAAATCCGGAAGGGGACACCATGCGGACGATGATTCTCGCTGCAACCTTTGCAGCACTTTCCGTTTCGCTTGCCTGGGCCGACGACGTCATGACCTCGCGCTTCGGCAACACCACCATCGCCACCGACTCCAAGGGCGTGCAGACAAAGCTCTACTACAATGCTGACGGCACCTTGACCGGCAAGCAGGGCGACATGAGTTTCAAGGGGACATGGAAAGTCGCCAACACCCAACTTTGCCTGACCTTCACGACCGCAGTGCCGGGCATGTCCAATCCGTTCTGTGTGACGGTTTCCGCGCACAAGGTCGGCGACACGTGGCAGGGCGCTGGCCGCACGGTGACGCTCGTCAAGGGAATTCAGTAGCGGGGAGAACGCCTCCGTCGGGCTCGCACGCAGCGGCTAATCCGTGCTGCCGCGCGGATCGCCGGCGGCGAGGCGGCCGCTTTTCAGCCATTGCGCGAGCCCGGGAGACAATTCGCGGCCGGCGCGGGTTTCGAAACGGGCGACATCTTCGGTGGTCAGCACGTCGCGCCAGCGCGCGTTCGTGCCTTGCGCGAGGAAGCCGTCCAACCCTCCCACGAACGCACGTTCCCAATCCGGCCCCAGTTCCGCGCTGTTGCGTTTCATCGAGGCAAATGTTGCCGCTTCGATCAGCGCGGGCCACGTGGCCGCAGGGATCGAGATGTTCAGGAAATCGGCGATGCGCCGCATTTCCGATTCCAGGTCTGCTTTCAGATCGTTGTAGTGAACAAGCAGCACGTTCGGCGCGCGCCGCTCGGCCCAATAGCTCCGCTCGATGTCGAAATAGCGCGACGCGGGAAAGCTGTCGCCCCACCGGGCGATCTCATCGTCCTTCATCCAGGTCCGGAAAAAATCGTGCGCGTTCTGTGCCGGGCGCGGATAGGGGCAACCGACCGCCGGATCACCCATCCCGGCCGCATCGAAAGCTTCGAGAACGCCTTCCGTCATGATCACGCTGTGATGGTGCCACGACATAAAGGCATCGAGACCATAGCGTCCGACATGGATGTAGCTGACCTCGTCATAGAACGGCACGGCGTCAAGCTGGGAGTGCGTCTTGAGAAAGCGGCGGTGGGATTGCGCTTCGATCGATGCGAATTTTTCGTCGATCGGGATGAACGCGCGGGCATCGAGCCAGGGCGACAGGCCGGTGATCGGTCGCGGCTCCGCCGACTGAAACACCAGCAGACAGACGACCTGCTGCATCCAGGTCGTGCCGCATTTCGCCGACGTGCCGATGATGATGTCGCCGGTGCGCGGCTTGTAGCGCTCCCAGTGGCGGCTGTCGGTCGTCCAGTCGCGGATTTCCCGTTTGGCAGGAATTCTCGGCGTGAGCATGTTCGCTCCCCCTTCGACACCCATCACTATCATAGCTTCAGCGGGCGACGCTGCCCACATTTTCCTCCCCCAACGTGGGGGAGGTGGTTTGCACAGCGAAGCGGAGCAAACCGGAGGGGGGAGTCCGCGCGGCTCGCGCCACTCCCCCTTCCGCCTCGCTTCGCTCGGCACCTCCCCCACGGTGGGGGAGGAAAATCGAGTGCCTACTTCTCAGCGTTCCAAACACGGGACGATGATCGTTATTCTCCAGCCATGAACACCGCAGCCACGACAGCATCGGAAGGCGCGCTCCCGGCGCGGGGACATGGGGCGCAGTTGGGTCTCGTGCTCCTTGTTGCGGGCGTCACCGCCGCAGCGTTGTTTCACGCGCTCGACCTGGCGTCCCGTCTCGCCCAGACCTCCGACAGCGCGCAGAGTCTGGTTGCAGGCCACGCGGTCGTGCGCGGCAATATGCTCCTCTCGGGCTGGCATTTGCCGCTGAACGATTATTATTTCACCGACACGCTTCCCTACGCGGCGCTGGAGCGGCTCGTAGGACCGCGCCCCTTTCTTCTCGTGCTCGTGCCTGCGCTCACCTACGCGCTGTTCGTGCTGGCTGGCCTCCTGGCCTGCATCCGGCCGTCGCGGCCGCTGATCCCGAATCTCGAGGCAAGCGCAGCAATTGCGCTCGCGTTGGCGGCGCCCGCCTGGTTTGGCAGCTGGGACCCAGTGCTCTTGTCCGGCATGCACGTCGCCACAGTGTTGGGCGCTCTCGTCGCGCTCGCGCTGTGCGCGCGAATTGCACATACCGGGCAGCGCAACGCGTGCCTCGATTTGGGCGCCGGCGTGGCATTGTTGCTGGTCACGTCCGCGACGCTCTCCAGCGACCTCTTCAGCCTGGTGTTCGCATTCGGACCGGCGCTGGCCGTGCTGATCCTCGAGGCCGTCCTTCATCCCGCGGCGCGAAACTTTCGCGCCGCGCTTCTCTGGCTTGGCTGCGGGATCGCACTGGGATTCGTGCTGCCGCAGGCCATTGCACTCGCGGGCGGCTTTACGACCGAAAACGATGTGCTGACCCGCCTTGTCGCCGCC
The DNA here is from genome assembly GCA_035567755.1 of Rhizomicrobium sp. GTDB lineage: Bacteria > Pseudomonadota > Alphaproteobacteria > Micropepsales > Micropepsaceae > Rhizomicrobium. The sequence continues at coordinate 265,612 of DATMPH010000013.1, forward strand.
CCTCTGTTTGGCCGCAACCTGCTCGCGCTGCTGTCCGGCGCGCTGACTCTTTTCGGCGTCAATCCGTTCGGAATGGAGTTCGGATTTTGCACCGTTTTCCTGTTTGCATTGCACGGCATTGCCCTGGCGATCGTTGTTGCCGCGGTCTTTCGTGTCGCGCGGCGTCTGTTCGGCCAGCACCCAGCAAATCTGTTCGACCGGATGCTCTGTGCCGGCATGCTGAGCCTACTCGTGGCCTGCGCGTTCAGCGCGCAATTCGGCAAGGGGATCACGCCACAATCCATGTGGACGGGCGGACCGCCCATGCGCTACCTCGTGCCGGGTGTTCTGTTCGGCGCGGTGCTTGCCGGACGACAAGTCCCGGAGATGCTCGCGGCGTTGCCCACTCTGCGGGTGCGGAATACCGCTTTCCGTGTGCTCGTACTGCTCGCGGCGCTCGGCGTTATCGCCGGCGGGTGGCTGCCGCGAGATGTCGAAGCGCAGCCGCGCTGGATCGCGAACAATCCGCCGGAAGCGGCCGCGTGCTGGCTGGAACAGCACGGATTGGTTGAAGGCGTGGGCGAGTATTGGTCTTCCAACCTTGTCACGGCAATGTCTGGCGACACCGTGCAGGTTCGCTCCGTGGTGCCTCTTGCCGGCCGGCTCATTCCCTATGTCTGGGTTGAAGACAGGCGCTGGTTTGCGCAGCCGCCGCAATTCGTCATCTGGCAGGACAACAACAAAACCGGCCTGACATTCGACGACGTGCGCGCGACGTACCCGATTTGCGAGACGACCGTCGTTGCCGGTTATCGGATCACGGTGCTGAAGGATCCCAGACACGTTTTCCGCTGCGCAAGCCGAAGCTAGCAAATCGTTTCTTGCGTGTCATTCCCGCGAAAGCGGGAACCCAGCCACAGCGCGTCTGCGCGCTGAATGAACGCTTTACGGGTTGCCCCTGGGTTCCCGCTTTCGCGGGAATGACAGGTTTAAGTTTTGGCGTGAGTTTTTTTCTGCGGCGATGCATCAGCTCACAACGTTCGCGTGACCTTGGCGAGGTGGGGCGGATTGTCGGGATCCCAGCCGCGTGTGCGCACGGCCGCTTCGATGGCGCGATAGGCGGGCACGAGCATCGCGACGGGATCGCAAACCGGATGATCGTCGCCGATCCAGGGCAGAGTGCCGGATGGTCCTCCGGCAACGAAAAGTGTTTCGCCCGACTGGTGAAGATCGCGAACAAGATCGTCCACCGAAGCGGCTGTTTCGTCGGCCTGCCGCAATACGAGCACGGGCGTTGCCGGCGTGATCGCCGCGCGCGGACCGTGGCGCAGCTCGGCTGCGCTGTAGCCGAGCGCGGGCAGCCGCAGCGATTCCGTCAGCTTGAGTGCGATCTCGCGCGCCGGCGCCATTGCGTAGCCACGCGCGGTGACGAACGCGGCCGGTGCGGAGCGAAGATTGTCCGTCCAGACGGACCAGTCGCACGCCAACGCTTGCGCAAGACGGCCGGGCAGGCGTTCGATCGCCTGGGCGAGGACCTCGTCCTTCGCCAGCATCGCGACGAGGCGTGCGCCTGCGATCAGCGAAAGCACGACCGTCTTGGTGGCAGCCACAGCCCGCTCCGGGCCCGCTTCAATCGGAATGACGAGCTCCGATTCCTGCGCCAGCGGGGCGGTTGCGTCGTTGACGATTGCAAGCGTCAGCGCGCCCTGCATGCGCGCACGCTTCGTTGTGGCGATGAGATCGGGACTGTGGCCGGACTGCGACACGACGACGAACAGCACGCCACGCATGTCGGGGTGCGCATCATAGGCCGTCATCACCGACGGCGCAGCCGCGCCGGCGAGCATGCCGAGCCGTGCCTCGAACAGATAGCGCAAATAGACGCCCACATGACCCGAGCTGCCGCGGCCGCAAAAGACCATGATCCGCGGCTGCCACGCGCGAATCCAGTCCGCGATGGTCGCGATCGTGTCCGCGCGCGCGAGAAGGCGTTCGGCGGCCGCGGGAATTTCCGCAACCTCGCGCGCCATCGCGGATGCGTGTTTCATCTCTTGTTCTCCTTTCCTCCCCCAACGTGGGGGAGGTGGCCCGAAGGGCCGGAGGGGGGCGTGATTGAACGCGACGTCCCCCTCCGCCTCGCTCCGCTCGGCACCTCCCCCGCGCGCGGGGGAGGAAATCGATCGCCGATTGCAACACGCAGGTTGCCTTCGTGCAGTTCGAGAAGGCGTGCGGCCTCGGGGGAGTTCATTCCAAAGGCGAGCAGAACCGCGATCTTCACATCGCCGCAGGCCTCATCGACGTAGCGCGCCGCCTCAGTCTGTGTGCAGCCCGCGATTTCGCGCACGATGGCCTCCGCGCGGCGCCGGAGCTTCGCGTTGGTGGCGCGCATGTGCACCATCATTCCGCGATAGATACGGCCAAGCTTCACCATCAGCGCCGTGGAGAACAGGTTCAGCACGATCTTGTGGGCGGTGCCCGCCTTCATGCGCGTGGAACCGGCGATGATCTCGCTTCCGGTCTCGACCAGGATGGGATGCCGCGCCAACTCGAGCAGTGGCGCTCCGGGATTGTTCGCGATCGCGATGGTGACCGCGCCGGCGCTGCCCGCTGCGCGCAATGCGCCCACAGTATAAGGCGTTGCGCCACTCGCCGCGATGGCGATGATGACGTCGTCTGGACCGATCTTCGCCGCGGCAACCGCGTGCGCGCCGTTGTCTTCGCTGTCTTCTGCCGCCTCCGCGCTCCGCAACAGTGCAGCCGGTCCTCCCGCCATCAGAAACACGACGCGATCGGCCGGCCAGTCGAATGTCGGCGTGAGCTCTGCGCCATCCTGCACGCCGATACGGCCCGAGGTGCCCGCGCCCGCATAAACGATTCGGCCGCCACGCGTGAGCCCCGGCACCGCGTCGTCGACCGCGCGCGCGAGCGCGTCGAGAACCGGCTCGACCGCCGCCGCCGCTGCGACCTGGCCGTCGTACATCGCCGCGATCATCCGCGCCGTGGACCAGGAATCGAGATCAGCATAGCGCGGATCTATCTGCTCCGTGAGCAGCGGCGTTTTATTTGTTTGTTCTTGTGGGAGCTTCATCTGCATTGCCGAAGTTCGGTCGTTGACGGAAGGTTTAGCGCAGGGGGCGCAGAGGATGCGCAGTGGACGCGGAAAATTTTTGCGCTTCGCGCCACCTTACTCTGCGCATCCTCTGCGTCCTCTGCGCTGAATCTCTGTTGAGCGGCGGGCGAGGGCGAGGGCGCCGTCGAGGGCGTCGCCTTCGCTCGGCACGAGGCGCTCGCGCACATCGGCCGCGAGAAACGGCTCCATTCGCAATGCAACGCCGCCGAGTAGCGCGATGCACGGCGCGCCGCGCCCGAGCAGCCGGCGCGCCAGTCCGTCAATCTCCTGCGCGGCATATTTGAGGATGTGCCGTCCGATGCGGTCGCCAGTCTCCGCATGGTCCATGACGAGCGGCGCAAGCTCCGCATAATCCGTGGCGGTGGCACGGTCCGCCCAGGCGACGGCTTCGAACGGATCGTTGTCGAAACGCGCCATCACCGCCCTTGTGAGATTCGTCGCGCTGATGCGTCCGTCATGGGCGCGCAAAGCCAGCCTGATGGCGCGCAGGGCCAGGTCCGCGCCGCTTCCTTCATCGGAAATCGGAAAGCCGTAACCGCCGACCCGGACTTCCTTCCCGTTCAGCAACGCAAGTCCGACGCTGCCGGTGCCGACGATGACGATGCCGCCGTCACGGCCGCCATGCGCGCCGATGCAGGCGATGGTCGCGTCGTTCACGTAAGCGACAGAGTGGAACGGATGCGGCCGCGCATTGAGCTGTTCAAGCACGGTTTTGCGGCCGATGCCGGCGAGGCCCACGACAGCGATCATGTCGGCAATCGCATCGGCGGGCAGCCCCGCGTCGGCCGCCGCGGCGCGGGCTGCGTCTTGGACGGCGGCCAGCGCGTGATCGATGCCGAGCCGAACGGCGGCAGGTGCCGCGGTTCCCGCGCCCAGTACCCGGCCATCTTTATCGGCGATTCGTGCCCTTGTTCCTGTGCCGCCGCCATCAATGCCGATGAACAAGGAAGGTTTTAACACAGTGGACGGGTCGTGCGCAGTTTTTTCCTGCGTCACCTGCGCATCCTCCGCGTCCTCTGCGTTAAGTCTTTTCACGTCCATGCAGATATAGTCCGGGAATGAACCCGCAAGAGAATAACGAACAAAAGGCCGTTCTGGCCGACCGTGTTTTCGATGGACGGGCCTGGCATGCCGATGCGGCGGTTCTGATCGACGGACGCACAGTACGCGGGATCGCCGCGCAGGGCGAAGTTCCGCCCGATTACCGCCAAATTCGTTTGCCAACCGGCAGCTTTGTAGCGCCCGGCTTCATCGATCTGCAGGTCAATGGCGGCGGCGGGGTGCTGCTCAACGACGATCCGTCGGCGGAAGCGATGCGCGCGATCGTGCGCGCCCACAGGCGCTTCGGGACAACCGCTCTGCTTCCGACGCTGATTACCGACACGTGCAAAAAGATAGACACGGCCATTTCGGCCGCACACGCGGTTGCCGGGAAGGACGGCGTGCTTGGCCTGCATCTGGAAGGCCCGTTCATCAATCCGGCGCGCGCGGGCGTTCATTCGCGCGACCGCATCGCGCGGGCCGAAATGGACGATCTCGAGTGGCTGCGCGAGCTTGGGCAGGCGGGGCGCTCATTGATCACGCTGGCGCCGGAATGCGTGCCAGCGGGCTTCATCCGCGCACTGGTCGAATGCGGCATTCGCGTTTCTGCCGGACACAGCGAGGCATCGGCGGAAATCGTCATGCGCGCGCTGGACGAGGGCATGACCGGCGTCACGCATCTGTTCAATGCCATGCCTCCGTTTCAGGGCCGCGCACCGGGACTCGTCGGCGCCGCGCTAGCAGACAATCGTCTCGTTGCCGGAATCATAGTAGACGGCATCCATGTCGATCCCGTGTCGGTGCGCGCGGCGTTCGCAGCGAAAGGCGCAGACGGAATCGCTCTCGTCACCGACGCGATGCCGACCGTCGGCGCGAACACGGAAACATTTCAGCTGATGAACAGGACGATTTCACTGCGCAACGGACAGCTTGCAACCGCCGAAGGCACGCTTGCGGGCGCGCATCTTGACCTGGCGTCGGCCGTGCGCAACACGGTCAAGCTGTGCGGCATTCCGCTCGACGACGCGCTGCGCGCTGCATCTTCGACGCCGGCGCGTTTCCTCGGCCTCGAACACGAACGCGGTACGTTGACAGCCGGTGCCCGCGCCGATCTCGTGGCGCTGACAAACGACTTCAATGTCGTCGCCTGCTGGATGGGTGGCATCGAAGAGAGTGAGTTCAGGTCACCGTAACGTTGTTATTTGGACTCTGACCTCGAAAGCCGCCGGATTAGAACGCATCCAGGCCCGTATTGAGCACCCATTCGCCGAGACGGGTTCCGTTGGGCTGCAGCATTGCTGCCGTGAACGTATTACCCGTAATCTGTAGAATGCCGGCGCCCCACGGGCTCCATACAAAGATCTCCGGCGCCGCGCCTGGATCGAAGACTCCGGCGGGACCGAAATAGTTTTGCGTGGTATCCAGAGTCCAGCCCCCCAAGCTTGTCCCGTTCTGTGCCGTCGCGATCGCGGACATTGACATAAATGGCCCTGGAGTAGTGATGCCAGACATGGCAAGCACGCCGATACCCCAAGGGCTCTTGACAAGCATCTGGACATCGGACTGCGGATCGTCGCGCCAGACCGGACCAAATTCGTCAACACTCGTGTCGAGAGTCCAGCCGCCGTCAAGCACGATCCCATTGGGCGCAATCCACGCAGCGACCAGCGCAAGCGCTGCACCCGGGGCGCCAAGCCGGCATTCCAACGTGGCGATCCCCCATGGACTCGTAACCAGGATGATGTCGGCCGCGGGAGGGTCGTAATGATAGTTTCCCGCAATGAAAAAGCTGTTGCTCGTAGTGTCGAGCCGCCAGCCTCCGGTGAATTCGGTTCCATTCGATGCCGTGATCAGTGGCGTCCATTCAATCCCGAGCTTGATCACGCCGAGCCCCGACGTGTTCGTTACTATGATCTCGTTGATGCCATCGCCGTCGAAGTCCCCGATCGGCCCGAACCTGTTTCCAACAGCGAATGTCCAGAACACGCCCGCGCCACTGATCGTGCTTCCCCAGTTGTATAGGACCGAGGCCAGGCTCCACTCACCGCCCAGGAACTGGAGAAGCGCGACGCCGGAACAGGTCGTATAGAAGAGGCGTACGAGACCGGCTTCGAGATTCAGGATCGGGCCGAATTGATCGACCTTCGTGTTCAACTTGGTGCCGCCAAGATCGGCGCCGGCCGGTGTCATGGAGATGGACGTCAGGCTCCCGCCCTGAAACTTGAGAACGCCGATGCCCCAGCCGCTCATGACGAGGATTTCGTCGCGTCCGTCGTTGTCGTAATCGGCGATCGGCCCGAACCTGTCGTTGAGCGTGTCCAGAAGCCAGTCGCCCAGCCGGGTCCCTGTCGGGGCGAGCATCAGCGTGGTCATCGTGTCGCCAGTTTTTTTGAGCAGCCCGATGCCCCAAAGGTTGCTGACCAGAATTTCGTCGACGCCGTCGCCATCGAAGTCGCCGGCGCGCTCCGCGTTCGCGTTTGGAAGGGCAAGCACCTCGACCGGCACGCCTGGCGAGGGAATGCCCATCGCCACCACCTGCACCGCATAGGGGGCGCCGACAATCAGGTTTCCGGGAATGTCCACGAGGACCGTGCCGGATTGGCCGGGCGCGATGCTCCGTGTGCTGACGTCGTGGGCGCGCGCGTAGGTAACGACGCCGTCGTCTTTGCTGATGAAGCGCACCACGGGATAATTTTCGGCCTGCTGGTTGTCGTCGCCGAAGCTTTGGCACTCCGACAGCCCGCAAAGCTGCGTGCCCGCAAGCGTGACCGTGCAGTAGGGTATAACCGTGGAAGGAAAGGACGTAATCGTGGGCGCCCACGCCGCCGCACCGCCGGCGCCGAACGTGACGTCGTACCATGGCCCGGATTGGAGAGAGACAAGCCCGTGACCGTTGGGCAGAAGCAGCATCCTGCAGTACTCGGGATTGCCGGCGGCGGGCCCATTGTCGACGATGGTAAAGCTGTCGCCCGCCGGATCGTATTCCAGGAAGGTCGGCGCCGTGTTCGCTCCGTAGGCCAGCAGAAACACCTTGCCGTTTGGCTCCAGGATTGCCGGGACGTCTGCGGCAAACAGCTGATCGCCGGCGACGATCGGCATGTCATGGACCTGTGTCCAGGTCCCGTTCTGGCCTTGGCCGCCGGTCTTGTAGATGCAGGTGTGGCCGGTCGCGCCGAACCAGACGACGCGCCCGTCCATCAGAGTGAGGCCGGGTCCTGTTTCGCCACTTCCTCCGAGAATTGCACCCAGCGCGACGGGTAGCGGCGCATCCGGCACGAAAGCATTGACGCCGGGTACGTATCGTTGGCTGGTCAAGATGTAGACTCCGGTCGTCAGAACGTCGCCGGTCTGCAGAAGGGTGTAACCCTGCTCGTTGTCCGAATCGCCGCCGCCGAATGTCCATGTGAGCGTCGACGGGTTTAAGAGCGCGACCTGCGTGCCAATGCCCTGCGTGTTGCCGATCATGAAAGTTCCGTCGTTCAGCACTGCCGACGGCGCGTCCCCGATGTTTGTCCACTTGTCCGGCGCTGCGAATGCGGCCGCAACGTGCACGAAGGGATCGTAGATTTCGCAGAAATTGTTTTCGTTCTGCTGCGTCAAGACGGGTCCGCTGAATTCGCCGCCGCAAGTCACCAGCCTGCCATCGGACAGAACTGCGGACGCGAAAGCCGCTTTCTGGAGCAGCAAATTTCCGTCGAGAACCCAAGTGCCGGTCAGGAACGATCCGGAGGCGTCCGGGGTCAGCCGCCAGAGCTGGGTGGATCCATAGGGGTTGGCGAGAACAGTGCCGTCCTGCATGAGCCACATGGCGCTCGCGAATGACGGGGGTGAATTCTGCAGCAGGTTCCACGACACGCTCATGGCACTTCCCTTCGAGTGGCAGTATTCCCCAAACGAACAATCGGTCGAATCGTCAACTCTCTTTGTGCAGCTGTTGTGAGCCGCGAACAGACTCCGCAGCCAAGACGCGAGAAGGCGGGTTAGCGCACCAAACAAATCCTTCGGCACAGAAGAAAAGAATCTTCAGTGCTACATTGTTGTCGAGCGACATTTTCATCCCCGATTTGCCGAACTGCTCCTGGATAGCCAGCCGCGCAAGGCCAACCTCACCGGCTTCGCAAATAGCCGTGAAACGTGCCGCTGCCATCCTCGTAGCTTCCCGCAATCGCACGCTTGGCAGTGATGCTGGCGCCAATCGTGTAGATCGATCCCGGAGGATCGAATGCCCTGATCGTTCCATCGGCAGCACGCACGAAACCGTGCCAAACGTTGTTGCTATCCCGGTAGAACCCTGTAATCGCGCCCTTGCCATTGATGCTGTACGCCTGGGTGTCGACCGATCCTGCAGGATCGAACGCCGTGATCGTGCCATCGGGGGCGCGCACGTAGCCGTGCCAGACACTGCCGCTATCCTGGTAGTATCCCGTGATCGCGCCCGTGGCATTGATGCTGTCGGCAACGGTATAGGCTGTCGATCCAGAAGCGTCGAACGCCGTGATCGTTCCATCGGCGGCCCGGATGAAGCCGTGCCAAACGCCGGTGCTATCATAGTAGTTTCCCGCAATCGCGCCCCCGGCATTGATACTCTGGACGCTGGTGTCGATTGATCCCGGCGGGTCGAATGTCGTGATCGTTCCATCGGTGGCACGGACGAAACCTTCATAACCGCTACCTGCGTAGTATCCCGCGATCGCGCCCTTGCCATTGATGCTCAAGGCAATCGTATATGTAGATCCCGAGGGGTCGAACGCCGTGATCGTTCCATCGGTGGCGCGCACGAAGCCGTGACCCCGGCTGTTGCTATCAATGTAGTATCCCGTGATCGCGCCTTTGCGATTGATACTGGCTGCATAGGTATAGGTTGATCCCGAAGGGTCGAATGCCGTGATCGTTCCATCGGCAGCGCGCACGAAGCCGTGAGTCACGTCGCTGCCATCCCGATAAAATCCCGCGATCTCGTCGCCGCCATTGATGCTCGTGGACTCGGTGTTTATTGATCCTGAAGGATCGAACACCGTGAACATTGCTTTGGCACCGGCTGGCACACCTGATTCCAGGAGGCAGAGCGCCGCGCAAAGAGTCAGCGCAGCACGACCTGTGGAAAGTTTCCCAAATTGCTTGAGACCAATCCGTTCCTGTGTCATTTCATTTTCCCCTGTCGCCATCCACGCCATGGCTCGCTATGGAGTCAGCTTGAACACGGTGCCGTCGTTTGACGCGCCGCCCCCGAACGTCGTCCCATACAGATTGCCGCTCGTGTCCAGGACGAGCGCGCAGTCGGGATTCTGGCCATCGCTGCCCGAGAACGCGTAAAGCACCGTCTCGGCGGACCCTTTCAACCTGATCTCGAACACGGTGCCGTCATTGGAAGTGCCGCCTTTATAGGTCGTGCCGTATAGTCTGCCGCCCTTGCGGACGACGCCGGCGCGCGGAGAGGCACCATCGCTGCCGCCCGCGAAGGAATGCAGCAAGGTTTCGGTTCCGCCTGGCGTGACCTCGAACACCGTGCCCATACCCGAGGCGCCGCCCTGCTCGGTCGTTCCGTAAAAATTGCCGCTTGCGTCTCGGATGAGCCCGCCGGAAGGCTTGACGCCGTCCGTGCCGCCCGCGAAGGAATAGAGTACCGTCTCGCTGCCGCCCGCCTGGATCTCGAACAGCGTACCGTGGCCGCTGGTGCCGCCGCCATAGGTCTCGCCGTAGAGATTGCCCTGCTTGTCGCGGATAACACCCGCCTTGGGATAAGCGCCATCCGCGCCGCCCTGGAATTCGTACAGCTCGGTTTCCACGCCCTTCAGCGTGAGCCCGAAAACTGCGCCGTAACCTGCAACACCCTCGAACACCGTGCCGTAAAGGTTCCGCCCGCTCTTGACGGGCCGAGCATAGGTGAATGTGCCATCGGTGCCTTCGAAAGAATGCCGCGTCGTCAGTGTTCCACCGGGCGCAAGTTCGAACACGGTGCCGCAGCCATTGCCGCTGCCGCAATTTGGGTAAGCGCCGCCCGCGTACGTCGTGCCGGACAGATTGCCCTTCCCGTCCAGCAGGAGACTGGCTACCGGAGAAGCGCCATCGGCGCAGTTGGCCTCGCTACAGAAATTGTAGAGCGTGGTTTCATTGCCGCCCGTATCCACCTTGAAGGTGGTGCCGTAGCCGCCGGCGCCGCCCAGTTCGGTCGTTCCGTACAGATTGCCCTGGGCGTCGCGGATGACCCCGGCGGCCGGGTAGGCGCCATCGCTCCCCGAAAAAGCGTAGAGCGTCGTCAGGCTCGCAGCCTGGGCGCCGCCGGCAGACGCCATCAGCGAAAGCGCAAGGCAGGCCGAAACCGCCAGGCCCGCAACTGCGGGAACGATCTTCCTCATTGTCATCGACCGGCTCCTTCTCGATTGCAGAGACGCGTTGCCTTATTCCAGAGACGCGTTGCCTTGCCCGCTTCGGGCGGAGGTTAGTTTCGGCTGTCGGATATGTGCCGTTGACACGTCGTTGATATCCTCAAGATCGGCCTCAATTTTTCTCAAGCCGGGCCGTCGATGGATAGTTCGGTCCGTTTGCTCCCGCGTCGGCCTGGAGCGAGCGGGTCGTCACGGCACGGCCTATTTCGACGACGTGATCAATTCCTCGCCGGCTTCAGGCTCCAGTCGGGGTGCAGGGATGAGATCGCGGGCGGCTTTCGCTTGCCGCGATAGACGGCATCGCGGCCGCCATCGAGCGCGTAGGCATAGAGATTGCCATCGTAGGATCCGGCATAGACCATGCCATTCGCTACGGCGGGAGAGCCTAAAATCAGGGAGCCCGTCTCTGCCGTCCAGAGCGAGGCGCCGCTGGCGGCGTCGAAGGCGTAGAGATTGTGGTCCTCGGAGCCCACATAGACGACGCCATTCGCCACGGCCGGCGAGGAGAAGATGGAATTGCCTGTCGTTGCCGACCAGAGCAGGGCGCCGCTGGCGGCGTCGAAGGCGTAGAGCTTGTCGTCAAAGGAACCCACATAGACGACGCCGCTCGCCACAGCGGGACAGCCTTCGATCACGGCGCCCGTCGCTGCGGTCCAGAGCAGGGCGCCTGTAGCGGCGTTGAACGCGTAGAGCTTGTCGTCATAGGAGCCGACATAGACGACGCCCTTCGCCACGGCGGGAGAGGATTGGATGGCACTGCCCGTCGTCGCCGTCCAGAGCTGGGCGCCGTTCGTGGCGTCGAAGGCGTAGAGCTTGTCGTCAAAGGAGCCCACATAGACGACGCCGTTCGCAACAGCGGGTGAGGAGTAGACGATGCTTCCGGTCGTTGCCGTCCAGAGCAAGGCGCCGCTGCTGGCGTTGAAGGCGTAGAGCTTGTGGTCAAGGGAGCCCACATAGACGACGCCATTTACCACGGCGGGAGAGGACACGATGGCGCTCCCCGTCGGTGCCGTCCAGAGCAGAGCGCCGGTGGTCGCGTTGAAGGCATAAAGGTTGTCGTCCTCGCAGCCCACATAGACGACGCCATTCGCCACGGAAGGTGACGAGTAAAGGATGGAATTGCCCGTTGTTGCCGACCAGAGCAGGGCGCCACTGCCGGCGTCGAAGGCGTAGAGCGTGCCGGGAACGGAGGCTTCATAGACGACACCGTCGACCACCGCGGGCGAGGATTCTGTAGCACCGCCGGTCATCGCCGCTGTCCAGGCCACATCGAGGTTGGAGACGTTGTCTGGCGCCAGCACGTTCTCCCACGCGTTCAGGCCTTTGTGCTTCGCGTCGAAATGAAACTGCGACCAGTCCGTACTGACGGTGAAGACCTTCTGGGCGCCCTCGTCGTTGCTGCGCTGGACGGCCGTGATGTAATGCGTGCCGGGAAGGGCATTGGCAGGCACGGGAACCGGTGTTTTCCCGAACACGCCATTGCTGTTGGTGAATGCGAGCGCCTCGTCCGTCGTATCGAAGTAGATGTCGATCGCTTCATTGGCGCCGAATGAGTTGCCGTCGACCTGGGTGTTGCTATTGGGGTGGTTCTCGGTCGGGCTCAGGGCAATTTTCGGACCCGCAGCCCAGGCGCCGGAGGCGGCTGCAGCCCACGCCGCGGCCGCGGCGAGTGCCGCCAGCCGCAGTCCAAATCTCGACCGACGCATGGATGTCCCTCCGAAAGCTCGCCGTCTCGCGAGATTTGTGTCAGTTCGCGGGCTTCAGATTCCAATCGGGGTGGAGGGACGAAATTGCAGGCGGCTTGTGCTTGCCGCGATAGACAGCGTCGTTGCCGCCATTGAGCGCGTAGGCATAGAGGTTGTTATCGAAGGACCCGACATAGACCATGCCATTCGACACCGCCGGGGAGGAAGTGATTTGGCCCCCTGTAACGGCGGTCCACAGCGGGGCGCCGCTGGTGGCGTTGAAAGCATAAAGGTTGTCGTCCACGGAACCGACATAGACGACGCTGTTCGCCACCGACGGCGACGAACTGATTCCGCCTCCTGGCAAGGCGGCCCACAGCATGGCGCCGCTGGTGGCGTTGAAAGCATAAATGCCGTCGTCCGAGCCGACATAGACCACGCCGTCCGCCACTGCGGGAGAGGAGTAGATTATGCCACCCGTCGTCACCGGCCAGCCGGAGAGCAATCCGCCGGTTATGGCGTTGAAGGCATAGAGCTTGTCGTCTTCGGAGCCGACATAGACGACGCCGTTCGCCACGGCGGGAGAGGAGAAAATCGCGCCGCCTGTCGTTACCGGCCAGCCCGAGAGAAGCGCGCCGCTGGTGGCGTTGAAAGCGTAGAGCTTGTCGTCGAACGAGCCGACATAGACGACGCCGTTCACGACTGCGGGAGAGGAATCCTCGATTGTGTTTCCCGTCGTTACTGGCCAGCCGGAGAGCAGCGCGCCGGTTGTGGCGTTGAAGGCGTAGAGTTTGTCGTCTTCGGAGCCCACATAGACGACTCCGTTCGCCACGGCGGGAGAGGACCAAATCGCGCCGCCGGTCGTCACCGGCCAGCCCGAGAGAAGCGCGCCGCCGGTGGCGTTGAAAGCGTAGAGCTTGTCGTCGAACGAGCCGACATAGACGACGCCGTTCGCCACCGCGGGAGAGGAAACGACGAGGTTGCCTGTCGTCACCGGCCAGCCGGAGAGCAGCGCGCCGGAGGTGGCGTTGAAGGCGTACAGTTTGTCGTCCCACGAGCCGACATAGACGACGCCGTTCGCCACCGCGGGAGAAGAATAAGAGATCAAGCTCTGCGTCCCCCCGGTCCAGGCGACATCGAGGCTGGCGACGTTGCTGGGTGCCAGCACGTTTTCCCAAGGATTCAGGCCTTTGTGTTTCAAGTTGAAATGAAACTGCGCCCAGTCGGTGCTGACGGTGAACACCCTCTGGGCGCCCTGGCCGTTGCTGCGCTGGACGGCCGAGACATAATGCGTGCCGGGAAGCGCGGCCGCCGAGACAGGGACGGGAATTTTCGCGAACTTGCCGGCGCTGTTGGCGATCGCCAGCGCTTCGTCGGTGCTATCGAAATAGATGTCCACCGCCGCGTAGGGGCTGAAACCATTGCCGAACACCTGAACCGTGCTGTTGGGGTGGTTTTCGTACGGGCTCAGGGCAATGAACGGGCCGCTAGCCCATGCGCCGCGTGCCCCCCCCAGCCACGAGGCGGTCGCGATCAATGCCGCAAGCCGCAATCCATGGTTCATTCGATGCATGGGTGTTCCCCCTAATTCAGCGATCCGATTCTGTGCCGTGGGCAGGTTCGTGATATCCTCAAGATCGGCCTCAATTTTTCTCAAGATGGCCCGCCGATGGATATTTCGGTCCGCGACAAGGGGATTTTCCGGTTCGGTGTGTTCCGGATGGACGCAGTCGGCCGCTGCCTGGCGCGGGATGGCGCGCCGCTGAAGCTGCCGCCAAAGCTCTTCGATACGCTGCTCTACCTGGTCGAAAACGCTGGCCGGGTGGTGGAGAAGGACGAGTTGCTCACCGCGGTGTGGGATGGCCGTTTCGTCGAGGAAGCCAACCTGACCCAGACGGTGTTCTTGCTGCGCCGCATCTTGCATTCCGACGAGACGACCGCCGACTTCATCGTCACGGTTCCGGGGCATGGTTACAGGTTTGTCGCCCGGGTGGAGCGGGAAACAGATTCGGGGGCGGCGGTCGGCGCATCGGCCGCCTCGCACGAGGCCGCGCCGGCGGCGCGCTTCAAACCGCCGGCGACAGAGCAAGGCGCGTCCGAGCCCTCACGCGTCTGGTCCTGGCCGGGCAACATTGCGTTCATCGCGGCAGCGATTCTCTTTGCCGGTGTGATTTCGCTCGCCGTTGTGCAGCGCTGGGCACCCCAACGCGCGCCACCTGGCGTGCACGTCGCGTTCAACCCGCCGCCGCGGTCGGTGGCCGTGCTGGCCTTCACCAATATGAGCGGCGATCGCAGCCAGGAATATCTGGCCGACGGCTTTTCCGAAGAGCTGATCAACGTGCTCAGCCGGGTGGACGCGCTGCACGTGGCCGCCCGCACCTCCGCCTTTTTCTTCAAGGACCATCCGGCCACCATCGCCGACATCGCGCGGCAATTGAATGTTGGCGCCGTGTTGGAGGGCAGCGTTCGCCGCGAAGGTCAGCGTCTGCGCATCACTGTGCAGCTGATCAATGCCGCGACCGGATATCACTTCTGGTCACATAATTATGATCGCGACTTCGGCGATGTTCTGAAGCTGCAGACGGAAATCGCGGAAAAAGTCACGCAATCGCTACAGGTGACGTTGAACGCTGGAGATGCCGAACGACTGACGATGGGCGGCACCGCCAACAGCGCGGCTTTCGATGCGTTTCTGCAGGGCATGCGGTCGATGCATGGCCGTGACGAGGCTTCCTACCGGACGGCGCTGGCGGCATTTGACGACGCCGTGCGTCTCGATCCGCGCTACGCAGCCGCCCAAACCAAGCGCGCTTATGTTCTGATGTTCATCGCCAATTTCGATACGACGAGCGATCTCGCGCGCGTGCACGCGACGATGGTCCAGGCCATGGATGCGGCAGATCGGGCCGTGGCTCTGGCGCCGGATTGGGCCGAAACGCACGCGGCGCGCGGCGCGATCCTGCTGCAGCGTCTCGATTTTGAGGGCGCCGAACGCGAATTGTCGCGTGCGCGCGCTGAGGCGCCCGGCGACGTCGCAGTGGACCGACCGTACGCCTATCTGGAAGCCTATCTCGGCCACCGCGCGGCGGCGGAGGCTGCTGCCGCACGCGTGGTCGCGCGTTATCCGCTGGAAGCCGACAGCTACGCCGATCAGGCGGAGATTCTCTACCAGAACCGGCGCTACGACGATTCCCTGGCTGCGTTGCGGCACGCTCGCGCGCTCGCTGCGGCCGAGCCCCCGCGCGATCAGCTGACATCTGCGCTGGACTACTTTGCCCAGGGGAAGCCGGAGATGGCGCGCCAGAAATGTGCGTTGGATCAGAACTCCGGGCAGACCCTGTGTTTGGCTATCGCCACGCATCAACTCGGTCAGTTGACAGAAGCGAAGGCGCACATGGCCAAGTTCCGCGCAGCGATGGGCAATACCGGAGCTTATGATTATGCCGAGATATACGCGCAATGGGGTGACCAGACCAACGCGCTCGTCTGGCTGAAGGCAGCTTACAAATTGCGCGACACGGGCCTCGCGACGCTGAGAACCGATCCGCTGCTGGATCCCATACGCGGATCGCAGGAGTTCGCCGACATCGAACGCCGGCTCAATTTCCCACCGTGAATCCAGGCGGCCGCGAGATACCAACGCGGCGCAAAACCAAATCCGTCATGGCCGGGCTGTTGTCCCGGCCACCCATGAAAACCGTAGCCGGCCATAGTCCCTCACGAATCATTTCTTGTCGTTTGCAAGATGAGCAACACGAACTCTCATCGTACGAGACATTCTCCATTTGGAGCTACCTGGTCATTATACTCGTCCTTTGAGGCTATGTTCATGGGTGGCCGGGACAACAGCCCGGCCATGACGAGTCGTAGGGGAATTCATGAATGTAGATGCGCGTTACTACAAGCCGGGGGCTCCTGCGCCGATCTCGTGGAGGTGATGGATGAGCAGTACGTCATCGTCGGTTGGGTGGGCGGTGTGGAAGAGAGTGAGTTCAGGTCACTGTGAGGCTGTTATTTGGACTCTCCCCCCGAAAACGTGATTTTCTGACCTGATATTCTCGAGCGCGTTGGATGCCTTCATCCGCGAGGCCCGGACTGAATCGGGATTCCGCCTTAGTTGGCGTGTCCAGTTCTGACCTCCCGAACGACCTTTGTGATTGCGTCGACGACCTGCTCCGGCTTGTCGCCGGGAATGAAATGAGTCGCGCCCGCAACGACGATGGATTCCCCTCGTGTCGAACGCCTTGCGAGCCTCTCGTGACCGGCCTTCCAGTCTGCCGAAAACAATCTTTGCGTTTCTTCGGATTCGCCCGCGAAAACCGGAGCGATGCCCGCGGTGAGAACAATAAGCGGCATGTCGGCAAACCGCCGCGCGGTCGTTGCCTCTTCCATTCCATCCGCTGTTGCCGCGTTGGCGCCGAACCAGCAAAAATTCTTCGATTCCGAGATGACGCTCTCGTAGCGGAAGGGTTTCAGATATTGCTCCATCAGATAGGCAATTTCTTCCGGCGTGCGGCCCGGCGCGAGCTTGAAACAGCCGCGCGGATTGGCCAGCGACAGTTTTCCGTGCCGGGCAAGATCGGCACACGCCGCGAGCCTGGCCAAGCCGTTTTGGTACACCGCCTGATCGAGGTGTAGCCGCGCCGCGCTGCGCTCCTGCAAGTGCTGTCCGGCGAAGGAGGGATCGACGAGAACCAGACCGGCAACCTGCGATTCAAATCTGTCTGCATAAAGCGTGGCGTAGAGCCCGCCGAGCGCATGGCCCACAAGCACGACCGGGGTGTTGATTCCGGTCTTGTGCAGCAAAGCGTGGAGATCGTCGGTGACCATTTCCGCCGTCATGGGCTCTGACGACGGATCGCTGAAGCCATATCCGGCGCGATCGTAGAAGCAGGCCCTTGCCATCGCCGATACCGGCGCCTGCACCTTTTGCCAATTCAGCATGTGCCCGTTCGCACCGTCTTCGAAAACGACGACGGGCGAACCTTCCCCGATGCACACGATGTTGAGACGGCGGCCGCCACCGATGTCGACGAGATTCTTCTTCAGCAGTTCCGGACTGCCCGCAGACATTTGCGCTGCGACCAAAGGCGCAGACAGCGCGGCGAGGCACACCAGGCACGCGGAGAGAAGAAACGGTGTGAACTTCACCGGGCCGTTCCTGCCAGGTTGCGGGAGTGGGCGATCATCGCACGCGCAATCGAGCCAATTTGTCCCGGACGAAGCGGAGAAACGGGTCGGCAGAATGCGCGCATGGCCTGTTGCCAGAGTGTTGCGACAGGCGAGCCCGCAAAAAATTTACCGCATCCGTCGCTCCCCCCATTTTCGTCCGGGGTCCATCGACTATATTCGAATCTGGCAATCGTGAGCGAAAGGAGGTGATCCAGTGTCTCATTGTCACCATCAGTGGCCCGTGGGGCGCGCAAGCTGGATCGTCCGGCATTCGGAGGTCCGTGCGGCCTGAACCGCAAAGGCGGTTCACGGGAACCGCTGACAGACAATGGAAGGGCCGTCCGTGCGAGCGCGGGCGGCCCTTTCGCCGATCAGACGGAAATTCTCTGCCAGAACTGACGCGACGACGACTCCCTGGCTGCGTTGCGGCACGCCCACGCCCTCGCTGCGCTCGAGCCCCCGCGCGATCAACTGACATCGGCGCTGGTCGACCTTGCCCAGGAGAAGCCGGAGACGGCGCGCCAGCGTTGCGCGGCGGACCGCAACTCCGGGCAGACTCTGTGCCTGGCTATCGCCGTGCACCAATTCGGCCGGCTGGCGGAAGCGAAGGCCAGTCTGGCCAAGTTCCGCGCAGCGATGGGCAATAACGGGACGTATGATTATGCCGAGATATACGCGCAATGGGGCGACGGGACCAACGCGCTCGCCTGGTTGAAGGCGGCCTACAACCTGCGCGACACGGGCCTCGCGATGCGGAGAACCGATCCGCTGCTGGATCCAGTACGCGCAACGCCGGAGTTCGCCGACATCGAACTCCGGCTCAATTTCCCACCGTGACGCCATGCGGCCACGGGCTGACAATGCGGCGCATCGATCCAGGGCGCCCGCGCCGATCTCGTGGCGCTGACCGGCGATCTCCGTTTCATCGTCTGTTGGATGGGGTGGAAATGGATGAACTGGCTCATACCCCTTGATCGGGCGAAGTTGCATCGCTTCAACGCCCATCCAATAATCGCGTCGGAGCAGCTATCATTCCGGTCCGGAATCCGATGCATTCCCGCGTGATTGCTGCATGGCTCGCCGCGTTCGCGGCCTTTGCATTTCTGGTCGGCGCCCCCGGCTTGGGCCACGCGGATGCTGCCGGGCCTCAGGTCGTCAAAACCGGACAAATTCTGCGCGGCCGGTTCACTTTGAATCGCCGGTTGACGGGGTTCGCCAAACCTCTTCGCAGCGAAGGCAGCTTTTCACTGATTCCGGGTAGCGGGCTGATCTGGCACGCGCAAACACCGTTCGAAAACGTCACGGTGCTCACCGCCGGCGGCGTATCGACACGCGTCAACGGACAGGAGACGATGCGTCTGCCCGCCTCGCGCGTGCCGGGAATCGGACACCTCTACGATGTTCTGGGCGCCGCCGTCTCCGGCGATGTCGCGCCGTTGCAGCACGATTTTAAGGTCAGTCGGACCGAGGATGCGGGTGGATGGCATCTCGTGCTCACGCCGCTGCGCTCAGACAATGCCGCGATGTCGCAGATCGAATCGTTGGCCGTCAGCGGTCACCGCTTCGTGGAGAGCATTGAAATCGACAAGGCAGGCGGGGACGTCGATCAGTTGAGCTTCGTCAGTCAGACCGTAGACACGGGTGTGCCGACGGCGGAAGAGAGTTCGCTGCTCGCGACGTTGCACAAATGAAGCGATATGGAGCGTGGCTCTGGCTCGCGACACTCATTCTGATCGCGGCCTGGCTGGCGCTGCGGTTGTCCGGTGGCTTTTCGCTTCAGAGCAATATTCTGGCCCTGCTGCCGCCCACCGAACGCGACGCCGCTGCGCAGAATGTCCAGGACCGGATCGCCAGGGCGTTTTCCTCGCGCGTGATCTTTCTTGTCGGCGATCCCGATGCCGCGAAGGCGCGCGCCGCCGCGCTGAAATTCTCTGCCGCGCTGATGCATTCGGGCCTGATATCGGCGCTCACTTCGAAAATAGATGACGATGCCCAACAGCGCATGGCGGCGGCATATTACCCCTACCGCGCGGGTCTTCTGGCGGCAGCAGATCGCGAACATCTGCTGGCGAACGACGCAGGCGCGCTCGTGTCGCGCGCGCTGTCGATTCTCTATGGGCCTGCTGGTTTTGGGAACGCGAAGCTCATTGCACATGACCCGTTTCTTCTGCTGCCTGCCTGGTTTCTCGCGCTGCCTTTGCCGCAATCGCGACTTGCTGCCGACAATGGCGTGCTGTCGGTTCGCGATGGAAACGAGACTTACGTTCTGGTGAGCGCAAATCTCGCGGGCGATCCCTATGCGATCCGGTTCCAGTCGCAGTTCACAGACTTTGTTTCCAAAACGCTCGGTGCATTGCATGCCGGGACGCACGATCTGAAGGTGTTGCGCACCGGCGCGGTCTTCTACGCGCAGCAAGCCGCGCAGGAAGCGATGAACGAAACCTCGATCATCGGAGTCCTCTCCGTTGTGGCGACGCTCGCTCTGATCCTGCTCGTATTCCATGGCCTGCGCCCGATCGTTCTCGGATTTCTTGCCATCGGCGCGGGCGTGCTGTGCGCCTTCGTCGGTACGCTTCTCGTATTCGGACAGATACACACCGTCGCCCTCCTGTTCGGCGTCAGCCTGATCGGAATTTCGGTCGATTACAGCCTTCAGTATTTCTGCGAGTATTTTGATCCCGCCGCACTCGACCCGGCGGCGCGATTGCGGAGGGTGCTTCCCGGCATATCCGTGGGTCTCCTCACCACGCTGATCGGCTACTGCACGCTCTTGCTGGCGCCGTTCCCGGGCTTGCGCCAGGTGGCCGTTTTCTCCCTGATCGGACTGATTGCTTCGTGCCTGACCGTGGCACTCTGGTATCCCGCTCTCGATACAAAACGCCCGCCGCGTCCGGACAACCGCTTCGTGGCGCTCGCTGCGCGGCACTGGGTCTTATGGGAAAAGCCGGGGTTGTGGCCGGCGCGGGCTGCCATCGCGGCACTGTGCCTTGCGTCGGGATTGGCAGGATTGCTGGTTCTTCACACGGACGATGACGTGCGCCACCTGCAGTCACTGTCTCCAGACCTCAAATCGCAGCAATCCGAAGTGGAGCGCCTCACCGGATCTTCGCCCGGAACGCAATTTCTTCTGGTGCGCGGAACGGATGAACAGAATGTTCTCGAGAAAGAGGAAAAGATTGCGGAGCGTCTTTCGCGGGCGCGGCGCGCAGTGGGCGGCTTCACCACGATGGCGCAATTTGTTCCCTCGATCGCACGACAAAAGGAAAACCGTGAACTGGTTCGCTCGCGCCTGATGGCGCCTCATCTCGCGGCTTACCTCGCGCAGACCGGCTATGAGGGAAAGGTAGATTATTCGGAGACCGGACGGTTTCTGAGGCCGGAAAATCTGCCGCGAACCGGACCGCTCTCGCTGCTTTCGATTCTGGACGTTGCCGGCAGAGAACATCGCGCCCATATCGTGCTGCTTCAGAACGTAACGAACCCGGCCGGAGTCGAGAAAGCCGTCGGCGATATTGCCGGCGTCCGCCTGGTCAGTCTTCCCGACGAGTGGTCGCGGCTGTTCGCAGATTACCGGCGCTACGCGATCGGGCTGCTCGTGCTTTCCGCCGCGCTCATGTATCCGATTCTCGGCTGGCGTTACGGCTGGGTCGGCGGCCTGCGCGTCATGGCGCCGTCTCTGCTCGCGGTGGCGCTCGCAGCACCGCTGGCAGCGCTGGGAGGCGTCGCATTCACCTTTTTCAACGCCATGGCGCTGGTTCTCGTGTTGTCGATCGGCGTCGATTATGCCGTGTTCTGCCGGGAAACGTCGGGCGTGCGAAAACCTGTCACCATGCTCGCCATCGTGCTGGCGGCGCTGAGCACGATCTTCACCTTCGGCATGCTGGCCTTCAGCCGCGTCTTTGCGGTTCACGCTTTCGGGCTGACGATGCTGATCGGGATATTTCTGGCCTTCCTGTTCGCACCCGCCGCCGGCGATGGCGAATCCGGAATGCCGCGGAAATTTGCTTCATGATTTCCAACGCGCGCCGCGCCGCCGCTGTTCTGCCGGTATTTTTTCTGTGCGCCTGTGCCGCAATCCCGCCCATTTCCGGTGGCGCTCCGCGCGACGACCAGGCCGTTCTGGGGCCCGGTCTTGCCTGCACGATTCCGCCGCCCGCCGCCGCCGGTGGCACCATCAGCGCAGCGCAGTCGATCGTCGCGCATTTCCGCGATCAAACTTATGCGTTCCAGGTGCAATTGCAGATCACGCCCGGAGAATTCTATCTTGTCGCGCTCGACAATCTCGGCCGCCGGGCGATGACGGTTAAGTGGAACGGCGTGCATCTCGATTTCACGCGCGCGCCATGGCTGCCCGACATGCTTCGCCCTGCCGACATATTGACGGATGTCGCGATCGTGTACTGGCCCGAAGACAGTGTCGCGTCCGCGCTGTCGGCCTGCGGCGCCCGCCTGACGGGTACCGATGGCCTGCGTACCCTATCGGCTCATGAGCGCGACCTGATGACAGTGAGTTATGAACAGGGGCGTGGCTGGAGTCGCACGGCGCATCTGCGCAATCTGGCATTCGGCTTCGGCATCGACGTTCAGTCGGTCGAACTCGCGCAATAGGCCGGTGCTAGAGCGCGATCCAGTTTCATCGAATCACCCCTTCGACTCAGGAGTTCGAATTTGGCGGGAAATGGTTCACGCGGAGCCGCGGAGCCGCGGGGAAGAGAAAGTGAACCACAGAGGCACAGAGGACACGGAGAAAAGAACTGCGCGCGAATGCGCGCAAAACTTTCCTTCAGTGCCCTCAGTGCCCTCTGTGTCTCTGTGTTGAATCTTTACCTCCGCGTCTCCGCGTTTCCGCGTGCCCAACCTCGAGAAAATAAGGAGCAATGCTCGTCAGTCGTGTTTTCCCCGGATAGCCCCGTGCTTGGGCGGCGATGACTCCATTGGGGGAGGGGCGATCCAATGCAACTGGATCATGCTCTAGATCCGGCGGAACAGCAGGGACGTATTGATTCCGCCGAAGGCGAAGTTGTTCGATGCGAAATGTTCGACATCGATCCTGCGCGGTTCGTGCATCACATAGTCGAGCTCGGCGCAGCGTGGATCAACTTCGGTCAGGTTGGCGGTATGCGGCAGCCAGCCGTCTCTTATCATGCAGATCGACAGCCACGCTTCGATGGCGCCACAGGCGCCCAGGGAATGGCCGAAATGACCTTTCAGCGAATGAAACGGAATGTTCCGGCCATAGGATTCGGCGGTGGCCTGTGTTTCCGCGATGTCGCCCCATTCGGTCGCGGTGCCGTGGCCGCTGATGAAGCCAATGTCGCAAGCCGAGAGGTGCGCCTGAGCGAGCGCGCTGCGCATGACCACAGCCTGCGTTTGCGCCTCGGGATGGGTCACGTGGGTGCCGTCATTGTTGGTCGTGAATGCGACGATCTCGGCCAGCGGCGCCGCGCCGCGCGCGCGCGCATGTTCGAATTCTTCGAGAACCAGCATCGCCGCACCCTCGCCGATGACGAGGCCGTCGCGTCCTGCGTCGTAGGGACGTGAGGCTGTCGCGGGTGTGTCGTTCCTGGTGCTGGTCGCAAATAGCGTGTCGAAGACGATAGCCATGCTCGGGCACAGCTGCTCCGCGCCGCCCGCCAGCATGATGTCGGCGTGGCCGTTCTGGATGGCTTCATAGGCATAGCCGATGCCCTGCGATCCCGATGTGCAGGCCGAAGAGGTCGTGATGACCCGTCCGGTGAGCCCGTAGGTAATCGCAATGTTAACCGGCGCCGTGTGGCTCATCATGCGAATATAGCTTGTCGCGTTCAAGCTTCCGGCTTTGCCGCTGGTCATGAAGCTCGCGAAATCCTGCATTGGCTCGGTTGCACCGAAGGATGATCCGCAGGAAACGCCGGCGTGCCCGGATTTGAGAACCGGATCGTCGAGCAGCCCGGCCTGCGTCAGCGCCGTCTCCGCCGCGTTGAGCGCCAGTACCGCCACGCGTCCCATCGAGCGCGTTTTTTTGCGGTGATAGATTTTCGTATGATCGAACCAGTCGATGGCGCCGCCGATTCTGGTGTTGAGATCGGTCAGGCGCTCCCATTCCGGCATATAGCGCGTGCCGGTGTCTCCCGCTTCCATTTTTGCGCGAATCTCGGGCCACGCGCCGCCAAGCGCCGTCAATCCCCCCATGCCCGTCACAACGACCCGGCGCATCAGCACAGACCGCCATTCACCGATATCACCTGTCGCGTAATGTAGCCCGCATCGTCGCCGAACAGGAAAGCGGTCAGTGCCGCGACGTCTTCCGGTTTTCCCGGACGGCGCATCGGAATCGCGGCTTTGATCTCGTCGGCCGGCAGGTTTTCAGTCATCGCGGTTTCGATGATTCCCGGTGCGATGCAGTTGACCGTGATGTTCCGCTTCGCGAGCTCCAGGGCAAGCGCCTTGGTCGCGCCGATGATGCCGGCTTTGGAGGCGCTGTAATTGACCTGTCCGCGATTGCCGACAAGGCCCGAGACCGACGACATCGTGACGATGCGTCCGCCATCGCGGCGGCGGATCATCGGCATTACGAGAGGATGCAGCACATTGTAGAAACCATCGAGATTGGTGCGCAGCACGAGGTCCCACGACTCGCCGTCAATGGCGGGAAATGCGTTGTCGCGCGCGATCCCGGCGTTGACGACGACTCCCCAGAACGCTTCGCCTTTGCGCGTCTCCAGTGCGACGCGAACGGCGTCGCGGTCGGTGATATCGAACCCGATGATCTCGGCGTTGCCGCCGGCGCCAGCGATTTCGGCCGCAACCGATTCCGCGCCGGACCTGTCGCGGCCATAATGCACAGTGACGGCGAAGCCTTCCCTGCCGAGACGCAATGCGACGGCCTTGCCGATGCCTTTGCTCGCGCCCGTGACCAGCACAGGTTTGCGGCCACGCCCTTCCGTCATTGCTGCGCCCGCTTCAGAAAGCCCGAAGGATCGGCCGGCGCGTAGACCTTGAGGTTCGCGATCGCCACTTCTCCTTCCTCATCATCAATGCGGCAATCGAAGGCAAACATCGCGCCGTCGTCAAACACCTTTTTTGCCGAGACCGTCAGGAGCGTGCCTTCCGCGAAGATGGCGGTACGCGGCGCATAGCGCCGGCAGCCGAGCAGAAAACCGATCTTCGCAGGTTGTCCGTTGTTCTGCCGCTTCTTGCCGTCAATGACTGCGATCGCCTGCGCCATCATCTCAAGACCGACATAGGCCGGAAGGCCGCGCCCAGATTCGAAAAACAGATTGTCGGCCCGCACGCACGCTTCGGCTACAACCTCGCTCTCGCTGCAAGCCACAATCCGGTCCAGCAGGCGCATCGGCGGCCGGTGCACGATCAGTTCGTCGATGGAGCCCGCGGTCTCTATCATTCCGCCTCCAGGATCAGCGCGATATTATTGCCGCCAAACGCGTAGGAACAGCTCATCGCGCGGCGCGTATCGCTCACCTCGCCATTTCGTGACACGAGCCGGATAGGTGGCAGCTCTGGATCGGATTCTCCATCCCAGATGTGGGCAGGAAGGCGGCCCGCCTGCAGCGCCATGATGGAAAAGGCCGCCTCGCATGCGCCGGCGGCGCCCAGCATATGACCCGTCATCGGCTTCGTCGAACTGCACGGCAGTGCCCCGCCGAACACCTGCATCACGGCGCGCGCTTCCATCAGATCGTTGAGTCTGGTGGCCGTACCATGAAGGTTGAGATAACCGATCGCCCGTGGAGCGAGCGATGCGTGCGCCAGTGCGCGCTCCATCGCGGCCACTGCGCCCTTGCCGCCCGGATCGGGCGCGCTGATGTGATGGGCATCCGCGCTTTCGCCCCAGCCGGCGAGGTGAACGGGTGAGGGTGCGGCCGAGAGCAGGAACAGGGCGCCGCCTTCGCCCAGATTGAGTCCGCGGCGGTTCTTGCTGAGCGGATTGCAGACGGCTTCCGACAGGGATTCCAGCGACGCGAACCCATTGAGTGTGAGATCGCACAACGAATCGATGCCGCCCGCGAGCGCCGTGTCGCACAGCCCGGCCTGGATGAGGCGCGCCGCACTTGCCAGGGCTTTCGCGCCGGAGGTGCAGGCGGTTGAGATTCCATAAACCGGTCCGCGCGCGCCGACCCGGCGGGCCACATACTGAGCCGTGTCGCCGAGTTCCTGCGCCGAGAACCGGAATCCATCCGGCCAGCGCCCGTTCTGGAGGAACGCTTCGAACGCCGCTCCGCCTTCGCGGATTCCGCTCGTGGAGGTACCGATGACAACGGCGAATCGCTCGGGCCCTGTCTGCTGCATGTGGCGTGCGACAGCACCGTTCAGTGCATCGAGGCAGTGCTCGGCAAGGAGGTTGCAGCGGCTTTCATTGCCGGGCAGCTCGAAGGGCAGGACTCCGGCCGGGACGGAACGGCCATCGGTGAGCCTTGCACGGCCGCTAACTGTAACGGGAACGGATGAAAGCAGATTCGTCCGCACCGTCTCCGCGTCTTCGCCCAGGGGGCAGGCGATGGCGAACTCATGAATGTAGATCGGCTTCATGATCGGCGGCTATGCGCTCACGCCCGGGCCGCAACCAGTTGGCGCACCGCAGCTAGATGGCGCTTCGGCTCGCGCACGAACGGGTTTTCAAGATCCCACGCGTAACCCGCAAGTACGGAGACGATCTTGCGCGTCACATCGGTCGGCCGCTTCGGCTGCAGGAAGATCACGTCCTGCAGCGAGGCGTCATACCAGCCTTCGACATAGGCCCGAAACGTTTCGATCCCGATCTTGAGCGGCCGCTCGAACTCGTTCTCCCAATCGACCATTTCGCCCTTGAATTTCCGGTCGAGAATGCGCCCGGCGAGGATCGCCGATTTGAGCGCGATGGTGACGCCCGACGAAAAGACCGGATCGAGAAATTCCGCCGCGTTCCCGAGAAGGGCAAAACCCGGACCCGAAAGACGATCCACGTTGCAGGCGTAACCCGTGATCGTTCCCGCCGGCCTGATCTGTTCGGCGTTTTCCAGAACCTGACTCATGCGTTCGGCCGATTGGAGGAGATTGAAAAGCTGGGCCTGATTGTCGGCGCCCGCGGCGCTGAGGTCAGCCTCCGGTCCCACAACGCCGATCGAGGAAAGACCGTCCGCCAGTGGTATCAGCCAATACCAGACATCGCTGTTTTGCGGATGCACGCTGACCAGAATCTTGTCGCGGTCGAAGGTGGCATCGGCGATGTTGTCGCGCACATGACTGAACACGGCCTTGCGGACCGGGAAATTGGCAGGCCGGTCCAGCGACAGCAGCCGCGCAAGGACGCGGCCGAAGCCGCTGGCGTCGAGCGCGAAACGCGCTGTGATCTCGCGCTCGCTGCCGCTCTCGTTGCGAACCAGCAGCGACACGCGCTCGTCGCCGGGCGTGAAACGGATCACTTCCTTGCCGAAGGAAACTCGCGCGCCTTTTTCCGCCGCCGCATTCGCCAGGACCTGGTCGAAGAGATCGCGGCGCACCTGGAATGTCGTTCCCCATCCCGGTGCGGACTTGTCCCGGAAATCGAGCGATTGTTCTTCATCGCCGCGCCGGAACACGGCGCCATTCTTGAATTGAAACTTCGCCGCCACGACGCAGTCAAGCAGGCCGGCTTCTTCGAGAAATTCCATCGCCTGCGGCAGCAGGCTCTCGCCGATGGAGAAGCGCGGAAAGTGCTGCCGCTCCACGACTTCCACCGCATAGCCGCGCGCCGCCAGATAGGCAGCCGCAACGCTGCCCGATGGCCCCGCGCCGATCACGGTGACGTCCGCAGTCACGCGCATGCGATCGTCCATCCTTCGATCCGCCTTCGCCAAGGCTTCGGCGGACATGAGAAAGGAACAGGCCCGCCGAAGCTTTATCGCGGACAGGCAGGCTAAGGATAAGGCCCTCATGGTGAGCCTGTCCAACCATGCCAATCGGTCTTCGTCGGCACGCCCTACATGCTGCACTATACCGCGAGCAAAGGCGCGATCGTTGCGATGACCCGGTCCCTTTCCAGAGACGTCGGGTCCGACGGGATCACGGTCAACGCCATTGCGCCCGGCCTGACCATCACCGAAGGGATTCGCGAGAATAAAGGCTATTCGGAAGAGATGCTCGCGGGCGTCATTGCCTCTCGCGCCATTCCACGCACGGAGTGCGCCGAGGACCTTGTCGGCACCTGCATGTTCCTCGCGAGCGACGCCGCTAACTTCGTCACCGGCCAGATCGTCGTCGCCGATGGCGGGGCAACCTTCCACTGATCGGCGAGGAGGATCACGTGGCCGTTCAACTGAACCATACAATCGTCTGGTCGGCAGACCGGACCAGGTCTGCTTCATTCGTCGCCGCGCTGCTCGGACTGCCCGCACCGATCAAGTTCGGCCACTTCGACGTGGTGCAACTTGGCAACGGAGTGACGCTCGACTTCGCTGATTCGGAAGGTCCGATTCAGTCGCAACACTATGCGTTTCTGGTCAGCGAGGCTGAGTTCGACGCCATCTTCGCCCGCATCAGGGAGCAAGGTCTTTCGTATTGGGCGGATCCAATGCGTCGCAGCCCGGGTAAGATCAACCACGGTGATGGCGGGCGCGGCGTTTATTTCGCCGATCTCGACGACCATTTCATGGAGATCATCACCCGGCCGTACGGAGGTGGCTCCAACTAAAGTCGTTGCCGCACGCGATTTCGTCGAGGCCCCCTGGGCGCCATCTGTTGAGTATCCGCATAGAATACGGTGACAGCGGCAACGTTTCTCGCCGGCATGCGATGCTGCCGCTCTGCTGACGAGCATTTCCACTTTGTCGCAAAACGTCTAATCGGCAGGGACTGTCTCAGTATGAAATCTTAAGCAGAGAGTGATCAACTCCCTTCGATCAGGGGAGGGGTGAATGAGATTCCAAGTCTTAATTGCGGCCACTGCTGCGTTGCTCACTTTGGCCGCTTGCGCCTCCCAGAAGGTATTGGAGGCGACAGGCGGCAGCCGATCAGACGGGACAGTGAAGCTTTCGTTCGAATACGGGATGTTTCAGAAGCCGGTCGTCGATTGGGACCAAGCGAACGCGAGCGCGACTCAGCGGTGCGCGGCGTGGGGCTATTCAGCCGCCGAGAAATTCGACGCTGGCGAGCGCAAATGCGAGTTCAGCGGCCAGTATGGATGTGAGCGCTGGGAAGTCACCGTCACCTATCAGTGCACCGGACACCCATCGTAGCGGGCGTCGTCCCGGCACGTGAGATGCGCGGAGACATGGTCAGGATGAGGCCAAAAATGGCGCGAGTTTCTCGCGTAGTATGGCCGGAGTTTGCCACAGCATCGTTTCGGAACCGATATCAAGTGCAACCTGGATTGTGTGAGCTTTGGTCGTTTTCTTGCGGGTGCGCTCGTCGCAGGCAAGATATTCGATCTTGAGCCGGTTCTCCCATTCGGTGATGGATGCCGAGATCTCGATCCAGGCCCCCAGCCGCAGCGGCCGGTAGTAGCGGATATGCATGTCGACGATCGGCCACGCATAGCCGCTCGCCTGCATCGCCTCATAACCGAAACCGATGCGGGCAAGGAGTGCGACGCGCGCCAGTTCGAGAAAGCGCGGATAATTGCCGTGCCAAACGATGTTCATGGGATCGAGATCGTAGAATTGCGGACAGACCCGCACGGTCTCGCTGACGATCGGTTTCATGGCGCCTCCGGCAACGCAAAGGCGCGAGTCTCGATCGCCGCGCACAATGTTCCGATCACATCGTCGAGGGGCAAATCCTCGTCGATAAAGGGGATCGTCGCGCCGATCCGGGCGAGAAACGGGACGATCTCCGGTCCGATGATTGTCTCGGAGAGCTGACCATCGCGCAGGCGCAGCCGCAAAGCCTGCACCGTTGCAATCAGATTGACGGCGGCGACCTGCTCGGTCAGTTCGACAACGCGCAGCGCGTCGCGCGCCGCGATGGTCCCCATCGAAACCTTGTCCTGGTTGTGACACTCGGTCGAGCGCGAGAAGACGCTGGCGGGCATGGTCAGTTTCAGCGCCTCCGCGGTCCATGCCGAGGCTGCGATCTGCACCGCTTTGAGGCCGTGATTGATCGCGTTGCGCGGCGCGTTCGAGCCTGAAAGATGCTGCGGCAGGCCGTGATTGAACCGACCATCCACCAGCAGCGCCAATTGGCGGTCGAGAAGATCGGCGATGCTGGCAACCAGCGTTTTCAATCCGTCCATCGCGAACGTCACGTGACCGCCATAGAAGTGGCCGCCGTGCAGGACTCGCCCATCCAGGGGATCGAAGAGCGGATTGTCGTTGGCGCTGTTGATTTCGGTTTCCAGAAGCGCGCGGAACGGCGGAAGCATGTCCTCGAGAACGCCGATGACGTGCGGCGCGCAGCGAATGGAATAGCGATCCTGCAGACGATTCGGTTCACAGGTCTCGGCGAATTGGGCGAGGTCGATGCGAATGCGTGCCGTCGCCCGCATTTGTCCCGGATGCGGCTTGGCTGCCGCGAGCCGCGCGTCGAAATGAGCGGCGTTCCCCAGGAGAGCCAGCGACGCCATGGCCGTCAGCCGGCATGACAATCGCGACAGCCATTCCGCGCGCCGGAAGGCGATCGCACCCAGGCCCGTCATGACGGCCGTGCCGTTCATCACCGCAAGGGCTTCCTTGGGGCGCAGGGCAATCGCGCGCAAGCCTTCGCGTTCGAAAGCCACCGCGGTGGGTATTTCGTCGCCGCGGTATTGCACGACGCTTTCGCCGGCGAGACACGCGGCCACATAAGCGAGCGGCGTGAGATCGCCGCTCGCGCCAACCGATCCTTCGGCGGGGATTCGCGGCAGGACGTCCCGGCGCAACATTTCGGCCAGAAGCTCCACGAGAGCGGGCGTAACGCCCGACCAGCCCTGCATCAGGCTGGCAAGACGCACGGCCATCACGGCGCGCGTTTCCGGTGCGCTGAGAATGCGGCCAGTGCCGCAGCGGTGATAACGCGTCAGGTGCAACGGCAATTCCTGTATCAGTTCCGGCGGCACTTTCGTTTCGCAGGAATCGCCATAGCCGGTCGTTACGCCGTAGATCACGCGGCCGGACCGGATCGCCTCGTCAACATGCGCCGCGGAATTTGCGATCCGCTCGCGCACATCCGCGCGCGCGGAGAGGCGCGGCGCGCGAATGCCGTGCGCAATGTCCCAGACGTCTTCGAGCGTCACCGGCGCTTCGCCCAGGAGAATATCCGGGTTCATTCGGCCGCCCTCTTGATCGCCGATTCATCCGCGCGGGCCTCGTGCACGGGAGTCCAGAACGGATAGAAATTAAACCACTGCAGAGGCGTCTCGGTGACCCGCGTCTCCAGCTCGGCAGCGAAGCGGCTCGCGTAACGCCGGATCGCACCCTGCCGGTCGTGGCGCGGCAATTCGATGATTTCGGCAAATTTCGAGAAATACACCTGAAAGTTCTGGTCCTTTCGCGCGCAAAACAAAAGAAATACCGGCGCTTTCAGGAGCGCACCCAGAATATACGGACCCTGGGGAAATGCCGCCGGCGCACCGAGGAACGGCACCTCGACCACGCGGCCATTCTCGCTCGCCGGCGAACGGTCGCCGGCGATGACCACCCACTCTCCCCGGCCAATGGCATCGGAAAGGACGACGGCGGTATCGATTCCGACTTTGCTGACAGGGAACGCACGCACGGGTGAAGCCGGTGAAAACTCGCGGATCAGGCGATTGAACAATTGTGCATGCTCGGTGTGCATCAAAACATTGATGGGCCCCCGGTTGCTCAGAGATGCGACGGCCCTGATGACTTCCGGATTTCCGATATGCGCGGTGATTACGAACGCACCGCGGCCGCTCGCCTCCACCGCGTCGAGCAGCGCCATGGACTCGCCTCTCAATGTCGTGCGCGGGACGTTGCCCGTCCAGGCGGCGAGCTTGTCCAGTGCAGATTCGGCGAAGCTCTGAAAGTGGCGGATTGAAAGCCAACGGGTTGGCGGATGCGGCAGCCGCCCGCTGCGCCACAGATGGTCAAGATAGTCGCGCGACGCATTACGCTGCTCGCGGCCCGTCACAAAGAAATAAAGGACAACCGGAAACATGGCCGCCAGGCACGCGCGCCGGCCCAACACGCGATAGACGGCGGCAAGCGTGCGAATGCCCCAGTAGGCTCCGCGCTCCTTCATCGAGGCCCAGCGCACGGGCTTTGTATCGGGCGACGTGATTTTCGCCCGGCGCCGGAATGCCAGTTGGGGCAGGCGCAAAAGCATTCCGAAAAAGAGCCGCGTGTGCAAAAGCGAGAGCAGCAAATTGTCGCGCAACAGATCGAAATTCGAGAGATTGTCTTTCGGATAACGCACGCCCACCGGGACCGGCGCGAGCGGGATGGCTGCCCAATGCGCTTTCACAAGAATCTCGACGTCGAAATCCATCCGGCGGCCGCGGACCGATCGGCGCACAAGATTGAGCGTCGCATCGACCGGATAGACGCGAAAGCCGCACATCGCATCCGGCACGTGCAGCGAGAGCGAATTGACCGCGACCCAGAAGCTGGTGATGGGCCGTCCGATG
Source organism: Rhizomicrobium sp. (assembly GCA_035567755.1). Classification (GTDB taxonomy): domain Bacteria; phylum Pseudomonadota; class Alphaproteobacteria; order Micropepsales; family Micropepsaceae; genus Rhizomicrobium. Next base: position 297,526 of record DATMPH010000013.1, read on the forward strand.
CGCCGCGCGAGCGGGATGGGCTGATCGAAACGCGGAGTCCCGCTGACGATTGCGGTGGGATTGAGACGCGCCATTTCCAGAAGCGAGTCCAGGCAATGCAGATCATGCTGGCCGTCGGCGTCGATCTGGACGGCGTGGCTGAATCCCTGCTCGTGCGCCCGCGCGACGCCGCACATCACCGCGAAACCCTTGCCGCCGTTGGATGCGTGACGCTGATACTCCGCGTCCGCGCGGCGGGCGCACACCGCTTCGATGCGCACGGCAATTTCGGGATCGCTGCCATCGTCGATCACGATAGCGGGGAGTCCCGCGTCCTCCAGCCGCGACAGGATCGTTCCGAGCGCCGCAATGTGATTGTGCGTCGGTATGACCGCGCAGGCGCGAAAATCCGTCACGCGGAGTCCCCAATCATTCCCTCGGAGGCGATCACTTCGCCGAGGCTGTAGGAGAAGTGCAGGCGCTGCCTGTCCAGCCGCCGCACAAGTCTCAGCTGGACGATATCGCCGGGCCGCAATACGCGCCGAAATTTCAGTTGCGAGACGTTTCCGCCGGGCGGTTTCCAGCCCCAAACCCGTTGCGCCCACAGCACCGCCATGTGGACTTGTGCGATGCCCGCAAGCACGGGCTGATCCGGGAAATGGCCCTCAAACCACACCATGCCGGGTGTGAGCTCGACGCAGATCGTGGACTGATTCGTTTCGATCTCCTGGATGCTTCCACGTCCCAATTTTTCATCCGGGATTCGATCGAAGACAGCGCGCAGCAAGCTCTCAACCCGCTTGCCCTGGCGGTCGAGCGGGATTGCTCCAAAACGCCAGTGCTTGGGACGCTCCGCCGGTTCAAGCCTCTCGCCCAGCGCGTGGCGCAAATCCCGTGACAGGCGGAATGCTCCTTTCTCCGCCAACGCAGCTTTGCCTTCTGCATTGAGTTCCACGACGGCGCCGAGCGCTCCCTTGCGCTCGGGCAGCCTGACGGCAGCCGCCGCTTCGACAATCGGCTGCGCCAGCAATGCCTCCTCGACCCGCACCAGCGAAACGCGCTTGCCGTCGATCTTCGCGACACGGTCGCCGCGTCCCTTCAGGCGGAATTTCTCGCCCACGCGGTCGAACAAATCGCCGGTGGAAACCGCGTTGTCCGAATCGGCGAACGGCGAACGAACGCAAAGCCGGTCTCCGTCGCCGGCCTCGATCCTGACCCCGGGAAGCGGGCTCCACAACGCGTCTTCGTTTTCCTGCCGGCGCCAGGCGATGCCGCCGGTTTCGGTGCTTCCCAGAATTTCGATCGGCAAAGAATGAAGTTGTTTCTTCGCTGCCTGCGCGGCGCCAAACGGCAAAGCTGCACCCGACGAAAAGATGAGGCCGGGTCCGGCGCCGCCGATTGCCGGGGGAAGGCGGGTCAGATGCGCCGGGCCGGTTACAAGCGTTGCCTCAGGCGAAAGCACGCCATCGAGTTGTTCCCAGTAGTCGGCGGGTTGATCCGTCGAGATTCCGCCCGTGTGCAGGGGCCAAAAAATCCGAAACAGCATGCCGTAAATGTGTTGATGCGAAACCGTGCCGAAGACGCGGCGCGCGCCTCCGGGCCAGACGGTTTCCAGCATGTGGGCCTCTGCGTCCAGCTGGGAAATCTTCCTGGGCACTGCCTTGGGTGTTCCCGTGACACCGGATGTGTAGAAGACAAGATCGAGCTCGCCGGTCAGCCCTTTTCCGTCAGCTTCCTCCGCGTGCGTGACGAGACTCAGGGGGCTCGACGGCGCGTGATCGAGCTGCCGGTCGGTCAAAACGATTCCGGCATCGGCGCCAATCTCGTGCAGGTAATGCGGATGCAAATGCGCCGGGCACCACACGGCGAAGCGTTTGCGCGCTGCGGCCAGCAGCCCGGCGACAAACAGCGACGCCGATGCGGTGTGGAGATAGAGGCGGTCGTCAGTGCCAAGCCGAGCTGCGATTGCCGTCGCCGTGGCCCGGACGCGGCCGGCTGTAATCTCGCCTCCGGCGGTCGTGAACAAGGGCCGTGAGGATGGCGCGGTGTCGATAGTCTGAAGGAGCCCGCTCATGATGCACGCCGGACAAATTGGCGGACGACATATTCTCCGGCAAACAACACCCCGACCGCGACGTAGGAGATGAACCCGTTGTAAAGAGTCCATGCTGTCCAACCCGGTTGCAGCACAGACCACAACGCAATTGCGCCATTCAGCGTAAAGAAGCCAATCCAGATGATCGTCACCTTGTAGGTGTAGCGCACGCCACTTTGCGGAAGATCGGGTTCGAATATCCGGGCAAATCGCTCGATCATGCTGGGCGGATACCACAAGGTGACGGCGAAGGCCGCGAGCAACGCCAGGCTCATGAAAACCGGATAAAGGCGCACCGAGAGCTGGCGATCGAAAGCGCCGACAGCCAGAACTGCGCCGAACACGGGCAAGAGCGAAAGCCCCAGCGAGACCGGCACGCCGCGAAGGAAGGGCAATACCGACCGCACGCCAAGGATGATGAGCAGAACAACAAGCGCCGCGCCGGGACCGAACGCGCGAATCATCGCTACGGCGATCAGCGGATAGAGGATCGAAAAGGCTGCGAACAGAGCCGAAGGAAGGTCGAACTTCCTAGGCATGGATGAGATTGTAAACGCGATCGACGACGTCGCTTACGGTGCGAACGGTCTTGAAATCCTCCGGCTTCATCTTCCGGCCGGTGAGCTCCTGAAGCTTCACGATGAGATCGATCGCGTCGATGCTGTCCAGATCGATATCCTCAACCAGACGGGCATCCGGTGTGATCGCCTCGGGGGGCGTGTCGAACAGCGCCACCATGGTCGTCCGGATATGTGCGAATATCGCGTCGCGCTCCATTGTTTTCTAACGCATCCTCGATACGAATTTTGCCAGCGACCGCACAGTGCGGAAATGGTCTGAAAGATGCTCGTCCTCGGGGTCGATCTTCACGCCATATTTCTTTTGAATCTCGACGCCGATTTCCAGCGCATCGATGGAATCGAGCGCGAGCCCGCCGTCGCCGAACAGTGGCTCGTCGGAATCAATGTCCGCAGGCGAAACGTCTTCGAGGAATAGACTGGCGACGATCAGCGCCTTCAATTCGGACTCAATTTGCTCCATGGACCGCCAGCTCCTCGAATCGTCTTGCCACATGCGCGGTTAGAATCCGGGCAGCCCGAGACGGAATCTCCGATTGGGCCAAATCTTCCGTATCCAGCCGGTCGCACACCCGAACCCGGAAGAGTGGCCTGCGTTGCGGGCTTTGATACCATTTTTCACCCTTGCGAAGGGTGGGTGGATTGCAGCTGACCGTTACCAGCCGGATCGGGGCGCGGGCCCGGATGGCAATGTTGGCGAAGCCGCGCTGGAGGCGGGCAACCTGGCCCGGGACCGTGCGCGATCCTTCGGGAAATATCACCAGATTGTTTCCGGCCTGCAGAGCCGATACGCAGTCATGAATCATGCGCTCCGGATCGCCGGTATTGGGAATGTAGTTCGTCGCCCGGATCACGCCGCGCATGAAAGGGTTTTTCCAGACGGCGGGTTTGACCACGCATTGCGTGCGGTCCATCAGCGACATGATCAGCACCACGTCAATCAAAGAGGGATGATTGGCGATCACCAGCGTGCCGGTCTCGCCGCGCAGGATTTCAGCGCCGTCCGCCTCAAAATCGATGACGCGCAATACCACCATTGTCCGGACGAATCCCTTCCACGCGAAATGGACGATGTGCTGGGCGATTTCCGCACGGCGGGCCCTGTCGCGAATAACCAGATTTACGACCGGGAAGACGAATATAGTCATCACGAGTCCGCCGACGCCGAACAGGGCGAACGAAACCGCCGTGCCGAACTGCCGCCACAAGCGCTCCAGGCGGCGCGTCATGCTTCCGATCCGATCCAAAGCGATTCATCCAGGCTGATCTGCGAGACGCCCGCCTTCAACCCATCGAGGATCGCCAGAAGGCCGCTGCCGCCCGTTTTGGCGGCGATTGCTGCTCCGCTCTGGCCCGCGAGGCCCAGGCGCAGCGCAACCGCCAGACTGGAGGAATCCTCATCGGTGAATTCGCGATAAACGGCGGGTAACATCAATTCGGCGAAGATGAGTGTCACATCACGGCACTCATCTGTTGCCAACCATGCGTAGCTCTCGATCAATCCGGCGGCGAAGGTTCCGCGGCCTGCAGAAAGCGCCGTGTGGTTGAAGCGTTCCTTGCGGATCTGGCCGACAAGGCCCGGCGCCGCATTGTGAACCGATCCGGAGAACGCCATCGGCGAAACGGGTTCGCGCATTGCGATGCTGCGCAGAAGAGAACAAAGCGTTTCGACATTGCCGTAGCGCGAACAGAAAATCAGTTCGTCGGTGGGCGGATGCCCTTCCAGCACGCCGAGCGTACAGCGCACCGCAAGACGCTCGAGCCGACCCATTCGCCGGCGCACCGCCGAAGGGATTTTCTCCTCGCTGCTCGGGGTACCGGACGTTTCACCGTTGCCAAAGATGATCGCCCATTGCCCGACTTGCAGGTTGTGAAACCGGTTCATTCCCTCTCCGTCCCATGATTTCTACCAAGTATTTGGGAAGACGGGTAGAATATCGTCGATTGCAGTGGACAGAGCTCGCTGGAACTGTGTTGAGAAATGACGGACACAATCCTCTACGCGACTTTGATCCTTCCGGCACGCAAAGCGGGAGAGCGCCTTGCGCGGAGGCATCAATCCGCAGCCGCGCAACGACTTCTGGAGGTCCTGGGAGACGGCTTTGCGGCGCATACAAAAACGGTGAGCCACAGCCGCCATGCGATCGCGGCGGCTGTCGGCGACGCCGTGGGTTTGTCTTTGGGAATCGACATCGAATGGATGTGTCCGGACAGGCCGTTCGCCGCCATTGCGGGCCTTTTGCTGGATCCGCCGCCGGCGCAAATCGGCGCGGCAGAATTCTATCGCGGCTGGACGTTTTCCGAAGCCTGGTTCAAGGCCTTCCAGAGACTGCCGCCGGAACGCGATCTACGCGCGATCGTCACGCGCCCCGCGTGCAATGACGTGCAAGATCTCCCGGACGGGGCACAATTTCTGCAACTCGTCATAGCGGGAGAGTTTCAGCTCAGCCTGGTGTGGCGCGCGCCGACGCTCCAGACCTGCCTCCGTCGCGATGTTTCCGATGAGCTTGCGCGCATCCAGCGGGCTGCGGCCGCCGGTTGTTGACAGCACCCGGAAATTCCCGTTGCTTCTTGCGACTTCGAACGTGCGCTTTGGGGAACATCATGCATTTCATCGGCAGAGCTTTCGGACTGATTTTGAGTGTGGCTTCGGCCATTGTCTGCTCGCCCTTCGTCTCGCCGGCGGTTGCGGGCGACGTTTTCAATCTTCCGATCGACAGAGCCATGTCGATGAGCCAGACGAATGGAAGGCTCGACGGAACGGTCAAGTTCTATTTTGGCCAAACGCCGCATCCCGAGGTGATGCGCCGGTTCGGCAATTTCGTCGCCAACGAGAAAACCAATGCGGTGGGGAAGACGGACCTCAGCGAATGCGCGTGGGTGTTTCAGTCGGCTCTCCTGAGTTTGCAGAAGCGAGCGCACGCGCTTGGCGCGAACGCGGTCATCAACATTCACAGCTTCTACAAGAAGGAGGATGTCTCCAGTGAAACCGAGATTCCCTGCCATACGGGATTCCTAATGGCCGGCATTGCCCTAAAGGGCGATTTGGTGACCGTGGCGGGTAAATAACCGTTCGCGCATACGCGCAATGGGGGATGGGACCAACGCGCCCGTCTGGCTGAAGGCAGCGTATAAATTGCGCGACACGGGCCTCGCAACGTTGGTATTCCAGAGCACCGTTGCCGGCCCGTGTCTCTCGCGAATTCATCCTCGCCGTTTGCATGATGAGCCACACGAACTCCCATCGAACGGGACATTTCCATTTGGAACGACTTGGTCGTCCTTTGAGGCTGTGTTCATGGATGGCCGGGACAACAGCCCGGCCATGACGAGGTTTGGTGAGCCGGCGTTAGCGGGGGCGATTCATCGAGGCAGGGCGCTGCCGGCGTCGGTTTGGGAGAAATCATCGCCTTTGTACAACAGCGGCTCGCCGGTGACCTTGGCCAGCGCATAGGCGAAGCAGTCGCCGAAATTGAGCTTGGCGCGATGACCGCTTCCCTTGCCGAAATCGCGATACGCGGCGCGCGCGAGATGCACCTGCCTTTCAATCGACAATCACTTCGGGAGCCCGCGCTCGTCGTGGAGCAGTTCGCCGTGGTCTGTTCTTTTGGTCTTCGTGCTCATTCTGGCTGAGCAGTCGCGCCCGATTTCCATCAGCTTCCGGGCAAGACCTTTGCGGCGCTGGCGCGCGAGGCGCTCGCGTACGGCCTCGGCCACTGCCGTGGCCATGCTCTCGCCCGTCAATTCCGCGAGCTCCTGTGCCAGCCGGTGCGTCTCGGGATTCTTGATGTGCAGGCTCATCGGGTATCATTCTACCATGAGTATCGAGAATGCTGCCAAGGCGCGCCCGGAAGCGTCAACAGCCGGGAAGAGGAAAAAAATTTAGCGCAGAGGACGCAGGGGATGCACAGGGGACGCTGAAGAGTTTTGCGCGCCAACGGCGCGCGGTATTTTTCTCCTGCGTCCTCCCGCCTACGCCAAGGCTTCGGCGGACCAATAGAGTCGTTCGACCCACCGTAGCGAAGGCGGCCCGCGCTTCCCCTGCGCCTCCGCGCTAAGTCCTTTTTCCTCCGTAGCGTCCCAGCGCGTGCAGTCTGACCTTCAGGAAATCTTTCGCCGCCTCGTCGGACTCGAGCGCGATCGCGCGTTCATAGGAGGCGACGGCGTCTTCGCGGCGGTTACATTGCTCAAGGATGCGCGCGCGTGCCGCCCAGTAAGGTTGATAGGCTTCGACGCGGGCACTGGAAATTGCGTTGAGCGCAGAGAGCGCGGCTTCGGCGCCGTTCACCTGCAGGACGGCGAGGGCGCGGTTGATCTCGGCAACCAGCGTCGGTCCCAGCGCGAGAATTCCGTCGTAGAGCGCCAGGATGGCGGGCCAATCCGTCATTCCGGTTTTCGCGCGTGCGCAATGGACGGATTGAATGGCGGCTTCAAGCTGGAATTTTCCCATCGCGTTTTTGTCTGCGGCTTCGCGCAACAGAGTCTCGGCGCGGCCGATCATTTCGGAATCCCAGAGTGCCGCGGATTGGCGCGAGAGGGGCACGTAGCGCCTCTCACGGTCGCGGCGGGCGCCGCGGCGGGATTCCACGAACAGCATCAGGGCGAGAAGTCCCAGTACTTCGGGATGGCGGTTGCTCAAGCCCGCGACCAGATCGCCGAGCCAGATCGCTTCCTCTGCCAGGCTGTCGCGGTTGCCCGTTGCTGCGTGCCAGAGCGCGCCGTCGCCGGTGAACAGCGCGTAGATCGCCTGAAGCACGAAGTCGAGCCGCTCGGGATACGCGTCGGGGCCGGGAATCTGAAAGGGAATGTGCGCGTCGCGAATC
>DATMPH010000014.1:0-123828 GCA_035567755.1 Rhizomicrobium sp.
TGGGATCGGGCGGTTGGCTGCCGATCCCATGTCGTCCAGGGCCGGCTTGCGCGCGCGCGTTCCGGGAACGGCCGTACTCTGTGCGAACGTTGGTTGCACGGGCTGGTAAGCGCGCTCGATGCGAGAGCCCGGCAAGCCGCCCGCAACCCCATCCTCCGTACGCGGGGAAGAGCCCCCGCGCACCCTGGCCGGCGATTTGCCTGCCGCCCCATATCGGCGCTCCCCGCGGTAAGCGCCCGCCCTCTCTTCCACGTCTACCTGGCGGGCGAGCGGATCGTCGGCGACGGCCAGTTCTGTTTCGCGCAACCGTTTGATTTCGTCGCGCAGGCGCGCTGCGGTCTCGAACTCGAGGTCGGCCGCGGCCGCATGCATCCTTTTTTCCAGGCCGGCGATCACCGCTTCCAGGTTGTGGCCGATCAGCGCCCTGCCTTCCTCGGCGAAGCCCGTATCCACCGTCACATGGTCCTGCTCATAAACGGAGGAGAGGACGTCGGAGATGTTCTTGCGCACGCTCTCCGGCGTGATGCCATTGGCTTGGTTCCAGGCCTCCTGCTTTTCGCGCCGGCGGTTGGTCTCGGCGATGGCCCGCTCGAGCGAGCCGGTCATCGCGTCGGCGTAAAGCAGCACCCGACCATCGACGTTGCGCGCGGCCCGACCGATGGTTTGGATGAGACTGGTCTCGCTGCGCAGGAAGCCTTCCTTGTCGGCGTCGAGGATCGCCACCAGCGCGCATTCCGGAATGTCGAGTCCCTCGCGCAGAAGATTGATGCCGATGAGCACGTCGAAGGCGCCGAGCCGGAGATCGCGGATGATTTCGATACGCTCGAGTGTTTCCACGTCGGAATGCATGTAGCGGACGCGGATGCCCTGCTCGTGCATGTATTCCGTGAGGTCTTCCGCCATCTTCTTGGTCAGCGTGGTGACAAGCGCCCGGTAGCCGCGCGCGGCGATGAGGCGGCATTCGGAAATCAGATCGTCCACCTGGTGCTCGACCGGGCGCACCTCGACCGGCGGGTCGATCAGCCCGGTTGGCCGGATCACCTGTTCGGCGAACACGCCGCCGGTCCGCTCGAGCTCCCACGGGCTGGGCGTCGCCGAGACATAGATTGTCTGCGGCCGCATCGCGTCCCATTCCTCGAATTTGAGCGGCCGGTTGTCGATGCAGGAGGGCAGACGGAAGCCGAATTCGGCAAGCGTCGCCTTGCGGCGATAATCACCACGATACATGCCGCCGATCTGCGGCACCGTGACGTGGCTCTCGTCGACAAACACGAGTGCCTCATCGGGAAGATATTCGAACAGGGTCGGCGGCGGCTCGCCCGGCTTGCGGCCCGTCAGCCAGCGCGAATAGTTCTCGATTCCCGCACACGATCCTGTCGCCTCGATCATCTCCAGGTCGAATTGCGTGCGCTGCTCAAGACGTTGCGCCTCGAGCAGCTTGCCGTTGGTGCGATACCATTCCAGCCGCTCGATCAGTTCCTGCTTAATGCCCTTCATGGCCTGGGCAAGCGTCGGCCGCGGCGTCACATAGTGAGAATTCGCGTAGATCTTGATCGTGTCGAGTGTTCCGGCGGAGCGGCCTGTCAGCGGATCGAATTCGGAGATCGTTTCGATCTCGTCGCCGAAGAGCTCGATCCGCCAGGCGCGGTCCTCGTAGTGGGCGGGGAAGAGATCAAGCGTGTCGCCGCGGGCGCGGAAGGCGCCGCGCACGAAATTGTCATCATTACGCCGATACTGCAGCGCCGACAATTGCCGCATGAGGTCGCTGCGGTCGATCCTCTGGCCACGCTTGAGAGTCACTGTCATGCCGGAATAAGTCTCAACCGAGCCGATGCCGTAGATGCACGACACGGAGGCGACGATGATCACATCGTCACGTTCGAGGATCGCCCGCGTCGCCGAATGGCGCATGCGGTCGATCTCTTCATTGATCGACGAATCCTTCTCGATATAGGTGTCGGTGCGCGGAATGTATGCTTCCGGTTGATAGTAGTCGTAGTAAGACACGAAATACTCGACGGCATTTTCGGGAAAGAAGCCCTTCATCTCCGCGAACAATTGCGCGGCCAGAGTCTTGTTGGGCGCGAGGATGAGCGCGGGACGCTGCAGCGCCTCGATGACTTTCGCCATGGTGAAGGTCTTGCCCGAACCCGTGACACCCAGGAGCACCTGGTCGCGCTCGCCGCTGTTCGGCTGTGCACCCAATCCTTCGACCAGATCTGCAATGGCCGTCGGCTGGTCGCCGGCGGGCTCGTATCCGCTCACGAGCCGGAACCGCCTGCCGCCTTCGGATTTCTGGGGGCGCGCGGGCCGGTGCGGCACGAAAGCCGCCACCTCGGCGGCCGTCATCGGCACCGCCGGAGGCACTGCGCCGCCGGCGATACGAAACTGTGCCTGGGACTCGGAGACCCCGCGCGGAATCGTTCCGTTATTGTGTGCCATGGAACGGAATATAGGAGTTGGCGCGCCCCGGTTCCAACTCGCCATTCCGCTCCGAGCCCTGTGCTCAGAGGCTCCCCAGATCGCGCCTCAGGGGCGTCGCGGCCGCATTCCCGGCCCCATTGCTGAGAATCTGCGGTACGCTCACCGGGCGCCCGTAGAATCGCGCGTTCCAGTCATCCTTGGGGGCGAGGACCGAACCTTCGAGCGTCAGCCCGCCATAGGCTCCTTTCGACGAGCCCCAGACGATAATGTCACCCGTGAGGTTGGTGCTGGTAGCGCCCTGCGCGTTCGCGCCCAGCGTCACGACGGTCAGCCCCGCTTCACCGCCGAATTTGAACTTGCTCTGCTCGAGCGCGTGCAATGCGCGGTCGCTCATGACGAACATAACGAGTTGCGCCGATTCGAGACCGACCTGCAAACCGAAGGAAGCCGAACCAATCGTGTAGAAAGCCGGCGAGCTCCAGCCTCGCCCCGTTCTCGCAAGCATCACCCCATCTCCGCCCTCGCCGCCGAAGATGAATCCGCCCTTGACGAGTTGTGGCACGATCAGCACCGCGCGGGCGCGGCGCAGGAGATCGCGCGACGGTCCAAATGTCGCGTCCCGTTTCATGTTGTCGACCGTCGCCTCGGAGCTGGACAGAAGCGACATTTGATCGGCTCGCGCGGGCGCGCCTGCCGCGAAGATCGTGCATATGCCGGCGGCAATGGCGAGCGACGCGAGAATTCCCGAGATTCGTCGCATGGAAGGTTCCTCCTCAAGATGCGCGCGCAACACTGCGCTCGCGCGTAAAGACAACGCGCGCAGGAGCAGGCCGGTTGCCTATTGCTAAAGTCAGGCCGAGGTGGAGGGCCGCGCCTTTATGCGACCGAACCAGGCCGTCAGGTTCGCGTTCGCCGGATCCAGCGTCTGACCAACGCTGGCAGCAAAATCGAGAAAGCAGAACAGCAGAATGTCGGCCAGGGTAAATCGCGTGCCGACGACGAATTCACGGGTTTGCATCTGACGATCGAGCCAGCCGAGCCGGTCTCGCGCGATGCGCTTGAGCCCGTCGGACGCTTCCGGAACCGTGACGATGCGATCCTCGAACAGACGCAGACCTTCGCCAAACCGAAATCCATTGGCGAGCGGCTCGCAAATGTTCAGATCAATCCGGCGCGTCCACATGCGGCATTCGGCTTTGTCGCGGGGATTGGCGCCGATGAGGGCCGGAGCAGGATGGATGTCCTCCAGATACTCGCAGATCGCGGTGATTTCGCAGATCGAAGAGCCGTCATCGAGCTCCAATGCCGGCATCTGACCGTGCGGGTTGACCTGAAGATAGGGCTCGCGCCGGTTTTCGCCCTTCAAAAGATCGATCTGCACGACGGGGATTTGTAAAGCTTTTTCTGCCAGAAACATCCGCACGACATGCGGGTTTGGGCCAATGGAATTGTAGAATTTCATTATCCTCACCCCGGCCGGAACTGTTGGGGAATGTTAGACACCGCACACTGCAGGGTCAAATTGTCATTGCAATTCAGGATGTCCGCACGCAGCTTGCCGAAAGAATGACTCGGATCGCGATGAAGAAACTTCTGATTCTGACAGGGGGGTGGGTTGTCACCATCGTGGGCCTCCTGCTCACGCCCATACCTTTGCCACTTCCGTTTCCTCTCGGCATCATCGTGTTCCTTCTGGGTTGCGCGATACTGACGGCGCATTCCAAGGCATTTCGGCGCCTCGTGCAGCAATTGCGGCATCGCAATGGGTGGCTGTCACGAGGTCTGGAGTTTGTAACGCGGCGCGCGCCAAGGCAGGTGAAGACAATGGAGCTAGCGACACGGCCATTGGCGCTCGGACGGCAGGCGCGCATGCGCGCGCGCCACGATGGCGAGACGGTCTGACGTCTCTCGTGCCCATTCCATTCGACCGTACTTTCGACGCACCCTATGGGGAATGCGTAAAGATCGGCGAGCGGATCCATCGGGTGCTTGCGCCCAATCCCGGCCCGTTCACTTTCAAGGGCACTGGTGTCTACATCATCGGTACGAGGGACGTTGCGGTGATAGATCCGGGGCCGAACCTTCCCATACACATCGAGGCGCTCAAGCGTGCGCTCGCTGGCAAAAACGTATCTCATATCCTTCTCACACACGCACACAACGATCACTCGCCTGCGGCCGCGCCCCTCAAGGAATGGACCGGCGCGAAAACCGTTGCCTACGGACCGCATGGCCCGGGAAGCAGCGACAATGAAACAAAGGTCGAGGAGGGCGCCGACCGCGCATTCATGCCCGACGTCCGAATCAAGGACGGCGATATCCTCGAGGGAGGCGGCTACACGATCGAATGCGTTTTCACGCCCGGGCACACGTCCAATCACATGTGCTACGCGCTCAAGGAAGAGAAAGCGCTCTTCACGGGCGATCACGTGATGGGCTGGTCGACGACCGTTGTCGCGCCTCCCGACGGCGACATGGCGGCCTATCGCGCGAGCCTCGGGAAACTGCTCGCGCGCGATGACCGCATCCTCTGGCCGACGCATGGCGGCCCCATCCGCGATCCCAGGCCATTTCTGCAGGCCTATCTCGATCACCGCGCCGAACGCGAAGCGCAGATTATTACCTGCCTGCGCGAAAACGTGCAGCGCATTCCCGACATCGTCGCGCGCCTGTATGCGGATGTGGACAAGCGTCTTCACCCCGCCGCAGCACGTTCCGTGCTGGCCCATCTGATCGAGCTGGAAGACGAGGGCCGCGTCACGCGCGACGGGGACATTTTCAGGACGTCGCGATAGAGTGCGTTCATCCTTCGACAGGCTCAGGACGAGGGATTTCAGATAAGTCCTCACCCTGAGCTTGTCGAAGGGTCAACTTCCCGCAAGCTTCTTCAGATAGGCGCGGATGCGCCTGGCATTCCGGCCGAAGTCCGATATTCCGACACGGCTTTTGGAGCGAATGTCGAGCCGTGCTCCGATTCCAGCCGGCCTGACGCGGATGACGATGTCGGAGGTAAGGCCAAAAAGCAGCGTCGCGTCCGTGGCCTCGATGCGACCGCCGGAGGAGTCCGGCGCGACAGCCACGATGTTCCACCCCATATCCTGCGCAGCAGCGAGAGCATGCTGAAACAGCTTTGCCGGCGTGATTCCGAGAATCGAGGCAGACTTTATGTCGCCATAATAAAGCTTTTGCAGCGCTTCGGTCGTGTAGAGCCTTCCCAGGAATACAACGGGCCTCGGTCCGTCATAATCGGGCGGAGTGATTGCTCCGGGACGATTGTTGCGCAGCGTGACGAATTCGGGCGCGTGCTCGGTGTCCGTCGAGATGTCATGAATGGGCGGAATCGAATGATCTATGCTCACAAGATAAATATCGCGCAGTGGAATCCATAGAAGCGCAATCGAGCCGGCGAATCCGATCACGCCGAATCGTGCGCCGGCGGCCGAGGCCGATACGACCGCACAGACCATCCATACGATCCCAAATGCGAGAGCTGCCAGTCCCACGTAAAGGCTGTAGGGGAATATTTTCAGAAGACCGACCTGATAGTCCCAAAGGTGAAGGCGCGTTCCGAATCCCGCGGCCAATGCGATTGCAGCGGAGACAATAAGCGCGGCGAAAGACAACCTCGCCGTAGTCGTCATGAACCGCATCGCTTCCCCCTCGGAGCCACGCTGCCCGGAATCAACCGGAAAGCGGGCGATGCCCGCCATACCGTTCGCGCAGCACGGTCTTCTGGATTTTTCCCGTTGCAGTGTGCGGAATTTCATTCGCAAAGACGACATCGTCGGGCATCCACCACTTTGCGATCTTGCCCTCGAGGAATTGCAGCATCTCGGCTTTGGTTGCGGTCTGACCGGGCTTCAGCATGACGATCAACAGAGGTCGTTCGTCCCATTTCGGGTGAGAAATTCCGATCACGGCGGCTTCCGCCACCGCCTTGTGGCCCACGGCGATGTTCTCGATTTCGATCGAGGAAATCCATTCGCCGCCGGATTTGATCACGTCCTTGGCACGGTCGGTGATCGTCATGTAGCCGTCGGCCCCCAGAGTCGCCACGTCGCCCGTATCGAACCAGCCGGCGCGGTCAAACGCATCTTCGCCCTCGCCGCGGAAGTACCCCTTCGCGACGGCGGGACCGCGGACCTTAAGTTTTCCGAACGCCTTGCCGTCGCGAGGCAACTCTCCGTCCGCGTCGTCGACGATCTTCATCTCGACGCCGAAAAGTGGATGCCCCTGTTTCATCTTGTGGGCGATTTTTTCCTCCTGGGAGAGTTCTGCCACGGCGGCCGTAAGCGAACCCAGCGTGCCGAGCGGACTCATCTCGGTCATCCCCCAGGCGTGCACGACATCGACGTCGTATTTCTTCTCAAAACATTCGATGATGGTGCGCGGACAGGCCGAGCCTCCGATCAGCACGCGTTTGAGATACGGCAACGCTTTTCCGGTCTCTTCCAGGTAGTGGAGCAGCGAGAGCCATACGGTTGGCACTGCCGCCGTCAAGGTCACCTTTTCACCATCGAGAAGTTCGTAGACCGACGCGCCGTCGAGCCTCGGACCCGGCATTACGAGCTTGGCGCCAGTCATCGGGGCCAGAAAGGCAATCGCCCACGCGTTGGCGTGATACATCGGAGCGACGGGCAGCACCGTATCTGCATTGCGCATCCCCATCGCATCGGGCTGGCATGCCATGAAGGCGTGCAGCACATTCGAGCGATGGCTGTAGAGAACGCCTTTTGGATTTCCTGTTGTGCCGGACGTGTAGCAGAGGCCGCAGGCCGAGTGCTCGTCGAGTTCCTTCCAGACGTAGTTTTCGTCGCCTGTCGCGATGAAGTCCTCGTAGGCAACGACATGACCAAAATTTACCTGGGGCGCCCGATCTGCAAAGACGATGAAATGCGTCACCGTCTTGAGTCGTGGCGCGATCTCACCAACCAGCGAAGTGAATGTCGGATCGAAAAAGAGAACCCGGTCTTCCGCGTGATTGGCGATGTAGGCGATCTGATCGGCGAACAGGCGCGGATTGAGCGTATGGTAGACGCCGCCAATCCCGGCAATCCCGTACCAGGATTCGAGATGCCTCCAGGTGTTCGACCCGAGCGTCGCCACCCGATCGCCGGAGTTCACACCGATCTTTTCGAGGGCACTCGATACGCGGATGGCGCGCTTGCGAATCTCGCGATAATTGGTGCGATGGATCGGCCCTTCGACGCTGCGCGTCACGACCTCGCGGTCCCCGTGATAGAGAGCCGCGTGATCGATGATCTTGTGAACCAGGAGCGGCCAGTCCTGCATCAGGCCGAACATTGCGAATTGCCCCTTTTTTCTTCGGCCATCATAGGAACGAGAATGGATCTGGGCAACGAGGGGCGCCCCGCGCGTTGACGCAGCGCGACGCCGGCGCGTTAATCGCGTCGGCAATGAAGGAGCCGCGGATATGCCCCTCAGCAACGCCCAGACGCGCGATGTGGAAAGTGTTCTTCATCCCTACACAAATCTGCTGAAGCTTCGCGAAACCGGGCCACTCGTCATTGAACGCGGCGAGGGGGTGCGGGTCTATGACGATCGGGGCAAGGATTACATAGAGGCTCTGGCGGGGCTGTGGTGCACCGCGCTCGGGTGGGGCGAGGAAGCGCTCGTGGAAGCCGCTGCCGGACAAATGCGCAAGCTCGCCTTCGGGCATCTCTTTGCGGGCAAGAGCCACGAGCCGGCCATCGCGCTTGCAGAAAAGTTGAAGGAGATCGCACCGTTCCCGGTGGGCAAGGTGTTCTTCGCCAATTCCGGGTCGGAAGCGAACGACACCCAAATCAAGCTGTTCTGGTATGCCGCAAATGCGAGGGGAAAGCCGGCGCAAAAAACCATCATCAGCCGAACAAAAGCCTATCACGGCGTCACAATTGCCGCGGCGAGCCTGACGAGCCTGCCGGCAAACCACAAAAGCTTCGATTTGCCGCTCGACTTCGTGCGCTTCGCGGAATGTCCGCACCACTACCGCGCGGCCGAGCCGGGCGAGAGCGAACGGGACTTCTCTTCGCGCCTTGCGCAAAATCTTGAAGTGCTGATCGAAAAGGAGGGCGCCGATACGATCGCGGCGATGATTGTGGAGCCCGTGCAAGGCGCGGGCGGGGTGATCCTTCCACCCGACGGATATTTTGCCGCGATCAGCGACGTGTTGGAACGGCACGGGATTCCGCTCATCGACGATGAGGTGATCACCGGATTCGGGCGCACCGGCAACTGGTTCGGCTGCGCGACTTATGGGTTCCAGCCGGCCAGCATGACGCTCGCCAAGGCGATGTCGTCGGCCTATCTGCCGATCTCCGCGGTCCTCATTTCACCCGAGCTGAGCGAGGTGATCGAAGAAGAGTCCGGTCGGATCGGCACGTTCGGTCACGGCTTCACCTATTCGGGCCATCCCGTGGCCGCCGCTGTCGCTCTGAAGACCATTGAAATCTATCAGGAACGCGACATCGTTGGGCACGTGCGCAACATGGCCCCGCGATTTCTTGCGCGGCTGAAAAAGCTCGCGGAGCATCCCCTGGTCGGTGAAGCAGCCGGCATCGGTCTCATTGGGGCTGTCGAACTGGTGGCGGACAAGGCAACCAGGGCGAGTTTTCCCGCCGGAAAGCTGGTCGGCGCCACGATTGCCGGATTTGCGGAGGCGGAAGGGGTCATCGTCCGTCCAATGCTGGGCGACCGCATCGCGGTATGCCCCCCACTGGTGATCGGCGAAGCAGAGATCGATGAGCTCTTCGACCGCTTGGGGCGCGGCCTCGACCGTGGTCTGGACTGGGTCTGGCGCGAGGGGCTGATGGCGAAACAACGCTGAATCCAGAGCCTTGATTGCAACCTTGGGGGACTGCACGCTTGGAGCGGATGGCCGTCGTCTCCGATAAAGCCCATTTCTGTGGGGCTTTTTGATTCTCGCTGTGCCACAAGCCTCGCGAATCATATAGATTCATATGAATCTGATTCGTTTTTTGAGGATGAAACTCATGGAAAAGCCTGCCGGCGCCAAACCCGCCGCACCGCCGAAAGCCAAAGCCGAAAGCGTGACGCTCAAGCAGATCGCCGTGGAACTGGCAAAGAAACACGAAATGTCCCACAAGGCGTCCGGCGAGTTTCTCGACGACTTTGTCGGGCTCGTCACCAGGCACCTGAAAAAGGGCGCGCGTATCCGCCTCACCGGCTTGGGCATTCTGTCGGTCCGTAAGCGGGCCGCACGAATGGGCCGCAATCCTGCGACGGGCGAGGCCATCAAGATCAAGGCCAGCAAGAAGGTCGGTTTCCGGCCTTCCAAGGACCTCAAGGAAGCCGTCTAAGCACGTTCGAGCAAGGGCACAGCAACGCCGCGGGACGCGTTGCTGTGCTTTGCTCCAAATTCGCGCCATCGGCGCTATGGCGCCGCAGGTGTCTCTGCGCGCCGCTTTGGCTCCGGTCCGGCCAATGCAATTCCGATCCAGTTCAGACCGTCGACGTGCCGGCAGACAATCGCGAATGCGCCCGTGATGGGCACCGCGAGGAACAGCCCGGCAATTCCCCAGATGAGTCCCCAGAAGCTCAACGACAGGATGATCCCTAGCGGGCTCAGATTGAGCGTGCGCCCGAGCATGACGGTGCTCACAATGTTGGCGAGCACGAAATGCAGCGCGCCCAGCACCACCGCAACAATCAGAAAGGGCGCGAATGAGCCGAATTGGAGGAGCGCCATCAGCGCCGGCAAGAGAACGCCGATCGCGCCGATCGTTGGAACGTACGTCGCGATGAACAGGACGAGCGCCCAGAAGCCGGCGAAGCTCACATGCATGGCGGTGAGCAGCACAAAGGTGGCTGCCGCCATGATCGCGCTTAGAAAAGTGCAGACGCCGAGATAGGCCTGCACCTGCCGGGCGATGGCGTGAATGACCTCTCCCGCCGCATCGCGCCTCGAAGCGTTTCTCTGCAGCTTCGCAAGTTTACCGGGCAGGTGACGCTGTTCGGCGAGAAGAAAGCCGACATACACAATGACCATCGCAAGCGTGAACAGGAACGATCCCGCCGAGGCCGCGACCTGACCGATCACGCTCGCCACGTTGGCGCCGCTGAGCAGATCGCCGAAATTCGCACCGCGTCCGAGATGCAGAAAGGCGAGCGCCGACAGCGCAAGCCGTTGCAGTCGCGCCAGATACACCGGCGCTTCGGCTGCAACCGCATCGGCCTCGTTTCCGAGCACGCGCGCGATCAGGTAGAGCCCGGCTGCAATCAGCAGGAGCGATGTCGCCCAGGCGAGCATGCGCGGCAAACGCAAATGCGCGAGAGCATCGGTGAGCGCATTGAGAATTGCCCAGATCAGCACGGCAAATGCCAGAGGCGCGAGGAGCGGCCTGCCAAGCACCAGGACCGCCAGGATCGCAAGCGCGCTGAGAAGCCAGCCTGCAATCTGTCGCCCGTCGGTCGTCATTGCTCGTCTTCCTTTTGCAATGTCCTCACAGCTCGGCAAAGTCGATCGGCGCGTTGAGGTCGAGTCGTTTGTCCGCCGGCGGCAAGGGATACTTCAATCCACTGGCGCAGTTGAAAAGAACCACACGATCACCGGCCCTGATGCGGCCCTCACGCAGCGATTTTTGCCAGGCGGCATAGGTCGCGGCGCCTTCGGGACAGAGGAGGACACCCTGATGGCGCGCGACGTCTTCGAGGCTTTTCTGAATTTCGTCGTCGTCGACTGCGATCGCGTAGCCGCCGCTCTCGCGGACGGCCGTAAGGATGAGGAAATCGCCAATCGCGGATGGCACGCGGATTCCCGACGCAATCGTGCGCGCATTTTCCCAGCGCTCGGCGTGAGTGCCGTTGCGTTCGAAGGCGCGCACGATCGGCGCGCAGCCCGCGGCCTGCACAGCGACCATGCGCGGGCGTTTGGCGCCGATGAATCCGATCGCCTCGAGCTCCGCGAATGCCTTCCACATTCCGATCAGGCCGGTGCCGCCTCCCGTCGGATAGAAGATCGCGTCGGGCACGTCCCAACCGAGCTGTTCGGCGAGCTCGAGGCCCATCGTCTTCTTGCCTTCGATGCGATAGGGCTCCTTCAGCGTCGACATGTCGAACCAGCCGGCCGCGTCGCGGCCCGCGCCGACAAGTCTGCCACACTGGTCGATCAGCCCATTGACGCGAAAGACTCTTGCGCCCTGCGCGGCGATCTCGCGGACATTGATTTCGGGCGTATCCTCCGGACAGAACACGGTCGTGCGCATGCCGGCGCGGCTGCCGTAAGCGGCAAGTGCCGCACCTGCGTTGCCGTTGGTCGGCATGGCGAGATGGGAGAGCCCCAATTCCTTTGCCATCGAAACTGCGAGAGCGATACCGCGAGCCTTGAAGGAGCCAGTCGGCAACCGACTTTCGTCTTTCACCAGGATTTCTCCTGAATCCTCCGCGTGAATGCGGATGAGCGGCGTCATGCATTCGCCGAGGCTGACGATGTTGTGCGCATGCCTCACCGGCAGCAGTTCGCGATAGCGCCACAAATCCTGCGGTCGTAACGCGAGCGCGTCTTTGGTGAGCGCGTCTCTGACCTGATCGAGCGCGTAGCGCACGAGTAGCGGCTTGCCGGCGCGCGAGAGCCCATGGACCTGATCCGCCTCGTATCTCTCGCCGGTGGCGGAGCATTCGAGATGGCTGACGAAGGTGGGGCGCTCTTCGTTCATGATTCCAGGGGCGGCTCGGAAATGCCGAGCGCGGCGCGCGCACTTATGTAGTGCCGCTCCTTCAGATGCTTGCGGACCATGCGCACCGCGATCGCTGTCACCGCAATTTCGTTGGTGAAGCCCAGGATGACGACGAATTCCGGCATGATCGACGCCGGCACGACAAACCAGGCGAGCGCCGCGAGCAGCACGCCGCGCACGCGGCCGGGCGTTGTCGGATCGATCACGCAGAACCAGGCCGCCGCCAGATCTTCCGCGAAGGGGATGCGGCCGGCACGTTTCAGAAGCTTTGCCCAGAAGCCCTTTTCGACGATGCGCGCATGGCGCTCGAGCGTTTTGGGCAGATGGATCGTCTCGGGAAACCTCCATGCCATGACGCTGAATATCGGACGCGGCGTGCTTCGCGGGAAGGGGCTGCGGGCGTGGACAACCGAAAAGGCCCTCCACCGTCGAAGGAGAGGGCCGAGGCGAGTTGTTCCGCAAACCTCAGGGGAGCATGGGGGCAGGTTTTTGGCCCGGCTTGAGAATGGGCGCTCGCATCCGCGCCGGAATCTTCAAGGGGTCCTGCGATACATCGACGAGGCACGCGCGGTCGGCGCAGGAATGGCTCGGCATGAGCGCCTTGGGGACGGAAATCTCCTTGCCCTCGGCAGCTAACGGGCCCGCGCCCGGGCAAGTCGATTTTGTGCAGTAGATGTAGTAGCCGGCGTCCGAACCTACGGCGATCTCTCCCAGGTCGTTGATTCCCCAAGCCTGCGTGAACGACTTTGCCCCCCTGATCTTGATTGGTTTAAACGTCCCCGTCGCGACGTTGTACGTGAAGCTGTAGACAATGCCCGACGTATCCGTCCACTGGCCGGTCGCGATCCCCTTGTTGTTGATGCCCTCCATAACCGTCGAAGCTTCGGAAGCGTCGGGATAGACGATGCTCGTGGCCACGCCGCCGCTGATCAGGAATCCGGTCTCTATGCTGCTGGTGTTCAGATACCAGCCGACGATATCGCCCGCATCGTCAATCCCACGGGCCGCGGCGCCGGTATTGCCGAGAGACAATTTGACGACTTTCGTCTCCTTGGCGCCCTTTCCAAGATAGGCCACGTTGACATTCGAGCCATTCAGGTAGCTGCCCGCGAACAAGCCATTCTTGTTGAAGCCTTGAATCAGATAGTTCAGTTTTTGGCCCCTCTTGTTCACAACCGCCGTAATCGTGCCCGCCGCCGAACGTTCGAAGGGAATGTATTCGGTAATGACGCCGCTCTGCGAATTGCCGAAGCCTCCGATGTCGCCTGCGTTGTCCAGACCGCGCGGTTCGGTCCCCGGCGTGGGGTCGTCGAACGTCGCGTAGCCGCCGGTGGTGGCGGGGCCTACATAGCCGTGTTCGACGCCGCTCGAATCGAGCCAGCTGCCGGTAATTGTCTGGCTCTTGTTGATGCCGAACACGTTGGTCGACGCGCTTCCCTGCACGGGAATGATCTGAAACAGGGTGGCAGCCGAAGCTGGCGTGGCGCAGGCGGCCATTAGGCCCACAAGAGCGACCGAATTCATCAGAATTTTGGTCATCCCTCGATCTCCGGACTGGTGAGGCACCAACGAACAGGGGAGGAGGAAACTTGTCAACCGCGACTGTGTTCCCGCCTTCCAGGCGGGCGGGAATACCCGCGCAGCGCCGGGCGTTCGAGGTGCTGATCTCGCCAACCGTTGCGGGTCAATAATAAAGAACCCCCATGCCTAGGTCGGGCATGGGGGTCCGAATCTTGATCTTGTAAGATATGTACTATGGCAGAGCAGGTTTCCCCCCGGCCTGCGGCGGAGCGTGCGCCACTACCTTGCCGGGAGTGGGACAAGTGCTGGCGTGGAGGCAGTAAACATAGCTTCCAGCACCCGGAATTGAGGCCGTGATGACACCTTTGTTGTTGAGGCCCCAGACCTGAGTTGTCGAGGCGCCTGGCGCGTCAAGCTGTTTATACTTGCCGGTAGCGATGTTGTAGTAGAATCCGTGGATGACGCTGCTCGCGTCCTCGAATTGCCCCGTGGCTATACCCTTGTCGTTTAACCCTTCCAACACCGTGTAGGTGGCTTTGGGAAAATCGACCTTGGACGCCGTTCCACCGATGATCAGGAAACCGCGCTGCAGGCCTGTGGTAGTGTCGTAATACCAGCCGGCTACATCTCCGGCGGCATCGATTCCCCGAACCGCCGATCCGCCATTCTTGATCGATAGCTTTACCTTGCTCTGAAACTTATACTTCTTGCCGAGATAAGGAACAGTGGCCCCGGTGGTCGAATCAATGTAGTCGGCCGTAAAGACGTTGCTATTATTCAGACCCTGCGCGACACCTGTCAGCGCCGTGCCAGCCTTGGTAACCGCGTTGAGAGTCCCGCTAGGAGAGCGTTCCCAGGTATCCGTCGTTGAGCTGTCAAAACCGGCAATCCAGCCCTTGTTACCGATCCCTCGCGGTTGCGTGGTGCCTCCCGGATCGTCGAAGCTCGTATAGTTGCTGCCATCTTCCGGACCGACAAATCCGTGCTGGATGCCACTTGCGTCCGTATAGTCTCCGGTGATCACGTTCCCGTTGTTGATGCCAAAGACGGCAAACGTCCCGCTGCCCGTAACCGGAGTGACGGCAACCCATGTGCCGGCCCAGGCCGATGATGCGACCAAGAGACCAGACATTGCTGCCGATGCCAACAATAGATTGCGCATTTGTTATCTCCCCCTGAGGGTTTTTGAAGTTGTAAATGTAATGCAATCATCGGCCCGCGCCTGTGTCAAGGCGCGCGAGGACTCGTGTCGGAACCTCAAAGCCGAATAAACTAATGATTGCTCACATTTAGCTCTTCCGGCATTTCCCGGCGAAAGCCGAGCCCGATGATGCGCGCAGGAATTCGGCGCAGGAGGGGAAATCGTCCGAGCAGGCGAACGGGCCAGGGCGCGCGCGCCATCCCTGTGCCCCCCAACACGTTTCGGATAACGCGGTTCTGCAGGAACACCTGCAGTGACTGGGTAGCCCGGGTGGGATATTCGCGCCGGCGTTGCACCGCCTTCAGGTCTTTGAGACTTGGCCGCCCGCGCCGGAAAGCCGGGATCAGAATGTTTGCTGCGGCGACCGCATCCTGAATGGCGAGATTGATGCCCACTCCTCCAATGGGCGACATGGCATGCGCCGCATCGCCGATGCAGAGCAACCCGTCGCGTTGCCAGCATTCGAGCCGGTCGACTGCGACGCTCAGCAATTTCACGGAGTCGAAATTTTCGATTTCGCAGACGCGGTCAGCTAGTGCGGGCGCGAGGTTTGCGACATCGGAGTGGAAAGCGTCTAGGCCGCGCGCGCGAACGCGTTCAAAGCCGCCCTTCGGAATCACGAAACCGCATTGCCAGTAATCGCCGCGCGCGATGAGGACGAGGATGCGCCCGCGATCAAAAGTGCCGAATGGCTGCGTCGGGTCTCTTTCATTTCGCGACAGCCGGAACCACAACACGTCCATCGGCGCCCCGATGTTTTTCACAGCAAAGCCGGCCTGAGCGCGCATCGTCGAATGCCGTCCGTCCGCACCGACGACAAGCTCGGCACGAATTGTGAGCGGACCATCCCGGCTGTTCGCTTTCACGCCGGCGGTTCGCCCGTTCTCCTCGATGAGCGCGGTGGCTTCCGTTTCCATCCGCAAATGAAACGCTGGATAGCGTCGCGCCTCGCTGGCAAGAAAATCCAGGAAGTCCCATTGCGGGATGAGTGCGATGAACCGGCAATGAACGGGCAGATGGGTGAAGTCCGCGACCGTCACGCGCAGGCCGCCGATCACGCCGCCCAGCATTTCCGCCCTGTCGGGTTTGAGTGCAAGGAAGTCGTCGAGAAGACCAAGCGCACGCAAGACTTCCAGCGTGGACGGATGAATTGTGTCCCCGCGGAAGTCGCGGAGGAAATCAGGCCATTTCTCGAGCACGACAACGTCGACGCCGGCGCGCGCGAGCAAATATCCCAGCATCATTCCCGCCGGGCCGCCGCCTGCTATGCAGCAGCGCGTAGTGAGTTCGTACGGTGAATCGCTCATCGTCGAGCCTGTTTGCGGAGCCAAAGCCTCATCGTAACGGACAGAGCCCGAAAAACGCGCGCGGCGACAGTTCGGAGTCTATCACCCTATTTCCCTCAGCTGTGCTTCAAGGAAAACGCCGTTCGCGCCAGGCTACCTCGCCGAACCTTGTTCCTCGCAGTGACGTTGAAATTTTGAGATTTGGCGGCGGGCATCGCCGAAAGTCGCGGGACCGCCATGCCGCGTTACGCGGAGGCTGCTGTCCCGGCGGCACAAGGACGATGCGGCTTGTGACCCTTCGACAGGCTCAGGGTCGGGACTTTTTCCTCGTGCTGAGCTTGTAGAAGCACGAGCTCGTTCGCCGTGTCGCGCGCGCGGTGCGTCGACCATGAGGGAACAGCAATTCACGCCCGAACAAAACACGCTACGCCCTCTGCAACCGCTCGAAGAACCGCCCCCAACTTATGCGGCGGAAGAATTTGCCGCTGCGCGCTTTCCAGCGGAACCCGCCCTGGCCGATCTCGATCGTGCCCAGCATCGCGTCGCCTGATTTGATCTGGAAGGTGAGCGCGGCACCGAGGCGCGCGATGTCTTGCGCCTTCAGCGAGACGTCCACCGTGTAGCGCGGCTTCCGCCGCCTGGTTATCCTGCCCATGTGATTCCCCCCGCCCTTCCAGGATGGAGAATAGCGGGACGACGTCGACAGACCAAACGGGGCGGTCAACAATACCAATCAGGTTGTTTTGCGCGACAGAAACAGCCCGGCCGCAAGGGCCGGGCTGCACGCGCCGGCTCAAGCCGACGAAACACGATTGACGATGCTTCAGTCGACGATCTGGACGACCTTTCTGGAGCCCGGATCGACGAATACGACGCGGCCGTTCCAGTCGAAATACTGGTAATTCCGCGCTTCGGGAACCTTTTCGTAGATTTCCTCCGGCACCGGCTGCATCTCGACATCGGTTGGCACTGGCATGCCTACCGAAATCTCTTCCTTTACGCGCTCGGGCCTGACCCTCTCCTTCACTACATAGTCGTGAATCACCGTCCGCTCTTCCGGCTTCACGGTCCAGGTGGTGGTCGTCGTGGTGGTCTGTTTTTCCATCGTGCCGGCGGGGGCCTCGTCCTGCGCCATCACGCTCGTGCCCGCCATCACTCCTGCTGCTGCCAATCCTGCAATCCAAAGGCGCTTCATCGGTCACTCCTGGTTAAGCGCCCCGTCGACCCGCTAATGAAATGAGTGACCGTGACCGGCAGTTCCGCGGACATCATAAGATGGGCAATAGCGCTTCAACCGCGGCTTGCAATTTGGCGTTGTGGTCCCCATGTGACATAAGCCTTTGTTATCTCGATCCGGCGGTTTGGATCGCGGTGCCTCAAAGCGCAGGAACCCATGCAAATCACGATTTACCACAATCCCGCCTGCGGAACGTCGCGCAATGCGCTGGCAGCAATTCGTGCTGCCGGCTATGAGCCGCGCATCTTCGAATATCTGCAGACGCCGCTCTCCCGCGGCGCGCTGGCCGCCCTTATCGCGCGCATGGATATTCCCGTCCGCAAGGTCGTGCGGGCGAAGGAGCCTCTGTTTCACGAGCTTCGCCTTGACGAGAAGGATGTCGGTGAAGACGAGCTGCTTGATGCGATGGCCGAGCACCCCATTCTCATCAATCGCCCGATCGTAGTGGTGCAGAACGGCCAGGGCGTCACCGCGCGTCTTTGCCGTCCGAGCGAATTGGTGAAATCGCTGCTGGCGGAACAGGCTTCGATACCGTGACTGATGCATTTCGACTGAGCCGCATCCAGGCAGCCGGCTGGAATGCGGCACGCCGGGTTCCGGAGAGCCGTCTTGCCGATCTGGATGAAGAAGGCATTGCCGCACTCAATCCTTATACCGCCGATCCCGAGCGAATCCGCTGGCGCGTAGGCTTTGACAGCGCGCGCGAAACGTCGGGCCGCTGATCCTTTGCAAACCCGGCGCAATCCACGCGATTTTGAGCGCGGGTTGCAATTCGCGCTGCCGCCAGCTACATTCGGGCTGCGACGGCGTCCGTCACCTTGAAGCGCACTGTTGTAAATCCGACTCGCATGTGTGCGCGCCTGGACCAGACAGCCGAACTTCCGAATCTGATGGTTTTCGTCCAATCGCGCCGCGCGAACAATTGTTTGCGCGGAACCCGATGCACAAGGAGTCATGAATGGCCATCGGAACAGTAAAGTTTTTCAATTCAACCAAGGGCTTCGGCTTCATCGCGCCGGAAGGTGGTGGCAAGGACGTGTTCGTTCACGCCACGGCTGTCGAGATGGCGGGCATGCGCAGCCTTAACGAGGGCCAGCGCGTGTCGTTCGACATCCAGCCGGATGCGAGAGGCAGCAAGGCCGTCAATCTCAAGGCGGCGTAAGAACAAGTCCCGCGGGGCGGCGGTGGTAATCCGACGCCGCCCCGAATCCCACCAATGGATGCAAAATGACCTGTGATGCTCTGGGGGAAGTCTATTTCGAGCGCAGGGCCGAGCGCGCGGCGGAGGGACCGGATCGGTCCCGGGCCGAGCTCGCCTGCCTGCGCGATCTCATCGATGTACTTCTCGCCCATCCGGCAGGATTGCGGCGCTGGTCCGTCATGCGTGCGATCCGCACTCGCCGCGAGAGGGCGGGCGAAGACCTGTCCCTGAAATTCGAGGACGAGGTCGAGCGCGCCTTCCGAAGACAGTGCGCGGATATTCAGGGCAAGGATGGCGAGAAGAACCGCGCCAGCGCGGCGACCGCTTTGTTCTACCGCCCGAAGGAGAAGGCCGGCGAAGTCTGGGCCGTCCATGCCGACCGGGCCAGGTTGTGGCTCGACGCAGAAGTGTCCGCCGAACCGGCTCGCTGAGCTGTTCCCGGCGCCCAAGAACGAATTCTGGTCTCTCTCGCGGAGACGTCATGAACTCTTCCCGGCCCGAAATCCGCGATCTTCTGCGGGCGGCGGTTGCACCCTTCGAAAGGCCAAGCCTCGCGCTCGGCGCCTACCAGGTTGCGACCTCGATCGGACTCTATGTTGCGACCCTCGCGGCAATGTACTGGTCGCTCGGCATCTCCTACGGGCTGACGCTGCTGCTCGCCCTGCCGGCCAGCGCGCTCCTCGTACGCGTGTTCATCGTGCAGCACGATTGCGGGCACGGATCGTTTTTCGGATCGCAGCGGGCCAACGACATTCTCGGCGCTATCTGCGGCGTGCTGACGCTCGCGCCCTATCAGAACTGGCGCCGCCAGCATTCGCAGCATCACGCGAACTGGAACAATCTCGACCGGCGCGATTCTGGCGCCGACATCTACTCGGCCTGCCTCACCGTCGAGGAATATTGCGCAATGCCGCCTTGGCGGCGTTTCTTCTACCGGTTGCCCCGCCATCCCGTGATTGCTCATGCGATGCTGCCGCCGCTGGTGTTTCTCCTGCTCTATCGAATCCCGTTCGACACGCCGAAGAGCTGGAGTCGCGAGCGCCGCTCGGTGTGGGAAACCAACCTCACGATTATCGCCTGCGTCGTGGTGCTGGGGCTCGCTCTGGGGTTCCGCGCCGTCCTGCTCGTGCAACTGCCGGTCGTATTCCTGACAACGATTGCCGGCGTCTGGCTATTTTCGGTGCAGCACCGTTTCGACGATGCCCATTGGTTGCGCGCGGCGGAATGGAATTTTCACGCGGCGGCGCTGAACGGCTCGTCCTATTTGAAACTGCCACAGCCCCTGCAATGGATGACCGGGAATATCGGCTTCCATCACATTCATCATCTGGCGCCACGCGTGCCGAACTATCGGCTGGAGGCGTGCTATCGCAGCAACGTGGATCTGCAGAGCGAGAAGCCCCTGACGCTGCCCACGGCCTTCCGCGCCTCGACACTGACGCTCTGGGACGAGGTCCGTAAGAAGCTGGTGCGCTTCAAGGACGCACGCACGACTTTACCTACTTGCTCGATGCCGATCCCACCGGGTCCGTCGGGTGCGGCAACGGCTCGTCGGGAAGTGGAATGAATTCCTGGTTGTCGCCCGGCGGCAATTTCATGCGGCCCGCGCGCCACTCAGCCTTCGCGGCCTCCATGCGATCCAGGTTCGACGAGACAAAATTCCACCAGATGTAACGTGGGCCGACGCTCGCGCCGCCGAGAAGCATGAGCCGCGCGGGACCCTCCACGGCGGCGAGCGTCGCATCGCCTCTTCCGAACACGAGGAGATGGCCGGGCTCGTACACGGCGCCGTCCGACTCGACGCGCCCGCTTACGATATACGCGCCGCGCTCGTCGTGATCAGGCGGCAATCCGATCCGCGCGCCGGGCGCGAGATCGAGATGCACATAGAAGATTGGCGAGAAAGTGGCGACGCTGCTCTTCAGTCCGTAAGCTGTCCCCGCAATCAGCCTGCCGCGTGCGCCGTTCTCGGCGAATTCCGGCAGCGAAGTGGCGCCGTAGTGCGTGAAGGAGGGCGCGGACTCCTCCGATTCGTTCGGCAGCGCGACCCAGGATTGCATTCCATGAAGCCGGCTGCCCCGCGCACGGAGAGAAGAGTCGCTGCGCTCGGAATGCACGATGCCGCGACCCGCGGTCATCCAGTTCACTTCGCCGGGACGGATGGCTTCGGCCGATCCGAGGCTGTCGCGGTGCAAGATCTCGCCATCGAAGAGGTAGGTAACCGTCGCGAGCCCGATATGGGGATGCGGGCGAACGTCAACTCCGTGCCCAGGCGCGAAATCCGCCGGCCCCATGTGATCGAGGAAGATGAAGGGTCCCACCATGCGGTGGCGCGCGAAGGGAAGCACGCGCCCGACCTCGAGCCCTCCGCCCAAATCCTTCCGCCGCGCCGAAATGACGAGATCGAGCATGGGCCTTCTCCCTGCGATCAACGAGCCACGAAATCACGAAGTCCAGAATGAAGAAAGGATTCAGCGCAGAGGACGCGGAGGATGCGCCGAGGGCGCAGGGGAAAAATATCGCGCGCCTCCGGCGCGCATTCACTTCTCAGCGTCCCCTGCGCATCCTCCGCGTCCTCTGCGCTGAATCTTCTGCCTGGCTGCAGTTACGCCGCTTCGACGAGGATGACTTCGGCTTCTTCGATGCCGACAATCTCGATGCCGGCCTCGCCGCTGATTGCCGCGCCGTCGCGCGCGTTAACGCGCGTGCCGTTCACTTCGATTGCTCCGGTCGCTGGCACCAGATAGGCGTGGCGGACGGGATCGAGCGCAAGCTTCAGATGCTCGCCCGGCTTGATGGTGGCGCCGAGAACGCGCGCCGCGGCACGGATCGGCAGTGCGTCGTCGTCATTGGCAAAGCCGCTCGCCAGCGTGACGAAACGCCCGGAGCGTTCGGCCTTAGGGAATGGCTTCGCGCCCCAGGATGGCGTTCCGCCGGCGTGGCTGGGCTCGATCCATATCTGGAACAGGCGCGTCGGCTCGTTCTCGAAATTGTATTCGGCATGGCGAACGCCGGTGCCGGCCGACATCACCTGCACATCGCCAGCGCCCGTCCGCCCGGTGTTGCCCATGGAATCCTCATGCGTGATCGCGCCGTCGCGGACATAGGTGATGATCTCCATGTCGGCGTGCGGATGCGGAGGAAAGCCGGATTTCGGCGCGATCTCGTCGTCGTTCCAGACGCGCAGCGCGCCCCAGCCCATGCGCCGTGCGTCGTGATAGCCGGCGAAAGAGAAATGGTGTGTCGCCTTCAGCCAGCCATGGTTGGCGGCGCCCAGTGTCCTGAACGGTCTGACTTCGATCATGCGGGCACTCCCCGGAATGGCGGTTCGGAATCTATATGGTGTGCGATCTTGCGGTTGAAAGCATCTGTCACCGCGCGGCGGACTTCTGCAGCTCCATACGGCGGGGGATTTCGACGGCGAACACCCAGGCCAGCCCGATCGAGAGATAGAGGCTGATAACCTCGCCGGGGATCAGCCAGTAGAGCGCTCCGGCACCTTTGAAGAGCAACAACAGGCCGGAGGCGACAGGCAAAAGTATGGCGATGTGCAACAGCACTTCGCGCACCACGCGTGCGCCCTTCGAACCCAGCACGTGGGAGGCTTCGTCTTCCGGAAAATAGTGCCCGAAAATGCGGATCGCGACGAGAATTGCGAGGCCCGCCGCGACGAATTCGCCTCCGAGCGCCTGGGCCGGCTGTCCGGGGATGACGCCGAAAAGGCCGATCAGCAACGCCTCGAACTGCAGGAAGAGCGCGGCCCACGCGCGATAAAGATAGCCGCGGCCCTGCAGCAGATGATTGAGGCTGATGGTGACGCCGACGAAGAGAAGCCCTGCGAGCGTGGCACTTGCCTGCGCCACGGTCACGAAATAGTCGTGCCAGGTGAGAATGAGTTCGGGCGTCATTGGAGCCATCGATTCCCAGTCACCCCTCCCGGTTGCGCGCGATGAGAAAGGTCGCCATGTCCCAGGCGTTGCGCATGCCGATAATCAGAATCACGATGAAGGAAACGGCGAGGGTTTGCAGAGCCGAAGTGACGGCCCACCGCTCCAGCACAGCGGCCGCCGCGATTGCGCCATAGGCCAGGATCGGCAGTACTACGTAGCAGGCGCGGTCAGCGAGATCGAGCTTCATCGACCAGATGCGGGTGGCAACAACGACGCCGTAGACGGCGCCCGCCAAGCCGCCGGCGCCCAGCAATACCGCGAGCGAAAGCGCGGTGAGGGTGGGCACGGTAAGAATAGCCGAGCCGACGAGCACGCTGCCCAGATGCACCGCCGTCGGCGTGATGAATCCGCGTAGGCCTATTCCGGGCTCCTTCACCCCCGAGGTGAGCGTGGCGACGATGAAGGACGCGCCGACGATTGCCCCGGATGCCGTGCCGATCGTCACGTAGAAATCGCGCCATTCGGTAAGCGGCAGCACAGGCATCGCAGTCCCTCCCCGCAAGCAGCCTTGTGCAGCTTTCGAATTGACGTAATGGGTCTGCTTCATGCTTCGACAGGCTCAGCATGAGGGGACAAGGAAAGGCCCTCACCCTGAGCCTGTCGAAGGATAAACTACGATTTCGTCATCGAAGCCCCGGTCGTCCAAAACGTCATCTGGCCGTTGCGGCGAGGCGGGTGGTGATGGCGATCCCGGTCGTCAGTGAGCGATGGATGGGGCAGCCGTCGGCGATGGCGAGAAGCCGCGCGCGTTGGCCCTCATCGAGTGCGCCCTCGAGCGTGATCGCGCAATCGATGTGGTCAAGGCGCACCGGCTTCGTCTCGCAGGCGATGCAATCCTCCACATGATTGCGCGCGTGTCCAAGCTGCACCGTCACGCGTTCGAGCGGCCATTGCTTGCGGTTCGCGTAGAGCCGAAGCGTGATCGAAGTGCAGGCGCCGAGCGCCATCAACAGAAGTTCGTAGGGCCCGGGTCCGATGTCTTTCCCGCCCGCGGCGACCGGTTCGTCCGCGAGCAGCCGATGCCGGCCGTCGAGCAGATATTGGGCGAGTCCGTCGCCCGTTTCCGTGACGACAACCGTTCCAGCTTCCGAGGGCGGCACGCCCTTCGCATCCTGCTTGGCGTTCATTTCACTTCTCCCCATCAAGTGAAGACGGATCGGCAAGGAGATCCTGGAATTCCTTGTGGCTGCGGATGAAGGCGGCGATGAACGGACATTTTGCGATCACCTTTTCGCCGCGCCCGCGAATGTCCGCAAGAGCGCCCGTCGCCAGCGCCGTGCCGACGCCGTGTCCGCCAAGTTCTTTCGGCACCTCGGTGTGAATCAGGGTGATGCGTCCGGGTTCGCGGACATAGGTGGCAAACGCCATCGCATCGCCGAGCTTCAGTTCGTAGCGATTGAGGGCCGGATTGTCGCGCACCATGCGCGCCGTCGCCGGAGGCTTGGCGTCCGCGCCCATATCCGATCCCGTTGCAAGCGTCTGTCCATCCTAACGCGTTTCCACGTAAGAGTGCAGGGGGCGGTCTCCGCGAATACGCCTTTAGCCGACGGAGACGACGCGGTGGAGGAAGGTGCGCTCCTCGCGCAGCACAAGCCTCTCGCGCGTGGCGAAATCGAAATTTCTGACCGCGTCCGGATCGGTGCGCAATTTCGCGCGATACGTTTCGTAGGCGGCGAGGCTTTCGAAGCCGATCAATGCATGCGCGATGTCGTTCGTGCCCTCGTGGGGCATGAAATAGCCGATCAGATCTCCGCCGCAACGCGGGATGATCGTGAGCCAGTTCCTAGCGTACTCCTCGAAAGCTGCGCACTTGAACGGATCGATCCGATAACGGATGTGGCAGACGATGCTCATCTTTGGTTCTCCATGACGCCGCCGGGAGAATAAACCTTGCCTTCACGCCCATGCTTCGACTACCGTCGAAGCATGAAGGAAGGCCCCAGCATTGCGCCCATAGCCGCGCTGGCCGGCGATCCCGGACGCGCCAACATGCTGGCGGCGCTGGTGAGCGGAATGGCGCTGACGGCAAGCGAACTCGCGGCCGAGGCAGGCGTGACATTACAGACGGCAAGTTCGCATCTCGCCAAGCTCGAAGGGGGCGGCCTTATTGAGGTGTCGAAAGCGGGGCGCCACCGGTATTTCCGGCTGGCGAACGACGATGTCGCGGCGATGCTGGAAGCCATCATGGGCGTCGCCGCACGCACGGGCCAGATGCGCACGCGGCCCGGTCCGCGCGATTCCGCGATGCGCAAGGCGCGGGTCTGCTACGATCATCTGGCCGGCGAGATGGGCGTGCTGCTACTCGACAATCTCGTGAAGACGCGACACCTCGCTCGCAACGGAGACTCGATCAAACTGACGCGGCGCGGCGAATCCTTCCTGCAGGATTTTTGCATCGACATCCACAGTCTTGCCTCGGCTCGCAGGCCGCTTTGCAAACCGTGCCTCGACTGGAGCATGCGCCGCGAACATCTGGGCGGCGCGCTCGGCGCGGCGCTGCTGGAGCGCTTCCACGAGCTGAAATGGATCGATCGCGACGGGTCGAGCCGCGTGGTTCGCTTCACGCGCTCGGGCGAGGCCGGATTCGGCCGGATGTTTGCATAGGCTCTGCGCCGCATCCGCACGCCGTCCGGCAAGCATGCTCAATGCGCGGCCGGCCTGTCGATGAGCACCGAGAGAAAGAGCGCCGGTCCGTCATGCGCGACCCAGGCGTGATTGGTATTGCGCTGGATGACGATCTGGCCTGGCTTCAGTCGTGTTTCCCCATTCTCCAGGATCAGGCTCGCATCTCCACGAAGCAGGCAGATGATGTCTAGAGTGGGGGTTTCGTGCATCGCGGAATGCCGGTGCTGATCCTTGACGTGCTGTTCCGCGTCGAAGCCGCGAAACAGTTCCCTGACCCTCTCGTCCAGCTGTTCCTTCGCGATGCCGCCCGGCACAGGCTCTATGACGAACCAGCGTATTTTCACTCCGCCCGTGGGCGGCGCAAGCACCACCGGGCCTGCGCCGCGGTCGGCGTGATCTTTCGGATCCAGCGGCTGTGAAACGATATCGGTCCAGATCTCGAGGAGACCGCCGGCGCCCGCGACCGCCGCGATCTCGGCCGGCCCACCATCGACGATCGTAACGGACTGTCCGTCCGAATCGTCGCCCGTCACGACGCGCCGCAACGCGTCCTCGAATCCAGGATAGCTCATGGCAATTGTCTCCTCAGTCCGCCGCGCCAACGAATTTTTCCAGTTCGAGCAGGCGGCTGTCGATCTTACCCTGGTGCTGGCTGCCCAGTTGCACGATCAGGCGATCGACGCCCAGCGCCGCATAAGCGCGGACCATATCCTCCGTCACCGGGTAAGGCGGTGTGATCACAATCTGAAAATCCGCGCCGCGCTTTCGATTCGCTTCGGCAAGCGCGGCATCCAGATGTTCCAGTGCTGCTTGCGCAGCATCGGGACCGAGCGCAAAGCCGTACCATCCCGCGCCAAAACCGTGCCGCCCTTCTCATGGCGGCCGCGCTATGTCCTCCGACGAAAATCGGGACATGCGGTTTCTGGACCGGTTTCGGATCCATGCGGCATTCCGCGAGTGAAACATGTTTGCCGTTAAGCGACGCCACCGGCTGAGTCCAAACCGCTTGCATGAGCTCGAGGATCTCGTCGCAGCGCTCGCCGCGGTCTTCCCAGCGATATCCGCAAGCGATCACTTCTTCCTTGCACCAGCCTACGCCGATGCCGAAATCGATGCGGCCGCCCGTCAGCCAGTCAAGTGTCGCGAATTCCTTCGCCGTGTAGACGGGGTTTCGCTGCGGCACCAGACAGATGCCGCTTCCCAGCCGTATCCGTTTTGTAGCAGCGGCGAGAAAGCCGAATGTGGCGACCATTTCGAGAATTCCGCCGTCTTCCGGAACCGGTACCCGCCCGTTCTTCGACCCGGGATAGGGAAACTCCATCCTGTCGAACAGTAGGACATGTTCGCCCATCCAGATCGAGTCGAGCCCCACCTCTTCCGTGCGGCGGCCGAAATTCAGAATCAATTCTGGCGTCGCCAGCGGCGACACGAAGGCCACGAAGATGCCGATTTTCATTTGTCGTTGTCCCTGCTCGCGTCCCGGAGAAGCTTGCGCAATCGTCACGAAAATTCTCGCGGTCATCCTTGGGCAGGGGTGGGTTCCGGACAAGGGGCGGAACATCGTAATCGCGAGGCGACAGGGCGGCTGGCCCTTGATGGTCACTACGGATTGCCTACGTTTCCAGCGAACGGATCGACGGGAGGATGACATGAAGGGATTCGCTGCCGCTTGTGTTGCTTCTTTTCTGCTTGCGGCTTCTGCCGTGCCGCCAGCCGAGGCGGGATGTCTCAAAGGCGCGGCCGTCGGAGCCGTCGCCGGACATTTTGCGCATCATCATGCGGTCCTGGGTGCAATCGCCGGCTGCGCCGTCGGGCATCATCTGGCGGTCAAAGCGCGCGAACAGAAAGCTGCGCAGGCTGGCGCCGCTGCGCTGCCGCCGAAACACCCCTGACGAGGCCTTTCGCTCAAAAGACGGGCGCGCAAGCCGAGTTCGCATGTCAGGCGCTGCCCGGCATCGCCCCCCTCATGCTTATGGTAAATTGGAAGCGACAGGCTGGCGGCATAGTCATCGTCGAGTTCCCTTGGGGTACACTGAGCTGTCGGCCTGTCATCCCCCTGTCGTTCTTCGACAAGATCGTCCTTCGACCTGCCAGTGCGAAGCTGGAGCTTCGCTCTCGCCGCGCTGCGCGTGCGGCGGAGCGGGTCGGCGAAGGCGGGCAAGCTCGGGACGAGGGAAACCTTTACCCCGGCACAATCCTCACCCTGATCTTGTCGAGGGGCGGCCATCTGGCGCAGAACTCAACTCAGAACTCATTGTCAGACAGGTGTCTGGGGACATGCCCGCCACGCTTGAAACCGTGCGTCCGCTTTCACTTTCGGAAATCCGTGAAGCGCGCGAACGCATCGTGGGCACGATCCTCCGCACGCCTCTCGTCCGCCTGGAATTGGGGCCACGCGGCCCCGACATTCGCCTGAAGCTCGAAAACCTCCAGCCGATAAACGCCTACAAGCTCAGGGGCGCGGCGAATGCGGTCGCCATGCTTTCCGAAACGGAACGCAAGCGCGGCGTGTGGACGATCAGCGCGGGAAACGCCGGGCAAGGCGTCGCCTATGCAGCGGCGAAGGCGGGCGTGCCCTGCGTCGTTGTGGTGATCGAGACGGCGCCCGCGTCGAAAATCGAACGCATGAGGGCGCTCGGCGCGCGTCTCATGCCGGTGCCCTACGAGGTGGCGTGGCAGGCGCTCGACGAGCGATCCTATCCCGGAGTCGAAGGCACCTTCGTGCATCCATTCGACGACCACAATTTCATCGCCGGCCACGCAACGATGGGTCTCGAGATCCTCGAAGACGCACCCGACACCCAGACAATCATCGCCGGCATCGGCGGCGGCGGGTTGGTTGTGGGCGTCGCAAGCGCAGTCAAAGCGCTGAAGCCGGAGATCAAGGTCTTCGGCGCGGAACCTGAAACGGCTGCGCCAGCGGCGCTCTCGTTCGCCATGGGATCGCCGCAGCTGTTCAAGGAGTGGAAATCCTCCTTCGTCGACGGCGCCGGCGGCCAGAGCCTGTTCCCGCGCATGTGGCAAAGGATGCAAGGCGTGGTCGACGGGTCGTTCGTCGTCACCCTCGAGGAAACAAAACGGGCCATGCGATTGATGGCGGAAAAGGCGCGCATCATCTCGGAAGGTGCAGGCGCACTGCCGCTCGCTGCCGCGCTCTCCGGGAAAGCCGGCGATGGCCCGATCGTCGCCATCGTCTCCGGAGGCAATATCGATCTCAAAAAATTCTGCGAGCTGATCGAGGCGTAAGAGTGCCGAACGACGCAGTTGCGAACGACGATGCGGAGATCGCTCGTATCTCGGAGGCGTCGCGCGCGATTCGACCGCTGCGTCATTCGCGGTTGCGGGAGGCGGCGCAGGCGCTGAACGCAAACCGGCCGGATGTTGCCGGACAAGTCCTGTCGGAATTTCTGAAGGCGTATCCGCGCGACGCCGATGCGCTCAACCTGATGGCCGATGCCGCCTTGCGCCTCGAGCGCAAGATCGACGCCGAGGAATGGCTTGCGCGCTGCGTCGCGGAGGCGCCCGACTTCGATGCGGCGCGGTTCAATTACGCGGATGCGCTTCGGCAGATGAACAAGCCCGTCGCGGCGATGGCGCAGCTCGATGTGCTGCTCGTGAAGGAGCCGCGCAATCCACTCTATCGCGATCTCAAGGCGGTCCTTCTGAGCACATTGGGACATCACGAAGACTCGCTCGCCTGCCGCCGCACTCTCGTGGAAGACTATCCGGGCTCCGCGAATGTCCTGGTGACCTACGCCCATGCGCTGAGAACCATGGGATTCCAGGACGAATGCGTTGCCGCTTATCGCGAGGCGATCGGAATTTTTCCAACACTCGGCACGGCGTGGTGGGGGCTCGCAAATCTGAAGACGTTCCGCTTTGCGGCCACCGATATCGAACGGATGGAGCAGGCCCTCGCACGGCCCGGCCTTGCCGAGCTGGATCGCGTGCGTCTGCTCTTTGCTCTCGGCAAGGCACATGGCGATTTCGCGCGCTATGAGACGTCCTTCCAGTGCTATGCGAAGGGCAATGCCATCCGGCGTCTCGGTGTCAACTATGATCCGGACGTGACGACGTTGAATGCGCGAAGATACAAAGAACTGTTCACGGCCGAATTCTTCCGCGACCGGACCGGCTCGGGCTCAGCCGCGCGCGATCCGATTTTCGTGGTTGGCCTGCAGCGCTCCGGTTCGACGCTGGTCGAACAGATTCTTGCAAGCCATTCCTCTGTCGAAGGGGTGGGCGAGCTCCCCAATATCCGGTTCATCGCGAGATATCTGCAGGATCGCGTCGCACCGCAGCGGGGTGCGGATTTTCCCGGCGTGCTGGGCCAACTCGATGCGTCGGCGCTGAAGTCGCTGGGCGAAGAATATCTCGAAGGCGCGCGCGCCCGCAGGCGGCTGGGCCGTCCGCTCTACGTCGACAAGGAGCCGTTCAATTTCTGGCATGTGGGGTTCATTCAGCTGATCCTGCCCAATGCCAAGATCGTCGACGTCCGGCGCCATCCGCTCGGCTGCTGCTTCTCCAACTTCACCACGATCTTCCTGCATGGGCTGGCGCTGACCTGCCGGCTCGCGGATCTTGGCCGCTACTACGCCGATTACGTGGAGCTGATGGCGCATTTCGACCGCGTGCTGCCCGGGCGCGTGCACCGCATCTTCTATGAGAAGTTGGTAGCAGATCCGGAGACCGAGATCCGCGCCCTGCTCGATCATCTCGAATTGCCGTTCGAGAAAGAGTGCCTCGAATTCCATCGTAACGCGCGCGCGGTGAACTCGGCCAGCTCCGAGCAGGTTCGCTCGCCGATCTATGACGACGCTTTGGCGCGCTGGCGCAATTACGAACCCTGGCTCGGACCGCTCAAATCGTCACTCGGCCCGGTGCTCGATGCCTATCCCGCCACGCCTCGCGCAATGGGTGAACCATCAAAACGCCGGAGTTGACACGTGGTGGCCGGGACAACCGCCCGGCCATGACGAGGTTTGGAATGACGGTTGCTCGGGTGTGGGTTCACTAAACGAGGAGCATCGCGTCCATGGTGATCGCCGCCCGCTCCGTCGTCGCAGCGCCTTCCGCGATGTTGCGCTCGACTTCGTCGGCCAGCGCAAACCACGATTTGGCCAGCTGCAGGAACTGCGCCTTCATTCCGGCAGAGCGAGTCTCGCGCGACAGCCTTGTGACTTCCATCGCCATTTCGCGGTAGTGGGCAATTCGCTGTTCCGGCGACAGCGGCTCGATCGACTGACCCATAGGCGCACTTGTCCCCTGTGGCGCCCCGAACTCACCGAAACGCGAACGAAGAACGGTGCGAGCCGTTCCCCGAAACTACAAATTCATTTTCCTGCGTGGTATTTTTGGCAATCATGGACCGGCGAGTCGACAAAGCGGCGCGCCGGGATCCTGGCCCTGATTTATTGCTGGGTCTGGCGCACGATCACGCGCAGGTCGGCAGTCGCGGAGCCGAAATGCGCTTCCGCGCTTGCGTCGCCCGGCGCGAGCGCGTGAATGAGACCGTTCGGATCGACGCGGATCGTGGGCGCGCCGGGCTGCGGCACGAGCGTCCAGGTCACGAAGCGGGCATTGAGGTCGAGCCAGCCGATGGGCGCCGCGTAGAGGACGGCCGGGTGCGGCATGGCGGTCGCGGTGTCCGCATCGCGCGTCAGCACCAGAACCGGCAGATCGTTGGCACGGAAGAGCAGCGGCGGCGCGGCCGGCGGCGCAACGAATGCGTGCAATGTCCGCACGGATACGCCACCGTCGGCGAAAACCGCACGGACGCCGAAGCTCACTGGCCCAAGGAGTTTCGGCGCGATGCGGATGTGCAATTCCCCGTTCGCACCCGTCGCCGTCACCTCTTCCGGCTTGACGCGCCCCGTTTCGCCCACCTGATACACCGCAATCTGCGGGCGCAAACCAGACCGCGGCACGCGGATCGTGACTTCGAACGGCCTGCCGAGCGTGACGCGCGTCGGGCCCCGCACAGCCAGACGGTCCACTGGCTTTAACATGCGCGGGCCTGTCAGCGTGGCCTCAGCGCCCGGCGCAATGAGGTCCCGCAAGCCGAGGCAGGAATCCGATCCGGTAGTCTCGACCCAGCATGCCGCGAGCTTGTCCACGCTGTTCGACGGATCGTCCGTCACACTGTTGTCGTTGATGTTGTCGCCCGTCAGCCAGGTCAGAATGCTGCTGACGAGCGAGGTGTGCGACAGTTTCGCAAACGTATAAAGCTGATTTCCCTCGGCGCCTTTCGTCTGGCTGTCGACGGTCACGATGGCATCGTTCGGTTCATCCTGCAGAACCGAATCTACGGTCGGCACGTCGTTTCCATCCGGATTGCTGTAGAGCGCTGCGATCAGTGTATCGAGCCCGAGCGCGAGCGCGCTGTTGCCGGGCTTCGTCGAGCTGATCGCGCGCCACGTCGCGTTGCCGATATTCGGGCCGGACAGGTTCGGATTGTTGAGGCTCGGTCCATCGGGATCGAGCGAATAAACGGCGCCGCTGTTGACGGGAAGGGAAGGCGCGTAGATCGGATAGCCGTTCGCGTCGAAGCATTTGGCAACCGTTGCGTTGCCGCAGACCGCGTCCCAGATGAATCCCTGCGGCGTCCACAGCGGTGCCTTGCGTTTCGCATCGCGCTTGGCGATCAGGAATGGCGCAAGCAGCGAACCCGTCTCCGGCGTGTTTAGCGTGACGATCGCGTGGAACTGCCCCTGCATCCTGTTTCGGAGCGAGCCGTATTTCGGCTGCGAGGCATAGTTGCGGGCCACGAGGCCACCCATGCTGTGCACCACCAGATCCACGCGCGCGCCGACGATCTGTTCACCGTCGAGCTCGGCCATGAGCGAATCGATTTCGGTCTGCAGCGAGGCTTTCGACGTCACTTCGCAGGGGTCGTTGCCGTTGCTCAGTGGATCCTTTTTCGCGTCGAAGCGCAGATATTTCGAATAGCAGATCGGCTCCACGAGCGCGGGCGCGCTGTTCCAGGGCGCATGGCCGCGCAGCCAGGTCTCGGCCTGCGACAGGCTCTTGCGGTCGCCCCACAGGCCATGCACGAGCACGAGAGGCGGGATGGTCAGGGCGAGGTTACCGCTCGCCTGCGTTGCGTCCTGCGTGGCGGTAATGCTGATCGTGTTGTCCTGAGAATAGCCCGCAAGCGGCCCCTGGACGAGGACGGGCGCGTAATATTCCGAACCGACCTGGATCAGGCTGGAGACCGTCACGCTGGATTGTCCGGTCGCGGGCGTGGTCGTCAGGAAATTATCCGTGTACGGAAGAAGTGTGGCGGCGCTGTTGATCTGGAAGTTGACGGAGGAACTGGACGTGGTCTCGAAGAGCACAATGGCCGCGGAGGCGCCGTCGGCGGATAGCGCGTTGGCGGCATATGCGCCGAGGTTCGGATTTCCCGCGAGAAAAGCTGCAAGACCGATATTGCCGAGATGCCCCGCGCCGACCAGAAACGGATCGAGCGTGGCCACCGACGTTGAAGCAGGAGCGGCAGCCGTTACCGCGTCCTGCGCCGTTGAAAATGTGAAGGCGATCGCTGCAGCCGCAAATATCAGCGCGTCGCGCACGCACGCGACCGGCAAGCGTATAAAGAATCTTCCCTGCTTCATGTTCGCCGCCGCAATGTCCGCGGCAGGTTAGCACGAAAGGATATTAACAGTTGCGTAAAGCGGGTCGTGCGGTGCTTCCGTTTCGAGTGCGCGCTCACCATAGCCAAAAGCAAGTGCTTTGGCCAACGCCAAGTGTTTTGCAACCTTCAATCTTCCGGAGCTTTTATGGCAAAGTCGGTCAGCCAGGGGGTGTGGATACCCCCTGGCTGACCTTCATGCGGCGGAACGACTAGCGCTGGAAAAGATCTGCCATCGGATAGGATTGCGGGTCGCACGCATGGTTCAGGCAGGGCAGCCCGAACGCGGCTTCAAGCGTGTTCGTCAGGTTGAAGTGATTGTAGAAATTGTTGCTGGTGACGCGCTTCCTGGTGAAATTGGTATCGACGATCAGCGCCACCTGGTTGGTCGTGGGGCTGACGCTGTAATCGTCCTCGTCCCATAAGATGATGATGGCGTTGTGGCCTTTCTTCCAGACCGGCGAAGCCTTGATGGAGCTGACGAGCTTCTGCACCGTCTGATCGCCCTGCTGGATCAGTCCGGGGTTGAGGCCATTCTGCGTTCCGTTGTCGTTCGGATCGAAGGCACAGAACGGGCCGGCATTTCCGCGGCCATGCTGATCGCTGCACTGATTCGGCGCGATGAACGAGAATGCCGGCGCCTGGTTGACGGCCAGATCGTGATAGAGGCCGTTGGGGCCGTCGAACCCGACGGAGTTTGCGAGACTGTTGGCCGGATTGACGCCGCTCTGCACGCTGGCGAAATAATTGAAGGGGTTGTGCTTCACCGCGTAGAGCTGCACTTCCGCGCCGGTCGTCTCGCCCAGCGCCTGTTCGGCAGCCGTGAACTGGGTGAGATTCGAGAACTGGCCGTCACCATAATTGACGCCATCCGCGCCGCCGGGCGGCAGGCTCTCCTGATAGGACTTCCAGCTCTTGCCTGCCGCGACGAGCTGGTCGCCGATCATTGCGCCGACGGTGGCGGCCGCATTGTAGCTTTCGATGCCGTCGATGTTGATCACCGGGCCCGGAGGACAGCCGTTCACCTCATTGCTGCAGTCCAGTGCCGGGGTCGGCTGATCCGTGCCGGCGCCGGCAATCGGACAGATTGGATTGGGGTCTGCCTCGTTATTGTTGACGCCGCTGACGATGTTCGGCTGGCAGGAAGCGTCGTGCCAATCCGGGGAATCATCGTCGGTGATGCCGAAATTGGAGCCGCCGACCACTTCCAGATAGTTGGTCAGGCTCGGATGCGCCACGGCGAAGTAATTCGCCGCCAAATTCGCCGTTTGCGCCTCCTGATTGACGAACGGCGCGTAGGGGTTGTTGATAATCTGCACATAGCCGTGGTTTTCCATCATGATGACCCAGACATGGTCCAGCCGCGGCATGGCGAGCGGATGCTTCGGAGCGGCGGCAGCCGGCACGACAGCAGCGATCGCAGCACCGGCGAGCAGCGCCAGCGCAGTGTGCTTCAATGTCATAGTGGTTCCCCTTGAAGAATGTGGTTAGGCGGGCAGAGTCACTCGCCCGGCTCCATTAGGGGCCTTGCTCTGTTGCAGCAGATGGTAAGTTTTGCGACGGCTTCGTGATCATTCCATGAAGCATTGATGATGGACGACGAAGCAACCGATGCCGCTTCCGAGTGACAAGCTCGGGATCGGTGACCAGCCTGGGATTGGCGCCTATACGCCTGCGCGGGCCCTGACAATCATTCTTAACAGTGCCCGGATATAACCACTCTATGCGGCCGCGTTACTCGTTGCGTTGTGGAACTTGAATCCCGTGGTGGCCGGCACTCATGTGATGGCCAGATTTGGGATCGCCACCTCATTCCCGTGAGCCGTTTTGTACAGATTTCGCCGTGGCCGTCGGCGACACTCCGCGGCCAGCCACGAACTTTCAACGGGGAAGAGCGCTTGAGCATCGCATCAGATCACACTGTGGAAGGCGCGGCGCCAGATGTGCGCGCACTCATTCAGAGCTTCCTGCGATACCGCGAACCCGACCTGTCGCGGGCCCTGTTCGAGCTCGGCGTGACGGCCGGCGCGCTGCTGCTGGGTTGGGGTCTGATGTGGCTCTCTCTGCCGATCGGCTATTGGCTGACGCTGCTGCTCGCGATACCGACAGCCGGATTCCTCGTCCGGCTGTTCATGATTCAGCATGATTGCGGGCACGGCGCATTTTTTCGGCGGCGCGCTACGAACGACTGGATCGGGCGGGCGCTCGGAATTTTCACGCTCACGCCGTACGACGACTGGAAACGCAGTCACACGGTTCATCATGCCACGTCCGGCAATCTCGACCGGCGGGGAACTGGCGACATCCTGACCCTCACCGTGGACGAGTACCTGTCGCGATCCAGGCTCGGCCGTTTCGCCTATCGCGCCTATCGCCATCCGCTTGTCATGTTCGGCATCGGACCGGCCTGGCTGTTTTTCCTGCGGCAACGGCTCCCATTCGAGCGGATGCGCTGGAGCTGGCGGCCCTGGGCAAGCACGACGGCCACCAATGCCGGGATCGCAGTGCTGGCCGGACTCGTGATCTGGCTGATCGGGTTCGGTCCGTTCGCGGCGGTGCAGCTGCCCGTCATGCTTCTCGCTGGGTCGATCGGCGTCTGGCTATTCTATGTGCAGCACCAGTTCGAGAACGTCGCGTGGGCGCGTAGCGGCGAGTGGTCGGTATCCGACGCAGCTTTGTCGGGAAGCTCGCATTATGTTCTTCCGACCGTGCTCAGGTGGTTCACCGCGAATATCGGCGTGCATCATGTCCATCACCTGTGCAGCAGAATTCCGTATTACCGCCTGCATCGCGCCCTGCGCGATCATCCCCAGCTCGAGACCCTTGGGCGCGTGACGCTCGGACAGAGCCTTCGCTCGGTAAACCTGGTTCTGTGGGATGAGAGCAAAAAGCGGCTCATCTCCTTCCGCGAAGCCGCCCTCGCCCGCCGCGACCGGTAAAGCGCCCTTTACCGCGTGGCGTGACGGTGTGCCGCGGTTCGAGACAGGGACGGCCCGAACGTCTTCAGGCCCCATGTGTGAGACGCCACGCGCGGCAACCGGAATAGGTGCGCTCGAACACTTCGTGTTGGGTTTTGTCGTCTTCACCCGCCATTCCCGCGTCGGACGCCCGGTTCGTTGCGACTGCGCTGCAGGCTGTGTCCGTGAATTCGCCTTTGGGAGGAGCAAACTCCGATGTCCACAAGCTGCAAGCCATGGGTTCGAACAAGGCCAGCAATGCCACCGCGGGTCTGACGCCTGCGTACATGACGATCCCCTCTCATTGAAAAAAATCGTCAGCCGAGGAACCGCCAGACAGTTCTTGCGATGAAAAGAGCCAACGTTGAAATCGCCAGCATCGGCACGCTTGCCACCCCGGCAAGGGCAAGCGCGGTGGCGTACGCATCGCGACGAAACTGGTCGTTCCGACTTTTGTTCATGAAGTTCATGGGACCACACGAGATATGAGGTGTTCCCGCCAGTCTTGGAATTCTGTTCTGAATGCCAGATGAATGCGTATGCGTAATTTGTAGGATGTGGTCCGACGAGATCGTTAAATGTTAGCAACATGTCACCGAGTTAATGCCGGACAACTGAGTTGTAAAATTGATCTCGGGGCCGGAGAGTATGGGACCTGCAACTCACAAGAGATTTCGTCATGGCCGGGCCGTTGTCCCGGCCACCCAAGAACACCATGTCGTCCGTAATTCTCCGCGACACCTTTACGTGCTGAGCGATCGGAAGGACGCGCGCTCAAGTTTGCCCTGACAAGGGCAGTGTTCATGGATGGCCGGGACAACGGCCCGGCCATGACGATCTTTGGGAGACCCGCCGGGGTTGCCGCTAAGGGCGGCGTCTATCTTCTCCACCTCCCCGCGCACCGCCAATGGGCACATGCGATAGCCTTGGGATGCCCGGCGGCACGCGCATACGCTTCGGAAGGCTGGCACTCCAACAGGAATTCGTTCGTTGTCCTAAGGCGCGCTGCGGTCACAAGCCGTCCGCGCCTGCATGGGAGCAACCTGTTGAACTGGATTTTCTGGGCGGCGCCGCTGCTGGTTGCCATCTCGGGCCTCGCGCTGCTGAGTTCCGGAATCGGACACTTGCTGCGCGGCCGCGCGGTGCGGGCGAGCGGGCATCTGGTTTTTGGCGCGCCACTGGCCGTCATCGGCTTTGTGGCGGGGCTGCTCGGCCTCAACGCCCAGACCTATGCGCGGCTCACCCATGAGGGCCCCGTCGCGCAGGTGAGCGTGCGCAGTCTCGATCCCGCTTCGTCGCGCTTTCTGGTGACGATCCGCCGGCTCGACGGCACGGGCCGCACACAAACCTGCGAGCTGCAGGGAGACGAGTGGGTGCTGAGCGGCCGCGTGCAGAAATGGAAGCCCTGGGCCAATCTGCTCGGGCTCGATGCGACCTACACGCTGGAACAGCTGTCGAACATGTATTTCTCCGCGGCGCGCGGCAACGGCAAGCCGATCACCGCCTGCGACATCGCCGATGT
This sequence comes from Rhizomicrobium sp., assembly GCA_035567755.1. Lineage (GTDB taxonomy): Bacteria > Pseudomonadota > Alphaproteobacteria > Micropepsales > Micropepsaceae > Rhizomicrobium. The sequence goes on from DATMPH010000014.1 coordinate 37,250, forward strand.
GGCGCCACGGATCGACCAATATCTGCCGCCTTCATGGCTTGTGTGGCTCGCCGCCCGGTCCTTCGCGGTCGACCGCCATTTCGGCTCCGCCAACTACATGCCGCTGGCCGACGCCGCGGTCTACCGGGTGGTGATCACGCAATCCGGTTTCAACGCCGAACCGGTCAACCAGCCCGCGCGCGCCGCGAACGAGGCGCGGCGGTAGCCGGAGCAGCGGAATCGGATGCCTCCGCCAGAGCCACAATCTGCTCTCGCCCTTATGTGGCGAAGGATGTGATACTGGCCACCGGCGAACAGCCGCCAAAGATGAATGGCACGTCGGCGTATCCGTCACGGCACTCGAGGGCACGATGAAATACCGAAAGCTTGGCACCAGCGACTTGAACGTCTCCGAAATCTCTCTTGGCTCCTGGCTGACCTATGGTGCCGGTGTCGCGAAGGACCTGGCAGTCCGCTGCGTCGATCGCGCATTCGAGCTCGGCATCAATTTTATTGACACCGCCAACGTCTATGGGCGCGGTGCCGCGGAAAGCTTTCTCGGCGAAGTGCTCGCGAAGCGGCCACGCGACAGCTACATTCTGGCCACGAAGGTTTTTTTCCCGATGAGCGACAAGGATCGAGGCCTGTCGCGTCCGCAGATCCTGAAGCAGATCGACGCCTCGCTCCAGCGTCTGCGTGTCGACCATATCGACCTCTATCAGTGCCACCGTTATGACTCCGGAACGCCGTTGGAGGAGACGATGCAGGCGCTGAGCGACGTCGTTCGCCAGGGCAAGGCGCGTTATATTGGCTTCAGCGAATGGTCTCCCGGCGAGATCGCTGCCGCCTTCGGGCTGCCTGGCGTCGAACGCTTTGTGTCAAGCCAGCCGCAATATTCGCTGCTGTGGCGCCAGCCGGAAAAGAAGGTCATTCCGCTTTGCCGCGAGAAGCACGTGTCCCAGATCGTCTGGTCGCCGCTCGCGCAAGGCGTTCTGACCGGCAAATATCTTCCTGATTTGCCGCCCCCGGCCGATTCCCGCGCGAGCAGCGAAACGATGGGGCATTTCATTCAGCGATTGACCGAGCGGCCCGTTCTTGAAGCCGTGCAGAAGCTCAAGCCCATTGCTCGGGACGCCGGATGCACGCTGTCGCAATTCGCGCTCGCCTGGGTTCTGCGCGAGCCCAACGTCGCCTCCGCCATTGTCGGCGCGAGCAGGCCCGAACAGTTGGATGAGAACGCCGCGTCTTCCGGCATCGCGGTCGATCCGGCTCTGTTCGCGAGAGCGGAAGCAATCGTTGCGACCGTGACGCCGGCGGGCTGACGGGCGGATAACGACTCGCGGAACGCGCTCTGGCTTGCGACAACAACCTCAAGACAGGGCTCTCCAGGCTTGGCCATCTTTAAACCTTGGCGCAGTCTTCCTGGAGAACATTGGTTTTGGCCGCCTGTCCCGGCTGCACCTCGCTTTCTGTGCTAGCAAAGGTTGTCTTCTTCATTACGGGATAGAGCATGCGCCTCATTGTCAATGCCGATGATCTGGGCGCGACGCCGAGAGTAAATACTGCGGTTTTTGCGCTGATGGCGTCCGGTCGGATCCGCTCCGCGACGCTGTTGGCGAACGGCCGTGCCTTCGACGAAGCCGTTTCGAGGATCGGTGATTTTCCACATTGCTCCTTCGGCGTTCATCTCAATGTCGCCACCCGCATGCCCGTTGGGCCGGCTTCCGAACTCGCGCCGATTCTGGGCACAGACGGGCAGTTTCGGGTGGCGGCCGTCCGCAGGCTGTTCATTCCGCAGTCTGTGCGCAACGCGGTTTTGCGCGAGTGGATCAGCCAGGTCGCCAGGGTGAAGAACGCCGGCGTCGCCGTGTCTCATATCGATTCGCATCACCATGTGCACATCATTCCGGGCTTGTTTGGCACACTCAAACGCTTGCAGAGGGAATGCGGAATCTCGCGGGTGCGCCTGGCGGAGAGTCGGCGTGGAAGCCGTTCGCTCGCGGCAATACCTTTTCGTCTTGGCAAAGCGATCTGGAACCGCGCGCTGCGCATGGACGGAACGAGGACGACCGACGATATTTGCGGTCTTCCCAGATTTGAAACATCGTCCAAAAAGAAATACGCGCGCTCGCGAACGATGGAAATCATGGTCCATCCCGGATCACGGGACGCGGAAAACAAATTGCTCGCGTCGGAATGGTGGACACAAGTCATGCGCGACAACGAGATGATCAGCTACAATGATCTATGAGCGCGCGCGCCCTCCTGGTCGCTCCGGGCGCGTGTTCTGGCGGCGGTTCCTGTATCGCGTTCTTTCTGAACTTGCCGGATTGTAATCTGAATTTGGAACAAAATCCTGGTGGATGCCGGATATGACCCTCGACGCGTTCTCACAATCAGGCGAGCTGAGTGTCGAAGCACCGGGAATAATCAATGGCTTCAATCGGATTCGTTTTTACTTTTTCAGAACCATCGAGCACATTCGTTCGCGATGCGAGGGTCTGTCGATCCATCAGGAGCAGCCGGCTATCGCGGAAGTACCTGGCGGTTTGGTGCACGACCTTGAGCTGCAGTTCATTCAACATAACGACGCGATAGTCGGGGTATATGACAATGATAACCAGCCAGTGGAGGCTTCGGTCACGTTTCGGGGAGATCCCACGGAAAGAGGGCCCGGAAAGAAAGAGACACGATTCGATGGAGTGATCCGGGATGGTCGCGCAGCGTATTACCTGGGAGCAAGGGCGGCGCATTACGGCCATTTCCTTCTGGAGACGCTTTGCCGCGCGTGGGCTTGGGAAAAATATGGCGAAGGGGCAGTGCCGATTTTGCAGCATGCGTGGTATCTGGATTTTGCGCGCGACTTGTTTGCGCTCGTTCCCGGTCTGACGAAACGGATCGAAGTAGTTGCTGCACCCACGCGTTTTGCAAATATCACAGTGCCATTCCCGGGTTTTGTGTGTGCTCATGCCGCGTACACGGAATTCAAGGCCATGTGCATGCGCATGGCGGAGAGCGTGTTGCCCCGCAGCGCACCGATGACGGAACAGCCTCTCTTCCTGTCTCGCGCCGGACTTCCTGATTTGTCCAGGCGGCGTATCCTGGGCACGCGACGACTCGAGGAATTTCTTGAACGGCAGGGTTTCCTGGTGATTCGTCCGGAGACTTTGCCTGTCTATGAACAGATCGCTCTTTTCAATCGACACAAATGGATTGTCGCCCCGCTGGGCTCGGCATGCCATACGCGGCTGTTCTCGTGCCGGCCGACGAATCTTTTGATGCTCACCAAGAAACGATTCAATCCGAATTACATGCTTTGCGATCAGCTCAGCGAGGGTACGGCGCATTACGGAAATGTTTTCTGGAAGCCCAAACTCGGGACGAGTGCGCATCCGGGATTCAGTGAGCCGATCGTCCTGGACGAGGGAAAGCTTTTGGCGTTGCTGAAAAGCTTCGATCTCGTTCGAGAAAACGCGACAATCGACGGACCACCACCGGACCTGGCAAGTTATAAGAGAACATGGATCGAAATGGCCAGGGCGGCAATCACGGAAATGGCCAAGGCGGCAGTCACGGAAAACACGACAACTACCAGTTTGCTGCGCGACATTGAAGTGGTTTCGGCCTCCCTGGACAAATAGCCTCGTCGGTTGAGGTCCGATTTTGTCTGGCGGAGTCCAGACTTGTCTTTCGGCCAACACGGAAAAAACCCTGGCGCGCCGGACAGGATAAAAATAAGAACTGGGTGCTGGTTCTGATCCGGAACGTAGCTCGCCGCACGCCCGCTGGCGTTTCAACTCACTGCGGCGGCGGATTATTGATCAGATAGGGCAGGCCATTGTTAATGGCCGAATCCTCACCCCACACATTGGAATCAAGGCCTTTCGGCAATCCGGATTGGAGCTGCGTCGTCGTCAATCCCGTGACGCCTTTCTTCTGTCCAGTCCCGGTGCCGTTCATCGTGCCGCTTGTCGTCGTGTCCCAATAGCCATCTTTAGCATAGCCGCGCCTATCCTTGCCGATGAAACCCCCGGCAAGCCCGCGCTTTCCAACCGTTGGCGCTCCCGTTGCATACAACTTTTGGAGTGTGCTCTCCGAACCCAAACCAACTAACCCGCCGACAACGGCATGAGAGCCGCCGCTCACGTTCCCTTCGGCGTATGAATTGGCAATCGAAGAACTAAAATTGAATCCGATCAATCCGCCAGCCGCAGTCGGAGACGGCGTTACACCGTCCCACTTTCCCACCGACACCGATCCTGTCGCAAAGCTTTTGCGGATTGGGGTCGTGAAATTCCGGCCAATCAGGCCGCCCACAAATGAATCCACACCGCCTGAAACCGCCCCCGTAGCAAAGGACGACTCGATCACGTTACCTCCCGAGCTGGTGCCTGAAAGCCCGCCTGCATATCCGCCAGTTCCTTTCTCTGTCACGACAGCCATGGAATATGCGTTTTCGAAACTATCGTTGCTCGCGCCGCCTACCAAACCGCCTGCTGACGCTCCCCGACCCCTGGCCTCCACAGCGCCGGTTGAGTAGCAGTTGCGGATCATCCCTGTGGCTAGCGCCGCAAGGACACCGGCGGCATTACCGCCGGTTCTGTCATTCCCGCCAGACACATTCGCATTGATCAACCCCAGATCCAGGATGGTGCCGTATTCGCTAGGACCGCCAATCCCGCTGAACAAACCCGCACTATATGTGGTCGATACCGAGAGGTTGGAAATCGTGTTTCCCAATCCCTCCAGAACACCCCAGAATGCACCGATCGGTGGGTTGTGATAAGTGCCATCAGCACTGGCGTCGTACGAATTGGCGAGAGCGTAAGATCCTTTCCTGTTAACAGTCTCTATATCGTACGCCAGCGTGCTAATGTCCCCGACCAACGTGTATTGCGTTCCATCGATGTCGAGTACGTTTGAGAGGTTCAAAATGGTGATGCTGCCGGAGCTGCCGAACGAAAGATAGCCGCCCATTCCCTTATCATTGTCCACAATCGTGAGCGCGCCCGTGCCGGAATTGACAATCGGCTGATCCACGACAACGGAATGATATGCATCGAGCGTCAGTGCGTTCGTTCCAGTCCACGTAAATCCGGCTTCCACAAGCAGATCACCGGTACCGCGCCCGCCATAACCATTGCCTGTCGTGACTTCGACGGCCCCATTTGCCAGCGCGTTCACGAGATCATTCTCGTTCAGCATGGGCTGTGCGCCAGTCGGAGCGAACACTCCATTGTTGAGGGTCACATTGTGCGTCGGAGACGTGGATATCATCAGATTATAGTGCCGGGCGAAAGCCGCAGCGGCTGGAGTTGCCACATTTGCCATCGCGGCAACACAGCCCAACACGCTGCACAGTCCACCAACCCGAAATCCCTGCATGGCACGTCCTTCCAAGGAAATGTTACCAAATCGCGAAGCGGGCCGCCACAGTCCCTACAGGCGACCTCAAAGGAGAAGTTCGCAGTTTTGTTCGGGACTGGTGCACCGGAAGGGATTCGAACCCCTGACCCCAGATTCGCAGTCTGGCGAGAAATCGAGGGTTTCTGCGGGTTCTTGTCTCCGCCCATTGTAACATCTGCACCTGAGCCATCGGCTGCCGTGGCGTGCGTTTCAGGCCTGTCCTCTGCGCCGCTTCATCAGCTCGCGTTTATCGGAGTCCGAAAGATCGAGCTGCTTAGCGATGCCGAATTGTGCGCGGGCCTCGTCCTCGCGTCCAACGTAGGTGAGTGCCTCGCCCCATTTGAGATGCAGCCGGCCCCAGTTGGGCGCATATTTCGCGGCTTCCTCGAACTTGGCGAGCGCAAGATCAGAGCGGTTCCTGGCGATCAGCGCCTCGCCCCACATTTCCAGCGGATCGGCAAAGTGCGGGCCTTTCTGGTTCGCGGTTGTAAACTTTGAGATGGCGCCGTCGAGATCGCCCTTGCGCATCAGCATCGCGCCCCAATCGCTGTCGGCGAAAGGAATTGATGGTGCCGCAGCACTCGCGCGCGTGAACCAGTACGCACTGCCACTCCAATTGTGCTCGATCGCATCGATTTCGCCGCGAACGCGGAGACAAAGAACACAATCCGTGGGCGTCCCGTCGATCAATACGTGGGCAAGCTTCGTCTCGCCCAGATGCGCCGCAGCCTGCGCGCGCAGCGGCGCATCCGAGAGCTTCTCCACACCGTTCATGAAGGGATTCTTCGTCAGGCGATCGTGAAACGCGGGCGCCGCCTTCTTGACTGCGTCCCATAAGCCGAGTGCAGCGTAGGCGTGCTGCATCTGGGCCTGCTGCGACAGCAACGCGTCAGCATCTGTTGGCAGCGAAAGCGATGCCGCGACCGCCCGGAAGCAGGCAAGATCATGCAGCAACGCGCAAGCCACCATCTCGTCCTCGCGGCCGCCCTCAACGTCGTTGAAGGCCTGACGCTTGCGGGCGAGATCAAGTGCATCGAGTTCGTCGCCGGCAAACTCGGCGATTTGCAGACGCATGATCAGGATGCTTTGCGTGAGGAACGTTTCCACCATCATGGGATCGCCCGCCTCAGCGGCCTTCAACGCCGCCTTCGCGACCGCCAGGGCGCTCTCGTCATGCCCGAGATAGGCTTCGCCCCCTGCGAGATTGGTTCGCGGCAGAACGATGCGCGGGTCGCTTTCAATCGCCTTGCGCGTGAACGCGCTCGCTCTGACTACGTCGCCCGTGATGATCGTATTGTGAGCCATGCCATTATAGGCCCACGCCCGTTCGCGCGCGTTGCCCGTGTCGACGATCGACTGAAGGACTGCGTTGGATTCCCTCACGCGCCCGTGGCCGGAAAGCCAGGAGGCGTAGCGATAAGGCTGCGTGCTGCGATAGACGCGCTCCGCCACCTTGTCGACGAGCGCGTCCATATCCGCCTCGTCTCCCTTGAAAACGGGCGTAGTTTCGTCATCCACACGTGCGGAAAGGGCGATGCCGGCCGCTATGCGATAGACATCTCCAGTGATGCGCGTTTCGTGACCCAGCCATTGATGCAGGGCGCGATTGAACTCCCCGATTGACACGCCAGTGTCGGGAATTTGCACCTTGATGTCGTCGCCCCAGTTGTTGGCATAGCTTGCGGAACGGCGCATCGAAACGGTCTGAGCCTGAAAGGCTGAGAGCCGATCCAGAACCTTGTTGGCGATAACCTCGCCGGTGAGCCCCCTGGCGGCCAGGTCGGGCGGCACGCTGAACGCCTCGATGACAAGCCCCCCGTCGTTCGCCGCGTTCCAGAGCGCTGCGCCAAGCGCAACCACAATCAGGAGACCCAGAGCCAGCAGTATGAACTGCACTGCGCCCTTCATCTGGTCGTTGAAACGGCGCCAGCGCAGATGGGACGCTTCGAACGCGTCGAGTTTCCGAAGATTCTGGATTTGCAGATCGGCCAGATGAATCTGCTTGTCGAGAAAAGCGTCCGCCCTCGCACGGCTGGCGCCGTTGAGAGCTATCGAAATGGCGGCCGGGTGAACGTCTGCGTCGGTCGACGCCGCGCCTTCCTCTGGTCCCTCAGCGTCCTCGGCCACTCCGCCCCCCATCCGCTCGCCATTCAGCAATGACTGCAGAGGAATAGCAACATGAGGAGGTCCTGCAACGCTGCCGCGGGTCGATAGCGTATTCGACCAAAGCCAGAAATTCGCGTGACGGCTTACTACCGGATCCCGTCAGAGCTTGTTTCCATTTGAACCGATCGATGGTAAACAGTTGCCGGGCAGTCGACCAAGAAGAACTGCCGCCAAATCACGCGGTGGAGAGCCCGGCGACACGTCGGAACCAGGCTACTCGGGGGTGGGGCAATGGGGCAGCTTCGGGACGTGCAGCTGTTCATTCGGAAAGCCAACGACGCGCAGGATTTGCCGGACCTGAGTCACCTGCTCGACGACATGTCGAGAAGTTTGGGTTTTCGCTATTTCGCGCTCGGCCATCACGTCCGCGTCCTTTCAGGCGATCTCGTGCAAATAGCCAATTACCCGCATTCCTGGACGGAGAGGTTTGCGACTCTGGGGTATCTCTCCGATGACCCTGCTGTTACGGCATGCCAAAAAGCAATCGTCGGCTTTTTGTGGTCCGACATGCACCGCCTCATTACGCTCAGCGAGCGACAGAAGACGATCCTCACGGAATCGCGACACGCCGGACTGGGCGAAGGATTCACGGTCCCCATTCATCTCCCGGGAGAATGCGAGGGTTCATGCAATTTTGTCGCGACCGCCGGAAAGAGCGTATCAACGGCCGTTCTCCCCGTTGCGCAATATGTGGGCTGCTTCGCCTTTGAGGCGGCGCGCCGGCTTGCATTGAACGCTCCGCGACGAATCGCAGGAAGCCAGACACCAGGCATCCCGCATTTGAGCTCCCGCCAGCTCGATTGCATCGTGCTCGCCGCCCGCGGAAAGTCAGACACGGACGCCGGACAATTGCTCGGTATCAGCAACCAGACCGTTCATCAGCATATCGAGACTGCGAAACGCCGCTATGGCGTGGCGACGCGCACGCAGCTCGTGGTTCACGCGCTGTTCGACAGCCAGCTCATTTTCCAGGACATACTCCGTCACTGACCCATCCCCTAACTAGGGGAATGGTCCGGTCCTGCGAACGGTTCGATGCTTTGCGTCGGACTGCGCAGGACGAATTCCGTGGTGCATATCGTCACGAACCTCAACCGCGGCAGATTCAGGCGGCAAATCGATCAAATGCATCGTGATCGCAAGCGCCTCTTCGTCGATCGCCTCAAATGGGACGTTTCTGTCATTGATGGCGAATTCGAAATTGATGAGTTTGATACGGACCGCGCGATCTACCTGATCGAGACGGACCGCACGACCGCACGGCACGTCGCGTCCGTCCGCTTTTTGCCGACCACGCAGCCGCACATTCTTTCGACGGTGTTTTCCTCGCTATGCGACGGCCCGGTTCCCATCGGGGAAGATATCATGGAGCTGACGCGATTGTGCGTCTCCCCGGATCTCGCAAAGAGCGCCGCTGTTTCCATGTGCCATCATATGTGGATTGCATCCGTCGAGTTTGCTCTGCTCTTCGGAATTTCGCGATACACGGGCGTTTCGCAGGCGCAGTTTCTCTCGTCGCTCCTGTCGTCCGGTTGGGAAATCGAGCCGCTGGGCCTTCCTCGGGACATCGATGGTCAAATCACGGGAGCGGTCGCGATGCCAATTACGCCCGACACATTGCGCAGGGCACGAGCCCGATTTGGATACCGCTATCCGGTGCTGGAGGTCATACCGCAGACGCAGGCCGCCTGAGCCGATTCCCCCACTTTGACTGTTGGAAGCCGCCCATGAATGAAACTGTGACTGCCAAGGCGAGATCGGCCGGCCGGTGGTGCGAGGCGCTGGCTCAACAAGGATATTGCATTGTTGAAGACCTGGTGCCGGCCGCGTTGGCGAACGCGTTCCACGATGATCTTCGGGATCGGTTGGCCAGGACGCCTTTTAGCGTCGGGGAATTTCATGGTGCGCGAAGCAAACGCTGCGGATCATTGCTGAAGCGATCGGTACATGCAGAACGCTTCGTGCTTCATCCACTCGTGATGGACATCGTCAAAGAGATTCTCGGGCCGTATTGTGATTGTCTCCAGCTGAATCTCACCCAGGCCATCCAGCTCCACCCCGGTGCCGAAGCACAACCGCCGCACCGCGATCACGATCTGTGGAGAGCCGCAAAAGGAGAAATGGAGTTCCAGGTCAATGTCATGTGGCCGCTGACGGATTTTACGGCGGATAATGGCGCAACCGTGATTTGGCCCGGCAGCCACAAGCGCCTTGGCGAATTCCTGATCGACCGCGCGGAAGCCATTTCCCCCGAAATGGAGCCGGGTTCCGCTCTGATTTTTTTGGGATCGGTGTTGCATTGCGGGGGCGCCAATCGAACATCGCTGCCGCGAACCGGAGTGATTATCAGTTACTGCCTGGGCTGGCTGAAACCATACGAGAACCAGTGGCTCGCATATCCACCGGATGTGGCCAGGTGCTTCTCGTCAGAACTTGCTGCCCTTGTCGGTTACCAGCAACACCGGCCAAATCTCGGGAATTATGAGGGGCAATCGCCCGCCATTTTGCTGTCTGACAATCCCCCTGATTTTCTGGGTGCGATCGACGCCCTGGCCCCGGAGCATCTGGAGTTTATCGCCAGATTGAAAGGGCGGGGTACGCTCGCTGCGGCATGATCGCAGCGGGACGGCGATGGAGCCGGGGACACTGCGCGTCTCGTCGAATGAAGTTGCCGGTCACACCCGCGTCTTACCCGGTGTCGTCATGGCCGGGCTGTTGTCCCGGCCAACCATGAACATCGCGTCAGCGAATGAGCGCCATGTAAAGATCGCTCCAATGGGGATTGTCCCTTTCCGATGAGGCTGATTTTCCAGTTCGATGCGGCAACCGCCGCAACCACAGAAACGTCCCTGCGTGGAACGCAGCATCCCCTAATCAGGGGAATAGGAAGAAAGGGGAATGTGTACCTATGCTGTTGCTTCAGCTGGGAAGTGGCAATGCCGATATCGGATGCGGACAGGCAGGCGATCAGTGCGCGCTGGGCGGAATTGGTGCAGGCGGGTGCACCCTCGTTTGTTTTTCCCGGAGCACCGCTGGGGATCAATCCGCAAACGGTATTTTGTCACGATTGGCCGATGGCAAAGCGAGTCCTGCAGGCGCTTCAGTCGGTCGTTCCGCAACCCGGACCAACCCTCGTTGCGCTCGTCATCGCCGTCGGCGATGCATCGTATCAGAGAGTTTGTCCGGTCGGCGGCGCACCAAAATCATCTGACGTGCAGAGCGAAGCGCTGGCTGGCAATTGATCAATGGGGGCACCGTATTGGGGCACAAGCGCCAATTACGAGTCTGACCCCGAACTTATGACCCGAACTTACTTCCGAACGTACTTCGCCGACTCTGACCCAGAACTTGTTTGACGCTCACTCTCGGCGATATGGTCAAAAAAGCGCGTTGCCCCCGTCTTAGTAACACGGGGGGCTACAAATACACGGCCCGCCCCCGGAGCCTCGCCTAAATCCATTCCTTTGTTCGACCGAAAGGGGCTATTCTTCCGTCCCGACCTGCTCCCCAAAGAGCGCCGCGGCAGGCGCAGTCAAGGCCCGTAGGCCGAGGGCCGAAGGCCGTAGCCACCGCCGAAGGCGGCGCGAAGCGGCCTTGACGGCGTGAGCACGGCGCTACGCTCCGCCAGTCGGGACCAAGGTTTGCTCGAACGATGTATCTGCCCGCGACCTGAACGTGACCGACCAGAGGGAGAGGCCGCCCGAAGGGGGGCACTACAGCGAGGAAGCCCCTTGGTGCCTCACACTGCCTCATTCGGCGAACCGTCCGTTGCGCGCCAGAATTCTTCTCGCCGTGACGTGCCCCACTCTTGCTCCTGCGGGCGCGGCATCTCAATCCAGCTGTAGCGCATTGAATGCGCGGTTTGATCACTCTTCAAGTTTGCGCTGACCCGAAAAAGGATGGACGCTCGGAATAAAGTCTGGGCTCTCTCCGTCGTATGGATGTCGGCACGCATGCGGAGGGGACGACTATGGCAGTAATGACGAGTTGCGGGTGGGCATCGGCTTTCGTGTTCTGGTCGGCCATCGCGCCGTTTTCCCCCGTGCAGGCGCAGACGTTTACACCCCATCTGCTTCACAATTTCACAGGCCGGCCGGACGGTAGCGAGCCCGCTGCAACAGTGTTCCGGGACGCTGACGGAAATCTGTTCGGCACAACCGCAGCGGGGGGCTCGAATGGATGCGTCGTCGGTTGCGGAACGGTTTATGAAGTCAGCAAGGATGGACAGGAACAGGTGCTGTACCGCTTTCAGGGCGGAACCGACGGCGCCTTCCCAGTTGCCGCCGTGACGATGGACGGCACCGGCAATCTCTACGGCACGACAGGCGGCGGAAACGGCAACGACTCAACCCTGTTCAAGCTCGCGCCGGATGGAACGGAGACTGTACTTCACACCTTCACGTATCAGGACGTCAATTCGACCCCGGTGCTGGACGCGGCCGGAAACCTGTACGGAGCGTCCCACTATGGCGGGGATGTCAATTGCGGCTACAACGGCAACGGTTGCGGCTTTATCTACAAGCTGGACTCCAGCGGCAAGTACAGTGTGATTTACACCTTCAAGAACGTGCGCGACGGGGTCACTCCCTATTTCAACATCGTCATGGATGCGAAGGGGACGCTTTACGGCACAGCAGCTTTCGGTGGCGATATCCGATGCGATGCGCCGACCGGGTGCGGAGCCATCTTCAAGCTGGAGCCGAACGGCGCATATACGGTCTTGCACCGCTTCACCGGAAAGAAGGACGGCTGGGCTCCCGGCGCCATCACCCTGGATGCCGCAGGAAATGTCTATGGAACGACCGCCGAAGGCGCTGATCTCGGCTGCTATCCGCCTTTGGGCTGCGGCGTCATCTACAAGATCGACACCACGGACAAATTCTCGGTCCTTTTCACATTCACGGCCTCGCAAGTTTGTTGCGGCCCAGGCTCCTACACGCCGATCGTCGATTCCAGCGGCGACCTTTATGATTCCATGGCGATCAACGGTGCACATAATGACGGTTACGTTTACGAACTTGATACAAAAGGAAATTTCACCGACTTGTTCGATTATGCAGCGTGCGGGGAGAGCGCGTACGGCGCCCAGGCGAGCACGCTCGTCCGCGACAAGCATGGCACCTACTACGGCACCATGTCATACGGCGCCAATGATCCCTGTGGAGAGGGCGGCGGCACGGTGTTCAAGCTGACACCATAGGTTCAGCGACGGATGGAACGGCAATTATTTCTTTGCAGGAAGGAGGAACATCATGCCTCGAGATCTCGCCAGGTATCTGCTGTGCTGCGTGTCGGCGCTCGGTGTGTTGGTTTCGTCCGATGGTGCGCAGGCGAAAACGAAGATCTACCAGGTGCTTCATTCCTTCAACAACAATGCGGGCGGAAATGAGCCGGTTGCCGGGCTGATCGAAGATGCGAACGGCAATTTCTACGGCACAACCGCGGGCACGCGAATGGGCGAAGACGGCACGGTCTTCATCCTGCCGGCGGGCAGCAAGAAGCCGAAATTTCTCCACACCTTCACCGGCGGCGGAACCGACGGCAGTGATCCTTACGCCGGGGTGATCATGGACAAGGCGGGCAATCTGTACGGCACGACGGTCGGAGGAGGCGACGGCGGACCAGCGAGGGAGCGGTCTACAAGATCGATCGGAAAGGGAAGGAAACGCTGCTCCATTCCTTCGACGGAGGAAGCGACGGCACCTTTCCTTACGCCGGTGTGGTCATGGATAGCGCGGGCAATCTTTATGGTACGACTACCCTTGGCGGGACGAGCAGCAAGGGCATAGCCTATAAGCTTGCGCCTGACGGCACCGAAACAGTGCTCCACACCTTCACGGGGGGAAGCGATGGCGGCGAACCGGTCGCCGGTCTGATTTTGGACAAGAAGGGCAATCTCTACGGCACGGCGTTTTACGGCGGCGCAAACGATGACGGCGTGGTGTTCGAACTTGCAGCCGGTGGTAAAGAGACAGTACTATACTCCTTCAAGGGCGGCAGCGACGGCGCCAACCCCTATGCCGGCAGCCTGATTGCCGACACGGCTGGCAATTTCTACGGCATGACTTATGCCGGCGGCGCCAAAGCCGACGGCACGGTTTACGAACTCAAGCGAGATGGCACCGAGACCGTGCTGCATTCCTTCGCGGGCGGGAGCGATGGCGCGGCGCCTTTCGCCGGGCTGATCATGGACAGCGCGGGGAATCTCTACGGAACGACGCAATTCGGTGGAATGACCTGCAACGGCATGGGCTCAGGCTGCGGCACCGTCTTCAAACTCACTCCGGACGGAACAGAGACTGTGCTTCACGCCTTCAAGGGTGGCCTCGACGGCATCGAGCCGTCCTGTACCCTGTTTGCCGATGGCGCGGGCAATCTGTACGGCACGACGACCTATGGCGGCCTGTACTTCTCCGGCACGATCTTCACGATCAAGGAATAGTCCCTTTCAGCGGGACAAGCCTTGCTGGCTTAGCTGAATTATGAGTCGGGCTCTAAGAGCAGCAGACTGCAAGTGTAACAACGACGCTGGACTTCACGAAAAACCCTGGCGCACCGGAAGGGATTCGAACCCCTGACCCCCAGATTCGTAGTCTGGTGCTCTATCCAGCTGAGCTACCGGTGCGGGGGCGCGAAACCTAGTGAGCGGAAAGCCGTCGCGCAAGCATCGGCCAAGCCCGCGCGGATGTGCGCCAGCCCCCGCCGCACGCAATTTCCGCCCCTCACCCAAGTCCCCGCCGGGCGGGCGAATTTTCCCGCAGGCGCAATGAACGCCTCCCTTGTCCGTGCCGCCAAGCGTGGTTAAGACTGCGGCGCAGGCGGTTCGCCGGCCGAGGGATTCGGCGAATTGCCGCCACGGGGGCGAGGGGGGCTTTCCAAGCCTGCCCGCCGGAGCGGAGACACACACGCATGACAGCGATGAGAGCGGCAGGAACGCGGATTCTTGCCCTGGCTTTTCTCTCTGCGGTCGCAGGAACGGGACTCGCGGGATGCGCCAGCATCGACGATGCGCTGTTCGGCGGCGGAACCGAAGAAGCCGCGCAACCGCCCGCGAACGTCGCGCCCGAAGCCCAGGCCGCGCCTGCGCCGGGAACGCCGGTTCCCCCGCCCGCGCCTGTCGTGACCGGTGAGATGGCGCCCGCTCCTGTCGCAGCCGCTGCGCCGCCGCCCGCGCCTGTCGGCCCATCGGTCTCGCCCGTTGCCATCGAAGGCGGCGCGAACACCGGCACTGTGGTCGGCAACACGGTCCAGAGCCTGCGTTCCCAGCTGCAAAATCTCGATACCAAGATCGCCGGCGATGCGCAGCATGCCGCCGAGCTTCGCAACCAGGCCGCGCAGGCCGTCGCCTCCTATCAGCAGGCGACCGCACATATTTCCGGGCGCCTCGGGGTTGGCACCACGCGCGGCAATCCCGAGCTGATCGGCGAGTGGAACGCCGCACAGGCCACGCTCGATTCGCTGTCCGCCAACATCAACGCGCTGTCCACGCTGGCCACTGAAGTTTCGAACGATTCCTCCATGGCGCATAACGAGGGCGACACCATCCAGGCGACGTTCAACGTCTCCGGCGCGGTCGACGAAGACCATCGCCAGCTTTCCGTGCTCGCCGACGAGACGAGCCAGACCATCATCCGCGTCGACCGCTTGATGAGCGAAGTGAGGCGCGCGCTGCAGCGGCAGACCGCCTATGTGGCGGACGAGCGCGGCAACCTCTCCAGGCTCGCAAACGCCATCAAGGCCGGCGACTATTCTTCGCCGATGCTGGGCGGCGCGCGCGCGGGCGTGCCCGCGCGGCAGGCAGCGGCGGCGAGCATGCCCACGGCGGATGCGATCGCGGCGGGTGCACCGATCGTCACCATCAAATTTGCGCGCGCGCACGTCGCCTATGACCGCGTGCTCTATGCGGCGCTGTCGCACGCGCTTGCAGCCCAGCCGCATGCGTCGTTCAGCGTGGTCGGCGTGGCGCCCACGAGCGGCACCGCCGACGCCGCGCAGAACAACGCGCAGGCCGTCATGCATTCGATGACGGAGATGGGCGTGCCCGCAACGCGCATGGCCGCGTCATCCTCCACCGACCCCGCAATCGCCGCCAGCGAAGTGCGCGTGTATGTGAGGTAGTTCCCACGCTTCAATGGGCGCTCGCTGTTGTCCGTGGGCTCCCAGGAAATGGGCACGCGGAGGCGCGGAGCCGCGGAAGGAACACTCACAAGGAGACAGTGAGACAATGAGAATTGCTGCGCGCCGAAGGCGCGCGATTCTACCTCACTGCCTCACCGCCTCCTTGTAGACCTTCTCTTCCGCGGCTCCGCGCGCGTGAACCGTTTCTTTGGCAAGATCAAAACGTGCGTTGGAGGCGAGCGCGGTCACACCCCCGCTTTCCGGAACCACTCCAGCGCGCGCGCCCAGGCGAGTTTGGCGTCGGGTTTGTTGTAGCTCGGGCGATAGTCGGCGAAGAAGCCGTGCTCGGCATCCATGAACACGTCGATGCGGCAATCAAGCTTGCCGGCCTTGGCGAGCGCGACGCGCATCGCTTCGACGTCGGAGAGATGAATGCCCATGTCCTTGCCGCCATAGAAGCCGAGCACGGGCGCGTGCAGCTTCGCGGTGATATCGAGCGGATAAAGGAGACGGAGCGAATTGGGCGGTACGGGACCGCGCAGCGGACCATAGAATGACGCGGCCGCCTTCAATTTCGGATTGTGCGCGGCATACAGCCAGACGATGCGGCCGCCCCAGCAGAAGCCGATGATTCCAAGCCGGCTCGCATCGGCGTGCTCGCTCGCGGCGAAGGCGGACGCCGCATCGAGATCGCTCATCACCCCCGCATCGGGGACCTTCGAGACGATATCCGTCATCAGCGCGTGCGGATCGGTGTACTTGCCCGGGTCGCCATAGCGCGCATAGAGCGACGGCGCGACCGCGTAGCAGCCCTGTTTGGCGAAGCGGCGGCAGATGTCCTTGATGTGCTCGTGCACGCCGAAAACTTCCTGCACGACCAGCACCACCGGCCAGCGCGCGCCATGCGTGGGCTTCGCGCGATAAGCGGGCACCACGCCGTCGGAAACCGGAATGCGCACTTCGCCGGCGTCGAGTCCGTTCGCGTCGGTGACGATCGCGCCGGCGCGCAACGGGCCCGCCGCGAGCGTGAATCCGGCGACGAGGGAGGTTGCTGCGAAGGCGCGGCGGGAAAGACCCGCGTTCCAATTCAATGTCATCGGGAATCCTCTCCTGGCGCGAAACACTCGCGGTAGCTTCGCCATTCGCCCAATGTCTCCGCTTCATAGACGCCGCGCGCGATGGCGCGGGCGACGCAGTCTGCGGCGGCATTGCCGAGTTGCGTCACCGTGTAAGGCCGCGGTTCGCCCGCCGGGCGTTTCGCGGTGGAAAGCGCAAACACGGTGTCGCCGTCGAAAGGCGCATGCACGGGCCGGAGAGCGCGCGCGAAACCGTCCGCCGCCATGATCGCAAGCCGCTTCAATTCCACCCGCGTGAGATCCGCGTCCGTGGCGATCACCGCGACCGTCGTGTTCGCGCCCGGGCGCGCCGGTTGCTTCATGTCGGACGGCAGAGCGGGCGCGACGGGCGCGAAACCGGGTTTCAGGCGCCGTCCACCGAATTCGTTCTGCTGCTCGAAGGGAAAGGCCCAGAATACATCCGTACACGGAATGATTGGCGAGCCGACCGCATTGACGATCGCCAGCGCGCCGATGGTGAAACCCTCTTCGGTCATGAACGATGCGCTTCCCGTACCGCCCTTGTAGGCGCCGGCGATGGCGCCGAGCCCCGCACCCGCATTGCCGAGCTGGAATTCCGGCGCCGCGCGCTCCACCGCCGTGAGCGCGAGCCTCCGGTAGGGCGGATCGGCGCCCCAGTTCTTGTTTCCGCCATTCGCGAGATCGAAAATAATGGCGCCCGGCGCGATCGGCGCCGCCGGAACGCCTGGCGCGAAGCGGAAGCCGCGCCCCCGCGCGCCGAGCCATGCCATCACGCCACCGGCCGCGTCGAGCCCGTAGGAGGAACCGCCAGACAGCGCAATCGCATCGACCGCACTGACGAGGTTCACGGGATCGAGTCCGTCCGTTCCGATGGTTCCAGGTGCGCCGCCGCGCACATCGACCGCCGCGGCCACGGGCCGATCCGCGAGAATGATGGTCACGCCGCTGCGCGCCGCGTGATCCTCGGCCTGGCCGACCGTGAGCCCGTCGACATCGGTGAGGAGATTGCGCTTGCCCGGCCGCGTCATCGCTGGCAACCGTACCCCGCGCCCCGCGGCGCGAAAAGAGAGGCGCGATGAGAGCGAACAGTGGAGCGTTGCAAAGTTTATCCAACCTCCCCCTTATGGCTACGATATTCACATATCGTGACTGTTTAAGGTTCCTCCTCCGCGCGAAGCGCGGGGGAGGGGGACCGCCGAAGGCGGTGGAGGGGGCGGCCGCCCGCTCGATGCTGACGAGCACACCCTCGATCGCTTCTTCGTTCAGAATCCCTCGCGCGGGACTTCGCAAAACGCCGCCGGAATCGCAATCCGTTCAATCGTCCGCCGCGAAACCGTTCCCAGCGCAGTACTTCCGGCAGCGTCATGTTGCGCCGCAATTTGCGCCTGCGTCTGGGCGTCAGAATCGGTGCGCGCATATGGATTCTATAGGACCTCTACTGCTCCGCATGATCGCATCTCGCACAAGTCCAAACCGCTCGTGGGCAGCCGCCCCCTCCACCGCTTCGCGGTCCCCCTCCCCCGCGCTTCGCGCGGAGGAGGAAGGGGGAGGTAAGAATTGGCATTGGGCGTTTGCACTCATTGCCAGTTCGCTAACTGTCGCCGCCGCGCCAACATCGGCATCACCTGCACCAGCGCCGCATTACATGATCGCGGCGGCGAACCCTTACGCGGTGGATGCGGGATTGCAGATGCTGCGCGCGGGCGGCTCGGCGGTCGACGCGGCGATTACGGTCCAGGCGGTGCTGACTTTGGTCGAGCCGGAATCCTCCGGCATCGGCGGTGGCGCGTTCCTGCTTCTCTACGATCCCACCTCGAAGAAAGTGACCAGTTTCGACGGGCGCGAGACGGCGCCCGCATCGGCGACGCCCGGCATGTTTCTCGATGCGAACGGCAGGCCACGCGGGAAATCCGACGTGATCCCCGGAGGCCTGTCTGTCGGCGTACCGGGCGACGTCGCCATGCTCGAACTGGCGCACAGGAAATACGGAAGGCTGCCCTGGGCGAAACTGTTCGAACCCGCGATCGCGCTTGCCGAGAAAGGCTTTCCCGTCGGCCGCAAGCTTGCGGCGACGTTGCGCGACAACCCGCGCATGGCGCGCATGCCCGACATCAAAGCGTATTTCTACAAGCCCGACGGAACACCGCTGAAACAGGGCGAGATTCTGCGCAATCCTGAACTCGGCAAGACATTGCGGGCCATCGCCGCGGGCGGCGCGAAGGCCTTCTATTCGGGACCCATCGCTGAGGCGATAGTCGACAAGGTCGATCATGCGCCGCTCAACCCCGGGGGCATGGCGCTCGCCGATCTCGCATCCTATCAGGCGAAGGAACGCGAGACCGTTTGCGGCGCCTATCGAATTTGGCGCGTTTGCTCGATGGGACCGCCGAGCTCCGGCGGCGTGTCGGTGCTGCAGATTCTCGGCATGCTGGAGCGCTTTCCGCCGAAGGGGCTTCAGCCCAACACGCTGTCGGAGATTCACCTGTTCTCCGAAGCGAGCCGGCTTGCTTTTGCCGACCGCGCGATGTGGCTCGCCGATCCCGACGTGGTGCACGTGCCGGTCGCAGGACTGCTCGACAGATCCTATCTGGCATCGCGCAGCAGGTTGATCGATCCGCAGCACGACATGGGAACGGCAACGGCCGGCGAGCCGCCAACGAAACATGCGGAGTTCGCTCCCCAGCGCACGCTGCAATTGCCCGGCACCAGTCATCTCACGGTCGTGGATGGACGCGGAGAAGCGGTTTCGATGACGACGACGGTCGAATCCACGTTCGGCGCCGAGATGATGGCCAAGGGTTTTTTTCTCAACAATCAGCTGACGGATTTTTCCCTTGAGCCCATGCACGACGGAAAACCGGTGGCCAACGCGCCGGCACCGGGCAAGCGCCCGATGAGCGCGATGGCGCCCACCATCGTGTTCAATTCCGACGGAAGCTTGAAGATTGCGCTCGGCTCACCCGGCGGCCCCATCATCATTCCCTATGTTGCCGAGACGCTTGTCGCGATGCTCGATGGCGGACTCGACCCGCAAAGCGCCGCGGCCCTGCCCCATCACGCCAATCCCAACGGCCCTACTCTTCTCGAAGTCGGGACACCGATTGTTGATTACGGATCCGCGCTGACCGCGATGGGTCATCACGTGGTGAACGTGGAACTCGAAAGCGGGCTCAACATCGTCGAGCGCGTCAAGGACGGCTACATCGGCGGCTCCGACCCCCGCCGTGATGGTGTTGCGAAGGGCGAGTGAAAGGGAAGATTTAGCGCAGAGGGCGCAGAGGATGCGCAGAGGTCGCAGGGAAAAAATCGCGCGCGAAGCGCGCATGCTTCGACAAGCTCAGCATGAGGATATTTTCCCGACCCAGAGGGTATTTTCCTCACCCTGAGCTTGTCGAAGGGCTCTGCGTCCCCTGCGCATCCTCTGCGTCCTCTGCGCTAAAGTTTTCTTCCTTCGGCGACGCAGAAGAGCCGCTGGAAGGGGAAGAGCGTGACGCCGCTGGCGCGGCGGGGATAGGCTTGCGCCACGCGCGTGCGGTATTGGTCCAGGAATTCCTCGCGCTCCTCGCCCTCGAGCGCATCACGGTAGGGACGCAGACCCGTGCCGAGCACCCAGCGATAGACGGCGTCGTCGCCTTCGAGCGTCTGCACGTAGCGCGTTTCCCAGATATCGATGCGCTCGGCAATCGGTTCGAGAAGCGCATAATAGGCTTCCGGTTCGAGCACGTTCCACCATTCGCGCACACGGGCGAGTTTGTCTCTCCAGCGCGGCTCACCCGCGATCTCCTGCGCGATCGCGTGACTGGGCTCGTGGAAATTGCGCGGCACCTGGAAGGCGAATGTCCCGCGCGAAACGAGATGCGACATCAGCCGCGGCAGCAGCGCTTCGTGATTCGCGACCCATTGGAACGTCGCGTTGGCGTAGATCACATCGCAGGGCACATCTGGAATCCAGATTGCGACATCGGCTTCGATCCAGCGTGCAGGGATCGGCGTGGTGCGCGCTTCCTCGATCATGGCACGAGAATTGTCGACGCCGTCGATCTTCGCGCGTGGCCAGCGCGCAGCAAGCAGAGCGGTCGAATTGCCCGGACCGCAGCCGAGATCCGCGACGTGCCCAGGGGCTTCGGCGGCCACACGCGCCAGCAGATCCGCGGCCGCGCGCGTGCGCTCGTCGCCGAAGGCGAGATAGGTCTTCGGATCCCAGCTCACTCAGCTTTTCTCCCGGCCAGGAATATCGATGCGGAAGCAGGTGCCCGATTCACCGGTCGATTCGAGAACCACGTCGCCGCCATGCGCGCGCGCAAGGTCTCGTGCAATGGCGAGTCCGAGGCCGGTGCCGGCCGAGCGCGTCGACGCGGCGAAAGGCTGGAACAGTTTTGCCCGCACGAGATCCGGAATACCGGTGCCGTTGTCGCGAATGCGGATTGCAAGATTGGTGTTGTCCTGCTCTGCGCTCACCTCGATCCGTCCGCCGTCCCGGGAGTTCACGGCTTCGGCCGCATTGCGGATCAGATTGAGCAACATCCGATAGAGCTGTTCGTGGTCGGCGTTCGCTTCGAGAGTCGGATCGACGCGATTGTCGAACTCAATTGAGGCGTCGCCCTCAACGGCAATCGCCGCCTCGCCGACTTCGTCGACAAGCGGAGCCAGCGCAAAACGCTCACGCCTCGGCGGGTGCTCGTCGGCGCGGCCGAAACGCAGCGTGCGCGTCGCCAGCGTCACCGCGTGATCGAGCGAGGAGACGATGCGCGGAGCGAGCCGCTTGACGACGGGATCGTCGATGCGGGCGAGGCGGTCGGAGGCAAGCTGGGCGCTCGCGAGAATATTGCGGAGATCGTGCTGGATCTTGGCGACCGCACCGCCGAGCGCGGCGAGCCGCGCCTTCTGCTGCAGAAAGCCGGCAATGTCGCGCTGCATGGAGGCAAGTTCGCGCTCCGCCTGACCGATCTCGTCCTTGCGCTCCGATGCCTGGACGATGCGGCTGGAGTCTTCGGGATCGTCGCGGAATCGCACCATGGCGCGGGTGAGGCGTCCCATCGGACGCACCAGCACTGCGTAGAGACTGAGGAACACCAACATTCCGGTTGCAAGTGAAATGACCAGCGCGACGAGTACCAGGCGATTTGCGTAGGAAACCAGGTCGTCGCGGATCGGGCGCTCGTCGGTGATGACTTCCACCGTTTCTGCGTGAACGATTCGCGTCACCGCGACCACGTGAAGCGTGCGGTTGCCACCTTCGGCCACGCAATCGAGCGCGGCGGCAATCTGAGAAAAGAGACTCTGCTCGCGCAGATCGATGGTCAGGTCGAAGTGGCTGGGCTCGTCATGGGCGAGAAACAATTCCCGCTGATCGGCGCGTTTGAGCATCACCGCGCCCGCGCCTGCGCGCGCCAGAAGCTCGCGCCGGAGACCCTCGGACAACTGCTCGCCGCCCGATTCGGTGAAAGGCAGTATCGCGATTTCCGCGCTGGCGATGTGCGACTCCAGAAGGCTGCGGTGATAGCGGCCCAGCGTCGGCAACAGGATCAGCACTTCGGTCAGAAGCACATAGAGAATGGTGAGAAGCAGCAGCCGCCCCGAAAGACTGTGCGCAACCAGCGCCCATGCCTCGCTGGCTCGCTTGCGAAAACGGGCGATGAGTGTCTCCCTCTCCCCCTCAGGGGAAGAGGGCTGCGGTGAGGGGGCAGACGCGCTTTGCGGGCGCGCCTCGGGTCGCCGCTCCGGCGCGGGCGCCTCATCTCCCCGAATGACACGCAGCGTGACCACGATCCGATCAATCCTGCTTCGACGGAAATATGGGTATCAGATTTGTGGCAGGACTTGGTTGACGTCCTTGAGATCAAGGTCCGATTCCGGCAGGTCGGGCCAAAAAAATTGTCATGGCCCGCCGAAGAGCGGGCCACCCAGACGAGACAGGTCAAAGCCTTTAATCAGCGCGCGGACGCGCGCTGACTGGGTGGCCCCGTTAAACGGGGCCATGACACTTTTTTTGAGACCCAATTTCTCAAAGCCGAAACGCCAACGGTGCCAGCGATGCAAGCGCGGACCCCACCCTTGGTTGACAGTTTCCAGCCCGCTCCCTAGAACCCCGGCTCTTTCCGACGGGCCGATTGCCCGGGAGTCGAGACCATGAAACGCACCTATCAGCCGAGCAAGATCGTCCGCAAACGCCGGCACGGCTTCAGGGCGCGCATGTCCACCGTGGGCGGCCGCAAGGTGCTGGCGCGCCGCCGGGCCCATGGCCGCAAGAAGCTTTCGGCCTGACAAACGCCAAAGACCCGGTGATCCCGCAGCCTGAGCGTGCGGTGACGATAGCGCGCCTGACGAAACGCCCGGAATTTCTAAGAGCGGCACGGGGAATAAGGCGGGTCGCCACCGGCCTGACCGTCGAGCTTTGCCAGACACCCGGCGCGGTTGCGGGCACGGCCCGCGTCGGCTTCACGGCCAGCCGCAAAATCGGCAATGCGGTGGCCAGAAACCGGGCCAGGAGGCGGTTGAAGGCGGCGGCGCAGGCGGTCTTTCCCCTTTATGGGCTGCCGGGCAATGACTATGTTCTCGTCGCGCGGCGGGAGACATTGACTCGGCCGTTCGACGGCCTCGTTGGCGACCTCAGATCCGCGCTCCTCGCGGCTCATGCCAGGCTCGGCCGGTCTCAGGCAGGAGACATCCGGTGACGGATCGCCACACCCATCCCGTTCGCGCCACGGCGCTGGGACTCCTGCTTGCGCCCATTTATCTCTATCGCTGGCTGATCTCGCCGCTCCTGCCGCATGTCTGCCGCTTCGAGCCCAGCTGCTCGAAATATGCACTCGAAGCCCTGAAGACTCACGGACCGTGGAAAGGATCGGGGCTCGCCGTACGCCGTCTGCTGCGCTGCCATCCGTTCGCCTCACTCGGCGGTTCATGCGGTTTCGACCCTGTCCCGCCTCTCCGATAGAGACACATGACCGACAATCGCAATCTCATTCTCGCCATCGTCCTGTCCGCCATCATGATGCTCGGCTGGGAATATTTCGTGGTCCAGCCGCAGATGCAGGCCGAGCGCGCGCGCCAGGCGTTCCTGCATCGCCAGCCGGCTGCTGCAGCCGCGCATCCCGAAGCGCCGAAGACCGAGGTCCGGCCGCAATCCGGCCCCGGCAATCTGCCGCGCACCCAGGCGCTTGCGCAGTCTGGTGCGCGCATTGCGATCGACACGCCCACGCTCGACGGTTCGCTGCGCCTCACGGGCGCGCGCTTCGACGATCTTCGTCTGAAGCACTATCGCGAGACGATCAACCCGAAGAGTCCGGAGATCACCCTCTTCTCGCCGGAGCGCACGCGCTATCCCTATTACGCGGTGTTCGGATTTGTCGGCGCGCCCGGATCGGGCGTGAAGGTTCCGGACGAGTCGACGCCTTGGAAAGTCGTCGGCGGCGCGAAGCTTTCGCCGGACTCGCCGGTGACGCTTCAATGGGACAATGGTCAGGGACTGATCTTCACGCGCACGCTCGCGATCGACGATCAATACATGTTCACGGTCGGCGATGCGGTCACGAACAAGAGCGGCAAGCCCGCCCTTCTCTATCCTTACGGCTACGTCGCGCGCGACGGTCTTCCGGACAGCAAGCATTACTGGGCGCTTCACGAAGGTTTCGTCGGCGCCGCGGACGGCGCGCTCAAGGACGCGACCTATGACGATCTGAAAGAAGGAAAGCCGCCCGTGACGTTCCGTTCGACGGGCGGATGGGTCGGCATCACCGACAAATACTGGATGGCGGCTGCGATCCCGCCGCAGAACCGGTCCTTCGACGGTTCCTATCGCGGAAGCCAGACCGCGAATGTGAGGGCCTATCAGGCCAATTACCGGCTCGATGGCCAGAGCGTCGCGCCCGGTGCGACGCTTCAGTTGACCCAGCATCTCTTCGCCGGCGCGAAAGTCCAAAGCATCATCCGCCACTACGAGGACACGCTCGGCGTCGAACGCTTCGATCTGGCAATCGACTGGGGCTGGTTCATCTTCCTGACCAAGCCGATCTTCCTCGTGCTCGATTTCTTCTACCGCTACACGGGAAATTTCGGCCTCGCGATCCTGCTTCTCACCGTCGCGATGAAGCTTCTCTTCTTCCCGCTCGCCGACGCCTCGTATCGTTCGATGAGTCGCATGAAGAAGCTGCAGCCCGAAGTCGAACGGCTCCGCGAGCGCTTTGCCGACGACAAGATGCGGCAGCAGCAGGAGATGATGGAGCTCTACAAGCGGGAGAAAGTGAATCCGCTGTCGGGCTGTCTGCCCATGCTGATCCAGATTCCGGTGTTCTTCTCGCTCTACAAGGTTCTGCTCGTCACCATCGAGATGCGCCAGGCGCCGTTCTTCGGCTGGATCCACGACCTGTCGGCGGCGGATCCCACGCAGCTACTCAATCTGTTCGGGCTGCTGCCCTATTCGATTCCGGCCTTCGTTCCCGCCATCCTGCATGTCGGCATCTGGCCGGTGTTGATGGGCG
Source organism: Rhizomicrobium sp. (assembly GCA_035567755.1). Classification (GTDB taxonomy): domain Bacteria; phylum Pseudomonadota; class Alphaproteobacteria; order Micropepsales; family Micropepsaceae; genus Rhizomicrobium. The sequence continues at coordinate 62,496 of DATMPH010000014.1, forward strand.
CCTCGCAATGGGTGCAGACGAAGATGAATCCCGCGCCCGCCGATCCGGTGCAGGCGCGCATGTTCGCCTTCATGCCGCTCATCTTCATCTTCATGCTGGCAAGCCTGCCCGCGGGGCTGGTGATCTACTGGACGTGGAGCAACATACTTTCCGTCGCTCAGCAATATGTGATGATGCGCCGCCAGGGCGTCGAAGTGCATCTCTTCAACAATTTCAAGGCTCCGCAATTCCTCAAACGCCTCCCCTTCACCGGCGCCCGCGCCAAAACCGAAGCCGGCGAATAAGCATTAAGTAAGAAAACTTTAGCGCAGAGGACGCAGAGGAAAACGCGGTGGACGCAGGGAAGATGGCGCGCTGAAGGCGCGCAAATCCTTTTTCCTGCGCCCTCTGCGCTACCTCCGCGTCCTCTGCGCTAAAATCTTTTTCTTCATGGAGTTGAATGTGGTGGGCGAAATCGACGGGCGGAGATTGTTTGCGGGGGATTGCGAATTCGTCGCCGGCGCCGCGACCATGGACGCGATGCCGACGGAATCCCTGCCGGAGATCGCCTTCGTCGGGCGCTCGAACGTCGGCAAGTCCAGCCTGATCAATGCCCTGACCTCGCGGCACGCACTGGCACGCGTATCGCACACGCCCGGCGCCACCAAGCAGATCAATTTCTTCCGGCTCGGCGAGACCTGCATGCTGGTCGACCTGCCGGGTTACGGCTACGCCCGCGCCTCGCGGGCGCTGTCCGAGCAATGGCAGAGCCTGATCTTCGCGTATTTGCGCCGGCGAGCGAGTCTTTGCCGCACGATGCTCCTCATCGACTCGCGCCGCGGCATCATGCCGGTCGATCGCGAGGCGATGGATTTGCTCGATCAGGCTGCCGTTTCCTATGCGGGCGTGCTGACGAAAATCGACGAGCTCACCACGGCGAAAGCAGAGTTTGCGCGGGCGGCATGCGCGCAGGAGCTTTCGAAGCGGACCGCGGCCTACCCGGAGACTTTCGTCACTTCGGCCCGAAAGTCCGACGGTCTCGAAGCGCTCCGGGACCATGTGGCGGCGCTGGCCCAAGCCTGGGGCAATGGGTTATAAGCCTCGGGTTTGGCTGGAACCTTTCGCAATGGCGCTGCAGGACGAAGTCGGTCAGGATCGGAACCTGCGCGTCATGGCGCGCTGGCGCTCCACCGCGCGCGTTCTGGTCGAAGCCCTTCCCTACATCCTGCGCTATGACGGAGAGACCGTAGTCGTCAAATACGGCGGACACGCAATGGAAGGCGGCGTCTCCGAGCATTTCGCCCAGGACATCGTGCTGATGAAACAGACCGGAATCGATCCGGTGGTGGTCCATGGCGGCGGCCCGCAGATCGGCTCGATGCTGGCGAAGCTCTCCATTCCCTCGTCCTTCGTCGATGGTCTGCGGGTCACCGATGACGCGGCGATCGAGGTCGTCGAGATGGTGCTGACCGGCGCGATCAACAAGCAGATCGTAAGCGGCATCAACGCCGCGGGCGGCCGCGCGGTCGGACTTTCCGGCAAGGACGGCAACATGGTCATCGCGCGCAAGCTCGAGCGCTACAAGCTCGACCCGATGACGCTGGAGAGGCGGCTCGTCGATCTCGGCTTCGTGGGCGTACCGGAAAAGATCAATCCGGAAGTGCTGCGTTCCATCATCAATTCGGACCTGATCCCGGTCATCGCGCCGATCGGGGTTGGCCGCAAGGGCGAAACCTACAACATCAACGCGGATACGGTGGCGGGTTCTGTTGCCGGAGCGATGACGGCCGCGCGCCTTCTGCTCCTCACCGATGTCGAGGGCGTGCTCGACCGCGACGGCAAGCTGATCCCGCGGCTCAGCATCGCCGAGGCGCGCGAGCTGATCGCGGACGGCACCATCTCGGGCGGCATGATGCCGAAGATCGAGACGGCGATCGAAGCGGTGGAAGCGGGGGTGCGCGCCGCCGTCATCCTCGACGGAAGAATTCCACACGTCCTGCTGCTCGAACTGTTCACAGAGCATGGCGCGGGAACGATGATCACGCAGGAATGACGCGCGCTGCGATTTTCTGCGCGGCTCTTCTCCTGGGCGCCGGCGTCAGTACCGTTCCTGCATCGGCCGATTTGCGCGTCTGCAACCGGACAAGCTATGTGCTCTACGCGGCGGCGGGTTACGAATCGGGCGTGCAGATGCTGACGCGTGGCTGGACACGAATCCTGCCCGGCGCCTGCGCAGTGGCCCTGCAACAACCACTGAACCAGCCGCAATATTTTCTCTACGCGCGAAGCTCACGGGCGCACAGCGGATCCGCGCTGGCATGGGGCGGCCATATTCGTCTTTGCGCGAAAGAGACGAATTTCGCCATCGATGTGCCAGTGGGGGCCGACCGTTGCGGGTCCGACGACGCCTATCTCGTGCCGTTCGCCTCCGTGTCGACAGGCCACGCCGCCTCCTGGACCACGACGCTCGCAGGCTCGCGGCGCTATGCCAGTCCCGCCGCCGCGCGCGCCGCGGGGATTGCGCGGCTTCTCGCGGACATCGGCTATAAAACCGACGCCGGAGGGACAGCGAATGCGAGCATCCAGGCGCTTGCAAGTTTCCGCGCCCGCATGCGACTCGCGGCCAACGCAAGCGACACGGATCTCTTCGACGCCCTCGAAACCGAAGCGCTCAAGACCGCCGCGCCAGCCGGCTATTCGATCTGCAATGACGGGCAATCGGAGATCTGGGCGGCGATCGCGCTGCGCTCGAAACGCATCAGTGTGGTGCGAGGGTGGTGGGACGTGCCGTCGGGCGCCTGCGCCAAAGCCCTGACGACGCCGCTCGACTACGACAATGTTTATCTGCTCGCCCAGAAGCACGGCAACGACAAGCTGGTCAGCGGATCGACGGCTTTCTGCGTCTCCAGCAACGCGTTCGAGATTTACGGCAATGCGCCGTGCACCGCGGCCGGATTCTCCACGGCCGGGTTCGCTTCCACAAACACGAAAGGCGTCACGGGCCTTGTCGTCCATGTCGGCAATGACGGACTCCTTCCGCCGGCCCCCAAATGGACTGCTGCCCGCGCCGCAAAGTAAGGCATGAAGGTTCACGCGGCGCCGCGGAGAACGCGAAGGTTCACAAGGAGACAGTGAGGCGGTGAGGAAGATGGTTCGACAAGCTCAGCATGAGGATGTTTCCCTCACCCTGAGCTTGTCGAAGGGCTCTGCGTCCTCTGCGCTGAATCTTCCTTCTTCCTTTCGTCAGCTGGGGCTTTCGGCGTTGTAGCGGGCGAGGAGACCCGTGCGCACGGCGAAACGATAGACCTGACGGAAGAAGATCGCGGCAATCACGATGTAAAGCACCGACAGCGCGAGGCCGATCGCAAGGCTTCTCATGTCCCATGGCGCGTGGCGCACGATGGCGCGCATGCCGTCGAACACATAGGATGGCGGCAGCAGCCGCGAGATCGCCTGCATCCAGCCCGGCAAGGTCGAGACGGGATAATAGACACCCGCGAATGGCGCGATCAGCGCGGGCATGGGCCAAAGGAACCATTCCGACGCCGGACCCAGCCGCAGCACCATCGCGCTGCCCGCGATGCCAAGCGCGATTCCGGTCAGAAACAGCACCAGCACAAAAGGCACCAAAGCTGCGCCATAGGGAACGAATGAAAGACCGAACGCGGCTGCCGCCAGCGCCAGCATGGTCAGAAGCCCGATGAGGCTTGTCACGACGGCGGTAATCACAAGACCACAGATGTATTCCGAGATCTGCAGCGGCGTCGCGAACATGTTGAGAAAATTCCGCGACCAGACGTCTTCGAGAAACGCCGTCGACACGCCCTGCAGCACGCGGGCAAGAAAGTCCCACAGGAGCACGGCACCCAGAAGCGTGGGGATGAAATTGTAGCCGGGCGTGGCGACGCTGTTCAGATAACGCGAGATGAATCCCCACAGCGTGATGTCGATGGCGACCCAGGCGAATAGTGGCACCACGCGGGTAGCGCTTCCGGAGTAGAGATAGAATTGCCTGAGCGCCACGGCGGCGACGCGGCGCGCGTGCATCAGCTATGCTCCGGATGCAGCCGTTCGCGCGCCACCTGCACGAACAGATCTTCGAGCGTCGCCGCGCCGTGTTCGTGCGGAAGCAGTTTCGGGTCGCCATCGAGCAGCACGCGTCCGCGCGACAAAAACAGAACGCGGTGGCAGACTTCTTCGACCTCGTACATGTTGTGGCTGGTCCACAGCACAGCGCTCGCATTCTCTTCTGCAAAGGCGCGAATCAAGGCGCGGATTTCGCGCGCCGCGGAAGGATCGATCGAGGCGGTCGGTTCGTCGAGCAACAGGAGCTTCGGCCGGTTGAGGAGGGCTTTCGCAAGCGAGAGCCGCGTTTGCTCGCCCGACGACAGCACGCCGCTCTTTGTGCCGCGAAACTGCACAAGATCGAATCGGACGAGGAGATCCTCGATACGCTCGGCGAGCGCCGGCACTTCATAGATGAGGCCGAAGACGCGCAGGTTCTGTTCGACGGTCAAGTTGCCGGGAAGCGCGGCGTAGACGGCGGAGAAGTTGGTGAAAGCAAGCGCTGCGCTGCGGCGCCTGAGAAGATCGATGCCGTCGATGCGGATGGATCCGGCGTTCGGCTCCAGAACGCCCAGGATCATGTTGACGATGGTGGTCTTGCCTGCGCCGTTCGGCCCCAGGAGGCCCACGATCTCGCCGGGCGGAATCGCGAAGGAAACACCGTCCACCGCGACGGTCTCGCGATAGGTCTTGCGCAGATCGGAGACGACAAGAACGGGCGGAGGCGACAAGTCCGGGAGTTCCAAATGGGCTTGCACCATGTTGTGCCATCGACCATGTTCCCCGCGCAATGCAGCACGCCAAAGCGGTAGATCCGGGGCCGGAATGTCGGAGTATCGATCTTCGATTTCGACAACATGCTCAGAGCTTAAGATGAGCGCCGATCTCGCACGAATCATCGACGAGGCATGGGAACGGCGAGACTCTCTCGATTCGTCGTCCGGCGGTTCTGTGCGCGAGGCTGTCGAACAGGCGCTCGACGCGCTCGATTCGGGGCGCCTGCGCGTGGCCGAGAAGCACGCGGGCGAATGGCAGGTCCACCAATGGCTGAAGAAAGCCGTGCTGCTGTCGTTCCGTCTGAACGATATGCAGGTAATTGCCGGCGGCCCGGGCGGCGCGCCGTGGTGGGACAAGGTCGATTCCAAATTTCTCGGCTGGAGTGAGGCGCGCTTTCGCGAGGCCGGATTCCGCTCGGTGCCGAGCGCAATCGTGCGGCGCTCCGCCTTCATCGGCAGGGGTGTGGTGCTGATGCCGTGCTTCGTGAACGTCGGCGCTTATGTGGGCGAGAACACGATGATTGACACCTGGGCCACCGTCGGCTCCTGCGCGCAGATCGGCCGCAACTGCCATATTTCGGGCGGCGCCGGCATCGGTGGCGTGCTCGAACCGCTCCAGGCTGGGCCCGTAATCATCGAGGACAATTGTTTCATCGGCGCGCGCTCGGAAGTGGCGGAAGGGGTGATCGTCGGTGAGGGCTCCGTGCTGTCGATGGGCGTTTTCATCGGCCAGTCAACAAAGATCGTCGACCGCGCAACCGGCGAAATGCGTTATGGCCGGGTGCCACCGTATTCTGTCGTGGTCCCCGGAGTGCTGCCGCATGCGCCCGACCGTCCCGCGCTCGCCTGCGCCGTGATCGTCAAGCAGGTGGACGAGCGCACCCGCGCCAAGACCTCGATCAACGAATTGCTGCGGGATTGACCCGGCGTATCGCGTGCTCCTAAACCGCATGTCCATGCTTGATCCCGTAGCACTCTCGCAGGCTCTCATCCGCTGCCCTTCGGTGACGCCGGAGGACGCGGGCGCGCTCGGCGTGCTGGAAGGGGCGCTCGCGCCTCATGGCTTCGCATGCACGCGATTGCGGTTCGAGGCACCGGGCACGGCGCCGATCGACAACCTGTATGCGCGGCTCGGCAAAGGCCCGCCGCATTTCTGTTTCGCAGGGCACAGCGACGTCGTACCGCCAGGTGATCCTTCATTGTGGCGCGCGGACCCCTTTGCGGCGGAGATCGAGGACGGCGTTCTCTACGGTCGTGGCGCGGCAGACATGAAATCCGCGATCGCGGCTTTCGCGGCCGCGGCCATGCAGCATTCGAAAGCGTTGCCGCAGGGCTCGGTCAGCCTGCTCATTACGGGCGACGAGGAAGGCCCCGCGATCAACGGCACCGTGAAGGTGCTCGAATGGCTCGCAGCAAAAGGTGAGCGCATCGATCACTGCGTGGTCGGCGAGCCTACGGCCCGGACGAACGCCGGCGATACGATCAAGATCGGAAGACGCGGAAGCCTGCGCGCGGAGATCACGGTGCGCGGCGCGCAGGGCCACACCGCCTACCCGCAGAACGCGCTCAATCCGATTCCCGTTCTTGCGGCGATCGTCTGCCGCCTGGCGGGCGAGCCGCTCGATAAGGGAACGGCGCATTTCGAACCCTCGACACTTGTGTTCACGACTTTCGATGTCGGCAATGCTGCGTCCAACGTGTCGCCTGCTGTCGCGCGCGCTGCGGCCAGCATCCGATTCAACGACCTGCAGACGCCGCAAATGCTCGCGAGTCACATCGAAGAGAGAGCCGCAGAAGTTACGCGCGTAATGGGCGGCGAAGCGAGCGTCAGCATCGATGTCGGCGCGCTGCCCTTTCTTACTGAGCCCGGCGGATTTACCGATCTTCTCGCGCGCGCAATTCATTCTGCGACAGGTCGCGCGCCAATTCTCTCGACGACCGGCGGCACCTCGGATGCGCGCTTCATCAAGAACTACTGTCCCGTTGCGGAAGTGGGTCTCGCCGGCGCAACCATGCACAAGACCGACGAATGCGTGCCGGTCGCGGAGATCGGAAACCTCACGAAAATATACGCATCCATCCTGGACGCCTATTTCGCCGCGCCGCCCGGCTAAAATTGGCTAATCCAAAAAACTGTCATGGCCCGCGCAAGCGGGCCACCCAGGTGAAAGCGACGGGCGGCCGGAAATAAGGACTGGGTGGCCCGGTCTCCGCTGTCGCGTCGCCGGGCCATGACAACCTTATTGTTTCAATCCATTGAAAAAACGCGTTAGTACTCGACACGCACAAGATAGAGTCCATCCGGCGGCGCCACCGGGCCGCAGCGCGAACGGTCGCGGGCAGCGAGCGCGGCGGCGACATCGCGCGGGCGCCATTTTCCTTCGCCGACGAGCTTCAGCGACCCGGCGATCGAGCGCATCTGATGGTGTAGGAACGAGCGCGCTTTCGCTTCGATATGAATTTCCTCGCCCGCGCGACGCACGCTGAGCGAGTCGAGCGTCTTCACCGGCGATTGCGCCTGGCATTCCGCCGCGCGAAACGTCGTGAAATCATGCTTCCCCACGAGATGGCGGGCGCCCTCATGCATGGCGTCGGCGTCGAGATTACGCATGATGTGCCAGGCGCGGCCGCGATCGAGCGCAAGCGGCGCGCGCCTGGTAACGATTCGATAGTGATAGAGTCGCGCCGTTGCAGAAAAGCGCGCGTGAAAATCGGACGCGGCAACATGCCCCTCCAGAACCGCGACCGGATCCGGCCGCAGATGGTAGTTCAGTGCGTCCCGCAACGTGTCTCCGGCAAACATTTTTTCGAGATCGAAATGCGCAACCTGTCCCAGCGCGTGCACGCCTGCATCGGTGCGTCCCGCGCCCGTCACCGTTACTTCTTCGCCGGAGAGCTTGAATATCGCCCGTTCCAAAGCGGCCTGCACCGACGGGCCGTTCTCCTGTCTCTGCCAGCCCGCAAACGGGCCGCCGTCATATTCGAGCGTAACGCGATAGCGGGGCATTCAGCCCATCATCGCTGCCAGAGAGTTTCGTAGAGGGGCTGATGGGGAGCGCCGCATTGGAGCGCGACAAAGCGCTCGCGCATCTGTGGCCAGCGTTCGAGGATTGCATATTCCAGCACACGGAAGCCGTCATCGAATTCGTCGATCGTCGTCGTCGCGTCCCTGGCGTGGATCACGACGAAGAAGAGATCGATCGAAAGGCTGTCGCGCGACCCGCCATCAATCCGGACGACGTCCTCCCAGCGGATGCGCTTCGAATTGCGGCCCCGGGTAAAGACCAATCCATCCGGCGTAATATCGACGGTGCCGGGTTTCCGGCCGCGGGCGCGCCAGGAATTTCCGATCCGCCGCAACAGTGACGGCCGCAGGGTTCCGCTCACAACATCTCTCCCCTGTGCAGCGGGAAGCCGCGCAGGAATTCGGCGGAGTCCACGGCGGCGCGGCCCGCGCGTTGCACGCGTGCGAGTCTCACAGCACCTTCCCCACAGGCGATCGTCAAGCGGTCGTCGAGAATTTCGCCCGGGTTTCCGTGACCTTCCATGGGGTCACAATAGAGGATCTTCAGCCGTTCGCCTCGTGCTTCGCACCAGGCGCCCGGATGTGGCGAAAGCCCGCGAACCAGACAGTCGAGTTCGCGTGCCGATCTCGTCCAGTCGATACGCGCTTCTTCCTTGGAGATCTTCTTCGCATAAGTCACGCCGTCTTCGCCCTGCGGATGTTCACTGATGTTTCCGCGCCCAAGCGCGGCCAGCACGCGGACCATCACGTCGGCGCCAAGCTGCGCCAGCTTGTCGTGCAACTCGCCATAGGTCTTGCGATCGATCGCCGCGCGCTCCGCCATCAGGACCGGGCCCGTATCGAGACCTTCTGCCATGCGCACCGCCATCACGCCGGTTTGTGCATCGCCTGCCATGATCGCGCGCTGGATGGGCGCCGCTCCGCGCCAGCGCGGCAGGAGTGATGCGTGAAGATTGAAGCAGCGGAGCCGCGGCGCGTCGAGAACGCGTTTGGGCAAAATGAGCCCGTAGGCGACAACGACGCCCGCATCCGCGCCCAACTCTGCAAACGCCTCCTGGGCCGGCGCATCTTTCAATGTTTCGGGCGTGCGCAATTCAATGGCGTGCGCCGCCGCAAGCTTTGCGACGGGCGACATTTCCGCTGCAAGCCCGCGTCCTTTCGGGCGGGCCGGCTGACTGTAGACGGCGGCGATGTCGTGTCCGTGCCCGATGAGTGCTGCAAGCGTGGGCACCGCGAAATCCGGCGTGCCCATGAAGACGAGGCGCAGGCTCATGCGCGCCTGTCAGCCCGCCTGTTTCAGCCGCTGGGCCTTGGCGAGCCTCTTCAGCGCCATCGAGCGCTTGAGCCTGGAAAGATGATCGACAAAGAGAACGCCTTCGAGATGATCGATCTCGTGCTGCAGGCATGTCGCGAGCAGGCCTTCGGCTTCGAGCGTGTGCCGCGCTCCCTCGATGTCGAGATATTCGGCGCGGATTTGCGCCGGCCGCTCGACCTCTTCCCAGATATCGGGGACAGAGAGGCATCCCTCCTCGCAAATTGTGGTCTCGTCCGAAGTCCAGAGAATCTTCGGATTGATGAACACACGCGGTTCGCGGCGGCCATCCTTCTGTGCGAGGTCCATGACCAGCAGGCGTTTGGGAATCCCGATCTGGATGGCGGCGAGCCCGATTCCCTCGGCGGCATACATGCTCTCAAGCATGTCCTCCGCGAGCCGGCGAATCTCGGTATTCACCACGTCGACCTTGCGCGAGGCGGCTTTCAGGCGGGGATCGGGCGCGATAAGGATGGGCCGTATGGACATAAACGGGAAATAGGCGAGGCCCATAGCTGGGTCAAGGCAGGGAGCATGGGCTCATAAATGGCATCTTCCCTCGTTGTTCTTACGGCCGCGCTGCTGCTCATGGCGGTTGCTGTTTTTGCCGTCGTCTTTGCGGCGACAAGGCGCGGCAGCGATGCGGCGATTTCGCCGCGGCTGGAAGCCTTGGCCGCCGCGCAGAGCGAGATCGCCGGCCGATTCGCGCAGGCGTTGGCGGGGCAAACGGAGCTTCAGACCATGCTGGCGGGGCGGCTTGACGCGCTCGACCGGCGTCTCGGCGACAGTCTCAAGGAAACCGCAAGCCGAACGGCCGAAACGCTGGGCGGGATTCAGACAAGGCTGAGCGTCATCGACGAAGCGCAGAAGAACATTACCGCGCTTTCCGGCCAGGTCGTAAGCCTGCAGGAAATTCTCGCCAACAAGCAGGCGCGCGGCGCATTCGGCCAGCAGCAGATGGAGGCGATCATCGCCGATGCGCTTCCGCCCGCGCTCTACACGTTTCAGGCGTCGCTCTCCAACGGCAGCCGTCCCGATTGCCTGATCCGGCTCCCGAACGCCGCGGCCGCCATCGTCATCGATTCCAAGTTTCCGCTTGAAAGCATCGCGGCGCTTCGCGCGGCCGACGAGTCGGAGCGCAAATCCGCTCTCGTGGCGGTGCGCGCCGACGTGCTGAAGCATGTGAAGGACATCGCCTCGAAATATCTCATTCCCGGCGAGACGCAGACGCCGGCGATCATGTTTGTGCCGTCCGAATCCATCTACGCGGATCTGCACGAATTCTGTCCCGACGTGATTCAGAAGGCGTTGCGCGAGCAGGTGGTGGTAGTTTCGCCGAGCATCCTCATGCTCGCAATCGTTACCATCCAGACGGTGTTGAAGGATGCGCGCATGCGCGAGCAGGCGAGCCTGATCCAGAAGGAAGTGGGCCTGATGATGCAGGACGTGAAACGGCTGGTGGAGCGCGTGGGCGCGCTCACGCGGCATTTCACGCAAAGCGAGTCCGATCTGAGGGAGATTGCGGTCTCGACGGAAAAGATCGTCAGGCGCGCTGGCTCGATCGAAGCGGTCGATCTCACGCCGGCCGACGTTGGGCAATTGGAGAATGGGACTTAGCGCGCGCAACTGAGATGCCCGGTGGCACCCCTCACCCCGGCCTGAGAAGAATTCACGGCCCGTATCTGCACACCTCTCCCACAAGGGGAGAGGGGAATCGGAGCGCTGCATCAGCGCAGAAAATCAGTACGCGGAGTCCCCTCTCCCCCTGTGGGAGAGGGCTAACAAACGAGGACGTTCAACCTCACAATCGTGGGTGAGGGGTGAACACGATGCGCTGCGAGTTACACGACATACGAAAGGCCGAGCAACAGAATGCCGCATACGCCGAATGCCGTTGCGCCGAACGACAGCCACCGGCGGCGGGTGATGATGGCGACCGTCGACATGGCGATGCCGATTTCGAACAAGGTGGCCGAGCCGGTCAGCCAGTGATGGCGGCCCTCATGCGTCCGGCTTTCGGCGAGCAACCTGTCGCGGTCGGACTCGTTTTCCGTCGCCTTCTTGCGATCCGTCGCCTGCTTGGCGCTCTCGTCCTTTGCCGTCTTGCGCCAGGCGTCGGCTTGAGCGCCGCCTCCGGCGGCCGCTATCGTGTACATGTGCCGCTTCAGCCCATCGGCCTGGAATTCGCTCCAGCGATCGGTCGCCTCGTCCTGGCGCAGAACGGCTTCGCTCGACGCGCCGAGCGCCTTTCCCCCTTCGACCGTTTCCAGGCTTCCGGCTACCGCGGCCAGGACCGCCAGAACGGCAACCGTGATGGCAACTCGGGAGATGAAAGGATCCCGCTCATGCGCCGCGTGCTCGGCGTGTTCGGCGTGCTCATGCGCATCAAGTGCTGGATCGTGTACCATTTGCCCCTCCATATCGCGCGCACCGTATAAGGAGAGGTGCGCGTCATCTCAAGCTGGGAGGGAAAATGAGACGGCCGCTCTGCTTGTTGGCGATGCTGGGCCTCCTGGGTTGCGCGTCCGTCCACACGGAATCGCCGTGTCTCGCGCCGCCACAGCACCCGATGGTCGTCACCGAAATGTTCTTCGGCCGCGATATTCCCGGCCGGCAGCCTTTGACCGACAGCGAATGGTCCGCCTTCGCCGCCGCCGTCATTGTCAGGGAATTTCCTGACGGATTTACGGTCCTTGATGGAAACGGCCAGTGGACGGATCCGCGAACGCGCATTCTGGTGGGAGAAAGGACCAAAATTCTGATTGCCGCCTCAACCCCCACCGACGATCTGGCGGGCAGAATTGACAGGATCGGCGATGCCTACAGGACCGAATTTCACCAGCAGTCCGTCGGCGTGCTGACCTGGAGCGCGTGTGGTTATTTTTAAACAAAAAAGCCGGCCCTGCGACGGGCGCAGGGCCGGCACGGAACTCAAGGCTCAGTAGGAGCAGTACCCGTAGTAATAGTCGTAGGAACTACAATACAGGTAGCCCTAATAGGGAGCGCCGTAGAAGCCGACGCCTACGCCCCAACCGGGACCCTAACCCGGGCCATACCAGCGCCCGCCCCACCATCCGCCGCGCCATCCGCCGCGCCAACGCCAGTCGTCGCGGTCGCGAAACCCCACGTCACGGTCACGGAAGCCTCCACGGTCGGCGTGGAACCCGGCCGAAGGACGATGCATCTGCGCCGCCACAGGCGCCGCGGAGAACGCAAGGCCTGCCGCTCCGATCGCAACTGCCAGTGTCGTTCCTTTGGCAAGCGTTTTGAGTGTTCCTGAAAGTTTCAGCATCTTCGATCTCCTTTCATTCGCGCCCACGCCTCGCCAGAACCTCCGATTTCGACCGTAGATAAAAACGAACGGGAACCTGCATGGTTTCAGGCGGATTCTCGCGCGATTTCAGGCGCATCCGTGGACGGAACGGGGCGATTACAGATGCAGTTGTCGAGCCTTCCCGCATGGGTTGTTTTTCCTGAACGGTTTGTCAGAGAGTTTTTGACAAGCCCACGAAGAACCCGCGCCGCGGTCCCCATTGCGGCGCTCCGACGCCGACGCCGGTGCCGTTGCGGATTTCGTATTTTTCATCGAACAGATTGATGATGTCGAAACGTGCGGTGAAGCCCTCCACATCCCAGGCCGAGAACGCGCGGCTCACTCCCAGATTGAACTGGACATAGTCGGGGAGGTGGGCGCCGTTCGGGATGGACGTTCCGTCGGGCAGCGTCAAAGTGGCGCGCAGACCCGAGCCGTAAATCATGTCCGTGCTGAACAGCGTACCCAGCCAATTGTAGGAGACGCCGCCCGACGCGGTCAGCGCCTGTTCGTGATCCAGGTGGATGTAGTGATCGGCGATATAGGCAAGGTCGTCGGCACTGAAGTTGAACTGGCTGGTGAAGATGTTCTGGCCGATCGCGTGAATGAGGGCCAGGTTGCCATAAGCCGAGAGCGGTCCGCTCGTGTAATTGCCGGTCAGCTCGACGCCATATTGCTTGCCGTGCTGGTAATTGAACGGCGTGAGGATGATCGGCGCACCAAACTGGCCCTCATCGATCAGGTCGATCGAGCGTTTGTAGAAGGTATCGAGTCCGACCGTCAGTGAATCGCCGAATTTCTGCACCGCACCCACATCGAAATAATTTGCACGCTCCGCCACGGGCGTCGTGTCGAGGCTGATCGCCGGCGTGGCCGAGGTATTTAGGAACTTGCCGACGCTTTCGCTGCCGATCAGCTCGAAGGGCGGCGGCGTGTAGTAACGCGCATATCCGGCATGAAGTGTGGTGCCGTCCAGAGGTATCCACACCGCGTTGACGCGCGGGCTGATCTGGCTGTCATTGGAGAACGCCTGATACTCGTCATAGCGCAGGCCATAGTTGAGTGTCACATTGTCGAGGATTTTCCATTCGTCCTGCAGATAACCGCTATAGGTGCTCGCAGTGTTCTGCCGGTTGTCGATGATCGACAGGGGAATATCGAAGGCGGGATTGCTCGGTGGCAGCGGCGTGCAGGAGTATGGCGCGGAAACTGTCCCCATACCCGTGCAGTCTTCCGGAAGGACGGACGATCTCGTGTCGCTCGCCAGCCGGTCGGTCTCGACGATTACGCCAGCACGGATGGTGTGCGCGTCGTTCAGGTGCCAGGCGCCTTCTCCCTGAAATCCCCACGCGACGTCGCGTTTGTACGCCTGCTGGACGATCCCGTTGTAGAGGAGATCGCCCACCTGATCCGGCCCGAATTCCAGACTCGAATAGCGATAGAAGCCCGAGGCCTGGAAATCGAATTGTCCCTGGCTGCGCAGATAGCTCAGGATCGCGTAATGCGTGATCTCGTGTTGCCGCTCGTTGAGATCGACGCTCGGAAAATTCGCCTGGCCGTTGACGGTGAGGCCCAATGGCGGCTGGAGACCCGCGATATTGGGAATCTGGAAATTGTCGTGAGAGGTGCCGAGAATGGCGGACACGCTGCTGTACGAATCCAGAATATCCTCGAGATAGGCGAAGCCGTGATACTGCGACGTCCGGTCGTGATGCGGGTCGACGCTGCCGTCGGGCGATTCGATGCCGAGCGTGTCGGTCAGATAGTCGCCTGAGACGAAATAGTTCAACGAGCCAAAGGAGCCGCCATAGTCGCCGCTGGGCTGGAGTTCGCTGTGGCTTCCGCCATACATCGAGATCTCACCGCCCGGCTCGAACAATCCGCTTTTTGTATGCATGTCGATGATGCCGCCCGTTACCAGGCCGTACTCGGCCGGCAGGGCGCCGGTGATGAGCTCGACCGACGAGGCAAGCCGCGGGTCGAGCGTCTGGCCGAACACGCTGATGCCTTCGGGCAGGATGATGCCGTTGAGGCGATACTGCAGCGCATTGTGTTCACCGCGGATGTGGAACTGGCCGTAGGAATCCTGCGCGACATCGGGCATCTGCAGAATGACCTGGTTGAGGAGTGTGTTCTCTCCACCTGGTTCGTTCAAAATGTCCGATTCCTTGATCGTATAGGTCGACGCGCCGATCTGCGTCTGGATCGACGTTCGCGCCTCGCCCAGACGTTTGGCCGTTACGGTGACTGTTTCAATGGACGAGCTGGCGCCGGATTGATCGGCGGTTTGGGCGCGCGCCGCGGGCGGCGCGGCAACGAAGGCGGCCACCGCGGCGGTAGCGAGAAGAGATGCACGATGCATGATGTGGGAACCCCTGCACACTCCGTCTTCCACGCGGGCGACCGCGTCGCTAGACGGATTCGTTTCCGGATTGGTCGCGAGAGGAGCCGTTCCCGACTCCACCGCAACGGCGTCGGCCTGTGAGCGTCAGCTCCGCGGAGGAGCGCGGCCGTGCCAATCGTGGGACGCTGCCGCGATGAAGGGCAGTTCGCGCGCCGGGACTTCGATCCGGAAAGCCGGGAGCAACGGCGGCAGGATGACGATCGCAACCGGCGTCAGATAGGCGCCGGCGAGCAGGATTTCCTGGCAGAGGGGACAATGGGCCGGGTCGTCGCGCGACGGCGTCTTGCCATGTCCGGCGCCGTCGAGAACCGCGCCGCCGCCGCCTGCCGCCAAGGCGGGCGGAATGTGAATATGAGTCTGGGTGAGGTAACTCTGCTGTGCGAAGGCGGCGATCGTGAAAACAAGCAGCAAACGCCGCCACAGGCCGTTCCCGCCGCGATTGACGCCCGAAATCCGGAGCACTGCTGATAATTCCCGCATGCGGCGCGTAACATAGAAAGAGGAAGCCCGTCTGTCACCCGGAATGTTGGACGGTCTCCAGCCAGCCCCTTTCACATTGTCACGCCGCTCCCGCATCCTCCGGGCTTGATTTTACGTGCCCACAAGGGGGAAGTCAGGTCTGTCGCCGAGCGCGAAGGTTTCAGTTTCAATTGCGTCGCGTTCGTGCTGAGTGCAAACGGGGACGAAGAATGCATCCGGTCCTCAAATGGGCGGGCGCGATTGCGGTTGTGACTGGGGCGCTTACAGTCACAGTCGCCGTTTATCTCTATGTAGCTTCGGAGGCCGTCATCGAGCGGCGGTATCCGCTTCCGGCGATCGAGGAGCCGGCACCACCTTCGCCAAAGACGCTCGAGCGCGGATTTCATCTGGTACAGATCGCCGGCTGCGGCGATTGTCACGGCGCAGATTTCGGAGGGCGGCCGTCGAAGGGCGCGGAACCATTGCGTGTGTGGTCGTCCAATCTCCGGATTTCCGCGGCGCGCATGTCGGATGGCGAGTTCGAACGGGCGCTGCGCCGGGGCATCGCATCGGATGCAACGAGCCTGTGGGCGATGCCTTCGGCCGATTACGCCTATATGAGCGAAGACGATGTTGCGGCGCTCCTCGCGTACCTTCGCGCGCTGGGACCCGCAGGCCCGACCAGGCCCCGACCCGTTTGGGATCGCGATGCGCGGGTCGCACTCATCGAAGGCCGCATCGTTCCGGCTGTGCTTGCCGTCAGGGACTCGCCTTCCTCCCTTGATCTCGGCCCACGTTACGATGGCGGGCGATACCTGGCACGAATTTCCTGCGGCGAATGCCATGGAACCAACCTCGCCGGGTCGCCGGGACGAAGCATCCCCGATCTCGGCATTGTTTCCCTCTACAACCGACCCGCCTTTTTCGATCTGCTTCGCCGCGGGATTGGGGCGCATCATCGCCGCGTTCCTGCGATGATGCGTCTGTCTTCGATTCGCTTCCACGTGCTTGCGGATTACGAAATCATGGCACTCTACGACTATCTCAACGCGCGCGCCCATGCGCCGCCAGCATTGCTTGTGCGCGAGAAGGCCAACGAGTTGAGGCATCGCGCGGCAATCGACGCGCAGTCCGAGGAATAGATCGCGTGACCAGGCGTCCTCTCCTTCGTCTCAAGCCACGGGAAGGCCGCCGCGCCCGCGCCGGCGCGCCGTGGATTTTCTCGAACGAGATCGCAAGCGATTTGAAAAGCCTGCCGCCCGGCGCGCTTGTCGGTGTGCAAGGTGACGACGGTTTCGAGTTCGGCACGGGCTATTGCAATGCGGGTAGCCTGATCGCCATTCGTCTCCTGGAAGCGGCGCCCGGCACGGAGATCGATCGGCAATTTTTCGCCGCCCGCATCGGCCGCGCATTGTCTCTCCGCGAAACCCTGTTCGATGCGTCGTTCTATCGCCTCGTTCATTCCGAGGGCGACCGGTTACCCGGTTTGTCCATTGATCGTTTCGGCGACACCTGCGTGGTGCAGATCACCACATACGGCATGGAAGCGCTTGTCGATCCAATCCTGCAAGCGCTCGACGAACTCCTCAAGCCCGCGAACGTGGTTCTGCGCGCAGATTCGCCTTCGCGCGCGCTCGAAGGACTTTCGAGTTATGTGCGGGCGGCAAAAGGTGAAGTGCCGGCGCATCTCGGCCTGGAAGAGAACAGCACGCGTTA
This sequence comes from Rhizomicrobium sp., assembly GCA_035567755.1. Lineage (GTDB taxonomy): Bacteria > Pseudomonadota > Alphaproteobacteria > Micropepsales > Micropepsaceae > Rhizomicrobium. The sequence continues at coordinate 79,545 of DATMPH010000014.1, forward strand.
TTTCGCCGATCTCTCGGGCGGCCAGAAGACGGGTTGGTATTACGACCAGCGCGACAACCGCACTTTCATGGCATCGCTGGCGCGCAGCAAGGCCATTCTGGATGTCTATTGTCATTCCGGCGGGTTCGCTCTGGCCGCCGCCCGTGGTGATGCGAAGGAGGTAAGCGGCCTGGACAGCTCCGCACCGGCGCTCGCTCTTGCCGAAGACGGCGCGGCGGCCAACGCCGCGACCGGCGTCTGCCGGTTCGTAAAGGCCGATGCGATGGAGGAACTGGAACGCCTCGCTTCGGCAAAAGAGGCATTCGACATTGTAATCTGCGATCCGCCGCCTTTCGTGAAATCGCGCAAGGACATCGAGGCGGGCGCCCGTGCCTATCGCAGGCTCGCGCGGCTTTCTGCGCGGGTGACGGCGCCGGGCGGTTTTCTGCTGCTCGCCTCCTGCTCGCACAACATGGCGATGGAGCGCTTTCAGATCGAATGCGCTGCTGGAATCGCGCGCGCCGGCCGCAGGGCAAGCCTGATCCGGCAGGCCGGCGCCGGCCCTGACCATCCGGTCCATCCCACGCTGCCCGAAACCGCCTACCTCAAAGCTCTCGTGTACGCGCTGGAATAAGATTCACGCGGAGGCGCGGAGACGCGGAGGAGGTTGACTATCCCCATTCACTGTCATGGCCCGCGCAAGCGGGCCACCCAGCTGAAGCCTGCGAGGTGCTGAGCCTGTTCGTGCGATCTTTGTTTTGTCCCTTGCATCGCCCGTCACTTCCGTCTGGGTGGCCCGCTTGCGCGGGCCATGACAGTCAAAGTGGTGAGAATCTCCCGCGTTCTCCGCGTCTCCGCGTGCGTCCCTTTTTCTTAAGGAGAAGGTGCGTCGGCGCCGAAGCGGTAGCGGATTTCCACGCCCCACATGCGCGGCGGAGCATAGATGGAGGCCGATGTTCCGGTGAGATGCAGAAGCGCGTCGGCGCCGACCTGGTAGGTCTTGTCCAATACATTGTTCGCGAAGACGCTGGCATCGAAGCCGTTGCCGAAAAGATTCTCCCAGTCGAAGCGCAGATTGACGAGCACATAGTCCTTCTGCTCGGGGGGCTGTCCTGCAGGTGCGAGGCAGGTGTAGGGCGCGCCCGGCATGTTTGGCCGAATGAACGCGCCACACGTCGTCTCGATGTCGCTCAGATCGGTGAACCATTCGCTGCTCTGCCAATAGATCTGGGCGCTCAGCGTGGGCGCGCCGAGGCTCGCTTCGACAGGAAAGTGAAAGCGCGGACTGATGCCGAGCTTGTTTTGCGGCGTGTAGGAGAACGGATTTCCCGCGTGATTGAGCGCGCCGAGCTCGGTCTGGTTGCCGGCGAGGTCGATGAGGATGGCCTGCGGCAGGACGAAGCTCGAATAGCTTGCATCGGTGTAGGAATAGAAGACGTTGACCTCGAAATTGTCGTCGGGAACGAAGGTCGACTGGAATTCCAGGCCCTTGATGGTGGCGCGGGCGGCGTTGAACGTCAGGGCGACCGGTTCCACCTGAATGAACGGCGGGGTGGTCAACTCCTGCTCGACGGCAACGAGATCGTTCTTCTGCACGTCGTCGTACCAGCCGTAATAGAGATCGAAATCGGTACGGCCGGGCACTCCGAGAATGGTCCAGTTGTTCTTGGTTCCCGCCTCGACGTCGGTCAGGAACTCCGGCTTGAACTCCGCAAAATCGCTGGCCGCGCCGGCGCCGCTGTTGAATCCGCCGCTCTTGTAGCCGCGGCGATACGTGGCATAGACCATCGTGTCGCCGGTCACCTGATAGTTCGCCGCGAGAGTCCAGGTCGGCGCGCGAAAGCTGCCCGCGCGCGTCGGCTGCGCGTAGGGGAAGATGTCGGGAATCGGGAACGGGCATGCCGAACCTTCCTGCGGCAGGATGCAGCTCGACGCGACGGCAATCTTGTGATCCCAGGTGTAGCGGCCGCCCGCCGTCAGGCTCAGACCCTGAACCCAGGATGCAGCGTCGTAGGTCGCGCTCGCATAGGCGGCGTTCGACGTGCCGCCATTGCTCAGCGAATCGATTTCCGTGGTGCCGAAATCGGCAAAGGGGCTGCCCGGGGGCTGGGCGCCGCCCAGTGTTTCGCGCTCGACTTCGGAATAGCCACCAGGATGATCGAGCTCGTGATAATAGCCGACGATCCAGTTCAGAACATTGTCCGGCGTTTCGCCCAGCACCTGGAACTCCTCGCTCACCTGGAGCGAATTCGATTCCCAGGTGCGCGGATTGGGAATGTCGAGGATCGGAAGCGCTGAGCCGTCATAGTCGAAAGCGGGCTGCTGCTTGTCGCTCAGATAGCCGAAAATGTTGCGCAGCCTGATTTGCGGCGTCACGTCGTACGACGCGATGTCGATTGCGCTCCATGTCTCGCGGCGGAAGAAGAGCGGGATGCTCGACGTGGTCGCGCGCGGTCCGAGCCCCTGCTGCTGGCGCAACGCCTGGAGCATTTCGCCTTCGAACCCTTCCAGCGCAGCGCAGGTGGGATTGGTTGGCGGCGTCGTGCATGGGGCGCCGAGGATTTCGGTGGCGAGATTGTCGATGGTCGCGACGTTCACACCGGTCAGCTCGGCGCTTGTGCCGTTGTTGTGATCGTGAAGATAATCGAACACGAGATAATTCTCGAAACCCGCGAACGGGCGCATGGTGGCGCCGATCCGGAATGATTCGTATTCGACATTGTCCAGCTCTTCGTCGAACGTGATGTCCCTGGTGTAGCCGTCGCGGCTGGCGATGTCGGCGGCGGCGCGCACGAGGAACGCGTCATCAATGATGGGCACGTTCAGCGCGCCCTGGATCTCGGCCATGTTGAAATTGCCGAGCTCGCCGTCGACGTAGCCGCCGAAACCGTCTTCGGGCTTCTTGGGCTCGAAGAGGACGGCGCCTCCCGTCGTATTGCGGCCGAACAGCGTTCCTTGCGGCCCGTTCAGCACCTGGATGCTGTCGAGATCGAAATAGCTTCCGGGCCCGCTCGGATTGAACGGCACTTCGGCGAAATAGGGCTGCACGCCCGGATCGGCGCCGCCGAAGGGCTGCGTCTGGCCGCGGATCGTGAACACATCAGAGTCGCGTGAGCCGAGATTGGCCGCGACGGAGAGCGAAGGCGCAAGGTTCTGCAAATCCAGAGCGGATTTGGTGCTCGTCTCGCGCAACTCCTCCCCTGGAATTGCGGTCACAGCCGCCGGCACCTTCTGCACGTCTTCGGCGCGGCGCCTGGCGGTTACGACCACTTCCTCTATCGCGCCATTCGGCGCGAAGGGTGAAGCCGCGGGCTGGCTGGCCGGGCTTGTTGTCGAAGTCTGCGCTTCTGCCTGCACGACCGCACATAACAGCATCGCGCCGCAGGCAAGAGCCCGCAGATTGTGCCTTTTCATGAATCCCCCTCGCCGATCCCGGCGGCGAATTCTGGCTCACGTCCCTCATACTATAGACAAGCGTGCGCGCCCTCCACCGCATTGCGAGCTATGCAGGCAACGTGTGACATGCCTGCAACGGCATGGGGCGAATGGACGGACATTGTCTGGTATTCGAAGCCCGTTCATATCGAACCAAACATGTCATGCCCGCCGAAGCAGGCATCCAGGGGCAACAGCACGTCGCCTGCTCTGGATTCCCGCTTCGGCGGGAATGACAATCGTCAGGATTGAAATTCAATTCGATCGGACAACGCCGTAGCTGTCGCCGGACAGCCACGCTAAACTTGAACGCCGCCAAAACCTGCAGCAGCTCAGTTGGAAACGTCGAGATATTATTATCGTCCCGGCAACCGGCAGTGCTCTCCAATACCCCATACCCTTATCGAACCTTAGCACCGCTTCCATCTCGAGCTCGTTCGTCATGTAAATGATTACATCTGGCGAAATGAATTTGATCAGCTCCCTAGAACACGTCCTTCCGCGCGCGCATTTCACCAAACACTTCCACGTCGCTCGCATCACACATGTTCAGCGTGCGGCGGATTTCGTCGGATTGAACGCGCAGGAACGGATTGGTGCGTTTTTCGAGACCGATCGTCGAGGGAATGGTGGGCGCGTTCTCGGCACGCAGTTTCTCCACTTCGCGCATGCGTGACACGAGATCACGATTGCCGGGCTCGAGGGTGAGCGCGAAGCGACCGTTGGCGAGCGTGTATTCGTGGCCGCAAAAGACGCGAATGGACTCGCTTAGCTGCATGAGTTTGGAAAGGCTCCGCCACATCATCTCGGGCGTGCCTTCGAACAGGCGCCCACATCCCATCGCGAAGAGCGTGTCGCCGGTGAAGACAGCGCAGTCGTCTTCGAAAGCGAACGCGATGTGCGCGCGGGTGTGCGCGGGGATCTCGAGCACGCGCGCGCGATGGGGGCCGAGCGCGAACGGACTGCCTTCCACTACGCCCACATCGATCGCGGGAATGCGCGCGCGGTCCTTCTCCGGGCCGACAACGGTTGCGCCGAAGGCCTCTTTCAGTTCGGCATTGCCGCCTGTGTGGTCCCAATGATGGTGGGTGTTGAGAATATGGGTGAGACGCCAACCCTTTGAATCGAGGACGGCGCGCACGGGCGCCGCCTCCGAGGGGTCCACGATTGCGCAGATGCCCTCATCCGCGTCGCGGACCAGATAGGCGTAATTGTCCCTCAGACAGGGGACGAGTTCGATCTCCAGAGCTGTCATCGCGTTCACCTCCCTGCCATGTTAGCAATCGTGGTCCGCAGGTTGAATGGGCGACCTGCCGGATCCAGGCAGGAACGATGCAGCCCGGTTCGAAAGACCCGCAATCCTTCTACGAGGAACCGATCGGGCAGGTCACCCGCCGGACGATTTTCCGCCGTATTCGCCTGATGTGGCCCGATGTACGCGGACAGCGGCTTCTCGGCTATGGCTATGCGCTTCCCTATCTGAGGCCTTTCGTGGGCGAGGCCGAGCGCGTCGCCGCCTTCGTGCCCTCGCAATACGAACTCGAAACCGCCGATCTCCGTTTCGTCGCGCAAGGCGATGAGGAATATCTGCCGTTCGTGGATTCGCTCTTCGACCGCATTCTCGTTGTCCACGGCCTGGAGTGCGCAGATTCGACGCGCCCGATGATGCGGCAGATCTGGCGGGTGCTGGCGCCCGAGGGTCGGCTCATCTGCGTCGTGCCCAACCGCGCCAGCCTGTGGTCGCAGGTCGAACGCACGCCCTTTGCGACCGGGCGGCCGTTCAGCCGCAGCCAGATCGAGCGGCTGATGCGTGAATCCCTGTTTGTGCCGGAGCGCTGGGATTCAGCGCTCTTTTTTCCACCTGTCCGCTCGCGCCGTCTGGTGCGCAGCGGCACGGCGTGGGAGCGTTTCGGCCGCAGGCTCTGGCCGCGCCTCGCCGGCGTGCACATTCTCGAAGCCTCGAAATCGCTCTACGCGCTTGCCCAACCCGAAAAAGTCCGCGCCCGCAAACAAATGCTCGCCCGCGCCGCGCATTAGCGTCCAAAAAAGAAGAACCGCCAGGGCGCCAAGATATGGTGAAAAAAAATTCACCACAGAGACACAGAGGGCACGGAGAAAAAGTATCGCGCGGGATGGTCGGGTTTAACCCGACCACGTGCGCGCAAAATCTTCCTCAGGAACTTCAGTGCCTCTGTGGTCCATTTTCTTGACATTTTTTCGCCCTGGCGGTTCACGTCACAGGTACGCGCTAATTTCATTCTCAACTATTCGTGAATCGGTTCGCTCCCGGCATAGCGGCTATGCGCATAGGTGCCCGCGAAATCGTCACGTCCGCTCCCTATCTGCTGCGGGTGCCGGCGCGGCTGCCGGCGTCACGACCAAAGGAGTCGAATATGCGTCTTTTGCCCGTCACGATCTCAGCAGCAGCTTTGTGCGCGAGCGTCGCTTTCAGCGTCGCGCCCGCAAGCGCGGAGGAGGCCCGCCTTTCGACCTGCGCAAAGCTGCAGACCGAAGTCAAAGATGCGCTCGCGAACAATGCGCAATCTGCGAGCTATGAAGCGGCCGTGCAGGAAAAAACTTATGGCCTGCAGTTCTGCGCCAACGGACTCTACAAGAACGGCGTGGAGCATTACGCCGAGGCGCTCAGGCTTTTGGGCGTGTCGCAGGGCTGAGCGGACTCCCGGCAGCAAGTGACGCGGACGTCAACATCAATATCGCCCCTTCGGCGAGAAGGTTAGGTCCCCACGAATCGGGCCGCATGGGACGCGTGCGGCCCTTTTCGGTCAGCGCGAACGCCTGTTCGATTCTCGCGCCGACCTCGGCCGCGAGTTCGATGAAGTCGGCGATCGTGCACAGGTGAATGTTGGGCGTTGCGTGCCAGCTGTATCCGAGCGCCCGCGTTTGCGGCATTCGGCCTCCGACGAGCAATGCGAGGCGGATGCGCCAATGGCCGAAATTCGGGAACGAGACGATCGTATGCCGGCCGATGCGCACAAGCTGGCCGAGGACCGCGCGGGGCGATCGCATTGCCTGGATCGTCTGGCTGAGGATTACGACGTCGAAAACCGCTGAGGGATAGTCGGCGAGATCCGTGTCGGCATCGCCCTGCACGACCGACAGGCCGCGTTCGACGCAGGCATTGACGTTCTGCTGCGACAGCTCGATGCCCCTACCATCGACCTGCTTCTCGGCCGCGAGATGCTCGAGCAGGTCGCCCTCGCCGCAACCCACATCGAGCACACGCGCGCCCGGCGGGATCAGCGCCGCGATGACTGCCAGGTCGGGCCGCAGAGGCTTCATCCTCTGGCACCTGTTTTTGATTGCGAGCGATTTCATTAGCCAAACCAGGTTTTTTAGCGCAGAGGGCGCGGAGGATGCGCGAAGGACGCAGAGGAATCTATTGCGCGCTTCGCGCGCCATATTTTTGCCGCGCCCCCTGCGCCTCCTCTGCGTCCCCTGCGCTAAGTCTTTTTTACTGCCCGATGCCATGGTGCGCGGCCACGGAATTCAGGAAACCTCGCACCGCCGCAAACATTTCGGGCTCGTCGAGAAGGAAGGAATCATGGCCGCGGTCAGTCGCGATTTCGACAAAGCTGACATTGGCCGCTGCGGCGTTCAGCGCGTGGGCGACCTTCTTGTTCTCTGCGGTGGGAAACAGCCAGTCGCTGGTGAAGGAGATGATGCAGAACCTTGTCTGTGTTCCGCGGAACGCTTCGGCGAGCACGCCGCCATATTCCGCGGCCAAGTCGAAATAGTCCATCGCGCGGGTGATATAGAGATAGGAATTGGCATCGAAGCGATCGACGAAGGTGATGCCCTGGTGGTGGAGATAGCTTTCGATCTGGAAATCCGGCCCGAAGGCGAACGAGAACGAGTCACGGTCCTGAAGTGCGCGGCCGAATTTTGACTGCAGCGCCGTTTCAGAAAGATAGGTGATGTGCGCGGCCATGCGCGCCACAGCGAGTCCTTTGGCGGGGCGCGTTCCATGCAGCGCGTAGTCGCCGCCCTTCCACTCCGGATCGGCCATGATGGTTTGTCGCCCCACTTCATGGAAAGCGATGTTCTGCGCGGAATGGCGCGCTGCCGCGGCAATTGGAACCGCTGACACCACGCGCTCTGGAAAGCTCGCCGCCCATTGCAATACCTGCATGCCGCCCATCGAGCCGCCGAGCACACAGAGAATCTTCTCGATGCCGAGCGCGTCGAGCAGCATCGCCTGCGCGCGCACCATGTCGCGCACTGTGATAAGCGGAAAGGAGAGTCCGTAGGGCTTGCCGGTCGAGGGATCTGTCTCGGCGGGTCCTGTCGTGCCCATGCAGCCGCCAATGACGTTGGGACAGAGAACGAAGTAGCGATTCGTGTCGATCGGCTTTCCGGGACCGATCATCATGTCCCACCATCCGGCTTTGCCGGTCACGGGATGGCGGCTTGCCGCAAACTGGTCGCCGGTCAGGGCATGGCAGATCAGCACCAGATTCGATCGTTCATCGTTGAGCGTGCCGTAGGTCTTGAATGCGACCGTAAAGGGCGAAAGCGCGCGCCCGGCGTCGAGCATCAAGGGCTGCGACGAGCCGAAATCGATCGCCTGTCCCGCATCCTCGCCCGGCGCTGCGAGGGGACGCGTGAAGCGCAGATTCGCCATTTCCGTCATCCTCGCACCCAAAAATTGTCATGGCCCGCCACCCCGGTCCGCGCGAGAGCGCGGCCAGAGTTTAAACTCGAGCGGGCCATCCAGATGAAATCCATGACGCGCTGTTCGTTTCACGTGGTAATTCTTGTCAACCCTTTGCCGCCGGGAGCGCTTTCAACTGGGTGGCCCGCTTGCGCGGGCCATGACATTTATTGAGATTATATTCTCGAGGTTCGACCACTAGGGCCGCACGCGTAGGTGTGTCAACGCAGCGCCTGACCTTCGGCACGTTTTTTGATTTGTAGGCATGTGCCCTCTAAGAATGCCGGAGCGGAGCCTCGCAGGTGGGAAAAGCCTTCTGGCAACTCCGTTCACCAAGGCTCCATGTCATGAACCTCAAGCCGAAGCCGGGAATACTCGACATCACGCCGTATGTCGGGGGGCGCGCCGAGGCCCCGGACGGCGCTCCTGCCGTCAAGCTTTCGTCGAACGAATCGGCTCTGGGACCGAGTCCCCTGGCGGTCGCAGCCTATGAAGAGGCGTGCCGGGATCTGTCGTTCTATCCGGATGGTAACGCGCGCATTCTTCGCGATGCACTGGCAGAGCTTCATCATCTCGATCCCGATCGAATCGTATGCGGGAACGGTTCGGATGAGCTGCTCTCGCTGCTCGCGCGCATCTATGCGTCTGCCGGCGACGAAGTGGTGTTCACCGAGCACGCATTTCTTGTCTACCGCATTGCCGCACTCGCCAACAGTGCAGTTCCGGTTGCGGTGCCGGAAACGGATTTGCGCGCCGATGTGGACAGGATTCTCGCATCCATCACGCCACGAACGCGGATGGTCTATCTCGCCAATCCGAACAATCCGACCGGCAGCTGCCTTTCGGGGGCGGAAGTGCGCCAGCTTCATGCCGGCTTGCCGCCTTCGGTGCTGCTGGTGATCGATGCCGCGTATGAGGAGTATGTGCAGAGGAAGGATTACGAAGCTGGCGACGTGCTGGTGACACAGTTCGACAACGTGGTCATGACGCGCACCTTCTCAAAAATTTACGGCCTTGCGGGCCTTCGGGTCGGTTGGGCGTTCTGCCCCGCATCCGTGGCGGACGCGCTCAATCGCGTGCGCGGGCCATTCAACGTTTCGGTTCCCGCGCAGCGCGCTGCGGTTGCCGCCTTGCGCGACCGCGAACATGTCGCGCGCTCGATCGCGCACAACGAAACGTGGAAGGGCTGGCTCATCCGGAGCATCCGTACGTCCACCCTCCGCGTCGACGACAGCGAAGGAAACTTCGTGCTCGTCCATTTCCCGCCCGGCGCGCACGACGCAAAGGCTGCCGACGCCTTCCTCACCGCGCGGGGATACATTCTGCGGCCAGTTGCGAATTATGGTCTGCCGCACTGCCTGCGGCTGACTATCGGCAGTGAGGACGCCAACCGCGGCGTTGCGGCAACGATTGCGGATTTCATGCGGCAGAAGCAATGACGATCGATTCAAAACCCTTGTTCGGAAAGGTCGCCCTGATCGGCATCGGGCTGATCGGCTCCTCGCTCGCCCATGCGATGCGCCGTGCGGGCCTTGCCGCGCACATCGCCGGATATTCCCACCGGTCCGAGACGATCGAAAAAGCCCAGGGAATCGGATTCGCCGATTCGTTCCACACCTCGCTTGCACCGGCGGTGCGCGGCGCCGATCTTGTCGTGCTGGCGGCGCCCGTAGGCGCATTCGGGGAACTTGCGCGCGAACTCGGCCCGCACCTGAAACCGGGCGCAATCCTGAGCGATGTCGGCTCGGTGAAGATGGCGGTCCTGCGCGATGTGGGGCCGCACGTGCCAGACGGCGTGCATTTCATTCCCGCTCATCCGATCGCGGGGACCGAGCAATCGGGTCCGGAATCGGGCTTCGCCGAACTGTTCGACGGACGCTGGTGCATATTGACGCCGCTGCCCGGTGCCGATGAGGGGGCGGTTGCGACGCTCAAATCATTCTGGCAGCGCTGCGGCAGTCAGGTCGAGATCATGGATCCGAAGCATCACGATCTGGTGCTCGCCATCACGAGCCACGTGCCGCATTTGATCGCTTACAACATCGTGGGGACGGCCGCCGATCTGGAGACCGTGACGGAAGGCGAGGTGATCAAATATTCAGCCGGCGGCTTTCGCGATTTCACCCGCATCGCCGCGTCCGATCCCGTCATGTGGCGCGACGTGTTTCTCAACAATCGCGAGGCGGTGCTGGAGATGCTGGGCCGCTTCAACGAGGATCTGAGCGCGCTGCAGCGCGCGATCCGCTGGGGTGACGGCGAAATGCTGTTCAACCTCTTCACGCGCACCCGTGCGATCCGACGATCCATCATCGATGCGGGCCAGGATATCGGCGAGCCAAATTTCGGCCGCCCGCGAACGCCCCCAACATGACTCGCTCAATTGTAACGGCCTCTCGACACCTCACCCGCGCTGAAGTGGCTGCAAAAGCGCTCAAGCGGCGCGTGACGCCTCTGCCACCGGGGCCGCGGCCCAGGGCAGCAGCCGCCAAGCGCCAGCTGGCGCTACTCTAACGCATGTTCCGACGGCTGCGAACCGAGTTACTACTCTGACCCTGAACTTTCGAGACGACGATTTTCAAGGCGCGGCGCGATTGAACATAAGCACGCCTTGGCCGCTTTGTCCGATTGTTCAGGGCGTGATCTCAAACACGGTTCCGTAGCCGTTCGCTCCGCCATGTTGCGCCGTGCCGTACAGGTTCCCGGCAGCGTCGGCGACAAGACCTGCACTTGGGCCTGGATTCGCGCCGTCGGTCGGGCCTTTGAATTTGTGTAGAAGGGTCAGAGTCCCGTCAGGCGCGATTTTGAACACCGTACCGCAGCCGAAGCCCATGTTGCAGGAAATCGTTCCACCTCCGAATTCTGTCGTGCCGTACAGATTTCCAGCGCCATCCTCGATCATGCCCGCAATGGAAACAGAGCCGTCGCTGCGCCCGCCCTTGAAGAAGTGAAGCACCGTTTCGCTGCCGTCAGGCGTGAGTTTGAACACGATTCCGCAACCACCATACTCGCAGTTGTCGCCAATGCCCCCACCCGCCGTGGTACCGTAGAGATTCCCAAACGCGTCCATGATCGGATTGGCGGCCGGAATATAGCCATCTTTCAGTGGCCCCTTGAACGCGTAAAGGAGCGTCTTTGTACCGTTTGGAGTGAGCTTGAAGATGGTCCCACATCCACCAGCGCCATTGGTGCAGAGGCGAAGCCTGCCGCCATAATCTGTCACTCCGTAGAGGTTTCCCTGTGTGTCAAGGGTCACTCCTGCAAAGGGGTTATAGCCGTTATGCCCACCCCGGAAGGAGTAGAGCAGCGACTCGCTCCCGTCAGGCTTGACCTTATAGACGGCGCCATACCCAAATTTGCCGCAACCAAATGTCGTTCCGTAGAGATTGCCACTTGCGTCGACGACCATGGTGGCGCCTCCGCTGCAACCATCATTCGGCGATCCCTGGAAGGTATGGGCGACCGACTCATGATCCTTCGCATTGATCTTGAAGATGACGCCTCCGCCAACTCCTCCGCAGCACGTCGATCCCCACAGATTTCCCTTCTGGTCCATCACCAGTCCACCAGGTCCGGAGCCGCCAGCTCCTCCCGAGAAGAGATACAGCGGCGTCAAGGTGCCATCAGGAGCAAGTTTGAATGCGGCTCCCTGATTGCACGGGGCGGCGCCCCCCGCCGTTGTGCCATAGAGATTCCCCGCCCCGCCCAGAGTCACGCCGCCCGCTGGATAGCAGCCATCAGCACCTGCGGTGAAGGAATAAAGCAGCTTGAAACCGCTGGCGTGCGCAGCAATGAGGGAGGCAAGCATGGACAGCGCCAGTACACTAGGTAGAATGCGCCTGACTGCGTTAATACCTCTAATCATGTTTGCCTCCTGTCGGCCCCACAAAGCTTACAACGACGCTAATATCGTGGGATGCCCGAACCTTTGTAAGCAACCAAGTTTCCGCTCGCTTGGTCTGTGTATATCACCCAACCCTGCCAAGTACCGCCAGGGAAGGTAGGATTGGTTCCTACCCTTTGAACGTAATGTCCCAGGCTGAAATTTTGTGGCCAGGAAACGCTCGCGCTGCCGAGGCTCGGAAGAACTTCCGTCAGGGGATTGCCGTTGGGAATTACCGCGCCGACAGGCGCAGTTCCGCTTGTGGGATACCCCAGCATCGCGACCACCGCGCCGGTGCCGGTCTGGTCGTTGACGACGGGAGCGGTATAGGCGCCGATGTAGTCGTTGTGTCCGATCTGGACGTCGCTGGCAGTCCCCAGGACCTGGACGGCGCTGATGCCGAAATTGCTGGCGAGCAGGTCGCCGAACTGGTTATGGGCGATCAGGAAACGCTTGGTTGACGTTGTCGCGGGCGGCGTGCGCGTATTGATCTGGATGTTGACCCGGTTGGTCCCCGAAGTCACGGCGGTCTTGTTGAAGCGGCAGCCGGTGATGGCAACTGTGTCGGCGTCGGCGAAGCTCATGTCCAAGGCGGTGGTCTGCAGGCAATCAAAACCGGGCCGAAACCGGTTTATTGTGCAAAGCCCCCACGAGGGGGAGAGGCGCGTGCGGAGTGCTGCATCAGCGACGGAAAATCAGCGCGTGGATTTCCTTCTCCCCTTGTGGCCTTGTGGGAGAGGCGCACGAGACGGGCGCCCTCCAAGCGCTCAGGCGCGGGTGAGGGGGCACGTCGCCCAAATCGCGTTGCGCCTACCGCTCGGTCGTCGGTGTCGCGTCGTCGTCGCGCAGGATTTCGTAGTCGGCAAGTCCGGAGCCCATCAGCATGCGCAGCGCAGCCAGGTCCACGGCTTCGTCGTCCACGTGTTGCGTCTTGTGGATGAGCGTCAGCTCACCTTCGCTGTTCAGATAGCGGATCTCGTAGTTCGGCACAGTGTCCCTCGGTGCAAAAGTGCACCCCTCGCTTGTGGACGCCACAGATCTAGAAAGGCTTCGTGTTGAGAATGTGGCGCCCGACGGTTCGAATTGTCGCAGAGTGTGTCACGACATTGTTACGAGAGTCTTTCTGACGGCATTTTAGTAAAGAGCGCCGATAGAGCCGACGTTTGCGCTTTCCGCATACGGTTTGCGGCCCCGGCGGAGCGTCACGATTCCGTGGTCGATGGCGGCGGTGGCTTCGAGCGGCGTACCCGTCGCGTGGGCCAGGCGGTCGAGAGCCCCTGAGAGATGCGATGTACCGACCGCGGATGCGGAAAGTTGCTCCGCATGCGCAACTTTCAGTTGGAGCGTACCATCGAGGCGATGGAGGCCGTCGAGGGTCAACTGCCCCGATCCCTCCGCGCTCGTTTTGCCCCACGCCATGTCAAGCCGGTCCAGGCGAAACGATCCTGCACTGCCGCGCCATTTGTCCGCCGCAGCACACCATGGGTCGCGCCCCGACAGGAATTGAGAGAGAGGCGTCGCCGGCGCGATTCGTCCTTCGAGGATCATGTGCGGGATTTCGGGGCCGAACCCGGCCTGCAATTCCGGCGCGAGACGAAGCGCTTCGGCACTGATCGCGATGTCGATCATGTCTCGTGAAGGCGCACGCCGAAGATGGAGCTGCGCGCGCGCGCCCGAAATCTCCCGTGAGCTGAAACCGGCTACATCGAGATCGAAGCGCGCGAGCGCGCCTTCCGAGAGGATCGCGCTTGCCCGCAGCGAGCCGGGCGTGAATACCAAACGGCCTGCGGCGCCGCCCGGCATCGTCCACGACAAAGTCTGCATGTCTCCGGCTTCGAATATCTCTTGCACGCGTCCGTAGGTCAGTCTGTGGATTGCGAATCGTTCGGCGCGCCAGGAAACCGATGCGCGCGCACACTTCGCCTCGAGCGCGACACCGCTCAGTACGGCGTCGACACGAAAGGGAAATCCGCCCATTTCTTCGGACGCAAAGCGCAAACGGATGCCGGGCGCGATTTCCCGTCCATTCGCGTGGAGAAGCCAGATCTCGAACGCATCGGCAACAGTCCACCATCGCAGCATCGCCGCGATGGCGATCACGATGAGGACCAGGAACGGCGCATAGAGAAAGAGGCGGCTCGAATAACGCATGCTTCAGCAGATCGTGCCCATACCGAATTGTGCCCGGAGATCTGGTACCCGGAATCGGAGTTGAGTGATACGCACAAAAGATTTAGCGCAGGGGACGCAGAGGCAGCGCAGAGAAAGACCTGGCGCGCTTCGCGCGCCTATATTTTCCCCGCGTCCACTGCGCTGCCTCTGCGTCCTCTGCGCTTAGAATTTTCTACCCGCAGCGCGAAAAGCCGCAGGCGATGCAGACGTCGCAATTCTCCTGCCGGATGAAGGATGGGCTGCCGCAGCGTGGGCAGGTGCGGCCGCGGCGTTCGCCCGCGGCCACTGCGACAGACTCCGCCGTTTCCGGCTGCGTGAGGCGATCGCGCGGCGGCATGAAGCCGGTGGCGACGAGGTGACGCTCGATCACGTCGCCGATGGCCGCGAGCAGCGAAGGCACATAACGACCGCCCATCCATTGTCCCCCGCGCGGATCGAACACCGCTTTGAGTTCGTCGACGACGAAGGAGACGTCGCCGCCGCGGCGGAACACCGCGCTGATCATGCGCGTGAGCGCGAGTGTCCACGCATAGGCCTCCATGTTCTTGGAGTTGATGAACACTTCGAACGGCCGCCGCCGCCCATCCTTCTCGAGATCGTTGATGGTGATATAGAACGCATGGTCGGAATCGGGCCATTTTATCTTGTAGGTGTGGCCGAGAAGCGCTTCGGGCCGGTCGAGCGGCCTGGTGATATAGACAACGCCGCCAGACTCTTCGAAGGTCCGTGACGTCGCAGCAGGCATTGTGAGAGGAAGAGGCGGTTCGAGATCCAGCGTCTCCATCGGGGCGATCGCCGGCGGCACGGCCGATGTCGCTTCGAGAATCGAGCCTCTGACATCGTTCGGGCGGAAGGTCGTGCAACCTTTGCAGCCGCTGTCATAGGCCTGCATGTACACATTCTTGAACGCTTCGAACGAAATCCCCACCGGGACATTGATGGTCTTGGAGATCGAACTGTCGACATGTTTTTGGGCCGTGGCCTGCATCGCCACATGCTCTTCCGGCGAAAGAGTCAACGCGTTGACGAAATAATCGGGCAGAGATGCTTCCTCCCCGAACAATTCGCGGTATTTGCGCCAGGCGTGGTCGGCGACCATTTCCTCGCGCCGCGTTCCGTCGGGCATGAGGAGCTTGCGTCCATAGGTGTATGAGAACACGGGCTCGATGCCGCTCGAGACGTTGCCGGCGAAAAGTGAAATCGTGCCCGTCGGCGCAATCGAAGTGAGGAGCGCGTTGCGGATGCCGTGCGCCGCGATCGCATTGCGGATTTCCTCCGGCAAAGACCGGACATGGGGACGATCGAGATAGGCGTCGCGGTCGAAGAGGGGAAACGCGCCCTTTTCCTTTGCAATCTCGATGGAGGCCGAATAGGCGGCTCGCGAGAGTGTGGCAAGCCAGCGATCGACCAGTTCGAGACTCTGCGGCGAACCGTAGCGCGCGCGGCAGAAGATCAACGCGTCGGCAAGCCCGGTGACGCCCAGTCCGATGCGCCGTTTCGCCATCGCTTCCTGCCGCTGCTCGGGAAGCGGAAAGCGTGAGATGTCGATCACGTTGTCGAGGAGGCGCACGCCGACGGCCGTAAGCCGCGCGAGTTCGCTCTCATCCAGATGCGCATCCTCCGCGAACGGGCGGCATACGAGTTTTGCGAGATTGATCGAGCCGAGCAGACAGGCGCCATAGGGAGGCAAGGGCTGTTCGCCGCAAGGATTGGTCGCGCGAATCGTTTCGCAATAGGCGAGATTGTTTTCCCGGTTGATGCGGTCGATGAAGATCACGCCGGGTTCGGCATAATCGTAAGTCGCGCGCATGATGCGGTCCCACAGCGCGCGTGCGCGCAGGGAGCGATAGATCTTGCCGCCGAATTTCAGCTCCCATTCCGAATCGTTCCGGACCGCTTCCATGAAGGCGTCGCTCGCCAGCACCGACAGGTTGAACATCGACAGCTGGCCAGGCGCGCGCTTGGCGTCGATGAAGGTCTCGATGTCGGGATGATCGCAGGCGAGCGTCGCCATCATGGCGCCGCGGCGCGATCCCGCCGACATGATCGTGCGGCACATCGCGTCCCACACGCCCATGAAGGACACCGGTCCCGACGCGTCGGCGCCGACGCCCGCGACGGGCGCGCCCTGCGGCCGCAAGGTGGAGAAGTCGTAACCGATGCCGCCGCCCTGCTGCATGGTGAGGGCGGCCTCGCGCAGATGCGCAAAGATGCCGCCCATGTCGTCGGGGATCGTGCCCATGACGAAGCAATTGAATAAAGTAACGCTGCGCGCGGTGCCGGCGCCGGCGAGGATGCGGCCGGCCGGAAGGAAGCGGTGGCCTGCCAGCGCCCGGGCGAATTCGATCGCCCATTGCCGGCGCTTTTCCGGCGCTTCGGCCGCGGCTGCCGCCATCGCCACACGCGCCCAGCTGTCGGCAAAATCCCGATCGACCGGCGTGCCGTCGGCTGCCTTGAAGCGGTACTTCATGTCCCAGATCTGATGGGAAATATCGGTCATGCGCCTACCTCGACCGCCCAAGGCCGGAACTCCACGGGCGGGCCAGAAAGCTAACAACACCAACCGTTAAAGTCAAGAAATGTTCGTTGTTTGTTCTACATAATCCCACCGTCCCTCAAACATTCCCGTCATGGGTGTTGGTGTGCAGGAATTAGCTCCATTAACAACGGGATTCTGAGGGAGCCAGCAACGCGCGTCCTTCGCGGAGCAGTTCGCCGGTCGTCTGCTCGATGCGTTCTTCGAGAACCGCCATGAATTCATTCCGTTTCAGTCCGGAGGGTATGGGCCCGAGAAACTGGATGACAATTCTCCCGGGGTTCTTGAGAAAACCTGTCCAGAACAATCCGGAATTGAGAGCCACCGGTACGCAGGCAATGTCGAGGCCCTGGTAGAGGGCGACGACGCCGGACTTGTAGTCTGGGGGTGCGCCGACAGACTTTCGCGTGCCTTCCGGAAAGACGACGATTCCGAGCCCACGCGCCATCGCTTCACGGGCGGCTCTCGTCATCGCGCGCAAGGCGATGCCACCGCCCTGCCGGTCGATGGCGATCATGCCGACCTTGCGCGCGTACCAGCCGTAGAAGGGAATGCGCATCAGTTCGCGCTTGAGTACGAAGACCGGGTCTCCCAGAAGAAAGAACAGGGCGACCGTGTCCCACATCGACATGTGCTTGGAAGCGACGAGCGCGGGCTTGACGGGAATCTCACCACGAATTTCGTAGTCGAGCGCAGCAAACACTCTCAAGCCCCACAATATGCCCCCGCACCAGTTCCGTGCCGCAATGACGGCGCCCCGCCTGGGCAGAATGAGCGCAGGCAGAAATGCGACGTGCAGCACGATGCTGATGAGGAGAAACCAGATGAAGAAGAGAGTGGAGCGCAGCCAGATCATGGCGCCGAGGCGCCTGAGACGGACGCCGCTGCACTTCCCGTCTCACCTGCTTGCGCGGAAGTTTCGCGTCCGTGCACTGCGCGCACGACGCTGGTGAGGGCCATCGCGCCCAGATATTTGGCGTATTCGAATTGCAGGGTGCGCATCGATCCGGGATCGAGCCACCAGTTCCGATCCGAAAGAATTTCGGGGACGGGATATGGTATGAGCCTGATGCCGGGCATGGCGGTCGAGAATTCCGCGAGGCTCCTCGGCATGTGATAGTTCGCCGTGACGATGACGAGGCTGCGGTATCCGTGCGCGCGCACCCAGGCTGCAGATTCGACGGCGTTGCCATGTGTGTTCGTCGCCGAGAAACCGAGATCGGCGCAGCAATCGAAGCGGCGCCCGCCATGCACGAGTCGCCTCAGCCGGTCCTTCGTCATGAAGGGGTGAACGCCCGTGATCAGCAATCGCCGGCCCACGCCGCGCTCGAACAGAGAGACGGCCTTGTCGAGCCTGTCCTCGCCGCCGGTCAACGTCACGATCGCGTCGGCGCGCACTGCGTTCGGCGCGGAAGCCGGAAGGTCCGTGACGAAAGCCGCAAAGCCCGCGAAATAGGCCGCGACCAGAACCATGGCCGCGACCCAGAATATGCGTTCGAGGACCGATGCGTGCGCGGCTTTCACAATCGTCCCCCAATGGTTGCAAGGCACACGTGCAGCCGACCCTCATGGTTCGATCCGCCTACGCTAAAGCTTCGGCGGACAAGGTCGGGAAAACGATCCGCCGAAGCTTTAGCGCAGGCGGACAAGCTCACCATGAGGGTCTCATCCTGAGCTTGTCGAAGGACGCCACTTCAATAGTTCCGGCCGAGCGCGGCAAGAATGGAAAGTCTTGCCGTGACGAGCGCAATGATACCCGAACCGGCCGGCACTGCGAGAAGCCACACCAGCTCCCTCGGGCCGAGGCTCAAGGGCGGCAGGAAGGGCACAGGCTCGAGCCCCGCGAATTCGAGACTTCCTGCCACAGCAAACAAAACGCCTGCCAGGGTTGCGCCGAGCGCAGACGCCGCCAGCGCGGAAACGCAATAGTGCCATTCGAACGAGCGTGCGACGAAGCCCGCCCGCGCACCCATCTGATGAAGCAGGGACACGATATCGTGATGGGCGGCAAGCCCGGCGCGCGTGGCGAAAGTGACGGCGGCGGCCGTTGCGATGGCGATCAGGCCGAGTATGCACCAGGACGTCCAGATGACGGCGTCGGCCGCGCGCCTGAGCCGCAGAATCCATCGCGCGTGATCGTCAAGCAGCGCGTCAGGCGCGGCCTGGCGCAATTGCTTGCCGAGCTGAGAGACGTCCAGGCCGCCGCCGGGCAGCAACGTCGCGTCCACCAGACGCGGCAGCGGCAATTCCTTCACCAGCGCAGTAGAGCCCAGCCACGGCTCGACGAGGGCACGCGTCTCGGCGTCGTTCATCAGCCGCACCCGCATGATCCCTCTCGTTTCGCGCAGGACAGACAGCACCGCATCCGTTTCCGCCTGCCATTTTGCGTCGATGGCATTGGCGCCGCCTTGCGTGGGCGGAAGGATCTGGACCGTCAGTCCCGCAGACAGCCCCGCCTGCCAGCCTTGCGCGGTCCGTCCGGCGACAAGCGAGGCGCAGAGCGCGAGACCGGCGAGGAACGCCATCACCGCGATCACCACATCGAGCGGCGCCGCGCCTTCCCAGCGGGGCAAAATCCGGCCCGGACGCTCGGCGCTCATGAGCGGGGCGCCCTCAATTGCACGAGCCGCCCGTCCACGAGACGCATTTCCCGCGCCTGGGTGCGCTCGAGAAGGGCGCGATCATGGGTTGCGATCAGCACGGTCGTGCCCAGCCGGTTCAATTCCGCGAACAACCTTATGAGCCTCTGCGCGATGTCGGCGTCGACATTGCCGGTCGGCTCGTCCGCCAGGAGAAGATCGGGACGCGCGACCACGGCGCGGGCAATCGCCACCCGTTGCTGTTCGCCACCGGAGAGCGTGGGCGGCTTCGCTTGCAGCTTTTCGCCGAGGCCCACCCAGGCGAGCAACTCTTCGACATCGCGCGCGTAGTTGCCCGCCCGGCGGCCCGCCAGACGCAACGGCAGCGCGACATTGTCGAAAGCCGAAAGATGATCGAGAAGCCGGAAATCCTGGAACACCACTCCGATGCGACGGCGCAGCGCCGGGTGGATGGAGCGCCTGGTCGTGGCGAGATCATGACCGAAGAGGGTGATGAGACCTCGCGTCGGCGGCTCGGCGAGGAACATCAGTTTGAGAAGCGTGGTTTTTCCCGCGCCAGAGGCTCCGGTCAGGAAGGTGAAAGAGCCCGCTTCGAGCAGAAAAGTCACGTCGCGCAGGACTTCGGCGCCCGCGCCGAAGCGCATCCCGACGTTTTCAAACCGCAGCATCGCGCCTCGATCGAGCGCCCCATAGCGCCGTGCCCGCATCGCGAATATCGCAGCCGCGCGCACGGCTCAAGTCTTGCGGCACGGAACGAATCACAGCCGCATGTCAGCGATATCGTCTGCGCTTGCATCGTATTGGGGCAAGTGCGTGAATCGGCATCATGATCCTCGCCTGCCCAGAATGCCGGACTCGCTATCAGACGGATGCCCTGAATTTTCCGCCCGCCGGACGCAAAGTAAGATGCGCAAAGTGCGGCCATATCTGGCATCAGCCGGCGCCGCAAGGGGACGTGGAATTTGCGACCGGGCGGGAAACTTCCGCCTCTGCCATGGGGGCTCCCGTTGCCGTGGCGGTGGCAGGTTTCGCCAGCAGACCCACTGCCCGTTTGGCAACCGGAAGGCGCGCGCGGCGCTCACGGGCAGAGAAGTTTGGCGTCGTGGCGGGCTGGGCCGGTCTCATCGCCATGATTCTTGTTGCCGGATGGACGGGATTGCGGTTCCGCCAGGAAATCGTGTCGTTGTGGCCCCAATCTTCGTCGCTTTACGAACTGCTCGGCGTTGCAGCCAGCGCAAGAGGAATCGCCATCGTCGACCCGGCTTTTCACCGCGAATTCGAAGACGGCCAACCGGTGCTGGCCGTGACGGGTCGTCTGGTCAACACGTCCTCGCGCGAAGTGAGCGTGCCAGCGATCCGGGTGGCGCTCGTCGATCGTGATGAACGCGAACTCTGTCACTGGACGATCAGTCCGTCGCAGCCCACGCTTCGCCCCGGGCAATCGGTGAAATTCTTCACCCAGCTATCGAGCCCGCCTGCCGGCGCGCGCCACCTCGAGATGCGTTTTGCGGCGAGCCGGGAATGAATGACCGGCCCAATCTTCCGGTGCTGTTTTCACAAATTCAAATCAGCACGCGCATCGCGACGCTCGCCGGTGAAATTTCTTCGATGAGCGACCAGCCCGATTTGGCGCTGCCCGTTCTCATCGGGGGGTTCGTTTTCGCGGCGGATCTGTTGCGCGCGCTCGATGAGCGCGGAGTCTCGCTGCCGGTCGAATTTCTGCGGCTCTCGAGGTATGGCGATTCCCGCGTCGCCCTGCACGAACCTCGCATCATCATGGGGCCCGGCGAACGCGTACGCGGCCGGCATGCACTCATCATCGACGGCGTTCTCGATCATGGTCACACTCTCGATGCGGCGCGCCGCAATGTTATGGAAACAGGAGCGCGGGTGGTCACGACAGCCGTCGTTATCGATAAGCGCCGGAGCGGCGCGCGTCTCAGTGCCAATTTCGCCGCCTTCACCGACGTGCCGCATTTTGTCGTGGGCTATGGCATGGACGATGCTGGAAGGCTTCGCTCGCTGCCCTACATCGCCGCGGTCGAACAAGCATGATCGAGGCGGTGATCTGGGATTTCGGCGGCGTGTTTACGTCCTCGCCCTTCGAAGCGTTCGCGCGCTACGAGCGCGGGCGAGACCTGCCCAACGATTTCATCCGGCGCATCAATTCCCTCAATCATCTGGACAATGCCTGGGCGCGCTTCGAACGCGCGGAACTCGATCTGGATGGATTCGACCGGGCATTCGCGCAAGAAGCGCTGGCGTTGGGTCATGAGGTGCCGGGAAAGGATGTAATTGCGCTTTTGGCCGGCGATGTCAGGCCGGAAATGGTCGAAGCCTTGAAAGGCGTCCGGAAACGCTTCAAGACCGGTTGCATCACGAACAACGTGCCTTCCAACCAGACAGTATCCGTGGACGGCCGCGCACTGTGTGTGCGCGAGATCATGGAGCTGTTCGATTCGGTGATCGAATCCTCGAAGCTCGGACTGCGCAAGCCCGATCCACGGATCTACGAGATGATGTGCAAGGCGCTAAACGTCCCGCCGCGCAATTGCGTTTATCTCGACGATCTCGGCATCAATCTGAAGCCCGCGCGCGCGATGGGCATGACGACGATCAAGGTCGAAAGCGCCGCGCAGGCGATCGCGGAACTGGAGCGGGTGCTCGGGACGAAGTTGGGGAATGAAAACCCGGCGCCCGAGGGGCCCCTCACCCGCGCCTGAAGTTGATAGCCCGTGTCCTTGAGCCCTCTCCCACGAGGGGAGAGGGGATTCCGCGCGCTGATTCCGGCCGTTCCGGCGATATCTATGCGGATTTTGCAATGGATCACGCGAGGTCGAAACGATCCGCATTCATCACCTTATTCCACGCCGTTACGAAGTCGTTCACAAACTTATCCTGCGCATCGGTGCTGCCATAGACTTCCGCGAAAGCGCGCAACTGCGAATGCGATCCAAAGATCAGATCGACTCGCGTGCCGCTCCATTTCACGTCTTTGGTCTTCCGGTCCCGGGCTTCGTATACGCTATCAGACGCGGTGGGCTGCCATTCCGTGCGCATGTCGAGCAGGTTGACGAAGAAGTCGTTGGTCAGCGTCTCCGGCTTCGTGGTGAAGACGCCATGCCGCGACCCCCCGGCATTGGCGCCTAAAACGCGCAGACCACCGACAATCACCGTCATCTCCGGCCCGGTCAGCCGCAGCAATTGCGCCTTGTCCACCAGGGCTTCTTCGGGGGCCATCAGATCTTTGCTGCGGTAGTAGTTGCGGAAGCCGTCGGCGAGCGGTTCGAGCGGTGCGAAAGATGCCGCGTCTGTCTGATTCTGCGATGCATCCATGCGCCCCGGTGTGAAGGGCACCTTTACGTGGGTGCCTGCACCCTTAGCGGCCTTTTCGATGGCCGCTGCGCCGCCCAGCACGATCAGGTCCGCGAGCGAGACCTTCTTTCCGCCGCCCGCCGAAGCGTTGAACTGTTTCTGAATCGCTTCGAGCCTGGAGAGCACCGTCGCGAGCTGCTTCGGCTGGTTCACCTCCCAATCCTTCTGGGGACTGAGACGAATGCGCGCGCCATTCGCGCCGCCGCGCTTGTCGGAGCCGCGAAACGTCGATGCCGACGCCCAGGCGGTCGAGACCAGTTGCGACACCGACAATCCCGAGACAAGGATCTCCGCCTTCAGGGACTCGGTGTCCTTGTCGTCGATCAGCTTGTGATCCACGGCCGGAATCGGGTCTTGCCAGATCAGGGTTTCTTTCGGGACGAGTGGGCCGAGGTAGCGCTGGATCGGCCCCATGTCGCGATGCGTAAGCTTGAACCAGGCGCGTGCGAACGCGTCCGCGAATTGCTCCGGATGCTCATAGAACCTCCGCGAGATCTTCTCATAAGCCGGGTCGAACCGCAGCGAGAGGTCCGTCGTCAGCATGGTCGGAACATGTTTCTTGGCTTTGTCGTGCGCAGCAGGCACGTCGGCGGCGGCATTTTTCGCCTTCCACTGATAGGCGCCTGCCGGGCTCTTCTCGAGTTCCCATTCAAATTTGAACAGATTGTCGAAAAAGTGATTGCTCCACTTCGTCGGCGTCTGCGACCAGGTAACTTCCGGGCCGCCCGTGATGGCGTCCGCGCCGGAGCCCATGCCGTGCTTGCTCTTCCAGCCAAGGCCCTGATCTTCGATCGCAGCGCCTTCCGGCTCCGGGCCGATCAGGGACGGATCACCCGCGCCATGCGCCTTACCGAAGCTGTGGCCGCCCGCAATCAGCGCTACGGTTTCTTCGTCGTTCATCGCCATCCGCGCGAAGGTCTCGCGAATATCGCGCGCGGCGGCGAGCGGGTCGGGCTTGCCGTTCGGTCCTTGCGGATTGACGTAGATGAGGCCCATCTGTACCGCGCCGAGCGGGTTCTGAAGCTCGCGTTCGCCGCTATAGCGTTCGTCGCCGAGCCATGTGCCTTCCGGGCCCCAATATAATTCTTCCGGCTCCCAGGTATCGGCGCGGCCGCCGGCGAAACCGAACGTCTTGAAGCCCATCGACTCCAGCGCAACGTTGCCAACAAGAACGAAGAGATCGGCCCAGGAAATTTTGCGGCCATATTTCTGCTTGATCGGCCACAACAGACGGCGTGCCTTGTCGAGGTTCGCATTGTCCGGCCAGCTGTTGAGCGGTGCGAAGCGTTGCTGTCCGGCACCTGCGCCGCCGCGTCCATCGGCAATGCGATAGGTACCCGCGCTGTGCCAGGCGAGGCGAATGAACAGGCCGCCATAGTGTCCGAAGTCGGCCGGCCACCAATCTTGCGAGTCCGTCATCAACGCATGAAGATCCTTGACCACAGCATTGAGGTCGAGGCTCTTGAACTCCTTGGCGTAGTCGAACGGCTCGCCCATCGGGTCGGATTTTTTGGAATTCTGATGGAGGACCTGGATGTCGAGCTGATCTGGCCACCACTCGCGATTCCTTCCGCCCCGTGAATGCGTAACGGGGCACTTGCTTTCCTTGTCCATATCCGGCTCCCGGGAGTTTTGCGGTTGTTCGCGGGCGAAAGCTCATCGCGCCCACGAGCAGCTCGAAAGTTATCCCCCGTCAATCGGGCTGTCAATTAGTTTAGAATAATTCCAAAGAAGAATTTCAGGCGCGCCGGATGCGGACGACCACGTCCACCCGCGCGATCGTCTTGCCCTTCGGAGGTGCGGGCAGGCCCGAGACCTCGACCGTGTCGCCCGCGATGTCGATCAGCTCGCCATCCTCCTCGTCGTAGAAATGCTGATGGGAACCGGTATTGGTGTCAAAATAGCTTCGCGAAGGATCGACAATCACCTGCTGCAGAAGACCCGAGGCGGTGAACTGATGCAGCGTGTTGTAGACGGTCGCCAGCGAAACCGTGCAGCCCGCATCCTGCGCCTCCTGATGAAGCAGTTCCGCCGTGACGTGGCGGTTGCCATGGCGGAAGAGCACGTCTGCTAGCCGCAGCCGCTGCCGCGTGGGGCGCAACCCCGCCGCGCGCAGCCTGGCGCCCGATTTCGTCGATTCGGCAAACTGCCTTTTTGATCGTCCCATGGCTTGATTTCAGCTCTCCACCTTGCGCGGCTGACACCCGCGCTTCATTTTAGCCAAGCTGCGCTTCAGGTCACTGATTAGAACATTTCTAATCCGCAGGAAATCGCCAACAGGCCCATTCTGTCAAGGGCCACACAGGGATAGAACGCATGGAGGGACGTAAGCCGAGCTTCGACATGCAGGGCCTGCTCGCCTGCGCGCGCGGCGACCTTTTCGCCGGAGGGCCCCGCCTTCCCCTGCCGCCCATGCTCATGTTCGACCGCATCACCAGGATTTCCGAGCATGGCGGAAGCCAGAACAAGGGCGAAATCGAAGCCGAGCTGGACGTGCACCCTGACCTCTGGTTCTTCAAATGCCATTTCCAGAACGATCCGGTCATGCCGGGTTGCCTGGGGCTCGACGCGATGTGGCAGCTTGTCGGGTTCTTTCTGGGCTGGCTCGGTGGTCTGGGACGCGGGCGCGCCCTCGGCGTCGGCGAAGTCAAATTTTCGGGCATGGTGCTGCCGAGTGCAAAACTGGTCAGCTACTACATCGACCTGAAACGGGTGATCATGCGGCGGCTGGTCGTCGGCGTTGCCGACGGCATCATGAAGGTCGACGGCAAGGTGATCTACGAGGCGAAGGATCTGCGCGTCGGCCTGTTCACCGAGCAGGCGCAATCGGCGCTCGCGTCGGCGGCCGTCCCGGCCTGAACAGATCGCCGTCGGGCACAGACTTGAAGAAGGAGATCGTTGCGTGAGGCGCGTGGTTGTTACCGGCATGGGAATCGTGTCGTCGATCGGAAACAACGCGCAGGAGGTCACCTCCTCGCTGCGCGAGACGCGCTCCGGAATCACCCTTGCCGAAACCTATCGCGACATGGGCTTTCGCTGCCAGGTGCATGGCAGCCCCAAGGTGAATCTGGAGGAGAGAGTCGACCGCCGCGCGCGGCGCTTCATGGGCGAGGGCGCCGCATACAATTTTCTGGCGATGGAACAGGCGCTGGCCGATTCCGGCCTTGAAGAGAAGGATATCGTCAATCCGCGCACGGGACTGATCATGGGCTCTGGCGGACCGTCAACGAGGGCGATTGTCGCGGCGGCGGATACCGCACGCTCCGAGCCCGGGAAGGGACCAAAACGCGTCGGCCCGTTCGCGGTGCCCAAGGCGATGTCGTCCACCTGCTCCGCCAATCTCTCCACCTGGTACAAGATCAAGGGCGTCAACTACTCGATCAGCTCCGCCTGTTCCACCAGCGCCCATTGCATCGGCAATGCGGGCGAGCTCATTCAATGGGGCAAGCAGGACATCGTGTTTGCGGGCGGCGGCGAGGAACTCGACTGGACGCTCTCCGTGCTCTTCGACGCGATGGGCGCCATGTCGTCTCACTTCAACGACAGGCCGGAAAAAGCCTCGCGGGCCTTCGACAGGTCGCGCGACGGATTCGTCATTTCCGGCGGCGGCGGCGTGCTGGTGCTGGAGGAACTCGAGCATGCAAAAGCGCGCGGCGCGAAAATCCACGCCGAGCTCGTCGGCTACGGCGCTACGTCGGACGGCCATGACATGGTGGCGCCGTCGGGCGAGGGCGCGGTGCGCTGCATGCGACAGGCGCTCGCCACCGTGAACGGCCCCATCGATTACATCAACGCGCACGGCACTTCGACGCCGGTAGGCGACGCAACGGAAATCGCCGCGTTGCGCGAAGTGTTCGGGTCGCGCATCCCGCCCGTCAATTCGACCAAATCCCTCACCGGCCATTCGCTCGGCGCCGCGGGCGTGCAGGAATCGATCTATTCGCTTCTGCAGATGCAGGGCGGATTCATCGCAGAGAGCGCCAATATCGACGAGCTGGACCCCGAAATCGCCGACGCGCCCGTCGTGCGCTCGCGCATCGACGGCGCCAAAATCGAGCGGGCTCTGTCGAACAGTTTCGGTTTCGGCGGCACCAATGCGACGCTGGTTTTCGAGCGGTATCACGGCTGAATGAAAGGAAACGGACAGAGCATGACGAATTCCAGGGGCTTGATGGGTGGACGGCGCGGCCTCGTGATGGGGGTGGCCAACGACCATTCCATCGCCTGGGGAATCGCCCGCGCGCTGGCCCGTCAGGGCGCGGACGTGGCCTTCACCTATCAGGGCGAGGCGCAGGCGCGGCGGCTGAAGCCGCTCGCGACGTCGATCGGCTCACGCATTGTGCTGCCCTGCGATGTCGAAGACGATGCGCAGCTCGACGAAGCGTTCGCCGTGCTCGGCTCGGAGTGGGGCGCGCTCGATTTCCTCGTGCATGCCATCGCCCACTCCGACAAGAACGAGCTCAAGGGGCGCTACGTCGATACCACGCGCGCCAATTTCGTCCGTAGCCTGAGCATTTCCTGCTACTCGTTCACCGCGGTCGCCCAACGCGCGGCGCGTCTGATGACGCCTCCCGCAGCGGGCGGCCAAGGCGGCGCGCTTCTCACGCTCACCTATCTGGGCGCGAGCCGGGTCACCCCGAACTACAACGTGATGGGCGTCGCCAAGGCTGGGCTCGAGGCGAGCGTACGCTATCTCGCCGCCGATCTCGGCCGCGACGGCATCCGCGTCAACGCGATTTCCGCCGGCCCGATGCGCACGCTCGCGGGATCGGTGATCGGCGAGGCGCGAACCGTGTTCCGCTGGAACCGGGCGCACAGCCCGCTCAAGAAGAACATCGCGCTCGACCATGTGGGCAATGCCGCGCTCTATCTGCTAAGCGACCTGTCGGCGGGCGTGACCGGCGAGATTCACTTCGTCGACGCCGGCTACAATATCGTCGGAATGCCGCCGAGTGCCGATCTCAAAGGCTGGATCGCGCCGAATGGCGAAGCGGGCGACCAGGAAGAGATCGAGGCGGAAAGGATTCCCGCGCGCGCGGAGGTCTAGCGAGAAGACCAGGTAAGCATCCTCACCCTGAGCTTGATCGCCCCGGCTTAATTTAAACCGGGGGAAAGGTGAGCCGCCCAAGCTCGGCATCAGGAGGGATCGACGCTCGGCACCATTGCGGCGCCGGCAATTGCAATTCAAGAGGTGCGTCGTGCGATTGAATCAGATAACCGTGCCGGCGCGCGACGTTGATGCGTCGATTGCGTTCTATGAAAAACTCGGCCTCCGGCTGATCGTAAAGCACGGGCCGTACGCGCGGTTTGAACTCCCGGACGGCGAGGCGACGTTTTCCGTGCACGCAACGAACGAATTCGAACCCGGCGACGTGCACGTCTATTTCGAGTGCGCGGATCTGGACAGTCGCGTTGCCGAGCTGAAAGCAAAGGGAATCGTCTTCGACAGCGATCCCGAAGATCAACGCTGGCTCTGGCGCGAAGCGTGGCTCATCGATCCGGCGGGAGTGAAGCTCTGTCTATATCATGCGGGTGAGAATCGCCGCTATCCGCCGTGGCGGCTCGGGGGCTGATCGTGGCTGGCTATTCCGGAACGCCACTTGCGAAGAAGCTTGGCATCAGCGAGGGAATGACGCTCTTCACCATCGCGGCGCCGGCCGAGTATCGCGACTGGCTCGCGCCGCTGCCGCGCGGCTTATCCTTTGTTGCGAGAGCTGAGAATTGCGATCTCGTGCATCTGTTTGTGACATCGTTGAAGGAACTCGACCGCGACTTGCCGCGAGCTCGCCGGGCGATCAAGCCCGACGGCGCAATCTGGGTATCGTGGTACAAGAAATCGTCCAGGATCGCGACCGACGTCACTGAAGATGCGGTGCGCACCCGTGCGCTCAGGACGGATCTCGTCGACGTGAAGGTCTGCGCGGTGACGGACATCTGGTCGGGATTGAAGCTCGTGGTGCGCAAGCATCTGCGTTGAGTGCTCAAGGACGGTCACGAACGCGTTCCTCCGCCGGAATCGGGCGGCTCCTCCCTTTACTTCGGACGCCGGGGATGGTTCGAAAGCACTCAGGAACCGGCCATCGGGCTGGGTGCGGTCTTCGGACCCGCGTGGGCCTTCGAGCCTCCGCGCAATTCGCGCCTGCCGAAAATGATGCAGACGGCGGCGTCCCGATTTGCCTATAAGGAAAGGTGTCCAGGGGCTTAGTGATGGCTATAACCGCGAAACCCGTTCGAGTCCGCCAGCAGCGCAGGTTTGTGTGGCCCGCTCTGGCGCTGCTCCTTTGCACTTTGTCCGCCGCAGCCCAGCCGGCCGGTCCGATACCGCCCAGGCCGGGCTTTCCTGGCGGCCCCTCGGGTGGCCCGGCGCAGCCTGGCGAACCGGCCAATTATCCTCCGAACGCGCAAAACGGGGGCATGAACGAGACCTCAGGCGGCATCACGCTCAACTTCGTCAATGCCGATGTGCGCGATGTGGCGAAGGCCGTGCTCGGCGACTACCTGAAGCTGAATTACGAGATTGCCGCCAATGTGACCGGCACAGTCACTATCCAGACCAGTCAGCCGCTCGCCCGTGCGCAGGTCCTGCCCGCGCTCGAACAGGCTCTCGGCCTCAACGGGCTCGCGCTCGTGCACTCAAACGGCATCTACGACGTGATGCCGATCGCCGACGCCCACAAGCAGGTGGGCACGACGGCGCCGCCCGCGGTCACGAAAATGCAGGGCTATGGCATGGAAGTCGTGCACGTCAGATATGTGGGCGCGACGGCGATGCAAAAGCTGCTGGAGCCGATGGCCGGCACGGAGGGTACGATCCGGGTTGATCCCGCGCGCAACGTGCTCATCATCGAAGGCACCGCCCAGCAACGGCAAACACTGCTCGAAGACATCGCGCTCTTCGATCAGGACTGGCTCGCGGGCATGTCATTCGCGCTGTTCGAGCCCAAATACATGGATGCCGACGAGCTGGCGAAAGAACTGAGCGATCTGATCGGGGGCACCGACAGCCCGATCGCGGGCGTGGTGCGCTTCGTGCCGATCGAAAGGCTGAATGGGGTGCTCGCCATCTCGCCCCAGCAACGCTACCTCGACCAGTTGCGGGCGTGGGTGGAACGCTTCGACCGACCGGGGGAAGGCAACGACAAGAAGATCTATGTCTATCGCGTGCAGAACGGGCGGGCGACCGACATCGCCGCCACGCTGATCAAGACATTGTTCGGCTCCAGTTCCACGGAATCGCCACCGCAACCCACGCAGAGCGGCGCCTCGCGCTTCAACGCAGGGGGCACATCCGGCACATCGGGCACTACGGGCACGACGGGCACATCGGGTACGACGGGCACGAGCGGCACATCGGGCACCGGCGCACCGGGCGGCCTCGGTAGCGGTACGAACTTCGGGCAAAATACCGGCACGAGCGGGACCTCGAATACGAGCATGGGCGGCAACTCGCTGACAGCCAACCGCAGCCAGAGTCCGAGCGTGCCCTTCCAGCCGGTCACCACTCCCGTCGAACAGCAAGGTGCGCGCACAGGAGGCCGCTACGAGACGGTAGGTGGCGTGTCGCGGGAGAATATCAGCTCGGTCAACATCACCGCCGACGAATCGAACAATGCGCTGGTGATTCTGGCCACGCCGCGCGAATACAAGGTGATATCCGACGCGTTGCGCGACCTCGACGTTCAACCGATGCAGGTGCTGCTCGAAGCGGCGATCGCAGAGGTCACGCTCAACAAGAGCACGCAATTCGGCTTTCAGTATTTCTACCAGCCCAACAGCACACCCAACAGCCTGAGCACCTTTTCTCTGACCAACGCCGCGACGCTCGCAGCTCCTCCCGCCTCGCCGCTGCTGGCGGCACTGCCGGGCTTTACCTACATGTTCGCCAATGGCAACAGTCTGCAAGCCGTTCTGAGCGCGATCGCAACCGAGACGCATGTCGAGGTTCTGTCCGCACCGGAAGTGCTGGTGCTCAACAACCAGACGGCCTCGCTTGAGGTCGGCGACCAGGTGCCTATCGTGACGGCGACCTCAGTCAGCACGATCGATACCAACGCGCCGCAGGTGAACAGCGTGCAGTATCTCGACACAGGCGTAATCCTGCAGGTGACGCCGCGCGTCAACCGCGGCGGCCAGGTGATGATGGATATCGACCAGGAAGTGGCCGAGCCGACGTCGACTACAAGCTCGAGCATCAACTCACCCACCATCCAGCAGCGCAAGATCGTGAGTTCGGTATCCGTGATGGACGGCGAAACGGTCGCGCTCGGCGGCCTGTTCAGCAACCAGGTCAGCAAGACCAAGGGCGGCATCCCGTTCCTGCAGGACATTCCCTATCTCGGTCACCTGTTCACCAACACCGGCGACAGCGTCGCCAAGACGGAGCTGATGGTATTGATCACGCCGCATGTCGTGTCAGATCCCAAGCGGGCGCTCTCGGTGACCGACGAGCTTCGCCGCAAGCTTCCCGACGTGCAGCCGCTTTTCCTGCAGCAGGGAAAATGATAGCGGGAGACGCATGACACGCGCTCGCGAACGCGGCTGGGCGCTCATTTCGGTTCTGTGGACAGTGGCGATGCTCGCCATGATGGCCGCCGCCGCCCAGGAGCTGACGCTCACCTCAGTGCGCACCGAGCGCAGAGCGCTCGTCCGCGCCCATCTCGAGGCCGATCTCGACGCCGCCATTGTGCGCGCACTGCTCGCGCTCCAGGATTCGCGCCCGGCCGATCGCTGGCGCGTGGACGGATATCCCTACAAGTTCTCCTATGAAGGCATCGACATGACGGTCTCGGTGCAGGACGAGGATGGGAAGTTCGATCTCAACGAGACCGATGGGGAAGATTTGCTCCCGCTGTTCGAATCGGTCGGCCTCGATTCCAGGACAGCCAGCGTGATCACCGATCGCATCGTCGAGTGGCGCACGGAGCCCGGAAGCGACGACGCCCACACGCTTCACGGCGGCACCGACCAGGATTATGCCGCCGCCGGCCGCTCCTGGCGCCCCCGGCACGCCGACTTCCAGACCGTCTCGGAACTCAATCTCGTCCTCGGCATGACGCCGCAGCTGTTCGAAAAGGTGCGATCCGCGCTGACAGTGTATTCGCGCAATGACAGTCCCGATCCCAATCTGGCGCCGCGTGTAGTCCTGACCGCGCTAAATCCCGGCAATCCGGGGCAGGTGGACAAAATCATGGCCCAGCGCTCCGGCGCGTTCACGCAGGTTGGCCTGTCGACAACCCAAAGCACATCCGGCGGCGCCACGATCGCGCCCGGATCGGATATTGGCGGACGCACCTTCGAAATCGACGTTGACGCAAGCTACGCCGGCCGGCACGCGACCCGCCGGGTCGTTCTGGTAATGACGGGCGACACCGTGCGGCCCTACCTCGTTGAAGCGTGGGAGTAGGGCCTCGGGTTGACGCCGGAACTCTTCTGCGATTGCATCACGCGCACTGTGCTCCGAAGGCTCAATCCGCGAGGACGAAAATGCGCATGACGGAAGTGGCATGGCCGCGCATGTCGGCACGAGTGGCCACGATTGCTCTGCTCGCCGGCCTGGTCGCGGCCTGTGGGCCGCAGAACAACCGCAACGAGAAACTCGCGCATGAAGGCCGCCACGGGCACGGATTACGCGTGGCGTGCGCCGACGATATCGAAAAATATTGCGCCAATGCCGACAAGCGGCGGCGGTGTCTGAAGCAAAACATCGACAAGCTCAGCGAGACTTGCAAGACGGCTCTCGCCCAACGCCGCAACAAGGGCGACAACACCGAGGGCGCCAACGGCAGCAACAACAATCCCAACAACAATAAGACCAACAACAACAGCGACAACGACGACGACAATTAGGGTCGCCGGCCCCTTGGGTGAGGGGGCAACCGATCCTGTGCTACGCAGCGGCTACGCGGGAGCGGATCGTGCGAATGACCGCGTGGCGAAGCAGCGCGTATTGCGCAAGAAATAGCGACAGCTGCACCGAGATGGGCACGAAGGCGGTAAACCAGGCCCAGATCTTCGGACCGTAGACGAACGCGACGAACAGATTCGCAATGCCCAGCGCGAAAATCGCGACCGACCACACATAACCCCAGATGAGCGGCGTGCGCGGTGAAATGTTTTCGGTCACCGCGGGCGGCATATAGCGCGCCATCCAGTTCGGCCGCAGCATGACGGTTGCGATCGCAAAGGCGCCAATGGTCGGCTTGACCATGATGAAGCGCGGATCGCGCGTCAGCAATGTCGCCGAACCGAGCACGACGACCAGGGCCAGGCTCGCCCATTGCATCAGATCGATTCGACGCCCGCGCCATTTGAGCGCGGCGATCTGCATGAAGCCTGTCGCCATGCCCGCGCCGACACCGGCATAAATGTTTCCCGTCGCGACGTAGACCGCGATGAAAGCGATCGTGGAGAGAAAATCTGCGGCGACGGGCCGAAATGCCCGCAACAGATCCATCATCGCGTCACCCAATTGCCGTGAAATCCGAAAGGCACGCGCCGCGGCAGGCGCGCCGTGCCGACAGGCCCCCTCGCCACATCCATCGCGTCGAAGACCGCGATGTCGCTGCGGTTTTCGCCGCCGCGATAGACGACCGCAAGCAGCCAGCCATCGCCCTCCGCATCGCCGCGCGGAACAAACACGGGTTCGCCCGGCGAGTCTCCCGAAGGAAACGTATGGACCTGCCTGTGCCCGGAGCGCACATCGATATGGGCGATGGAATCGAAACTCACATCGGTTGCGCCGCGCGTGCTGGCCGCGAAATAGCCGTGCCTGTAGCCGAGTCCGGCGCGGCGCTCGTCGAAGCGCGGAAACTCGCCCGCCATGTCGTCGATATATTCGCGCGCGATCGTGTCGGTCCGGCCTGCGAGATCGAAGGTCCAGCGCGCGAGCCGCGCGACAGCCGGCTTGCCAGGCGATCCATCCGCATTGGGGAACAGCGGTGGGTTTTCGTATTGCATGACATCGGCGTACAGCCTGTCGCCATCCTCCCACATGTTCATCGGATGGAACAGGTAGCAGGGGTCGGTGGTGAACCAGCGCATTGTTTCGACACCGGCGTCCCGGCGCATGAGGCCAATATGCGAGCCTCTTTCGGGCTCCCAGGCGAAAGCGGGTCCGCCGTTCATCGCGCGTTCGAGGCTGCCGGCTAGCGGCAGCACCGGAAAAGCGACATGGCTCTTCGTTACGAAGAAATCGTGGATCATGCTCGCATAGGGCGCGGCAAACATGTCGAGGCGCGAAACCTTGCCGTCGGCGCCGACGACGCCATACGCAATCTGGTCTGAAAAGAACCCTTCGCCCGCCATGTAGCCGAAGAACACGAGTTCGCCCGTTTCGGGGTCGATCTTGGGATGGGCCGTGAAACGGTTGGCGGGGCCGGCGTAGGGGATATAGCCGCGCGGTTCGAGCGTCTGCGGATCAAGCTCGAAGGGCTGATGTGCCTCCTCAAGTGCCAGCAGCCGGTCCCCATGCCAGACGATGTTGGTGTTGGCGACGCCGGAATCCTTCTCGAGCACAGCCGGATCGCTGGTCAGGGGATTGCCGAAGGTGCCGAAGAGGGATCGGCCCGCCGCATGCTCGAGCTCCCAGCGGGGTGTTCGCACGAAGCGGTTCCGGTAGGAGACCTTCCCGTCCGCAAAGGAAAAAGCGTGGATCATCCCGTCGCCCGCGAACCAGTGATGGCCGGGATCGCGGGGCTCGAATTGGGGATTCGGCCCGTTCCGGAAAAGCACGCCCGCAAGCTCCCGCGGAATCTCCCCCTTGACGGGCAAATCGGAGAAATCGTCTTCGCTGCGGACGGGCGCGAAATTGCCGGCGAGGTAAGGATTGACGCGTGCCGGAGCGTTCATGGCGAACCTCAGAATAATGTTGCGTACAATATAAATTTATGTTGTACGTTACATGCTGTCAAGCCGAGCCAGCCATCGATGCCGCGAGTATTGACCAAAGCCGAGGTGACCGATTTTCGCGAGCGCCTGTGCGAGGTGGCGGCGCATCTCTTCTATGCGCGGGGGCCGCAGGGCTTCACGCTGCGCGAGCTGGCTGCCGAGCTCGGTGTCAGTCCGATGACACCCTACCGCTATTTCAAGGACAAGGACGCAATCCTGGCCGCCGTGCGCGCGCGCGCCTTCAACAAGTTTTCCCGCGCGCTGGAAGACGCCTATACCGGCCCCGGCGACGCGCCCGCGCGGGCCAGCGCTGCAGGCGAAGCCTATATCCGCTTCGCACTCGAAGACCCCACGTCCTACAAGCTCATGTTCGATCTTTCGCAGGACGACGCCGCCTATCCCGAGCTCGCGCACGCCGCGGAGCGCGCCCGGCTGACGCTGACGCGCCACATTCATCCGCTCGTGGAGGCGGGAATCCTCGAAGGCGACCCCGTGCTCATCGGACATGTCTTCTGGGCGATGCTGCACGGCGCGGTGATGCTGCGGCTCGCGGGAAAGCTCGACTGCGATTTCACTGCGATGGTCGGCGAAGCCTTCCGCGCACTCGTTTCAGGGCTCAGGCCGAAGGCGAAATAAAGCATCCGCTCCCGCGGAACGGAACATGCCAAACTCGTCATGGCCGGGCCGTTGTCCCGGCCATCCATGAATACCATGTGGGGAAGTGCGCGCCTTGACGCTCATCCTGCGATGAATGCGTCGTGGGGATTGCGACAGACACGGTGTTCATGGGTGGCCGGGACAAGCCCGGCCATGACGATGTAATAATAAAAAGCTCGACGGTGTAGAACAGTCCCGGAAAAAAGTTCCCGCCTATGGCTTCAAACGCACGTCCGACGATCGAAACGCGGCGCGAGCAGATGTTTCCAACACTGGATACATCCGATCTCGCGCGCGCGCGCCGCTTCGGAGAGGTGCGAAGCTGGGCCAAGGGCGAACGGGTGATGACAGCGGGCGAAACGAGCCCGGGAATGGTCGTCATCCTGTCGGGCGAAGTCGCGGTAGCACAACACGACGCGATGGGAAGCCACGAGGCGATCGTCACCCACACCCCGGGCTCGTTCATGGCCGAGCTCACCTCGCTCTCCGGGAGTGCCGCGCTGGCGGACGGCGTTGCCCAATCCGCGATCGAAGCGATCGTGATTCCGCCGCCGCGCCTGCGCGATCTGATGGTGCAGGAAGCGGATCTGGGCGAGCGCATCATGCGGGCGCTCATCCTCAGGCGCGTCGCGCTGATCGAAAGCGGTTATGGCGGCCCGGTGATCATCGGCCGGGCCGACGACAGCGATGTCCTGCGGCTCGAAGGTTATCTGACGCGCAACGGCCATCCGCACCAACGGCTCGATCCCGAAACCGACGAGGCAGCACAGGCCGTCGAGCGCTATCATGTCGAATCCGACGGGCTACCGATCGTGCTCTGTCCGGGCGGACAGATGTTACGCAATCCGAGCGAAAACGAACTCGCCCGGTGCCTTGGGCTCATCAAACCCATCGATGAAGCAAAACTCTACGACGTGGCGATCGCGGGCGCGGGTCCCGCCGGTCTCGCGGCGGCGGTCTATGCCGGTTCCGAGGGGCTGTCGGTGCTCATGCTCGATTGCCGCGCTTTCGGCGGTCAGGCCGGAGCCTCCGCGCGCATCGAGAACTATCTCGGCTTTCCGACCGGGATTACCGGCATGAGGCTGATGGCGCGCGCCTTCAACCAGGCGCAGAAATTCGGCGTCGAGATGGCGATTCCCGAAGAAATCCAGCGCCTGCGCAGCGGCCCGGATCGCGAATTCGTGCTCGAAACCGCGCGCGACCAACGCATCCGCGCGCGCGCCGTGGTGATCGCGACAGGTGCGCGCTATCGCCGCCCGAACATCGCGAACCTCGCCGAATTCGAAGGCTCCCATGTCCATTACTGGGCCTCGCCGATTGAAGCCAAGCTTTGCGTGAATGAGGAAGTGGCGCTTGTCGGCGCCGGCAATTCCGCCGGCCAGGCCGCCGTGTTTCTGGCAACGCACGCCACGAAAGTGTGGCTCCTGATGCGCGGACGCGACCTTCGCGCTTCGATGTCAAGCTATCTCGTCGACAGAATTGCCGCACAGGACAACATAGAGGTCCTCGCGGAAACCGAACTTGCCGCTTTGGAAGGAGAGAACGGCCATCTCGACTCGGTGCGCTGGGTTCACCGTCCGTCCGGACGCGAAACCCGCCGGCCCGTCCGTCATCTCTTTCTCTTCATGGGTGCAGAGCCGAATGCGGATTGGCTTGCGTCGTCGGGCGTCGAAGTCGATGCGAAAGGGTTCGTGCGCACCAATCCGGAACTCAATCGCGCCTTTCGTCCCATGCAGACAAGCTGGCCGGGCATCTTCGCGATCGGCGACGTGCGCGCCTGTTCCGTCAAGCGCGTCGCCTCCGCGGTGGGCGAGGGTGCCCAGGTGGTCGCCTCCATCCATGCCTGGCTCGCCGAATCGCCCGCGACGCCTTAAGGAAGATTCAGCGCAGAGGACGCAGAGGTTGCGCAGAGGACGCAGAGGAAGACGAATAGCGCGCCAGAGGCGCGCAACATTTTCCACTGCGTCCCCTGCGCATCCCCCGCGTCCTCTGCGCTAAGGATTTGCCGGTGCAACGATTACCGAAGACTGGAAGCCGGGACGGACGATGAGTTCAAGTTGCAGACATATGGCGGGGATTCGTGATGTGACGCCGAGTGCGCTTGGCTGCGAGGAGTGCCTGAAGACCGGTTCTCCCTGGGTGCATTTGCGGCTCTGCCGAACCTGCGGACATGTCGGGTGTTGCGATAATTCGCCGAACCGCCACGCCACCAAACACTTCCATGCGACGCGCCATCCCATCATCGAAGGCTACGATCCGCCGGAAGGCTGGGGCTGGTGTTACATCGACGAAGTCATGTTCGATCTTTCCGATCGCATGACGCCGCACAACGGCCCCATCCCCCGCTATGTATAGCCGGGCGGATTGCGCGGCGATGGACCGCGCCGATCCGCTGGCGCATGCGCACGCGCGCTTCGTCCTTCCGGAGAATCTCATCTATCTCGACGGCAACTCGCTCGGCGCGCTGCCGGCGCGAGCGCCCGCGGCACTCGAACGCCTCATTATGCGCGAATGGGGCCGCGATCTCGTATCCAGCTGGAATGCGCATGACTGGATTGGAATGCCGGCGCGGATCGGCGCCCGGATCGCGCCCCTGATCGGCGCGAATGACGACGAGGTGATTGTCGCCGATTCCACTTCGGTCAATCTCTTCAAGCTTGCCGGCGCCGCCATTCGTCACATGGCGCCGCGCCGCGTCATCGTTTCCGAGCGCGGGAATTTTCCGACCGATCTCTATGTTCTGCAGGGCCTCGAACGGTTGCTTGGCGGCGCGGCCGAATTGCGCATGGTCGAGCGGGAAAACATCCGCGATGCCGTGAACGCCGAAACAGCACTCGTCGCTCTCACACACATTCACTACAAGACCGGCGCCATCCATGACATGCCCGCGCTGGGCGACGCCGCGCATGAAGTGGGTGCACTGATCCTGTGGGACCTCAGCCACAGCGCCGGGGCGGTTGAATTGTTCCTCAATCGCGACCATGCCGATCTGGCGATCGGTTGCGGCTACAAATATCTGAATGGCGGGCCTGGAGCGCCCGCTTTTCTTTATGTGGCGCGGCGCCTCCAGGAGGCGCTGCAGCAGCCATTAAGCGGCTGGATGGGCCACGCCGCGCCATTCGAATTCGGGGACGACTACCGGCCGGCCGGCGGAATCCTGCGCCAGCTCTGCGGGACGCCGCCGATTCTAAGCATGGCTGCTCTCGCCGAAGGCATTGCGACCTTCGATGGCATCGCGATGCACGACATCCGCGAGAAATCAAAGGCGCTCGGCGATCTCTTTCTCGCACTCGTGGAAAGGCGCTGTCCAGGCTTCGAGATCGCGTGCGCGAGAAACGCAGAAGAACGCGGGAGCCAGGTTTCGCTGCGCCATCCGCACGGTTACGCGATCATGCGTGCGTTGATCGACAAGGGAGTCGTCGGCGATTTCCGCGCGCCCGATGTTCTGCGCTTTGGGCTCGCGCCGCTCTATACGCGCTATGTGGATATCTCGGACGCAGTCGACCGGCTCTGCGCGGTAATGAGCGAAGGCGCGTGGCGCGACGAACGCTACCGGATACAGGCAACCGTGACGTGAGCGGAAGACCCCTCATCCGCGCCCGAACAGAAATCATAGGACGTATCTGCATCTCTGCATCCCTCACCCATCCGCCTACGCCAAGGCTTCGGCGGACAAGTGGAGTCGCGAGACCCGCCGAAATGTTAGCGAAGGCGGTTGAGGCAAGAGGGGAATCCTGAGTCCTACATCGACGTCGGCGAAGTATTGGTCGGATTGGACCATACGTTCCTTCCAAATCGGTTTTTAGCAAGATTTTCGCGATGCCGGTTATCAGTCCATTTACCCTTCTTTTATTCCCGCCAATTTTGCGAGATCAAGCAACTACCCATTAAGAGTCCGGTGTGCCTTATAGCCGTATCTCAGCTTGCAGAGGTACCAATGATCGCCAAATTTCTCCGCGACCGGCGCGGCGTCACCGCTCTCGTAACCGCGTTCGGGTTCGTCGTGATGGCCGGCTTCGCCGGCGTTGCCGTCGATGTCGCGTCGTGGTTGGCGGCTCAGCGGAACGTGCAGAACGCCGCCGATCAGGCAGCGTATAGCGCAGTGATTGGCGTCACCGGCGGGCAGAGCGGCTATGTCAACGCGCTGGCGGTGTTAGCACAATCGGGCTTTGCCTGTAGTTCGGCCGGCGCGCCCAATTCGCATGGCAGCCTCACTTGTAACGCCCCGGGCGGGGTCACCGCCGCGGTCAATTCCCCGCCGACACAGGGCAGCTATACTCAGGACAGCACGGCGTGGGAAGTTATCGTAACGCAGCCCCAACAATCGCGATTCGCTCAGTTCGTCCTGGCCTCGGCACCGAGCGTCTCGGCCCGCGCGGTCGGCTTGCAAGGGGGTAACGTCTGCATCCTGGCGCTCGACACCCGCACCGGCGACATCCACAGCATCTTCGGCGGCACCAGCGCCAACGTCACGGTCGGCGGAAACTGTCAGGTCGCCGACAACCTGCTCAATAACAGCGACACCGATTCCATCGACGTCAAAACGGGCGCCACGCTCAGCATCAACAGCCTCTATCTGCGTGACGCCACCAAATGCGACAGCGGGACCTGCGATGGAACGTTGAATGTAACCAATGCGATTAAGTACAACCAGCGGGCGATCGTCGATCCCTACGCCGCTCGCACAATCCCCGCCGCGACGGGGAGTTGCGACCACACCAACCTTGTAGTCACCACGACTCAGGCGTTGAGTCCCGGCAACTATTGTGGAACCAACGGCAATGCGGCGCTAACGATCACCGTGGCGACAGCAGCCCTGACCACAAGCACCAGCCCCGGGCCAAGCGGCACCACGATTTTGGCGTTTCCGTCAACATCCGGCGTCTCTGTCGGGATGACGGCCAGCGATACGACCCACACATCGGGAATACCCGCGGGCACGACGGTGAGTGCAGTCACTTCGACCACTGTGACGCTCAGTACTACCGTTTACGGAGGAGCCACCGGCGTCAACAAAAACGACGTGATCAAATTTGCCTCGGCCGGAGGTACTACGGTTACGTTGAGTTCGGGCGTCTACATTCTTGACGGCCAGGGCGGTGGCACCTGCACTGGCTCAACGAAGCCGACTACCTGCCTAAGCGGCAATCTCATCATCAGCAACGGCGCAACGGTGACCGGCACCAGCGTGACGATCGTCCTGACCACCAGCGCGGGCAGCGGCATCGACATCGGCAACGTGAACATCACTGGCAGTTCCGCCCTGTCGATCAGCGCACCGACCACGAGCGTCAGCGGGTATCCGGTGCAGGGCATCGCCCTTTGGCAGGACCCAAGAGCTCCCAATCCCACCGTTACCGACGGGAACCAATACACCAGCACCACCACCGGCGTGAACACGATCTCGTCGGGCGCATCGACCGATATCACCGGGCTGGTCTATTTCCCGAGCCAGGGGTTGTTCTATTCGGGCGGCAGCGGCGGCAGTGTCTGCACGCAGATCGTCGCGTTCTCAATCGTCTATAAGGCCTCCTCGCAGTTCAACTACCCCAGCAATTGCTCTGGCGCGGCAGGCGAACTGCCAATCGGTGGGACAGCGAGTCTCGCCGAGTGAGGTGGAACGCGGCCCGAAGGGAATCAATCCAACCATGACCAGGAACCCAAGATGGCGCGGGCGCAGCAGGTCACCGCTGCGTTTTTTTGCGCACAACGTTTTGCGGGATAATCGGGGCAGCCCCGCCATTGAGTTCGGCCTGCTGGCGCCGATACTGATGCTGCTGCTTCTCGGCGTCGTGGATTTTGGAAGGGCGTACTGGGATCAGGTGCAGGTGACCGCTGCGGCGCAAGCGGGCGCCGGTTATGCGGTCAAGAGTGGTTTCGACGCGACCAGCATCGCCAACGCCGTCACCAGCGGCGGTCCGGCAGCGATCCAGGCATCCCCTGCTCCAACAGAGTCTTGTGGCTGCCCAAACGCGACTTCAGGGATCACCTCTGCGTCCGGCACCCCGCCAAACTGCACCGGGATCTGTGCAAGCGGTGGCAGTCCGGGAACCTACGTTACCGTCAATTCCCAGGTTTCATTCACGACCCTGTTCCCGTGGCCGGGACTACCGCGACCAACGCCGCTGACATCAACTACGACGGTGCGAATCCAGTGATACGTCCAGGTCTGAATACTGTGGCGGTTCCCGACGGGCCAGGCCGTAGTTTGCTGACGCGGCTGTGTCGCGCCTGCGACGCCGCTATGGGAGTTGAAGCAGCCTTTGTCCTCCCGGTCCTTCTGCTGTTTGTGTTCGGAATTGTCGAATGCGGTCGAGCATTCTGGACCCAGTCATCGTTGCAGTACGCGGTGACTGCGGCGGCCCGTTGCGCCGCGGTGAGCCCCTCAAAATGTAGCAATGTCCCCTCCTATGCGGCATCTCAGGCGTATGGCCTGTCGATCCCCAGCAGTGATTTTACTTACACCGCGGGGACAAGCTGCGGGAACGTGGGTTATACCGCGGGATCTCAGGTGACGGCGAATTACACCTTCACCTCGGTTGTCGCCGGCCTGCTTCCTCAGTTTGCGTCAGTGCCACTTACCGCCACCGCCTGCCACCCTTAAAGGGAAAGCCGCACGATGACGCGGTCGCCGGCGTGGTCGGCCTCGTCGCCGATTACGGCAACGCAGTGCGAGGAGCCGGATGCATTCCGTCTGATACGTGCAGCGAGATCGCAAGGTGACGTGCAAGC
This sequence comes from Rhizomicrobium sp., assembly GCA_035567755.1. Classification (GTDB taxonomy): domain Bacteria; phylum Pseudomonadota; class Alphaproteobacteria; order Micropepsales; family Micropepsaceae; genus Rhizomicrobium. The sequence goes on from DATMPH010000014.1 coordinate 121,469, forward strand.
GGTTTCAACGGCCGCTGCGAGACTTGCTGGGACCGCAAAACGATGGTTAACGGATCGCGCATCCGCTTACCAACGCCTTCAATTTCTGTTCGCGCGCCGCTTCGCGGCCGGCGCATCGCGCCTCGCCGCTTCAACTCGCTCGCTATTGAACCAGCGAGGCGTAGGTCTGTCCCGGCGACGTGAACGGATTGACGCCCGTTCCCGAACATGCGTTGGAAACGGCGGTTGACCCGGTGAAGGTGATCATGTCGGCAATGAGCTGCGTACAGGTGGTCAACGCTCCCGAATTTCCCGTGTAGGTGAGCAGCTGCGTCGGGAAGTAAAGAACGCCCGTGAGCATGGAACCGTTGTTTCCGGTTATTTGATTGTTGCTGGAACTCGTCGCCGACCTGTCACCGAAGAACAATATTCCGGCATAGGTCCCGCTTGTCGGCGCGCTCAATGTGGCGGTCACGTTCCCGGCGATGGAGGTCGTTCCTTTCCTGGTGACATAGAATGTAACGCCAGTTCCAGTGACCGTCGCGTTTCCCTGGATCGAGAAGTTGCCGTCGATGTAATAGAGACCTGGGGAGAAGGTCGTACTGCCCGAGATCGAGAGACCATTACAGTAGTTTCCGGGCTGAAGGATTGCAGGCAGTGGCGGAACTGTAACACAGACCCCGCTCCCGCCCGCCCCGGCGGCGGTCAGCGCCGGAACCGATGAATAGGGATCGGGTGTCGAGGCGGCGTGGGCATCGGGGGCGGTGCATGACGTTTCAGTCAGCCCCGGCCCCACATTGAATCCGCCAACCGCGATCGCGCAGGCCGTCGTCATTTGCGAGGAGCCGCCCACGTCGAATGCATCGCTGTTACTGGAATCGGAGACGACATCGCAATGCGGCGCCTGCACGTTCGCATTTCCGGTCACCGTGATCGCCTGGGCCGCCGTCGAATCGAGCGCGAGGATACAGTCGGTCGAACTGGGCTTGATTTCTGCATAGGCCGCCGCTTGCACCGGCAATGCGCTATTCGAACTGATCAGCCGTGAGAGCTGCAAAGGAACGCTCGTCGAAACGACGACCTTGACGGCCTGGTTGCCGTCGCCCGTTGGCGAAGGGACGAGCGATGCGACTGCTGCGCTGCTCGCCAGGCCGTTCAGTGTCGCGGCACGGGAGACCGTTGCATTCATGGCCGATACCGAGGTGTTCTCGGCATAGTTCGTAGCCCCCGCGACCGCCGCGACGTCGGCCAGACGCTGGTCTTCAATCCGGTTGAACAGGCCGTCGCCGTATTCGGCGACGAGGCCTCCCATTCCAGCCAATGCCGTCATCATTACCGCAGAAAGTATTGCGATATTGCCACTACAATTGCGATAAAATCGATTCAACATTTAACGATCCTTCGACATGCGCCCGAGTAAGCAAATGCGGCTTCCGTCTTTAACGATCTGTTAATAAATATTACGAAAATCATTCTAAATTTCCGCAATTCGGGAGGTGGTAGCATTCCGTCCGATGCGCGCTGTGTGATCGCCAGATCGCGTGCGAAAAGTTTCGACCGCCCCGTAAGCGTAGCAGGGGCCGTCAAACGAAGGTTAAGCCCCGCTTCGACCGGTCCTGTTTTTCACTGCCCGCTGCATCCAGACTCACGCATTGTGAAGGGCCCGACTCGTTTACCAAAACCTGGAATTCCGTTCACGCGTCGGTCGTCAAACATTACCCCGCGTCTCGGTTCTCGCGCATTGCGCACAACGCCTAGTCATAATCCGCCACCCCGGTCGCGCAGAGCGCGGCCGGAGGACGTGCCAAGCCGGCCATAACAATCTTTTGCTCCGTTCCAACTGCACTATGCCAAGTCGATCGCATACCGCTTCAGATCGGCGAGGGCGCAATGGTTGAGCGCGTCTTCGTGCGTGGCGCGCAGGACGACGCGCGGAGCATGGCCCGCTTCGAGCGCTTCCTGCCAGCGCGGCGCGCACAGGCACCAACGATCACCCTCCTTCAGTCCCGTGACGGCGTGTGGCGCGAGGAACGCCACCGGGTTCAGGCCCTTGTGACCGTGATCAAGTCGCCGCCCGTGAGAGATTCAGCATTGAATATATCGGCTGCCTCTGGTGAGCAGGAAACCCCTACAGCTCTATGCGCCATTGGAAGTGTCGGAACAATGCACAATGCAATATCGTAAATGCTGCGCTCCTGAAATTTACCGCTTGTAAAGTTTCTCCCCAACAGTTTCTCCAAACTCAATTCAGCCTGTGCTATTTCATTCAAATGCTAATGATTGTCTTCAGCATTGTGTCGCGTGAAGGCGGCGTGGTTCCAAGGGGCTCTCGATGATGAAAACCGATATAAGCCTGTTTACGAAAAAATTCTGCGCCGCGA
>DATMPH010000015.1:0-2078 GCA_035567755.1 Rhizomicrobium sp.
GGGATTGCTGAGTCCGAGACGGCGGATTTGAGCGCTGATTTCGTCGGCATGCAGCAAGGTGGCGATGATGATCGGCTCACCGGTGCCAGCGATTTCTTGCGGGCCTAGTTCCTCTGGGCCGATGATGGGCGCGCCGGCAATGGTCTTGCCCCGGAGAATGGGATTGTTGTCCACCAGCGCGCGCACTTCAGTTCGCGCGAGACAGGGAAGGGCGAGCAGCTTCATCGCGAATTGCCCCGCACCCCAAAGGATGACCCTCCGCGTGTTTGTGAGTCGGCCGGCTAAGTGATGGTTGATCCTTTCCATCTGCTCGGCGGAATGCCGGATATAGATGGCGATTTTGGAGGGTAACTCCTGATCGCAAATGACGTGCTCGTCGGTGGTTCGCCCGCGGTCGCGGAAAACGCCGAAGACAGCGGGGTAGAGCGTGTCTCCCGCCGTCTGAATCACTTTCTTTTCAACCACCATGGGCTGGAGGCCAAAGCGGCGCGCGGTGTTCTCGAGAGCACGTGCCGAAAAGTGATTGATGTGCTCGGTATTGAATTCCTGGAAAGGCGCGTAGAGATAGTCGTCGTAACGGGTGGCGTCAGGAGTCTCCAGATAAACGCAGCCTCCGGGCGCGAGAAGCCGTCGGGCGGATGTGAAGAATGCGGGGATATCGTAAACGTGTTCGAGCACATGGCTGAATACGACGCAATCAAATTTGGGCAGGTGCGCGGGAGCCGAGCTAATCGACCCGACATAGGCCTCAAAGCCACGATCGTGGCACGCGGCCGCGCAGCGCGGTGAAGGATCGAGTCCGGCTACTGCCGTGAATCCCTGGTCGCGGAGGGCAGTGAGCAGGCCGCCCGTGGCGCACCCGGCGTCTAGGATGCTCGCCGCCCGTGAAGGCAACGCGCGGGCGATGCCGGAGGCGGTGGTCGAGAGTCGCGCAGCATCGAATGGGGAAACACCGCTACCGCTGGCGGTCGCCGAGTCGTCGTACTTGGACCACTCGCAGTAGAAACGATCGTAGTCGCGCTGGGTGGCGGCGGGATCGGCGTAGACGAAACCGCAGCGGCGGCACAGGGCAACGTTATACTCGCTCGGCAGAGGATAGCCGTCCGGCACGATGAATCGCTGATGATGGCAGACCGTGTTTCCGGTCGCACCGCAAGCGCCGCATGCGCGATGGGGATGGGGACTAAGAGTGGCAGCGCTATGCATGGGCCCCTCGCGCAGCAACCGCTGGTTTAGAAATTTCGCGTGCGGAGAATGTCTTGCCGGAGAACCAGGCGTGGGTGCGGCAGATCGCTTCGCGCAATGGCACCTCGGCGCGAAGTCCCAGTTCTTCGCGCGCTCGCGTCGTGCAGGGCACGTAGCGGTGCGCCGACGCTCCCGCCGTTGCGGTGGAAGCGATGTTGACATCAACTTCCGGTGGCAGCGCGGTGGCGACTTCGCGCGCTACGCTGGCGATGTTCAGGGCTTCTTCGGAGCCCACGTTATAGGCGCGGCGGGATTGTCCCTGGAAGAGAATGGTCCAGAGCCAGACCATCAGATCGGAGGCGTAAAGATAAGAGCGCACAGGGGAACCGTCTCCCAGGACGCGAATCGGGCGATGCTCCAGACGATCGGCGATAAAGTTGCCGATGGCGAAATGCGCGTCGAGTTTCATGTAGGGGCCAACGAATGCGAAACAGCGCGCGACCGTAGTTGTAAGGCGGGACGAAGCCGCCAGCGAGCACAGCAGCTCGGCAGCGCGCTTGCCCTCGCCATAGGCAGATGCTGGGTTGAGAGGATCGGGCCCACCTCCGAAGGATTCATTGGAATGGGTGAGCTCCGGCGGCTGAGTTCCGTAAACTGCGCCTGAACTGATGAACAAGAATCTGTTGACGGAACCGGCGATGGAGAACTGCAGCGCCCGGCGCGTCCCTTCGACGATGGTGTCGAACATGACAAGCGGTGATTCGGTATTCAGCTTCGAGCTGGCTTCGGTTGCGGCATGGATGACGTGTGAAAATGCGCCATGGGGAAAATCGCCGTGACGAACGTCGGCGGCGTGCAAGGCGATCGCTGGATCTTGCGCCAGGTGCGGCGCT
>DATMPH010000016.1:0-2032 GCA_035567755.1 Rhizomicrobium sp.
GAAGCGCTGGAGGATGTGCAATCGGCGTTGCAGAAGTTGATGCAGCGCGATCCGGCGCTGGTGAAGGTGCTGGCGCGGCAGCCGGGGACGAAAGAATCTCGGTATGCGCATTTGCTTGCCGGGGACGTGGTGGAAGCGGAAGCGGCGGTGGCCGGCGCGGCGGATGGGCGCAATCCGGCGGACGCGGAGCGCATCGCGCGGTTGGAACAGGAAGTAGCGGAGTTGAGGAGGGATGTTTCGGAGGTGAAGGATCAACTGGAGAGATCCCGGAAGCAGTTTGAGTGAATATCACCGCCGAGACGCCGCCCGCCGAGAAAAACCAAAACCCTTAACCACCGGAGACACTGGGTGCCACAGGGGAAGCCATCGAATTTCGCGCACGCGGCGTCGCTGCGGAGAAGATTCACAACACCCGTTCTTGCGCGTAGCCTGCTGCTCCCAAGGCCGAGATGATTTCGGCGATATGGTCGGGGCCGCGGGTTTCCATAGTGATTTCGATGGCGGTCTCACCCAGGCCTACACCGTGATAGGCGCGGTCGTAGTCGGTCTCGACGATATTGGCGCGATGCTCGGCCAGTATCGATGTGAGGCGATGGAGCGCGCCAGGATAGTCGGGCAGGTGGACGCGCAGGCGCACCAGGCGTCCGTCTTTGACGAGGCCGCGCTCGATGATGCGTGAGAGCAGCGTGACATCGATGTTTCCTCCGCATACCAGCACGGCAACTTTCTTCCCAACCAACGACACTTTGCGGTTGACCAAAGCCGCGAGTGCTGCAGCGCCCGCTCCTTCGGCCAAAGTTTTTTCGCGCTCGAGCAGCAGAAGGATGGCGTTGGCGATTTCTTCTTCTTCGACGGTGACGATGTCGTCCACGTACATCTGAACCAGCGGCAGGGTGCGGTCGCCGGCGCGTCGGACAGCGATGCCATCGGCAATCGTGGACGCCGCCTTGAGCGTTACGGGCTTGCCTTCGGCGACGGCAACTTTCATCGACGGCAGGCGCGAGGGTTGGACACCGAAGACTTGAATCTTGCGATTCGACTCTTTCAGAGCGCAGGCGATGCCGCCAATCAGACCTCCACCGCCGATGGGGACGACGACGGCTTCGAGGCCGGGATGCTGCTCGATCAGCTCCAGGCCGATGGTGCCCTGTCCGGCGATGACGGCGTCATCATCGAAGGCATGCACGAAAGTGAGGTGCTCGGCCTGACTGCGGCGGAGGGACTCTTCGAAAGCTTCGTCGTAATTTGCGCCGTGCAGAACCACATCGGCGCCGTAGCCGCGCGTCGCCGAGACCTTGATGAGGGGCGTGGTCAGGGGCATGCAAATCTGGGCGCTGATGCCGAGCTTGCCGGCGTGGTAGGCCACGCCCTGGGCATGATTTCCGGCCGAGGCCGCGATCACGCCCTGGGCGCATTCTTCGCGGCTGAGCGACAGCAGCTTGTTCAATGCGCCGCGTTCTTTGAAAGAGCCGGTTCGCTGGAGATTGTCGAGCTTCAAATAGACGGTGTTGGCGGTCGACTCCGAAAGGGTCTCCGAGCGGGCACACGGCGAAAGGTAGATGGAGCTGCGAATGCGGCGCAAGGCCGACTGGATGTCGTTGAGAGTAATCATTTTCTGACTGCGGCTACGCACGCAAAGATGGCAACATCTTACCTGAACACAAACCCAGCGGCCCAAAGCGAGCGTGGCGCGGCGCTCCAGAGAAACGAAAGGGAGTGAGGGTAACGGGTCTAAGTACAACTTGCGTAATGGCCCTTTAGGATAGGGGCTAAGCCCTTTCGAAACCTATGCAACCGTCAAAATGCCCGTCAGAATGAGGTTTTAGAGGAGTTCACCCCTGGGACTCATGCTTACTTCGACTGGTACCGCTCTCGCATCCATTCCCGTCCATCGCAAGTCTGCTGCGCGCGTCGCCCTGTTTGACTTGGCCCCGGCGTCGGCGCAACTGGTGACGGAGTGTTTCCGTCAATCTGGAATCGAAACGGTTTTGATTTCGCGGGAACACGCGGATCGACTGCAACGCGAAAAATT
>DATMPH010000017.1:0-2233 GCA_035567755.1 Rhizomicrobium sp.
TACGCAGACGCTTTCAGCCGAGCGCGTCATCTCCGCCGTCGGCGTCGTCGGCAACATCGAGAATCTCGGCCTGGAAAAGCTCGGCGTGAAGACCGAGCGCGGCGCGATCGTGGTCGATGCGCTCAACAGGACCAGCGTGCCGGGGATCTACGCCATCGGCGATGTCGCCGGGCCGCCGCTTCTCGCCCACAAGGCCGAGCACGAGGGCGTCATCTGCGTCGAAGCCATCAAGGGACTCAATCCGCACCCGATGGAACGGCGCCTCATTCCCGGCTGCACCTACTGCTCGCCGCAGATCGCCTCGGTCGGTCTCACCGAGCAGGCGGCAAAGGAGCAGAAGCTCGACATCCGCGTCGGCCGGTTTCCCTTCATCGGCAACGGCAAGGCGATCGCGCTCGGCGAGGACCAGGGCCTCGTCAAGGTGATCTTCGACAAGAAGACCGGCGCGCTCATTGGCGCGCACATGGTGGGTGCGGAGGTTACCGAGTTGATCCAGGGCTACGTGATTGCGATGAACCTTGAGACGACGGAAGAGGAGCTTATGCACACCGTCTTCCCGCATCCGACGCTCTCGGAGATGATGAAGGAAGCAGTGCTCGACGCGTATGGGCGCGTGCTCAATTTCTGATCGTCATTCCGGGGCCGCGCGACGCGCGGAGCCCGGAATCCATAGCCACCGATACGTGGGCCGTGTACTACGTCTACTTATTGGCAAGTCGAAAGCACGGCACTCTCTACGTCGGGGTGACTCGTGATCTTCTTCGTCGAGCATACCAACACAAAACTCGCGCAGCTCAGGGTTTCACTTTCCGGTACAATGTGCACTTGTTGGTTTGGTTCGAGACTTTTGATGATCCACTCAGCGCCATTGCACGGGAAAAAGAAATAAAAAAGTGGCGTTCGCGAATGGAAGATAAACTTGATCGAACGATCCAACCCTGGATGGATAGATCTTTACGAAACCCTAGCTTCATAAAAATTGACCCTGCATCCGTCATTCCGGGGCCGCGCGACGCGCGGAGCTCGGAATCCATAGCGACAAACCCCTCCGAACTCACACGGAATGTTGGCTCGCGCCAATCGTGGTTATGGATTCCGGACTCGCCGCTACGCGGCGATCCGGAATGACGTCGCTAACCCATAAGCTTCGATATCATCCTCTCCCTTTGCCGCGGGGTAATGCTAGCCAGACGCCTTGCGGCGCAGCACCCCGCCCCGTAAGTATCAGGCGAGAAAGAGATTCAACCTCCCGGAACCTTCATGGCCGTCGTACTCGACACTGTGATGGGCATTGCTGCCCGGCCACGTCACCCGGAAAAGGCGCACCGGCCGGACCAGCCGCTGTTGCGCAAGCCGGACTGGATCAGGGTCAAGGCGCCGGTGTCGGCAGGCTATGTCGAGACGCAGCGCATCGTGCGTGCCAACGGCCTGCACACCGTATGCGAGGAGGCCGGCTGTCCCAATATCGGCGAGTGCTGGGAGAAGAAGCACGCAACCTTCATGATCATGGGCGATACCTGCACGCGCGCCTGCGCCTTCTGCAACGTCAAGACCGGCTGGCCGCAGCCGCTTGATGCGGCTGAGCCGGCGCGGGTCGCGGCAGCGACCGCCAAGCTCGGACTCGCCCATGTCGTGGTCACCTCGGTCGACCGTGACGATCTCGACGACGGCGGGGCGGCGCATTTTGCCGCCGTCATTGGCGCCATTCGCGGGCGCTGCCCAGCGACCACGATCGAAGTGCTGACGCCGGATTTTCTGCGCAAGCCGGGCGCCGCCGAAACGGTCGTCGCGGCGCGGCCCGACGTCTTCAACCACAACCTGGAAACGGTGCCGTCGAAGTACCTTGCCGTGCGGCCGGGCGCGCGCTATTTCGCCTCGCTCCGCCTGCTCCAGCGCGTGAAGGAGATCGACCCGCCGATGTTCACCAAATCGGGGATCATGGTGGGGCTCGGCGAGGAGCGCAACGAGGTGCTGCAGGTGATGGACGATCTGCGCGCCGCGGACGTGGATTTTCTCACCATCGGCCAATACCTGCAGCCCTCGCGCAAGCATCACCCGGTGGTGCGCTTCGTGCCGCCGGATGAATTCAAGACATTGGCGACGATCGCTCTTGCCAAGGGGTTCTCCATCGTTTCCGCAAGCCCGCTCACGCGCTCGTCGCATCACGCAGGCGAGGATTTTGCACGGCTGAAGGCGTCGCGCGCGGCGCGTTGAATCCATGCCGCAGCTATCC
>DATMPH010000018.1:0-2143 GCA_035567755.1 Rhizomicrobium sp.
TCCGCAAACCATGGCGCGCCTTGCCGCACATAGAGGCCGAGCATCGCCATGCGTCCCCGCATGGATTGCGCGCGCACGGCCTTGTCGCCGTGGCTCACGAACTGCTCGCGGCATGTGTAGGCGTGCCGCTCGATGGCGCGCCGCTCCAGGAACGGGCCCACGCCGGAAATGATCTGGCCGTGCTCCTCGGCCCAGAACGACGGCCTCCACTTTCGCACCAGGTCGCACCAAGCCGATCCAGACATCGGAGGATGTCTGGCCCTGCCAGAGATCGAGCAGATACATGCGGTTTTCGGGGTCGACCCCGACAACGACCTGCACCGTGTAATCGCCGCCATCCGAGGTGAAGCGGCCGGCTCGGCGAAGACACCACGCTGGCGATCGGCGAGCGGCGAGCACCTCAGTCGGGCGCGCACGTACCGAGGCCGACCGGCGTCTCCAGTCTCCATTGCTTATTACATACCAATCGCGTTGATGCGCTTAACGCGCGAACGCCTCGCCGGCCTAGGCGTCTCGGCATGCGCTCGATCATGGCGGTTCTCGTCGCTCGCGAGGCGCACTCAATTAGAATTGCCTCGCCAGTTCTACCGCTCGTCTCTTTGCGGCATCGATCATGTCGACCGCTCGGCCATCCCACGTATGTTCGAGCGTAAGTGTCACGACTTCCCTGACACCGATGAATCGCAGCCAGAATTCGACATACCCGCTCAGATGCTGGAACCCGGGCTGCGGAACCGTTTCAAATCCGACCTCGTCGCTTTGCCCTCGAACGAATGCGACAAACGCCTTCGCGATGTCGAGCGAGGGGCCGTAGCGCTTACCGTCGAACGTAAACAACATATTGCGCTGACAACTCAGGTCGATCAGTTGCTTCAGTTTGTAAGGGAAAGAGAAATTCCACATCGGCACCCCCATGACGATGCGGTCCGCCCTCTGGAAGCGTGACGCGAGTTCGCGGATTTTCTCCCAAGCGGTGACCTCGGCCGGTGTCATCGGCTCGCCCGAAACACCTTTGTACTTCGCGTTTATCGTCTTCGCGTCGAACTCCGGAAGCCATTCCTGCCAGACATCGAGCGTGTCGACGACGATGCCGCCTCGCTGCGTCATATATTCGCGAAGAAAAGCGTCGACGAGTGCGCGCGAAGCAGATTGTTCCTTCCGCGGTGAGGTCACTATGTTCAGGACATGCATGATATCGGCCTTCGGCTGTACCGCGGGTGAGTCTCAGACATCAGTTCGAAGCCGGCAGCTACGCGCGGCCGATGGTCTAGGTGCTGATAGCGGCTGGCGGCGCGGTCGAGCGTGACCGCGCCTAGCTGCCGCCCGTGTGATTGGCCAGCGTGCGCGCGTAGAGTTCGAGATAGGCGTGGATCGCGCCGATCTTGAGGGCGTTCGACGCGACGAGTTCGGCGAGCCTGCGGCTTTGCGGTCCAGCGTACGCAAAATCCAGCCGGGTCGCGATGCCGCGTTCGAACACGGCGAGATGGTCGGGCAGCGCCAGGACTGACTGCACCATGTGCAGATCGTGGACCCGCGCCGGATCCACATTCGCCAGGGCGGAGGCGAGAAAATCGGCCTGCTTCTGATTGTCGCCCTCGATCGCCACGCGGTCGCCGGGCTCGATGATCGCCTCGAGCAATTGGGTCGCCCGCTCCGCGGGGCAGAGTTTTCCGCTTGCGCCGCACACCGCAGCGGCTCGCGCCAGCCGCGGGGGGTGCATCATCAATATGTCCGGATATAATTTTCGGAAAGGATACCGGTCATCCGGACTTCGCCGCAACTCATCAGTGAACAGCCCGTGCACGAGAACGCACACCTGCTAAGCGGGCTGTCCGGTGGCTTCCAGGATCAACCGGGTGATCTCGTCGGGTTGGGATATCAGCGACAGGTGGCTCGCCTTCACTTCGATGGTCTTGGCGCCCATTCGCTTGGCCATGAAGCGTTCGAGATCGGGATTGATCGTCCGGTCTTCCGTGGAAACGGCATAGAAACTTGGCTTCGACCGCCAGGCCGCATGCGTGGTCTTGCCCGTGAGCAGAGCCTTTTGGAACGGCTCCTGGACCGCATAGAGAACCTTCGCCTTCGCTTCCGGCAGGTCGCCCGCGAAATCGCGCAAGAACGCGGCCTCGTTGAGACGCCCTTC
>DATMPH010000019.1:0-237959 GCA_035567755.1 Rhizomicrobium sp.
GGTGCCATTGCGTATCTGCCGGAAGGTGCAGTCGTATTGCCGGCACTCGACCGTGAAATGGACGACGACAGCTGGGACCGTCTCGATCCCGGTCACCCGCAATTTGGCTTGAAGCAGCTCCTCGGGCGGGTCGGAATTTCACGCACCGACGTTGCAGACTGGCCCCATGCGGTTGCGCAACGTCCGCAACGTACAATGCTGCTGCGCGAAACCTTGCGGCCTGCCCCGACAACCGACGCGTGGCGCGCGCTCGCGGATCAAGGCGGCGCAAAATTGGCGCAGGGCCTCGACGGCATCCACATCGTTGCCGCTGCGCATCCAGGCGAAGAGGCACTGGCGATCGCGCTGATCCTGCGGGAAGCAGTTGAGGAACCATCACGAACGGCAGCACTTGTCACGCCGGACCGCAATCTTGCGCGCCGCGTTGCCGCGGAATTGATGCGCTGGAACATTGCGATCGATGATTCCGCGGGCACGCCGCTCGCTCAGACGCCACCTGTCGCTTTTCTTGCTCTGCTTGCCGACGCGGCGGCGGATGGGTTTCCGCCCGTCGCACTCCTCGCCCTCCTCAAGCATCCGCTCGCCGCAGGCAAGAATCGCCCGAACGAGTTCCGGCGCCGCGTCCGCGCTCTCGACTGTTTCGTTCTGCGCGGCCGGCGCCCCGATCCGGGCCTTGCGGGATTGCGCGATGCACTTGATGCCGCACACGCCGAGGCAAAGGACTCGCCGCTCGCATCGCCTCTTGAGGATCTGTCGGGATGGTTCGCGAACGTGGCTGCGATGCTCAGTCCGTTCGCGGAAGCGATGGGCGCGCATGCCGTTACCCTGCCCGAGCTCGCGCGGCTGCACGGCGACGCTGCGGAAGCGCTTGCAGAAACGCGCGAAGAAGAGGGCGCCGCACGGTTGTGGGCCGGCGATGCAGGAGAGGCTGCAGCCGATTTGATCGAAGCGCTCTCTCGCGCCGGCGCGGATCTGCCGCCGATTGAGCCCTCAGCCTATCCGGTTCTATTCCGGCAGCTTGCCGGCGAACGCGCTGTCCGTCCGGCTTATGGCCGGCACGGACGTCTGGCGATCCTCGGCCCGCTCGAAGCGCGGCTGCAACACTACGATGTCGTCGTGCTCGGCGGACTGAACGAGGGCACGTGGCCGCAATCCTCTGCCGCCGATCCCTGGCTGTCGCGGCCAATGCGCCAGGTTTTGGGCCTGGAATCGCCTGAGCGGGCGATCGGACTTGCTGCGCACGACTTTGCGACACTCGCCGCCGCGCCGATTGTGTTCCTCACGCGCGCGCTGAAGGTGGACGGCACGCCGACGATCGCCTCGCGCTGGCTTCAGCGCCTTGAGCAACTCACCAGCGGCCTCGGACTCGCACCGTCTCGCGGCGCGCCTTACGAAACCTTTGCGCGTCTCTTTGCGACACCCGACCACGCTGCGGCGCCGATTTCGCGGCCGGAGCCGCGGCCACCCGTATCGATGCGTCCGCGCGAGCTATCCGTCACCGAGATCGAGAAATGGATTCGGGACCCCTACGCGATCTATGCGCGGCATGTTCTCAGGCTGAGGCCGCTCGATTCGCTTGAGGCAGAGATCGGTGCACTGGACCGCGGCAGCGTGATGCACGAGATCCTCGAGCTGTTCATGAAGGAAGTCGGCGAGGCCTTTCCCGTTGACGCGGAAGCCCGATTGATTGCGACCGCGGATGACGCATTCGCCCGCCACCACATTCCGCGATCGACACTCGCCCTTTGGCGGCCACGCTTTGCCCGCGCCGCATCGTGGTTCATCGAAGACGAGCGCAGGCGGCACTCCGGAATCGTCCGCTCGTTCCTGGAGATCAAGGGCCGGGTGGAAACCGCGGGACCCGCCGGGACCTTCGTTCTGAAATGCCGCGCCGACCGTATCGATACGTTGCACGGTGGCGGCGCAGCGATCATCGACTACAAGACCGGACAGCCGCCCACCGATGCACAGGTCGGGCTGTTCGCACCGCAATTGCCCCTCGAAGGCGCCATCCTCGAGCGGGGAGGCTTCGCTGATATCGGTCCGATCGAGACCTCACAGCTCGTCTATATCCGCTTCGCGGGTGGTGCCGTCGCGGGCGACAGGCACATCGTGAACCGCGACACGCAAACCCTGATCGCCGAAACCTTTGCGCGACTCGTGCAATTGATCACCGCTTTCGACAGGGAATCGACTCCCTACGTTCCGCGCGTCGCCCCGTTCCGCGCCGATCTGGCAGGCGATTACGACCATCTCGCGCGCGTGCGCGAATGGTCGACTTCCGGATGGAGCGCCGAATGATTTCGGCAGCCGTTCCGGCCCACGATGCCGCCGATCCGAAACATTCGGCGTGGGTCTCCGCTCATGCGGGCACGGGCAAGACCTACACGCTTGCCAACCGCGTAACCCGCCTTCTTCTCGCGGGTGCTGCGCCCGAGCGCATTCTTTGCCTCACCTACACCAAGGCCGCGGCGGCGGAGATGTCTGGCCGGCTATTCGAGCGGCTCGGCAAATGGGCGATGCTGGACGATTCCACGCTCGCCCGAAGCATCCAAGAAATCGGTGCGGGCCGACTGAGCGGCGAAGACCTGCGCAAGGCGCGGCGGCTCTTTGCGCTCGCACTCGAAACGCCGGGCGGCCTCAAAATCCGGACGATCCACGCCTTCTGTCAATATCTTCTGGCGCGCTTTCCCATCGAAGCCGGTGTTTCTCCGTCCTTCGAAGTGCTCGACGAACAGACGGCGCGCGAACTCGTTGCCCGGGCGCGCATGCATGTTCTGGAGCGCGCAGGCGCCGGCGACGAAAAACTCGCGGGTGCCGCCGCCTTTCTCGCGACCCATTCCGATGAAAGCAGGCTTCAACAGATTCTCGATTCCGTGCTTGGGGGCGACCGACGGAAGTTCGAGAAGTTTCTCGACGCCTTCGGGCACGATGAAGAAGCGATCGCTGCCTCCGTGGCGCGTGCGCACGGGGTCGACGCGAACGACCGCTACGAAGACATCGCAGGGCAATTCTGCGCAGAGATGGAAAACGCGCGCACGCGGCTTGAAGAGATCGTGCTGTGGCTCGGCGCCGGAAAAGCGACGGACGTGAGACTGTCCCGGGCCCTTGCCGAAGCACTCGAAAGCGGTTCCTACCAGGACTTCGCCAAAGCCTTCTTCACAAGCGAGGGCACGCCGCGCATGAGCCTGGCAACAAAGGGACTCGTCGCAGAGAATCCGCACCTTCTCGCCGAGTTCGAAGACGCTGCCGGGAGTTTCTGGGAAGCGGAGCAGCGCTGCCGCGCAACCCGCGCAGCACAGCTGGCCATCGCCTCGCTCGTGCTCGCGAGAGCCACCCATGAAGATTATTCGCGGGCGAAGCGCGCGCGGGGCGCGCTGGACTATGACGATCTGATTGCCGAGACGCTGCGCCTTCTCGAGCGCGGGAACGCTGCGGCCTGGGTGCTGTACAAGCTCGACGGCGGCCTCGATCACATCCTGATCGACGAAGGCCAGGACACAAGCGAGCAGCAATGGCGGATCATCCGCCGCCTTGCCGAGGAATTCTTCGCCGGCCAAGGCGCGCGCGCGGAAAATGGCGCACGGGCGGAAAATGGCGCGTCGCGCACCCTGTTCGTCGTCGGCGACGAGAAGCAGTCGATCTTCAGCTTCCAGGGCGCCGACCCCGCGCAATTCGCGACCAACCGGCAATTCTTCGAGGAACGCGCCGGCGCGGACCTGGTGTCGGCCGGACTGACGGAGTCCAGGCGCTCCGCGGGCCGGATCCTCGAGTTCGTCGATTCGGTCTTCGCGAGCGAAGCGGTGCGGGAAGGCGTTTCCTCCGCGCCGCTCAAACATGAGAAGGCGCGCAAGAACGCGGTGGGCCGCGTCGCGTTATGGCCCACCATCAAACCTGTCGACATCGCGAAACCCGATCCGTGGCAAGCGCCCGTGGACGTCGAACCGCAATCCAGTCCGGTTATCCAGCTCGCCTGGGAGGTCGCACGCCGCATCAGGAGCTGGACGGACGGTCGGACCCGGCTTCCCGGACATGACGAGCCGATCCGCCCTGGCGACATCATGGTGCTGATGCCGCGCCGCGAGCCATTCGCCAGCGAGCTGATCCGCCAGCTGAAGCGCCACGGCGTGCCCGTCGCGGGTGCGGACCGCATCCGTCTGATCGAACAGATCGCGGTGATGGATCTCGTGAGCCTCGGCCGTTTTGCACTTTTGCCCGAAGACGAACTCAATCTCGCGGCGCTCCTGCGTTCCCCATTGATCGGATTCTCTGAAGACGAGCTTTATGCGCTCGCGCAGCCGCGCGAATCATCGCTGTGGAATGAAATCGTTTCGCGCCGCGGAGAGCGGCCAACGCTCGAATTTGCACACATGTTCCTTCGCGAATGCCGCGCACGGGCCGACTTCACGCCTCCTTACGAGTTCTTTGCGCATGTGCTGGGCGCACAAGGCGGCCGCAAACGCCTGCTTGCGCGCCTGGGTGCGGAGGCAAACGATTCCATCGACGAATTTCTGTCGCTTGCCTTCGCCTATGAGACACTCAATACGCCCTCGCTGGAAGGATTCCTGCACTGGCTCGAAGCCGGCGACGTAGAGATCAAGCGCGACATGGAACGCGGTCGCGACGAGGTGCGCGTGATGACCGTGCACGGCGCCAAGGGGCTCGAGGCCGATATCGTCATACTTCCCGACACCACGACGATTCCGGAAGGCTCGGGCCGCCATGGCGCACTGCTCTACACAGACAACGCCGTGATGTTCCCCGTGCCAGACGCTCAGGCGCCCGACGTGGTGCTCGCGGCAAAGGCGAAAGCCGATATGGACGCGCTGCACGAACATCGCAGGCTCCTTTATGTCGCGCTGACGCGTGCGCGCGACGAGCTTCATATCTGCGGTTTCGAAGGCGTGCATGGAGTGAAGGAGGGCTCGTGGTACGACATCATGCGTCCAATCGCTGAGGCGATGGGAATTGCGCTAGGCGACGGCGATGATTTCGTGCGCGAGACGGGAGGTGGAGGGCCGATAGCGCTGGCAGAAACCGCGCTTCCGCGCGCCGTCCTGCCCGATTGGGCAAATCGCCCGGCGCCAGAGGAGCACGCGCGCCCGCGCCTTATCCGCCCGTCCGAAGGGGCCAGCGAGCCGGCGCGGAAATCACCTTTGACAGGAGACATCGCAACACGCTTTTCGCGCGGACTTCTCGTGCACGCCCTTCTGGCCCATCTACCCGACCTCCCCATGGGCGAGCGGGCGGGCGCGGCGCGCCGCTATCTTTCACTGCGCGGCGCCGATGCCGAATTTCGGGAAGCGCTTCTTGTTGAGACATTCGCGATTCTCGATCATCCGCAATTCGCCGCGGCCTTCGCACCCCGCTCGCGCGCAGAGACGGCAATCGTTGCCGATCTGCCGGATCTCGGCGCAGGCGCACGCGTAAGCGGTCGAATCGATCGCCTCGCCGTGACCGGTGACGCCGTACTCGCCATCGATTTCAAGACCAACCGTCCGGCGCCTGCGCACGCGAACGATGTGGCGCCGCTCTATCTTCGGCAGATGGCGCTATACCGGGCTGCCCTCGGCAAATTGTTTCCAGGCAAACGAATTGACTGCGCGCTCGTCTGGACCGAAGGCCCCACATTGATGTCGCTGCCTGCCGAACTTCTGGACAGCGAACTCTTGCGGATCCGGGCGCGCCTTGACCGTGAAGGGAGCGGTTCCTAGATATGGTGCCGCTTCACAACCAGGCTGGGACCAGGATATGCCGCCTCTCAAGATTTCCGACGCCAGTTTCCAAAACGACGTGCTTAATGCCAGCAAACCCGTCGTCGTCGATTTCTGGGCGGAATGGTGCAGCCCCTGCCGGATGATCGCGCCCGCGCTCGAAGAATTGTCGGCCGAGCTTCAGGACAGGGTGACGGTTGCCAAGCTCAACATCGACGAGAGTCCCGCCACGCCGCAGAAATATGGCGTGCGCGGCGTACCCACCTTGATGATTTTCCACAAGGGTCAGGTGGCCGCCACCAAGGTCGGCGCGCTGCCGAAATCCAAGATCAAGGAATGGATCGAAGCCTCGATCTCTGAGGCGGGAGCCGAGAGCCGCCTCACCCGCGCTTGAGCGGTTGAAAGGTTTTCTCCTTGACCCCTCTCCAGGGGGTGAGGGTCGCAGATGCGGGCGAAGAATTCTGCTCTGAAGCGGGTGAGGCGCCGCCCCAGACTCGCAACTCTCCAATTTCGATCATCAACCTCCCGTTAATCCTTCCACGCGAGAACCTGTGCACGCCGCCGCCTGCAACGGGCGATTGCTGGCACGCGCGGGAATTTCCCCGCACAGGCGGCGTGCGATGGTTCGCCTGGCTGGAGCGTGCGCATGCGTCGTTGCGTTCGGAATATCGGGCTTTTCGCGGCCGCCCTAATTGCCCTTCATGCATCCGCTGCCGCAGCCTTCACCCGGAGCGAGAAGCTCGAAATTCTCGCCGCGCATAACAGATATCGCATCGAAGTCGGCGTGCCGGCGCTAAAATGGTCCAACGACCTCTCGGCAACCGCGCTCCAGTGGGCTCGCCATCTGGCTGAGGTGCATGTATTCCAGCACAGCGGCGCGCTCGGTGCGGGTGAAAATCTCGCCATGTGGACAGCGGGACATGCCTCTCTCACGCAATTGGTCGATCTTTGGGGTGCGGAGAAACGATTCTTCGTCGAAGCCCATTTCCCGGACGTGTCGACTATCGGTGACTGGAGGACGGTCGGGCATTACACCCAGATCGTCTGGCGCGACACCACCGAAGTCGGCTGCGGACGGTCGACCGGCGGCGGCTACGACTTCCTCGTCTGCCAATACGCGCCGCAGGGCAATTTCATGGGGCGACGAGTTTTCTAAGGTTCGAGTTCCCTTGGGGTTTGCGGCAGGGCGGCCGTTGGGATAGTCGGCGCGAATCTCATACGCTTGGTCAGCATGATTGACCGGTTCCTTCCATGACTTTCCTTTACGGCATTCCGGCTCCGCTCCTGCTCCTGCTCGCCCTGGCGGTGGCTGTTACCGCCGCGGGCGCAGGACAGGCTTTTGTGCATCGCCGTTTCAGGAGCCAGGACTTCATCGCTCACAATGAGGTCGGCGGCGTCATCATCGCCGTTTCCGGAACCCTTTATGCCGTGATGCTCGGTTTTCTCACCGTCGCAGTCTGGCAGCACTACATCGAAGCCCGCCAATTGGTAGTCATGGAATCCGATGCCGATATCGATGTCTGGCATACCGCGGTCGGGCTTGCCGCTCCCGTGCGCGAGCGGGTGCGCAACGACATGATCCGCTATGCGCAGATCATGACAACGCGGGAATGGCCGCTCATGAGACGGGGCGGCTATGACGAAACCGCCGGCGCAATCGGCATGGATGCGATCGATATTACCGGCTCGTTTTTGGCTGCCAATATGAGCCAGTCGAATGCGCAGGCCGCCACCCTGCAGCAGCTTACGAACATGCATGACGCCCGCCAGCAGCGGATTGCAATCAATATGAACGGCGTGTCGTGGTTCGAATGGCTCGTTCTGTCGATCGGCGGTACGTGCATCGTCTGCTTCTGTTGGCTCTTTGGGTTGCGCAACGCCCGCATGCATCTCCTGATGACGTCCACGGTCACCACGATCATCGTGTCCACGCTGGTTCTGCTTTTCGAGCTGCAGTACCCGTTCCGAAGCGACGTCGGAATCGGCCCCGACGCCTGGATGGGTGCGGTCGACCACATTCACCAGATGCAGTCGGGCGTGCTCATGGACATGCGGCGTTAGAGCAGTTGTTGAGGCAAATCCCGGTCGCCGCCTTGATGGTGTCGATTGACCGAACCCTTTCAGATCACAGGTGCGGCGACCATTCAATTCATGTACAAATCCCGCGGGCCAACCGGGACAATCCCATGAGTGCTTCAATCCTGATCATCATCGCCTTGGCGCTCATCGCGCTCTTTGTCATGTTCACCTTCAACCGGCTTGTTGCACTGCGGCAGGCCTGGAAGCGGGCCTTCGCCGATATCGACGTGCAGCTCAAGCAGCGGCACGATCTGATCCCCAACCTCGTGGAGACAGTCAAAGGCTATGCCGCGCATGAGAGCGGCGTCTTCACGCAGGTAGCCGAAGCACGCGCCAACGCAATGCGCGCCACGAGCGTCGGCGAGAAGAGCGCTGCGGAGGGCGTTCTGTCGGGGGCGCTCGGAAATCTCATGGCCGTCGCGGAGAACTACCCGCAACTCAAGGCGAGCCAGAATTTCCAGCAATTGCAGGACGAGCTGGCGGACCTCGAAAATAAGATCGCTGCGGCTCGGCGCTTTCTCAACAATGCGGTCGCCGAATACAACACCGCGATCCAGCAATTTCCGGCCGCTTTGTTCGCCGGTCCGTTCGGGTTCGCGCCCGCGCAGATGTTCGAGCTCGATGAGGCGGAAAAGGCGGAAACCAAAGAACCTCCGAAAGTTTCTTTCGGCGCCTGAGCCATGCCCGCCGCCCTCGGTCTGACGACGTATCGCTCCAACAACAATATCAAGTCGATATTGCTGCTTCTTGCCTTTCCGGGGCTTCTGCTTGCGCTGCTCGGAGGAATCTTCTTCGTATTCGGACTGTTCGCCCTCCGCTCGCCGGACAGGTTCGCCGCCATCGATCCGTTCCAGGGGCTTGGCATCCAATCGGTTCTCGGAACCGGCACACCTGCCGATCTTGCGCTTTCCGCGATCGTCGCCTGGTGGCCAGTCGTGTTCGGAATCGCCGCCGTGTGGATTCTCATCGGATATTTTTTCAATGACGCGATCATCCACATGGCGACGGGCGCGAAGCCGGTGTCCCGCGCCGAAGCGCCAAAGCTCTACAACCTCCTCGAGAACCTTTGCATCTCGCGTGGCCTCAAGACGCCGCCTCTCTACATCATCGATACCGACGTGATGAACGCCTATGCGAGCGGCATCGATGAGAGAAGCTACGCCATCACGGTGACGCGGGGATTGCTGGATCAGTTGAATTCCGACGAAATCGAGGCGGTGCTCGCCCATGAATTGACCCACATCATCGACCGGGACTGCCGCCTCCTGATCGTCACCATCGTGTTTACGGGCATGCTCTCGTTTCTCGCGCAAATGTCGTGGCGGGGCCTCCGGATCGCATCGTTCAGCCGCGGCCGCTCGCGCGGCGGCGGCGCGGTCATCGTCATGATGATCGTCGCCGCGATTGCACTCGTCATCGGCTACGTGCTGGCCCTGCTGCTGCGCTTGGCCCTTTCGCGCCGTCGTGAACTCCTGGCCGACGCCGGTTCGGTGGATATCACCAAGAATCCGGATGCGCTGATCAGCGCCCTGCTCAAGATTTCGAAGAACGCCGACGTACCGCATGTGCCGAGCGAAGTGCGCCAGATGTTCATCGAAAACCCGCCCTCCGCGTTCGACCTCGGCGGCCTGTTCGCAACGCATCCGCCAATCGCCCAGCGCATCCGTGTGCTGGAAGAGCTTGGCGGCAGAATCCCCGATACTTCAAATCCGAGCGCGCCTCCTTCGACCGATCCGGTCAATTTATCCGCCATGCCGCCAGGGACAAAATCGCCATGGGCGTAAATCACCGATGACTAGGGACGACTCAGTCAAGGAGGTGCCCCGATGAGCAGTGTTGCGCAGATCTCTTACCCCGCGCCCGCCGAAAACCCGTACGACGTTCCGCTCGAGACAATCGATGTCAGCCGGCCGGAGCTGTTTCGCTCCAATACGATGTGGTCCTGGTTCGAGCGGCTGCGCCGGGAAGACCCGGTGCATTACTGCGCGCAGAGCACGTTCGGCCCCTACTGGTCGGTCACCAGGTATCGGGACATCATGGAGGTGGAGACCCATCACAAGCTCTTCTCCTCGGAAGGCGGCATTACGCTGCGCGATGCGCCCGAGGATTTTCAGCTTCCCATGTTCATCGCAATGGATCCGCCCAAGCACGATGCGCAGCGCAAGGTGGTCAACCCGATCGTCGCTCCCGACAATCTCGCCCGTCTCGAAGGCACGATCCGGGAGCGCGCCGGCTGGATTCTCGACTCCCTTCCCGTCGGCCAGACGATCAACTGGGTGGACAGGGTGTCCATCGAGCTCACCACCCAGATGCTCGCGACTTTGTTCGATTTTCCGTGGGACGACCGGCGCAAGCTTACGCGCTGGTCTGACGTGGCAACGGCGGTTCCCGGATCGGGGATCGTGGAATCCGAAGACGCGCGCCGCGCGGAGCTTCTGGAGTGCGCGGACTATTTCGTGCGGTTGTGGAATGCGCGGGTCAACGAGCCGCCGGGCAATGATCTCATTTCGATGCTTGCGCATGGGCAAGCGACCCGGAACATGGATCGCATGGAATTCCTCGGCAACCTCATCCTTTTGATCGTGGGCGGGAACGACACCACGCGAAATTCCATTTCCGGCGGCGTGCTGGCACTGAACGAGAATCCTGCCGAGTACAAGAAGCTGCGCGGCAATCCCTTGCTGATTCCTTCGATGGTGCCCGAGATCATTCGCTGGCAAACGCCGCTTGCCTATATGCGCCGCACGGCGCTGGCCGATGCCGAGCTCGGCGGCAAGACGATCCGCAAAGGCGACAAGATCGCCATGTGGTACGTGTCCGGCAACCGCGATCCCGAAGCGATAGAGAATCCGGACGCTTTCATCATCGATCGTCCCCGGCCACGGCAGCACCTGTCGTTCGGCTTCGGCATCCACCGCTGCGTCGGCAATCGCCTCGCCGAAATGCAGCTGCGGATCGTCTGGGAAGAAATTCTGAAGCGCTTTTCCTTCGTCGAGGTCGTGGGTGAGCCGGTGCGCGTATTCTCGAGTTTCGTCAAAGGCTATTCCGACCTGCCCGTGACGCTGCACGCGCTGCACTGATCTGCGATTGCGCGAGTCATGAGCGAGATCGCATCCGCCACGCCCCGAGCTGATGCGACAGCTTGTCTGTTCACTTGCCTGTTCGATCGGAGGGCATCAATGTTCCGAACATTCCGCTTTGCTGCCAAATGCATATTGGGCTGCGGTTTGGCGCTTGCCGTTCCCGCGCTATTTGGCAGCGCTCACGCGAAGAGCACAGAAAAAGTTCTCTATGCCTTCACGGGTGGGGCCGGCGACGGCGCGTTACCCGCCGCAGGCCTGATCGCGGACAGCGACGGAAATCTCTACGGAACGACCAGCGAGGGCGGCGGCGCGGGATGCGGTGGATATGGTTGCGGCACTGTCTTCGAACTGTCGCCGATACAGGGTGGGGGATGGAACGAAATCGTCCTCTACAAATTTCTGGGCGGCGCCGACGGCGCCGATCCCGATGTCACCATGATCGCGGACGGAGTCGGCGATCTTTATGGCACAACGTCGCTGGGTGGCAGCGACAATTGCGGCGCGGGTTCCGGCTGCGGAACCGTGTTTGAGCTTTCGCCGCAAAAGCGCAGCTGGAGGGAGAAGGTTCTTTACAGCTTTACCACCAAGTCGAAAGACATCCAGGACGCGGCTGGCCAACGGCCGCAAGTCACCAAACCCGATGTCTGGGCGCCGAACGGCGTCGTGTTCGGCAGCGACGGAAACCTCTACGGCTTCGCGTTTCTCGGCGGCCGTTGCGACCAGATCGGACATTTGAATGCCTGCCACGGCGGCGGCTTCGAGCTGAAGAAGCCGTCGAGGCTCCGCGGCGCCTGGCACGAAAAGGTCATCTATCGCGTCAGAAATCTTGCCAATGGCGGACCGCAAGGACCGCCGATCTTCGATGCGAGCGGCAATCTTTACGGTGTCACGGTGGGAGCGAATTACGGCAGCGTGTTCTTGCTGCAACCTCCATCCGGCATTGGCAAGTGGACGGCGTCGACCCTGTGCACGTTTCAGGGCGAAAACGACGGCGGCTATCCATCGGCGAGTCTCGTTTTCGATGTGAGCGGCAATCTCTATGGAGCAACCTCGGGCTACAGGACGTTACCCGGCAATGTCTTCGAGCTGATGCCAGGCCAGAACGGCCAATGGAACCAAACGCCCATCTACACCTTCACGAATTCCGCCAATGGCAGCACGCCGACGGCGGTTCCGGTCCTGGACGCGGCGGGCGACTTCTACGGCATGACCCAGGCGGGCGGGCAGAACAATCTGGGAGTCGTGTACGAGCTGTCCCCGCAAAACGGCAGCTGGAACGAAACGGTGCTTTACAGCTTCGCGGGCGGCAGCGACGGCGCCGCGCCGCAGGGCACGCTCCTCGACAGCAATGGCGTTCTGTATGGCACCACATCGACTGGCGGAAACGAAGGATGCTTCAGTAACGCGGGATGCGGAACGGTGTTCGAGGTAATGCCGTGACTCTTTGGGCGCGCGAGTGACCTGCATTCATACGCCGCGGCTGCCCTCTTTTCGACAGAACGATTTATGGCCTGATCTCGAACACCGTTCCGTAGGCGTCGGTGCCCCCTGCGTAGGTGGTCCCGTAGAGCCTTCCGCCCACCTTGATCAGGTTGCTGAGAGGAACGCTCCCGTCCGGGCCCGCCAGGGGGCCGAATTTGTGCATCACGGTTTCCTGGCCGCCCAGGGTTATCTTGAACACCGTGCCAAAGCTGTAGAAGTTTTTCCTGCCGCCGTTGCCGGTCGTGCCGTAGAGCGTGCCGCCCACATCGATCAATCCGGCCTGGGGGCCTGCTCCGTCGTCTTTGCCCCCCTTGAATGAATACAGCACCGTCTCGGTGCCATCCGGTGTGAGGCTGAACACGGTTCCGTATTCGTTGGCGCCGCCGGATTCGGTGGTGCCGTAGAACGTGCCGTTCACATTGATCAGGCCGCCCACGGGGTCTGCCCCATCGGTGCCGCTGCCAAACAGATGCAGCACCGATTCCGTGCCTCTCTTCGTCGTCTCGAACACCGCGCCAAGGGGATAGTTGGCGTCATCGCTGTTGTAGGCGGTGCCGTAGAGCTCGCCATCCGATGCAATCAAGTTGCCCAAAGGACTTACCGCGTCGGGTGTGTAGTTCCCGAACCTGAACAGCACCGACTCCACGCCGGCCGTGGTCACCTTGAATACCGTGCCGCAGCCGGGGGTGCCGCAGGCGCTGCCGTCGCCGCCTCCAGACGTCGTGCCGTAGAGCGCGGCGCCGGATTTGATCAAGCCGCCCACGGGCAGCGTTCCGTCGAGACCACCCTGGAATGAATACAGCACCTTCTCACGGCCGGCCGGCGTCACCGCGAACACAGTGCCCAGGTCGTTTGCGCCGCCCCTCTCGGTGGTGCCGTAGAGCGTGCCGCCCACGTTGAGCAGGCCGGCATAGGGGCTTACCCCATCGGAGCCGCCCTTGAAGGAATAGACCACCGTCTCGCTTCCGGCCGGTGTCACTGCGTACACCGTTCCAAAGTTGTCGGCGCCACCGGCCCAGGTCGTGCCGTAGAGCGTGCCGCCCACATTGACGAGTCCGGAAAATACTGTTGCCCCATCGGCACCGCCCTTGAAGCTGTACACCACGGAATACCGGGAGGCGTCGGCGGGCATCGCCGCAGCAAGACTGCCCGCCAGAACGGCGCCGGCCGTCAACATGGACAAATTTGACATTGTGATTCTCCTGGGGCCGCAGATTGCATTTACGCACCGGCTCCCACCTCTTTCCAGTCTGGTCCGAAGCCAGTTGTGAGCTAGAGTGCGGGCACCGTCCCGCGAGGCGTCCCCATGGCCTCCCAATCGCTGGCCCCCGATAGAACTGCCAGCGGCTCTTGAATGATAGACCTCTGCACTGCGCCCGCTGTTCCGTTTTGCTCAAGCGAAAGTGTTTTCGGTGGGCGCCACACCAGCACCATGACGCAATCCGTGCGCGCTTTTGCTTCCCGGCGAGCGAGTCCCCCGGGAGGGACGCCCGGATCATCAGCGGCAGAGGAGCCTCTGGACGCCGGAGAAGCGTGTGGAGCAAACATCACAAACCGCGAACAGGAATTCGTTGTCAGAAAAGGCGTCAATCGCGCCTCTGTAGCGTGCAGCCAGGGGTGACGAAATCTCAGTCCTTCCTGCCGCTCAAAAGAAAATTCGCCATATCCACGGAGATCTCCGCCGCCGCCCCCCCGCCGGGGCCCCCGCTGCGCACATAGGTCAGCACCGTGTAGCGGGCAGTGCTCGCGCGGTCGAACACAATGCCCGCAAAGATTCCATCCAGCAGGCTCGCGCCACCAGGGCCGCTTCCGGTCTTTCCACCGATTTGTCCCTTGACGCCAAGCCTGTCTCGAATTCCACGCGCCGAACCAAAGTGCACGGTATTGATCATGGCCGTCTGAAGCAGGCGGGCCGTATCCGGACGTATAGCCCGCCCGCCGCCTTCCCCCGGCGCGGCTCCCCGATTTCCAATGATCCGAAGGAAGTGCGACAGATCCCGCGGGGTTGCGTGGAAACCGGTTTCGCCGAGCGACATTGCATTCGCCCATTCCGCGTCGCCGGTGTCGGCTGTGAGGGTCGTACAATCGGTCACGCCCCGGTGGCATCGCGGAAAACCGAAACGCTCCAGATCACTGAGCAGAGTGGCGCTTCCAAGTGCGTGGCGGAGGTTCAGCGCCAATTGTCGCCCGGTGTCGTCCGAACCACGGGCCACCAATGCGCCGGGGTCGCCGGCAAACCCGGTCGGCAATGCTCCACGGTGCTCCCAATAAATGGCGGCGGTGAATAATTTCACGACGGAAAGCGGCAATACCGGCGTGTCCGGACCAAATGCGGAAACGATAGTGCCGCTTTTCACGTCCTGTACCACTATGGCGCCTCTGAGGTGTCTCCCGGCAAAGAGCAGACGAGCTTCGGCATCGGGCGTGATCCATTCAGTTCGGGACGAGCGGCTTTGTGCAGAAACCATACCCGCAAGTATTGTTGCCGCGACGGCGATTGCGCCGGCGCATGTCGAACCGCAATGCAGCACTCTTGAAAGCATGAAATCTCCAAATTCCAAATCACGCTAACGCCAATCATCCATGACAGAACGATCGGTCCGCGCGGGAGAATAAACGGCGGGGCTTCGGGAAAGGCTCAATACCTTCCTTCGGCTATCGCGCTGTTGCCGCAGCAGCTTCAGTGCTGAAGAAACGTCGCGAAATCGAGCTGCAAGAGGCGGAATCCGCCCACCGGACAAGGATGAAAATGCGAACCGGGTATTGATCGTGATCCGGCCGGAGTTCACATCGGGCAGGCCGGGTCCGTTCCATCGATGCCATTGTTGCGAGCGCGCAGTCGCCTTACTGCATTTTCGGCGCGGGCGTGCCGTCGGACCAATGCTTCACCGGCACCATGATCACGCTGATCGCTTCCGGCGAATCCTGGAACTGCGGGTTCAGCATGGCCGGCGAGCCGGGAAGATCCGCGCCCCAATTCGTGCCCTCCGCGCGCGGGAAATAGAACATCAGATGCGGCACCCAGTTGCGCCCCTCGTCGTTGAGATAGCCCTGCTTTGACATCATGTAAGACAATGCGCCGGCTTCGAGATGCGGGAATGCGTGCTTTTCGATGCCTTCCTTGATCGCCGCGGCAATCTCGGGCTTGGCGCGCCCCGCGAGCGCCAGCTCGGTGCGCCGGATCGTGTAAGGCAGGATGGAGCGCACCGCCGGCGGATTGTAGCACTGCGGCCCGCGCATATGCGGATTCCAGAATTGCGGAAAGTCGTATTGCGACATCCACGCGCGATCCACCACGCAGACGAAACCGTTGCTGCCCTTGATCGCGGTGTCGTAGCCGTGGGGTGTCAACACCAATACAGTTGCCTTGTCCGCGATGGATGGCGGCGCCGCGCTCTTCGCCATCGCGATCTCGGCAGAGCGGTCCATCATGTACTGATCGAGTGGCGCCATCGCGGGATAGTCCGCAGCGCGCACAGCGGATGCACACAGCAAAACCGCGGTGCAAGCCGCGAAACCTCTCAGAGCCGTCCATCGCATCGCGATCCTCCCCATAACGGACGCGAGGACTGTCGTGTAAGAGGCTTACATTTCGCAAGTCACATCTTTGCGATGGTGGTCGAAGTTGTTGCAAGGATCGAGCGATCTTCCGCGCTTGACGGGGCGAACGAGCCTCGCAAAGCACCTACCAGCATGGCACACCGAATAGAAGTGAGAACTGGCACGTCGCCATCCGTCGCATCCCTTGATCGAGGCGCTTCGTTTATAGCGTAATCTCATTGCGCGACATGGGTTGCGGGGCCGGGCGTGGGCGCGGGCGTGGTGGCGGCATGACCACGACCGCTTCACACCAGCCGATTGCGCCAACTATCTCAAGAATGCCGGATATGCTTCAGTCTGTTTGGGTCACGCTCCGGGCTAAAGGCCGCGCGGCGAGTCGTTCGGTCCAAATCGCGTGGCGTCGTCACAGACTTGCGGTGACGGAAATATCAAACGAACGTTCCATGCCGGGTAAGGGACGCAAAATGCCCGTCGCGAAGTAATCGCTGAGCGAGACGCCGCCCAGGGGAAGGCTGTACGCGGTGTCGAAGACGTTTTCGATCCCGGCATCGAATCGAAATTCGCGCCACGTGTAGGACCCGCGCAGATTGAGCAGCGCATAGGCGGGCGTGACCGGCTCGTTACGCAGCGAATCAACCAGCGACTTTTTCGCGACCGCCTGCACCTCGGCGGCCGCCATCACCGGCCCGGCGACAAATTCCAGATCGAGATCGGCGTTGGGGGGCATGAGATGATAGAGGTTGGTGTCAACTGTTGTGTCGCGCCCCTGAACCCAGCTCGCCGCGAGCTTGCCGTCAAACTCGCCGATTCCCGGCCATGTCCACAGCGGCGCTGAAGCCGACAGATCGGCACCATAGACATGCGCGGTGTGATTGGCGAACTGAAGCAGCACGAACGGCGTGAAATCGCCGAGCTTGTCGACGCCTATGTAGTTGTCGATATGCGTGTAATAGGGCGTGAGCTTCACCGCCCACGCAGATTCCGGATCGCCGTGCCAGGCCGCAGTGGCGCTGACGGTGTTCGCGGTCTCCGGCTTCAGATCGAGATTGCCGACGTAGGTGTTGCCGTCGCCGAACCAGCCGACCATCTGGGCGGCCGTGCTGCCGGTCGCCCAGGCGTACCGTTCATAGAGCGTCGGCGCCCGCGTCTTCCTTGCATATCCGAATTCGTATGTGGCGCTCGCGTCCGGATCATAACGCAGGAGCGCCGTCAGATCGACGTCGTTGTCGCTTTTCGCGTGGCCGGCCGCGTTGAACGCCATCGCGTCCATTTGGTCGGTCTGGTCCATCATCGAATATGGCTGTACGTCGCCCGTATCCATCCACACGATGTCGTCGCGCAACCCAAGCAGCGTGGACCAGCCGGGCGCCCAATTGTGCTGCCATTCGCCGAAGGTACCCAGCCGGTCGCGATTGCCCTCATTGATGTCGACGAACGTATCCGGCCCGAACATCATGCTTCCCGGCACGGATGACCAGCGATCATCCAGCCGGAAATGTACAAACTCATTGCCGAGGCGCAACGTATCGGCGTGGCCCAATGGAAGCGTCGCTTTCACCGAATAGCCGGTGGTATCGGAGTTGAGATCGACCGGCATGCCGCCGTTGGCTGTGCCGCCCTTGTCGTCGAGGAAGTTCATGTTCTGGCGAACGCCCTGCCAGTAAACTTGCGCTTCCAGCGTTCCCCAGGGGAAGGCGCCCAGATACCGCCCGTTTACATGTGTGGCGCTATTGAAAATTACGTCCATGAACTGGTTCGGGAAGGCCTCGCGCGGGATGTATTGCTGCCCCACCTGCAGCACGAACAGATTGGAGCCGTCGCGCGCTGCCAGCGTGAGCTGATGATTTTCGGACTGGTATTCTGTCGAGCGGACGATTCCGTCATTGCCACCGGCCTCGTAGTCGTCGGCGGCGACGATGGAACCTTCGTATGAGATATCGAGATTCTCGCCCGCGACTGTTCCAAAGACCGAGCCGCCGGCAACATCGCCGTTGCTGCGGTAAAACCCGGAGATGCGGCCTGCGCCCTCGATCGCGCCGGATTTGGAAAACACCGGGTCGGGCGAATCCACGAGGATCGTTCCGGCGATGCTGTCTCCTCCGGCGCTGACGGGCGTAATGCCCGCTATGACGGTGGCTTTGCCGACATTCGACGAGTCGATGTAGGAGAGCGGCGAATTCATGTTGTTGGGACAGGCGACCCCCACCTGCATGCCGTCAACCATCAGATTCACGCGCGCATTGTCGAGCCCGTGAATGGCGGGAAGGCTCGATACGCCGCCGGCCTGGTAAAGACTAACCCCGGCGACACCCTCAAACAGGGACGCGGTGTCATTCGTTTCCGCCCGTCTCGCGGCCAGTTCGTCGCCGCCGAGCGTGGTGGCGGTAAGGGACTGCTGATCCAGCGGCGTTGCAGTGACGACAACCATTTCGGTCGTCGTCGCGTCGCCATCGGCGAACGCCCCCTTCGCCGATGCAAGCGCCAGCACGACAGGTACGGCCAATGCGGCGCGCGGAATTTCCGGAATCCGCATGTGATCCCCCTCAGTAAGCCAACGTTAACCGCTGTCTCAATTGATGGGAAGGGTGGATAAAGTTTGAATTGCACCAGGGAACGGCGCAAGCGGGGAACTATAAAACAGCGCCTGCGCACCGGGCACGGTTGAAATTGGAACTGGCAATTGGTGTTGACTCGCCACGCCGGGCGTTGTTCACGAGAAGCTGGGTCGAACCCGGGGGAAAACCAAGCATAACCACAGACAAAGCTGCGTGAAACCCTGAGCAAATTACTTCAAGCACTGACGATCCGGTGACAATCGACTGAAAGCCGACAGGGAACCGTCTGACGAGCGGTCTGGGCGCGGCGCACCGGAGAGAATTCGAACCAGGGAGAGCGTCACCCGTTCTCCGTGAGCACGCGGCCCGCCAGGTAGAGCGAGCCGCAGATGAGGATGCGGGGTGGGCCTTCGAAGGGGCGCGCGCGCGACCAGGCGGAAACCTGCATCATCGCGTCTCCGAGACTTTCGGCGGGGCTCGCATCGAGGCCGCTCGCGCGCGCCGCATCGTAGAGATCGCCCGCGCCGCGGCTCGCCTCCTCGCCCTCGATCGCAACCGTCGCGACGTGGCGCGCAAGCCCCTGAAACGGGGCGAAGAATCCCCGCGAGTCCTTCGTCTTCAGCATACCGCAGATGAGATAGAGCGGCTTCTCCGCGCGTTCCTCGAAATCGGAAATCGTGCGCGCGATGACGGCTGCCCCCTGGGGATTGTGGCCACCGTCCAGCCAGATTTCGGCATCCCTGGGCGCAAGTTCAATCAGCGGCCCGCGCGACAGCCGCTGCATGCGCGCCGGCCAATCAACGCTGCGCAGTCCCTTCTCGATCGCACTCTCCTCGCCCCAGCCTGCCGCCCGCAGCATCGCGATGGCGACCGCCGCATTGTCGATCTGGTGACGGCCAACGAGCCGCGGCAAGGGCAGGTCGAGGAGCCCCTTCTCGTCCTGATAAACCATGCGGCCCTGTTCCTGATGGGCGAAAAAATCCCGGCCGAACTGAAAGAGCGGCGCGTGCAACGCATGCGCGCGGCGCGCGATGACGTCACGCGGAACGTCTTCCTGCGCGCCCATGATCACTGGAACACCCGTCTTGACGATGCCTGCTTTTTCGGCGGCGATGTCGACAAGCGTGCTGCCGAGGAATTCCTGATGGTCGAGTCCGACCGGCGCGATCGCGGTGACGCGCGGCAGGTCGATGATATTCGTCGCATCGTATTTTCCGCCGAGCCCCACTTCGAGCACCAGCGCGTCGGCGGGATGGCGCGAAAATGCAAGGAGCGCCGCCGCCGTGG
This sequence comes from Rhizomicrobium sp., assembly GCA_035567755.1. Lineage (GTDB taxonomy): Bacteria > Pseudomonadota > Alphaproteobacteria > Micropepsales > Micropepsaceae > Rhizomicrobium. Next base: position 19,762 of record DATMPH010000019.1, read on the forward strand.
TGATCTCGAAGAAGGTGATGGGAAGTCGCGTGTTGGCCCGCTCGCAATCTTCCAGCGTGGCGGCAAGCTCGTCCTCGCCGATCAGCCGGCCGGCGATTCGGATGCGCTCGTGGAAATGTACGAGATGGGGGGACGTGTAGACATGCACGCGCAGCCCTTGCGCTTCGAGCATCGCGCGCGCGAAAGCGCAGATCGATCCCTTGCCGTTCGTTCCCGCGACATGGAGCACCGGCGGCAGCCTGCGCTCCGGGTGATCGAGTGCGGCGAGCAGACGCTGGATGCGGTCCAGCACGAGGTCGATGCGTTTGGGATGAAGCGAGAGAAGCCGTTGGAGAATGGCGTCGCTCGCCGCGCCTGCGCTCATGGTCCCGGCGGAAGTGCGGCAAGTGCGGCGCCGGCTTTTGCCTGCGGCCGCGGCTGCTTCATCAGGAGATGTATGAGCTTCGACAAGGTGGCGCGCAGATCGCGGCGGTGCACCACCATGTCGAGCATGCCGTGATCGAGCAGGTATTCGGCGCGCTGGAAGCCTTCGGGCAATTTTTCGCGAATCGTCTGTTCAATGACGCGCTGTCCGGCGAAGCCGATGAGAGCGCCCGGTTCCGCAATCTGCACGTCGCCCAGCATCGCATAGGAAGCGCTCACTCCGCCGGTCGTCGGATCGGTGAGCACCACGATGTAAGGCAGCCCGGCCTCGCGCAGCATGTCCACGCCGATGGTGACGCGCGGCATCTGCATCAGCGAGAGAATGCCCTCCTGCATGCGTGCACCGCCCGAAGCGACGAAGAGGATGAACGGCCGGCGCTCCTGTACCGCCGCCTGCATCGCGAGCACCAGCCCCTCGCCAACGCCCATGCCGAGCGAGCCGCCGAGAAAATCGAAGGGCTGCACCGCGATCATGACAGCCATGCCGTCGAGCGTGCCGCGCGCGGCGGAAAGCGCTTCGGCGCGGCCCGTCTTGTTGCGCGCATCCTTCAGGCGGTCGGTATAGCGGCGCTCGTCGCGGAATTTTAGCGGATCGGCGACAACGGAGGGCTGCGGCAGCTCCTGACACTGGCCGCCGTCGAAGGTCATCGCGAAGCGCTGCGCGGGCCCGATGCGCATGTGATGGCCGCAATGTGGGCAAACGAAGAGCGCGGCTTCGAGGTCGCGATGGAAGATCATGTCGCCGCAGCCGGGACACTTCTTCCACAGATTCTCCGGCGTCTCGCCGGTACGCCCGGCCATCAGGCTCTTGATCCGTGGACGGACGAAATTGGTGATCCAGTTCATGGAGCTATTCTACTCCGATTCCCGGCCTCGCCCCATGCACCGATTGCGCGAGCGTTGCGCAGAATTCGGTGACGTCGCGAACGATCGCGGCCCGCTTCAGCCGCTGCTCGAGGCCCTGGGCGACGCGGGCGACGATGGAGGAGCCCACCACCGCGCCGTCGGCGAAGCGGGCGATCTGGGCGGCCTGTTCCGCCGTCTTGATTCCGAAACCGACCGCGCAGGGAAGCCCGGTGCGCGCCTTGAGCCGGTCCACGGCGCGACGCACATCGTCGGTTGAGAAGGTCTTCGTTCCCGTCACGCCGGCAATCGACACGTAATAGATGAATCCACCCGCGCCGTTCAGGATGGTGTCGAGTCGGCGCTCGTCCGTAGTGGGCGTGGCGAGCCGCACGATGTCGAGCGACTGCGCCGCTGCCGGCGTGCGCAGCACTTCGTCCTCCTCGGGCGGCAGATCGACGATGATGAGCCCGTCGACGCCCGCCATCGACGATTCCTTGGCAAAGCGCGCGGTGCCGAATGCGTGGATGGGATTGTAATAGCCCATCAACACCAGCGGGGTCGCACGGTCCCTGGCACGGAAGCGGCGGACCATGTCGAGCACTCGCGCAAGCGTCATGCCCGACGCAAGCGCCCGCTGTGACGACGCCTGGATCGCCGGCCCGTCCGCCATCGGATCCGAGAACGGCATGCCAAGCTCGATCAGATCGGCACCTGCTTTGGGAAGCTGCTCGAGAATGGCGAAGCTCGTCTCCGCATCTGGATCGCCTGCGGTGATGAACGGAACGAACGCCGCGCGGCCCGCGCGCGTGAGCTCCGCAAAGCGCCCCGCAATCCGGCTCACGACGGGATCACTTTCTTCGCCAAAAGGTACCGCGCATGTTCTCTGTTTTCCTCCCCCAGCGTGGGGGAGGTGGTTTGCGACGCGAAGCGGAGCAAACCGGAGGGGAGAGTCGGGCTACACCGCGCCCCTTCCCCCTCCGCCTCACTTCGCTCGGCACCTCCCCCACGATGGGGTAGGAAATTTGAACTCGTGTCGCGTGGCTCCAAATTCATACGCGCTCGCCCATCGCTTCAGCGACGGTGAAGACATCCTTGTCGCCGCGGCCGGAGAGCGCCATGACGATGATGGAATCCTTCGCCATTCGCGGCGCGACGCGCATGACATGGGCGAGCGCATGTGCCGGTTCGAGCGCAGGAATGATCCCCTCCTGGCGCGACAGTGCCGCAAACGCGTCGAGTGCTTCGCGATCGGTGGCGGAGAAATATTTCACCCGGCCCTGATCCTTGAGCCAAGAATGTTCGGGACCGACGCCAGGATAGTCGAGGCCAGCCGATATCGAATGCGCTTCCACAACCTGGCCCTCCGGTGTCTGCAGCAGATAGGAGCGGGCGCCGTGCAGCACGCCGGGGAGACCTTTGCCCAACGTCGCCGCGTGGCGCGCAGTTTCCGTTCCGGCGCCGGCCGCCTCGACGCCGTGGATCTCGACGGCATCGTCGTCAAGAAAGGGATGAAACAGACCGATCGCATTAGAGCCGCCGCCCACGCAGGCGACGAGAAGATCCGGCAGACGCTTCTCCGCTTCGAGAATCTGAGACCGCGTCTCCTCGCCGATAATGGTCTGAAAATCGCGCACCATTGCAGGATAGGGATGCGGGCCGGCCACCGAACCGATGATGTAGAACGTGTCGTCAACATTGGCGACCCAGTCGCGCAGCGCTTCGTTCATCGCGTCCTTGAGCGTCTTCGAGCCCGACGTGACCTCGCGGACTTCGGCGCCCAGAAGCCGCATGCGGAACACGTTGGGCCTCTGGCGCTCCATGTCGACGGCGCCCATATAAACGACGCAAGGAAGCCCGAAGCGCGCGGCGACTGTCGCCGTCGCCACGCCATGCTGGCCGGCGCCCGTCTCGGCGATAATCCGGGTCTTGCCCATGCGGCGCGCGAGCAGCACCTGACCCAGGCAATTGTTGATCTTGTGCGCGCCGGTGTGATTGAGGTCTTCGCGCTTCAGCCAGATGCGCGCGCCGCCGAGATTTGTGGTCATGCGTTCGGCGAAATAGAGCGGACTGGGGCGCCCCACATAGTGGCGCAGCAATCCGTCGAGCTCCGATCTGAATCCCCCGTCGCGTTTCGCCGACTCGTAGGCCTCTTCGAGCCGGAGTACGAGTGGCATCAGCGTCTCGGCGACGAAGCGGCCGCCATAGGCGCCGAAATGGCCGGTCGGATCCGGACCGTTGCGCCAGGAATTGGCGACGTTCATGATGGCACGGCTCCAGCGAGACCGGTTGCACGCGCGGCGGCGATGAAACCGGAGATCGCGGTCGCCGATTTCACGCCAGGCGCGGTCTCCACCCCGGAAGAAACGTCGACGCCAGGTGCGCCGGAACTGCGGATCGCGCGCGACACATTCCCGGCATCCAGCCCGCCCGCGAGTAGCCACGGCTTGCTTAATGTTCGTGTACGGATCATCTGCCAGTCGAAGGAACGCCCGTGACCTCCTGGAACTCTTTCGTGCACCGGCGGCTTCGCATCGAAGAGCAACATGTCGGCGACGTCTTCGTAGGACGCGAGCGGCGCAAAATCGGTTTCGTCCGCAATTCCCAAAGCCTTTATCACCGGCTTGCCGAAGCGCACGCGGATGAAGGCAACGCGTTCGGGCGGCTCTGCGCCGTGCAGCTGGATGAAATCGGGATCGGCAGCGCAAACGGCATCGGCGATTTCGAGGTCTGTCGCGTCCGCCAGAAGCGCGACGACGCGCACGCGCCCGCGCAATGACGTGGCAAGCGCCGCTGCCTGTTCCGGCCGCACATGCCGCGGCGAATTGCGGTGAAAAACGAGTCCCGCGAAATCGGCACCCGCACGCAGAACGGCGCTCGCATCCTCTTGCCGCGTGATGCCACAGATTTTTACTTGCACCATCGGGCGCCGCTTATCCGCTCCCACTGTCGAGAAGGCAAGCTACCACGTCACGCGGCCGTGGGGCTTAACTCACTCCTCCCCGCCGTTGTTCAGGCGGGCGCGCAGTTCCTTGCCGGTGCGGAAGACGGGGGCGCGCTTTTCGTCGACCTTGACGGGCGCGCCGGTTCGAGGGTTTCGGCCCGTGCGCCCCGGTCGCACCTTCACGGAGAAAGCGCCGAAACCGCGGATCTCGACCCGCTGCCCGTCCGACAGCGCAGCCGTGATTTCGTCGAGAACTGTGGAAACGATCCGCTCCACGTCGCGATGGTAAAGATGCGGATAGCGTTGCGCGAGACGCGCCACCAGTTCGGATTTGATCATCCCCGCCCCCCAAAGGGCACTCCCGGGCGACAAAACCTGTAGTCGATCCCGACGCCATAAGCGTGTCAGAGCACTCCGGGAGCGTCAACGGGAAGTCATTGAACTGCGTGCGGTTTCGCGCGGTGCGACGTTTTTGTCACTCCTCCTCTGCGGTTTCGGTGTCCGTGCCGGTGTCCCGGCGCTTGCGCAATGCCGCGCCGAGAATGTCGCCGAGCGAAGCGCCGGAATCCGACGACCCGAATTGCGCGACGGCTTCTTTCTCTTCCGCCATTTCGCGCGCCTTGATCGACAGCGAGATTTTCCGCGATGCCTTGTCGACGGCGGTCACGACTGCGTCCACCTTGTCGCCGACGCCGAAGCGCTCCGGGCGCTGGTCGTTGCGGTCGCGGGCGAGGTCGGAGCGGCGGATGAAGGCCTTCACGCCGTCGGCCAGGCTGACTTCGATCCCGCCATCGTTGACTTCGGTCACGGTGGAAGTCACCACGGTGCCTTTCCTGAGCGGACCGGCTTTCTCCAATGGATCGGCGCTGAGTTGCTTCACGCCGAGGCTGATGCGTTCCTTCTCGACGTCGACATCCAGCACTTTGGCCTTGACCATGTCGCCCTTCTTGTAATCGGCGACGGCCTGCTCTCCGGGCTTGTCCCAGGAGAGGTCAGAAAGATGCACCATACCGTCGATATCGTTGTCGAGCCCGATGAACAATCCGAATTCGGTGATGCTCTTGATCTCGCCTTCGATCGTGCTTCCCGTCGAATGCGCGGCGGCGAAGGCGGCCCACGGATTCTCGACGCATTGCTTGAGGCCGAGGCTGATGCGCCGCTTGTTCGAATCGACTTCGAGAACCTGGACCTCGACCTCCTGTCCCGGAGTCACGATTTTCGACGGCGCGACGTTCTTCTTCACCCAGCTCATCTCGGAGACGTGCACGAGCCCTTCGACACCGGGCTCGAGCTCCACGAATGCGCCGTAATCGGTGACGTTGGTGACCTTTCCGGTGAAGCGGACGCCCGGGGGATATTTTGCGGCCACGCCTTCCCAGGGATCTGTCTGCAACTGCTTCATACCGAGGCTGATGCGCTGCGTTTCCTGGTTGATCTTGATGATCTGCACGGTGACCTGCTGTCCGACCGAGAGCACTTCGGTGGGATGGCTGACGCGCCGCCAGGCGATATCCGTCACATGTAGAAGCCCGTCGACGCCTCCCAGATCGACGAAGGCGCCGTAATCGGTGATGTTCTTGACCGTGCCTTCTACGATCTGCTTCTCGGTCAGGCTGGCGACGAGAGACGAGCGCTCTTCGGCGCGGCGCTCTTCGAGCACGGCGCGGCGCGACACGACGATGTTGCCGCGGCGGCGATCCATCTTCAATATCTGAAAGAGCTGCGGCTGGTTCATGAGCGGGCCGACATCGCGCATCGGTCGCACATCGACCTGGCTGCCGGGAAGAAAGGCGACCGCGCCGTCGAGATCGACCGTGAAGCCGCCCTTCACCCGCCCGAAAATCACGCCGGTGACGCGCGTCTGTTCGTTGAATGCTTTCTCGAGCCGAATCCAGCTCTCCTCGCGGCGTGCCTTGTCGCGTGATAGGACCGCTTCGCCAAGCGCGTTTTCGATGCGCTCGACATAGACTTCGACCTCACTGCCCAGGACAATATTGGGCGGCTGGCCGGGCATCGCGAATTCCTTCAAGGCGACCCGGCCCTCGGTCTTCAGTCCCACATCGACAATGGCGAAATCATTCTCGATGGCGACGACGATGCCGCGAACCACCGCGCCCTCGGCAGGCGAGCGGGTTTCAAAACTGGCTTCCAGCATCGCGGCGAAATCGTCGCGGCTGGGGTTGGAAATGGATTCGACGGCAGCCTGTGCCATGATGTGTCCTTCTCGATATCGGGTTTCGCGTGGCCGGATCGGCCTGCCGTCCTGCGCAGCAGCCGCGACAGCCATTGGCCTCGCGAACGCGCGCGTGAAAGCTTTGGGAGTGCTTCGCAAGCCTGCCGATGCGAGCCCGCCGGGTCTCCTTAACCCCTTTGGCGGGCTGCGAGCGCTTCCTCGATCCTGGGCCGGACCAGGGCGAGGGCTGCCGCGAACGCCGCGTCTATATCCAAATTGCTCGTATCAAGCAAGGCCGCGTCCGGAGCGCGCAGCAGCGGCGCGACAGTTCGGTTCCGGTCGCGGGCGTCGCGCGCCCTTATCTCGGCGAGGATGGCGGCTTCCGAAGCCGGCTCGCCGGCCGCTTCCAGTTCGAGCCGGCGGCGACGGGCGCGAAGCTCGGGCGCCGCATCGACGAAGAGCTTGGCGGTGGCATCGGGGCAAACGACCGTGCCGATGTCGCGTCCGTCGATCACCGCGCCCGCAGCGCCCGGATCGCGCGCAAAATGCTGCTGCCACGCCAGTAACTCCGCGCGCACGCCGGGGATCGCCGCCACCACGGATGCGCCCTCGGCGATTTCGCGCCCGCGCAGATCGTAGCGCTCTGCATCGGCCGGATCGACGGCGCGCGCCGAAGCAACCGCCGCAGCCTCGTCGCGGAGATCGCCATGCGCGCGCAGAATGCGCAGCGCGGCCAGGCGGTACAGCGAACCAGAATCGAGATGGGCGAAATGGAAATGCGCGGCGAGACGCCTGGCCAGGGTTCCCTTGCCCGACGCCGCGGTGCCGTCCACGGCAATCACGATGGGGCGGCTCATCGTCCGGGTACGGACAAATCGGCGCCGAGGCTGCGCATGAGCTGTCTGAATTTGGGAAAGCTCGTGCGCACCATCGTGGAATCGTCGATGGACACCGGGCGGCGCGTTGCAAGACCCGCCACGAGGAACGACATCGCAAGCCGGTGATCCATGTTGGTGGCGATGCGTGCCCCGCCTTCGACGCCATCCGCTCCCCTGCCCTCGACGATCAATCCGTCGGGAAGTTCCTCGACAGCGACGCCAATCGCCTCAAGGCCGCGCGCAATGCCGGCGACGCGATCGCTTTCCTTGACGCGCAATTCCCCGAGTCCGCGCATGATGGTGCGGCCCTCTGCAAACGCGGCGACGACCGCGAGCATGGGATACTCGTCGATCAGCGACGGCGCACGCGCGGGCGGCACTTCGACGCCTTTCAGCGGTGAGGCGCGAACGTGAAGATCGGCGATCGCTTCGCCGCCGCTTTCATCGCGATTTACAATCTCGATTGCGGCGCCCATCTCCCGCAGCGTCTCAAGCAAGCCGGTACGTCTGGGACTCATGAGCACGCCCGGGAGCGTCACCTCGGATCCGTCCACGAGCAAGGCGGCGGCAAGCGGAAATGCAGCGGACGATGGGTCGCGCGGCACGCGCACCATCGCGGGATGCAGCTCCGCTTCGCCCATGACATGAACGGCTTCTCCGCCGCCGGGAAGCATCTCAACGGCGATCTCTGCGCCGAAGGCCGTCAGCATGCGCTCGGTATGATCGCGCGTGAGCGCGCTCTGCGAGATGCGCGAACGCCCGGGCGCGTTGAGCGCAGCGAGTAACAACGCCGATTTCACCTGTGCGGAGGCGATTTCGACATGGTGCTCGATCGCGATCGGACGCGGAGCGCCGGTGAGCGACAGCGGCATATAGCCTCCGGCCCGCGCCGCATAGGCGGCGCCGAAACGTGCGAGCGGCTCGAGCACGCGATGCATCGGCCTTTTCCTGAGCGATGCATCGCCGGTGAACGCCGCGGTGATCGGCGTCGTGGCGATCGCACCCATGACAAGGCGAGCACCTGTTCCGGAGTTGCCGAAATCCAGCACGTCGTCCGGCTCCGCGAACCCGCCCGTGCCCACCCCCTGCACGCGCCATTCGCCGTCGCCATCGTGAAGGACGGTGACGCCGAGTTTACGCATCGCGGCGGCCGTACACAGCACGTCATCGGCCTCGAGGAGCCCCGAGATTTTCGTCTCTCCGACGGCCAGCGCGCCCAGGATGAGCGCGCGGTGCGAAATCGACTTGTCGCCCGGCACCAGCGCCACGCCCTTGAGCGGCCCTGACCGGCGCGCTTCGAGCGGACGTGAGATTTCCGGGGCCTTCATGGGACGTTCCTACATCGCTTTGACAGGCTGGCCCAAAGGTGGCAAACGACCCGACCCTCGAAACCGGAAATCACAATGGGAAGCATGACCCTGGTCAAGGCGGATCTCGGAATCAAACGCATTTGCCCCAGCTGCAGCGCGCGCTTTTACGACCTCCAGAAGCGCCCGATCGAATGCCCCAAATGCGCGGCCTCTTTTGAGCCGGAGTCGCTCTACAAGCAGCGCCGGCCACGCCAGCCCGAGCCCGAGAAGGCGGTGGTCGTGGCGCGCGAGCGGGACGAAGAAGAAGAGGTCGAGGAGACCGAGGAGCTGGAAGCGGCCGAGGACGAAACCGCCGCGGACGAGACGGCCCCCCTCGAGGCCGCCGACGACGAGGTCGTCGCCGAAGAAGAAACAGAGACCACGGGCATGTCTGTCGTCGAGCCCGATGCCGAGAACGCCGAGATCGCGGACATCGAGGAGGAAGATATCGTGGAGGAGGATGCCGAGCATTCGGCCCTTCTGGAGGAAGTGGAGGAAGAGGAAGATGATGTCACCAACATCATCGATGCCGACCTGGACAAGGATGAGCGATAGGAGCGAGGCGAACGCCGCAAGAAACCGGCCGCGAGCCGCATGGGGCCATAGCTCAGTTGGGAGAGCGCTTGAATGGCATTCAAGAGGTCAGCGGTTCGATCCCGCTTGGCTCCACCAGCCTTCGCTCGCGAAGCGAGAGAAGACTGCCCGGCGAAGCCCAAAGGGCGAAGACGGGCCCCCTCACCCGCTCATGAGCGGTTGATAGCGCGTTGTCCCTAAGCCCTCTCCCACAAGGGGAGAGGGGATTCCGCGCGCTGATTTCCTGCTGTCGACGCAGGTTTCCGAATTCCCCTCTCCCCTTGTGGGAGAGGGATGCAGGTACGGGCGATGAATTCTGCTCAGGCGCGGATGAGGGGGAACACATTAAATGAAAATCACCCCACGATTCGATCCCATAAGATAAAGGTCTAGTCTCCTCCTTCCGCGGCGGGCGCGCGGGCAGTCGAATGTGAAAGGGTGCTTGTTGCGCGCGTTCATGGATGCCCGCTCGGTGCACACCGGCAGCACGATCGACACCGACCTCGCGATCGTGGGCGGCGGCCCCGCGGGAATTTCGCTGGCGCTCGCCCTTGCCAGTGCGCCCATCCGTGTACTCCTGCTGGAAAGCGGAGGGTCGCACTTCGAACCCGCGACCCAGTCTCTCTACGCGGGCGAAGAGACGGGCGTCTCCTACATTCCGCTCGAGAACACACGCCTGCGCTATCTCGGCGGCTGTAGCAATCATTGGGGCGGATGGTGTCGTCCGCTCGACCCGGTCGATTTCGAGCCCCGCGCCACGCTTGCCCATTCCGGCTGGCCGTTTGGGCGCGCCGAGATCGAACCCTATTTCGCCCGCGCGCAATCGCTCGTCGAAGCGGGACCTTTCATCTATGACGAGACCGGCAAATGGGCGAATGCGCTCGGGGCGCCGATCCATCTCGCGCCCGGCGGCGTCTACACGACGTTTTTCCAGTTCAGCAAGCAGCGCGGCAGCATCCTGCCCACCCATTTCGGCGAGCGTTACGGAGAAGATCTCAGGCGGATCGGAAACCTCCAGGCGTTGCTCCATGCCAATGTGACGGGACTGAGGCTTTCCACCGACGCGGCGCGGCTCGACCATCTGGACGTCGCCACGCTCGCCGGCAACCGCTTTAAAGTGAAACCGAAATTCGTGGTGCTCGCCGCCGGTGGCATCGAGACGCCGCGCCTCCTGCTCGCCTCCAACGATGTGATGACGGCGGGTGTCGGCAATGCGCAGGACCTCGTCGGCCGCTTCTTTGCCGATCATCCGATTCCAGGACAGACCGCGACGCTCGTTCTCTTCGACGGTCACGTCGCGCCCTACTATCAGCTGCCGCAGGCCGCGAACGGAGCATATTTCCGCGCGGCCTTTGCGCCGCGCGACGATTTCCGCCGGGCGCACGGCGTTCCGGGAGCGCTGGCGACGGTCGAGGGCGAGGTGCAGCTCGACGGTGTGGGACTTGCCGCGTTGGCGGAAACAGCTGGCGCATTGGGAATGGACGCGTCCTCGATGCGCGCCTTCACGCTCGGCTGCGGGATGGAGCTCGCGCCCGATCCCGATCGGCGCGTGACGCTCACATCGCGAAAAGACGCGCTCGGCATGCCACGCCTCAAACTCGACATGCGGGTCTCCGACGATGATTTCGCGCAGTACCGCAACACGCTCAAGGAGCTCGGGCGGCAGCTGCTCGCCGCGCGCACCGGCATGATCCGCCTGCTGCACACATCGCGCGCCGAATGGCTTGCCGGCATGGATTGGGGCAACCACCACATGGGAACCACGCGGATGAGCATCGACCCGCGCCGCGGCGTGGTCGACGCGAATTCGAAAGTGCACGGCGTCGGCAATCTCTACGTCGCCGGCAGTTCGGTATTTCCCACCTATGGCGCTTCGAACCCCACGCTCAATCTGATTGCGCTGGTGCTGCGGCTTGCCGATCATCTCAAGAGACAGTTTCGATGAGCGTCGCGGAAAAAACATCGATCGCGCGCCGCCCGCTGCTGGCGGGCCTGCTCGGCCTGGCCGGACTTGCCGTCGCGGCGCTTGCGACATTCGAAGCGCCACGGCTTCTGTCGCCGCGCCATGCGCCCTCGCCTTTCGACGATCTTCTCGTGAAGCTGCCCGACCGCGACAGTGCCGCTCGCCTTGGCGCGGCATTTCTTGCGGAAAACCGCACATTCGATGCGGACAGATCGGCAACGGCCCTGCGTCGGCGCCTCGCGACCCGCCCACTCGACGCCGCGATCCAATCCGATCTCGCTGAAAAGCGCATCGTGGAAGCTCATGGCTGGGTGCTGCCCGAGACGCTGGTCTCGCTCTGCGCACTCGCGGCGAAGGCGGCGTAAGCCAGCCGATCGCGGCCGTGGCGTGCGATCGCCCGGGCGCGACATCGAAACAACTCCCTGCTCGCGACCTTTCAGACGCGCACACTGAAACAACTCCCTGATCGCGAGCCCTCAGACAGAATTTGGAATCCGCGCCGCGCTCCGCACTGACGAAATCTGTACATCGAAACAAATTCCCTGCTCGTGAGCTCTCAGTCATGCACATTGAAATAACTCCCTGCTCGCGACCCCTCAGACGCGCACACTGAAACAACTCCCTGCTCGCGGGCCGTCAGATTGGAATTTGGAATCCGCGCCGCGCTCCGCACTGACGAAATCTGCACATCGAAACAAATTCCCTGCTCGCGAGCTCTCAGTCATGCACATTGAAATAACTCCCTGCTCGCGACCCCTCAGACGCGCACATTGAAACAACGCCCTGCTCGCGGGCCCTCAGATTGGAATTTGGAATCCGCGCCGCTCCCCGAGCCGACGAAATCCGCACATCGAAACAATTCGAGCGCGTGCCGCTCGGAATGAATCGCTACCCCAAAGCGTGTCATTTCCGCGAAAGTGGGAACCCAGGAGCAGTGCTTACGGAATTTCTTCACGGTCCCAGGTCCCGGCTCTCCGCTTCGCGTCGGCCGGGATGACACGCTTTTGAAACAACTCCCTGCTCGCAACCCCTCAGTCGGCAATTTCGCCTGGCGCGGCGGGCGGGCAAGAGAGCGCCTCGGCTCGTTTTTTCCTGCACACCGCCGGCACGCCGTTCTCGACGCGCAGCGCGGCCCGTGTTCGTCGCGCCGCCTTGAGGTTGTCGATCCCCATCACCGAGAAGAGTTGGCGCCGCGCCCTGTCGTCTCCGTCGACCATGGCCAGCACGGTGTCGTAGGCCAGGCGCCTGATCGGGTCCGAAGTCTTCAGCGCGGCAACCGTCTCCGGAGCCTGCTCGAGTGCCCAATCGATCGCCAGGAGGAAGCGGCCGAACGCCAGCTTTTTCGCTCCCGGCCGGCCACCCGGATTGCCCGAGACTCCCTTCTTGAATCGCGTGTGCAGCGGCGGCTTCCGGTATCCGACCTCATAATCTCCGGTTCCAGGCATCGTCGATCTCCTTGTCCAATCAAGGAGTCGGGTATAGACCGCACTGGTATTTATGTCAACTGTATTGGTCTATATCAGGCCAACCTCCTAGCCTCGGGTGGCATGCGCCAGCGTGGGAACCGGTCATACGATCAAAATCCAACGATGTCGTAGGCGCAGGGGGATTTGATCCGCGCAAGCGAGGCCGACGATCTTTGAGCAACGCGGACGGGAGGTCGTGCGCGAAGCTAGCCATCCGGAGTTTGCGCAAACGTTTCGATGAATCCGGCCGCAAAACCTTCGCGGATTTTCCATGACCTGTGTACATATTGGCTTACGTCGAGAGAGGCGCTGTCAGCGGCCGCGCAGCCGTTCCAAAATAGCGAAGCGCCAATCACGAATGCGCTCAGCGTGAGTGGAACATTGAACTTAAGCCCGAATCCGAATTGCGTTTTCCGCATTTCCCCGCCGCCACCAAGGTACAGATCTGGCAACAGAACCGTCGCTTGCAAACGAGGACGGTTTTGTCATGAATGTCACAGACTGCGCAGCCGCCTTCACCTCCCCCAGCATCTCGTATTTTCATGAACTAAGAGGCTAGGCGGCCTTGCGGAACGGCTCCATGTCGGCGTCGTCTTGGCCCGTTATCAGGCGGGCGCCGCGCTGGTAAGTCAGATACAGCCACGCCCAGTTGAGCGCGACACTCAGGCGGTTCCGGAAGCCGATCAGAAAGTACACATGCGCGACGCACCATAGAAGCCACGCGAGAAAGCCTGCGAGGCGAATGCGCCCGAAATCGGCAACCGCATTCGAGCGGCCAATGGTTGCGAGATTCCCCTGATCGACATAGCGAAACGGTTCGATCGTCTGTTCGCCCGCAAGTCGCCGCGCCATCAGGCGCCCGACATAGGCGCCCTCCTGCTTGGCAGCCGCCGCAACGCCTGGAACGGGCGAGCCATCGCAATTCTGTATCAACGCCGTGTCGCCGGGAACAAAGACGTTCGGATAACCGGGCACCGAGAGGTCGTGCGAGACTTTCACACGTCCCGCCTTGTCCACGGGCACGTTGAGCCAATCGCCCGCAGGCGATCCGCGCACACCCGCCGCCCAGACGATCGTTTCCGCGTCGATTCTCTCCGATCCGATAGTTGCCATGCCGCGAGCAAGGCCAGTGACGGCGGTGCCAAGGCGTACGTCGACGCCAAGTTCCTCGAGTGCGTGGCGCGCTTTCGTGGAAAGCGATTCCGGCATGGCGGGAAGCAGTCTCGGTCCGGCTTCGAGAAGAATGACCTTGGCGCAATGCGGCGTAATCGAACGAAAGTCCCTGGCGATGGAATGCCGAGCAAGCTCGGCGATCGCGCCCGCCATCTCGACGCCGGTCGGTCCTCCGCCGATGATAAGGAAGGACAGAAGAGCGCGCCGCTTCGCCGGATCGTGCTCGGTTTCCGCCCGCTCGAAAGCGAGAAGGACATCGCTCCGCACACGGATCGCGTCATCCAGAGTCTTTATGCCGGGTGCGTAGTGGGCCCATTGATCCTTCCCGAAATAGCTGTGGCGTGCGCCAGTCGCGATGATCAGACAATCGTAGGCGACACCCCCTTGGCCACGAATACTGATGAGCCTGCCGGCCAGATCAACGCGGTCGACTTCGCCCATGAGAACCTGCGTATTTTTCTGGTCTCTCAACATGCTGCGGATGGGCTGCGCGATGTCGGCAGGAGATAGACCGGCGGTCGCTACCTGGTACAACAATGGCTGGAACAGGTGATAGTTTTGCTTGTCGACCAGGATGACGTCTGCGACCGCGTGTCTCAAGGCGTGTACGGCGGACAATCCTCCAAAACCAGCCCCGACCACGATGATGCGGGGCCTCGAAGATAGCGTGATTTCCGGCTTATCCATGTGTTGTTCTCCCGTTTGCGGCGTCACATTGCAGTTCGGTGCACCGCGTCAAGATCGGCGCGGCACACAAGGCTGAAAGCGAGCAGCGGATCGGGATCGAGACGCTTCGACAGCGCGTTTTTGGCGAGCTGCCGCAATTCGATGCCGGGCTTGAGCGAAATATCGACGATGGATCGCAGCACGGCCTCTGCTTCGCGTACAACCTCAGGCGGGGCAAAGAGCCTGATCCGGTTGACGAGGCCGATCAAACGCTGCTCTTCGCCTCCGACCGCAATCTCGTCGTGCAGCTGCGCGTTCATCAAACAGCTTGATGCATTCATTACGAAGTCCGCGTAAACGGTCTCGCGCTTGGCGATTTCCGACGCCACGCGCTGAAGGCGGTTCTGGTACCTTTGGGTGTAGATCGCTGCGAGAAGGGAGGCGCTGCCACCCGCAAGAGCGCCGACGAGAGCAAAAAGCGGATCCAACAGCGTCGCATCGATGTGCATGTTCGCCTGCTCAAAAATTGATGCCGAGCTGAACGCCCAGGACCGTTGCGTTCTTGATATCTCCCGTGCCGCCGGGGTGAACGACGTACTGAACGTCGGGCTGCACAAAGAAGGCGCCGTTCGAGTCGAAGCGATAGGTCAGTTCGACAACCTTCTCGTAATCCTGACCGTCGGGCGGACCTGGCAGTTGTCCCATTTGCTCCGCGCGTTGAAGATCGCTGCTGAAATAGCCGGCCGCTACACCGAATTCGATCGTGTCCCTCGGGCGGCTCTCGAACATTCCGCGCGCGGCAAACCCGGCGGTAAGAAACAAGGGAAGGGGCTGGATGTGAGATTCCGGCGCGACGGTGACCGACCCAAAAATGCCGAACCCGCTGTTGCTGCCAGGTCTGCCAAAAGGGACAAGCACCTGATCGAACATTGCGTACAAGCCCCAGCTTCCGTGAGTCGTGGCACCGGACGCGAAACTGGTAAGTTCACTCGCGTCGTACCAGCCGCCAAGCTTGTAATTCCCGAGCAGCTGGCTGTCGCCGGGCAGTCCGTTCAGCTGGTGACCGATTTCCGTAATGGAGAAAGCTGGGCCATTCAGGGAGAGGTCCATGCCGTGATGCGCGTTGGTACGGATCCCGGGGTCGCCGTTGTAAACCGCTGCCATGACGTAGCTGCGCGGAGTGGGATTCACTTTCACCAGCGCCGCCCAGGTGCCGGTGTAAGCGGTCATGCCCGGTGCATCCAGCAAGATACCGAATGGGTTTCCGCAAAACGCGTTCGACACTAAGCCGGCGTTGTAGGCCGAAACCTGAAAATCATCCGTAGTCGCAAATCGTCCGATCCGAAGTTCGATCAGGTCGTTCAATAGCTGCTGCTGATACGAAACGTCGATGACACGGTAAGTCTGAAAACCATAGATCTGTTGTGCACTGAAGACGTTGCCAATGTCATCGGCCGACAGACTGTTTCCCCAGCGTTCCGAAAACGATGTAAAGATGGTTCCGCCACTCAGATGGGAGATTTTGTCCAGATCGAAGAGCATGTTCAGCTCGACGCTTGTCGGCGCGGTGGCGCCTTGGGAGCGGCCACCGCTGGGATTGCCCGCGACGTCGGTTACGAGGATCAACCCGGGCGTGATGCCGAAGTCTTCCAGGTCCGATCTCACACCTCCCCAGTCGCCTAGGAGATGTTCGGAGGGAAGCATGAGCTGAAACACGCGTGTCGCGGGGTCGGTTACACCGCCATCGCTCGCCTGCTCCTGCGCAACAGCTACTGACGTACAGCTGAGTACGTGAAGCAGAGCAAACAGTAAGGATGGGCGTTTCATTTCCCCTCACTCCGTCAGGCTCCGGCCATTGCATCGAATTTGTGTGGCGGCCGAGTCGAACTGGGCTTTGGATCCAAACTCGGCGCTGATGTTTGCTGTGCCTTCCGTTTGGCATTCGCGAGAAGCTTGCGCGAGTGTGGTGTGTCACGAAGCTTCCAATTGGCAAACGCAAGCTCGACGGCACGTTCGGGCCGATTGCCGACGCCCAGGAAAAAAGCAGCGGCGTGGTCGGCATACGCTTCGGACCGACGCGCCAACAACAGCTCGTAAGCTATGGTTGTGCCTTCCGCCTTGCATGCAGCTGTGTAGTCACCACGAGCGGCCAGAATTTCCGCGTACGTCGCGCGATATTCCGGATCGTCGGAGGCTTCGAGCAGCGGCGTGATGAGCGATAAGGCGAGATCCGACCGCCCTCGCGCGAGAGCCACTTCGGCCCGATGCCCGCGCCCCGGAACGTGTGCGGGCAGGATCGCGTCGAGATCGGACAGAATCGCGTCTGCACGTTCCAATTCGCCGCGGCGCATCGCGCTTACGCCCCATTCGAAAAGCAACTGCGCGCAAGGAAAAGGCGATACGCCCTTGTCGGCATCGAGTGCGCCCGCATAGCAGGATTCCGCCTCTTCCCATTGGCCCATTTCCGCCAGGAGCGATGCAAGCGCGCCAAGCGTGGAAATGTCCGGATCGTGCGCTGCAAGTCGCTCGCGGAGCACCAGCGCTGCGGAGTATTTTCCGGTTGCCTGGAGCAGCGCTGCTCTTTCCGCGTCAATTTTTCGACTGGCGTATCCGGCCGCGAACGCCTGATCGAGAAGCGCGCTTGCCGCGGCGAAGCGATGGAAGCGTCCGGCGAGCCGCGCGCGGATGTATAGGGCCTCCGCCGTACCGGGCGACAATGCGATTGCCTCGTTTGCGATCGTTTCACCCCGGTCGTGGTCCGCTATACGGCCGAGGACGTCTCCGCGAAGAAACAGTAGGTTTGACAAGGCCACGAGGCCGTCGAACGTTGCGCCTTCCTTGCGGCGAGTCTCTTCGCTGTTGACCACCGCCGACAGATTGGCGATGGCAATGCGCCCGCTCGTATATCGTCCTTGAGCGATCATCACGCGGCTTTACTCCTTCAAACCGGTGAGCAGCGCGGGATAGCCACGGGTCAACGACCCGCCGTCGATGACGATCGTGTGACCGTTGATCGATCGCGCATTTTCCGATGCGAGATACACGGCCGCAGCAGCGATTTCTTGCGCTTGTACCGGCCGCTTCAGCGGGATTTTGGCGAGGAAGAGCTCGCGCATGACAGGATTTTCCAGCTCTTTTTTCGTCAACGGTGTCTCCACCAACCCCGGTGCGATGCCGACCACACGGATGCCACGACCGCCAAGCTCCAACGCGCCACAGCGTGTGATCATGTCCACTCCCGCTTTCGCTGCGCAGTACGCCACCTGGCCTTCACCCGGTTGCTGACCGTTCACCGAAGAGATGTTGATGATTACCCCGGGCCGTCCCTGTTCGAGCATCTGACGGGCGCCGTGCTTCACACCATAAAACACTCCGCCGAGCGTCACGGCCTGTACGGCCTTCCATTTCTCGGCGCTCAACTCGGTGATCGGCGTGATGGCCCCAAAGCCTGCGCAATTGACCACGATATCTAGCGACCCGAACACATCGTGCGCCTCGCGGATCGCACCTTCGACCTGGCTCTCGTCCGAGACATCTGTGACGCGGCCGATCGCGCGATCGCCCAGCTCGCCGGCCAGTGCATCGAGCGCAGACGCGTTCACGTCGCACAGCAAAACGCGCGCGCCCGCTTCGATAAAGGCCGTCGCGATTGCCTTGCCGATGCCTGATGCAGCGCCGGTCACTAGGGCTCCCTTGTCCTTCAACATATCCATGTTCCAATCTCCATTCGTTGCGAGAGTTTTCGAGTTAGCGCGGCGCGGCCTCCAGGTAGTCGTGTACGACCTGACCGTCGCTCAGCGTCATGTCCCAAAGATGCTGGCGGCCTTCGAGCACGCGCACCACCGGAAGCGCCGCCACCGGGCAGCCGACGTGCGGGATCATGTACAGTTCGGCGGGGCCGCCCCAGGCGCCTTTCAGACGGACGTCGTAGATACCGACCCGAACGAGCTGAGCCACCTTCGGCGTGTGGTTATCCACGTCGGGAAGAAGCTTGAGCACGAGCTGCGTGGTCTGCAGCTCCTGCTCGATCTCAGCGAGGCGGTCCGAAAGGTCCACCGCGCGATATGGCATGGTCGCGAGCGCGACCTGGACGCCACCATAAGACAGAGTGCCCGTAAGAACCTCTCGCAGAGTCTTCAGCTCGGGTTCGCCGTGCCGTTTGGGGAAACCCAGAATCTCTCTGCCAGCTAA
Organism: Rhizomicrobium sp.; assembly: GCA_035567755.1. GTDB lineage: Bacteria > Pseudomonadota > Alphaproteobacteria > Micropepsales > Micropepsaceae > Rhizomicrobium. Next base: position 38,404 of record DATMPH010000019.1, read on the forward strand.
CGTCGGCGATTCGCTGTCGAGGAACGCCTGGAAGACATAAATGATCGGCTTGCCCTCGAACGTGCATGCCACCGAATGGCCAACCTCGCTGTACGGCCCGAAGCCGCTGACCTCGGACATGTGTCGCCATTCCATGGTGACGCGATTGCCCTCGGCGGGTTGGAGAGGTTCCGGTACCACCGCGCGGACGGCCTCCGCAGTGCTCTCATAGGTGATGACGAGCTGCTGCATGTTTTGGTACCGCCAGGGCCCACGCGGGTAGGCGGGCCTTAGCGTCGACATGACGGGATATTGGAGAAACGGGTGGGCCTGCATCTGATGTCGCTCCGCATTTGATGTACCGACGCCGGATTTGCCGCTTACGACCATCGCTTCGTTTTCCAGATTGCGCATGTTCAACCTCCGCCCAGGAAAGCCGGCAGAGGAAGGTCGGTACGGTTGTTCGGTTCTCGAACGTAGGGAAACAGCAGGCTCGCCGGTTTAGTCGGCGCGTCGACGCCGTCGCCCAGCCGCTCGCCTTCTCCGCCGTTCACCATCAGGGTGAGCAGATCGTCCAGAATGTCGTCACTGAGCCAGCGGCCGCCGGCGCTTTGGTGCGGTAGGTTGCTGATGATCGCCTTTTCGATCTCGAGAAATCTGCCGGGCGCAAATGGATGGGCCAGATCGAGGATCAGGTAATCGTCGATCAGCAGATCGCGAAGCGGGTGGTGCCCGTCCGGCACGGGCGCCCACGCCGTTGCACCATCCAGACCATCGAAAAATGCCAGGTTCGCGTCGAGACGCGACTCGTACATCGGCCGGTATACGGGCGAAAGCGCGAACGTATCTTCCCGATTGTAGAGGTCGCGCAGCTCGATTGCTTTGGTGCGTGCATCCCGCGTGGCATTTGCGAGCACGAAGTTCTTTATCTCGGGCCTTCCGAGACGCTCGATCCGGATTGGCTTCCCCCGGCGGGTCACGATGTCCTCGGCGATCGCGCCGATCAGTGTCACACCGTCAAAGCTCTTTACTATCGGCGCGAGCGGTACCTCGGCCACGATGGCGAGGACATCGCGCAGCTGAACGGTGTTGGTCCCTGGATTCTCAAACGCGAGCTTTTCAACGATATCCGTTGTTCGGAGCGCAGCCTCGACATCCATGAAAAAGGGATCACTGACGAGTCCCGCAAAAATGCGTATGCCGTTCTTTTCCGCGGCTTCTCCGACGACAAAATCCGTTTCCCGTCCGTCTAAGGTGGCGACATGTCCTTTCTGTTGAGACGTGCCCTCGACGACATCGCCGAAACGGACATCGACGGTATACTCCGACGTTCCGTGGCTGATGCCGGTTCCCGACTGGAACAGCGGGCGCAGCCGGAACCGGTACGTGACAACGTCGCTGAAGAAGGCCCGCGCCGGAGCCATGGGAAAAACGTTCATGATCAGCACAAGATTCCCGGCGCGCTCTGGACTGGGAAAAGCGTAGAAATCGGTGATGTCGACGGACGGATCGCCCATCACCGCGGGGCCGCTAAAATGGTCTGACATAGGGTGTTGTCTCCTTTTCCTCAGAATTGTTGTTCGATCAGGCCTCCGAGCGCTTTGAGCCCGGGGATGAACAGATATTCGCCACCCTTCACGCGGATGAACGTCGGCAGATCGAACAGGAAGGGCTGTTTCGCGCCGGGTACGGACATCTGGGAACCTTCGCCACCCAGGCCGTTAACCGGGTCCTGCTCGTTTGCATCCAGCCCGATGAACTCGCCGCTCTTCATCCACTCGTGTTGAACAAACTCGAACTGTCGCTCGATATCGGCTTGGATGAACATGTTGATGAGGCCGCGATCGACACCATCGTCATCTAGACAGCCTTCTTTCAGCAACGGCCCGTACTCCACGCCGCGCCGGATCAATCGGTGCCGGCGCACGGCCGTAGCTCGTGTGAGCGGCGTCGCACGCGGGTTGCTTCGACGGAGATGCGCGCCGAGCGGGCACCTGAGTCCCTGAGCGTCACCTTCGTAGGTGAAGTTGTTGCGCCGCTGCGGATCTGCCGCGATCGCGGGATCATCCTTGTCGGGCGACAGGTCAAGCGGACAGCCGCTGCGCCAGCGCCCCATGATTTTCGCGGCGACCAGTTCCTGATGATAGTGATCGTCGGAACCATACAACGACTTGGCGGCGCTGCTTAGGTGGCGGCGAAACGCGGCGACGTCCTGGTACAGCTTGCGGAAGACCAGATAGGTTCCGTTCCGCCGCAATTCGAACGGCTCCGGCGCCTGCGTGCCTTCAGCACCGACTTCGTCCTCGTAACCGAGAAGGAACTCGCCGGGCTTCAGGGCACGCCACGAGCCGTCTTCCTGCAGCACGCCGTCGCCCGGGTACATAGGTGTGTCTGCTCCCTCAATCGGCGGCTGAGAAATCGGATCGGCGTAACCGAAGTGCTGACCTTCCGACCCGATACCGTTTTCATGCGCAAGTGCCATCGTGTCCTGAACGAACTGGATCTCGATGCCGCCCGCCGCTTCCATTTCTGTACAAATCACCTGCATGGCCTCGTCGCGTCCCGGCGCCGAATCCGTGCGTATCCAGGCCATGGCGTGAATGTCGGGGCCGCCGAGGCCTCCTACCCAATGTTCCGGCGCATGCGGACCGAAATCGCCCACCTCGCGAGCACGGCCACGCATGCCAATCCGGAATGCCTCGGGAAAACTGTCGAGCGAGGATTGCGAAAGGCCCAGCGCCTTCAGTCCTTCGTAGGTGAAACCGATGTTCACCGTGAACCGTTTTCCGCGCTCTTCCTGGCGGGCATTCACGCGATCGAACATGTTGCGCAGGAAAGCGCGGCCCTTTGCGCCGTCGCCGAACTTGAGGAAGATGTGGCGCCCGTATCTCATCAGGATGGGTGCAACCACGTTGTCCTGAATGTCGTGAAGGTTTTCCCTCAGGTCGGCAGCAGTGAATTGCTGTACAGGTGATGGGGTAAGCATGGTCGGGAAACCTCGATAAAGGAGTTACCGCTGGCCGGCGGAGAGCCCGGCTGAGGATCGGCCCCGACACAGTGCCGAAGGCCGATCCGACGTCCGGGATTCAGGCTGTACTACGCGGCCTTCTTCGCTAGTCCGGCGTACTTCGCGATGTGTTCCGGAACATCCTCGTACTGCCACTGGCGAGCCACATCCGTGTCGACCATGGCGCCGCTCAGCACTGGCCCATACGGCGCAGCCAGGTCCTTGAGAAACGCATTGACCTTGTCCTCAAGCTTGCCGTCGCCTTTGGCCACAGCACGCTGGAACCTCTGCGTCTTCTCGTACCAATCAGCTGCCTTATAGATCTGGGGAATGCTGAGGCCGGGGGCAACGTCATAGACGGCCAAGGTCTTGATCTGACCGCTTGCGATGAACTGCACGATATCACGTGCCGTCACATTCGGGCCAGTCGGACAACCGACGCAGTGGCCCCAGACCGCCTGCAAATTGTCCTTCCCATTGAGAATGAAGTCGTCGAAATATTTCTCGAGGATGCCGTCGAACTGGGAGACAAAGAACAGCGTGTAGCCTTCGAAGTCCTGCGTCCTTGCAACGAACCAGCGCGCTGTCCTGATCAGCCCGAGCTTGGTCATATTTTCGGAAAAGCTCTCACCACGAGGGTTGGGCCAACCACCCGGAGTTAAGACCTTGGTAAACGCCACCAGGTCAGTGTCGGGCTTGAGGCGCCACATGCCAGTGAACTCTATCACTGCATTTTTCCCGCCGGCGCTCGTGGCAAGTCCCGGGTAACGCAGACCCCACGCGCTGGCGCTCGTGTTCGATGCAGACATTAGTGATTCTCCTTCAATGAGTTTGTATGGACAGAACCGTTTTCGTGATGCTCTGTCGCGGAAGAAATCACACTCTTTGCAACGGACTTGTATCCCCCGGGTGGGGGACGCTTTGGGGGATACCGCCGGCGCGCGTTGCGCATTAAGTCGAAGGGGCAGTTACGGCGGCTCTCCCATGGCAATCGACAGTGGCAGAACCATACGAGCGTCTGTAGGTGTGGGCTGCGCCCCACTTCTTGCTCTGCTGGTCGCGATAAACGCTGCCGCCTGGACCTATGCGCTCATCACTTTTCACCAAGCCCCGCTGTTGCTTGGCACAGCGTTGCTCGCCTGGTCCCTCGGTTTGCGGCATGCGGTGGACGCCGACCATATCGCCGCCATCGACAATGTGACGCGGAAGTTGATGCATGAGGGCAAGCGGACCGAAACAGTCGGGTTGTTCTTCTCACTGGGGCATTCGTCCGTGGTGTTCCTGGCGTCGCTCGCGGTCGCGCTCGGTGTCCTGGAATTGCGGCGCGGTACCGAAATCCAATTGGTAGGTGGATTGCTCGGTACCGCACTATCGGCGACGTTTCTGCTGCTAATCGCAATGGCGAACAGCCTTGTGCTTTCCCGAATCTGGCGTGCCTGGCGCCTCGTCAAAGCCGGACAGCATGTCGAAGGCGAAATTGACGGCACCGCATCCGGTCCAATGGCTCATCTGCTCCGCCGAGTCTTCGGCCTTATCCGTACAAGCTGGCACATGTTGCCGCTGGGCTTTCTTTTCGGCCTCGGATTCGACACCGCAACCGAGATCGCCCTGCTGGCAATTTCGGCTTCCGCTGCAAGCCACGGCGTTGCCACCGCGTCGATCCTGATCTTCCCGATCTTATTCGCGGCGGGAATGATACTGATTGACACACTTGACAGCATCTTGATGACGAACGCGTACGGCTGGGCTCTCGCAAACCCGGCGCGCAAGCTCACCTACAACATGGCCGTAACCCTCATTTCGGTCGTTGTCGCGCTGCTGATTAGCGGAATTGAGATACTGGGTCTGGCATCAGACAAGTTGAAACTCACAACGGGCTTCTGGTCAGTGATGGCCGGGCTCGGCAATCACATGCCCCTGCTCGGTTGCTCGCTCATCGCGTTGTTTGCCGTCGCCTGGCTTGTGGCGCTGCTGTCGCAGCGGGTCGAGAAACAGCGCGCTGCAATCAATGTTCCCGCAACCGTCTAGCGTTTGGAACCCATGATGTTGCTCCCGCACGTCCATGCCGCTCCATTGTGGGACGCGCGAAACAGATCGCCCGGAGGAGAAGCATGACAAGCGTCATCGTGATTGGGGCCGGACCGGCCGGAGCGCTTGCCGCACTGCGTGCAGCGGATCTCGGAGCGCGCACAACTCTGGTCACCAGTTCCGGTTTTGGCGGCATGGCGGCGCATGACGGGCCGGTTCCCGTGCGTACACTCGCCCATACTGCGCGGCTGATCCGCGAAGCCCGGCAATTGAGGCAATACGGAATCGCAACAAGCGAGCCGGTGCTGAATTATACCCAATTGCTGCGGCGCGTGCGGGATGTCGTCGACGACGTGGTGGCTCACTCCTCGTTGCGCGCTCAAATCGAAACAGCAGGCGTGCAGATATACGAGCGGGCCGGAGCGGCGCGCTTCCTGGACGCCCACACGGTTGCAACCGAGGCCGGCTTACGACTCGAAGCCGACAAGATCATTCTTTGCGTGGGCGGCGTGAGCCGTACCCTGAATGTGCCAGGATTCCATTTGACAAGCACCCACAGGACAGCCCTGGAGTTGCCGTCAATTCCTTCATCTATACTTGTCGTGGGCGGCGGTGCTACGGGTGTACAGCTCGCATCCATTTTCAACGCCTTCGGATCCCGTGTGGAACTGTTTGAACACGGTCCCCGCATTCTCTCCACCGAAGATCACGACGTATCCGCGGGTGTCGCCGCGGGCTTTCGCAAGTCTGGCATCGTGGTTCGCGAAAACTTCGGGTCCATCAGCTCCTTCGAAAAAACGCCGGCAGGCGTGCGGATGAATTTTTGTAAGGACGGTCACCAGCAGGCGGTGGAAGCTGCGCTTATTGTCGCGGCGGCGGGATGGACCGCCGACCCACAAGGGTTGAACCTCGCCGCAGCGAGCGTCGCCGTCAACGCCCAAGGTTTCGTGGAGGTCGATCAGTATCTCCGAACTTCGGTTTCCCACATTTTCGCGGCCGGGGACGTTACCGGCCGGCTGATGCTTGTTCCACCGGCGCTTCAGGACGGGTTTGTCGCGGCAAGCAATGCCGTGCTTGGGCCAAAGCTGCCGCTTAGCCAATACGCGAACACAAGCGCGGGCTTCACGGATCCGGAGTACGCGCGGATCGGATTGACGGAAATGGAAGCACGCAAATCCCACGATGTGCTCGTGTCCATAGTAACGTTTGACTCGACGATGCGCACCATCATCGACGGATACAAGGAAGGCTTTTGCAAGCTGGTCGTGGACCGCAAGACAGCCAAAATTCTGGGGTGCCATGTGGTGGGAGAGAGAGCAGTGGAAATCGCGCAGGTTGCCGCAATAGCCATTTCCACCGGGATGACGGTGCTCGATCTGGTTCAGACGCCTCTTGCCTTTCCGACGTACACCGGCAATCTCGCCTATGCTGCGGCCGGCGCGGCTCGCCAGCTCGACCTGAATGTGGGCTGGCAAGCGCACAAATTGTGAGTCAGTGACTCGATTGGATGGAGACGAGGAGTTGCAGGCTTGTTGGCTGATGCTATCGATACCACTCCCACTCTCGTTCAGCCGCGTGGCTATGCTGCAGGTGAAGCGGGATTTCGGCAGCCGAACCGATCTGCCGCTGCCATTGTCGTCACATCAGCCCGGACATGGGATACCAAAGACGCGGTTTGTGAGGTAGTTACGCGCAAACCGTCGGCCAACTAAATGAGTGATCATTGTACTGCCGCGAAACTCCGATCGTCTCGCGAGCCAAAATCCCCATGCTCCGCGCACGGGCTACCGCATCGACGCGCTTTTCGACATTTAGTTTTGTGAAGATGCGCTTGACGTGAGACTTTACCGTCTCGGGTGCTATGACGAGATTGCGGGCGATTTCCTTGTTCGAATGGCCATCCGCGATCAGGCTGAGAACGGCGCCTTCGCGCTCGCTGAGCGGGCCCCCAGGCATTGGCGTGGCATTCACTTCGGCTTCGCTTTCGCAGGGTTTGCCGCAAGCTGCTATCAGGGCGTCCACGCAAAGCTTGATTTCGACTGACCTCCCCATCCCCTCTCCATCGTCCCGCAAAGCCGTGAGCAGATCGACAATCTCAGCGCGCCCGTTATTTTCCCGGCCACCGATGACTCGGCGACTGACTTGCCAATCCGGGTTGACCGAGTGCTCATGTTGGACAAGCACCAACATCAGGTGACGTACCGGGCCGTTTCGTTCGGTGGCGGCACGCTCATGGTCTGTAGATGCCGGACCGGGTGAAGCCAACCTGTACACCCGGTTGGGCGTATGAGCGGCGGGAGGGCAAGCCGCTCGATTGTGTTCGATCCGGGCCAGTTCGTGGGTCATGTCAGAACGCTTGGATATCGATTCTTGCATCCGGTTCATTTTGCCCTCCCAGCATAAGTAAACCGTACGGTCCATTTATAGGACCAAGGGGACTTGCCTGTCAATTCAAAACTGGACTATAAAGTCCATTAAAGAGCAACGGGCAGCCATGCGTTCGCGGAATGACGGGCGGCTGGCTGTCGCTACTCATGCGGGACATTTGGCCTGGGGAGTCGGGCAGCACCATTATCCCGGCCGAAGGAGCGGTAAACGGAATGAAGAGGCGAACTACACCAACGTATAGGTCGGTTGCGGCTGTGAACCGGGATAACTGTACCGGGAACAGATTTGGCGCTTCGATCACACGTCAGAACAGTTCAACGCGGTTCAAGAATGTCAAAGCGGTGCGACAGTGCGCGTAAGGACCGACGAGCGGCGAAACGCGATCCTTGCCGCGGCCACCGAGGTGTTCCGCGAGTCGGGCTACGCGCGCGCGAGCATGGCCACCATTGCCGAGCGCGCCGGCGCCTCAAAAACCACAGTTTACGGCTACTTTCCTTCGAAAGAGGAATTGTTCTGGGACGCGATGGTCGGCGCCATGCAGGTGCATCAGGGGGAAAGCACAATGGCGCTTCTGGATCCTTCCGATCCCGACTTCCCGGCCGTGTTACGCCAGTTCGGCGAGGCGTACCTGAGACTTTTCACGACGCGCAATGCGATCGCGGTCACGCGCACGGCCGTCGCGGAAGGCGCGACGAACAGGGCGCTCAGCACACTTCTCTACCAGCGAGGGCCGAAGCGCATTCTGGATGCGATCGCGCTCTACCTCGCCCATTTGAAGAAGAAGGGCACGGTCCGCCACGGCGATCCGCATTTGGCCGCGGTTCACCTCAAGGGTCTGCTCGACGGCGGCATTGTCGAGCCGCTTCTGTTCGGCACGAGGCCGGAATTGAAACCTGCAGACGCGGTTCGCGCCGCCGTCGAGGCTTTCCTGCGGGCTCATGGTGCGGCATGACCTGCGCGCACGCCGCCACCCCACATTTATTGGCAGGCGTACGCCCGGTGCAAACACGCAATTATCATGTCGTCGCCAAACGGCTTCGGGAGGTAGCAGATTACGCCCGCTTCGCGTGCCCGCTCTCGCGTCGGTTCGTCGGGGTAGGCGGTGATCAGGATTGTGGGGATCGCCTCTCCCAGCGCCTTGAGCCTCTGATACATTTCGAGCCCGGTTAACCCGGGCATCTGCATATCGGCGATGACACAGCCGATTTGGTCGCGATGCCGCGCAGCAAGGAGATCCTCGGCACTGGCAAAAGCGAGAACCGAATAACCGAGCGAGCGGCCCAGCGTCCCCACGGCCTGACGCACCGACTCGTCGTCATCTACGATCGCGAGAGCTTTTTTTTGCAACGACTTTTCCAACATGGTAGGTGGCCCAAGCGATGTAATGCTGGAGCGGGGCTATCGCCATTGACTCCGCGCTTGCGCCGTTTAACCGCAATGACAGTGCAGCAGACAGGCGGTGAGGAGCGATTATACCATCGTATAGCGCTTGCCACACCAGTTGGTACTGTCCGAATTTAACCCTCAGTGTCCTAATGTTGCGAAAGCGTGCGTCCTAGTTCGATTTTGCGGCGTCAAGTATGTGCTGAAAGTGCTCTGCCAGTTCGGACCAGCGGCGTGCGAGGTTCAAATAGAAATTCGGCCAAATACCGGGTTTCTCCGCTTTGTAAGTGCAGGTCGCAATGCTGTAAGATGGTAACGGCTGTTTGCGGCGCATGCCTTTGCTTCGCATTTCGGCCGAAGCGCCGGAACCTTCCAAGTGCCAGATTTACCCTCGACGGTTGTGGTGATTGACGACGATCCGTCGGTCCGTGAGGCCGTGGGCACGCTCTTGCGTTCGGTCGGTCTCCAGGTGAGGCTGCTGTCAGCGGTCGACGAATTTCTCAAACTCGGACGACCCCCTGGAACAGCATGTCTGGTACTCGATGTACGGCTACCGGGACGAAGCGGGCTTGATTTTCAGCGCGATCTTCTTGCAGCCAACATTCGACTGCCGATCATTTTCATCACCGGGCACGGCGATATTCCGATGTCGGTCCAGGCCATGAGAGGCGGTGCCATCGAATTTCTGACCAAGCCGTTTCGTGACCAGGATCTTCTGGATGCCATTCAACAAGGCCTTGCGCGTGATCGCGACTCCATCGCCGAAGACAGGGAACTGGCTGTTTTGCGGGCCCGCTTCGAACTTCTCACGGCGCGCGAACGCGAAGTGATGGCTCATGTCGTGACAGGGCGGCTGAACAAGCAGATTGCTGGCGATCTCGGCGTCAGCGAGGTTACCGTGAAAGTTCATCGCGGCCAGGTCATGCAAAAGATGCGCGCAAAATCGGTTGTGGAGCTTGCCCGGATGGCAGACAGACTTAGTGCAAACACCGGGCCCAAATTCACAAGTTCCTAGGCCTAGAGTCCTTCCTGCGCAAATTCGCCGGCGAGGCAAGGCTTTCAGCATCAACATGAATTGTGTTGCGCCGCGGGCCCGCGCCCCAATACTACGCGCTCGTTTTTGGTATCGCGATGCTCGTGTTCGCTTTCAGGCTTCGCGCCCGCTTCAGGGCGAGTTTGTTGGGCCAGCTTGCTTGAATTCAGAGCGTCGTTGAGGCTCGGAATGAGAACGCGGGTTCGTTGCTGGCGGGGCTATCCATGATCCCGCTCGGCGACGAATCGCGGAGTCAGCTTGCAGCCTTATGCGCTTGCGAAGCATTGAAGTCGCGGAATCGCAGTGCGAGCATGCAGGTGGCAGACGGGTTGGGCAATCCAACTGGGTCGAGGTTTGGCTCGTGGACGCATCTGCGGTCAATGAGGTTCGGGATAGGGGGTCGCAGACTCTGTCTGAGGACGGCAGCCGCGTGTTTCGTCGCATCTGGCGCCTCAACGCAGATGGCGTCCGCACCACAGTGCTGGCTGTGCTGGCCGCCGCCGAGCATCCGCCCCCCGCCGATCTCGAACAGCTGGCTCACGAGTATCGGCTGAGGCACGAACTCGACCCCACGTGGGCGTTACGGCCGTTGGCGATGGAGCAGGCGCTCGGACGGACGATGCTGGTGCTCGAAGACCCCGGCGGCGATCCTCTGGACCGGCTAGTGGGCACTCCCATGCCGGTGGATCAGTTCCTTCGCCTTGCTATTGGCGTCGCCGGCGCGCTGCGAAAGGCGCACCAGCACGGCTTTGTGCACAGGAACATTAAGCCGTCCAATATTTTCTTGGCAAACACCGTTACAGGCGACGTGCGGCTCACCGGTTTCGGAATTGCCTCGCGCCTTTCGCGCGAGCGGCAAGCTCCCGAATCTGTCAAATTTATCAGCGGGAGCCTCGCTTATATGGCGCCCGAGCAAACTGGCCGGATGAGCCGCACGGTCGACACGCGAAGCGACCTCTATGCGCTCGGCGTCACGTTCTATCAGATGTTCACCGGCTCGCTTCCTTTCACCGCCTCCGATCCCGCCGAATGGATGCATTGCCACATCGCAAGGAAGCCCGCACCGCCGGACAAGCTTCGAGCCGACACACCGCCGCCGATCTCTGCTTTGATTATGCGGCTGCTCGCCAAGATGCCGGAGGAGCGATACCAGACCGCCGCCGGACTCGAGCACGATCTGCGGCGCTGTCTCGCCGAATGGGAAGCGAGCGGCCGCATCGACGACTTGGCCCCGGGTCAGAACGACCGGTCCGACTGGCTGTCGATTCCCGAGAAGCTCTACGGACGCGAGCACGAAGTCGCAACTCTCCGCGCTGCGTTCGATCAGGTCGTGGCCGGAGGGGCGGCTGAACTGTTTCTGGTCTCCGGCTATGCGGGTGTGGGCAAGTCGGCGCTCGTAAAGGAACTGCGCAAGACGTTTGCGCTGACCGGCGCATTTTTCGCGAGCGGAAAATGCGATACGTCAAAGCGAGACGTTCCTTATGCGACGCTGGCCCAGGCGTTGCGCGGTCTGATTTCGCCATTGCTGGGCAAGAGCGAGGCAGAGCTGGCACCCTGGCGCGACGCGCTACGTGAAGCGCTGGGGTCGCATAGCCAACCCCTCGCGTCGCTCATCCCGGAGCTTGAGCCGCTTGTTGGGCCGCAGCCCCCTTCCCCTGAGCTTCCGCCACAGGAAGCGCAGCGCCGCTTTTTCTCGGTGTTCTGCCGGCTACTCGGTCTGTTCGCCCGTCCGGAGCATCCACTAGCCTTGTTCCTTGACGATCTACAGTGGCTCGATCCGGCGACGCTGGATCTGCTCGAGCACTTGGCGACCCAATCGGGGCTGCGGCATATGCTGCTGATCGGCGCATACCGCGACAACGAGGTCGGCACTTCGCACCCGTTGATGCGCCGGCTTGCCGCGATCCGCGGTGCAGGCGGCCATGTGCAGGAGATAGTGCTGTCGCCGCTGGCGACGGAGGATTTGATCCACCTCATCGCCGACGCCCTGGACTGCACGCCGGAAGCCGTAGCTCCCCTCGCCAGCCTGGTGCACACAAAGACCGGCGGGAATCCGTTCTTCGCAATCCAGTTTCTGACCGCTCTATCCGAACAGGGACTTCTGAAGTTCGACTATGCCGTGGGGCGATGGACCTGGCGCTTGGACGACATCGGAGCCAAGGGGTTCACCGAGAATGTGGTGGAGCTCGTATTGGACAAGCTCCAACGGCTTCCGAGGCTCACCCAGAACATCCTGCAACAACTCGCATGTCTTGGAGACAGCGCGCCAGTGGAGAGCCTCGCGGCGGTTCGGGGGGAAAATGAGGAGGCGTTGCTCGGCGCGCTATGGCCTGCGCTGGAGGCCGGCCTGCTACTGCGGCATGAACACACCTACCGCTTCCCGCATGACAGGGTGCGGGAGGCCGCATACGAACTCGTCCCTTCTTCCGAGCGTCCCGCAACACATTTGGCCATCGCCCGCGGACTGGAGACGACGTCGGCGCAGCGGCGGGATGTAATGTTGTTTGAGATCGTCGGCCAGTTTAACCGAGGCGCGACGCTCATCACCCTTTCCAATGAACGCGAGCACGTCGCCGAGCTGAACCTGACGGCCGGCCGCCGCGCCGAAGCTGCCATGGCCTTTGCCTCGGCGCTGACACATTTCGAAGCCGGCTCAGCATTGCTGCCGAGGGACGCTTGGGAGCGGCGCCAAAGCCTCTCCTTCGAGCTCGAGCTCCGCCGCGCCCAGTGCCAGTGTTGGGTCGGCGCCTGGGAAGCGGCTGAGACGCGCCTCGCTTCACTCGCCGAGCGTGCCGTCGACATGGTCCAGCGTGCGGCGGTCGCCGGCCTTCGACTCGATCTCTATATAAACCGCGGTGCCGCCGAGCGGGCGGTGGCGGTAGCGCTGGAAGCCCTGAGACCAGCAGGGATTGAGTGGTCTGCGCATCCCAGCCCGCTTGAGGCGGCACGTGAGTACGAGCGCATCTGGCAGCAGCTCGGCGTCCGCACGATTGAGGAGTTGGCGAATCTGCCGCAGATGCAGGATCAAGATGACCGCGCCATCCTTGTTTTGTTGACCAAATTCGGTCCAGCGGCGCTGTACACGGACAGCAATCTGTTCGCCCTGACGATGTGTCGAGGTGTCAACCTCATGCTTGAGCGCGGCGCGTGCGATTCCGCGCCGGCGTTTTACGCAACGGTGGGCCTGATCGCCAGCAGTGCGTTCGGCAACCCCGATGCTGGCCATCGGCTGGGTAAGCTTGCCTGTAATATGCTGGAGGAAGGCTTCGATCTGATTGCCGGCAGAACCTACGTCGTTTTCAACCGGATCGTGCCTTGGACGCGACCGGTCCGCGAGTCGATCGAGCCAGCCCGACGCGCTTATCGGCATTGCAGCGAGGCCGGCGATTTTAACTATGCAGGATACGCCTGCGCCTCCCTCGTCGTGAGTCTACTGGCAGCCGGGGATCTGCTCGTCGACGTGGAGCGTGAGGCCCGTCACGGAGTCGATTTCGCACACAGTGTCGGCTTCGACTATGCCGTCGACCTTATGGCACCTCCACTAGGGCTCGTGCGGACACTGCGCGGCGAAACTTCGCGCTTCGGCTGCCTCGATGATGGCGCGTTCTCGGAGGCCGCCTTTGAAGCGCGCCTTGGAGGCGACCCCTCGCTCGCCCTGCCAGCCGGCTTCTACTGGATCTGCAAGCTGCAGGCTCGGCTGATGGCCGGCGAGATTGACGCTGCGATCGAAGCTGCCGAGCGGGCCGCGGACCTTCTGGCAAGCTCCGACGCATTTTCCGTGTACCTCCTGGAGCGCGCGAACTACCATCTCTACGCAGCTCTGGCCCTCGCTGCTTCCCACGAACCCTCGGAGCCAGATCGAGAGCGGCTGCCGGCGCTGGATGTGCATTTGCGACAGTTGCAGGCGTGGGCTGCTATCTGCCCCGCGAATTTCGAGGACCGCGCGACGCTGGTCGCGGCAGAAGTCGCGCGCCTTGAAGACCGACCGCTAGACGCAGAGCGCATGTACGAGGCCGCCATTCGCGCCGCGGGCTCCAACGGTTTCGTGCACCACGAAGCACTCATCAACGAGTTCGCCGGGCGCTTCTATCTCACGCGAGGCCTCCGCACCTCGGCCGCGGCCTATCTGCGCGAGGCGCGCCGCTGCTATCTGAGCTGGGGTGCCGAAGAAAAGGTACGCCAACTCGAGCGGATCTATCCCCAGACGTGGATGGAAGAACCTTCCGCCAATCCGTCGAGCACAATCGCTGCGCCTGTCGAGCGTTTGGACCTGGCGACAGTGCTTAGTTTGTCCAGCGCGATCTCCCGAGAGATCGTTCTTGAGAAGCTGATCGACACGCTCGTGCGCATTGCGCTCGAGCATGCGGGCGGTGAGCGATGCCTCCTGATTCTTTTGCACGGCGATGAACCGCGGATCGCGGCGGAAGCGAAGAGCACAGGCAACGGCGTTATTGTGGAACGCCTGATCGCTCCGGTCACGGCTACCGTACTGCCCGAGTCGATTCTGCACTACGTTCAGCGCTCACGCGATGTGGTGGTTCTGCATGATGCCATGCAGTCGCAGTTCGCCAGCGACCCATACATTGCGCGGCGCAAGGCCCGCTCAATTATGGCCGTGCCGCTGCTCACCCAGGCGAACCTGGTCGGAGTTCTCTTCCTCGAGAACGAGCTTGTTTCAGCAGCCTTTGCGCCGCGCGGGATCGCGGTCCTGCGGCTGCTCGCCTCGCAGGCGGCCATCGCGCTTGAAAATACCCGGCTGTACGCCGAGCTCGTCGAACGCCAAGCCGAGCTGGCCCACGCCAACCGTGTAGCCACGGTCGGCCATTTAGCCGGATCCATCGTCCATGACGTGAACCAGCCGCTGACGGCCGCCATGACCAATGCCGAGGCAGCGATACGATGGCTCTCAGCCGATCCGCCGCACTTCGAAGAGGCGAAAATTGCCTTGGCCAACATTCCCAAGAACTGCCGGCGTGCGGCCGACATCATCCTGGGCATGCGAGCGCTAGTAAAGAAGGACCCAAAGAGAATTGGTCCGGTCGCACTCAATGACGTTGTGACCGAGATCGTCGCGCTGACCCGCAACGAAGCCGTGAAAAGCAGGATCAACGTGCAGACCGAGTTCGCGGAGGATCTCCCGCCAGTCGAAGGCGACCGAGTGCAGTTACAGCAGGTGATCCTCAACCTCATCATCAATGCCATTCAGGCGATGAGCGAAGTCGAAGGCCAGCGCGAACTGCTGATCACGACCAGGGCGACCGATGCTGAAGTTGTCGCTGCGGTGGAGGATTCGGGGCCCGGCTTCGCCGCCGCCGACGCCGAGCGCCTGTTCGAATCCTTCTACACGACTAAGGCATCTGGATTGGGCCTAGGTTTGGCGATTTGCCGCTCGATCGCCAAGGCTCACGGCGGATCGCTCTCCGCATCAGCGAAGACTCCCCGGGGGGCCTGCTTCGAGCTTACTGTACCTACAACGGTCGCGCAGCCGCACTAGAGAATTTTCCGAACGATCAGAAGCTGTCCGCTCGCGTCGGCGCTTACCCTCGCAGCCACAATCTACAGTCTGATCCGGCGACCGACGTTGACGGCCGCAGCATGAACCACAACAACATCCGTCGGGACCTCGCCGCGAACCCGCGTAGAAACAGCGCGAAAAGTCAGCCAACCCAAGGAAAACCGGCTATTTGTTCAACAGCCTGCTAGACGTCTTCCTGCGCATATTCGCCGGCGAGGCAAGACTTTCAGCATCAACATGCATTTTGTTGCGCCGCGGGCCCGCGCCCCGATGCTATCCGCGAGTATAGTTCAGATTTCCCAACGGATATCTTTGTCGTCCATCCGATCAATACCGTGACCGCACGAGCGCAAATAATTTCGCCGTTGCCCCCGAAGCCGGTTCCCCCTTCGAACCGGCACCTCCTCCAGCCCTTGGCGGGGCTGGAGGAGGAGAGCGCACGAGGCAACCGGCATGGCTTTCGATTCTGTCGAATTTTCCGTGGCTCCCGCGCGCAAAACCGCCGCGCGCCGCGGCGCAGCCGATCAGGACGTACTTTCCCCTCATAAGGCGGCGCGATTCATTGAGCGTACGGACAGCCTTTACGGGTTGTCGCCCGCGATCGCGGCCACTTCTCTCTCGGCCACAAATACCAGAAGCCGCAGGGCGAAACTCGTTCTCGCTGACTTCGCCAGCCGACTTGACTATCAGGCAGAACTACTTCGCCTGCTCCAGATTCCCACTCGCGCCACAATGGACGCGGCCGAATACCTTTCAGATCTCTTTTTTGTCCTGAGCTGCGCAATCCTCGACCGATTGAACCTCCATCTCTTGCTCGTGGCCGACCCGCTTCCCATGGGCGCCGTCAGCTGTTCGCGCCTGGGAATGATCGTCGTCCAACTGGCCATCGACACGGCGCAGCATGCCTTCCGGCAGAAGCGGGGCGTCATCGGATCGATCTCTGTCGCATTGGCGAGGCAGCGGAATGCCTCATCATCGACAACGGTTCGGCAGAGGCAACCCACTCCGTCACACCAACCTCTTGGGAGATATGCTCCAGTCAGCTCATTCCGGGGCGCTCCCTTTCAAGGCCGCTTACAGCTGATGCATACTCGCAGAAAGATTCGAATGGCATAGCCAGTCGCCGGAAGCGCGGGAGTAGCTGCAGTGCCTCTTCTCGTGACGAGCGCATCGGGTGCAAATGGCGACGGACGCGGCACGCTTCTCGCATTCGATCACGATGGCAGGTCCCTTGGCGCCTTCAGCAATGATCGGCGGATTGCCGATCCCCGTGGTCTTGCCGTCAATCGAAACGAAGGGTTGTTGTTTCTCAACAGCGGGAGCGATCGCGTCCTGGCGCTTGGTCCCGATGGGCAGGTCGTTCACGATACCGGCCCGATCAAAGGCTTGAACCCTGGCGGCGGGAACTTCGGGCCGGACGGCCGCTATTACGTCGGCTCACGAAGCGCGCGTACGGTTGTGGCATTTCCGGCCGCGCTGAACGCAAGTGGCGAGCACTTCCTCCCGGCCGCAATCGTGCCGTTTCCGCGCGGATTTGCGTTCGGTCACGATGGGACACTGTTTCTTGCCTCGGGAATCGGTCCGAATGGCGAGGGCGACAACGCCATCATCGCGTTCGCCCCGGGCGAGCGCGTCCGATACTCGCTGCTCGTGAGCGATCCAGAACTCAGCCCGCTCGATCTGGCGATCGCGCCGAACGGCAACATCATCGTGTCAAGCGAGTTCCCATTCGGTGCGTCAGACGCCGTAACGAGCGTTCGCGAATACGACGCCGCGGACGGACACCTCGTGCGTGTCTTCTCTTCCAACGGGTTGGCCGAATTCCGCAGGCCGCGCGGTCTACGCTTTGGTCCGGACGCCAATCTCTACTGCGTCGCACAGGACGAGATCGTCGCATTCAGTTTCGCGAGCGGCGGATTTCTAGGGACTCCTGTGCGCCTGCCCCGGTTGCACGGTCAGGCATTGGCGTTCTTCCCCTAGCAAAAGTAAATTCAGATCAGCGATGCGATAGATGGGATGATCGGCGATGCGTGCGATGACGTCCCGGAGCCAGCCTTCGGGATCGAGGGCCGTTCAACTTTGCAGTCTGGATCAACGAGTAGATTACAGCTGCCCGCTCGCCGCCCTTGTCGGAGCCGGCGAAGACATAGTTCTCAACGTCAGTATCCAACGTCAGTGTCTGCACCAATATTTCCTAGCCGAATGCGGGAGCTGCGACTTCGCAGTAGAAGGAGAGCCGGTCATGGTACTCGCCATGACCGCAAATTCGATGTCGCCAACATAGATCTAGACCGGCAAGTTTCCCGAGTGGCTGGTATAGACGGTTATGCCATTGCCGTCGGGATCGGCCAACTGGAAATAGTAGTGACCAAAAAATTGGTCTGGAGCAATTGCATCTACCGGTATTCCCTTTTCCAATAGGGTCGCCCTATACCCTTCCAGGTCGCTCCTGGACTTGCCGTCGATCATCAAGTCGAGTTGTTCATTAAAAAAAGCGCCGCGCTGGCCCAGATGACTGGAAGCTAGCGAAAATGGCAAATCATCATGTTTACTAAACAACAAAATGTGCGTTCCGCCTCGTAATTCGATGACCGCCAAATCGGGAAATATCCCAAACGGACGCAAGCCCAATTTCGCATAAAATTGATAGCTGACATCGATATCGTTGACCTTCATGACGAAGTGTCCGAATGCTGCTGCGGGTAAATCGTTGCTCATTTTTCCATTGCTCCTCTCAATAGAGACCCTCGTTTAAGGCAGCCGAGCAAAACTCTTGCAGCGGCACCTGTTGCCATGTTAATCAGACTGTTCAGTCGGAAAAGCAAGGGGTCAATTTTGACACGAAAAAAGGAAATCGATCGAGACAGGATTCTGGATGCTGCCGAGGCCGTGATTCTTCAATCTGGCGGCCAAAGTTTCACACTCGACGCCGTCGCAGAGCGTGCAGGCATAAGCAAGGGCGGTCTCGTCTATAGCTTCGCGACCAAAGATGACCTGGTGTACGCGGCGCTGGAACGGGAAGTGGCGCGCTTTCAGGAGGCAGTCGTCCGACGGCTGGGCGGCGGCCCAATTGGGCCAGTCGAACTGGTTCTCGCCCATATCGAGGAAGCACTGGAAGAGGACGACGCCTCAACGCAAATGGCGGCCTTTCTTGTAACCGCGCTGGTGCATGCCCCTGAAATGCTGGAGCCTGTGCGACGTTACTACCGCGCTCTGCTCGATCCGCTTCGATCGAAAGGCGGCGATATGCGTGAAGTCCGTCACGCACTGCTGGCTGTTGAAGGAATTTTCCTGCTCCGAGGACTTGGCTTCGTCAAGGTCTCGGCGAACGAGCAGAAATCCGTCCTGCTCCACGCGCGCAATATCGTCGTCGCGGTGTTGGCCAAGCGTCGAGCGAGCGCCCGCCGCGCTCCTACTGCTTTGTGAATCCCAGCTGCTTTGCGAGCCACGCGTCGAACATCCTCGTAGGAAGAAGTCTGGGCAAAGTCCAATTCTTGAAACGTTGCTTAATGACTGCGTAGCGTGCCTTCGGTTTTGCCGTGCTGAGTGCCATGTGGACAGCTTCGCCCAGACACTCAGGGGAAAAACCCTTCCGTCCTTCGGTGACGATGAACTTCTGGAAGTTCTGCACCGCCTCCCAATACTCGGTTTGCCTGAACTCACTCAGATCCTCGCTTTCGCCCTTGTCGTACATCGCCGTGTTCACGAAGCCCGGTTCGATCATCACGAGGTCGATGCCAAACAACATCAGTTCCAGCCGTAGCACGTCCGACATTCCTTCAAGACCAGATTTGGAGGCGCTGTAAGCACCGAGAAGCGGGATAGGAACCTTTGCGCCTGAAGAGGTGATATTCACTATGCGGCCGGCGGGACCCTGCCGCTTCTTATCAGTTCCCAAAAGAGGAGCGAAGGCCTGGATTACGACAAGCGGGGAGATCATGTTGACCTCCAACTGCCGCCTGTACTCGCTGGGTCTCAGATAGAGCAGTGGCCCGCTCACCACAATTCCTGCATTGTTCACCAGGCCAACAAGATTCCTGTCGCCTATCATGGAGCTGACCTTCCGGGCAGCTTGTTTTACGGCGTCGGCGTCCGTAATATCCATTATGAGAGGCACGAAGGCGTTACCGAACTCTCTTTGCAAACGATCAGCGTCGGCCTGCTTGCGTACAGAACCGAACACGCGAAATCCTTTTGAAACAAGCGTTTTTGTAGTTCCCAAACCTATTCCGCTTGAAACCCCGGTAACCACGACATCTCTGCTGTTCGCCATCTCATTTCTCCCAAGATGATCACTGTCCATCTTCAAGACATTCGCTGTACACCTCCCGTCAGCGAGGAAGCCGCATTTTCGTTCGAAAACAATCCGACTCTCACCGATCGCAGATGCTCCATGGCCAATGTGCAAATTGGCGCGAGAAAAAAAGGCCGGCTGATTGGAATCAGCCGGCCATTCCTTCGTGAGTCAACTGTTCCCCATTTGCGGGTGCAAGTCGGGACCAATATTGTGTTCAATGTGTTCGGTTACGCGACCGCACACCGCCTGCGTTGAAGCTAATCCAGTTTATATTTGAACACTGTGCCCTTGCCGCCCGTGCCGCCCGCCTCGGTGGTACCATAAAGTGCGTGTCCCAGTCGGATGAGAGTGCCAAGTGCAACGTCCCCGTCCTGGCCGGTGCCAAAGGTGTGCAGGGTCGTCAAAACGCCGGCCGGAGTAATCGAGAACAGCGTGCTGCTGAAAGGGCCGTTCTTGTTGTAGCCGTTGCCGGTGACGCCGTAGAACGTGCCGTCCACATTGATCAGGGCAACCTGGGGGCCACCCCCGTCCCCCATGCTTGTGAAGCTGTAAAGCACGGTCTCAACGCCAGCCGGCGTTATTGAAAATACCGTGCCGAATTCGTCGGTGCCGCCGGACTCGGTGGTGCCGTAGAACGTGCCGTTGAATTCGATCAAGCCACCGACGGGATCCGCTCCGTCTGTGCCGCTGCCGAACAGATGCAGCACCGATTCCGTGCCTTTCTTGGTCGTCTCGAACACCGCTCCAAGAGGTGTGTTGAAGTCATAGCTGTTGTAGGTGGTGCCGTAAAGTTCGCCATTCTGTGCCAGCAGCGTGCCCAGCGGATATATCGCGTCCTCCTGATAGTTCCCAAACCTGAACACCACCTTCTCGTTGCCGGTCATGCTCATCTTGAACACTGTGCCGCAGCCAGGGGTCCCGCAACCGGAACCGTCACCGCCCGCGGACGTCGTGCCGTAAAGATCGGCACCCGATTTGATCAGGCCGCCCACGGGCAGGGTCCCATCGAGACCACCCGCGAACGAATGCAGTGTCGTCTTGACGCCAGCCGTCGTCACTTCGAACACGGTTCCGTAGTTGCCGAGGCCGCCCTGCAAAGTCGTGCCGTAAAGAATGCCGTCGACGTTGGTCAGGCCGCCCCAGGGATTCAGTCCATCGTCACCGCCCTGAAAGGAATACAGCATCGTCTCGGTGCCGGCTGGTGTCACTCCGAATGCCGTTCCGCTGTTGGTGGCGCCGCCAAACCACGTCGTGCCATAGAGCGTGCCGCCCACGTCGACGAGGCCGGAAAAGGGGTTTGCCCCGTCGGAACCACCCTTGAAGCTGTACACCACGGAATATTTCGAGGCGTGAGCCGGAATGGCGGCAGTAACACCTCCGGCCAACAGAGCACCGGCGGCTAACGCAAAAAGTTTTGACATGAGATTCTCCTTGGGCCGTGGATCAATCCACGTTCCCGGTGTGGGCGTTCCTGTTTGATAAGACCGGCTGGCTATTCGCCTCAGTACAGCTCCACCGTGGGAATCGATCCTGGAACACAATGTCGCTCCTCTTTCCCCGGCACTATTGACCGTTCAAGCCCCGTATGTCCTCATTGAGTTCTTAAAATTTTTGAGAAAAGCCCTATACTTTTCAATGGCCTAAGATATGCGTGACCTCTACTGTTTCGGACGGTTCGCGTTGGACCCGTCGGAGCGTCGGTTGTATTCGGATGGGGTTCCGGTGCCGCTGGGCTCTACAGACATTCACCTTCTCGTGGCCCTCGTCGAAAAGGCGGGCTCCGTCGTTCCCAAGAGCGATCTGGTGTCGCGCGTATGGGGCCGAACCGCCGTCACCGACAACGCGCTCTATGTCCACATCAATGCGTTGCGCAAGATCATCGGTGCCGATTGCATCGTCAACAAGCAGGGACATGGTTACAGCTTTACGGCGCAGATTCAGCGTACGAAAATGGCGCTGCGAACCCGTCCGGGAAATTTTGCCTCGGCCTGGGCCGGTGCCGCCGTCGAAGGCGCACGGCTGATTGGCAGACGCGACCAGCTTCGTGCCGCGGCAAGGCTCCTTGAACGCCGGCGTCTCCTCACCCTGACGGGACCTGGCGGCGTCGGAAAGACCAAATTTGCATTGCACGCCGCCGCCAAAAGCGCGACCCGCTTCCCCGATGGCGTCTGGCTTGTCGAGTTGGCCAGTTTGAAAGACACCAATCTGGTGTTCGAGGCCGCAGCCGCCGTTCTCGGCATCGAGATTGGCGACAATGCAAAGCCGCTCGACACGCTAGCGCGCCATCTGGCGAGAAAGTCTCTGCTCATCGTCCTCGACAATTGTGAACACGTGATCGGAGCCGCGGTGGCTTTGTGCGAATCCATTCTTCGCGCCGCACCCGGTGTAAAAATTCTTGCGACGAGCCGCCAGGCCCTGTGCTGTTCGGGGGAACAGGCTTTCGAAATGCCGCCGCTCGCTCTGCCTGATCATGAAGCAATGCGACCCGAGGTCATCCGCGTAACGGCAGCGGTCGAACTCTTTGTCGAGCGAGCCATGAGCGCGGACGCAAACTTTCAGATGGCCGACAAGGACGCAGCCGTCGTCGCCAGCATCTGCCGTCACGTCGATGGATTGCCGCTCGCCATCGAAATTGCCGCCGGATGGGCTGGTGTACTGGGACTTGAGACTCTGGACACGAAGCTGGGCGGTTCCATCAGAAGTTGGCTGCGTGCCAGGACTTCGGGGCCGGTCCGGCATTCCACATTGCATGCCACGCTGGAATGGAGTCACGACCTGCTTTCTGCGGCCGAAAAGAAAGTGCTCCGCAGACTTGCCGTTTTCGCCGGCAGTTTCACACCCCAGGCGGCTGAAGCCGTGGCGGGCGACGACGATATCCCGGGCGGTCAAATACTCGAACATCTCGCGACTTTGATCCGCAAATCGATGATCTCTGTCGTGCCGGGTTCGAACGCACAACGCCATCGTCTTCTGGAAACGACACGAGCCTTCATGGGGGAGATACTGGCTTCGTCCGATGACTGCGAGGCGACGAAACGAAAGCATGCGCGTTACGTGCTTCGAACTCTAAAAAACGCGATGGTCGAATGGGAAACCGCGAGTGACGCGGTCTGGCTGAATCGCTACGGACCGCTGATTGACGATCTGCGCAGCGCGCTCGACTGGTCAATGGATGCGGAAAGCGATCTGGCTGTGGCGCTCGCCGGTGCTTCATGGCCATTGTGGCGCGAATTGTCGTTGCGCGTGGAAGGCGAGCGGCGGCTGAATGCAGCAGCCGCTTGCCTTCACGCCGGCACACCGCCGGAACTGGAGGCCGAGTTGCGCCGGGGGCTGGGAGAGCTGTGGGTGAACACAGCGGCTGTGATTGCCGCCGAGGCACAGCTCGATCGCGCGGGCGCGTTATACCGTGAGCTGGGCGACCTTCCCCGCCTCGGCGGCGCGCTCACCGTTCAGGCATTCGCCTTCCTGCTTTTGGACCGGTCCGAGGAGGCGGAGAAAGCGATCGTGGAAGCGCTGAGATTGCTCGAACCCGCGCAGCATCCGCGAATGCTCGCCACGGCTTATTCCGCGCAAATGTGTGTCGAATCCGATCTTGGCCGCTCCGCGGCGGCGCGCGCGGCTGGAGAGGAAGCGCTCAGTCTGTGCGAAGCCGCCGGCATCAATCGCATAGCCCTCACGGTGGCCACCAATCTCGTGGAAATTGCTCTGAACAGCGGGGACATCGAGGGCGCCATTTCGGCAGCGGGCGGCCTCGCAGTGCGGCTGCAGGAGACGCCCCATTCCTATCTGCGGGCACACGTACTTGGCGTACTTGCCGGTGCGTTCACGGCGCAGGGCAATCTGCACGAAGCGTTGCTGACCGCGCGCGAGGCCGCGCCTCTGCTGCGCGACGAGGGCGCTCTCTTTTGGCTGTTCGACCATTTCGCCCTGCGCTGCGGCCTCGCCGGCCGCATCGCCGATGCGGCACGCCTCGCCGGCTATGCGGATGCCGTCTACCGAAAAATCGATCATCCGCGCTCCGGGCAGGCGGCGCTGCGCGCGGTCGAACGGTTGCGCCTTCTGTTGCTCGACGCGTTACCGGACGATGAAAATATCAGACTCCGCGAGATCGGCGCGGCACTTTCGGAAGACCAGGCGATGACACTGGCTCTGCGTGCCTGAGAATAGGGGCTGTACGCCGCTATGCATTGATATTAAGCGTCCGAAACTTCAGCGCGTCTTCCATGTGGCATCGGGATTGAATTCCGCGATTGCGGTTGCGACGCTCGCCGTATTGGGTCCGAGATCTTTTTCGAACACGATACCGGCCTGATTGACGACAAACGTCATCACACCCGAATCTCCGTATTTCGCAGGAAACGCGATCAGCGCGAAGCCTGCCGTCATATGTCCGCCGGCGAGATAATCGCGCGCGCCGCCCGGAGCTTCCGTGCCCTGCCGCGTGAGGACTTTGTAGAAATAGCCGTGATAGGGCGCGTGCGGTACGTCTGCGGAATCGTAACCCTCCGCGCGGGCATGCGCCATCTGCGGACCGATGGGGCTTTCGTGTTCGCCCGGCTGGACCTGCCAATAGAGACCGTCATGCTGGCCGGGGCTGCTGACGATTTTCTGCGCATATTCCGAAGGCTTCTTTTCGGCCTCGAGATCGGCGGCATATTCGTGCTGCGCAATGACGTAGTCGCGACAGACGGCGATTGCGCTCAGTTCGTTGCGGCCAATCCGCCGGTTGAGGATTTCCTTCGCCCCCGCCGCGGCGTCGAAATGCCAGACGCCGCCCTGTTTCACGAGCGGGATTGGAAAGGGCCATTCTTCGGTGCCGATGACGAGCGTCGCCCTGTTCGCGGTATCACCGAGAATTTTTTCGCCCCTGCCGAAACGCTCCAAAAATCGCGCGCGCATATCCCTGTCGGCCACCGGGTCGCCCGAGCTGATCAGATCCCTTCCCGCCGGACCGAAGAGTCTGAGCAACCCGGTCGAATCATTGTTGCGGGAGGCGGCGACGAGCGCATCGACAGCCTTTTCGGGGCTGGCGAAGGTTTCCGGCCTGGCGGCCGCAAAGCTTGCGCCGCTCCAGCACAACGCGCCGATGCCGAGGGTGAAAATGAATGGCTTCACGGCAGCTGAAAGAATCCTGTCCATGGCACAATGGTTCCTGTCGATGAAGAGCGGATGTCTGGCAGTCATCGATGTCCCCGGGAACCGCCCCCATGGCCGCCGCCGAAGCCGCCTCCGCCGAACATCCCGCCGCGGCTGCTCTCTCCGCGCTCCGATTGCATTCTCGCTTCCTGTCCCGAGCCGAAGCTCTCGAAGGCTGGCGCGGTCGGCCGCGACGAACGGAACGTGTCGCCTTCGCGTTCCTCATAGCCGCGGAATGATGGAGCACTTTCCTGCGCCGGCCGGAATTGCTGCACATTGCGCGGGTTGCCATAGGGCACTCCGGCGCGATGGCCCGGATCGTGCTGCCAGACATTGCCTGCCGGCTCGTGACCGGGATGATACCGATCGTAGCGGCCGCGATCGATCCGGATGTGATGGTGGCGCCAGTCGAAATCGCCCCATCCCCAATAGGCGAATGGAAGGAATATTCCCGTGTCCCAGCCGACAAGAGAATCGCCAGGGCCGCAATACCCGTTCCACGGCGCGTAGTAATACGGCCCGGAGATCGGATAGGGCCACGGGCCGTAAGCGCACCACGGATCGTACTCCGGCACATAGATCACATTGGACGGAGGCGATGAAATCGTGATGTCGCCGCCATCGCTCGCCACGGTTTCCTGCGGCGAGGATTTGAGCGTGCCGGCCGTCCCGGCCTGGTGCCGCAAACGTTGCACGGCATCCATCACATCGCCTTGTTGGGCGAGAAACGCTTCGCCAAGGCTCTCCGTCCAGTCCAGATGAGAGTCCATGTTTTCCAGAACATCCGGAAACGGCACCAGCGCCTTCACACTGGGATCCCAGCTCTGTCGGGCAAGCGCCGTCGTCAGCGCATCGCCTGTGAGCCCGGCATTGTCCGGATCGGAGACCCAGCGATGGGCCTCGACGACTTCGAGCGGGTAGGCGGAGGCCGTCAGGACGTCGGCGAGCAGAGGATCGTCATAAAGCGCCACCGGCGCCACGAGCTGATCCAGCTGCGGCTGCGTCAATGGCGCCGAGGCCGGCACGTCAGCAAGCTGCGCGGGAGGCGGCGCATCCTGCCCAAGGCATGCCGCCGGCACGATCGCCAAAGCTCCCATCAACGCCGCAGCGGCCAGAAGCCTGAGAGATTTCATAAGCGGGCCCTTCAAAACGGAACATGCTCTGAATACCGCGACGCTCTCACGCGCTGCGGATCGATCGGTTGATATGGGACAACCACATTGCGAGTTCAATTCTCCCCCTCTCGAACCCCCAGGCGGGAATTCCGCCCGTGCCGCGGATGGATCCTGGCAATCTTGCATAAAGGCCGATCTGTACTTGCAAGCAAATCCTAACATGTTGGGTCGAAATTGGTTGGCGCCCAGGAGAGCGCCATGGCGAGCGTCCAACGTCAGTGTCAGCACCAATATTTCCTCGCCGAATGCGCGAGATGCGATTTCGCGGTCGAAGGAGAGATCGTCAACGGTAACGGGGGATGGAAGAGTATCGACTGGGACGAGTACAGCAGAAACTGCGCCCATCGTAATCCGGCCGGCAGACCGACCATGGTCTGTCCGCATCTTCGGACCGCCAAGCTAGCCGCCCAGCCGCTTGACGACGAGGCATTCCACCGCCGCGCCAGTTTTGTTCGCGTCCGAAACCGTCAGGCGGATTGCGACAGCAATTTGGAGATTCCACCTCTCGTACCGGTTCCCGCGGTGTGAAACCGCCCTGACCGATCCTCATACCTGAGGTTCAGCACTACGACATTCACGCATCGGTTCCTCCTCCGCGCGAAGCGCGGGGGAGGGGAACCGCGGAGCGGTGGAGGGGCGGCTACCCACGAGCGGTTCGAACTTGTGCGAGATGGAATCATGCGGACCAGAAGAGGTCGTATGGAATCCCAGATGATTGAACGGGATGCGATTCCGGCGGCGCTTTGCGAACGCCGGCGCGAGATATTCTGAACGACGAAGCGATCGAGGTTGTGCTTGTCAGCATCGAGCAGGCGGCCGCCCCCTCCACCGCTTTCGCGGTTCCCCTCCCCCGCGCTTCGCGCGGAGGAGGAAACAGTCACGATGTGTGAATCTCGTACGGTTCGCCATGAGGTATTTCTATTGCCGGGATTAGTCCGCGCAGGGAATTGCCGAGGAACACTCTTTCTGCCCGGTCGAGATCGGCACTCGTAAGCGGGGCTTCGAAGCAGCGTCCTTCGTCGAGCAGCTCGCGACGCAAACAGCCGTCGAGCAGTCCAGCGGTGAGCGCGGGTGTCAGAAGCGTCCCGCCGATTTCCACGAAAATATTCGTGCGACTGCCTTCGGTCAGTTCGCCGCGCTCGTTGAGGAAGAGAACCTCGTCGCAACCAAGCGACGCGGCGAGCCGCGCATGCTCGCTGTCGTGAAGCTCGCGCCGGCTCGTCTTGTGACGCAGGAGTGGATCGCGGCTCGACACACGCCGGGGCGAGATTGCGAACCGCCAAGGCACGCGAGAAGCAACGAACGGTTCGGCCCCGGCGCACATCATGCCATCCTCATGAAGCGTGAGGCGCACGCGCAGGGCTTCGAAACGGCCCGCAACGCATCGCTGCAATTCGTGCCCGGCACAAGCCGCGTCGAACCCGAAACCGAGCGCCGCAGCCGACGACGCGATGCGCGCGAGATGCCGGTCGAGGCGGAGAAATCCCACGCCCGGCTCGTAACGCAGCGTTTCGATCAGATGCAAAGGATGGTGCGCCGCCTCGTAGAAGCGCGCCTTGACGCGGCACTCCTCATATTCGGCGTGGGCCCGCGAGTCGAACACGATGGCGCCGCCGATGCCGAGCTCGCCCTCGCCGCCCGTAATAGTCAGTGTACGGATTGCGACGTTGAAAACCGCGGAACCGTCGGGCGCGAAATAGCCAATTGCGCCGCAATAGACGCCGCGCGGGCTCGTCTCGATTTCGCGGATCACCTCCATGGCGCGAATCTTGGGCGTGCCGGTGACGGAGCCGCAGGGAAACAGCGCCCGCACAATGGTCTCCACGCCCATTCGCGGCGCGAGGCGCGCCGCGACGGTCGACACGAGCTGGTGGACGGTCGGATAGGTTTCCACTTCGAAAAGACTCTCCACTTCGACGCTTCCCGGAATTGCGATGCGGGAGAGATCGTTGCGCACCAGATCGACGATCATCAGATTCTCGGCGCGCTCCTTCTCGCTCGCCGCAAGCCGCGCGCGCGCCGCGCTGTCCTCTTCCGTGGTCGTGCCGCGCGCCGCGGTGCCCTTCATCGGCCGCGTCCGCACGACGCAAGCGGGCGAAATGTCGAAGAACAGTTCGGGAGAGATGCTGACGATCTGCCGCTCGCCATCGTCAACGAAGGCGCAATGACGCGCGTGCGCGCGGCTGCGGAGGTCGCGATAGAACGCATACGGCTCGCCCACAAAACTGAATCGTGCGCGGTAGCTCAGATTGGCCTGATAGAGATCGCCGGCGGCGATGAGCGCGTGAATCCATTCGAATGAAGCAGCGTGGCGTGCTTCGTCCCATTCATGCACCAGCCTTCCCGCATGGGTGCGCGGCGCGGATTCGTCCGCGCATCCGCCGCCAGACCCGCAATCGGCGAAGATGCCGAACCACAGGAGCGGAACATTGCGGGAGGACGGCATGAGAGGAACAAGGCGCCGCTCGAGCGCGTAACCGAGTTCATAGGAGAAATATCCTGCCGCGTGCCGGCCCGCGGCGAGCGCGTCTTCGAGCTTCGCGAACGCGGCGTCCACCTGCCCGATTGTGTCCGCGCGAACCACTTCGAGCGGACTTGCATAGATCCGCTCGCCGCCGCTGCGCGGATCGTCAAGCACGATTTGGGGCACCGACATCGGCCATGCTCCGGAATCGCAGGCAAATCGGGTTCTTGATCCGTGCCGCGCGGTCCCCACATCCTATCCAGGCGCGGCGCCCTTTGCGGGCCGCAAACCTGCCACAATCGGCGGCCGCACAAGCGGAGCCGGCAAAGCCGCTCAAGGAGGGCTTTGGACATGAACCGCAATTCAGCCTTCGGCAGCCCGTTTCTTCTGGGCTTCGACCATCTCGAACAGCTTATCGAACGCACTGTGAAAAGCGCAGGCGAATCCTATCCGCCCTGCAACATCGAAACTCTGGCGGCCGGCAGGCTTCGCATCACACTCGCGGTGGCCGGGTTCGGCCGCGACGAGTTGAGCGTCACACTCGAGGACCGGCAGCTGATCGTGCGCGGGCGCCAATCGGAGAACGGGGAGCGCACGTTCATGTATCGCGGCATTGCCGCGCGCCCGTTCGAGCGAGTCTTTGTGCTGGCGGAAGGAATCGACGTGACGGGCGCCACGCTCGAACACGGGATGCTGATTATCGAGCTTACCCGCCCAAAGCTTGAAAGTGTGGTCCGCAGGATCGACATAAGATCCGACGCGGACGGGATGGGCGCGGAACGTGACCGGAAGGAGACGCGTTATGGGTAACATGAGGGATATTTCGGACATTGATGCGATCGGCGCCGGGCCGTTTGGCGGACGCATCGCCTATATCAAGCCCACGCCCGCCATCGAGGCGCGGCGCATGGGGATTCTGCCTCCGGGCATCAGGGTTCCCGACAATGTGAAGCTCTATGTCCTGCACGCGAGCGACGGAAGCGTGCTCGGCTTCACCGATGCGTGGGAATCCGCCTATGGCGCCGCCATCGAGAACGAGCTGACGCCGCTGAGCCTGCACTGAGCCGCGCCCGATTCCGAGCCCCCTCTGACAAGAAGACAGATTTAACGGAGTGGTCGCCGAGGATGCGCAGGAGAACGCAGAGGAATTACTGCGCGCTTCGCGCGCATCTTGTTTCCGCGCCCACTGCGCATCCCCGGCGACCACTGCGTTAAAATCTTTCGGCGGCCCGACAAATATTTTTGGGGACAGTATGCTTCCGCCTACGCCGCCTGGGACGAGTGGGCGCCGCCGTTGGTGGGTTCGGTGAGGAGCGCATAGAGGACTTCGGGCCGCGTCGCCGCGCGAAGCTTCTCGCAGGTGGCCTGGTTGCGCAGGAGCCGCGACACACGCGCCAGCGCCTTCAGATGATCCGCGCCCGCGCCTTCCGGTGCGAGCAGCAGAAAGACGAGATCGACCGGCTGATCGTCGACCGCGTCGTAGGCGATCGGCGTCTCCAGCCGCGCGAACAATCCGCAGATGCGCGCGAGGCCTGCAAGCCGCCCATGGGGAATGGCGATGCCCTGTCCCATGCCCGTGCTGCCCAGGCGCTCGCGTTCGTTCAGGGTTTCGAAGATGCGCCGCTCGGGAATCTGGGTGATCCGCGCGGCATGCTGGGCCAGCTCCTGAAGGAGCTGCTTCTTGCTCTGCGCTTTCAGCGCCGGAATTACGGCTTCGGGCCCGAGCAGATCGACAATTTCCATGATGCCTTCCTGGCTGTGGTCAGGCGCCTGCGTCTTTGGGCAGTTTCGCCTTTTCGTGGTGATTTCTGAGCTTGCGCTTGTAACGGCGAATCTGTTTCTCCAGCCGGTCGAGAGCGGCATCGAACGCATGCTGCGCATCGACCGCCTCGCCCTGCGATTTCAGGACAACGCCCGAGTCGAGATGTGCGGTGCAGTCCGCGCGATAGCCGAATCCTTCATGCGAGAACACGATATTGGCTTCGCCGCCGCCGTTGAAATGCTTGTCGAGAGCCGCTTCCACCCGCTGCCGTACAAGATCGGGCAGCGCCGTGCCGATTTCGATCTGCTTGCCCGAAACCCGAACCTTCATGGGCCCCACATGGACGTCAACCCCGTCTGATTCGGATCTCGCGCCCGGTTCAGACGGAGGCGGCTCGAAAAAAGCGGCGGACCATAGGTCGCGACCCCACCCCTGTCAATTGTGGAAATCATCGAAGCGCCGCCTGGAATTCCGGCTGCGGCGCGTCGATTTTTTTGAGCCTGCGCCGTTCCACCGACGAAGGAATTCGCATCGCGTCCCGATACTTCGCGACGGTGCGCCTGGCAATGCTGACGCCGTCGCCGGTGAGGATTTCCACGATGCGATCGTCGGACATGATCTGCCCGGCCGCTTCGTTCAGGACGAGTTCGCGAATGCGATCGCGCACCGATTCAGCTGAATGCGCCGCCGCGCCATTCGTCGCCTGTATCGCCGCCGTGAAGAAATATTTGAGTTCGAACACACCGCGGGGAGTCGAGATATATTTGTTCGACGTCACGCGACTGACCGTCGATTCGTGCATGGAGATCGCGTCGGCGATGGCGCGCAGATTGAGCGGACGCAGATGGCGCACGCCGTGAGCGAGAAACGCATCCTGCTGGCGCACGATCTCACTGGCCACCTTGAGAATGGTGCGCGCGCGCTGATCGAGACTTTTCACGAGCCAGTTGGCGCTGTTGAGACACTCGGTGAGATACGTCTTCGCGTCCTTGTCGCGCGCGCGCCCGGCAACCTTTGCATAATAGCGCGCACTCACGAGAAGGCGCGGCAGCGTGTCGGCGTTCAGCTCGACGTGCCAGCCGCCGTCGGGCGCCTCGCGCACGAACACGTCGGGAACGACCGGCTGCACCGGCTCGGACCCGAAGGCGAGGCCCGGTTTCGGCGTCAGGGCGCGAAGCTCGGCAATCATGTCGGAGACATCTTCGGCATCGACCGCGCAATGCCTGCACAACCCGGCAATGTCGCGCCGCGCAACGAGATCCAGATGCGACAGCAAAGCGTTCATCGCGGGATCCAGTCGTCCCCTCTCGCGCAATTGCAACGCCAGGCATTCGGAAAGGTTGCGCGCGCCAACCCCCGTCGGCTCGAAGCCCTGCACCACGCGGAGAACGGATTCGACATCCTCACCAGTGGCGCCCAGCCGGGTGGCGATGTCGCCTGCTTCCACCCTCAGATAACCCACCTCGTCGATCGCATCGATCAGGGCGATCGCAATCAGACGCCGTGCAACATCGAGGCCGGCGATGCTCAGCTGCTCCAGCAGGTAATCCTGCAACGTGGCCGATCGCGCGAGCGTGCGCTCAAGCCCGTTTTCGTCGCCGCCGGGAAGCGGAGAGCCGCGCAGAGTCGTCCAGTCCGCGAGCGGCGCGCCGATCGGCGGCGCCGAGTCTTCGGCGAACACATCCTCCCGATCTGCGTCCAGCTCCTCGGCCTGCGAGAAATCTTCGCGCGCCAGTGCCGTGTCCAGAGCTTCACCATCACTGGCCGGGGCATCCGCAGTTTCCTGCGGCTCCGCGGCGCCGTCCGTGCTCTCGTCGCGTTCCAGCAGCGGATTGCGCTCGAGTTCCTGCTCGACATAGGCAGCAAGATCGAGATTCGACAATTGCAGCAGCTTGATCGCCTGCTGCAATTGCGGAGTCATGACGAGCGTCTGGCCCTGGCGGAGCTCCAGCCGTTGCGTCAGCGCCATGACATGTCCCCGCCCCCGCCGTACGCTACAGCGAGAACCGTTCGCCGAGATAAACCCGGCGCACGTCGCGATCGCCCACGATATCGGCGGGCAGACCCTCCTTCAGCACCTGACCTTCGTGGATGATGTAGGCGCGGTCGATGATGTCGAGCGCATCGCGAACATTGTGATCGGTGATGAGAACACCAATGCCGCGATCCTTGAGGTGCCGCACCAGATTGCGTATTTCCGTCACCGCGATCGGATCGATGCCGGCGAGCGGTTCGTCGAGAAGAATGTAGGAGGGATGGGTCGCAAGCGCGCGGGCGATCTCGACGCGGCGGCGCTCGCCTCCTGAAAGCGCGATGGCCGGCGTATCACGCACATGTGCAATTCCGAATTCCGCCAGCAGATCCTCGACCAGTGACTCCAGCCGCGACGCATCGGATTCGACGAGCTCGGCGGTCGCGCGGATGTTCTGTTCGGCCGTCAGTCCACGGAAGATCGAGGCCTCCTGCGGCAGATAGCCGATACCGAGCCGGGCGCGGCGATACATCGGGAGCTTTGTTACGTCGTGACCGTCCAGTTCGATCGTGCCGTAATCGACCGGGACAAGCCCGGTTATCATGTAGAAGCAGGTCGTCTTTCCGGCGCCGTTCGGTCCGAGAAGTCCGACCACTTCGCCACGCCGCAACGACAGGCTGACGGAGCGCACGACCGGACGCCGGCGAAAGCTCTTGCCGATGCGCGTCACCACGAGGCCCTGGCTGCCTTCCACGAGACGCACTCTTTCGCGTTCGCGGCGTTCGTCATGCGGGGTGGAGGAGACCGTTGTCATCGCAAGAACTGTGCCTTTTCGCCTTTAAGGAAGCATGAACCTATTGCTCTGCACCGGGATGCGCTTTCGCGCCTGGAGTGGAGGACTGCGGGGGAGGAATGAAGAGACCCTGCACGCGATTGCCGGACGCACCATGCGCAGACAGGTGCGCTTCGCCGGTAACCATGTTGACCACCAGCATGGTGCCGTGCATCACATCCTTGTTCTTGGTCAGTACGACATGCCCCGTCATTGTCACGGTGCGCGGCCCAAGATCGTAGATGCCGTTGTCGCCGGTCGCTGTCCCCGACGCCGAGACGAACACGACGTTGCCGGTTGCTTCGAAGCGCTCGGGTTTGCCCGCAGTAACGTTGACCTTCAGCCGGTCCGCGCGCAGCCTGTCGTCCGCCTGGATCACGATCACATTGCCGATATAGGTTCCGACCTTGGTCTGGAGATCGCCGACGAAATTGTCGGACGAGATGTTGATCGGTGCGTTCGAATTGTGCTGACCCATACCGAGTCCGGACTTCGCGGCCGGTGCAGAAGCCGTCGCCGGCCAGGCCGGCTGAACGAATCCTGCGAGCACAAGGGCGAGGACGAACGGAGCCGTCTTCATGTGCTGGTCGCCTTGTGGCCGTCGATCGTCATGTGCACATTTCCATGGAGAAATACCTGTCTTGCGTGCCGGTCGACCTTGAAGCGGTCGGCGCGGAACGTGCCCGAAGGCCCCTGCCCGGTCACCACGCGATCGCCGGTGATGGTTGCAGCCTGCATGTCGACCATCGCTGCCGACGTGTGCAGTTCGTAACCGCCGTCGGAATAGACGTCGATCGCGCCATCGAGCGTCAGCACGTGCTTGTTCGCATCGAGCACGCCATGTGGCGCAATCACTCCGACCCAGCTCCCGTCCTTGAGGCTGACATCGCCTTCCACATTCTTCATTCGCGCGCGCTTGGCGCTGGCCGTGTCCTGGATCGCTTCGTCCGCGGTCACGACGTAAGGATCGCCATCGCTGTCCACGCCGCTCAGTCTCGGCTTCAGCATGGCAAGATCATTGTTGACGATACCGAGCCGCTGGAATGTCATCGCAACGCGCTCGCGGCTTTGGCGCGGCTGCAGCGCATAGATCAGCACCGCTGCGAGGAGCGCCACTGCGGCAAGCGGCAAGGCGCGCTTCATGATCGTGACGAAGCGCGAGTAGCGCTTCGCCTGGCGCGCATTCGCCCGCGTCCGCGCCGTCCAGTCGCGTGGGGTGCGGACGACCGGTGGCCGGCCAAGCGGCTCGGCAATCGCCTGTTCGCCCTGTACGTGCCCCGTACTCATTGCAGTCCCGCTCTCAGGCAATCGTGCAGATGCAGAATCCCGATCGGTCTGCCCAGCCCATCCCCGGGATCGACGACGAACAGCACGTTGATGTTGTGCGCGTTCATCGTGGCCAGCGCCTGCGCGGCAAGCTCGGCGGGCGCTGCGGTCCTGGGCGATCGCGTCATCAGCTCGCCGATTTTGGAGTCCGGCGTCATGCGATCGACGCAGCGCCGGAGATCGCCATCGGTGAAAATGCCGATGAGCCGCCCGTCGCCGTCAACGATCCCTGCGCAACCGAAGCGTCTCTCGGTTATCACCTTGAGTGCGTCGCGCGAGGCCATGGCCTCGCCGACGAGCGGCAACTCGCCGCCGCCATGCATGATGTCGCCAACGCGGATCAGCGACTTTCCGAGTGTGCCGCCCGGATGAAGCTCGCGATATTGATCGGAGGTGAAGCCGCGCCGCTCCATGACAGCGACCGCAAGCGCGTCGCCCAGCACCAGCATCAGCGTTGTCGATGTCGTTGGCGCGAGGCCCATCGGGCAGGCTTCGTTCGCTTTCGGCAGCAACAGGGCAATGTCGGCCGCACGCAGCAGGGCGGAATCGGCGCGACCGGCGATGCCGATCAGCGGAACCGCGAAGCGCTTCGCGAACGTGATCAGGTCGGAAAGTTCGGGTGTCTCACCGGAGTTGGAAATAATGACCAGCGCATCGGAGCGCGTCACGGCGCCCAGATCGCCGTGGCTTGCTTCCGCCGGATGGACGAAATGAGATGGCGTGCCGGTTGAAGCGAGAGTCGCCGCGATCTTGCGCGCGATGTGGCCGGACTTGCCCATTCCGCTGACGATCACACGGCCCCGGATTCCCAGGATGAGATCGACCGCGCGGCTGAACGATCCGTCGAGAGACGCGCTCAGTCCTTCGATCGCGTCGGCCGCGCAATCCAGCACGCGGCGCGCGGCTGTGAGGTCGGGAGGACTCCCCGAAGGATCTTCCCGCGTCAACACACGGGACGCGGCAATCGGGGCCGTGGAATGCATGCAGGACACCTGTCAACAATGCAGCCGCGGGCTCTCCCCCCAGAAACACCGCGGCCTTTTCAATGCGCCCCCGACGGAGACGGCCAGCCCTTAAGCGAAAAACGTCTAAGCGAAAATCGTGCCGAACCAATCCGATTATGCGGCGTTATCCTGCGGCATTCAAGCGCGGGGAACTGGCAACCGGCCCCATTCGTCTCGCGTCAATGCGCGAAAAGGTCGGTATCCTGCCAGCCGGCGAGATCCAGCTCGACTCGCGCCGGCAGAAAGGCGAAGCACGCGTCTGCATGAGAGGCGCGGCCCTCGCGGGCGAGCATGGCATCCAGCGCGACTTTGAGCCGATGCAGATACGCCACGTCGTTGGCGGCGTAGGCAAGCTGTCTTTCGCTCAGATTGGGTGCACCCCAGTCGGAGCTCTGCTGTTCCTTGGAAAGCTCGACGCCCAACAACTCGCGCACGATATCCTTGAGCCCGTGTTTGTCGGTGTAGGTGCGTGCGAGACGCGACGCGATCTTGGTGCAGTAGACGGGCGCGGCCGTGACACCGAGATACCGTTTCAGCATGCCGACGTCGAAGCGCGCGAAATGGAAGAGCTTCAGCACCTTCGAATCGCCGAGCATGCGCTTCAGGTTCGGCGCGGCGTATTCGCCAGGTGCGAACTGCACCGCATGGCAGACATCATCACCCGAGGAAAGCTGCACGAGACAAAGCCGGTCGCGAAAAGGATTGAGGCCGAGAGTCTCCGTATCGATCGCGACGCTGGGACCGAGATCGAGTCCGTCCGGCAGATCGCCCTTGTGCAGTTTGATCTTCACGCTTGGGAATGTCTCCGACGTAGTTTGCGTTGAGATTTGTGCGCCATATCTCGGGTGGGTTCAAGTTTGCGCGACCTGGTTCGCAACGGCGCAAGCGACACGCGGTCGCCAGGATAACGCAGCCCGAGCGGCCCCTCACCCGCGCTGAAGCGGTAGAGAGGTTTCCTGCTTAAGCCCTCTCCCACAAGGGGAGAGGGGACTCCGAGCGCTAATTTTCTGTCGTTGATGCGAGACTCCGATTTCCCTCTCCCCTTGTGGGAGAGGGATGCAGATACGAGCAATGATTTCTGTTCCTGCGCGGGTGAGGGTCGCTCGACCTTTGTTATTTTCGAGCCTGTGAACTGCAACTGGTGCCCAGAAGAGGACTCGAACCTCCACGCCTTGCGGCGCTAGTACCTGAAACTAGTGCGTCTACCAATTCCGCCATCTGGGCCCGTGGGGCCGCGATGTGTAGGAGCGCCCCCCCGTGCTGTCAACGCGCACAACCAGGCTGTCAATTTCCGGCCGAAGTCTCCAAGGAAGATATCCCACGCGGAGACGCGGG
Organism: Rhizomicrobium sp.; assembly: GCA_035567755.1. Taxonomy (GTDB): domain Bacteria; phylum Pseudomonadota; class Alphaproteobacteria; order Micropepsales; family Micropepsaceae; genus Rhizomicrobium. Next base: position 75,040 of record DATMPH010000019.1, read on the forward strand.
AAGAAAGAATTCACAAGGATACAGTGAGGCGGTGAGGAAGGGATGGCGCGCCGAAGGCGCGCAGCAATTCTCGCTGCCTCACCGCCTCCCTGTGAACTTTCCTTTTTCCGCGCCCTCCGCGGCTCCGCGTGCCCGTTCTTGGCGTCTTGGCGGGCACGAATCGACCCGCTGGGCATGGGACGCCGTTTCCCGCCATAATGCCCTCGACTCGGGCAGCAGGGAGGCGCGGATGATCGTGGCGACAACCGAAGGCGTGGCGGGATACCGGACGAAGCAGACGCTGGGCCAATGCTTTGGCGTGGTGGTGCGTTCGCGCGGACTGGGGGGCAACATCATGGCCGGGCTGCGCTCGATCGTCGGCGGCGAGATTCACGAATACACGCAATTGCTCGAGGAAGCGCGCCGTCACGCGGTAGACCGGCTGGTGCGCAACGCAACCGTGATGGGCGCGAACGGCGTGATCATGATGCGTTTCGATTCCGCGGAGATCGGCCAGACGATGAGCGAGATTGTCGCCTATGGCACCGCAGTGATCCTGGAGCCGCAGGATGCGAAGACCAATGCTGCGTAACGTGCTGATGCTCATGTGCGTGGCCGCGCTCGGCACCGGCGCGGTGTGCCTGTTGCTCGGCGCGGATCCGCCCGGCTTCATGCTGATGATCTGGGGCGGGATTCTGCTCGCCGCCGTGGTCTATGAGCGCTTCCGTTACAAGCCTCTCGAGCAGGCGCGGCCCGGGCCCGGCTGGGAGCGCACCTGCGAACGCTTCGTCGACGCGGAATCGGGCCGCACCGTCACTGTCTATGTCCAGCCCGCGAGCGGCGAGCGGCAATACGTCGAAGAGTAGTGGTTCAGTTCTATCAGCTGAATCCCAAAAAATTGTCATGGCCCGGTTTAACCGGGCCACCCAGCCAGCGCGCGTCTGCGCGCTTGATATGTGCTCAATATGTGCTCAGAGCGGTCTCTCTTGGGTGGCCCGCTCTTCGGCGGGCCATGACAAGTTTTTGGGTACGAAGATCGCAAGCTGAACATTCGCGCCTTCCGAACCGGTCGCGTTGGGGCTAAGACGGCGCCCACGAGTTCCAGGTTCGACTTTTCATGACCACGCTTGTCACCGTTTTCGGCGGTTCGGGGTTTCTCGGCCGCTACGTGGTGCGCGCATTGGCCCGCGCCGGCTATCGCATCCGCGTCGGCGTGCGCCGTCCCAATCTCGCCAATTTCCTTTTGCCGATGGGGAATGTCGGACAGATCCAGCTTCTCAGAACCGACGTCGCGGATGCCGATTCCGTTGCGCGCGCCATGACCGGCGCCACGGCCGCAATCAACCTCGTGGGCATCCTGTACGAATCGGGCCGCCAGACGTTTCAGCGCCTGCATGCGGATGCGTCCGCGACCATTGCTGCGTCTGCCAGAGCGGAGGGTGTGACCGCGTTTGTGCATGTGTCCGCGCTCGGCGCCAGCGCACAATCGCCTTCGCTCTACGCCCGCACGAAAGCCGAGGGCGAGATGCGCCTGCGAGAAGCCTTCTCCGCCGCCGTGATCCTGCGTCCCTCGATCGTCTTCGGACCTGAGGACGATTTCTTCAACCGTTTCGCAGCACTTGCGCGCCTTTCGCCGGCGCTTCCCCTGATCGGCGGCGGTCACACGCGCTTTCAGCCGGTTTACGTGGGCGATATCGCGCGGGCGATCACGACCTGCATGGCGGATCCAGCGACGCAAGGGCGCGTCTACGAACTCGGCGGTCCGCGCGTCTATACGTTCAGGGAATTGATGCAGCTCGTTCTTGCCGAGACCAAACGCCGTCGATTTCTCGTTCCGCTGCCCTTTTCCGTTGCGATGATGAAGGCAAGCATTCTCGGATTGTTGCCGAAGCCGATGCTCACGCGCGACCAGGTGCTGCTGCTCAAGCAGGACAATGTAGTTGCGGCGGGCGCGGCCACACTTTCCGATCTCGAGATCGAACCGGAGACGGTGGAAGCCATCATCCCCGCCTATCTCTGGCGCTTCCGCAGGGAAGGTCAGTTCGACGCGCCGCCGCGCGAACCCATCAGTGCGCCCAGATGAACGCGAACAGGGCCAGTCCCGATGCGATTCGATACCAGCCGAAGGGCTTCAGCCCGTAGCGCCCGATAAAGGCGATGAACGTCCTGACCACGCCATAGGCGACCACGAAGGCCACGACAAAGCCGATCGCGATGAGCGATTCATCGTGGCGCGTGAGCGTCGCGCCCTCCTTGTACAGCTCGAACACCGAAGCGCCGAGCATGGTGGGGACTGCCAGGTAGAAGGTGAATTCCGCCGCGGCCTTGCGTTCCACGCCCAACAACTCGGCGCCGAGAATCGTGGCACCGGATCGCGACACGCCCGGCAGGAGCGCGAGACATTGGCAGAAACCGATCTGGAAACATTTCCACAGCGGAAGATTGTCGCTCTGCGTGTATCGCGGCGTGGGCGCGATGCGCTCGAGCACGAGGATGAGAATGCCGCCCACGATCCAGGCCGTGCCGATCACCGGAAGCGCGCGCGAAGGATTGAGCAGGACGGTATTGATAGTCTTGATCAGCGTGGCGCCCAGAATGCCGGCGGGAATGAAGGCGATGATGATCATCGCGGCAAAGCGGCGCGCCGTGGGATCGCTCGGCAGTCCCACCAGAACCTGCCAGAATTTGCGCCAATAGACTGCGACGACGGAAAGAATCGCGCCGAGCTGGATGACGATGGTGAAGGCGTGCCAGCGATTGTCGTCGAGTTGAAGCAGCTTCTCCGTGACGAGCAGATGGCCCGTCGAGGATACCGGCAGGAACTCCGTCAATCCCTCGACGATGCCGAGAATGATCGCATTCAGCTCGTCATGCATGTGCGGCTCCTGGTTTGCTGGTAGTCAAATTCGACGCACGAGTCCCGAATCGCAGATATATAAACCGTGTGCGCGCCACCTCTCCAAAAACTTCGTCATGGCCGGGCCGTTGTCCCGGCCACCCATGAAAACGGTGCGAGCCACGGTTCCTCGCGCGAATTCAACGCTTTCCCCGTGATGAACAACAAGATTGGCGCTTGCCTCATAACGCGGTGTTCCTGGGTGGCCGGGACAGTTAGTTTACACTCCGGCCGCGCTCTCGCGCGGACCGGGGTGGCCCGGCCATGACGAAGTTTGGTTTGGGCACTTCACGACGAACGGGGCGAACCCCCATGCGGTGGATGCGCCGCATCGCGCTGATCGTCTTCGTCCTGCTGGTAGCTCTGCCCGTTCTTGCACTTGTCGTGTTCCGCTTCCTTCCGGTGCCGACGACGCCGCAGATGATCCTCTCATGGGCGGAGGGCAAAGGGGCGCATCACGATTGGGAGGGTTCGGACGACATCTCTCCCTGGCTGTCCCGTGCGGTGATCGCGTCGGAGGACCAGAATTTCTGCTCGCATCACGGATTCGACTGGGGTTCGATCGACAAGGCGGTGCGCGCCTATGACGAAGGCGCAAGGCTTCGTGGCGCGAGCACGATCAGCCAGCAGACCGCCCGCAGCCTGTTCCTTCCGCCCTCGCGCAGCTGGATACGCAAGGGCGTCGAAGCGTGGCTCACCGTGCTGATGGAAACCCTTTGGCCGAAACGCCGCATCCTCACCGTCTACTTGAACATCGTCGATTGGGGTCACGGCAATTTCGGCGCCGAGGCCGCGTCGCGCGCCTATTTCCACAAATCCGCCGACGCGCTGACGGTCTCCCAGGCCGCGCGCCTCGCCGCCATTCTCCCCGATCCCGACGAATGGCGCGCGCAGCACCCCGGCGCCTACGTCAAACACCGCTCCGCGACGCTTGTCTCGCGCATGGCCGAGGTCCGCCGCGACAACCTGGAATCCTGTCTGCGGCACTAACGGCCCAGTTCTGAGAATTGAACCCCAAAATAAGTGTCATGGCCCCGTTTAACGGGGCCACCCAGCCAGCGCGCGTCCGCGCGCTGAAAAAAAAGTCGGAGCGGTCTCGTCTGGGTGGCCCGCTTGCGCGGGCCATGACAATTTTTTGGAGTTCACTTCTCAGAGTTGGACCACTATCAGCGCGGGGCTATCTTCTCTAAATTGCGCCCATGCGTCGTCTCGTCCAGTTGCTGCTTGCGCCGCCGTCGCGGTTTGCCCGGCTGCTTGTCGCCGAGAAGCGGCTCACCTGCGACTGCGTGGCGCCGGAAAATCTTGCCGAGCATCTGCCGGTCTTCATCGATCTGGATGGCACGCGGTGCGAAGGATTGTGGGCGATCGTCGATCACCTCGAAGGCACCTATCCCGATCACCCGCTTGCGCCGGAAGACGACGAGGCGCGCCGGGAATCGCTCCGGCTGCTCGACTGGGCGATGGGCCCGTTTCTGGAGAACGTGACCAAACGCATCGTCTATGAACGGGCGTCGCAACGTTACACCGGCGCGGCGGCGCGGCGGGCGCCCGACATGGACACGGTGCGCACGGGCCGCGAAGCCTTGCGCGCGGCGCTCGCAACGTTAGGGGCGAGCGCGGAACGCAACGGCTATCTCACCACGCGCGACTGCACGCTCGGCGATCTCGCGGTGGCCGCGCATCTCTCCGCGATCGACTATTTCGGCGAAGTTCCGTGGACGGAGTTTCCCGCCGCCGCCGAATGGTACATGCGGATGAAATCGCGCCCATCCTTCCGCAACCTGCTCGCCGACCGCGTGCCCGGCCAGCCGCCGGTGTCGCATTATGCGGACCTCGACGCCTGAGCACGGCACGCGCGAAGCCATCCGCGCGCGTGCCGGAGAATTGGGATTCGATGTGGTGCGCTTCGCCCGTGCGACGGCGCCCGAAGGCGTGGGCGAACATCTCGCGCAGTTCCTCGTGGAAGACCGGCACGGCACGATGGACTGGCTGGCGAGGAACGCGGACCGCCGCTCAAGCCCATCTGCGCTGTGGCCCGAGGCACGCTCCATCGTGGTGCTGGGCACGAATTACGGGCCTCACGACGATCCGCTCGCGCAGCTCGGCGATCCCGCGCGTGGCGCCATCTCCGTCTACGCGCAAGGCGACGATTACCACGACGTGCTCAAATCGAAGCTGAAGGCGCTCGGCCAATTCATGGCCGGGCAATTCATGGCCGACGTAAAAATCTTCGTCGACACCGCGCCGGTGATGGAGAAACCGCTGGCGCAGGCGGCGGGCATTGGCTGGCAAGGCAAACATACCAATCTCGTCTCGCGGGAATTCGGCTCCTGGCTGTTCATCGGTTCGATTTTCACCACGCTCGAGATCGATCCCGACGAGCCCGAAACGGATCATTGCGGTTCCTGCCAGCGCTGCCTGGACATCTGCCCGACGCAAGCCTTCACCGCGCCCTACGAAATCGATGCGCGGCGCTGCATCTCCTATCTCACCATCGAACACAAGGGACACATAGCGCGCGAATTCCGCGTGGCGATGGGCAACCGCATCTATGGCTGCGACGATTGCCTGGCGGTGTGTCCGTGGAACAGTTTTGCCTCCGTGGCGCGCGAGGCGAAGTTTCACGCCCGCGCCGAACTCACTTCGCCGAGTCTCAAAGATTTGTCGCGCCTCGACGATGCCGCCTTCCGCAACCTGTTCCGCAATTCTCCGGTCAAACGCACAGGACGCGACCGCTTCATCCGCAACGTCCTGATCGCCATCGGCAACTCCGGCGACGCGGCCCTCGCGCCGGAAGCCGAGCGCCTCCTCTCCGACGCCTCCCCTCTCGTCCGCGCCATGGCCGTCTGGTCCCTCAGCCGCCTCCTCGACGCACCGGCCTTCGAGGCGATGCGAGAGCAACACCTGGTCTGCGAACCGGATTCCGGGGTCCGCGGCGAATGGGAAGAAAGTGTTCACAGGGAGACGGTGAGGCAGTGAGAACTGTTGCGCGCGCCGTAGGCGCGCGATTCCTTCCTCACCGTCTCACCGTCTCCCTGTGATTCTAGTGTTTTTGAGGCACGTCGGCGCCGAGGAGTTTGAGGTGCGCGAGGGCGGTGGCGGCGGTTGCGCTGTCGGGCGCTTCCTTCGCGGCCTGCTGCCAGTCGGTGCGGGCGCCCGATTTGTCGCCGGCTTCGAGCCGCATCGTGCCGCGTTCGACCAGCGCTTCGGGATAGTCCGGATAAATCCCGAGCGCGCGCGCGATGTCCGCGCCGGCTTCCGCCTTGCGGCCCTGCGCATGCAGCGCGCTCGCGCGCAGCACGTAAATATCAGCGCGGTCGGGATCAAGCGCGAGAACGGAGGTGAGATCGCCGATCGCGCCCGTCCAGTTCTTCGCTGCGCCGCGCTCGCGCGCGCGATCGGCCAGCACGTCCTCATTCTTCGGCTCGAGCGCGAGCGCCACGCTCAGCGCGCTCTCCGCCTTGTCCATCGCGCCTGCAAGCAGCCAGGCGTTCCCCGCCTGGTCGAGCAATTCCGCGCGCAGCGACGGCGCGCCCGCGGACTGGTTCGCCGCGTCCTCGAGTTTCTGCGACGCTTCGGCAAAGCGTTTCAGCTCGACAAGCGCGAGCGCCTCGCAATGCAAAGCGGCCGCGCCGCCGCCCGCGGCGGACCAGCCGGCCGCTTCTGTTTCGGCGCGCGCCGCATCGCGCTTCACCAGCGCAAGGCAGCGCTCATAGCGGTTGTGTCCACCCAGCGCGGGATCGTCGAGCGGCGAGGCTTTCGCGGCGAGCGCATCGCACGAGCAGGCGGTGAGCGCCGCGGCCGCCAGACACGCGACTTTGATAAACCGGGACAAAACCCGCATGGTTCGCGCCTGCTTCGGATGACGGATTGCGATGAGGGAGAATAGAAGCGGCGCGCCCGATGGGCCAGCCTGCCTTCAAATCGTGCCCTCGCTCGAAACGGGGGGCGCCGAGCGTTCGACAATCGAAATTGCCGCCGCGCTCATCCACGAAGGCTTCACTGCGCTGGTGGCCTCGGCGGGCGGCCGCATGGTGGCCGAGCTCGAAGACGCGGGCGGCGAGTGGATCGCAATGCGGGTCAATTCCAGATCCCCCGCGATGCTGTGGGCCAATGCGCGGCGCATCCGCGATCTGATCCGTGTACGGAATATCAAGCTCGTCCACGCCCGTTCCCGGGCCCCGGCCTGGAGCGCGCTGTGGGCCGCGCGTCAGGCGGCGGTCCCCTTCGTCACCACCTATCACGGCCTCTACACTGCGCGCACGCCGCTCAAGCGCTTCTACAATTCCGTGATGGTGCGCGGCGACGCGGTGATCGCCAATTCCGAATGGACCGCGCGGCACATAAGCAGTGAATACGGCTCCGCGCCGAAGAGGCTGGTAGTCATTCCGCGCGGCGTCGATCTCGCGCGCTTCGATCCGGCGCGAATCCCGGCAGAGCGCGTCCGGCAACTGCGCGCGGATTGGGGAGCAGCGGATAGCGACATCATCATTCTCCTGCCGGGACGCCTCACGCGCCTCAAAGGTCAGTTGGTCCTGACCGCCGCCCTCCGGAAACTCGCAAACGAATCCCAACTCAACAATATCCGCGCTGTCCTGGTCGGCGATGCGCTGGGCCGTTCGACCTATGAGCAGGAATTGCGCCGCGCGATCTCGGCCGCCGGGCTCGAGCGCCACGTCGTCCTGGCGGGCCATGTGAACGACATGCCCGCGGCCTACCTCGCTGCCGACATCGTGGTCTCCGCCTCCACCCAGGCCGAATCCTTCGGACGCGTGACCGCGGAAGCAAGCGCAATGGAGCGGCCCGTGATCGCCACCAACCATGGCGGCGCGCGCGAGACCGTGCTGCCGGGAATATCGGGCCTTCTGACGCCGGCCGGCGATTCCGAAGCACTTGCTCAAGCATTGCGGAAATTGATCGCCGCCGGCCCCGTCGCGCGCGCCGCGATGGGCGAGGAGGGCCGCGCGCACATCGCCCGCAATTTCACGGTGGAGCGGATGACGGCGGACACGATCGCGCTCTATCGCGAACTTCTTGGAGAGACCGCAGCCGATGGCCGCTTGTGAGCCGAAGCTGAGAAATTGTTCGGGGAACCTGATCGGCTTTCCAGTATTGGAAATGTGATTTCGGGACTTGCCCGCCAACGCCGCACTATCGCTCCGGTCGCATCACCAAACTGCAAAGGATCGCAACGCCATGAAAATCGCCATCATCGGACTTGGAAATATCGGCTCGCGCGTCGCAAAAAACCTTGCGGCAGGCGGGCAGAGCATCATCATCTCCGAACGAAACCTGGCAAAGGCGCAGCAACTCGCCGGCCAGCTCGGCGGCAAGGCCGAGGTCATGCCCATCGACGATGCGGCAAAGAAAGCCGATGTCATCGTTCTTGCCATCTCTTTCGATGCGATCAAGGCGTTCATTGCGACCCATCACGGCGCCGTCGCCGGCAAGGTTGTGGTGGATCCCTCAAACCCGATAGCGCCCGATGGAAAGGGAGGGTTCAAGAAAATCATTCCCGCGGAGCAGTCGTCCGGAAAGATCATCGCGGGGTTGCTTCCGGAGGGCGCCGAGCTCGTCAAGGCGTTCGGCACGTTGCGCGCCGAGTCGCTGGTTAGCGCAGCGAACCGGTCGCCGGAGCGCGCCGTGCTCTTCTATGCGACGGATTATCCCGAGGCCGGCAGAGCGGTCGCCAAACTGATTATTGCAAGCGGCTTTGACCCTGTGAGCGTGGGCGGGATTGACCAGTCCATCCGCATCGAGGTCGGCGGCGACCTCCACGAGCTCGGAAAGCTTGGCCGACCCGTGTCGGTCAAGGAGGCGCAGGCACTTATTTGACTGCAACATGGGGACAGGACCAACAATCACTGTTCGGAACGATCGAAACACAAGCCCTTGCCGATCGTCGGTTAAGTCTCCCAGTCTTCTGTCAGGAGCCCTGCCACGCGCACGAACTCGCGGCGATTGTGTGTAATAAGGATCAGCTTTTGCGCAACCGCCTGACCGGCTATCAGGATGTCATAGGGACCGATTGGTGTCCCCTTCGCGCGCAGGCGAGCGCGAACCTGCCCCGCAGACCTCGCATCCTCTTTCTCGAATGGTAGTACTGCAAAACGGAGTGCATCTACCAGCGCGACATTTTGCGTTGCCCGTGCACTGGAGAATGCGCCGTAATAAAGTTCGTGAATGATGATGGCCGACACGGCCACGTCAGCGAGGCTTTCGCGGCGCGCACGCTGCGCCACGCGGCCGTGCGGATCGTTCAGCATGGCAATCACGGCATTGGCGTCGAGCAGATACCGCATCAACGGAAAAGCTTTTCAAGTTCCGTGCGTTTTTGCGGAGCCGACTTCTCCTTCACCGCTTCGACGAAATCGCGGTCAAGCTTTCCGATCATTCCATCAAGCCAGCTCCAGTCGTCGGCGACAGGCTCCAGAACCACAGCGCTCCCTCGCCGGCTGATGAGTACTTCTTCGCCTGGAAAGCGAAAGTCCTTCGGCAGGCGCACCGCCTGCGAACGCCCGGACCAGAAGATCTTTGCCTTCGCCATAGATCGTCGCGCTCCAAATGAGATATGACAGAGCTATATATCATCTATTGCCGCATGGTGCAAGGCCGGCGAAGGCGGCCACGTTGGGGAGGAAAAAAGAGCGGCTATCTGCTACCACCTTCGCGGATGGAGTCGGATCGGGAGACCTCGATGGGGCGGAAACTTGCTGGGGCGGCGGTCGCGATTGCGCTGCTTTTCGTGGCGATCATCGCTTGGAGTCCGCACGCATCGGCCCAGGCAGACCTAAAGGCGGCGCCCGTGGCGCCCGTGATCGTCCACGCGCTGGCGACGACGCCGGCTGCAGCGCCCGTGGTCACATTCGATCCCGTCAAGGCCACCAACGCCTATCTCGCCCGCGTGTCCGGCGCGGCGCGGGAGCGCTCGGATTCCTATTTCGAGGGCGGCTATGTGCTGATCCTCGTCGATGCGTTGTCTGCGATCGCCGTCTCGGCGCTGCTGCTGTGGGCGGGGATCTCTGCGAGGATGCGCAACATCGCCCAGAAGGTCACCCGCTCGCGCTTCTGGCAGGTGCCGATCTATGCCGGAATGTTCGTCGTGGCCACCACGGTGCTGACCTTTCCGCTAACCCTGTACGAGAGTTTCTTCCGCGAGCACGCCTATGGGCTCTCCAACCAGAATTTCTGGCAGTGGTTTCGCGATTTCGCGGTTGGCTTCGGCGTGCAGCTGGTGCTGTCGGTCATCGCGCTGACCGTAATCTACGCGGTCATCCGCGGTTCGCGCCGGCTGTGGTGGATCTGGGGGACGCTGGTGGCGGTCGGCCTGCTTTCGGTGGTCATCGCGATCTCGCCGGTTTTCATCGCGCCACTGTTCAATACCTACCGGCCGCTGGCCGAGAGTCCCGTCAAGGAGAAAATCCTCGCGCTGGCGAAGGCGAACGGCATTCCGGTGACGAATGTCTACGAGTTCGACGCCTCGCGGCAGAGCAAGCGCATCTCGGCAAACGTTTCGGGATTTTTCGGCACGACGCGGGTCTCTCTCAACGACAACCTGATGAATCGCAGCACGCCCCCCGAGATCGAAGCGGTTCTGGGCCATGAGATGGGACATTACGTGCTCAATCACGTTGCTCTCCTCATCACCTGGAACGGACTGGTCATCCTGGTCGCTTTCCTGTTCGTGAACTGGGGATTTGGTGCGCTCACAGGCGTTTTCGGCGGCAACTGGGACGTGCGCAGCATCGACGATCCGGCAGGCCTGCCCGTGCTCGCAGCACTTCTCAGCGTGTTCTTTCTGCTCGCGACGCCGGTCACCAACACGATCACCCGGACGACGGAAGCGCAGGCCGATATTTTCGGCCTCAATGCGGCGCGGCAGCCGGATGGTTTTGCGACCGCCACACTCAAGCTCAGCGAGTACCGCAAGCTCGATCCTACGCCTTTGGAAGAGTTCGTCTTCTACGATCATCCCTCGGGCCGCACGCGCATCTGGACCGCGATGCGCTGGAAGGCCTGGCATTTGAACGATCCCGACATCAAAGCCGGCCCGGTCTCGCCGCAGTGAACGGGTTCGCGCGCAGCGTCGGCGCTGCGGGCGCGCCGTTGCATGCGGCGGCGCACAGCCATCATCCCTGGCCGGACGTGACGCTTGCCGCGCAGGAGGCGGCGTGGAAGGACGCCGCCCGCCTGCTCGACCGCAAATGGGATCACGTGTTCTCGAACGTGATCCCCAAGGCCCAGGCGCATATCGCGCGCGAGCTTCGCCTGCCCGATCCTGCCAACATCGCCTTCGGGCCCAACACGCATGGTTTCGTGCTGCGGCTGCTGTCGTGCCTGCCGAGGCGGCCCATTCGCGCGCTGACAACGGGTTCCGAATTCATGAGCTTCGCGCGCCAGTTTTCGCGGCTCGAAGAAGACGGCATCGTGGACGTCACGCGCGTGGCCTGTGAGCCGTTCGAAAGTTTCGAGCGGCGCTTCTGCGAGGCGGCGCGGAACGGCGCATATGATTTCGTCTATTTCAGCCAAGTCTTTTTCGATTCGGGATTTGCGCTCGGCAGTCTCGCAACGATCGTCGATGCGGTGGCAGGTCCGAATACATTGGTCGTCATCGACGGCTATCACGGCTTCATGGCGGTACCCACAGACCTTTCCCGCATTGCGTCGCGAGCGTTCTATCTGGCCGGCGGGTACAAATATGCGATGGCGGGCGAAGGCGTGTGCTTCCTGCATTGTCCGCCCGGGTTCTGCCCTCGGCCGGTCGATACGGGCTGGTATGCGGGGTTTTCGGCGCTCGAGAGCGGCAGCGGCGGCGTGCCTTATGCGAAGGACGGCAGCCGGTTCTTCGGCGCGACTTTCGACGTCTCGGGGCTTTATCGATTCAATGCGGTGCAGGATTGGCTTGTTGAGGGGAAGCTGAGCGTTGCCGGAATGCTCGCCCATGTGCGGGAGATCGAGCGGCGATTCCTCGCCGAACTGGACCGCGTGGACTCGCCCATCTCGTCGCGCGATCTCCTCGTGCCGGACGACAACCGCCGCGGACGATTCCTCGCCTTTCGCACCAATGCCGCCGCCGCAATCACCGCGCGCCTTGCGTCGCAGAACATCATCGTCGACCACCGCAGCAACCGCCTGCGCATCGGCTTCGGCATCTACCACGAGCCCGACGATGCGGTCCGACTCGCGGAGGCGATCGCAGGGTAATAACCGCCGCACGTGTTCACCCCTCACCCGCGCCTGAACGTTTGAAAGCAGCCGCGCTTAGCCCCTCTCCCACAAGGGGAGAGGGGATTCCGCGCGCTGATTTTCCAACGCCAATGCAAGATTCCGCGTTCCCCTCTCCCCTTGTGGGAGAGGGATGCGGATACGTGCAATGAATTCCACTCAAGCGCGGGTGAGGGGTCGCGGCCGCGAGAACTGATTACTTCGCCACTCGCCCCTCCGCGGCTTCGCTCCATTGGAAGACGATGGCGGTGTCGGGGTTGGGCAGCTTTTTGGATTTTCCTTTGTAGTCGAAGCTCGCCAGCAGATCGCGGATCAGTTCGAGGCGGGCGACCTTCTTGTTGTCGGAAAGCAGGATCCGCCAGGGCGCGGCCGCGTGGCTCGAACGGCTGAACATCTCGTCGCGCGCCTTTGAGTAGGCCTTCCAGTTCTGCATCGCCTTCTCATCCACCGGCGAGACCTTCCACTGCGTGAGGGGATCCTTCTCCCGCGCCTTCAGCCGTTCCCTCTGCTCGTCGCGGGAAATATCGAGATAGTATTTGCGGATCGCGATCCCGTCGCGCACCAGCATCGCCTCGAACGGCACCACGGATTCGTAGAACTCCTCGACCTCCTCTTTGGTGCAGAAATGCATGACCTTCTCCACGCCGGCGCGGTTGTACCAGGAGCGGTTGAAGACCACGAAATCCTCGGCCGCGGGCAGGAACGGCACGAATCGCTGGAAATACCATTCGGTCTCCTGCCGGCTCGACGGCTTGCCGGGTGCGTGCACGCGGGTCTCGCGCGGACTCATATGCTCGGTCAGCCGCCTTATAGCGCCGTCCTTGCCGGCGGCATCGCGGCCCTCGAGAATGACGAGAACGCGCTCGCCGCCGGCGATCAGCACGCGCTGGAGCTTGACCAGCTCGACCTGCAATTCGTAAAGCGCGCGCCGGTAATGTTCGTCGTCTTCGGGTACGTATTCCTTCTTTGCCATGACGATAGTCTCTCCAGCTGACCGGGTCCGGTGAATGCGAAACGGTTCTCCCGCGAATTTCCAGGCGACGAAAGCCTACGACGTGCTGATCGCCGCCCCGCTGATCGTCTTCTACGGTTTCAGCATGGGCGGGCTTCTGCCGCAATTCGCGGCGGCGTGGCGCGCATGGCCGTCCCGTGATGCCGCGCTCCAGCTCTCGGCACTCGCGAGCAACATGCTCTATTTCGCGATGGTCATCGCGCTGATCTTCCTGCGCCGGATGCCGGCCGCCAAGTCGCAAGGCTTATGGCCGCGGGCGGTGGCACTCGTCGGCGGCAATCTGCTGATCGTGCTGCTGGCCCTGCCGAGGGTTCCGTTGCCGCCGGCGAGCGCGGCGCTCTCGACCGCGCTCGCGGGCGGAGGAACGCTGGCGGAGATTCTCATCCTGTTCTGGCTGGGCCGGTCGTTCAGCCTGCTTCCGGAAGCACGCAGGCTGGTGACGAATGGCCCCTATCGCCGCATCCGCCATCCTCTCTATCTCGCCGGCCTTGTCGGATCGCTCGGCGTGATGCTGCAATACCGGCAGCCCTGGGCGCTGCTGATAGTGCTCGCCGCGCTCGCGCTTCAGATCCTGCGCATGAACTACGAGGAGCAGGTGCTCTCCCGCGCCTTTCCCGAATATGAAACTTATGCCACGCGAAGCTGGCGCCTTATTCCCGGCGTGTTTTGAATGGCAAAGTCGGGCGCGATGTAGGCGAACACCCTACATCGGCAAATTGCGGGCGCGGGATACTTTGTCGAATCCGCGCGTTGAAGCGCTGGCAACGGGATGAAGAGGCGGGTTTCACATGAAAACACGATGTATCGTATTGGCCGGCGCGGCGTTCCTCGCGCTTGGCGGACCAGCCCTGGCGGGCGATGGATTTTATATCGGCCTGGGCGCAGGCTGGGATGGCCAGAACAACATCACGGTGGACCAGCTGACCCCGCCGCCCGGCTCGGGTCAGGTCCAGACCAATGATGGCGCGGTCTTCGCCGGCACGCTGGGCTTCAAGATGCCCGAATTTCCGATCAGGCTCGAATTCGAGTCCGGCTATGACTGGCATAGCGTCTCCAATGTCCAGAGTGGCGGCGCCCAGTTCGGCGCGACGGGACATGCCAACATCGCCTCCGAGCTGGTGAACGCGGTGTACGATTTTCCCATCGCGCCGGGCTGGAATATCTACGGCGGCGCGGGCGTGGGCGAAGGACACGTATATTTCGCGCCCAACTTCTCGAACACGGGTGATGAGATCGCCCGTGTCGATCATTGGGGATTCATGTGGCAGGGGATCGGCGGCACGTCATTCGAGATCGCTCCCGATGCAGATCTGTTCCTCGATTACCGCTACCGCCATGTGAACGCCAGTGTCGAAAGCTTCTCGCCCTCGCTCGGCCCGGTGGCGACACACGACATCACCGAAAACGTGGTGATGGCGGGCGTGCGCTTCTACATGTTCCCGATGGAAGGGCCGCCGCCGCCAGCTTACTATCCGCCACCTCAACCCCAGCCCCAATACCAATACCAACAACAGCAGAACACAATGCCACCTCCGCAGCCTCCGGCTGGAGGTTCGGGCGGCGCCACCTCCGGCGGCCCGGGCGGAGGCTCACAGTAGTTTCAGTTTCCGGGGACCGCAGCTGCGGTCCTCGGCATCTCCTTCATCGACACCGCCGCGGCTCTCGTTCGCAACGGGCCTGTGTTGCTGATCTTCGGCATTGTTGCGCTCGCGGCGGGACTCGCGATGTTGCTCGTGCACAATGTGCGGTCCGGCGGAGCGATGGCCTTGGTGGTCACGCTGTACGCTGGCCGATCCTGCTCCGGGGCCCGACGCTCCTGTTCCTGCCCGGCGATGTGTTGGCGAGAATTCTCGATTTCTCGCACCTCGACAGCTGGGTCTACTTGTACGCGGCGATCCCGCCGATCCTCGGCCTCTATCTCTCCGTGGTCGAATTCACCGGCCGCCCCACCGACGACGACGCAGATGCGCCGCAATGAAGGCAACTCACTCAACCGAACCCGACACTGTCTGTGTCGCGTGCAAAAAATCCCCTCCGACTCCGATCACGCTCCGCACAACGGGCTTTTCAACCCCAATCCCGAAATCTCGGCCGTGAAGATGATCTGCTCCAGAAAACAATGGTCGTCACTACTTGGGAATTTGACTGCGGAGGCGAGGTATACTTCGACCTGTTTGTGTATGTTTAGATGATTTCCTCGTTGGTGGGCAGGATATTCTTGATTCCACTTTCGGTTAGTAAATATTCGTAGAGTTCAAGAGTACGAAGATCAATGAGACGCTGGAAGGCAGCAATATTTTGCTTCGACCAAGGACGATCTTTAGGATCATTTCGCGTAAGCTCTACCCAGTCTATGGGATTTGAAACCAGATCCCCATTATTCGGGAGTGGTTCGTATACGCCTTTACCACGCATTCGGTTATCCGAGGACGCCAGCCAACGAAGATTTCCGATTGAATTTCCAACAACTCCACGCCTCGAGTGAAAGTTATCGGGATTGCCGGAGATAACCTCTTCCTGCAAACAGTTTTTGCAACCGCTCCAGTGAAAGTTGAAGATGCCGTTGGGCACGATATGATCAAGATCGACTGGCAAATCCTCGTCACGGTCCGAAGTCGGATCGTAATTTGGCCACTGGTCGAAGATATAGGCCCGTTGGAGCCACATCAAAGCACGTTTACATAGTTCTGCATTGCTCGAAAGTACGCGTAGTGCCTCGCCGGGCTTGTGCTCGTCGGTCCGGTCGGTCGCCTTGAAGCGATCTGCCCACGCACGAAGTATGTGGGTTCCGCTATTTACCTCGTTTCGTAGATCGCGCAGCGCCTCTTCGCGAGGTATGAAATACGCCTCTCCTTCCTTCTCGTATTCCTCAATAAGTTCGCGAACTGAATTTTGGGTAAACTCCCAGCCCTGTTTTTGAGCATGCTGAAAAGCTCGCCCTGCCGCCTTCGCGTCGTTATAGATAAAGAGCAGCCAGTGCAGCACGAATGCACCCAAGATACTGTTGACGTTTTGCTGCCACGGTTCGTCAAACCCCCACTTGAACGCAAAAAGTATCAATACATCGACGAGTTCGCGTGGTAGGCGCGCCAGCAATATGGCAGGCAAACCCTCGGGACGATCCTTTTCATCGTAGCTCAGCGCCTTCCGAACCTCTTTTAGCGCCGTCGCCAAATTCGGCGCTTGATTTTCCTGCATGATCATTGCAAGAAATTCCGTCTCGACTTGTTTCATGTCCTTCAGTTGCGAAACGAAAGTGGGGCCGGGGCGGCTTATCACTTCCCATTCATGGGCGTTTTCCCAGGGCGCTTTCGTTTTTGCAACACGCAGAGTCGCCAGGACCAGATCGACCTCACCGGCGAGACGGCCATCTTGGAACATGATATCGCTCATGCGATCATGGATTTCAGGGTACTGATGCTTGATAATAGAGTACGTCAGTTCGTCATCGGTAAGACGAGTTCCACCTTGGCCCAACCGCGTAAAAAAGCGGACATAATCCTCCTGATCGGCAGTGATCTCTGGGTCTACTTGCTGAAGAATGACTTGGGTATTCAGGGCCTTTTCAAGCGCGAAAATGAATTCACGGACAAGCCTCTCTGAAGCACCTCTTAGGTTAGATAGTTCACCGATGATTGCATCGGGATTAATTTTATCGCCAAGACGATCACAAAGATCAGAAAGCGGAATCGCGCACTTTGCGTCGATGAGGTCACCTCCTTTTACATTGGCAAAGGCATGTTCTCGTCCCTGGGTCGGTTGGCCATCTTGGCTCTTTAACCATTCTTCCCATTTTTTTTGCCGTTTCCCGAGTTTAATCCTCTGGTTCGGCGCATCGGGCTCATATCCAAACGGCTGACCCGTACTGGTCATGCGTAACTGAAACTTTAAGCCAGACGCGTTAGTCGATTTCGTTCCTAAATCAACCCAAAGTTTTCGACTATTCTTCATCTCTCCCTTGCCAAGACCCAACAGAACCGCGGTCATTCGCTGTTGCCCATCAAAAAGTTGGAAGTCCTCCTCACTTGCTTCACGAGTCATGCCGTCCGCGTCACGACCTTTGCCGCTCGTGGCGCTCCCCCATTTTTTAACGCGATGAACGAGCATCATTCCTGCAGAGTAACCGCGCAGCAAGCTGTCCCAATAATTTATAACCTGCTCGTTGGTCCAGACGACCGAGCGTTGGATCGGCGGTAAAAATAATCTGCTGCCCTCCTTCGCTTGCCGCCAGTCAGCCAGGCAAGTGATGGTCAGTAACTGCGTCTTGTTTGTGCCGAAAAGTTCGCAAAAATTTGTCGTTTCCATGCGGCGATCACCTAAAAGGACGTTGACCGATAACTTGGTTGAGTGATCTCAGCGAGCCGTTTCATCGGATTGGTGATTCGCGGGAGTCGGCCATGACGCCGGCTGTTCCAAGTGGCGGACTCGGTGCCTCAACCTACCACGATCCGTCCAACACGATTGCGTGCGGCATTTGCTTTCACGGCTTTAGGCACGATGAGCTCCCGTAACCGCGGCGGCCTCATTACCTCGACATCCTCCCCCCACGTCACCAGATGCCATGCCATTTCCTGCAATCCGCCGGCGCGGAAGCGGACGATGAGGGAGCCGTCTTTCTGTTCTTCCATTCTCTGCGTCGGGTGAAAGAGGAACTCCTTCGCGTCGGCTGCGGCGTTGGGCGAGAACTTCCAGACGACATCGAACGGTTTCTCCTGATAGACACCGAAGGATTGCTCGGCATATTTCTGCAACGAGAAGCCGCGCTGGCGGGTAAAGGATTTGTCGAGCGGCTCGACACGCTCGATGTTGGAGAGCGCGTAGGAGCGGAAATCGCGCGCCCAGTCGCTTTCGCTCCAGGCGACGAGATAGTTGCGGTTGCCGTAGAGGAAACCGTAAGGACGCACGGTCTCGAAGCCGCGCTTGCCCGAGCCGCGATAGCGGTAGTGAATCCGCACCTTGTGGCAACCAAGAATCGCGGCTCTGAGCGCGCTGACGATCTCCGCATCGATCTTCGGCCGCGGACCGGGGCGCATCGCGAGACCCTCGGCTTCGGTCAGCGCTTCGAGATCGGGATCGATCTTCGCAAGGGCCGCCGGCTTCATCAGTGCGCGCAATTTCGAAAGCGCGCTCGCGGCATCGTCCGCCTGCGCGTGCATGTTCTCGCGGCGGAGCAGCGCAGATGCGCCCTGCAGCGCTGCCAACTCGCCCGCCGAGAAGGCGACGAGACCGTTGATCGTTCCAGCGCGGATGCGCCATCGCTTGGGCAGCGCGCCAAGATTGGCCTGCTCGAATTGCGGGAACACACGTTCGATCGCGTCCCTCAGGCGCTCAGCTGTGCGGCGGCTGAGCGGCTTGTCGGAATAGTTCGTGCGGATGTCGTCGAGCGACAGGCCTTCGGCCGTGCCCTGCATGTCGCAGGCGATGCGAAGAATGGTTTCGGCTTTCTCGTAGCGCATCGGCGCCGCCTCGCCCGATCGCAGCGCATGTGCGACCCCGCTCATCGTGATGAGCCAGCCACTATAAGCCCAATGCCGTTCATTTGTAGAGACCAGAATTGCACGCGGAGGCGCGGAGACGCGGAGCAGGAACCCAAAGAATTGCGCGCATTCGCGCGCGGTTTCTTTCCTCCGTGTCTCCGCGTCTCCGCGTGGGAATTTCCTGATACCTTGGGAGCTCGCCGTTCACGAAGCTGGCCGTGCAACGCCATATGCGCAGCCGCCGCGCTTCAGCCATTGGAAGCCTTCGGCCTTGGAGAGGATCGCGACGTCGATCGCGCCGCCGACCGTCTCCTTCTCGCCGAGCGACATGCGGCGCCGCAGGGCGGTGAGACTGACGAGCGCCTCCGCGATGCGGGCCAGGTCGTGGCGCGGAAGCGCGTCGACCGCAGCGATTAGCGGCCGCTGGTATCGACCGTCGATCTCCTCCTCGAGCGCTTTGCGGAACGCCTTCTCGAGCTTCTCCATCCGCTCCGGCGGAAGCTCTGCGTCGTGCATCTTGAGCTCATGCGCTACCGTGCGGACAACGATGCCGCCGAGCTTCGCGTCGAGGTCGGGAACGATGCCGCGGTAGAAGGTGTGCACCATGTCGCCCTGCGCGAACGGCGCCACGATGGCGGAATCGTCGCGGGTGACGCGCGCCTCGTCGGCCTTGAACCAGCGCAGACGGCCCGCCGCGAGCGAGCCGACGGCGAATTCGAGCACCGCCGGAAACGGCTCGGCTTCGCCCATTCCGGCGAACACGATGCCGCTCCTGTCGAGCGGATGAATCCATTGCTGCGTCTGCATGAAGCGGGCCGTTGCCCGAAGCCCGCGCTTTGCCTCTGCGCCGAGACTGTGGCCGCCGAACAAATCGCTTTCGAGCGAATCGAGAGCTGGTGCGTATTCGGCGATGACCTTGTCGCCGTGAGCGGCGCCCAGGCCTTCGATCGCAGGACACGAGTTCCACGTAGCGTGATCCCGTTCGAGCAGTTCCGCGAGAACGGCATTCGCTGCGCGGGACGTTTCCTTCCCTTCCGCTTTCAGCCGGTGCGCGAGCGGCTCCGCCAGCTCGGTTCTCCAGTACTGGCCAACCAGTGAGCGGAACCAGTCGCGCTGCAGATCGGGCGGAAAGAGCGCAGCCGATGCTTCGACGAAACGGAAGAACTCCTCGGCATATTGATCGAGCCTGTCGAAGCGGCGCTGGCCCAGCTCGCGCCCGTAAGCATGGATCACAAGCTCCCACGGCATGGCCATGATCTCGGCCGAGCCGTAGATCATGATCCCGACGGGCGCACCGGACGGGAGCGCAAAGAGCTTCTCCGCGTGATGATAGATTTTCTCGCCCTCGCCGACGGTCACCGCGCTGTCGGCCGCCAGCGCAAGCCCGCGCTTGTTCATCACCGCGATTTCACAGGTCATTGGTCATCCTTTCCTCGAGATCGGAGGAATACGGCACCAGCAGGTAGGGGCCCGCGATACTGAGCCGGCCGAGCCGCTGGTGAAGAATGTCGCGCTGGCGCCGCAACTCGCCGTAAACGCGGAACATCGCGAAGAAGAGGCCGGCGACGAAGATCAGCAGCACCCAGGCCCAGAGCGGAAAGCGAATCCATTCCGGATTCACCAGTCCGGCGATCGCGAGGCCAGCCATCGGCAGACTGCCGGTGAGCCAGCCTTTCCACTCGTCCACGATCTCGTGGGCGAAATCCTGCACGAGCAGTGCCCGGCGTGTCCGCCCCATCGGCTGCACACTCATGATCATGTCTTCCAATTTGCATCTCCCTCGCCCCGTCGCGCGAAGCAGGGAGAAGCTATGGCGCTCATACGTCAAAATCGGACGTGTTCAGCAAAGCGTGGACCTCGCATCTTTCCTCCCCCGCGCGCGGGGGAGGTGCCGACCCCGGATTGAATCGACAACGTTACACTTGAACACCCCAGCCGCTAGGGGTAGTGTTGGCGGTCCCATTCCTTTTGCGGAATGGGTTCATATTGTCAGGCCCACAGAGGCCGACGACACGGCTATTGCGATGCTGACCGGATACTTCGACGACAGCGGAACCCACGCCGGTTCAAAGGTCGTGGTCTGGGCTGGGTTTGTCGCCCCGGCTTCGAATTGGGCAAACCTGGATACCCAATGGCGCGCGATTCTTGCCCGTGAAAAGATTTCGGCCTTCCACATGTCGGCCTGCCTCGCTCGCGAGGGCGGATTTGAGAATTGGAGGCAAGCAGACGCTGACAAGGTAATCCACGATCTTCGGCAGGCAATTAAGAGTTCGAATGTTTACGGAATCGGGTCTGCCGTTTCGGTCGCAGACTGGGAAGCAGTGGTCAAACCGCACCGCTACGCGCATTTGATGGCACCACCAGATGATTTCGCATTTAGCGGATGCATCTGGCACGCGATGGAACTTGCCCGAAAGAATGCTCACGGGCCGGACCTGTCTCTAGTGTTTGATGACCGAGAACGGGTCATGCCAGTGACCCAAAGCATCATTGACCACTACAAGAAAGAAGCTGGGAAAATCGGGGCCGCTATCAGCGTGACGTTCCAGAAATGCGTCAGATTTACGGGCTTGCAAGCGGCGGACATGCTTGCGTGGGAAAGCTACACCTACGCAAAGAAGTGGGTAGAAACTGGTTCGCGCCAAACGGCGCGCCCACATTTTCAGGACTTTTTGAGTTGGGCGCGAATGCGCGGGAGTTTCCTAGATCGAGAACAACTTAATTTTCTAATGAGTGGCGCGATTCCTATGCCCGGCGCGCCTTCTGGGGAGCAATCTTCTTGAGCGCTCGGTCTAAATCCTTCGGGTCGTTGCTCGCTTCCGCGCGATCGGCGGCTTCGAGGAATCGTTTGGACTGTTCTGGATCGTCCCAATTTGCAGTGCGCCGCGACGCGGGTTTCTTCGCTGGCATGGTGGTATTGTCGCACCATCTTAGGAGATTGTGGAGAGAAAAATGCGGAACATTCTAGCTGGCGTGATGCTGGCAAACCTTGTCGCGTCTGTTGCGGCCTTCGCGAGTGATTCGGCGGGACATTATGTGGTGCTTGGTCCGGGGAATTGGTCTTGCGGGAAATGGACCGCAGACAGCTCGTCTGGCGAAGTGTCAAAATTTCAGGAGATTGGATGGGTTCAAGGATTTCTCACCGCGTACAACGATTACGTGTGGAAGGGGCAAAGTGTTATGGGATCTGTTGATGGTCCGGGGGTTACAGCTTGGACGAACAATTATTGTACGGCGCATCCGCTGGATACGATAGGCGACGCCACCCATGCGCTAATTCTTGATCTGCAAAAGCGGAATTAAGATGGAAAGCGCGATGTCATGTCGGTTTTGTCGCAAGAGCATCTTCCGCCGCCACCGATAGCAGGCGCGCCAGCAGCAGCGCCTGATCAATCGTCAGACTTATCGTTATGTTTTGAAGGCTGCGACTACCCACCTCAACACGTATATGCATATCCACCCCGTCTCTAGCAGCATATGCTTTTACGTTTAGCGGCATGGGCATTGCGTATGGCGGCTGGCCGACGAATTGAACGGTCCCCATGATAACTCCTAGGTCTGTCGCAAGTCCTAGGATAGCTGGGACGGGGGAGCGGAGTCAGTCCGCTTCCCCTTCCAGTACGAACAAAAAACGCAAGTTGTGGATCGTCAGGCGGCATGTGCGCATGGACGCGCCACCAGCGGGTTTTAGGCGGACGGCGCTCTAGCAGTTGTTTGATACGTGAGCCGCTTGCCCTTCATGCCTTTGACGGCCAATGCGGCACGACTCACGTCATCAACCCCAAGCTTTTCGCGGTTGGAATAGCGAAAATCGAATTCCGCCAAATAGCGATGCAGGTGCGCCTCGCTGACATGGAAATAGCAGCCGGTAATCCCGCGCTTGAGGATCGAAAAGTAGTTTTCAACCGTGTTCGTGTGGACGTGGCCACGGACATATTCTTCCGAGCCGTGGTTCACAAAGTCATTGCGCGAAATAGCAGTTCATGTAGCGATACTGGCCCGCGTCGTCCGTGTAGAGCTTCGATTTGGCGTCAATGTGCGCGACAAGCACGGGGCGAAGCTTCTCCGCTGTCACGCTGGCGAGGTGCATGGATCGCACACGGCCATTGCGCTCTACCAGAGAAAGCACGGTTTCCTTGCCCCAGCTTCCGCCCAACCGGGTCGTGGCGCGACGGGTGCGGTGCTTGTTCTTCTCCTTGCCGCCGATGAAGGTTTCGTCAACTTCGACCGTCTGGCCTTCGCCACCAAGCGGGCCAAGTCCGCCGTCCGCCATCGCTGCGCGAATACGGTGCGTGAGGTGCCAAGCGGTTTTCATGGAGCAATTGAGCATCCGCTGAATTTGACGGGTCGCGATGCCTTTCTTGCTGGAACACATCAGGTGAATCACTTGCAGCCACAGGTGCAGCGGCAAGTGGCTGTCCTCGAAGATAGTTCCCATGCGGACCGTGAACGTCTCCCGGCAGGCGTAGCACTTGCGAAGGCCGGTTCGGCTGCTCTTACCCGTCAAGCGGCCAACGTGTTCCTCAGTCGCACCGCAATGCGGGCAAACGGGACCGTTGGGCCAGAGCAGCTTTTCGACATGCTCGAAAGCCGCTTCTTCATTGTGGAATTGCAGGGCGGTCAAAACGAGGTGGGCCATTGGAAATCTCCTATGGCCGATAATCTAGGGATAGCGGATGGGGTTGTAAAGTGTAACGTTGCCGATTGAATCCGGGGGATGCGGGGGGGGAAATGCCGCGCCGACACACACCCTCCGCCCTGCTTACGCAGGAGCACCTCCCCCGCGAAGAGCGGGGGGGGAAACAATGTGCAAAGTTACTGAAGCGCTGCGTGTGTGTCGGAATAGAGCTTCGCCCAGCAGAGCGTGTCGGCGAGGCGGAGCTGATCGACACTCGTGCAGCGCGCTTCCAGAAGGCGTGGGCTGGCGAAGATCACGGCGAGGCAGCGTGCGCGCGAGATGGCGACATTTAGCCGGTTGCGGCTGAAGAGAAAGTCGATGCCACGCGGGCTGTCCTCGGCCGACGACGCCGCCATCGAGATCAGCACAGCCGGCGCCTGCTGGCCCTGGAACTTGTCGACGGTGCCGACGCGCGCGCCGTCTGGCAATCGCCTACGCAACTCGTCCACCTGCATGTTGTAGGGGCTGACGACCAGAATATCCCCGGTGCCGAGCGCAGCTTCCTTTCCTTCGCGGTCGATCCAGCGCTGTTTCAACAGACTGCGATACGCGGCAGCGACGCGCTCCGCCTCTATCTCGCTCTTCTGGCTGCAGCCCGTGTGCTCCACTTCGACAAAGCGGATACCGGTGGGCGCGAGCACCACATCAGGTTTGCGGCCGAGCACGAGCCGCTGGCGCTCATTGCCCGCATCGGGCTGAAGACGGCCGTCATAGAAGGCGTCGGACACGAAGCGGCAGACGTCGGGATGCATGCGCCGCGTGCGGTCGAGGAAGATGCCGCGCTCGGGCGGCACAGTGGCGCGCTCGCCAAGCGCAAACTCGAGCGCAGAGCAGCCGCTTTCGCCCGGATGCACGCCCTGCGTGGGCTGGGCAAGCTGCATCTGGTCGCCGATCAGCACGAGGTTGCGTGCGCTCACGCCCATCGCGACCACGCTGGCGATCGACACCTGCCCTGCTTCGTCGACGAACATGGTATCGAGCGCCTGGTCCAGCTCCTCGCGCGCGAACAGCCAGGCCGTACCCGCGATCAGCTGATAGTTGCCCGCGAAAACCTCGTCGTTGCTCCAGACGTCCTCGATGTACCGGCCACCAAGTGCGTGGTCGTCCGCCGAGCATTTCTTCACGCCGCGGAACTTGACTTTGCGCTTGATGGCAACGTCCTCGACTTCCTTGAGCAGTGTGACAATTGCCTTGTGTGAATTTGAGGAGACGCCGACGCGCTTTCCGCGCGCGAGCAATTCCACAATGGCATGCGATGCGGTGAAGGTCTTGCCCGCTCCAGGCGGCCCCTGCACGAGGAGGTAGCTGCTATCGAGTCTGCGAATGACTTCGACGGCTTTCGCTACTTCCGTGGCGCCATCAATGAGTGGCGCACCACGGACGATCCCGGTGACCGCCGGATATTCCTTTTGCAGGAACGAGGTCAGCGCCGTGTAGCGTTTCTCCTCTGCCGCTACCGCCTCTGCGTAGCGATAGAGGGCACCCCGCAGCACTCTGCTGTCGAGAGGGCCGCCGGGGATCAGCGAGAGGCAATCCGGCAGTTCTCTCGTCCGGCCGATGCGAAGCGCGATCCGTCCCGCCTCTTCATCCAGCTCCCAGATTGTGCCTGCGGATTCCCCGGTATCGGCGCGCAGCGGCGACTCGCCCTCGCGCAATTTGAAGTCCTGCGCAGGAAACCGGTACCGGTGGATCAGCGATTGCTTGTCGGTTTCCGGCTTGCATGCAGGATCGCGCGTAAGGCCGCCGATGCAGTCCGCGTCGTCGATCAGTTCATCTTCCGCCAATTCCTGCCGGTGAAACATCATCCACCATTGCGGCTTGGCTTCGCGGCGATGGAATTCCAGCAGTTGGGAAACGAGCATGCGGAACGGCTTTTTCTCTCCGACGACGCCGCGAAGCAGCCTCGCACTCATCGCTTCCAGCCGTGCCTGCGCTTCGCTGCGCTCTTCTTCATTCTTCGGGTCCACCGCCTCGGGCTCCGGCGCATACCAGCGCAGGCCTTTCGGCCGAAGCGTCAACAACCAGTCGCGCAGCAGCAGCGTCGAGCGGCAATCGGTGGCGTTGTATTCCCCGATCTGCCTGAGCAGCGCCGGATCGCCAATCTCACGCCATTGCTCGTAGGCGACGATGCTGTCGGCCGCACCCTTCACGTCGCCTTCCCGCTTCTCCATGTAGAACGTCTCAAGGTTTTTGAGCGAATAGGACGGCTCCGAAACACGGATTGCTTCGCGCACGACCTTGTACAAATCCACCAATTTGTGCTTGCGCAGCAGATCGTCAATCTCCGCCTCGCGCGTGCCGTGAAGCAGCGACAGGCGCTTGAGTGCGGCTTCTTCGTAGGACGCGTAGTGATAGACGTAAGCGTTGGGATGTTGCCGCAAGCGCGCGGCGATGAAATCGACCGCCTGCTCGAAGGCGCGCTTCTCCTCGTCGCGGGTATGGCCCCAGAAGCTCTTGAAGCAGGGCTTTCCGACCTCGGAAAACGCGCACCCAAACAGATATTCGAGCCCGTCTTCGATCAGCGGATCGCCTTCCATGTCGAAGAAGAGATCGCCGGGATCTGGCTTCGGCAGCCGCGCAAAGCCCTTATCCGCATCGGCGGCAAGCACCTCGCATTTGTTCTCGCCGGTCCGGCGCTTGAAATCTTGAAGCCGCGCCTGCTGGTTGAGCCGGACGAGCGTATCCTTGTGCAGTTTCTCCACCGCATCGCCCGCGGGAATGCTTGCCAGCCGCTTCATGCTGTCGACGCCCGCGGCTTTCAGCTTTGCGATCTGGCTCTTCGAGATGTTGGCGACGCGGCTCAGATGATCGACGCGGTCCCACTCACCCTCGCAATGCGACCGCCAGCGACAGAAGGGGCAATGCCCGCACGGTTCGCCGAAAGAGTCCTTCGGCGGCGTTGTCGCGAAAGCTTCGAGCCGCCGCTGCGCCAATTCCGCGTAATGGAAAAAATGCGCGAGCGGAAACGAAACCTCTCGCTTGTCGCCGAGCACCAGATGCACATTCGCCGACGGCGCGTCTTGCGCGGCGGCAAGCAGCTTCGCATAAACGCAGAGCTGGATCACGTGCTTGGGCTGCGGCTCGCGCGCCAGCTTGGTGTCCACGACCTCATAGCCGTGCGGGCCGAGTCGCGTCCTGCCATTCACGCGAACCAGGAAATCGGCGTAACCGTGCCACGGCTTGTCGAGCAACGCGCCCTGATAGATCACATCCGCGCCGTCGTGCATTGCCTTCAGGGTCTGCGCCACGCGCTCTTCGAGCGACGCCTGCGGCTCGACCAGGAACACGTCCCTGCCGCTCGCGATCAGCGATGCGAGATGCCGCTCCTCATGCTCCAGCCCTTTCCTCATGATCAACTTGGCCTGCGCATCGGCTTCGCCGTCCTCTTCTGCAGCATACCGCGCGGTCAGGTCGAGAAATGTCGCGTGCCGACACCCGAGGTAATTATTGAGATCGGTGGCGGAAAAAATCAGTCCATCGGCTTGCCTGAACATGCGAATTTTCCCCTCGGCGGAAGCATATCATCCATGCCTCGTCAGTGCGCAGCATATCTGCCGACTGCGTCAAATCCGGTCGCGTAAATACTCCCCCGGGTCACGGGCGCCCCGCCCGCGGCCCGGGGGACAAACCCCAGATCAATTTGGAGGCCAGGATTCGCGGTGCGACTCTGTTCGGGATATGCAAGGATATTCCAAACAATGAAGGCCGTCATGTCCCGAGTCACAATCGGCAGAATGGGGAAAAACCTCGCGCTCAGAGTCCTGTCGCGGGTCGCGCGGGCGGCGGGACTGAACCAGGGCGAGCACGTCGAGCTTGAAGCGCGCGACTCGGACATCGTGATCCGTCGACCGCAGGTGCGCGCAGACGCGCAAACGGCAGCCGAAGAGATCATCCGCGAACGCGGGGGCCACGGGCTTGGCAAGGCCGCAATTCGCAAGCTTATCGAAGAGGGCCGGCGCGGGTGAGCCTTGTTGTCGACGGTTCGATGACCATCGCATGGCTGTTCGCGGGCGAGCGCAGCGCCGTCCGCCGAGACATTCTGCGCCGGGTGGCTACGGAAGGCGCGCTGATGCCGTCGCTCTTGGCGACTGGAAGTCGCGAACATGCTTCAGAACGCCGTTCGCCGGAAGCGCTGCGATGAAGCCTTCGCCACGCGCTGCCTCGAGCGATTGAGACGCTTGCCGATTGCGTTCGATGCCGAGACGGACGCGCACGCCTGGGGCGCGACGCGAATTCTCGCCCTCAAGCACGACCTGACCGTCTACGATGGCGCCTATCTCGAACTGGCGATTCGCCGCAAACAGCCACTCGCTTCGCGTGACGCCGCTTTGATCAGGGGCGGCAAAAAGGTCGGTCTCGACGTGCTGGGGATTGAGCGTTTGCGTGACCGCGACAGAATTTAAATTCGACCCCAATTTCTTCGCCCGTAAACGAGCTATTTCGTGCTGCGCGAGTCATGTGCTAGGATCGAATTGCGAGACGCAAATCATCAGTTTCCGGCACTCTCACTTGAAACTTGAGCTTGGGCTTCGCTAACGAATTGGCCTTTTGAGAAGAAGAACTACTGCGTATGTCCAAGTCACGAGGTGCTAAGCAAAACAATTCCTACACGATTTCAGTGCAGCGAAAGCTCGCCCGTCAATTATTGGCTTCATGGGATCCAGAGGCGGGGGCAAGCCAGTCTGTTGCGCTGCTGGCCAACTGGGACCAACAGCCCTTTGCAAAATTATACAAATTCGAACATCCCGAACATCATTGGGCACTTCTCTCTTCGGCCATTTACGAGAATCACCTGTTTGATTGCTTTCAGATCGCTGGCTGGGATCCCGATGAAAACAACCTGAGTGATGTGATTGCAGCGCTTTTCGATCGAACGTGGGGACACAATTATTTCACTCCAATTCTCCGAGCGATCCTCGCTACGATTGCGGAGAAGCTCGAGGGCCGTAGGGAGCTTGTCGCCAAAATAGTGAAATACATAAACGCGGGAGAAATAAGAGTAGTTGCGCAGCGTGAATGCCGCGGAGAGGAGAGCAGGTCTGATATTGACATATTTGGAGCGCAATTCCTCCTGCGTATTGAACACAAACTGCGGGGCGGAACTGAGACAATAGTTCGCAGCAAATCGCAAACGGATCGGCTATTAAACGACGCCATGTTGCGCGCAGACAAGCTTGGTATTGATCGAGATAACGTGATTGCCATTTTGCTAAGCCCGGAGGAAAGTCATGCAAAAAATCGTTCCTTCATTTCCCTCACATTCGAGGAATTTGCGAGCGCTATCTGTGAGGCTGTGGCTGCGTCCGAAGGGATCAAATCCTCATTTCCGCCTGCAGCCGCTTCAATCTTGGGATTTGCGACGTTTTACGGGAGGAAACTGTGATGCTTGGGAAAGATGAAATGTGGTACCTTGAAAATGCGGACAAAATACCCGCATTTTTTAAGTACGTGAAATTAGTTGAAACTGACCTCTTGCCGCGCAACATCGGTCGGATAGTCGGCGGAGCGGTACGAGAAGCTATCGATGGAGTCGAATCCGACGATCCGTTATCGATCGACACTGATGGACCCACGCATTATTGGTGGTTTTTGCCCGAAGGCTTCAATCCCGACACCGATATTGGCTCCTGGATAGAATATTGGGCGCCTGAAGATAGCGTTGGCTGGATGACGTCTGGCGAAGGTGAGCGACCACGCTGTGGAATTTACACGTACGGTGGCAAAGGTCCTAAGGGCGTCGCCAAAACGCGAAAACTAGGCGAGCTGGCGAGTAAGTCACTTCAACTGCCAAAGGGGGCCAAACGACAAAACAAGTTCGTGGACGACGGGTACTACATGGTAGCCGAACGATATTTCGATGATGTGCTTACCCGGGAAGCGTGCGGAGATACTAAACTACTCACACGTGGGCTTGTCGAATTGTTTCGGGCGGTAACGATTGCATTCCTCCCCGGCCTTAAGGCTGTCCGAAGCAACATAGGGTCGAGAGCGTAATTTCCTCGCGTACTGCTGTTTTCGCAGCATTTGCGAGAGACGCCATAATTCTGCATGGGCATGCGGGCACAAAACCCGCCGGAAATGGCCCATGTACCGGATTCTTACGTGGCTGGTGACCTTTTGGTTGAGCGGCCCTCCTTAACGCTCGCAAAAAAGCTAGCCTCGATGTGCTCGGCGATTGAGCGCTCGCACCTCATCAGCCTGGCCAGCGTCCCCGCGCGATCATACTCCAAAGCGCCGCGAGATGGCGAGCATCTGCTTCGGCGCGGTGGGTGCGCGGGAAGGTGCGCGAGGCCTCTTGCTCCGCTTTCGGGATCGCTTCGTACTCCAAGCCGCGCGTGGCGGTGGCTTGCATGAGCACGATGTTCGCGAGCGTGCGGCGGATTGTGAACGACGGCTCTTCGCCTGCGGCGTCGAACAGCTTGCGCAGCCAGTCTTCGTCGGCGGGGCTGTCGGAGAACAGTTCGCGGCCGGCGAGAGCCTCGTTCATGCGCCTCGCAACCTGAAAGGCAGGGCGGCCTTGCGCGCGCAGGATCGCGAGCGGGATGTTGTGAACGGCTTCCGCCTGCTCGTCCCAGACGGATTCGATGTCCCATTCAGCGGGCGGACGGATGAGGTGGCCTTCGGAGACGAGGGCGCCCGCTTCGTCGATGTAAGCCCAGCCGACTTCGATCGGGTAGCCGTTCGGGCCTGTCGCTTCGCAATCGTGGAAGACGGGGTTCATGAAGGCTCCCATAAGTTGGCATGCGTCTGAATCCAACGCCATTGCAGTGGCGCGCTGACGCGCCCCCTCCGACTTGCTCCGCTTCGCTTAGTTTATCCTCCGGCCGCGCTTCGCGCGGACCGGGGGGCTCGGCACCTCCCCCACGAAGAGCGAGGGAGGAAACGAGTTCGCGGCTTCGCGCGATATTCACGAAGCGGCGAAGCCGATGCGGTGGGTGGGATGGCCTTTTGCCGCCGCCTCATCACTCAGCCACGCGACGAGCTGCTCGGGGTCGTCGCCGCCCAAAAGTTCGCGCTTGCGCCGGACGGTGGCGAAGTCGCCGGGCGTGAGACCCTCTGGCAAAGCTTGCGGCGCAGGCGCACCGAAGAAACGGGAGAAAGCGCGCGCGGCCTGCGCCGGGCTCAAGGAATCGAACCGCAGCTTGAAGGTGAAACGGCGCAGGCTCGCCTGATCGAGATGCTCCATCAGGTTCGTCGTGCAGACGAAGGGCAGCGGATGGTTCTCCATCCAGGTCAACATCTCGTTGACCTGCGTCACTTCCCAGCTCTGCCGCGCGCCGCGGCGGTCGGCGAGGAGCGAGTCGGCCTCGTCGATGACGAGCATGGCGCGGCTCGCACGCGCCTGTGCGAAGGCGGCGGCAATCTGCTTCTCGCTTTCGCCCACCCACATCGAGAGGAGATCGCTTGCGCGCTTGTGGGTGACTTCGAGTCCGAGCCTCGTCGCGAGGTGGCGCGCGAACTGCGACTTGCCGGTGCCCGGCGCGCCGTGAAGGCAAAGCGACCAATTGTGCGCCGCGCCCGGCCGGGAAAGACGATCGCGAAGCGCCTCTACATTCTCGCTGCAATTGACGAGATCGACGTCGAAATCGCTTCCATCGGCCTCGCAGACACGCGGACCCAGCCCAAGAATTTGCAGCACGCCGCTCATGGCCTGCTCGATCTCGGCTTCGCCGCCGCCCGCGAGCGACACGACACGGGCGGCATTGGCGGCGACGGCCGGCGGCGCCTCGTAGCGCGACGCTAGCCGTGCAACTGCACTCGCGTCGAGTTCCACGCCCTGCTCCTTCAGCACGCGCCCCCAGATGCGCGCGCGCACTTTGGGATTCGGTGTCCGGATTTCGAGCGCCAGCGTCATCCGGCGCAGCACGGCAGGGTCGATCCGGCTTACGTCGTTGCAGGTCCACAGCACCGGCACCGCATTCTGCTCAACGAGGCGGTTGAGATACACTTTCGACCCGTTCTCATTCCGCCTGACGAGAAAGCCGAACAGCGAATCGCCGGCGCACAGCAGGTCTTCTCCCTCGTCGAAGAGAATGACGGCGTCTCCCCGCCGGGAGAGAAGCCGTTGCGCGAGGCGGAGCGATGCCAGGCGCTCGCTGCGTTCAGGTTCTCGGTCTTCCTCGCCGGTTTCTCCCACCGCCCACACGCCCATGCCGGCGCGGGCGCCGAGCACCTTGCAGAACTCGGTCTTCCCGGTCCCGACCGGTCCGTGGAAAAGGAGATTGATTCCGCGCGCATTGGCCCGGCCCGCACCGGCCATGATCTGCGCGGCAAGCTCCCGTATCGATCCGAGATGCTCGAAATCCTCCCATGCGAGGCACGCCTGGACCGGCGGCCCGACGATGGCACTCGCCCATTCGTCGCGCGAGGCGAAAGCACGAAACATGATCTTCCGCAGCGACTCCGCGAGCCTCAGATTGCCACCGGAGCCGCCGAGGCCAACGCCGCTGTTGTCTTCGTCGATACATAAGAGACCGCTCTGCAGCAGCGCCCCGTTCGCAACGATTCGATCGCGGACCCCCTCGCGATCCGCACAGAGCAGCGCGGCAAGCGCCGCAGTCAGACTTCGGAGTCGGCCGAGCACTTCGTCGGCGAAACATTCGAGATCGCCGTTGCGCTCGTAGCGCAGCAGCAGGAGGAGGATTTCCGTCTCCAGATCGTCAAGGTCGAATTCTTCGCGCGCATAACGCGCATTCCGCTCGAACTCCTCACCGCCGGACGGCGGCGATGCATAGCTCGCGAGCACGCGGCTCAGTTCGTGCAGCCGCCGGCGGCGCCTTGCGTCCCTGCTCTCCGTACGCGCCTCGTCATCGCCGGCGCCAGAGCCGTCCTCGATATCCTTCAATTTCTCGAGCCGCTCCAGCATGACGCGCTCGAGCCGTCCCGCCGCAGGGCTGCGCGCGCAATTGCGAACGTACCAGCCAAGCTGGTGTGTCGTGGGTTCGCCATCTTCTTGCAGTGTTCCGCGTGCGATTGACCATTTCCTCAGCCTCATTTTCTTCATCGCCGATCTTGCCATTCGCATGCTCCCTCATTGCTCGCTGGACTTTAGCCAGCTCATGCGACAGAATCGGACGTGTTTAGCCTTCGTAGTGGTGGGATTCCGTACCCAAAAGGGGTCATGGCCCGCCGCAGAGCGGGCCACCCAGGCGAAACCACTCAGAGCGCATATTCAGCGCGCGGACGCGCGCTGGCTGGGTGGCCCCGTCAAGCGGGGCCATGACAGGCATTTTGAGATTCAATTGTTAGTACGGGACCGCTACCGGCTCGCATCGTCTTACGATGCGCGTGCCTTTTCTTGACTCTCGGAATGGGATTGCCTGAATTGCCATCAATGATTGCTTGGAGGCCTTTCTGGCGAGCACTACGATCCGCAAGCTTGACGATGCGCTGATGCGCAAACTGCGCATGCGCGCCGCGCGTCACAACACGTCTATGGAAGAGGAAGCGCGCGACATACTCCGGATCGTATTGGCCGAAGAGCCGGCGCAGGCAGGAAATCTGGCGGATGCAATTCGTGCACGCATTGAGCCTCTGGGTGGGGTCGAACTTTCGCTCCCCCGGCGCACGCCCATGGGCAAGCCGCCCGTACCTGGATGATCGTGCTCGACGCGACCTTCCCGTCAGAAATACCATCGGCCCAAATCGTAGCCCGGGGCGCCGGAGTACGCTGACATCACGCAGGTGGTACAACCTGCTGGAAATCGTGACGACGTAATCGACAGAAAACCCGTTCCCGCCTATACAGCTTCGCCCCGCCCGGAGCCTTCTCCATGCCCGTCTATCGCGCGCCGCTTCAGGACTATCGCTTTCTCCTGCACGAGCTGTTCGAGGTTGAGAAGCAGACGGACCTGCCGCAATGCAGTGAGATCAGCGCCGATGTCGTCGATGACGTTCTCTCTGGCGCGGGCAAGTTCTGCGAAGAGGTGCTACAGCCGCTGAACCAGTCGGGCGACGAGGAAGGCTGCCATTTCGAGAACGGCGTCGTGCGCACGCCGAAGGGCTTCCAGGACGCCTACAAGGAATATGCGCAAGCCGGCTGGAGCGGTCTCGGCGCGCCCGCCGAATTCGGCGGCTCGAATCTGCCGCTGTTCCTCACACTGCTGGTGGGCGAGATGTCGCAATCCGCGAACCAGTCTTTCGCGATGTATCCCGGTCTTTCGATGGCGGCCTATTCGGCGCTGATCGCCACCGGCGCGCCGTGGATGAAGGAACACATCGTGCCGAAGATGGTGACGGGCGAATGGACGGGCACGATGTGCCTCACCGAGCCCAATTGCGGCACCGATCTCAGGCTGATGAAGACGCGCGCCGTCGAACAGGACGACGGCACCTACCGCATGAACGGCACGAAGATCTTCATTTCCGGCGGCGAGCACGACCTCGCCGACAACATCGTCCATATGGTGATCGCCAAGATCCCCGACGCGGACGGACAGATTCACGACGATCTGGCGACGGTCAATTTCTTCATGGTGCCGAAATTCCTGGTGAAGGAGGACGGCACCACGGGCGCGCGCAACGGCGTCTTCTGCGGCGGCATCGAGCACAAGATGGGCATCAAGGCGAACGCCACCTGCGTGCTCAATTTCGACGACGCGATCGCCTGGCGGCTGGGGCCAAAACCCGCGCCGCCCAAGCCGGGCGAAAAGCGTTCGGCGTCCGAAGGCATGAAAGGCATGTTCGGGATGATGAACGCCGCGCGGCTGGGCGTGGGCGTGCAGGGAATCTCCATCGCCGAAGTCGCGCAGCAAAACGCGCTCGCCTACGCGCATGAGCGGCGCGCCGGCCATGCGCTGACCGGACCGAAAGAACCCGACAAGCCCGCGGACCTCCTCATCGTGCATCCCGACATCCGCCGCATGCTGCTCCATTGCCGCTCTTTCGTCGAAGGCGCGCGCGCGGTCGCGGTGTGGACGGCGCTCAACATGTCGATCGCGCATTCCGCGCGGCCGGAGCGCGACACCGCGGGGCTGCTCGCGGATCTGATGACGCCGGTGATCAAGGCCTTCTTCACCGATATGGGCTTCGAAGCGGCGAACATGGCGATGCAGTGCTATGGCGGCCATGGCTATATCCGCGACAACGGCGTCGAACAGTTCGTGCGCGACGGGCGCATCAACCAGACCTATGAGGGCGCAAATGGCGTGCAAGCGATGGACCTCGTCGGCCGCAAGCTCGGACGCAAGGGCGGTGCCGCGCCGATTGCGCTGTTTTCGACGATCAACGGTTTTGTCAGAGACAATGGCGGCGACGAACAGCTCACGCCGTTCGTGAAGCCCGTGCAGCGCGGACTCGAAACCTTGCAGAGCGCGACGATGTGGCTGGCTCAGCACGGCATCGCCAACCCGAACGATGCCGGCGCAGGCGCGACCGACTATCTGCGCCTGATGGGTATCGTCGTGGTTGGATGGATGTGGGCGCGCATGGCAACACTCGCGCAGACGCAACTCGCCACGAAGCCGGCGAATTCATCGTTCTATCAAGACAAATTGATTTCGGCGCGCTACTGGATGGAACGCATGATGCCGGAATGTTCCA
Source organism: Rhizomicrobium sp. (assembly GCA_035567755.1). GTDB lineage: Bacteria > Pseudomonadota > Alphaproteobacteria > Micropepsales > Micropepsaceae > Rhizomicrobium. The sequence goes on from DATMPH010000019.1 coordinate 109,848, forward strand.
TGCTTCTGGAGCGCATCCAGGCAGGCAGCGCCACGCTGATGGCGTTCGAAGCAGTGGCAGGATAGTGTCATCGAATATGCGAAAAACTCTCGTGCTAAAATCTATTGTCACGTGTGCCTTGTTCCTGTTCATCTCTGGTGAAGCAACTTCATATCAACTAAACGATCGTTCTTGGCTCCCTCTCAGTCGGAGTGAAATTTTCCGAACTGTCGCAGACTCAAACGACCTTGGGTCGGCCGAGATGAAGATCATCAGCGTCAAGAAAGCCCGACTGACGTCACTCGGGCTGGACGATACGATCTGGGTCGCACAGCTCCACCACACTCCGATGACCCTGATCTTTGCCGGCAGGGGAGAATTCGTTCATTCGTTCAAGGCTGTTGTACCTGTTGTGAACCTTACAGACGCACAGAGTAAGCACGCATTAGATTCGTTGTCATTGCTTTTCAAACGTCTGTATCCGGGATGGAGTGGAGCGGCTAAGTGGCCCGCTGACAGCCTTGGCGCAGCATGGAATGCGAGTCCTCTTGCCAACAGAACGGCGCCAAAATATGGCGACGATCTCATCATCAAGAAGGATATCGACGGAATTGTTAGTGCAACCTTTGGCGTGCCGCCGGACATAGTCGTCTACACGGTAACGTCGAGACGTGACTGTGTTCCGACGGTCAGCAAAGGAAATCCGTTTCAGCGGCTTATATGCTGAAGGTCCAATTCACTCTGTCGTCAATCGCGGTTTGATTGCAACTGAGACTTTTAGGAGGAGTTGTCGATGTCGCGACCAATCCATTTCGAAATTCATGCGAGCGATCCCGTTTCACTCGTGAAGTTCTACAGCGACGTGTTCGGCTGGAAGTTCAATCACATGCCGCAGTTCAGCTACTGGCTGATCGATACGGGCAGCGGGGATGGAATCAACGGCGGCATGGTGCAGCGGCGCGGACCGGCGCCGGCGCCGGACGCCCCGGTCAGTGCATATGTGTGCTCGCTCGGCATCGACTCCGTCGACACCTATCTCGACCGCGCGGTCAAGGCGGGTGCTGCTGTCGCGCTGCCGAAGATGACGATTCCGGGCGTGGGCTACCAGGCCTATGTGAAAGACCCCGACGGCAATCTCGTCGGTCTCCACCAGCCGGACCGCTCGGCGAAGTAGATCGGTTTCTGAGTGGATTGAATCAAAAAAAACACTGTCATGGCCCGGCTTAGCCTGTCCTCCGGCCGCGCTTCGCGCGGACCGGGGGGCGACAGCGGAGACCGGGCCACCCAGAAGAAGCGCACGTCGCTTCCAACTGGGTGGCCCGCTTGCGCGGGCCATGACAAACTAAAGTGAGTCAGTTGAATGCGAAACAGCCGTAGTCGCGATCACGGATTGGGTTGAGCGACCAATGCCGCGAGTCCCTGCTCGATCGTGAATGGCGGCGCGTAACCCATTTCGCGGCGGGCCTTCGCGTCGACCAGGATGCAGTCGCGCGACATGATGTTGGCAGCGAAGCGGGTGAGCGGCGGCCTTCCTTTGAGCGGCAGCGTACGCCACGCCGTCTCGCCCACATAGCCGATGATGCGCGCCAGCCATCCCGGAAGTTCGCGATCGGGCAAAACGATTCCCGAGGCCTTCGCCATGCGCGTGAGAAAATCGCGGAATTCCACGGGCGGTCCGTCGAGCACGAAATAGGCTTCGCCGGAACGTCCCTTCGTCAACGCAAGTTCAATCGCGTAAGAAAGATTACCGATATAGGTCGTCGAGGTGCGGTTGCGTCCGCCGCCGATCCAGGCGAACTGGCCGCGCGCCGCCATGTCGCGGATCGCCGGCAAGATCGTCTGGTCGCCCGGTCCCCACACGAAGCGCGGCCGTATGACGATGGTCTCGAAACCGCGCGTGTTGGCTTCACGGACGGCCTTTTCGGCAAAAGCTTTTGTGCGTGAATAGGGAAAGGGCGAATGAAGTGCGAGCGGGTAGGTCTCGTCCGCATCGTGCAAATCCTGCCCATGGAGCAGCGCCGCCTCGGTGCCGATATGCACGAAGCGCCTGACGCCCGCTTCCTTCGCCGCGGCGAGCATGTGCTTCGTGCCTTCGACGTTAAATCGCCAATAGTCCCGCCACGGCCCCCAATCCTCGACATGCGCCGCGCAATGGACGACCGCCTCGGCGCCCGCCAGATGCAGCGCCGCGACATCGTCGAGCGAACAGCGCACCGGCTCCGCGCCAACCACGCGAATTTTTGCATCGCTCGCCTCGGAGCGCGACATGGCCGTGATCGCATGGCGACCGGCTGCGTGCTTCACGAATGCACTGCCGACGAACCCCGATGCTCCGGTGACGAAGATGTTCATAAGTATCTCATCGCGTCATGGACAACGTATCTCAAGCCGCCTTCATCTGCGGAATGTGCGCCAGTTCGCGCTCCATTGTGCGCGCCAGAAACTCGAGATCGTAGTTGGATTGCATGTTGAGCCACAGTTCGGGGCCGTTTCCGAAGAATCGCCCCAGCCGGAGTGCCATCGCGGCTGTGACCGGAGCCTTTTCGGCCAGCAGGGCGTAGAGCTGCGCCCGCGAAATGCCGAGCGATCTGGCGATGTCCGATTTGGTCATGCTCACATGGGGAAGAACATCTTCCCGCAACAACGCACCGGGATGAACCAAAGGCAATCCGCGTAGTGGATTATTCCTCTTGCGCATCAGTGATAGTCCTCCAGGTCAATCTCGATGGCGTCGATGCCATCCCAACCGAATGTCAACCGCCAATTCTCGCTCACCCACACCGCATAACGGCCCTTCTCTCTTCCCTTGAGACTGTGAAACCGCAGTCCGGGCAAGTCCAGCACGGATGGCTTCGTGGCGGCGGCGAGCGCCTTTAGAAGCCTTGCAATCCGTTCCGGCTTCTGGACGCTCAAACTTCTCGCGTTTCCACTCGCCGCAAAACGCTCAAGGGCTTTGCTTCGAAACGAGCGGGTCATGTGTCCAGTGATACTGGACAGAACGCAAAGTGTCAAGCATCAATAGACAAGGGCAGGGCTTTACGCCGCCTTGCGTTCGGCAAGACGCACAAGCTGGCCGAGCATGGACTGCACGCCCTTGAGGCGCATCTCCGGCGTTGGCCAGTCGCGCGCGACGACGACTTTCTGATCCGGGCGCACGCGCATCGTCGATTGATGCTCCGCGATCAGGCGCACAAGGCCCACGGGATTGGGAAACAAATTGTTGCGGAACGACAGCGTCGCGCCTTTCGGGCCGGCATCGATTTTCTCCACCTGCGCCTGGCGGCAAAGCGCCTTGATCGCAACAATGTCGAGGAGGTGACGCACTTCGTCGGGCAACGCGCCGAAGCGGTCGATCAGTTCGGCCGCGAACTGGTCGATTTCGGCAGCAGTTTCAATACCGGCGAGTCGGCGATAGAGAGCCATGCGCACGTCGAGATCCGGCACGTAGCTCTCCGGAATGAGCACGGACGTCCCGATATTGATCTGCGGCGACCATTGTTCGTCGGGTTCCGCATCGCCGCCCAGGCGCAATTGCGAGACCGCCTCCTCGAGCATCTCCTGGTAAAGCTCGATGCCCACCTCGCGCACATGGCCGGACTGTTCTTCGCCCAGGAGATTGCCGGCACCGCGGATGTCTAGATCGTGGCTCGCGATGGAAAAGCCCGCGCCCAACTGGTCGAGCGACTGCAGCACCTGCAGCCGGCGCTCGGCGGTATCGGTGAGCTTCTTGTCCGCGGGCGTCGTCAGATAGGCATAGGCGCGCTGCTTAGAGCGGCCGATGCGGCCGCGCAACTGGTAGAGCTGCGAGAGCCCGAACATGTCGGCCCGGTGCACGACAAGCGTATTCGCGGATGGAATATCAAGTCCACTCTCGATGATATTGGTCGAAACGAGAACGTCGATCTTTCCGTCATAGAACGCCGTCATTGCCTCCTCGAGAGCCGCAGCGGGCATCTGCCCGTGGCCGATCGCCGTCTTCACTTCCGGGACCGTGTGCCGAAGAAAGTCCATCGCGTCCGCGATGTCGACGATGCGCGGGCAGACATAGAAACTCTGTCCGCCACGGTAGTGCTCGCGCAAAAGCGCCTCGCGCAGGGTGAGCCCGTCGAACGGCGTGACGAAGGTACGCACCGCCAGACGGTCGATCGGCGCGGTGGTGATCAGCGAGAGATCGCGCACGCCCGAAAGCGCGAGCTGCAGCGTGCGCGGAATAGGCGTCGCCGTCAGCGTCAGCACATGCACGTCGGCCTTCAGCGATTTGAGCCGCTCCTTGTGCGTGACGCCGAAATGCTGCTCCTCGTCGACGACGACGAGGCCGAGCCGCTTGAACGCAATCGATTTGGCCAGCAGCGCGTGCGTGCCGACGACGATGTCGACGTCTCCCGAAACGAGGCCAGCCTTTGTCTCGCGCGCTTCCTTCGCATCGACGAAGCGGGAGAGCTGGCGCACCTTCACCGCAAAACCGCGAAAGCGCTCGCTGAAGGTCTTGAAGTGTTGACGCGCGAGCAAGGTTGTCGGCACCACCACTGCGACCTGCATGCCCGACATCGCTTCGACGAACGCGGCGCGCAGCGCGACCTCCGTCTTGCCGAAGCCGACATCGCCGCAGATGAGCCGGTCCATCGGCCGGCCCTTCGCGAGATCCTCGATCGTCTCGGCGATGGCGCGCTCCTGGTCGTCGGTCTCCTGCCAGGGAAAGCGCGCGCAGAATTCGTCGTAAAGCCCTTGCGGCGGATCGACGGCGGGCAGCGATTTCAGCTGGCGTGCCGCGGCGATCCGGATCAATTCGGCGGCGATCTCGCGTACGCGCGCCTTCATGCGCGACTTGCGCTGCTGCCACCCTGCCCCGCCCAGCCTGTCGAGTTGCACCGTGCCTTCGTCGCTGCCGTAGCGGGTCAGAAGCTCGATGTTCTCGACCGGCAGGAAGAGCTTGCCGCCATCATAGTGAAGTTCCAGGCAATCATGCGGAGCGCCGGCCACGTCGATCGTTTGCAGCCCGGTATAGCGGCCGATGCCGTGCTCGATATGGGTGACGAGATCGCCTGCGGCGAGGCTCGACGCTTCGGCGAGAAAGTGCTGTGCGCGCCGCGTCTTTGCGTGCGGGCGCACCATGCGGTCGCCCAATATGTCCTGCTCGGCGACGATCGCCATGCCCGGAGCTTCGAAACCGTGCTCGATGCCGAGGACCGCGACGCCCACCGCGTCCTCATGGATCGAGAGCGCGTCCGGCCAGTTCCCGATCGGCCGCATCGCGCCGAGTCCGTGATCGGAGAGAACGCCGCCCAGCCGCTCCGCGGAACCTTCGCTCCAGGCCGCGAGCACCACACGTTTTTTTGCCTGCCGCATCGCCTTGACGTGTTCGGCTGCAGCTTCGAAAACATTGACGCGCCCCTGCGCGCGCTCCGGCGCGAAATCGCGGCCGAGCTTTCCGCCCGCATCCACGGAACGCATCGATTCAGGCGCCTGAAACGGAGAGAGATCGCGCACCTCACGATGCGCAAGCGCGGCATTCCATTCCGCCTCAGTCAGATAGAGCCGCGCGGGCGGCAACGGTCTGTAGGGTGGACCTGCCGTCTTCTCCACGCCGCCGGCCAGAAACTGACGGCGTGTCGCGTAGCAATCGGCGACCAATTCAAGCCGCGCGGCGCGCGCTTCCTCTACCTGATGCAAAAGAAAAACGAGCGGGTCGTCGAGATAGTCGAACAGCGTGTCGAGCCCGGGATGGAACAGCGGCAGCCAATGTTCCATGCCCTGATGTTTTCGTCCGGCGCTGACCGCCTCGTAAAGCGTGTCGTCGGGACTCGCAGGCCCGAACGCGGCGACGTAGCCGGAGCGAAAATGGCTGATCGACGCGGAATCGAGCGGCACTTCGCTCGCCGGCAGAAGTTCGACCGCGGAAATCTGACTGCTCGATAGCTGTGTTTCGGCATCGAAGCGGCGAATCGCATCGAGTGAGCTTCCGAAGAAATCCAGGCGGAGCGGCTCTTCGGTGCCAGGCGGCCACAGGTCGACGATGCCGCCGCGAAGTGCAAAATCGCCCGGCTCTCTCACCGTGCTCGCGCGCGCGTAGCCGTTTTTCACCAGGAAACCCACAAGCGCGTCGTGCGACACCTCTTGACCTGCTCGCGCGAGAAAGCTCGCGCCGCGGATCGCCGCACGCGGTGGTACACGCTGCAGAAGAGCGTTGACCGTCGTGACGATGACGGCCGGTTCTGCATCCTTCGCCCGGGTGGCGAGAGCGGCGAGCGTGGCAAGCCGCTCACTTTCAATATCGGGCTTGGGCGACACGCGGTCATAGGGAAGACAATCCCACGCCGGAAAAGACAGCACGCGAAGGTCGGGCGCGAAAAAGACGACGGCATCCGCGGCGCCCTGCGCCGATTGATCGTCCGCGGCGACAAAGAGCACGACGCCCTTCCGCCGTCGCGCGGCCTCCGCCGCCAGATACGCGTCATAGCCGCCCGGCGCACCGCTGAGCGCAAAGCGTCCCTCCGCTCGGGCGATGTAACTCAGACGTTCCATGTGGGGTTCTGCCGGCTGCAGATCGCCCTCAATTGATGAAAAACCGTGGTGTCGTGCGTGGGTGGGACGGGCGCATAACCGCGCAGCCAGTCATAAACTTCCTGATCCGGCCTGTTCAGCAGCGCTTCAAAGCTGTCGAGTTCCGCCTCGTCCAGACCGGAAAGGTGCCTTTCCGCGTAGGTGCCGAATATCGCATCGGCTTCCTTGAATCCGCGCCGCGCCGCGCGAAAACGCAGCCTCTTGCGGCGGACTTCGATGGACGCTTCGCTCATCGCGCGCGATATAGCCTGCGGGGCCTTTGCGGGCCAGCGCATTCGGCCGAAACGCCGATACGCGCGTTTGCGAACCGCATCCGGGGCAATGCGCCCATGCGGTGGAAGCTGGCCTTCCAAATAGCGCTCAAATCTTCGTTACGCACTTCGCGATCTGGACGGGCCCGTATTGCCCACCGCGAGCAAGCCACTTACTCCTTCGGCGCCATTCATCCGGGGACCCGTCATGATCGACCGACGCGAAATTCTTCTGTCCGGCGCTGCGGCCGGTGTAATTGCGCTCGCCGATGTTTCTCCGCTCGGCGCTGCCGCGCTTGCGGCGAACGATGCCGGTGCGCCGGCGCTCGGCAAGCTTTTCGATCAGTTCATGAGCGAGAACCTGGATCGTTCGCCGATCTTCGCGACGTCGCTGGGCGTGGACACGGGAGAGCGCGCGCATCAGCGTGGCGAAGTCGACGACAATTCGCTCAAGGGCATTGCGGGCGACAAGGCGCTCGACGCCGATCATCTTCGCCGCCTCAAGGCGTTCGACCGCAATTCGTTGAGCGGAATGGATCAGCTCAACTACGACATTGTGATGTTCAAGCTGCAGACCGGAGACGATGCCAACAAGCGTTACGATTTCGGCGGCGGTGGCGCCGGCAATCCCTACGTGATCAGCCAGCTCTCTGGCATCTATTCCCAATTCCCCGATTTTCTCGACAGCCAGCAGCCCATCGAGACCAAATCCGATGTGGACGCCTATCTCTCGCGCCTGGAAAAGGTCAGTACGCTCCTCGACAATGATTCCGAAGTCGCACGCCATGACGTGGCGCTTGGCGTGATCCCGCCGGATTTCGCTCTCGACAAGGCGACGACCCAGTTGAAAACGCTTCGCGCCGCCGATGCGGACAAATCGGTCATGGCACTGTCCATCGCCCGGCGTGCAAAGGAGAAGAACATTCCGGGCGACTATGGCGCGCAGGCCGCGAAGATCGTTTCGCAATCCGTCTATCCCGCGCTCGACCGGCAGATCGCGCTCGTCGGCGAGATGCGGGCGAAGGCGACACACGACGCGGGCGTGTGGAAACTGCCGAACGGCGGCCAGTACTACGCAGACTCCGTCCTGTTCTGGACGACGTCGACGATGAGCCCGCGCGAGATCCACGAGACGGGTCTCCACGTCGTGGCAGACTACACCTCGCGCATCAATTCCGACATGAAGAAGCTCGGCCTCACGCAGGGTAGCGTCGGCCAGCGCCTGCGCAAAATGTATGACGATCCGAAATTCCGCTATCCGAATACGGACGCCGGCAAGGAAAAGCTTCTCATCGATTTGAACACGCGGGTTCGCGCGGTGCGCGCAAAGCTGCCGCAATATTTCGGCACACTGCCCAAGGCCGATCTCATCATCAAGCGCGTGCCGAAATTCACCGAGGCGGGCGCGCCGGGCGGCTACTATCAAAACGGCTCGCTCGACGGCAAACGGCCCGGCATGTACTACATCAATCTGCGCAACACGGCGGAAGTGCCGAGCTGGACGCTCGGCACCCTCACCTATCACGAAGGAATCCCCGGCCATCATCTCCAGCTCAGCATCCAGCAGGAAGCCACGCTGCCGCTGATCCGGAAGGTGTCGTTCTTCTCCGCCTATATCGAAGGGTGGGCTCTCTATTCCGAGCAGTTCGCCGACGAGATGGGCATGTATGCCGAGGATCCCTGGGGTCGTATCGGCTATATGCACGATGCCATGTTCCGCGGCGTGCGGCTCGTCGTCGATTCAGGCATGCACGCGATGAAATGGACCCGCGAGAAAGCGGTGAAATACTACGTCGACGCGCTGGGTGATCCCGAATCTTCGGCGATCACCGAAATCGAACGCTATTGCGTGGAGCCGGGTCAGGCCTGCGGCTATATGCTCGGCAAGCTCGAATTCCTTCGCCTGCGGGACAAAGCGAAGGTGGCGCTCGGCGCGAAATTCGACATCCGCCAGTTCCACGATGCCGTATTGCTCGGCGGCGCCGTGCCGCTCACGATCCTGGAAAAGATCGTCGACAACTACATCGCGGCGAAACAGTCTGCATAGTTCGGCGCACCGCTTTAAACCGCGTAATCGAACTCCTTCATCTTGCGCGCACATAGGGACGGTATTCCGGCTGCCACATCTTCGCGCGGATGGCGGCTTCGATGTCGTCGGTTGCAATGTCGGTGAGGCCCTCGCGGCGGGCCTGGACGGCGACGGAAAGCGCCATGGCAACGGACAGATCGCGCAAATCGCCGATCGCGGGCAACAGATTGGCGTTCGAGTCGCGACTTGCGGGCGATGCAGCGGCCAGCGCACGGGCCGCCGCAATGAACATGCCGTCGCTCACGCGCCTGGCCTTGACGGCAACTGCCGCCAAACCCACGCCCGGGAAAATATAGGTGTTGTTTGTCTGGTCGATCTTGAATGCGGCTCCGTTGCGCTGACAAGCGGCGAACGGGCTTCCCGTTCCGACAATCGCGCGACCGGCGGTCCAGTGGAGCAGGTCCGAAGGCGTTGCCTCGCAACGTGACGTTGGATTGGAAAGTGGGAAGATCACGGGGCGCTCGGTCTGCGCCGCCATCGCACGGACAACCCTTTCCGGGAAACCGCCTGACTGCCCCGAAACACCGATCAGTACGGTGGGCTTCGCGTTGCGCACGACATCGTAGAGGGAAATCGTGTCCGGATTCTCGAGCGTCCAGCCCGCGACCGAGTCGCGGCTACGCACAAATTCGCATTGGAATGATTCGATTTCCGGCGTCCCGTCCAGAAGCAGCCCGGAGCGGTCGACAAGGAAAAAACGGTCTTGCGCCTCTCTGGCCGTCAGGCCCGCTTCGACAAGGATTTTCCTGAGCAGGCTCGCGATTCCACAGCCGGCAGAGCCGGCGCCGAAGACAGCAATGCGCTGTGACACGAGCGGCAGACCCGTGACGTTGACTGCCGCGAGCAACGCGCCCGCCGCGACCGCAGCCGTGCCCTGAATGTCGTCATTGAAGGTGCATAACCGGTCACGGTAGCGCGCCAATAGACGGTTGGCGTTTGGACGGGCGAAATCTTCCCATTGCAGCAATACGTGCGGCCAACGTTTCATCACCGCAGCGACGAAGGCATCGACGAATTCGTCGTAATGCGCATCGCGAATGCGCTCGTGCCGCCAGCCGATGTAGAGCGGATCGGCCAGCCGTTCAGGATTGTCGGTGCCGACATCGAGAATGACCGGAAGCGTCGTCGCCGGATCGAGTCCGGCGCAGCACACATAAAGAGAGAGCTTGCCGATCGGTATTCCCATGCCGCCCGCGCCCTGGTCGCCGAGGCCGAGAATCCGGCCGCCGTCGGTGACCACGATCGCTTCCACCCTGTCGAAACGGGGATTGGCGAGAATCTGCGCGATTCGGTCCTGGTGGGGATAGCTGAGGAACAACCCGCGCGGCTTGCGGTAGAGGCGGCTGAATTGCTCGCACCCGGCGCCGACGGTGGGTGTGTAGACGATCGGCAGCAATTCTTCGATGTGACGGACGAGCAAGGCGTAGAAGAGGGTTTCGTTGGTGTCCTGAAGCTCGCGCAGAAAGGCGTAGCGCTCCAGATCGGTCTCGAAGCTGCGTATCGCGTTCAGGCGCCGCGAGATCTGTTCGTCGAGCGAACCCACATGTGGAGGCAGGAGACCGTGCAGGCCGAACATGTCGCGTTCGGCATCGGTGAAGGCCGTTCCCTTGTTGAGCGCAGCATCCGACAACAGCTCGTAACCGGACAGTTCCGTGTGGAACGGAATCGGTGGTGCGTAGGGTTGGCGATCGACAGGCGTGGGTTCCATCACGGTCGGTTGGCGGCCTGATCCGGAGCGGAGGGAGCGGGCCAGCGTCGGTTGAACACGGTCACAACCAGGGCCAATCCTCCGCCGAGGACGCACAATATTACGCCGGTTATCGGATAATTCCCCTCGATGCCGCCGATGAGAACGCCGATGCCGCACAGGCTAACGACGATAGATCCGAACCCCGTGACCACCGTCTTTGTCCAGTGCGTCCTGATTCCACTTGCTTTTTGGCGGCGATGCATCGCCGCCGCCAACAACAACGCCAGCGCGACAACAAGCAACGGATAGAACATCGACGTAGCAGAGTAGTCCGTAGTGCGCAAACAAGCGCTCTTCGGACCGGCGCCGTCAGGCAATTGCAGCCTTGCTCTCCGCCGACAAACCAAATCCCGCGTAAAGAATCAAGATCGCCAAAGCGACATGCAGCCAGCGATCCGCGCTGTTCATGGCGACCATTCCCAGCATCATGTCGCCAGGCATCAGAAAACCAAGGACGGCAACGATGGCGTAAACGACTCCGATGATCTTGAGCGCGACACTCGAACCCAGGCTCGAATAGGCGCCGAGAAGCAGAACGATGCCGCTCCCGATATGAATGAGGTTGTGGACCGTGTTGGTGACGAAAATGCCGCTGGGCCCGACGATCGGATTTGGAACGTAGCCGAGCACCCCGACGATGATGAAGACAAATCCAAGTACAAGCGCTGCAGTTTTCGCGTTCACGCCCATGATTTCCCCCTTCTCGAGAAGTGTTTGAACAAGTCTGCGCCGTTTTCACGAAGGTGGGCAAGTGGAAGGCCTGTGGATAACCTGCTCCAGAATCCGCTTATCCAAATGGCAGCTCACGTCATAACTCGATGAAATCATGATTCTTTTCATCTGGTCATTCCAGCGGCAGCTTGATCCGGGCCGTTGTCTTTGCCTTCGCGTCGGTGAACGGCAGCGGCATCGAATCCTTTTCCGGACATGATTCTCTTCTGACCCGGTGAATTCTTCGCCGCATTGTGTTCCGCTTCGAATCGGGCGTCCCATCCTCAGTCGGGACTCAGGGTGATCCCATGTCGCAGGAATCGGACCGGCGCCTCGGAATGAACCGCGCCATTGCACGGCGCGATTTTCTCCATGGCGTTGCGGTTGGAGTGACGTTTGGCAGTCTCGCGCCGGAACTCGCGGAAGCCACGGAACAGGAGGCGCAGAACGCGGCGGGCTACTATCCGCCGGCCCGCCTGGGAATGCGCGGCAGCCATCCCGGTTCGTTCGAGGCGGCGCATGAACTGCGCGACGGAGATTTCTGGAACAGTGCAACATCGCTGGTCGACACCGGCGAGACCTACGATCTTGTCGTCGTGGGCGGCGGCATCAGCGGATTGTCGGCGGCCTGGTTCTACCGCGCAGCCAAGCCGGGCGCGAAGATCCTCATCATCGAGAATCACGACGATTTCGGCGGACATGCCAAACGCAACGAATTCCATGTTAACGGACGCATGGAGCTGATTAATGGCGGCACTTACGAAATCGGCAGCCCATATCCCTACAGCAAGGTCGCAGGCGGGCTGCTCAAATCGCTCGGCATCGATGCCGCAAGGCTCAGCAAGGAATGCGACGATCCTTCGGTCTATGGCGGCCTGAAATACGGCGTCTTCTTCGATCGGGAAACATTCGGCGCGGACCGTCTTGTCACGCTTGCGCCGAGTGACTGGGAGAAGCCAAAGCGGGCGGCGTGGAAGTCATTCCTCGCCGAAGCGCCGCTTGGCGACCCGGCCAGGCGCGGCATTCTCAAGATCGAGACCGGCACGGAAGACTACTATCCGGGCCTCGACAGCGACCAGAAAAAGGACCGCCTCTGGCGCATATCCTACAAGGACTATCTGCTGAACGTGGTGAAGGCCGACCCGGCGGTCATGCCACTTTACCTTCATCTGACCGACGAATTGTGGGGCTGCGGCATCGATGCCGTGTCGGCGCTGGATTGTTGGGGAATGGGCCATCCGGGTTTTGCGGGTCTCGGACTTACGCCGGGCGGCCCGAGCCTCAAGCGCATGGGTTATACGCCGGCCGGCTATTCCACCGCCGGAGGTTCCGAAAACTTTCATTTTCCCGATGGCAACGCGTCCATAGCGCGGCTGCTCGTACGGGCGCTGATTCCCGATTCGATTCCGGGACATGATGCACGCGACGTGGTGACCGCGAGGGCAAACTACTCGAAACTCGATCGTCCGGACAACGACGTACGCATCCGTCTCAACAATCTGGTCGTGCGGGCGCGCAATGGCGGAAAAGGCGTGGAGGTCGCCTATACGCAGAGCCGCGGTGGAGGCAAGGTCTGGCGCGTGCGGGCGCACGATTGCGTGCTCGCCAACTGGAACACGATGATTCCCTATCTGGTGCCCGAGCTTCCGGCGGCACAGAAGGCGGCGCTGCATTCGCTGGTCAAATGCCCGCTCGTTTATACAAATGTGGCGCTGCGCAACTGGACGTCGTTTCACAGGCTCGGAATCGGCCGGGTTTATGCACCCGGCTCGTGGCATACGGGCGTCAATCTGAGTCCGGCGGTGAATATCGGCAGCTACAGGAGTGCGCGTTCGCCGGAAGAACCGATTGTCATCCGCATGATGCGCGCGCCCGCGAAGCCCGGACTCTCCGAATACGATCAGAACCGCGCGGGACGCATGGATTTGCTGCAGACGAGTTTCGAGACATTCGAACGCAACATCCGCGACCAGCTCGCGCGCACGCTCGGACCCGGCGGTTTCGATCCGGCGCGCGACATCGAGGGCATTGCAGTGAACCGCTGGCCGCACGGTTACGCACCGGAATACAACTCGCTTTGGGACCGGGACTTCGACGCCGATCACGGGCCGAACCTGGTCGCGCGCAAGCGCTTCGGGCGCATCGCGATCGCCAATTCCGATTCGGGATATGCGGCCTATACCGACTGCGCCATCGATCAGGCACATCGGGCGGTCGGCGAACTGCTGAATGTTTAGCGGTTCCCCGGGACCTAGGATGGCCCCCGACATGGGGGACGGCTGGTCGAGAAGATCGATTCAAAAAAGATAAGACTGTGTCAATGATCGAAATGGGCGGGAGCTGGACGGATGTTCCGGCCCTGCTATTCTGACCGCAATACTGGCTGACAACTCCGGGGAGATCCGTCTCATGACTTCACGATTCGCACCGCTCGCCACGCTCGCGGCGGCAAGCCTTCTCGCCCTGCCGGCAAGCGCAGGCACCACAGCGAAGCCGAGGTTTGTAACGCTGCCCAACCATCTAAACCTGGCTCCGCATCATCCGGCGTCCACGCTGGCCCAATGGAACGGCAGCTTCACCGACCTGACGCACAGGGTTATCAACTACACAATGGTCGGCACCAACCCTTCCACGACCAACACCGCGACGACCGTGCAGGTCATGCTGGTGCCGATCAAAATGGTTTATGGCAACAGAAACGGCAACATGACGTTCGATCCCGGCACGCACGTTCTGTCCAACGGCAAGACAGTGGTGCAGAACACGCTCAATTCACCGCTGTTCGTTGCGGGAATCGACTTCGTGCAGGGCGGGACCGATCTCGGCACGACGCAGTACATCGATGCGTTCCAGCGCGGCAATTTCTGGTCGTCCGTCAGCACGAACAGCAGCTACCATGTCCTCCTGGGAACCCCGACGGTGCTGCCAGAGCAGACGATTAATGTTTCCCGATCCCAGGGTAACGTCATCAACAATCCCTTCGGTTCCGGAAAAGTTGGAACGATGGGCATCAATGCGTTCGACAGCAATCTGCAGACCTTCATGCGCAACCTGACCCAGATCAATCCGGGCGTGTTGCCGCTCTTTATCACCTACGACATCTATCTGACTTCGGGCGGCTGCTGTATCGGGGGCTACCATTCCGCGAACGGCGTGCAGCCTAGCGGCCAGACCTACTCCTACGCGACCTATGTGGACTCGGCGGGAGCCTTCTCCCAGGACGTGTCGGCGCTTTCCCATGAACTCGGCGAGTGGCTCGACGATCCCTTTGTCGACAATCGCGTGAATTGCACCGACAACAGCATTCTGGAAGTGGGAGATCCGCTCGAAGGCGGACCCAATTACGGAGGCTATCCGTACACGCTCAGTGGGTTCACCTACAATCTGCAATCTCTCGTGTTCCTGGGCTATTTCGGCGCTCCGCGCTCGACCTCCGTCCACAGCTGGCTGGCCTTCCAGAACGACGAATCCAATGTCTGCCCGGGTCAGTAACAAATAGCTGATCACGCTCCTTCCTTATCCATCCCCTCATGGCATGTGCCATGAGGGGATTTTTTATTCCGGGATGCGGTGTAGGGACTGAACGGGCTACCAGTGAGAAGAAACAAAAAGGATGTGGGTCTCACAACGCCAGACGATCCGGCAGGGATGGAGTGAACGAGTCTTCCTCACATCAGCGGGACGGACGCTGTCCTTTGCGGAGGTGATCGCAGGCTGGCGCGACAACGAGGAGTTCCGCGCGTTCTTCATTGCCGGATTGGCGGCCACGGATTTTCCGGCGTTCTTCTGGGAGATGCCGCCGATCCGCCGGGGACAGTCGGAAATCGACTACGAGTATGTAGCGATTCGCAGCGACGGTCTGGAGCAGCTGCACCCGGACGCCCGTGCATTTGATTCAAAGTTTGAAGCTCCCGCCTCGGCCTCTGTCGTGACGTTCCGTAACCTGGGCGGTGACGCAGTGTTGGTAGCGCCGAAAAAAATCTCAGACCTGGAGTCCTACGGCCATATCGCAACATTTGTGCGGTCGGCGCCAATCGGGCAACGGCAGGAGCTCTTCCAAACTCTCGGCAGCGCGATAAGCGACGTCTTGACCGAGAACGATAAGCGGATTTGGATCAGCACGTCCGGCCTCGGCGTCCCCTGGGTGCACATCCGCCTCGACTCATATCCGAAATACTACAATCACCAGCCATACGCGAAACTGTAGAACACCACCGAAAGATTTTAACGCGGGGGACGGAGGGTCGTTTGCGCGTTGCAAGCCAAGGGTTCTTCTGCGCCCACTGCGCTTCCTTAGCGTCCTCTGCGTTAAAGCCTTTTTTCACTGCTCCTGCTGGTTTCAGTATTTCGCGTGGCCGGGCGTTCGCGGAAACGGGATCGCGTCGCGCACGTTCGCGAGGCCCGTGACGTAGGCCATGGTGCGTTCGAAGCCGAGGCCGAAACCTGCATGCGGCACGGTGCCGTAGCGGCGCAGATCGCGGTACCACGCATAGTGCTCGCGATCGATGCCGCGCTCCGCCATGCGCGCGTCCAGCACGTCGAGGCGCTCCTCGCGCTGACTGCCGCCGATGATTTCGCCGATTCCGGGCGCCAGCACATCCATCGCCGCGACCGTCCTGCCGTCGTCGTTCGAGCGCATGTAAAACGCCTTGATGTCCTTGGGGTAGTTCATCACCACCACGGGCTTCTTCACATGCTTCTCGGTGAGATAGCGCTCGTGCTCCGACTGCAGATCGACGCCCCACTTCACCGGAAACTCGAACTTCTCCGTTGCTCGCTCAAGCACCGCGATGGCTTCGCCGTAATCCATGCGCACGAATTCGGAGCCGACGATCCCCTCCAGTTTGGCCACCAGCCCCTTCTCGATCCGCTCGTCGAAGAAGGCGAGATCTTCCTGCCGTTCCTTCAGCAGCGTCTCGAAGGCGGATTTCAGTAACCGTTCTGCCAGAGTCGCATCGTCCGAGAGGTCCGCGAAAGCGATCTCCGGTTCGATCATCCAGAATTCCGCGAGGTGACGGCTGGTGTTG
Organism: Rhizomicrobium sp.; assembly: GCA_035567755.1. Lineage (GTDB taxonomy): Bacteria > Pseudomonadota > Alphaproteobacteria > Micropepsales > Micropepsaceae > Rhizomicrobium. The sequence goes on from DATMPH010000019.1 coordinate 126,216, forward strand.
GAGTTCTCGGCGCGGAACGTCGGCCCGAACGTGTAGACTTTGGTGAGTGCGAGACAATACGCCTCGATGTTGAGTTGCCCCGACACGGTCAGGAACGTCTCGCGGCCGAAGAAATCCTTCCCGAAATCCACCGCGCCCTCTTCCGTGCGGGGCAGATTGGCGAGATCGAGCGTCGACACGCGGAACAGGGCGCCCGCGCCCTCCGCGTCGGACCCGGTGATGATCGGCGTGTTGACCCAGAAAAATCCGTTCGTGTCGAAGAACCTGTGGATCGCCTTCGCCAGCGTGTGCCGCACCCGCGTCGCTGCTGCAATTACGTTGGTGCGCGGCCGCAGATGGGCCACCTCGCGCAGGTACTCCAGAGAATGCGGTTTCGGCTGGATCGGATAGGAGTCCGGATCCTCGACCCAGCCGATCACCCGGATCGCGTTCGCCTGCATCTCGAAAGGCTGCCCCTTCGCCGGCGACGGCACGATCATGCCCTCCGCTTCGAGCGCGCAACCCGCGGTCAGTCTCAGGACCTCATCGGCGTAATTGGGGAGCGTGTTGGGCGCGACGACCTGCAGAGGATGGAACGACGATCCGTCCGACAGATGCACGAATGAAATTCCGGCCTTTGAGTCCCGCCTCGTACGCACCCAGCCTTTGACGGTGACGGGAATGTCCTTCGGCGCCTCGCCAGCGAGGACGCTTCGAACGCTGAAATCTTTCTTGTCCATGACCGAGAGTTACTGAGGCACAACGCCCTTGTCCAGCGACCGGAACGGATCGATGTACCCCATCGTTCGGCATCAGATCGGAGGATCGCGAAGGACTATAAATTCCCTGCGGTCCCCATTTTGGATCAAGGCACGGTCGCCAAAACACCCAGACTGATGGCCCTTTGCGGCCGCACGCCAAACCAGCTTCCGCAAGGTGCCGCTCCCCTGCGGGATGCGCCACAGTCCGCCTGGCCGAGCGTGGCGCATTCGCCAGATCAGGGTCATACTAAGTGATCAAATTTGGGGGAGTTCTATGAATAACATCCTGCACATGTTCCACAAATGGGTCGGCTGCTTGTTGCCGCTGGCACTCTTCGTTCCGTTGCATGGCGCGGGGGCCAATAGCAGCTTCAAGTTGCTTTATAGCTTTCCCGGCGGAGCGCTTGGAGCATTCCCCTACAGTGGCCTGACCAGGGACGCGAGCGGCAATCTGTATGGAACGACTTACGCAGGCGGCGGAACCGGCTGCCATAACGGCGGAGGTTGTGGCACCGTGTTCAAGCTCAAGCCGGATGGCACCGCAAAGGTACTCCATGTCTTCAAGGGCGGCCGCGGCGATGGCGCGTATCCCATGGCCGGCCTGATCATGGATGCGGTCGGCAATCTATATGGAACGACGTCTGAGGGTGGCAACGCGGGCTGCGACTCCGGTTACGGCTGTGGCACCGTCTTCAAGCTCAAGCCGGGCGGCAAGGAAACGGTGCTCTATGCCTTCCGCGGCGGAAGCGACGGGGGGAACCCTTACGCGGGCGTGATCATGGATGCGAAGGGCAATCTTTTTGGCACCACTCTCCAGGGCGGCATGACTTGTCCACCGGATTCCTATGGTTGCGGCGTCGTTTTCAAAATTTCGCCAGAAGGCACCGAAACCGTGCTCTATTCTTTCTGCCAATCGCAGAATTGCCCGGACGGCGCCTTTCCTACCGGGGGCCTGATTGCGAAGAACGACAATCTCTACGGCACGGCGTCCCAGGGCGGCAACTGCGTGGACGGCATATTTCTTGGCTGCGGAGTCGTTTTCCGACTTGCGCGCGACGGCACCGAAACGGTGCTTTATAACTTCCGCGGTGCCGCTGACGGTCAGGGCCCCAGTGCGGGCGTCGTCGCCGATAAGGCGGGAAATTTCTACGGCACGACGGCGTGTGGCGGAGATTGCAGCTCCGGCGCTTTCGGCTGCGGCACGGTGTTTAAGCTTGCCCCGGATGGCACCGAAACCGTGCTGCACAGTTTCCAGAGCGGACACGATGGCGATGACCCTGCAGCCGGCGTGATTCTGGATGCGAAAGACAATGTGTACAGGACGACGTACGCGGGCGGCAACACGGGCTGCTACATGGGGGAAGGTTGCGGCACAGTCTTCAAAGTTGCGCCGAACGGCACCGAAACCATCTCCACACCTTCAAGGCTCACGCCGATGGCATAAACCCGGATGGCGGCCTGATCAAAGACGGAGCGGGCAATCTCTACGGCACGACCCAAATCGGAGGCCAGGGTTACGGCACCGTTTTCAAACTCATGAAGTAATCGATCGGAGCAACGGAAAAAGCGCGGCAATTACAGCCTGAAATGCGGTGTCATGCTGTTCCCTGCTAGCGGGCCGCCTGTTGCGTCTCGCGCAGAAGTGCGCTCGCCTGATCAAGCCTGTCAGTATAGGCGTTGAGCACGCCGGCCGTGAGCGTGATGTAGCGCATGGCATCGTCGAAGCGCTCCTGCTCGATGGCCTCGCGCACGCCGGGCAGCGTCTTCGTGCCGTAGCCTGTCAGCGTTCCGGGCGCATAGACGAGGTTGCGGAACCATGGCCGCCCTGGCAGCCCCACTTCGGCAGTCAGCGTCTGATCGATGCCCTGCATCAGCGACTGAAGCTGCGCGAGGTGATCGGCGGAAAGCGCTGAGCCATGTGTGGCGAGCGCGTCGTCGTAAGTCCTGGCGCTCTTTGATAGTCGCGTGACAGCCGAATCGAGCGGGGAGAAATCGAAGGCCGGGACGGGTTTGAGCGCCGTGGGCACGCCAAAGGGCTTCGTCGGATCGGCGTCAAGCGTGAAGGCGCGGTCGCGCAGGAGGCCCGCCTGTTTCTGCGCCTTGTCGCGCTGGTCCGTGGCGAGTTTCTTTACCTCCTTGAGGTCTAGCGCGATCTCGGCCGCGAAGTCGGAAGCACTCTGCAGCGGCAGATCGGAATCGGCCGCCATGAGCACCACCCTCCCGACCGTCCTGGCCAGCAGCGAATCGTAGACGAAGCCCGGATCCACGAAGCGGCTGTGATGCTCGAACGTGTCATAGCGCGAATGGTAGACGCCGTTTGATTTGCCCTCGTCGGTGTATCCGAGATTGAGCACAGGAATGCCCAGATGATTGACGAAGCTGCCGTAGTCGGAGCCCGAACCCGTCGCGTCGATGGGCAGATCGCGGGCCGGATCGGCCGCGAAAGCCGCGACCGCCTTGGCGTGATCCTTGTCCTCGCTGTGAGAATCGAAAGTTGCGAGCCGCAAGTGCGCGCGCATGCGCTCGCCCACGGAAACGCCCGTCTCGGGATCGGTCACGCTTTTGGCGACCGCATCGACCAGCCCCTCAAAGTCCTGGGTGCCTTCGACCGAAAGTATGCCGCGATGATTTGTGTCGGAGTTGATGTAGAGAACGGCCTTCTGCTTCAATTCGTCGGCATGGGTTTCCACCCATTCCGTCGAGCCGGTCAGTCCGGGCTCCTCGCCGTCCCAGCTCGTGTAGATGATGCTGCGTTTGGGCCGCCACCCGCTGGCCGCGAGCGCACCCATCGCTTTGGCTTCCGCGAGCAGCGCCACCTGGCCCGACAGCGGATCGCTGGCGCCGAACACCCAGCCATCGTGGTGGTTGCCGCGGATGACCCATTCGTCCGGCAGCGTGCTGCCCTTGAGTGTCGCGATCACGTCGTAGATCGGCTTCAGGCTCCAGTCGGACTTGACGGCAAGATGGACCGTCTCGCCGCCCGGGCCGACGCGATAGGTGATGGGCAGCGCGCCGCGCCAGGATTCCGGCGCCACCTGGCCGCCGATGGATGCGAGCAGGACCTGGGCATCGGCATAAGAGATCGGCAGGGCGGGGATTTTGAGGATCACGGGACTGTCGGAGATCGGGAGTCGTTTTGCGTCTTTCGTCGCGCCCACACCCGGCGTCAGCGGATCACCCTCGAACTGGTAGTCCTCCACGGAACCGCGCTGGATACCGTGCGGCGGACGCATGGGGCCTGAAGGATAGGCCGCCTCCTGCCCGTAGCCGTCGTCCTGCGGATCGGAATAGACGATGCAGCCGAGCGCACCGTGCTCCCAGGCGAGCTTGGGCTTGAGCCCGCGCCAGCCATGACCGTAGCGGGCGATGACGATGCGCCCCCTCACCGGCACACCCAGCCGCTCGAGCGTGTCGTAGTCCTCCTTCATGCCGTAATTCACATAGACGAGTTCGCCCCGCACATCGCCGTCGCCCTGATAGGCGAAATAGGTCGGCAGGGCGGGCTCCTTCGCCCGCGCGCTGCTGTCGCCGGGGATCGGCGGCTCCTGCAGCATCGCCTTAAACCGGTGTGGCGAAACCATCTCGAGCGCTTCGTGGATGGGCGTCGGATAGAGCACGTCGAACGATTCGATGTGCGCGTCCCAGCCCCAGGATTTGAACCGGGCCAGGATCCATTCGGCATTCGCCTTGTCGTGCAGCGAACCGACGTGATTGGGCTCCGCAGCGAGAAGCTTCATCCAGTCCCTGAGGTCATCGGGACGGATAGCCGCATCGAAGCGCGTGAAGAGCGCGGTGTCCTCGGAACCCGCCGCGTTGACTGGCGGCGGTGCAGCCAGAAGGAATGACAGGCCGGTTGCCGCAAGAAGCAGAGGGCGACGCATGATTCCCCTCGTAGTTTGTTGTTTGGCGGGACCTTAGCATTCCCGCGCTCCGCGCCCAGAGCTTCGGTGACGACCCACACCCCGGCCGGCGGCCGCCGGGCAACCGGGCACTTTGCTTTTCACGCGGCGGGTTCCGACGCCAACAGCGCCACGGCACGCGCGCGAACGTCGTGCATCATCTTCACAGTCGAGCGTCGCGCTCGTCATGCAACGAAATGGCCACGATCTCGCGCTGCGTAACTCGGCCCGCTGAGTGCTATCTGCAGATGGCGTTGCCGATGCTGCTGGTCGAGAAGTTCACGTTGCAGCCATAGCCGGGCCCGTTAAGTGTCTTGCCGACCTTGCCCGAGATGTAATCAATGTCCCATTCACCCATGGCGCCGCTCTGGCAAAACGCAATTGCCTTCGTGGCGCTCGCAAGCCCGCATTCCTTGACGCGCGTGCCGACAACCTGAATGGATTTCGTGACCCTGATTTTGGTCGCCACCTGCTGTGCACAGCCCTGGTTGGGCCCATACTGCACGAGCCCGGGCCCACCGGCGATATAGGCGATGTCGGCCGCCGGCATTTTGCCGGATTGGCAATAGGCCAATGCCTGATCCGGCGTCGCCAGGGTAACCTCCCTGATTGCGTTCGCAGCGGCCGGAACTCCGAAGCCCGCGATGCCCAGCACAAGCGCGGCCGAAACAATCCCGGCTGGCAGATGGGCGAACACGGAATCCGGTTTGCTGATCAGGCGCGGCATGGAACCCCCTTTTTGTTTCAAGATTGTGCGAAAGTATGAGACGACTTTCTTCTTCTGTCCAGCGGCCTTTGCCGCGAGAGCACTTGGCCACAGTGCGCTTGCCGCTCCAGGAGCCCTCAGGTTACGATCGACGCGGATACCAAGCGTGTCGTGTCATGGCGCATTGGCGACCGCAGCTCCGAAACGGCAATCGCTTTCGCAGATGAGCTTGCGAGCCGCCTTCGCAACCTCGTCCAGATCACAACGGACGGACACAATGAATACGGCGACACCTTATCCATTCCCGATTCAGGTCGGAGCTGGTGCACCGGGCAGGATTCGAACCCGCGGCCCCCAGATTCGAAGTCTGGTGCTCTATCCAGCTGAGCTACCGGTGCAGGGGCGCGACAGTAGACGCTGATTGCGGAAAAGCAATGTGAAGCCTCGCGGGCCCCGGGGGCCAACCCGCGGCGAAATCTCAAAAATTTTTCATCCGGAGAGGCGTTGCAGCGTGAAATCTCCGAACCCAAATCCTTGCTGAAATATGGCCGCCGCGAACGCGGCCTTGCGAGGAATTTGAGACGAGGCTCGAGCAATGACGAACGACACCACACAGAAACCACGCCGCAACCGGGTTGCAGCTTTATTGCTGGGAACTGCGCTTCTTGCGGGAGGCGCGATCGCGGGGCTCTCCGTCGCACAGGCGACGAGCCCACCGCCGATCTCCGTTCCCGGCGCGGTAAAACTGCCGGGATTCGCGGAACTCGTCGCCGCGGTGAAGCCCGCCGTGGTGAACATTTCCACGACGCAGGAGGTGAAGAAGTCGCGGCTCGTGCTGCCGCAGAACGGCCCGATGGCAGACATGCTGCAGCAATTCCTCGGGCCCGACGCGCAGCGCCTGCTCCAGCAGCAGAACGCGCGGCCCACGCACGCGCTGGGCTCGGGCTTCCTGATCGACCCGAACGGCTATGTGGTCACCAACAATCACGTCATCGACGATGCCTCCGATATCCAGGTGACGCTCGCCGACGGTTCCACCGTCGCGGCGCGCGTCGTCGGCCGCGACACCAAGACCGACCTGGCGCTGCTCAAGATTCCCGCGCCGAAGCCCCTTCCCTATCTCGCCTTCGGTGATTCGAAGAAGGCACGCGTGGGTGACTGGGTGATCGCCGTTGGCAATCCGTTCGGACTCGGCGGCAGCGTGAGCGCGGGGATCCTTTCGGCCAACAACCGCGACATCGGCGCCGGACCGTATGATGATTTCCTGCAGATCGACGCGCCGATCAATCCTGGCAATTCCGGCGGACCTCTGTTCGACCAGTCTGGCCAGGTGATCGGCATCGACACCGCGATCTATTCGCCCTCGGGCGGCAGCGTCGGCATCGGCTTCGCGATTCCGTCGGACGTGGTGCGCAACGTGGTCGATCAGTTGCGCGAACATGGCCGCGTCGCGCGCGGCTGGCTCGGCGTCCAGATGCAGGAAGTCACGCCCGCCCTCGCCAAAGCGGTGGGGCTTGGCCACGACAAGGGCGTGCTGGTCGATGTGGTGACGAAGGATTCACCGGCCGCGCGCGGGGACATCAAGCAGGGCGATGTCATCACGGCATTCGATGGCTCGTCCGTCGAAAACATGCGTGATCTCGCTTTCGCAGTCGCGGCGACGCCGGCCGGCAAGACCGTACCCGTACGCGTCTGGCGTGACGGCCAGGAACACACACTCGACGTGACGATTGCCGGGGAGCACGCACAGCAGAAACTGGCTTCCGCGAATTCCGACGAGAACGGTGGGCCGCTCGGTCTCGAGCTCACGCCGCTTTCCGCGGACCGCCGCGATGCACTCGGCCTCGCTCCGCGGGAAGGCGTTCTCGTCGCAGCCGTCGAGCCCGGCAGCCGCGCCGACGCGAGCGGGCTGCAGTCAGGCGACGTGATCCTGCGCATCGGCGGACGGGAGATTGCCTCGCCTTCGGACGCGGCGTCGCAACTTCGCGCGGCGCAGAATTCGCGGCGGCAGGAGCTTCCGCTTCTGGTGATGCGCGACGGTACGACATCCTATCTCGCGCTCGACCTGCACGGCGACGGCACCGGCAACGGGTGAACAAAAAAGGATTCAGCGCAGAGGATGCGCGGAGGACGCAGGAAACACTAGCGCGCCGAAGGCGCGCAAAACTTTGGTCTGCGTCCCCTGCGCATCCTCTGCGTACTCTGCGCTAAACTTACTTGGTCTCGTCAAATCCATCGTTGAGGAAAGCTTCGGCGAGCGCGCAATGCATTGCGGCGCCGCGCGCCATGATGGATTCGTCGAGAATCATGCGGTTGGAATGAAGCCCGCAACAGGTTCGGTGATCGCCTCCCTCGGGAGTCGCACCGAGATTCAACATCGCGCCCGGAACCTTCTGGAGCACATAGGAGAAGTCCTCTGCGCCCATCCGTGGAGCTGAAAGCGTCTTCCACGCCGCCTCGCCGAACAAAAGCTGCGCGGTCTCCTGCGCAAGCTTTACCGCGCGTTCGTCGCAAACCGTCACCGGATACCCCGGAACGATGGTCACCGACGCTGACGCACCATGCGCGGCGGCGATGTTTCCGGCGACGCGGCGCACGCCCTCATGCGCGAGCGCCCGAGAGGAGTCCGACAGGCTGCGGATTGTGCCTTCCAGTTCGGCAATCTCGGGAATGACATTGTTTGTCGTGCCCGATGAAATACGGGCTATGGTGATGACGACGGGATCGTCGATCGCAATGCGACGCGTGACGAAGCTCTGCAGCGCGGTCACAATCTCGCAGGCGATCGGTATGGGATCGACGGCAAATTGGGGCTGCGAGGCGTGGCCGCCCCTGCCTGTTACAGTGATGAGAATGCGGTCGGCCGCCGCGAGCACAGGTCCGGCGCGGCCTGCAAAGACGCCGCTCTGAAGATTTGGCCAGACGTGCAGCGCAAAGGCGGCATCGGGCAGCGGATCGATGAGTCCGTCCTCAAGCATGAACCGCGCGCCGTGATGGCCTTCCTCGCCGGGCTGGAACATGAACAGCACCGATCCCGCGAGCCGGTCGCGGTTGGCACACAGCGCCTTCGCCGCTCCCGCCAGCATGGCGACATGGGTGTCGTGACCACACGCGTGCATCTTGCCGTCGTTCCGCGAGGCGAACGAGAGTCCGGTATCTTCGCGCAGCGGCAGCGCATCCATGTCGCCGCGCAGAAGCACGGTACGGCCGTTTGCGGGACCGGCGAGCCGGGCGACGAAACCTGCGGTCGATGGCCCTTCGAAGAATTCGAGCGGCAGGCCGGCGAGCGCCTCTTTCGCCTTCGCCGTCGTCGCCGGAGTCCTGAGACCGAGTTCGGGCTCCGCGTGAATGGCGCGGCGAAGGGCTATCATTTCCGGCAGCAGCTCCCGCCCCGCCTCGATCCACATTTCCGCATCCATCCGATCCGTCATCGTGCGCCTCCAGAAAGTTTTAACGCAGAGGACGCAGAGGATGCGCGGAGGACGCAGGGTAAGTATCGCGCGCCTCCGGCGCGCAAGCTCTTTCCTGCGTCCTCTGCGCTTTCCTCTGCGCTTTCCTCTGCGCTAGAACCTTTTGTCTTTTCCCTATGCAAACAATTTACTCCGCGGCGGCGGGGGCGGGGTGTGCGGCGAGGCCGACGCGCACTGGCGCGGTCTCCGCCATCATCGCGGTTGAAATCACGCCGCAGATGCCGCTTGCGATCAGGTACCACGCAGGCGCGAGCGGGTTGCCGGAAACATGGATGAGCCAGGTGACGATGAGCTGCGCGCTGCCCCCGAAAATAGCGATCGAAATGGCATAGGTCGTGCCGACGGCGCTGCCACGGATGCGCGTAGGCAAACTCTCGGTCAGCGCCGCATAAAATGGCCCAAAACTCATCGTACCGAGAAACACCAGCACGGCCGTGGCGGCGTAGAGCGCGGCCGCACCGTGCATCTCCACGATCCAGGCATAAAGCGGCCAGACAAAAAAGAGATACACGACGCGCGGCCATACCATGACAGGCCAGCGCCCGACGCGGTCGGAAAGCCAGCCGCCGAACATGACTCCCGCAAGTCCGCTCACACCGACGACGAGCGTCGCGCCGAACGCCACCGCATTGCCGAGATGCAGCACGGTCTCCGCGAAGGTGGTCATATAATTGGTCAGGTAGGTGAAGATGGTGGCGCTTGCGAGCGTGACGAGGCCGAGCAAAATCACCCGGCGATGAACGACGCACAGTGCCCAGTCGCCGCCGGCCGCCGCATCCACGGAAATATCAGCCGACCTGTTCAAGGTCTCCGGCACGTTGCGGATGAGAAAGAGTCCAAACGGCAGCGTCAGCGCGCCGAGCGCAAAGGCGATGCGCCAGCCATAGGTCTGAAGCTGGTCCGCATCGAGAAAACTGGAAAGAAGAATACCGACGATGCCGCCCGCGAGACTGGCACAATACTGGCTGCCGCCCTGCCACGCCGTGTAGACGCCGCGCTCCGAAAGCGGCGCCGCTTCCATCAGGAACGCCGTGGTGGATCCCACCTGGCCGCCCAGCGCGAAGCCCTGCGCCATGCGTGCGATCACCACCAGCACGGGCGCTGCGACGCCGATCGCGGCATAGGAAGGAATGACGGCGACGGCGAGAACCGCCGCACCCATGAGCGCGAGACTGAAAATCATTGCGGGCTTTCGCCCCACGCGGTCCGCATAGCGTCCGATCAGGATGCCGCCGATCGGCCGCATCGCGAAGCCCGCGCCGAAGGTCCCCAGAGACAGCATCAGGCTTCCATATTCGCTGTATGCGGGAAAGAAGACGCGCCCGATCTGCACAGCGAAGAACGCGTAAGTGACGAAATCGTAGAATTCGAGCGCGTTTCCCGCGATCGCGGCGGCGACATTGCGCGAGGAAAGCCGCGGCGGCGTCGCGCTCATGAGGCGAGGAATGCGCGCATCACGCGCTCCGCCTCGTCGGGCCGATCCCGATGCACGCCATGGCCTGCGCCGTCGAAAATTTCGAGTCGGGAGATGCCAGCGGGCAGCGCCGCGTGGATCTCCTCGGCGCAGCCGACGGGCGTGATGGGATCGTAGGTGCCAACCGTGACAAGCGTCGGACAGCGGATCTGCGCGAGCTGGGCGCGCGCATCCATGCTGCGCATTTCACCCAGCGCGAAATGGCGCGTGACGTCGGAGCGAAAGATGGCGCGCCGGCGTGCTGCGGCCTGGCCCTCCGCGTTGCCCGGATTGTAGAAGGGCATGCAGACCCGCATGTAGTCCGCCATCGTCGCGGCATCCGCCGTCACCCAGAAGCGCTCGGCAATGGCGCGCGCTTCGGGGCCGCCGCGTTCCTCCAACATGCGAAACGTGTCGTCGAAATGCATGCGCGCCGCCGTCGAAGAGAGGATCAGCTTCGCGGGATGACCGGGATGGCGCGAGGCGTACGAAATCGCCACCATCCCGCCGAACGAGTTTCCGTAGACCACCGGCTTTTCGATGCCGAGCGCATCGCAGAGCGCCTTCACGTCGTCGCCCCACTGCGCGAGCGTCCAGCTGTCCGGCGCGCCGGTCGAACGGCCATTGCCGCGGTGATCGATGTAGACGACCTGGTGCGTATCGGCGAAGCGGTCGAAATACGGCCGCATCATGGAATGATCGAAGCCCGGGCCGCCATGCATGACGATGAGCGCCGGCTTCTCCACCATGCGCTCGCCATCGATGGCAAGGCACGAGCCCACCGTGTCGAAAAAGATGCGTGCACTTCCGACGTTTGCGAACATGAAGAACCTTCACTAGCGCAAGAACTGCGCGCCCCCGCCATCATCGGCACGCAATTCGCGCCGTGGCAAGCGTTCGCCGAGAAGTGAACCGCCAAGGCGCCAAGCGCTAGCGCGCGGAGCCACGGAGGAAGATGACTGCGTGACCCGTCTTCGGCGAGGTGTCCCAAAAAAAACCTCGTCATGGCCGGGCCGTTGTCCCGGCCACCCATGAACACCGCGTCAAGAAGCAAAAATTGATAATCACGCCGACTTGCGGCAACTCCCGCTGCTCATCGTTTAAAAAGCGATGAAGGCGTCGAGGAATCATGACCAGCACGGTGTCCATGGGTGGCCGGGACAACGGCCCGGCCATGACGGAGCTATAGGGGAAACATGACGGAGCTATGGAGGGAACTGGTCCGCGCCGGCTGCCCTGCCCTCTCCGCTTTATGGGTTCGAAACCACTGTCGCCTAAGTTGCCGGAATGGAACGGGATGGAATGCCAGGGGTGGCACCGGCGCTGGAAATCCGCGGGCTGCGCAAGAGCTTTGCGCGGCCGGCGGTCGATGGGCTCGACATGCGCGTGCGGGCGGGCGAGTTCTACATGCTGCTCGGCCCCAACGGCGCGGGCAAGACCACGACGCTGAGGATGGTGAGCGGGTTGCTGCATCCGGATGCGGGCGCCATCTCCGTGTTCGGCATCAATGCGCTCGTTGATCCCGTCGCGGCAAAGCGCGTCATGGGATGGCTCTCCGACGAGCCGATGATCTACGACAAGCTGACCCCGCTCGAATATCTCGCCTTCGTCGGCGGATTGTGGAACGTCGAACCCGCGCTCGCCGAGAGCCGCGCACACGAGCTTGTCGGCTGGCTCGGGCTTGAGGCGCACGCGCATGAGCGCTGCGAAGGATTCTCGCGCGGCATGCGACAGAAAGTGGCGCTGGCGGGCGCTCTCGTCCACGAACCGCAACTTATCATTCTCGACGAGCCGCTGACCGGCCTCGATGCCGGCGCCGCACGGCTGGTGAAGAACGTGCTCGCCCAAAGAGTTCGTGCGGGAAACACGGTCATCATGACGACGCATATCCTGGAAATCGCGGAGCGCATGGCGGACCGCATCGGCGTCATCGCGCACGGCACGCTGATCGCCGAAGGAACGCTCGAAGATCTGCGCGGCCAGGCCGGCCGCGGCGCAGCGAGCCTCGAGGACCTGTTCCTCGCCATGGTCGAACCGGGCATCGCCGCGGAATGACGAGGCCCGGATCGTTCGCCTGGTTCGCGCGTCACGAGTTGCGGCTCTCCTGGCGCGATTTTCTCTCGATGCTGACCGCGGGCCGGCGCGAGCGCGAGCCTGTCGTTGCGCTGATCGCCTTCGTGTTCGTGTGCGCAATGCACGGCATTGCGCTGCTGGTATTGGCGCGCACGGGATGGGAGACGGTCCAGGCCGATTTGCCAACTCTTATCGCGGTCACCGCCACGTTGCTGCTGTCAGGGTCTGCCATGCTGTCCCAGGCGATGGAGAACGTGACACGCGCTTTCTATTCGCGCTCCGATCTCGAACTCATTCTGTCGTCGCCCGTGGAGGCGCAGAAACTCTTTGCCGTCCGGTTGGGCGCGATGGCGCTTTCGGTCTCGACGATGTCGTTGCTGCTTGTTGGACCCTTCATCGACGTGATGGCATGGCACGGGGGCTGGCGGTGGTTCGGCGCTTATGGCGTCCTCGTCGCCGTGGCACTGACCGCAACAGCGCTGGCCGTCGTTCTGACACTTGCCTTGTTCCGCGCGATCGGGCCCAGGCGTACCCGGTTCGCGGCGCAGATCCTCGCGGCCGTGATCGGCGGCGCGTTTGTGATCGGGCTGCAGGTCGCCGCGATGATTTCAACCGGGTCGCTGTCGCGTTTTGCGTTTCTGCGCTCGCCTGCCTTTATCGCGCACGCGCCGGATGCGAACAGTCCGTTCTGGTGGCCCGCGCGCGCCGCTTTGGGCGACGCGACCTGTCTCGCCATCACCGTCGCGGCGGCCCTCGCGCTCTTTCTCGCGGTTACGATGCGGGCCGCGCCGAGATTTTCCGACTGCGCGATCGCTGCGGCCGGTCTCGGAAATAACGACCGGGGCGCCCAGAAGAAGGGCCGCGCCTTTCGCACGCACACAGCGGCGGAGGCGCTCCGGCTAAAGGAATGGCTGCTGCTGTTGCGCGATCCCTGGCTGATTTCCCAGTCGCTGATGCAACTTCTCTATCTTCTGCCGCCGGCGCTGCTCCTGTGGCGGAGCTTCGCGTTCGGCGGAAACGCATCCGCCATTTGCGTGCCGGTCCTCGTCATGGCGGCGGGTCAGCTTGCGGGCGGCCTCGCCTGGCTCACCATTTCGGGCGAAGACGCCCCCGATCTCGTCGCCTCGGCGCCGGTTCCCGCCTCGCGGCTGTTGCGGGCGAAAATCGAGGCGGTGATGGGGGCGATCGCGATCGTGTTCTGTCCATTCGTGATCGCTCTCGGTTTCATTTCGACGATGAGCGCGATTGTTGCCGCTTTGGGCATTGGAGCGGCGGCGATCTCCGCCACCGCCATCCAGCTCTGGTTCCGTTCCCAGGCGAAACGAAGCCAGTTCCGGCGGCGCCACACCTCGTCGCGCATCGCCACCTATGCGGAAGCGTTCTCGTCGATCTCCTGGGCCGCAACCGGCGCAATCGCAGCATCAGGAAGCTGGCTTGCGGTGATCATGGCATTGATCGCGCTTGCGATCGTGGCCGGCGTCCGGCGACTCGCGCCCGCTGGCGCGGGCAGAAACAGGGCAGAGCCGGCTCTGGCCTGATCTCGGCCCGATTTCGGCTCGAGATGCCAGGTTCGAGCATCGCGCCACCGGCCGGACTTCTTCGCTTTCCCATGTTGGGCCGACAACAACCCTCCCCTATCGTGGCACGCGATGCGGCCTGCGATTCTGTTTCCGCTCTTCGCCGATACAGCCACGCTTTCAGGCGTTGGGCCGAAGCTCGCTCAGCTCATGGGCAAGGCCGCCGGCACCCGAATCGTCGACCTTTTGTTCCACCTGCCTTCGGGCGTGATCGACCGCTCGTGGCGGCCCGTGCTGATCGACGCGGACGAAGGCCGGGTTGCGACTTTCACACTCAACGTGCTCGACCATGTCCCGCGGCGCGATCCGCGCCAGCCCTACCGCGTGCGCTGTTCGGACGAGACCTCGGCCGTCGAGCTCGTGTTCTTCCATGCGAAGGCGGAATATCTCGCACGCACCCTGCCCGTCGGCACCAGGCGCATCGTCAGCGGCCGGATCGAGCGCTTCGGCGGCCGGCTGCAGATGGTGCATCCCGATTATATCGTGTCCCCAGAACAGGCGGACCAGCTGCCCCTGCACGAGCCCGTCTACCGCCTGACGGAGAGCCTGCCGGCAAAATCGCTGTCGAAAGCCATCCGCGGCGCGCTCGAAAAACTGCCCCAACTGCCGGAATGGCAGGACACGGCGTATCTCGCGGCGCGCGGCTGGTCCTCCTTTGCCAGCGCACTCCGCGCCGCGCATGCACCGCAGTCGGAAAACGACCTCGATCCCAACGCGCCCGCGCGTGCGCGGCTCGCTTTCGACGAACTCCTCGCCAACCAGCTTGCGCTGGCCCTCATCCGCAATCGCCTGCGCGTCCGCAAGGGTCGAGCTTTCATCGGCGACGGAAAACGCGCTGCTCTGGCGCGCGCCGCACTCCCCTTCGCGCTCACGAAGGCGCAGGAGGAGGTCCTTGCGGAAATAAGAGCAGACATGCGGGCGACCTCGCGCATGCTGAGACTGCTGCAGGGCGATGTAGGCGCCGGTAAGACGATCGTCGCCCTGCTCGCGATGCTGAACGCGATCGAGGCCGGTTCGCAGGCCGCGCTGATGGCGCCCACCGAGATTCTGGCCCGTCAGCATTTTGCGGCACTCGAACCGTTGACGGCGGCAGCGGGCGTGCGCGTGAGCGTGCTGACCGGCCGCGAGCGCGGTCGCGCGAGGGAACACATACTGGGTGCGCTCGCCGAAGGCAGGATCGACATCCTTGTCGGCACGCATGCCCTGTTTTCAGAGGGTGTGGAGTTCCGCGATCTGGGACTCGCTGTCGTCGACGAGCAGCATCGCTTCGGCGTGCACCAACGACTCCAGCTCCAGGGCAGAGGCGAGATGCCGGCCGATGTGCTCGTCATGACGGCCACACCCATTCCCCGCACGCTGGCCCTCACGGCCTATGGCGATATGGATGTTTCGCGCCTGATGGGTCTGCCGCCCGGCCGCAAACCGGTGGACACGCGGCTCGTCTCGGCGGAACGGCTGGAGGAAGTGACGGAACATCTGCGCCGCGCGATTGCGCGCGGCGAGCGTGCCTTCTGGGTTTGTCCATTGATCGCAGAATCCGAGAAGACGGATCTCGCCGCGGCGGAAGACCGCGCAGCCACGCTCAGGCGAATTTTTGGCGACGTCATCGGATTGATCCATGGCCGCATGAAACCTGCGGAGCGGGACGCGGCGATGGAGCGGTTCCGCGACGGGCGCACACCGGTGCTGGTCGCCACGACGGTGATCGAAGTGGGCGTCGATGTGCCGGAAGCCACGATCATGGTGATCGAGCATGCGGAGCGGTTCGGATTGGCCCAGCTCCACCAGCTTCGCGGCCGCGTCGGGCGCGGAAAGGACCGCGCGACCTGCCTGCTTGTGTATCAGCCGCCACTCGGAGAAACCGCGAAAGCGAGACTCAAGACTCTCCGTGAGACAAATGACGGTTTCGTCATTGCGGAAGAGGATCTGCGCCTCAGAGGTGCGGGCGAGTTGCTGGGTACGCGTCAGAGCGGGATGCCGGAATTCCGGCTCGCCGATCTTGCCGTGCATGGCGAACTGCTTGCCGCGGCCCGCGACGACGCGCGGCTGATCGTGGAGCGCGATCCCGAACTGGCGGGCGCACGGGGCCACGCATTGCGCGTGCTTCTCTATCTCTTCGAGCGTGACGAGGCGGTGCGCTATCTGCGCGCGGGGTGAGAAGCTCAGGCGCCCTGGGCGCCGATGATGGCGACGGAGCAGACATTCATCGCCGGGGCACCTCCCAGATTGTGTGTGAGGCCAATCCTGGGCGAGGCGAGCTGCCTTGGGCCCGCGCGGCCCAGAAGCTGCAGATACATCTCATAGAGCATGCGCAGCCCGCTGGCGCCGATCGGGTGCCCGAAGCATTTGAGCCCACCATCGATCTGGCAGGGCACCCCGCCCCCGGCATCGTAGAATCCGTCGAGCACGTCTTTCCATCCTTCGCCTTCGCGGCTGATGTGGAGGTCCTCCATCGTCACGAGCTCGGTGATGGAGAAGCAGTCATGCACTTCCATCATCGATATCTCGGCGCGCGGATTGCGGATGCCCGCTTCCTCATAGGCGCGCCTGGCGGCGATGCGTGCCGTATGGAAATAGCTTCCGTCCCAGGAATTGTGCTGGCTCTCCAGGCCATTGGAGAGCGCGAGCTGCAAGGCCTTGACGGTGATGAGATCGGTCTTGCCGAGGCTCTTCGCGATTTCCGGCGTGGTGACGATCGCGCAAGCCGCACCGTCGGACACGCCGCAGCAATCGAAGAGCCCCAGCGGCTCGGCGATCATCGGCGCCTTGAGGCACATCTCTTCGGTGATGGGCTTCTGCAGATGGGCCTTCGGATTCTTGGCGCCGTTCGCATGGCTCTTGACCGAGACGTGGGCGATCGCCCGCTTCAAATCGTCGCGCGAGACCTTGTGCTTGGCGCGATAGGCGGAGGCGAGCTGGGCAAAGTTTCCGGGCGCGGAGCCGTTCGCGTTCCACAGCGGATTCAGTGTGCCCTGCTCGCGCGCCGGCAATCCGCCATAGCCCGTGTCCTTCAGCTTCTCGACGCCGAGCGCGAGCGCGATGTCGCACGCTCCAGCAGCCACGGCGTACACCGCACCCCGGAACGCTTCAGATCCGCTGGCGCAGAAATTCTCGACATGGGTCACGGGGATGTTCGGCAGGCGCAACGCCACGGAAAGCGGCGTGCCGCCCTTGCCGACATTGACCTCGTCGAAGGCGGTGGAGAACCAGGCGGCCTGGATTTGGCTCGTCTCGACGCCGGCATCCTCCAGGGCCTCCAGATACGCTTCGACCATCAGCTCCTCGGCGCCCGACTCCCAGCGCTCGCCGAATTTCGAGCAGCCCATGCCGAGAATCGCGACCTTGTCTTTGATGCCCGTGGCCATAAAGCTCTCCGATCCTTCTTGAGAAGCCCGTCTAGCGCCGCACGCGCGGTTGTGTAAAGGAAGCCTCACCCAAACAAAAAGCAATTACGGGCCGGAACCACGCGCGCCCCGGCGGCGTTCCTCTCACGGTTGCGGAGAAACCTCCGCAAGGATGTAAACGCGCGCCGCGAGCCCAAAGGGCTGCAGTCGCTGCAGAAACGAGGAGTTACAATCATGTCGAGGAAATTACTGGCGGCGGGCGGCTCGGCAGCCGTAATCGCAGCCTTGCTCGCGCTTGGCAGCCCCGCGGATGCGGCTGGCGTGAAGGTCGGCGTGCTGACCTGCCATGTCAGCAGCGGTTGGGGTTTTATCTTCGGATCGTCGAAGGATCTGCGCTGCAATTTCTCACCGAGCCGCGGCTATGGTGAACGATATGTCGGCACAGTGTCCAAATTTGGCGTCGATGTCGGCTACACCGCTGGCGGCGTTCTCGTGTGGGACGTCATTGCCCCAACAACGTCATTGAAGCGTGGAGCCCTTGCCGGCGGGTATGGCGGCGCAACCGCAAGTGCCACCGCCGGGGTTGGCGTCGGCGCGAACGTGCTGGTTGGCGGATTCGATCGCTCCGTCACGCTGCAGCCGGTCAGCATCGAAGGCAATACGGGCCTGAATGTCGCGGCCGGTATCGGTGCGATCACGCTTCACTTCGAGGCGCCGGAACCGCCTCCGGGCGCAATGGAAGGCCCGCCGCCCAGCGAGCCGCCTCCGCCCGGGCAATAACTCAATCACAGAGTGACGATGCAAGGCCCGCCGGGAACCGGCGGGCCTTGTCATGCCTGGGGCGCGGGGACCGCTTTCCAGAAATAACGCCGGAAACCGCGCTTTTCGTCGACGTCCTTGATGCGGAAGGCCATGTGTACCCTCATGCCGGAATCGATCTGGCCCTGTTCGACATCGGTGATGTCGGCCATGAGGCGGCCGCCTTCGGCAAAGGTGATCATGCCGTAGTGGTTCGGAGGCGCGATCGAATAGGTGAGAAAATCGGCGGACCACGAGAGCACCGTGCCTTCGCTTTCCGCGAAGCTGTGCGGCTCCTGGGTGTCGACGGCGTGGCAGTTCGGACTGACGCAAATTCGCGTGCGCGGGAATTGCGCGGTTCCGCAAATTCGGCATTTGCCGCCGACAAGGCCCATCAGCATGTCGTTCTTGCGATGAAGAACTGAAAGAGCGGTCTTGCGATCGACCTCGGCCCGCATGCCTTTTTCGAGCGTAATGAGGCCGTTGAACGCGAGATATTTCAGGTAGTTCGTTTCTTCCTTGCCGCGGGCGAGCGAGCCGCTGACTGCAGAGCGCTTCGCATATCCCGCGATCGCGGGCGTCGCCTCGAACAACAGCGCGTCGCAGCCCTGACCGAATTGCGCCACGAGAATCTTTTCGCCAGGTCTCGCGTCCTCAAGCGCATGAACGAACATGAGGAGTGCATGCGCGGCGCCGCTGTCGCCAACCCGGCCCGCAAGATTGTCGCGCACACGCGCCGGATCGATTCCGCAGCGCCCGGCAAGCTGCTGGTCCAGGCGGGGAAACGGGCAAGGCAAAATAAAATGCGCAATGTCGGCGCCGTTGACGCCAGTCTTTTCGAGCAATCCCCGGATCGCGGCCGGGACAATCTTGGCGAAGCCCTCGTCGCGAACCCAGCGTTCCTCCCAACCGTAGTCGAACTCTTCGGCCGAGCCGCGAAAATGATCGACAAAGTCTATCGTGAGCGAATGAGAGCCAAGGAAACTGGCAATGGTTTCACCGCCGCCGAGCGCGAGGGCAGCGCCCGCATCGCCGAAGGACAGTTCCTGAGAAGAGGCAGCGCGCGCCTTGCGCTTCTCGCCAGCCACAATGAGCGGCCGGGTGGCACGACCCGATCTGAGCGCATCGAACCCCGCGACCAGTGCAGTCAATCCCGCGCGTTGGGATGCCGCCACGTCGATCGCAGATATTGTCTCGGAAAGACTCAACGCGCGCGCGACAATGGCCGCGTTGAGGCGGTCTGAGAAGGGCTGGGTCGTAGAAGCGAAGTATAGAGCGTCGATGCCGGCGCGATCGCGCAGCGGATCTGTTGCGGGCAAGCAGTCGCGCCCAGCTTCCACCGCCATCGTGAGCGCGTCCTCGTCCCAACTTGCCATCGACCTCTCGCCTTTGGCGCTTGCAAGAAGTCCGGGCGCGAACCACGCATTGGCGCCAGCCACCGCTTTGCGCTGTAGCCTGAGCCGCGGAATATAGGCGCCGTAGGCGGTAATCCCCGTCATGAATCCAGCCTGTTTCGATCGCGGGTGAAGACCGAGAAAATCAGCTTTGCCGCCCGCTGACAATGCGTCGGCGGCGCCTCATGGACGGCACGGCGGCCGGCGTGCGATGTACGCAATCACGTCGCGGGCGGCGAGCGCCCCAAACGAGGTGAGAGCCATGTCCAGTCCACCGCCGATTCGCAAGGCCGTGTTGCCCGTTGCAGGGATGGGGACGCGCTTTCTTCCGGCGACGAAGGCCGTGCCGAAGGAGATGTTGCCCGTCGTCGACAAGCCGGTCGTGCAATATGCCGTCGAAGAAGCCAAGGAAGCGGGAATCGAGCAGTTCATCTTCGTTACCGGCCGCGGCAAATACATCATCGAAGACCATTTCGATCACGCACACGAGCTCGAGAGCCTGTTGAGCTCACGCGACAAGACAGCGGAACTGAACAGCCTTCTCGAAGACCTGCCGATCACCGGTTCGGTGAGCTTCACGCGGCAACAGAAGCCGCTCGGCCTCGGACACGCGGTGTGGTCGGCGCGACATTTTGTGGGCAACGAGCCCTTCGCCGTGCTTCTGCCGGACGACCTGCTGGTCGGCAAGCCCGGCGGCATGGCGCGCATGATCGAGGCGTATCGGTCGGTCGGCGGCGGCATGATCGTAGCCGCAGAAGAAAAGCCGCTGGCGGAGACGAGCCGCTACGGGGTGATCAAACCCGGCACGATCAAGGGCAATGTCATCGAGGTGAAGGGCGTGGTGGAAAAACCGTCGCCCGAACATGCACCATCGCAGCTCTGCATCATTGGCCGCTACATCCTCAGCCCTGAAATCTTCGCCGAACTCGACCGGCAGGAGCGCGGCGCCGGCAATGAAATCCAGCTGACGGATTCCATGGCGCGCCTGATTGGCCGCGTGCCGTTTCACGCGGTGCTGACGGGCTGCGCCCGCTACGACTGCGGAGACAAGGTGGGTTTCCTGCACGCCAACATTGCGGTCGGTCTCAGCCGGCCCGACATTGCACCCGCCCTGCGCGCGATCCTCAAGGAGGTCAGCGGTTGAGCCGCAGGGCCGGTCGCAAAATATTCCCCCATCACAAGCAAGGTCCAGCTTGGGCCGCACCCGTCCGCGTCCAGCGAATCGGGAGCCAAAGGGCCGTTTCATTGGTTGTATAGGGCGAGCGAAGGGGAAACCCATGGGTATCCCGACAAAATCCGTAGTGCATCGCACCCGAACCGGACGTTTTCTTGCAGCCGGCATAGGATGCTTCTTGGCCCTGGTCGGCCCGACGGCCGTGCGCGCATCCCAGAGCCCCCCCGAGGGAACTGGGGGCAGCACTTATATGGTCCGGTTCGACCATTGGACCGACGAAGACGAACGAGACTTTGGCGAATTCATTGCCGGCATCGGCAATTCAAGTTGCACAACGGTCGACGCCTGCCTGCACGATCCGAGCAACCCCTTTCGGGCGTCCGACGCTCCGGGCGTCTATTTCCGCTCGGACTGCGCCAATCTGCCCTATGTCCTGCGCGCCTATTTCGCCTGGAAGCGTGGGTTACCCTTTTCCTATGAAAGCGGTGTCGCTCCGCTGGGCGGCGCCACCGACGACCGCTATTCGCGCAACGGCAACCGCGTGACGGGGCGAACCGACGTGCTGACCGGCAGCACGACCGGCTATTCGCTCCTGAACAAGCTTCTCAGTGTCACCTCGTCGGCGTCCTACCGCATCGGGCCCGAGGTCGACGGGCCGCCGGAACCCGATTTCTATTCGGCGGCGATCGACGCCAAGGCCATTCGGCCGGGAACGGTCATCTATGATCCAAACGGACATTTGGCACTTGTCTTCCATGTCGAATCCGACGGACGCATCCAGTTTATCGATTCCCATCCCGACAACACGCTGACCCGCGGCTACTACGACCTGCGCTTTACCCGCGCCAATCCGGGCGTTGGCGCAGGCTTCAGGAATTGGCGGCCGATCCGGCTCGTCGGCTATACGCGCCGCGGCGACGGCGCTCTCGTCGGCGGCCACGACGAACTCGCGCGCAACAGCGAAATCGCCACTTTCTCCGACGAACAATATTACGGCAACGGATCACGACCCGGTGACGAAGATTGGGCAAACGGGACATTCACGCTGAATGGAGAAACGGTCGATTATTACGACTACGTGCGGGCGAAAGTTGCGGGCGGGCGACTGCAATTCGACCCTGTCAAGGAAGTCGGCGAGATGGTCGATTCGAACTGCGCCGATTTTCACTATCGCGCCCAGGCAGTCGATATCGCGCTTTCCGCAGGAATTCAGAATCGCCCAGAACCGGGCCGACTGCCGCGGAACATCTATGGCACGAACGGAGACTGGGAGACTTATTCGACGCCCTCTCGCGACGCACGCCTCAAGACCGCGTTCAACGAGTTGCGCAATTCGGCGCAGCGATTCGTGGAGATGTACAAGAAGGGCGACACCACGCATCTCCTCTATAGCGGCAGCAACCTCGTCGACGATCTGATCGCGGTGTACGACCGCGAAGCGGCAAAGTGCTCGCTGACCTACACGCGCACGAACGGCGCAGCGGTGGCTCTGTCCTACGAGGACGCGCGCAAGCGCTTATTCCTCATCTCGTTCGATCCCTACCAATGCGTGGAACGTCGATGGGGTGCGACCGACCCAGAGGAGTTGTCGAGTTGCCGCGACGACGCAACGAAGCGCGACTGGTACGTGGCAGAGCAGAACCTCCGCAACCAGATCGACCGCACCTACGACGCGCGGATGGACTTCTCGCTTGCCGAGCTTGGTATGCCAGGTCCCGGAAAAGGCGTCGCGACGCCGCCGGACACCGACGCGCGGGCCTATCTCATCTCCATGCGCGGCACGGCAGCACCGCCGCCCTCAGCGACGACAGCATCCCAGGCCGCACCCGCTGCGGTCGTGGCCGCGGCTTCCCCGCAGAATACTTTTGATCTCGAAGGGTGGCGGAGCGGGCGCGATGCCGAATATGCGCAGTGGCGCTCCACGCGCGGCCATCCGGGCGCGGAAGCCGCTTCCTACCATGTGCAGGGCGAACGACCCTACGGCGACAGCTCTCAAGGGGGGGCACCATCGCGCGACGTCGATCCGCCGGCGCGGGTGCGTTCTTCCAACGCTTCGATTTGGGATGACCCCGAGGCACCGGAAATGATGGTAATCCGGGCCGGCAGCTTCATCATGGGCTCGCCACCGGACGAACTCGGAAGGCGCGCCGGCGAAGGGCCTCAACATCGCGTCGAGATTCCGCGCGCATTCGCGCTCAGCCGTGATCTCGTGACTTTCAATGAATGGGATGCGTGTGCGGCCGAGGGCGGATGCCGGCAGTACCATCCTCCCGACCAGCACTGGGGACGAGGAGACCATCCCGTCATAAACGTCAGCTGGAATGACGCTCAAAACTATGTCGCGTGGCTGAGCGCCAGGACGGGCAAATCATATCGGCTCCCCAGCGAGGCCGAGTGGGAATATGCGGCGCGCGCCGACACGACCACTCCATACTACCAGGGTTACAGCCTGACGACCGATCAAGCCAACTACGACGGCGTCGACTACCCACGAGCCGGCTCGCTGGGCATCTATCGGCAATCAACGACGACCGTCGGCGCCTTTGCTCCAAACGGCTTTGGACTAACGGACATGGAGGGAAATGTCTGGGAGTGGATGCAGGATTGCTGGAACGCGGACTATCGCGCTCCACATTTGCCGACCGACGGAGCTCCATGGTTGAGCGGCGATTGCGACCGGAGAGTGGTGCGCGCGGGCGCATTCAATAGCACGCCCGCCTTTGCGCGCAGCGCTTTCCGCTTCTGGGAAGTCGGCCAGCTTCGCTCGGCCTTCGTCGGCTTCCGGGTCGCGCGTAACCTCTAAAGCGAAGAGGCGCGGGATACCCGCGCCTCTTCGGAAACTGATTCGCCTGATTCAGTGCGTGGTTGTGGTCGTGCTGCTGTGCCCGCCGCAGACGACGGCACAGATGACGCCTCCCACAACGACCGCGCCGATTACGAGCAGCGCCGTGTCTGAAAGTCCCGCAGCCGCAACAACGCCAGCCGGAGGGCCAGCTGCCATTTCCGGCGGAGGAGGAGCTGCTTCAGGCGGAGGAGGAGCCGGCGCCGCGGTGGCTGCGCCACCCGACGTAGCACCACCCGACGATGCTGCACCACCGCTCTCGCCCTGAGCGAAAGCGCTTCCCGTCGCCGTAAAGAGCATTGCTCCGCCGGCCAAGATAGATACCCACTTCCGCTGCATTGTTATCTCCCGCGCATTCGCTGTAACGGCACACTGCACACTAAGCCGGTCCGGTTGTGCCTGTCAACCGCAGCCCGGCTGGTTTCTCCGGTAATTCGCCATGGATTCTGCCGCCCGCCAAGCCTTTTGAGTCCTGTTTAGCAAAGCATTAATCCTGCCACGTCGTCCAACGTGCCAAGCCCGGGAATCAGCCGTGCGGTCGTCCGCACTGAGCGGCCCTGGTGCGCAATCAGGGAACAATTCCGGATGTCCGGAGGTAATCCACAATCTGGGCCGCCAGTTCGGAAGGTTCTACGCCGACGGTTTTCACGATGATTTCAGCCGTGGTTGGGTCTTCATAAGGACTGTCGATACCGGTGAAATGCTTGATCTCGCCCTGCTTTGCCTTGAGATAGAGGCCTTTCGGATCGCGCGCCATGCAGACCTCGATGGGCGTGTCGACAAAAATCTCGACGAATTCGCCGGTCTGAAGCATGTCTCGCGCCATTCGCCGTTCGGAGCGGAAAGGCGAGATGAAGGAAACCAGCACGATCAGCCCCGCATCCACGAAGAGCCTGGCGGCCTCCGCCACGCGGCGGATGTTCTCGACACGGTCGGCATCGGTGAAGCCGAGATCTCGATTGAGACCGTGACGGACATTGTCGCCATCGAGAAGGTAGGTATGGCGACCTTCGGCAAACAGCGTGCGCTCGACCAGATTGGCGATCGTCGACTTCCCCGAGCCTGACAATCCCGTGAACCAGAGAACGGCGGGCCTCTGAAGCTTGGCTCCGGCCCGGGAGAGCTTGTTCACGTCGAGCGCCTGCCAGTGAACGTTGGTCGCCCGTCTCAGGCCAAAATCGACCATTCCCGCAGCGACGGTCGCATTGGTGTAGCGATCGATCAGGATGAAGCCGCCCGTATCCCTGTTCTCCGTGTACGGATCGAAGGCAAAGGGCTGCGCGGCCGAGATGTTGCAATAGCCGACCTCGTTGAGCGCCAATGTCTTGGCGGCCATATGCTCAAGCGTGTTGACGTCGACCTTGTGCTTGAGCTCCGTGATGGAGACGGGGATCACGCGCGCACCGACCTTGACCAGATACTGTCGCCCGGGCAGGAGCTCATCCTCCGCCATCCAGAGGACATGAGCGGCAAACTGATCGGTAACTTCCGGCCGTGCGATGGGATCGCAGAGAAGGTCGCCTCTCGAAATGTCGATTTCGCGGTCGAGGGTCAGGGTCACCGCTTCGCCCGGCAGCGCCTCCTGGAGATCTCCATCCATGGTGACGATGCGCGTGACGCGAGCCGGGCGTCCGGAACGAGCAACGACGATTTCGTCGCCAGCGCTTACCCGGCCGCCAACCACGGTTCCCGAGAAGCCGCGAAAATCGAGATTGGGCCTGTTCACCCACTGCACAGGCAACCGGAACGGCTTGCTCGCGAGTTCGGTCTCGACGTCCACCCTCTCCAGATGATCGAGAAGCGATGGACCGGTGTACCACGCCGTATTCGCACTGCGCGCTATCACATTGTCGCCGAAGCGCGCCGAGATGGGGATGGACACCAGGCTCGCGAAGTTGAGCTTCTGCGCAAAGTCGGAGAATTCCGCCGCAATCGCTTCGAATACGGACTGAGAATACCCTGCAAGGTCAATCTTGTTCACCGCGAGGACGACATGGCGAATTCCAAGCAGCGACGCGATGTAGGAATGCCGGCGCGTCTGAATCAGAATGCCCTTGCGCGCGTCCACCAGAATGACGGCAAGCTCCGAGTTGGACGCTCCGGTCGCCATGTTCCGGGTGTACTGCTCGTGGCCGGGCGTGTCGGCGACGATGAATTTGCGCCGATCCGTCGAAAAGAATCGATAAGCAACGTCGATCGTGATCCCCTGCTCGCGCTCGGCCTCGAGCCCATCCACCAGAAGAGCAAAGTCAATGTCGCCGCCGGTCGTGCCGTGTTTTCTCGAATCCTTCTGCAGCGCGGCCAGATGATCCTCGAACAGCAGCTTGGAATCGTAGAGCAGGCGCCCGATAAGCGTGGACTTGCCGTCGTCCACGCTCCCGCATGTCAGAAAGCGCAGAAACGACTTTCTTTCCTGCTCCGCCAGATAGGCCGCAAGCGCGCCGGTGGGGCCCGTCATCAGAAATAACCCTCGCGCTTTTTCTTCTCCATCGACGCATTCTCGTCGTGATCGATGACGCGGCCTTGCCGCTCTGAAGTCCGCGCCGTCAGCATTTCCGTCACGATCGCCTCGATGGTGTCGGCCGATGATTCGATTGCGCCAGTGAGCGGATAGCAGCCGAGTGTGCGGAAGCGGACAAGTCTCATTTGCGGAGTCTCGCCCGGCGCCAGCTTCATGCGGTCGTCGTCGACCATGATTAGCGCGCCGTCGCGCTCCACGACAGGCCGGCGCTTTGCGAAATAGAGCGGCACGATGGGTATGTTCTCGACCATGATGTATTGCCAGATATCAAGTTCGGTCCAATTCGACAGAGGAAAAACTCGAATCGATTCCTTGGGCCGCACGCGTGTGTTATAGACTCTCCAGAGCTCGGGTCTCTGATTTTTCGGATCCCACGCGTGCTGGGCGTTTCGAAACGAGAAAATGCGCTCTTTGGCCCGCGACTTCTCCTCGTCGCGCCGCGCCCCTCCGAAGGCGGCGTCAAAGCCGTACTTGTCGAGCGCCTGCTTCAGAGCTTCGGTCTTCATGACCTGCGTGTGCAATGCGGAACCCGAATCGAAGGGATTGATGTTGCGCCTCAGTCCGTCCTCGTTGATGTGCACCAGCAATTTCAGGTCGAGGCGCCGGATCGTCTCATCGCGAAACCGGATCATTTCGCGGAACTTCCAGGTCGTATCGACGTGCAGAAGCGGAAAAGGCGGCACCGACGGGAAAAACGCCTTCATCGCCAGATGAAGCATCACCGAGGAATCCTTGCCGATAGAGTACATCATCACGGGATTACGGAACTCGGCCGCAACCTCCCGGATGATGTGAATGCTCTCCGCCTCGAGGCGCCGGAGATGATTGACGCGGTTCGGCAATTCAATCGTGTCCACTGCAGCCCCGTTCGATGTCTGATCCGTTGGGCAGTTCCACCCTCGGGCGAAATTCTAATAACGGCGCAATGTTCGCCCCGCAAGCGAGCTGAGACCCGCGTCCGCACATCCATGGCTGCCAACATGGTTGCAGCTCGAAATTCTCAGAGATCCTGATCAATTGACTGCGCCTGGGCCTCATCCACCTCTGCAATCGGGAAAATCGCCTCGTCGGGGGGTTGCTGTCTTCGGCCCTTCCTCGGCCGGTGAAACGAAGTCTTTTGAATGCGTCGCCGAAGCCGAGGAAATTTTCGCAGCAAAATCACGAGATCCTGGCTTGAGAGCGCGAGCAGGCGCATGGGCGTATGCGCAAATATCGTGGCCTCGTGGCTGCTCCCATTGAGCACCGCCTCGGCCGCGATGACGTCCCCCGTCCCGAGCGTGCCGCCCCCACCTCTCCCTTTTCCCGGTCCGGTCACCTTGGCAAGCCCGGATACGACGAAGTACATCGCGGTTGCGCTTTCACCGGCAACGGTGATCGGCGAATGCGGCGCCACCATATGCGAGCGAAGTGCCGCCATTACTTCGCCCATCACTTCGATATCAAGGCCCGCAAACAGCGGAATTCGGGACAGCATGCTCGAAGTAACAACGAAATCACGGCGGTGAATTTCGGTTACGAAGGCCGATGCGATGATGCCGACGGGCAGCGCGAAGAGGCCGAGCCCCATGATTGCAGTGACGCCGGCGAGAATGCGGCCAGCCGCGGTTATAGGCGTGGCGTCACCGTAGCCTACCGTCGTCAGCGTAATGACCGCCCAGTACATGCAGTTCGGCAAAGTCCCGAAGACATGCGGCTGGACATGACCCTCGATAATGTACATGCCCTCGGCGCACATGCTCATCATGCACAGGAGCAGGAGAAGTGTTCCGAACAACGCGCGGCGCTCGAGTGAGAGCACATGAATGAGGGTCGTGACCGCGGGCGAATAGCGGGCGATCTTGAGCAGCCGGAAAAGCCGGAAGAGCCTGAGAATCCGCAGATCGGCAAAGGGCACAAAGAGAGCGATATACGCGGGGGCGATCGCCACCAGGTCGATCAGCATGTAGGGCTGCACCATGTAGCGCAGC
Source organism: Rhizomicrobium sp. (assembly GCA_035567755.1). Classification (GTDB taxonomy): domain Bacteria; phylum Pseudomonadota; class Alphaproteobacteria; order Micropepsales; family Micropepsaceae; genus Rhizomicrobium. Next base: position 154,174 of record DATMPH010000019.1, read on the forward strand.
CTGTCACCGAGCGGCCGTTCCGCGAATCTGGGGTCCTCCGGCGCGGTCCAGACGCGGAGCACATACTCCACGGAGAATATTGCGACGGATGCATATTCGAATATTAGGAAAAAGCGTCGGTAGACGGCACCAAGCTCGGGTACGCTATCCAGGCAAACCGCAAGCGCGTTGGCAACGATGAGAGCTATCAGGAATATCTCGAACGCGAGCCCAAGCTTTCCAGAGCTTCTGCCGGCCTCGAGTATGCCATGCACCCTGCGGCGAATTCTCCGCGGTGCGGGATTGTTCTGACCGGCCGCTCCCGCGCGCGATTCCAGACGCTTCCGCTGTCGGACTTCGCGAGGCTCCCACACAGGAATTGAGGACTCCGCTTGCTCTGGCGGCCGGCTCAACCTTCGGACCTCTGCAAATGATAATACACGGCGCCCGCGTAGAAGGCGACGATGAAGACGAGCGCGGCAAAATCGAGAGGATTGTTGACGAACCGTTGGTAGAAAAATCCGACGGCGTACACGAGGACGCTGACCGCCGCCACGGAGAGCCCGAGCAAAAGGTATCGGTTCCAGATCCCTTTTATCATTCTGTCACCTCCAAACTGGCCGGGCAATTCGGCACGAGGCCTCAGGGTGCTTTAGCAAGCTTTTTTTCAAGTGCAACAACATTTGCAGGCATTGGGACGGCCTCCGAGGGCCGTTCGCCCCGGGCCGCAAGCCCGTCCGCCAGCAGAAAGCCGAAAAAGATCACTGAGGCGACCGTCAGGCCGAACAAAGAGAGCTGAGGAGCGATCGTTGCGATCAGCGAAGTCATGCCAACAACGCCGGCATAGATAATAAGAGCTCCCCGCTCGCCGAGGCGCGCACTCAACCGGTAATGGAAATGCTCGCGATCGGGCTGGAATGGCGAACGCCCACGCCAAAGCCGGAGGGGAATGAGCCGGAGACAGTCGAGGACGGGAAGATAGAACCAGACGAGCGCGGTCTCGAGCGGCAGGCGTCCGACATTATGCGAGCGGATGGCGAGCACGCCGACCACGAACGCGATGGAAAACGCTCCGCAATCGCCAAGGAAAAGCCGGCCGCGCAAATTGTATAGTAACGTAATCGCGGATGCGGCCGCGATCACCGAAGCCGCAGCCGAAACCTGCGATTCTCCGAGAAAAGCCAAACAAATCGACCAGACGCAAACGAGCGCCAGGACCAATCCATTGAGGCCGTCTGTCATGTTGACGGCGCTTGAGAATCCCGCAAGGGAAAGCACGGTCAGCGTCGGCAGGAGTAGCGGCGGAGTGACGAGCCATCCCCAGGTGGCGAAATGCACGCGATCGATCACGAGCGTCGGATCGAGACGCAATGCAATGGCCGAGAACATTACGATGAGAAGAAGCCGGCCGCCTGCCGAGATCGTATGCTGGTCGTCCATAAAACCCAGGACGGCAATGCCCCCACCGCAAAGCAGGATCGAGCAATAAAATCCGGCGAACTGATCCTGTTGCCAGGCAAGCGCGGCTGCTGCCCACAAAACCAGCGGAACCATGACGGCGATCCCCCCAACGAGCGGGGTCGGATCGGCGTGCGCTTTCCTGTCGAAATCCGGATGGTCAATGACCCCCAACCGTTCCCCAAGAGGGCGCGCGAACAGGCAGACGACAACGGTTAACAGGATCGGAAGATAGGCGAGCAACATGACAGATACCCGGCCGACGGCCAAACAAGCTAAAAACGGCACAGCACGCATTGCAGAACTCAGCGAACGATCCGCCTCACGCGAAGCATTCAATCCGCCGGCTCAACGCACGATTCCCCAGTGCGCCGGAACATTAGTGTCCCAAGAGCTTAAAAGCCATACTTCACCCAGGTTTCTCCCAAGTGTACGATTTCGAACGGCTGGGTGGCGTTCGTCCGGCTTTGGCGGCGGCATCTCAATTGAAATCCGGCTGATCAGCACGCTGGCGGGGATGAGTCTTGACAGCGCGACCCAGGCGGGGCCTTGCGTGTACAACAAAACCCTACCCCGAAGGACCGCTGCGGCATATGGGTGAAGACAGAGTGGAAATTCGTCGCGTCGCCGCCGGACTGCCTTCTCGCGCCGCACTGCCCCGGCGCATTGCGAAAAGCTTGTATCAGGACTGGCAGACCTTCGCGCGCCTGCTCGGAAAAGCGAATACCCGTCTGGGCAGCGCGCGTGGATATCGCAGCAAGCTCAGAGAATTGCGCTGGATCATCGGCAAGGGCCAGGACCGTCTCGCCAGTCGCCTGAAACACATGACCGCCGCTCCGCCGGTCGTTCAGACGCATCAGGAACGAACCTCCGCGCTCGCAATGCAGCGAATGGCGGTTTCGGCGATGTTGCATAATGAGTTGGCCCTTCCGGCGTGCGTATCGATCGACGGTGGAGCAATCGCCATCGCGCTCGCCACGCGGACGGCCGAAATGCCTTCGGTCTATTTGCGCGACAGGTTTGCGAATCTGCACTCCGCCAGCGTTATCGATTGGCACCCCTTGAGCTCTGCTTCAGGAGAACCTCTGGGAACCTGTCTTGTGGTTCAGGCGCCTTCCGAGCTTATGGAACTCGAAGCGACTGAAATCGATGTCCTGCTGCGTGATCACGGCGAGCAGCTCGTTTTCGAGAATATTTCAATTGAAATGAGGCGTCCCGTTGTCATTCACGACGTACAATTCGTAAATGGCTGCGTCACCTTTTCGGGGGAATGCGCGGACAGCGCGCCGACCGCTTTTACACTGGGGCTGTTCGTCGACGGCGCTCTCAGCGCATGCTGCACGCTTTCTCTCGCGGGCATATCGTTCTCCAGCACGATAGCGCCCGATCGTCTCCATATGGACGGTCGCCCGCACCTGCTGGAACTGCGCGAGCTTCCACGCATGTCGGTGCTCGCCAGCATATACAGGGTACTGCCGCTGCATCTCACGCCCTGGGATGCATTGCAGAAGCACGCACGCCCTCCTCTCGACGGAACGCTGTCGCCGCAGGCGCGCCACCATTTCCGATCCTATCAGCAATGGTTCGAAAGGCTGCGCATGCGCGGCTCCGAAGGGGTGCCGCCTCTCGACGAACTCTTTGCCGAGATTTCGCAGGGATTCAAGAAGCGCGGCACCTATCCAAAAATCCGCTTTGAGAAGAGCGCCAAGCCCACAGTATCGATCGTTATTCCGGTCCACAACAAATGCGAGGTTACGTATCTGTGCTTGTGCTCGTTGCTTTTCGCCCACAACGAAGCCCCGTTCGAAATCATCCTCGTCGATGACGGCTCTGCGGACGAAACAACAAAGCTTGCGACATTCGTGGAGGGAATCCAAATTCTGCGGCACGAAGAAGCGCAGGGCTTCGTTCGGGCCTGCAATGACGGCGCCGCGCGGGCGCGGGGCGAATTCGTTCTGCTCCTGAACAATGATACCCAGGTGACGGCGCGCTGGCTGGACGAACTCGTCGCAACTTTCCGTAATTTCGACAGGATTGGACTCGCCGGATCGAAGCTCGTCTATCCCGATGGACGCCTCCAGGAGGCCGGCGGGATTGTGTGGCGATCGGGCAATCCCTGGAAGGTGGGGCGCGACGGAAATCCGGATGATCCCAGGTACGGGTACCTCAGAAAAGTGGACTATGTCTCGGGTGCGGCGCTGATGATCCCGCGAAGCCTTTGGAATGAAGTCGGAGGCTTCAGTGACGAGTTCGCGCCGGCCCATTTCGAAGATATGGATCTGGCCATGAAGGTGCGGGAAACCGGACACTTCGTCGTCTATGTACCTACCTCGACCGTGTATCATTTTGGGGGTCAATCCGCCGGAACCGGCGCCGCGACAGGAATGAAGTCATCCCAGGAATTCAACAGACCGAAATTCCGCAAGAAATGGGGACATGTTTTCCGTTCGCACGGGCGAGAAGGGGAATCGCTGGAGCGTGAAAAGGACCGTGACGTCGCGTTCCGCGTGCTTTTCATCGAGCACCAATTTCCGTTCGCCGATATCGATGCCGGAAGCTATGCGGCGTTCCAGGAGGTCCGGCTGCTGCAGTCGATGGGCGCGAAAGTGACGTTCCTGCCGAGAAATCTCGCCTGGATGGACCGTCACACGACCGCGCTGCAAAGGGCGGGCGTGGAGTGTCTTTACGCGCCCTATGTGTTGAATTTTCTCGAATATGTTCGCGCGCATGCGCACGAATACGATCTCGTCATGGTCACCCGCCACAAAATAGCAGAACAGGTCGTGCCGGTCGTCCGCTCGTTCGCGCCGGGCACAAAGATCGCATTCAATCTCGCCGACCTGCACTTTTTGCGCGAACTTCGCGAAGCCGCTGCACAAAGCCCCGGTTATTCGTACGGAGCCGCGGAAGAAACACGGCGAAGCGAGATCGCGACAGTCATGGCGAGCGACCTTACCCTGAGCTACTCCGATTTCGAGATCGGAATTCTTGAAAGTCAGCTGCCGAAGGGAACAAAACTGGCGAGGATGCCGTGGGTGGTCGATTCTCCGGGCCGAGCCACGCCGTTCGCCGAGACGCGCGATATTCTGTTCCTTGGCGGTTTTGGCCATAATCCAAATCTGAAAGCCGTGAGGTTCTTCGCCGGCGAAGTGATGCCTCTGATCCGCAACCGTCTGCCCACTGCGGTCTTCGATGTGATCGGTAGCGGTGCACGGTCCATGATTCCGGAATTGAAGTCCGATCAAGTGCGCATCCTCGGCTATGTGCCCGACCTGTCTGAGCCGCTTGACCGGGCGCGAGTGTTCGTCGCGCCACTTTTTGCCGGCGCCGGCCTCAAGGGAAAGGTATTGGACGCCATCGCGCATGGTGTCCCTTGCGTTCTCTCTACGATTGCGGCCGAGGGAATTGGCCTCATTGACGGAATCGACTGCTTGATTGCCAACTCGAAAGAGGCGTGGGCGGATTGCGTGATAAGACTGTACACCACCGAAGAGCTTTGGAATCAAATTAGCGTCAATGCCATGAGCCTGGCGAAGACCAGATATTCGTTCGCCGAGGGCGCCGCAGCACTCGAAAACGCACTGGCGACGATTGGCATTTCCGCACGGAGAGACTGGGGATTGCCATACCGCCACGCGCGTCCGGACCGTTATGGAATCTGAAAGATGGCATTTTCCGGGTTGTGCAACCTTGAATGCACCACGCATCCGGCTGGTTTATAAAGGCTGAACGATCCGTCTCGTGGTGTTGGCGCAAGCCTTGCAGTCGTTCACGCAAGTGGCCGAGCGGCTGCAGATTCCTCCAGGAGCACCTTGAGATACCTCCGGTCGGCCGTATCACCTGAATTCTCCATCCGATCGCGCAGCGCGGCTTCGGAAAGAAATCCCTGTTGGAACGCAATCTCCTCAAGACAAGCAATCTTCAGTTGCTGGCGCTCTTCGATCAATCGAATAAAAACTGCGGCGTCGAGGAGTGCCTGGTGGGTTCCGGAGTCGAACCAGGTGATGCCGCGTCCAAGCCGTTCCACGTACAGGGTGCCTTTCTGCAGATAAGTGTCAATCAGGTCGGTAATCTCATATTCGCCACGTTTCGAGGGTTTCAACGCGGCCGAGCGGTCTGATACCTGTCCATCGAAGAAATAAAGGCCCGTGAGAGCCCAATCGGAACGGGGCGCCACGGGCTTTTCCTCTACCGACATGGCATTCCCATCTTCGTCGAACTCGACAATTCCGAAGCGCTCCGGATCACGCACCCGGTAGGCAAACACTGTGGCGCCAAGTGTGCGTTCCCTTGCGGCGCGGAGAAGTGCCGTCAGCCCGGCCCCGTGAAATATATTGTCGCCCAGCACAAGCGCCACCTGTTCACCGACGACAAAATCGCGACCGATCACAAAAGCCTGCGCAAGACCTTCGGGTTTGGGCTGCACGGCATAACTAAGGCTCAATCCCCACCGACTCCCGTCGCCCAGCAGACGCACGAAGTTTGCATTGTCCTGCGGCGTGGTGATGATGAGAATTTCCCTGATTCCCGCAAGCATCAGCGTTGAAAGTGGATAATAGATCATCGGCTTGTCATAGATGGGCAATAATTGCTTGCTTGTGACCAGGGTGAGCGGATGTAATCGCGTCCCGGCACCGCCTGCCAATATGATTCCCTTCATGATGTCGCCGCCTCCGCTATATCCAGGCCTAAGCGCGCGCCGCGGTAGGAATCGATGTTGCGCCACCATTTCGCGTGGTCAAGGTACCATCTGACGGTCGCGGCGAGACCGGAGGAAAAGCTTTCCTGTGGCCGCCAGCCCAGCTCGGATCTGGTCTTCGTTGCATCAATCGCATAACGCAAATCGTGGCCCGGGCGGTCCCGGACATAAGTGATCAACTCCCGCCGCGGCGGCTTTCCGGCAGCCGGCCGACTCTCGTCGAGGAGATCGCAGATGGCTTCGACAACTTCGACGTTTCGACGCTCGCAATCCGCACCAACGTTGTAACTCTCGCCGTGGCGCCCTCGCGTCAAGATCATGTGCAGAGCACGGGCGTGATCGTCGACATGCAGCCAATCACGTATCTGCTCGCCTCTTCCGTATATGGGCAGTTTCTCGTACTCCAGAGCTTTGACGATCATCAGCGGGATCAGCTTCTCGGGAAATTGCCACGGACCATAATTGTTGCAGCAATTTGAAAGAACGACCGGAACGCCGTAAGTCTCGTGCCATGCGCGCACAAGATGATCGGACGCCGCCTTCGATGCGGCGTAGGGCGAACGTGGCGCGTAAGGACTCATTTCGCTGAATCGGCCTTCCGGACCCAGGGAACCGAAGACCTCGTCCGTTGAAACGTGATGGAACCGGAAACTGGGCGGCTTTCGACCGCGCGCAGACGCGAGATATTCACGGATGACTTCGAGGAGTACCACCGTTCCGACAATGTTGGTGGTGATGAAGTCCGCTGGACGGTCTATGGAGCGATCAACATGGCTCTCCGCTGCCAGATGCATCACGGCGTCGGGCCGGTATTGATCAAATATCGTCCTCAAGGCTTCCCGGTCGGTGATGCAAGCCTTCACAAAGCGGTGGCGCGGATGCTTTTCGTTCTCGGCGACGGCGGTCCGGTTCGCCGCGTATGTCAGCTTGTCAAGGTTGATGATGATCGCTTCTGTTGCGGACAGTAGATGCCGAATAACGGCCGACCCGATAAACCCCGCGCCACCGGTAACAAGAATTGCGCCGGGCCTTGTTTCTGCATTCATCGATGAGCGCCTCGTGCCGCATCATTGCGTCGGGAATCGTCGTCGAGATTATCAATTAGCGGCAGCTGCCGGTCCCGGTCGTTGAGCACCGCCTCTCGCTCGGTGACCGGCCATGCGATTCCGAGCACAGGATCGTTCCACCTCACGCCTCTCTCGTGATCCCGAGAATAGGAAACATCCACCTTGTACAAGACTTCGGTGTCGGGCCCCAGCGTACAGAATCCGTGCGCAAATCCGGCCGGGACAAACAGCTGCCGCCCATTCTCGGCGCTCAAATCAACCCCAAAGTGCCGTCCAAACGTGGGGGAGTCGCGGCGAATATCCACGGCTACGTCGTAGATTGATCCGCGAACGACACGCACCAGCTTGGCCTGTGCAAAGGGCGCGAGCTGAAAGTGAAGGCCCCTCACTGTGCCACGTTGCCGGGACAGCGAATGATTGTCCTGGACAAACTCGCAGGGTACGCCGATCTGTTGAAAGCCTGCCCTGCTATAAGATTCGGAAAAGAAGCCTCGCGCGTCGGCAAACCGCGCCGGAGTTATGACAAGAACGCCCTCGGGGCCCGGCATTTCTACATGCGGCAAATTCATGTCGAAGCTCCGCTGCCCGGATCCGGGCACTCACCCAGTTCTGCCAATACCGTGGCAAGCGCTTGCCGCCAGAGCGGTTGGCCAATCCCGTATTCCCGGGCAATCCGCCCGCAATCCAATATGGAATTCAACGGCCTGCGCGCCGCAGTCACATAATCAGCCGTCTCGATAGCAATCAGGTTTGTCCGCCGTCCCGATCCATCAAGGATTGCTCTTGCAAAGTCATGCCATGTCGTGGCTTCGCTGCTGGCGAAGTGGAAGGTACCCCATGCGGACCTTCCTTGCGCGACAGAGGCAACGATGGAGGCAATTGCGCTCGCGATGTCCCGGGCTGCGGTGGGTGTGCCCTGCTGATCGTTCACGACTCGTATCTCTTCTTTTTCGGCAGCCACGCGCAACATTGTACGCACAAAATTATTCCCGTGCGATGCAAAGACCCAGGAGGTGCGCAGGATCACGTGCCTCGCAATTTCTTTCCGAACCGCAGTTTCTCCTTCAGACTTGGTACGCCCATAGACCGAAAGGGGAGCGACTGGATCATCCTCGGCATAGGCGCCTTGCTTCAATCCATTGAATACGTAGTCACTGGAGAGGTGAATCAGAAACGCACCCACCTCGGCGCAAGCTCTTGCCATCGCGGCGGGCGCATCGCGATTTAGGCGCTGGGCAAGGTCAGGTTCGGACTCTGCGCGATCGACTGCCGTATAGGCCGCCGCGTTGACAATCGCGTCAGGGCGGATCCGGTGCACCGCACGGCTGACCGCGCCCGGATCCGCAATATCACAGTCCGCTCGCGCCAATTGCACGACGGACGATCCTTCGGGCCAATCGATCGATGCGAGTTCGCTCGCCACCTGTCCGGTCTTGCCGAAGATCATCGTCCGCATATCGACGATTCCCGCCTAAGCTCGTTCATGCGGCCAAGGATTGAGCGTGCACGTGCATTCTGTCCTGTACAAACGACGTTCTCAATCATCGGCCACGACTGGCCTCCGATACTGCGCGACTGTCATGCCAAAATGGCAGGCAACGCGACCGCGCAACCTGTCGAATTCCAGCAACCAGAGAAGTGGTGCCCCGAACACCCTGGAGCTGAGTATTGGGTAGATCGGAAATCGGACAAGAAGGAAAGCCGTTTTAAGCAGCGCCGGCATGTCTCCCGGACCGGGCGCGGCTCGTTCACATCGCACTCCAACATTCCCTTGCCGATACCATCTGCGTCGCATCCACGCGATGGTTGCCCGCTCATCATTCACTTCCTCGTACAGGAGTGCGTCTTCGCACCACGCCATCGCGACACCCGCGAAGAACAGACGCCTGAAAAACACCGAATCTTCCCCACCCGTCAACCCAAACTCCGACTCAAACGGAGAATCTCCGAGAATCGACGCAGCGTGGAGATCGATCAGGCAATTACAGGTACAGTAGACATAAACACGTCCTCTCAAGCGGCCCTGTCGGACCGACCAGAGGGTCGCATAACGCTCGAGTTTCTTCCGGTGCGCGGGAAAAACGGGATGGACGGGGCCGCCCACAACGCCCGCGCCAGTTGCCTTTCGCATATCGAGCAATTTCATCAACCAATCAGGCGTTGCCCATTCGTCGTCGTCCAGCATGGCGACCGCATGCGCTCCCATGGATTGTGCCGCCTTGATCGCAGCATTACGGGCCGCGGAGATTCCGGATGACGATTCGATGACATATTCGACACGGGCGCCAGACGAACTCCTGAACCTTTGAACATGGCGCTCGACGTCCGGATCGCATCCATCATTGTCAACAACTACGAACACCGTCGATGCGGGGCGGGCGAGCGAAGTCAAACTGTCGAGCGCACGGCCCAACTGCGAGGGTCTTTTGTATGTGCACAGACACACCGCAATCAGCTCCGAAGCCGGCTGTTGAATTTGAGTCATGGCGTTTTACCCGAGCCGCGACAATTCGAGGCCGTGTGGTGGACACCTATCCTCATGATCCGAAACGGCCAGCAGCCCACTGCGCGCGCCGCGCCCAAACATTGCGCCACAGGCTGCGCAACTCAGGTCTCGCAAAGCGACGCCCCAGGCGAGGTCGCAACGTCAAGAGCGCTAGCGCAGACCTTTTTGCCAAAGGCGAAAAATGAATCCGGATATATAACGCGCGCGCGGCAAGTATTTGCCTGATCTTGCGCTCCTTGTTGGTTTCCGTTCCGCTCCCAAAGTGGATGATCGCAGAATCCGGAGTAAATGCCGGGAAGAACCCGAGCTTGCGGGCACGAAGACTCAAATCGTCGTCCTCGCCGTACATGAAAAAGGCGGGCGAAAATCCGCCCAAACGATCCCAAAGCGCCCGATCCACGAGAAGAAAGCAGCCGCAAACAACATCGACCGAACGCTCTCTGTCCGGAGCCCGGCTTCCATACCCTGCGCTCCCGACCAGCGCGGAGGACGGAAACCTCGTATCCAGGGCCAATGCGCTGCAAAACAGTGTCCAAAGTGTCGTTTTGCGCCGGCAAGATGCGAGATTCGGCGTGCCCTCGGCGGACAGGGTCCGTCCTCCCCAGATTCCCGCACCAGGTCTTCGGCGCGCAAACGCCAATATCCGGTCAAATGCACCCTCAAGGACTATCGTGTCTGGATTGAGAAAGAGGAGGTAGGTGCCGCGTGCCAGATTGCCCGCCATATTGCCGGCAACGGCGAAACCCAGATTATAGTGCTGGGGGTGAACGCAGAACCGCGGAAAACACGAGGCAATCTCGCCCGCCATTCCGTCCGGCGAACCGTTGTCGACGATTATGACCTCGCACGCGATATCGGCTGTCTCCATGGCCACTGAGTCCAAACAGCGAAATGTTACCTCACGCGCGCCATAGGTGACGATGATGATGGAAAGGTCCAAGCCTTGCGAAGCACCCGCGGCGATGTCTGAGTTACTCACACCGGGCTCATGTCCAGATAGCTGCGCGTTGGCAGCCCGAGCCAATAATCGAATACGCTGCCCAGGTCGAGTGCAACGCCTCCTCTCTCCCTGGCAACCGCGACAAGCCACTTGCCCGGATAGCCGGCGCCGACGAGCACGAGTTTGTGGCGCAGCTGCTCGCCCATCATGTCGACCACTTCGCCGAGCATTTCCGGAAGGGTTCGCCTGTCGGCAATTCGCCTCCTGAGCAGAGGACCGGATACACGGTCGGGAGGAAGAACGATATTGCCGGCAATTTTTGTTCCGAACTGCGTTTGTACCCAATCAGCGAGGCCGGGATGGCATGAAATGAGAACGATTTCTCCCACACCATCAAGAAGCTCTCCATAACAGTCCCGGCGGGCCATATCCTGATGAAGGTGGCATGAAGTGAATGCAGGCGGAGCCAAGCCTCGTGAACGCAGCGTTTCGAACCGCTCCGCGCAATACAGTACAGAGCGAAGCCCTCGACCCGTCAGGCTCAATTCAAGCGCATCGTTTTGCTGAAGATGAAGTTGGCGCACGAATCTCGCGATCGTCGGAACACCGATGCAATCGGCATCCCACATTGCACGCGCGATAAGCGGAGACAAGCGCGCTCGTACGTCTGATTTCAACGGCGTGCCCCACCATATGCGTTCACGATCCATCGCATCCATCAGGGCGAGGGCCGACAGCGCTGGCTCGTAAGGCAGGCAAGCCGCATCTCCGTCCCCGATGCGAACAAACGAGAATGGCTGTCCGGCCGCCAGTTTCCCGCGAACGAGCGACACGAACGCACGGCACTGATCCACCGATATGTCGGTATCGAACAGACAGAGCCGTGCGCTTGATTCCAGCTTGGCTTCGCACAAGGCAGCTCGCCGAAGGAGATCAGCGGGCGCTCCGCAAATCTGCGAGCGCGCAATCATGGACAACAGGCGCCTCCGATAATCGCCCGATTCGCCCGCACCGTGGCGGGGCCGCCGTGGGAAATGGGCGAATATGACGCGACCAAGCCGCACCGCCGCGGTTCTGTAATCCCTTGTTCCCTTCAGACTCGCAAGAAAGCACCGTATACGCTTTCGAACGCCAGCTATATTGCCCGCGCGCTGGTCGAAATGAGCCAAGCCTATTACGAAATTGCAATCGATTGCTCTCGCCGCACGAGACTTGACAAGCAAGTCGAGCCCAGCTTCGGCCTCCGCGACCCTGCCCGACCGCAGTGCTGCGTGGATCTTGTTGCGGGTAAACTCCGGATCCATCGGATATGCTTTTTCGGCGGCGGCCCAAAAGTCGGTATGGTCCGCGTTCCGGTATCGGATACCTGCGAGCCGGCCACGAAGATGGAATGCGCGTCGGCGATTGAAAAAGATCAGGCTGCCGGCGATCGGGTCCGCAAATTTTGAGTCAATTGCGCGTATCGCGACTGCGCGAAGCGCGCGGCGACAAATGATGTGCAGCTGATGGAATATGTGCGTGGTTCGCGTCGCTCCGTATCGCTCGCCGTGCAATCTGTGAACGCTCACCGATTGATCCCGCACGACTGCGCCGATATCCTGGCTTGATAGAGCGTTTCGAGCCCAGGCCCTGCGAGGGTATCTCCCAGATCGATCACGACACACTCCACGTCTAGCCCCGCCCTAAAGTCTTCGCTAAATTTGTCCAAATCTGGTTGCAACCTGATCTGATCCGGAAAGACCGATTGCGGCAATATCATGCAAATTCCTCGGCGAGCAATCGTGCGAGGAGGATAGTGACCATCGTCGGCGCACGGCCGCAATTCATTAAGGCGTTTCCTCTCTCTCGTGCGTTTAGTCTGCACAAGGGGTTCGAAGAGATTCTCGTTCATACCGGCCAGCACTTCACCTGGAACATGTCCGATGTTTTTTTTGCAGAACTCGGCATCGAACCCCCACGCTATTTCCTGAATATTCATGGCGGCAGCCATGGCGCAATGACTGGCCGGATGCTGAGCTCCATTGAAGAAATTCTTCTCGACGAGCAGCCTGCAGCGGCGCTCGTCTACGGCGATACGAACTCAACGCTCGCCGGAGCCTTGGCAGCGGCAAAATGCGGGGTGCCCGTAGTGCATATCGAAGCCGGTTTGCGCTCGTTCAACCGCCGCATGCCGGAGGAAATCAATCGGGTTGTCGTGGATCATCTGAGCTCACTCCTTTTGTGCCCTACGGAAAGGGCGGTAGCGAATCTCGCGCGGGAGGGAATTCTGGACGGCGTGCATCTGGTCGGGGATCTGATGTTTGACGCGGTGAGGATCGCCACGCCGATTGCGGCCCGGAATTCGCATATTCTCGAGCATCTCGGCCTCACTCCCGGGAGCTATGGCATTGCGACGTTTCATCGGCAAGAAAATCTGGACAGCCGTGAACGCTTGACGTCAATCGTCGCCTATCTCAGCAACCAGGCTCGATCTATACCGCTCGTCGTTCCTCTGCATCCGCGCACACAAGAAGCGCTGGAGCGCACCAACCTGAACTTCGAATCCGACGCCATCACGGCGACCGGTCCCCTCGGCTATCTCGACATGTGTCAGCTCACACGTTCAGCAGCCATGGTGCTCACAGATTCGGGAGGCCTTCAGCGCGAAGCGTATTTCCACCGCGTGCCCTCGGTGACGTTGCGGGACGAGACAGAATGGACCGAGACAATCGAATGCGGCTGGAATCGGCTCTGGACGACACCGGAATACCTGCCCAGGCGCGACATTCCCCAGTACGACAATGCGCGGGCCGCCGAAGCCATCCATCACACCCTGGAACGAGAACTGTTCAAATCTCGTGACTCTGAATCGCGAAATCCTCCCACGCGCAATCAGTAGGGCGCATCTCGCACTTTAAGCGCGACGGTGGTCACGCACGTTCGCCAGCAACAGATGTGCAATCATGTAGAGCAGAGATGTAGCAAGAAGTATCATCGCCTCATCGACCAGCCGATCGGGATCGGTTGTATCGGTGGGCATGTTTGGAATGTCGACCGTCACGAGAAACGATTGCTGCTGATTGGCGAGCCCCTGGGCCGACACGAGTGCCTGCTGCGCTGCCGTCAACTCCATTTCTGCGACGGCGCGCTCATAGGGCTGTGCGGTTTCGACCGCCTTGGTCGCAACCGTCAACTGGTCCTTGGCATATTTGAGAGTCGCGTTGCTCATGACGGCAGACATGTTGTTGACAAACTTCTGCGACGCCGAAATTACCGCCTTGCATATTTCACGGGCTTCCCCCGCGTCAAAGTCAAGGACGTTGATCGTAATAAGCAATGTTGTCGAATCCTGAGCGACCGTCACCATCTGCTGGTAGAACGTCAGAAAATCTTCGTCGCTGGCATCTTGGTCAAGCCGCCAGAACGGGCTGTGCTTTGCAGACGCATACAATTTGCGGAGATGAAATTTCGTATCAAGTATTTTGAGAATGTCGGGGGACTGAATATACGCGACCACTGCACCACTCTGGGTCGTGCTGCCCGTACTGCCGAACAGGCTGCTCCCGACCAATGACCCAAGGCTCGCGCTGGAGGACGATGAATTTTGCAGGTCAACGATGGCGGAGGACTGGTACAACGAATCCGTGTAGGCATACAAATACACGAACCCTACCAATCCGACGATCGGCACGACGGTCCAGAAAGTCATATTTTTGGCGAGCCAGTCGAAGAACTGCCTCGCGCCGAACGCCGCCTGGTCGGCCAGGCCGCCGGCCGGCGCCTCGTTCCCGCGCACTGGCCGGTCCGATGTGCGTCTCGGTATCGAAACTGGTGCGTTCAAACTATCAGCCAAATGCATCCAACTCCCAAAATTACGGATCTCCTCAGAGTGCCGCGCCAATCATATCTATGTCGCCTGTCTCGGCTACCCCGCCTTCATCGTCGCTCTCCGGCCCGCCGGCGGCTTCGCTCGAACTCCTCTTTTGTGCGGCCTTCATAAGTTCCTTGAAGTGTACGACGGCCTCGGCGGCATTGGGGAAATAGCTGGCGCGGCCATTTTCCAGAACATAGACTGAATCGCAATGGGCCTCAACTTCGGCCGGTATCTTGGTCGCCACGATGAACCCGCGCTGCTCCTTGAGCCGCTCCACGACCTTCACGGCATGCTCCCTGAAATCCTTATCCGGAGGAATAATCCGCTCATCGAACAGGTACAGGTCGCAGTCGATCCCAACACCCAGAGCGAACGCAAGCCTCGCTGTAACAAAGCGGGGGCATTTTTGCAGTCTGACGTTCAGGAAGTCGGCGATTGCGCCCAACTCGGCGATTCGGCGCGGGAATTCGTTGTCGGTGATCCCGTATATTCGGCCGACGAACCGGATATTGATCGCCACGCTCGACGTCTGTATCAGAAATGTACTCAGCGGAATGGGCCACGACACGCGAGACGTGCGTTCAACAAGGCCATCGTCAACTGGTTCAGTTCCGCATATCATGCGCAGGAGTGTGGATTTTCCACTTTTTTGGGCTCCAAGAATACCGACATGCGCGCCCGATGCGACGCTTATGTCCAGCCCGTCGAACAAGGGGTCTTCAAGTGCGCCGAGAGAGTTCTTTCGGACTGCACGAAGCTCGACGCTCATATTGGCAAACGCCGACGGACATATCGTTCCAGGAGCAGACCTGCACACATGAGGACAACCACACACTCCAAGATGTACGCGGGATTGGCGATGGGCGAAGCGTAGCCGGGAAACCAGTAAACGCGAATCAACTCCTCGACATGCAGCATCGGATTCCAGGCCAAATAAGGCCACATAGATTCCGGAAAGAGCTTGATGCTGATAACCACCCCGGACGTGATCAACGCAAACCGCATGAAGAAGCCGACAAATTTCCCTGCCGGCTCATAAAGACGCGTGAGTACCATCAAGACAAGGCCGAACGAAACTCCAATCAGCCAACAGGAGAGGAACAACAGGATGACCCCGAGCGGAAAATGCGGGAATGAGGACTTTTCGTAAAAACTCGAAACGGTTGCAGCCACCAGAAAAAAAAGTCCATAGGTGCACAAGAGCTGGAGAGTGCTGCCGAGCACAAGATCGAGCGGGGTGACGCCAGGAAGAGACAGCAAGCGCTGGTTTCGTTTGATGGCGGCCGCGGGCGCTGTGTACGCGCTATTAAACAGAAACCATGGGATCAACCCGGTAACCAGGTATGTGATGACGGGCAGACCGGGGACATTGAACGCCCGGATCGCAATTTTCAAGATGAGAAGGCCGATAAAGCTCAACGTGATGTCGAACAATACCCAACCATAGCCATAGGCAAGATTCGCCTGCTGGGATTGAATCTCGCGCAATGCCAGCGCTTTGACAACATCGAATTGGGTTTTGAGTAGTTTCAACACCGCGCGTCGCCCAGGATTCCTTCACCAATCTAGCGTCTACCGTAATCGTCGCCAATTGGAATTCGCCGTTAAATTTGCCCACCCCCCCGGCTGGCTACATGCGGCGCGCGGTGTCAGGCGAGCACGATTCGGTCGCGACCCTCTCGGACATTCCGCGTTGCATTGCGGGTGTCGACCACTAGATCGACCGACTTCACCAGCCCCGCATAGTCAATTGCATCGTGGTCGGTAACAATGAGCGCGGCATCAAAGGTTGCCGCGAAGCGCTGAGGGTCCCATTCAATGCTCCCGCGGCCCGCGAGCCCGGCATGTGCCCGCGTCACCGGAATTTCGGGGATCCATGGATCAAAGTACTCGACAGAAGCTCCACGCGTTTCAAGATCCTGCATGATGACCAATGCCGGACTCTCGCGCAGGTCGTCCACGTTTTTCTTGTAGGCAAGGCCCACCAATAGAATACGGGCTCCGTTGACGCTAACGCGCTTGCGCGACGAGAGCGCGCTTGCAAGCGAGTTGACGACCTGCTGCGGCTCGGCCGCATTGATTTCGCCCGCCAGCTCGATGAAGCGGGTTGGAACCTCATACTCGCGTGCCTTCCACGTCAGGTAGAACGGATCAATCGGAATGCAGTGGCCCCCGAGCCCAGGGCCCGGGTAGAATGGCATGTATCCGAATGGCTTGGTCGAAGCTGCTTCGATCACGTCCCAGATGTTGATTCCCATCTTTTCGTAAATGTGCTTGAGCTCGTTGACGAGCGCAATATTGACGCAACGAAAGATGTTTTCCGTCAACTTCACGGCTTCAGCCGTCGCAGCTGACGGCACGGCAATTACGCGATCGACGATCGCACCGTAATAGCAATTGGCAAGTTCGCGACTTGCTTCGTCATCCGCCCCAACCACTTTTGGAATGTTTGTGGTGCGGTAATTCGGATTTCCTGGATCCTCGCGCTCCGGCGAGAATGCAAGGAATACGTCCCTGCCCACCAACAGCCCGCTTTCCTCGAGAATGGGCTTGACGACTTCTTCGGTCGTCCCGGGATAAGTCGTAGACTCCAGACAAATGAGCTGTCCCGGGCGAAGCGTCGCCGCTAGCGCATGGGAAGTATTCTCCACAAAACTCAGGTCCGGCTCGCGATACCGCGTGAGCGGCGTGGGGACGCAGACCAGAATTACGTCCGGCTGGGCGAGATCCGCCGCATCGCTGGAAGCGTGAAAGCGACCGCTGCGCCGCATGGCCAGAATTTTTTCGTCTGGAATCGTTCGAATGCCCGAAGATCCGGCGTTGAGAGCGGCGACCTTGGCAGAGTCGGTATCGAAGCCGATTACCCTGAAACCTTTTTGGTGTGCGGCAATCGCCAGAGGTTGGCCCACGTAACCCATCCCGACGACGCCCACGACAGCCAAGCGGGACTCGATGCGCCGTTTGAGCACGGAGGGCTCGGCGGTAGATGGGAAGGGTGCGGTCGCCAGGTTCATTCTTATCGCGCTTTCTCAAATTGCCGACCGGGACAGCGTCAATCCCGGCAAAACGCTAGATTCGGTTCAGCCCACGGCACGTCATGGAAATGCACAGAAAGCCCGATAAGACTTCTGATGTTTGAGCTTACTCCTGCACGAGCTCGCCGTTCCGCACACCGTAACGCTCCCTGGTGCGAGGACACACGAGATCCTGGTTCAACCGCTCGCCGCTTTTGCCGACCCAGCCGCGAAATCTGGCGGGGCACCCAACCACGAGCGCAAATGATGGAACGTCTTTCGTCACAACCGCCCCGGCGGCAATCATCGCATACGTTCCGATCGTCGATCCACATAGTATGGTTGCATTCGCGCCGATGGAAGCGCCCAGCCTCACCCGGGTGGGACGAATTTCACTCCTTCGGTCAATGAACGCGCGCGGAATGAGAACGTTTGTAAAGACGGCACTTGGGCCGCAGAAGACGTCGTCTTCCAGCGTCACGCCCTGGTACACGGAAACATTGTTCTGAATCTTGCATCCATTTCCGACGCGGGCGTCGGGCCCGATCATGACGTTCTGGCCAATCACGCAGCGCTCTCCGATAGCACTGCCAGCGAGGATGTGCGAGAAGTGCCAGATACGCGTCCCGTCGCCAATGTGTACGTCCGAGTCAATGATTGCGGTCGGATGCACGAAAATCGCGTCGGCTGACATCGGACCCTCCCGACTGAAGCGGATTATCGACGATCGTGAAGCTTATGCCGGGGCAGCCAGACCGCGGGAGAACCCGTTTCTTTCCGTCGACAAGACCGGTCAGTCAAGCACAACAAGGGCAGGCTCGACGCGGTGCACCATGTGGCCATTGTGTTTTTTTCGCGTTCTCGGGGCGCGGAGACCCCGGGGCGCCATATGGCGCCCCGAGTCGAGCGACCGGGTCGCGGCGTCGAGCACGGATAGCACCCCCAGAGCCTCAGCCGAGTCGGTGCGCGGCGAAACCCCTGTGCTTACAGAGTTCAGGAAGTGGGCGCACTCCTCTCGCAACGGCTCGCGCTGCTCGAGCGGAAACCGTATGGGTTCAGTCTTTACTGTCCAGGGCCTGCCGTCACGAAATACGATATCGTGCTCATAGACGAGAAGCTTGTCCGCCCAATCAGCGCGATCGTCAAAAATGGCTGTCGCCCTCGATCCTACTACCGTCAGCTTTTGTTCCTTGTACGGATTGAGCCAGGACACATGCACGCGGGCAGCAACACCGTTGGCAAACTTCATATGAATGGTCGCCATATCGAGCACGGGCGGCGCAAGGATTGCGCTGCCCTCCGCCCATACGCGCTTCGGCCGTTCGCCCATGATTGCAAGAATCAGAGAGATATCGTGCGGCGCGAAGGACCACATGACATCCTCTTCCGTGCGAAGCCTTCCCGGACTCTGTCTGCGCGCGAAGATGCGGCGTACCTGGCCGAGCTGACCGTCGCGAACGAGCTCGATGAGCTTGAGAACGTGGGGGTGATAGCGCAGCAAATGACCCACCATGAGAACGCGAGATCTCTTTCTGGCAAGCCGCGCGAGATCGTAGCCCTCCGAAACATTGAGGGCCAGCGGCTTTTCTACAAAGACATGCTTTCCCGCCTTGAGAGCATGGCGTACCTGCTCGCAATGGAGCGATGCCGGAGAGGCAAGAGCCAGCGCGTCGCAATCGGGATCATCGAGGAGATCGCCAAAAGACCTCGCGGGTACTCCAAAATCCGACGATATTTTCAGCGCTGCAGACGCATTTGAGTCGCAGACCGCGTGCAAAGCGCCAAGGCGCGAGAGATTTCGCGCAATATTCTTGCCCCAGTGACCGCAACCTATTGCTGCAACCCTGGGTAGAGGCCACTTTCGGTCTGCCCCCCTAAACATGAACCCCCACTTTTATGTGGCCTCGCTCGCGGCTGTTCGGCGACCCTAGCACGCGAAACGTGAACGGTTCAATGAGCCGCTATGGCAAATGCATCACATCCAGGAAAACCCTGGACGAATCGGTACCTATTCGGCGGGCCTGAGAATCTCGAGCTCAAATGCATCAAGATCGGGCTCCACCGATTGTTTGCTCTTCCAGACCAGACCAGACCCATCGCTCCAGAATTCGTTGCGAAACCTCCAATCCAGCTGGGGTGCTTCGCAATCTTCCGCCACATGGTTCGTATCGTGCGGAACGCCAAGTATCACCAGGCGCTCCCCGCCGATCGGCCGGACCGAGCACCTGACCGCGATGCCGAATCGGGATCTCCCGGCAAAATCGTACATGAAGTCTTCCGTGCGCGAAGTCGTACCGGGCGATGGCACTGTCGCACTGCCCTGGAATCCGGTCAGATTGTGTTCGAATCCCGCTGTCTGAACTATCCGGCCCGCACGCGTTGTTATGGCAAGCCGTTGACCGCCAAGCCAGTGAAGGTCATTGCCGGTCTTGTTACCCAGAACAAACATGGATTCATCGCTCGAGCCCAACCTCACCCCCAGTGACGCATAGGGAATTGCTGCCGCGCGCGCGCGCGGAACGCTCTCACTGGTGCCGATGTTCGTGATCTCATGGAACACCAGTGCTCCAACCTTTCCCATATCGGTATCGGAAATGTCGGCGCAGCCGGCGATCGCAAGATTGACTGCCGCTACACAGAACATGCGCGATACGCACCGCGTCATTCGAACACGTGCGGCCATTGGCGTTCCATGTCCCCGTAACTTGAAGGCTGAGTCGCGTCGTAGAGCTCGGCGTCGTTGTCGAGCGGCTGACCGCCGTCGCGTTGAATCGGCCTAAGATCGAATTCGTACTTGGTTGAAGTTCCGAACGGCAGCACCCATTCCATGGGAATTACGATGCGAATGCCCTTGTCGAAGCTTCCTTCGCCAAAGGTACTGAACGGCACATTCGTGATTGTTGCCCAGGCGCCGACGATAATCCCGGTGTCGAACCTCCGGTATAACTCGAGCGTGGCGCCGTAATCTCCTGCCAGATACCGGCCGCCCCTCAGCACCGCGGTTACATTTTCCCAAGGCGTCTCGACGTACAACGAAACATGCCCGGTAACGACATGATAGCTCTGGAGGCCGGACAGGAAGATATCGTGCCCCGCGACGACATGCTCGCTCTCGAGGCTGAACAGATCGTCGAAACTTCTTTGATAGACATCGTAGATATCGGCGCCCAACGACCAACGCTGGCCGAACGGACGGTATAGAACTTCGCCTCCGACACCTGCGAACATGGACTCGATGTAGCCGGCGGTCAGGCGGGCATACACCTCGGCGGCCGGCTTGAAATAATACGACGTGGTCAGGTCGTTGATTCCCGTCGATCCTTTTTGCAGATAAGCGACGATGTCGGTACGTACATGGGGAAGCAGGCTGTTGCTGGGGCGATTGATGCTTCCAAAGTCGTTGTAAACGTCGTAGGTCGCTTCGCCGTCCACCACCCATCCCGGCAGGAGTTCGGTGTGCGAACTGCCCGAGATCCCGACGCCGAAATATACAGGATTATTCGGATCGAAAACATCTTCCTGGACTGACGGAAACACGCTCCAGGAAAAATTGGGGCCACGCGCGCCGTTCTCGAATTTCGTGTCCGGCGGCGCATCCGAAAGGATTGTCGATTCCCACAACTCCGCGGGAGTGGTCATTCCTCGGGCCGCCGCGTCGACTTCGGTGCGTGGCATGGTAACGGTGGTCAGCGGAGCATGTGAGATTGTGGTGGTGACTTCGAAGACTGCGATGTCGGCGGGAGCGGTTCCAGAGAGCGCCCGGAGCGTACGGCTGACGGCCTCGGCGTCCCGCAAGTATTTGTCGTTCTCGATTTCAACTTTCACCACCCCATGCGCGATCGAAATGCCTTGAACGAGCAGCTTCTGCTCTTCGATTGCGCGGCGCATGACGGCGATCGTATCGGCTTGCCACTCGACGCCTGGCTGGGCCTGTGTGCTGTGAGAGGGGACTGCCGCCGCTGACGCAGCGCAAGTTTCGATGGGATTCCAGTCCCTGGCTACCAGAATCACCTGCGGCGCCGGCAAGGATCCCTCCTTCATCAGATCGCGGCACGGCGGCCCCGGAGGCCCGGCCAGATCGACCTGGGCAACCAGCGTATCACCGGAAATCCAGCCGTCGGTCACACGCAAGCCCGCCTTCTGAAAAACATCGACGACACGCCACTCACCTTCATGAAACAGCGAAGGATCTGGCGGCCTGCCGTCCGATGACGCCAGTGCGGTCAGATCAATGTAATGGTTTGGCCACGCGTCACCTGTGCTTGGGGCGTCCGGGCCCATTTCGAGCTTCGTGATCGGTCCGCCGACTCTTTCGGGCCGTGCGACGAAAGGCGGTTGCGGATCGAGTCTCGTCGGCCAGTCGGGTTCGGTCGGGTTCAGCGCGACGGTGGCATCCACGGACAGTTCGCGGCCGCCGATATACGCCACGCCCAGATCCAGATTGCTCCAGAACCGGTATGAAAATCCCGCATTGACGGGAACCGGTGCGTAATTTTTGGGGTGGATGCTGGGATTGCCATGGTACTTGGACTCCTCTGCGTAGTCGTCACTCGAATATTCGAGTTTGAACGTCAAATTGGGCAATGGAGTCTCGTATTCGATTCCTCCGAACATACCGGCATTCGGTCCGCGGAAAAAGTCGTTGAAATTAAATTCGCCGCCCGTGTTTGAGTTGGTGGGGCGAGTATTGAACCCGGAAACAATCAAACCGAGGGGATTGGCGAATGCAGCACGGGAAGCCAGTCTGCCCCAGCCCATGCCTGCGGTGACGTCCACGGGTCCGAAGCGTTTGGAGGCGACGAAATATTCGGCTGAATAAACCCCTGTTCCGATGAAGTCCTGCAGGCCGAACGCGATCTGCGGGGTGTATATGCCCTCTTCGAACAGACGAATTTTGGTGTCGAAGCTGCGGTCGTAAAGCGCTCTCTGGCCTATCGGCGCCAGCGCATAATTGATGGAATAGCGAAAAGTCAGTTCCATCCAAGGAAATGCCTGGAAGGTGAGGGCGATCCGGTCGTCTGGACTCTTCACGTCCGCGTTCAACGCAAGATAGCCGTCGGGCATGAAGCGCGCATTGCGCATCTCCAACAGGCCAATGCCGCCATAGAGCGACGCCGTGGGAAGAATGTTTGCTTCGTATTCATCGCCCTGCGCATTGGCCGCGCGCGAAGCCGGTAGCAATAACGCCCCCAGAACCAACCAGCGCGCCACGCGCTGCACACGCAATCGGGCTTTCACCACGTCACACCGCCCCGCACTAATGTCGACACCTGACGCGGAGCCGCTTTGCCGCGAATCTCCGAGCCCCGCAATGGCAAACGTCAGCATGCAGGATTTTGCACGGCAGGAAAGCCGTGTCCATCGGCGTCTCGTGCTGAACAGGCAAGAGTAGGATTTCCCATGCGCTCAGGGGGACTGGTCTAATGATGCCGTCAATTTGGCGGATTGGTCGCTTGGTTTGCGGCAAGAGTGTTTAACTTGCTTCGGCAACAGCGCTGAGAGTAAAAGCGAGCCTGGGTAGGATGCCGTCAGAGGGGTGCCCCGCGGGCGATGGGGCAGCGATTGCATGCAACACAAGCCTGTTCGAATTCGCGTCGCGCTCATTGCTGCGGCAGCAGCCGCCGGATTCATCTGCTGGACTCTGGTGCAGGTGAGTGCCCAGACGATCAGCAGTTCAACCGTGCAGTCGGTACTTCAAAGCCTGGGCTCAGGCACCTCCACGTCCGGACAGACTGGCGTTCCGGCGCCGCCTTCGCCAATCACGGTGCAACCTGCAGTAACTCCAACCACACAAACCCTGACGCCGGCGACACCCGCATCGCCGGCGCAATTGCCGCCATCCACACTCGAATTGCTCTTCTCGCAGCGTGCAGGACAACCCCTTCAGCAATTCGGATACGACATTTTCGGCGTCGCGTCGTCGGTAGCCGTTACCCAAATCGGCGGCGTGCAGGACAGATACATTCTTGGGCCTGGCGATCAGCTGTCCATCGTCTGCCGCGGCCACGACAACAATTCGTACATCGTTCCCGTCGACCGCGACGGACGCGTGATCGTTCCGAGCTATGAGCCCGTGCAAGCGGCCGGCCGTACGTTCGCGCAGGTGCGCCACGATCTGCAGGCGGTGATTTCCAAGGATGCCTTGTCCACGCAAGCCTACATCACTCTGGCGCAGACGCGGCAGATTTCCGTTCTCGTCAGCGGCGAGGTGAATGCGCCGGGTGTGCGGACGCTGAGCGGCCTCAATACCCCGATCGATGCCATTCTTCTTTCGGGCGGAGTTCGCAAGACCGGAAGTCTGCGCAACATCGTCCTCGTGCGCGGCAGCAAACGTGTTCGGATCGATCTCTATTCGGTTTTGGCCGATGGAAATGTCACAGAGGTCGGCAACCTCACCGACGGCGACCGGATAGAAGTTCCGGCGATTGGTGCAACCGTGGCGGCCTTGGGCATGGTCAATCGGCCCGGGATTTATGAACTGGGCTCGAATTCGCAGGCGATCGATGGCCAGGCGCTGATTCGCCTTGCCGGGGGCAAATTGGCTGGCGCAAATCATCTTTCGAAGCTCGCGCTCCAGGCGACTGGCAGCATGGAGCTCCTGTCGCTTGGTCGCGACGGAGTCGTGCGCAGCGGCGAGATTCTCTCTGTAGATCCGGAAGCGAACGGTTCGTTTGGACGGGTTACCCTGGCCGGCGCGGTGCAACTTCCCGGTACCAGAGCGTTGGGCGAGGTGCAGACTGTGTCGCGGCTTATTCGCCAAGCGAGCGACCTCGCGCCGGGCGCGTACACTCCGCTGGGGATTCTGGTGCGTCGCGATCCTGGAACGAATTTTCGGCACGCGGTGGCGTTTTCACTCACGCGCGTGTTTGGCGGACAGGAAGATCTGAAACTGGGCGAAGGCGACGTCGTGTTCATTCTCTCCAACGATCAGGCGCGATCGCTGGCCACGGCTGGGGCCGCCCAGCTGCAGGCTGCAGCGCAGGCCGCAAGTGTGCCTCCCTCGGTTGTTACGATGGCGCTCTCTGCCAGTGCCGCGCAGGCAACGCAGTCAGCCCCGTCGACTACCGCCGCGCCCGCGCCCGCCGGAGCCCCCACGAACAACGCCGGTGCCATTTACGCTGCCGCGAATGGTGGCAGTGGCGGCACGCAAGGCAGTACCGGTCAAGTTGCGTCAACCTCCGCAGGCGCAGCAGCACCGAGCAGTCCGCCGACAAGCGTCGGTCAGGCTATCGCAACCGGGGTTGGGCAAGCGGTCAGCGGAACGCTGCCTTTCGGCACGAGCGGCCCGGTCGCCGGCATACCTTCCCCTGCCGCTCCGCCATCACCGCCAGCAGGACTCATGACCTCGGCGCCGCTTCCGCCAGTTCCGCCCTATCAGGCCAGCGTCGCTGCGGCGGCCAGCCAACAAACGCCAGCTTCGATCGCGATGTTGCAAGCACAAAATGCGCAAAGCGCGGCTGCGGGCATTCCATTTCAAGGTGGAGGCCTGACGAGACTTCCTGCATTGGGCGTGCCAGCGCCCGACACCGTCCCCAATGATATGGCGCTCGAGCTGGGTCTTACGCCGGCGGCCCTGGTCAGTTTCGCGGCGGATTATCTCGTGTGGGTCGAAGGCGACGTGCATGATCCGGGCACCTATCTTGCCGAAGGCGGTTCTTCGTTGTCGGCAGTCATCGGGGCGGCCGGAGGACTCGTATTACAGGCAGACCTGTCCGCGATTACGGTGACCTCCAGCGACATCGATGCCGGATCGGGCACATCTCATACCGTGCGCAATTCCTACCGCGGCAACAGCATTGCCGATTTCGAGAAGGTGACGCTGCGCCCGCTCGATACTATCATTGTGCGTCCGGTATTCTCGGATCGAGAGACCGGCACGGTCTCGGTCGTGGGGGCGGTAAGATATCCCGGCACGTTCGACATCATGCGCGACGAAAGACTGTCGTCTCTGTTGGGTCGCGCAGGAGGCCTGACAGACGAGGCGTACCCGCTTGGCGCGGTTTTCACGCGTATCAGTGCCCAGCAATCCGAAGCTGAGGGAAATTACCGCGAAGCGGTCGAATTACAGACAGGCGCTCTGACGGCTGCCACGACGCCGAATGTGAATCCGAGCCTCCTGACCTATCTGCAGTCGCTGGAAGGTCAGCTGCTGCACCAGCCGGCGCTCGGTCGCATCACGGTGACTGCCGATCCTACGATCCTCGCCGTGAAACCAGAATTGGACACGCTCCTGCAACCCGGCGATTTCATCTACATCCCCAAACGGCCCTCGACGGTATCGGTAAGCGGTGAAGTGCTGAACCCGGGATCATTTCAGTATCGGCCGGACATGAGTCTGGACGACTACGTCGATCTGGCGGGCGGTTATTCGAAGGTGGCGGAGGACGATGAGACATTCGTCATCTTGCCCGATGGCAGCGCTCGCACGGGCTCATCGAACATCGTCAGCTTTTTTGGGAGCGATCCAATCCCACCGGGCTCGACAATCGTCGTCCCGCCGAATCCGGCGCCCTTCAACACCATGGAGTTCCTCACTCAAGTTTCGCAAATATTCGGTCAGCTGGCTATCGCCGCAGCTGGGCTGTCCGCCGTAAGCCACAGCAACAACTGATCGCCGCTAGGAGGCCGCGACTGCCCCAGCGGCGTGACGAATCTCCGCGAGCATCAGGCCGGCCAGTCGCTCGCGATCGTGCTGGCGTGCGAGGCGCCTGCATCCCGCACGAAAACTTTCGCGCAGCCGCGTGTCTGAGCGCAGGCGCTGTACGGCAGCCGCCAATGCGGCCGGATCTTCGGGTTCCACTACCAGCCCGGCATGATATCCGCGCACAAGATCCGCCGAAATTCCGCTGGCGCTGAGCACGATCGGTTTCTCCATGGCGGCGGCTTCGAAGATTTTGGACGGCAGCGCTCCATCGAATAGAGCTGACTTTCTTAGCGGAACCACTATCGCATCGGCCAAAGCGAGGTAATCGACCGCGGCCTCGGACGGCACCGCGCCAAGAAACGTGACGTTCTTGACCCCGAGCCAGGCGGACAGATCCATCAGGTCCCGCCGCCTGGCCCCTTCGCCGACAAACAGAAAATGAATGTCACTGTTGCGCACGAGATCGGCGGCGCGCACCACCACTTCCAGACCCTGCGCCAAGCCGTGAGTTCCCACATAGGCAACAATAAATTTGTTCTGCAGGCGCAAACGCGCTGCCAGGGCCGCGCTTCCAATTCTGGGCATCAGCCGCTCCAGATCCGCACCATTTGGAACCACCCCAATCTTTTCGGGCTGAACGCCTCGGTCCATCAGCCGCACCCGCATGGGCTCCGTCACGGTGACGATGCGATCGGCTCCCTCATAGAGCGCCTTTTCGACATGCCGAAGCATCCGCATGGCGAAACCTTCCTTCATGACCCCGACCGCTGCAATCGATTCGGGCCATAAGTCGCGCACTTCAAAAACCCATGGGCATTTTTTTGCGCGGCCGAGGAGATGCCCGGCTACTGCAGTGAGCAACTGGGGCGACGTTGCCACAATTATGTCTGGCTTCTGCAGCAGCCCCGCAAGAAACCCGGAAATCGCGAAACTCGCAAAGTCCAGCGCCCGCAAAGCAACCCCCCGGTTCGGCGCGAGAAAGCTCCACACGCGGATGACGCTGATGCCATCCAGAGTCTCGCGCATGTAAATCCGATTGCTATAAGGCGGCTGCGGCTTGCCCAGCGGAAAATTCGGCACGGTCGTGATGACCGTGACGTTCACGCCCTGTTTCGCCCATCGGCGGCAATGCTCGTATGATCGACGCGCCGAGGCATTCTGCTCGGGGACGAAATTGTCAGTGAGAAACAGAACTTCCATCAGCGCTGATTCGACGGGATCGACAAGCCCGCATGATAAGATGAAATCGCGAAGATTGCACCGCAAACCGGCAAATGGTTAATCTGTTCTGTGAACGGATGATCGGTGGCTGTGGTCGGTACTTTGCGTTGCCGGTTTCAACGGGAAAGGACGCTCGACACCGCCGCCGCGCCCAAATATTGGAATCATCGCTGCGTATCCGCGACAATTTCGACAAATTTCCCCGCTGTCGATTTGCTAAGAGCATCCTCGAAAATGGCACCTTGGCCGGATTTGGCAGGTGTCTGAATTTCTGTTCGACGGAACCGGGATCGGCCACCGATCGATTTGGCGATAAATAAAGCAAGCCATGAGCGCACCGCACGCAGACCATCCGTTTGTCCACACGGTGGGCAGGGGCCGGGATTCCACGATTCACGCACCCCGCCGTGGCATCGCGCGAATTCCGGGCGGGCCTCGGACGCTCTGGATCGTTGGCGGGCTGATCCTCGTCTTTCTGTTCATCTGGGCGACGTGGCCGGGCGGCCACTCGCGAACCACATCGGGCAAATACGACGCGAACGGACCGATTCCCGTGGCGGTTGCGCAGGCCCGCCTGGGAGACGTGCGGGTGACGTTGAACGCGCTTGGAGCGGTGACGCCGCTTGCGACGGTGACGGTGAAACCGCAGGTCAGTGGCATTCTGCAGAAAATCGACTTCCGGGAAGGACAGCTGGTTCGCGCCGGAACTGTCCTCGCCGAGATCGATCCCCGGCCCTTCCGGGCGGCTCTCGATCAGGCGAAAGGCGCTCTCGCACGCGACGCTGCGCAGTACGCCAACGCCAAGATCGACCTCAAGCGCTATCAAACGCTGTGGGCACAGCAAGCGATTTCGCAGCAGATCCTGGCGACGCAGGAGGCGACCGTAAACACCGACGCCGGCACGATCGTAGCCGACAAGGCCGCTGTCGAAGCGGCGGCGCTCAACCTCGACTATTGCACGATCAGATCGCCTGTCGCGGGCCGGGTCGGGTTGCGGCAGGTCGATGTGGGCAATTACGTTCAGGTTGGCGTCACGACCGAAATTGTGGTCGTCACCGAACTGCAACCGATCTCCGTTCTGTTCACGCTGCCGGAGGACAATCTCTCCCAACTGATGCAACGCGTGCGCGCGGGTGCGGCGCTGCCGGCGGACGCCTATGACCGGTCGCAGACCACGAAGCTGGCGAGTGGCACGCTTTCGACCGTCGACAATGAAATCGACCCGACAACCGGCACGGTCAAGATTCGCGCCCTGTTCGACAATTCCGACAACGCGCTGTTCCCCAGCCAATTCGTCAACGTGCGTCTGCTGGTGAACACTCTGCATGCGCAGACAACGGTGCCGAGCCCGGCGATCCAACACGGAGCATCGGGCGACTTTGTGTTCGTGGTCCGTCGCGGCCAAACCGTCAACATGCGCGCGGTGACGCTGGGACCTGCCGATGGCGACAATGCGGACGTCGTGAAGGGGGTCATACCGGGAGAGGAGGTCGTCGTCGACGGCGCCGACCGATTACGCGACGGCGCGCGGGTTACTATTCCCGGACCCAATGCGCGCGCGGCTGGCGCCAATGCGCACGGTCATGCGGGACACCGGCATCATCACGGGAACAGCGGAGGGGATGGGGGAGGCCCGTGATCGCGGTCGGCCGATGAACCCTTCCCGCCCCTTCATCCTTCGACCGGTCGCGACATCGCTCCTGATGGTCGCGATCATGATCGTCGGCCTCGCGGGTTTCGGCTATCTGCCGCTTTCCGCCCTTCCGGAAGTCGATTATCCGACGATCCAGGTCCAGACGTTTCTGCCCGGCGCCAGCCCCGAGGTCATGACGACAACGGTGACCGCGCCTCTGGAACGCCAGTTCGGGGAAACGCCCGGGCTCAACCAGATGACGTCGGCAAGTTCCGGCGGCGCCTCAGTGATCACGCTGCAATTCGATCTCAGTCTCGGTCTCGACGTGGCGGAGCAGGAAGTGCAGGCGGCGATCAACGCCGCGAGCAACCTTCTGCCGCAAAACTTGCCCGCGCCTCCCGTCTACGCAAAGGTCAATCCGGCCGACGCTCCGATCCTGACGCTCGCGGTCATGTCGAATGCGATGCCGCTCACCGGCGTCGAAGATCTTGCCGATACGCGCATCGCGCAGAAGATCTCTCAGCTGCCGGGCGTTGGGTTGGTCAGCATCAACGGCGGACAGCGGCCCGCGGTGCGCATCCAGGCCAATCTGCGGGCACTCTCCGCCTACGGCCTCAACATAGACGATCTGCGCACGACGATCGCCAACGCAAATTCGAACGCCCCGAAAGGCAATTTCGACGGCCCTTCGCGGGCATATACGATCAACGACAACGATCAAATCCAGTCGCCGGGCGATTACAGGAACATCGTGGTTGCATACAGGAATGGCGCGCCCGTTCTCCTCGCCGACGTCGCGACGGTCGTGGAAAGCGCGGAGAACAACCAGCTTTCGAGCTGGAACAACACAATTCCCGCGATCCTTCTCAACGTCCAGCGCCAGCCCGGCGCGAACGTGATCTCTGTCGCCGACCGCATCAAATCGCTGCTGCCACGGATCGAGGCGGGATTGCCGCGATCCGTGAGCGTCTCGGTGCTGACGGACCGCACCAACACGATTCGCGCCTCGGTCTCCGACGTTGAGCTTGAGCTTGCGTTTGCGGTCGTGCTCGTCGTCCTCGTCATCTTCGTGTTCCTCCTCAACGTCCCCGCGACAATGATCCCGAGTCTCTCAGTGCCACTCTCGCTCGTCGGCACTTTTGCGGCCATGTATCTCTTGGGATTCAGCCTGAACAATCTCTCCCTTATGGCGCTGACGATCGCGGCCGGCTTCGTTGTGGACGACGCCATCGTAATGATCGAGAACATCAGCCGGTACCTTGAAATGGGCGAGACGCCGCTGCAGGCAGCGCTGAAGGGCGCCGGCGAGATCGGCTTCACCATTGTTTCGCTGACGATTTCGCTGATCGCCGTGCTGATTCCGCTCCTCTTCATGAGCGACGTGGTGGGCCGTCTGTTCCGGGAATTCGCCATAACGCTGGCGATCACGATCCTGATTTCCGCCGTCGTCTCTCTCACGCTCGTGCCGATGCTTTGCGCGAAGATTCTCCGGCATCGCAGCCGAAGCGCCGGAAGCGGATTCATCGGGCGGTCGCGCGCCTGGTTCGACCGCATCATCGCCGAGTATGGCCGCCTGCTCGACTGGGTTCTCGATCACCAGCCTTTGACGCTCCTCGTCGCCGTGGCAACACTGGTGCTCACCATTCTCCTCTACGCGGTGATTCCCAAAGGGTTTTTTCCGCTTCAGGACACGGGGCTTGTCCAGGGCATTACCCGGGCCGGGCCGACCGTATCGTTTGCCGCCATGGCGCAACGCCAGGAAGCTCTCGCCCGCGAACTGTTGAAGGACCGCGACGTCGAAAGCCTCTCGTCGTTCATCGGCATCGACGGCACGAACAACACGCTCAACAGCGGCCGGGTGCTGATCAACCTGGTGCCCCGGGACGACCGCTCGGCGAGCCTGAGCGACGTCATGGGTGAACTGTCGCTCGCGGCGCGCAATGTGTCCGGAATATCGCTTTATCTGCAGCCGGTCCAGGATTTGACTGTCGATTCCACCGTCAGCCGCGCGCAATACCAGATGGTTCTTGAATCGGCCACAACCCCGCCGCTCGATGCGTGGGTGCCGCGCCTGATTTCTGCTCTATCTACATCGCCGGGACTCGCAAATGTCTCGACGAACTATCTCGACAAGGGTCTCTCGGCAGACATCGTCGTGGACCGCGACACGGCCGCGCGATTCGGGATCACAGCTGCAACCATCGACAACGCTCTCTACGATGCATTCGGCCAGCGGATCATCTCTACGATCTTTACCCAGTCCAACGAATACCGCGTCATCCTGGAAGCGAGCCCGGACCTTCAGCGCTCGATTGAATCCCTTTCGTCCGTCTACCTGCCATCTGCGGCGGGAGGACAGGTGCCGCTCGACGCGATCGCAAAAATTGTGCAACAACCCGTGCCTCTTGAGCGCGATCATCTCGGCCAGTTTCCTGCAGCCCTGATTTCTTTCGACACGGCACCGGGCCATTCGCTGGGCGCGGCGGTCAATGCCATCACCAATGCCGAACAGTCCATCCACATGCCGGGCGGCATCACCACCACCTTCCAGGGCGCAGCGCTGGCATTCCGCAATTCGCTGGGGAGCGAGCTCCTTCTGATTCTCGCCGCGATCGTCACGGTCTACATCGTGCTTGGCGTGCTATATGAAAGCTACATTCATCCGGTCACTATTCTTTCGACCCTGCCATCTGCGGGCGTCGGCGCGCTGCTCGCGCTGATGATCGCGGGAGACGAACTCAACATCGTATCGATCATCGGCATCATCCTCCTGATCGGCATCGTCAAGAAAAACGCGATCATGATGATCGATTTCGCGCTCGAGGCAGAACGCCGCGAAGGCAAGTCTCCACGAGACGCGATCCGTCAGGCGAGTCTCCTGCGCTTTCGTCCGATCCTGATGACTACCGTCGCGGCATTGTTTGCGGCGCTGCCCCTCATGCTGGGCGGCGGCACCGGCTCGGAACTACGCCAGCCATTGGGCGTGGCAATCGTGGGAGGGCTTCTGGTCAGCCAGGTGCTTACGCTGTTCACGACGCCAGTGATCTATCTGTATTTCGACCGGCTCGCACGCAGGTTCAACATCGGTCCCGGGCCCACGATGCCGGAAGCCGAGCCGCTCGTACCGTGAACGTTTCCACGCCCTTTATCGCGAGGCCGGTGGCAACGATGCTACTCACGCTGGGCCTCGCGCTCGCGGGCGGCGTCGCATTCTTCCTGCTGCCCGTTTCTCCGCTACCCAACGTCGACATTCCAACGATTTTCGTCACGGCGCAGATGCCGGGCGCGAGCCCGGCGACCATGGCGACGACCGTCGCGACCCCCCTTGAACGCCATCTCGGCACGATTGCCGATGTGTCGGAAATGACCTCCTCCAGCTCCGTGGGTTCATCGAGAATTGCGCTGCAATTCGGGATCGACCGCGACATCGACGGCGCGGCGCGGGACGTGGAGGCGGCGATCAACGCCGCCCGCGTGGACCTTCCCGCATCGCTCAAGAGCAACCCGACCTACCGCAAGATCAATCCCGCCGACGCGCCCATCCTCATTCTCGCACTCACGTCGGAAACGCTTTCGACAGGCCAGATCTACGATTCGGCGTCCACGATCCTGCAGCAGAAGCTGAGTCAGGTTGAGGGTATCGGACAGGTGCAGATCGGGGGCAGTTCGCTTCCCGCAGTCCGTATCGATCTCAATCCACGCGTACTCTTCAAATACGGCATCGGACTCGAGGATATTCGCGCGGCACTCTCCGCAGCCAACGCCAATGCGCCCAAAGGCTCGGTCGCACACGGAACTCTGAAATATCAGATCTACACCAACGACCAGTCCGCCAACGCCGGCCAGTACCGCCCGCTGGTGATCGCATACCGCAACGGCGCTGCCGTCAGGCTCGAGGACGTGGCGCACGTCTATGATGGCGTCGAAGACGTTCGCAATATCGGGTTGACGAACGGAAAGCCGGCGGTTCTCGTCATCCTTTACCGGCAGCCCGGCGCGAACATGATTGACACGGTCGATCGCGTCCGCGCCGCGTTGCCCGATCTCAGGGCAGCACTTCCGTCCGCGATTCAGCTCATCGTCGCCAACGACCGCACGACTTCGATCCGCACCTCGCTCAGGGACGTCGAGCGCACGATGATGCTTTCGATCGCGCTGGTGATCCTGGTCGTGTTCCTTTTCCTCAGGAACGGCCGCGCGGCACTGATCCCGAGCGTTGCGGTTCCGCTTTCCCTGATCGGTACGTTTGGCGTCATGTACCTGTTGAATTTCTCGCTCGACAACCTTTCGCTCATGGCGCTTACCGTCGCCACGGGCTTCGTCGTCGACGACGCCATCGTCGTACTCGAAAACATCTCGCGCCACATCGAATCGGGCATTCCGCGCAGGGAGGCGATTCGGAAAGGCGCCCGCGAGGTGGGCTTTACCGTGCTCTCGATGAGCCTGTCCCTGATTGCGGTGTTCCTGCCCATTCTGCTCATGGGTGGCGTGGTCGGACGGTTCTTCTTCGAGTTCGCGATGACGCTTTCAATATCGATCCTAATCTCGCTTGTCATTTCGCTCACCACCACTCCCATGCTGTGCCGTTACCTGCCCCGCCATGACGAAGCCGAGCGGCGGCAGGGGCGCATGCTTTGGCTCGCGGAGCGTATCTTCGAAGCGATGCGCCGCACCTACGACCGGTCACTCGGATGGGCGCTCAGAAATCCCGGCACGATCATGCTGGTGCTGGCGGTTACGATCGGCCTGAATTTCTATCTGTTCTGGATCGTGCCCAAGGGTTTCCTGCCCACAGAGGACACGGGCGAGATGTTCGGTCGCATCGTCGCCGATCAGAGCATCTCATTTCAGCTCATGGAGAAGAAATTCTCGCGCTTCGTTTCGACGATTGCGAGGGATCCAGCCGTGCAGAACGTGACCGGGTTCACCGGCGGCGGCGGCGGAGGTGGTCCGGGCGGAAGCCAAATCAACTCGGGCAGCGTCTTCGTGCAATTGAAGCCGGCGAGCGAGCGCGGAGTCACCACGGATCAGGCCATCCTCCGGCTGACACGCGAATTCAAAAACTTCGCCGGAGCGCAATTGCGGTTGCAGAATGCGGGAAATTTCCGCGTCGGCGCGCGCCAGGGGCAAGGCGAATACCAGTACACGCTCCAGGCGGACACGCTGGACGAATTGAACGAGTGGCTGCCGAAAATCACCGCCGCACTTCAGAGCGTACCCGAACTTTCGGGCGTCAATTCCGACCAGGACATCGGGGCGCTCGAAGCGGAGCTGGTCGTCGACCGGGCGACCGCGGCGAGGCTCGGCCTCACCGCGTCTCAGATCGACAGCACGCTCTACGACGCGTTCGGCCAGCGCCAGGTATCCACCATCTACAACGATCTGAATCAGTATCACGTGGTGATGGGCGTGGCGCCGGAGTTCTGGCAAAGCCCCACCACGCTCGACGATATCTATGTGAGTACTTCAGGCGGCAACGCGAGCGGGACGCAGGCAACCGGCGCCGTCGCGGGTACGGCAGTCATCGGCAACTCGGCGGCGCCCACAGCCGCCCAGATCGCGGCCGACGTCGTGCGCAATCAATCGATGAATGCACTGGCAAACAGCGGGCGCGGAAGTGCATCGACCGGCGCCGCCGTCAGCACGACACAGGAAACGATGGTGCCGCTGGCGGCATTCAGCCATTTCGGACGGGGCAATACGCCGTTGTCCGTGAATCATCAGGGGCCCTTTGTCGCGACGACATTTTCCTTCAACCTTCCCGACCGCGGGTCGCTGCAGAGCGCGGTCGCTGCGATCGAGCGCACGATGCTCGATCTGCACGTGCCTGCCTCGATTCATGGCGGCTTTGCGGGAAATGCGCAGGTCTACCAGAACTCGATGAGCGACGAGCCGCTTCTCATTCTCGCGGCTGTCATTGCCGTCTATATCGTTCTTGGAATTCTCTACGAGAGTTACGTTCATCCGCTGACGATTCTTTCCACGCTGCCCTCGGCTGGCGTCGGCGCACTGCTCGCACTCTTGGTCACGGGCACGGAATTCACGCTGCTTGCGCTGATCGGCGTGCTTCTGCTGATCGGCATTGTCAAGAAGAACGCGATCATGATGATCGACTTCGCGCTCGATGCCGAACGGAACGAGGGGCTGTCGTCGCGCGACGCGATCCACAAGGCCTGCCTGATGCGTTTCCGGCCCATCATGATGACGACATTCGCTGCCATATTGGGATCATTGCCCCTCGCGCTTGGCCTGGGGTCGGGCTTCAGCCAGTCGCTCGGCATATCGATCGTGGGCGGATTGATGGTGAGCCAGCTTCTCACCCTTTTCACCACGCCGGTGGTGTATCTGTATCTCGACGGATTCCGGCTGCGTTGCCGCAGACTCTGGCAGCGCTGGTACCCCGCTCCGCTCGGCATTTCCGATCGAGGGCCCGGCGTGGCCTGAACATCCCTGATCCGCCCACCTGCGTCGGGACGCAGGATCTGCGCCCTTACCGCAGCGAAGCCGAGACAAGCGCGAAAGCGTTCGTTAGCGAACGCGTCAGGATTAATTTGTAAATGATCTTTTCATAATGAAGTGTCAAACCATAACGCGGAGTTGGGTTTCGCGCAGGAGCAGAGAATATGGCGTGGGCTGAAAAAGCGATGCTCTGTCTGTGTATCGTGTTGGGAAGTAGCGCGATGGCACGTGCTTCAGCGACAGGATCATTGGCGCCCCACGGTACGGAAGAATTGCCAGGCATCCAGCAACGGCAGCAGCAATGGATTGCGGACCCCCGTACGCGATGTCAGGCGCTCGACATGAATTTCAATTCCGGCGACAGCATAGCGTGGCCGGGATATTGCCCTGGTGGACTTGTGACGGGCACAGGAACATTGACGTTCCTGAGACACGGCCAGGTCATCGAGACCGTCACAAGCACTTTTACCGGCGGCGTTCTTCAGCCCGGCCACGTGTTGGCGGTTTGGGCGGATGGCTCGAAATATGACGGCGACCAGTCCAACGGGTTGTTCGACGGCGAAGGAATGTTCTCCTCCGCAAGCGGCGACAAGCTCGAAGGAAAGTGGACGGGCGGAGAGCTGGACGGCGTACCGCAAACCCAGGCTGCCCAGCCAGCAACAGGCGGCCCGCCAAGTGAAGGCGCGCCGCCCGTGGTCTTGTCTGGTGGGGTGCCGGCCGGGACGGCCACCACCGAGAAGCCCTCGCACGCACCTGGCCAGACCGATGTCCAGCCAGCAATCGTTGGCGAGAACTCATCGCCGCCGACCCATGTCGCTTCCGCCGCGCCGTCGTTCCCGCCAAAGGCCGACAACACGGCCGCGCAATCGCAGGCTGGCTTGCTGCCTCTGCGCCCGCTCCTTGGAAAGACGCTGGTCTCCGTGGATGGATCGACCTTCGATCTCAGAGAAACGGAAGGCGGCCTGACACGCGTGGTGACTTCGCCGAACGGAACTTCGCTCGAAATCACTTTCGCCCTCATGAACGACCGCATCGGCACGGTCTCGAACGATTCCACCGCAATCGGTCTGTTCAGGGCGAGCAGCAGCGAGGTCGAAATCGACTACACAGACGGACAGACCGAGACTCTAAAGCCGACCTCCGAAGGCGGGATGATGATGGCAGCGCAGGCTGCCGACGGAACCATGACGTGCCGGGCCTGGTACCCCCAGGGACACGTGTTCACCAAGGATGAGCGCGAAGCGGCCGTTTTGGAATATGCGACCCGACTTGGCGTGGCCCCTCCGCCGCCGCAAAAAAAGCTGCACGGAACAGCGCACCCGTCCACCCCGGGATGTGGCGGCGCCCGGCCCGGCGGCGTCGCCGCTTCAGGCCTGACCGCAGTGCATTCGTCCCTGTTGGCGGACGCGGCAGCCTCCTTGCCGGATGAAGAAACTGATGATCTGCAGACGGTGCCCGTCAGAGCTTCGTTCGTGCACACCATTGATACCCGCTTCGATTCCGAAGCACACCCGGCGCGTGTCCAGCAGGCCAATTTCTCGATCGATGCGGTGTCGGCGCCAGCGCAACCGCTCGCGCCTCCGTCAGCGCAGGCGCAAGGTTCGGCGGGCCAATCCGACTGTCTGCAAGTTACCAGCAACGGGCAGTATTGGGGATTTCAAAATCGCTGCACCAGCCCGTTGCAGTTTGCCTATTGCGAGATGAGCGATGTCAATCCTCTTACCTCCTGCCATCTCACCAGCGTGTCCGGGAGCGTAGCCGCAAGCGGGTTTAGTGCATTGGTCGGCGACCGCAGCCTGCCGGAGCGGGACGTAAAACATGATTTCAGGTGGCTGGCCTGTGAAGGCGGAGCTGGCGAAGTCGTTCCCCATCTCGATCATTTCGACCCGCCCGCGGGCAGATGCCTGCGCGTGATATCCGCGGTCAACTGAAGCGCGCTGTTCGCTAGGGCCCGGGAGCGCTCTAGCCTGACGTCGGCAGAGTGGAGAACTTGGCGGCACTTTCCGCCGGAGTTTCCTGTTCGGCATGCACTGTGCCCGTTTCAAGACGCAACGAAGTGACACCGGCGGCGAACTGCAGTCGGGCGTTGACCACCTGTGTCTGAATCTGGGTCAATTGGTCTCTCGCTGCGAGCAGATCGCTGCGATCGGTCACGCCGTACCTTGCGCGCTTTACGGCGTCCGAGACGACTTTTTCGGTCTTCTGCTCTGCATCGCTCGCCGCCTTCCACTCGGCGAGAGCGGAACGAATGTTGCGCACCGCATCTCCGATGTTCACCTTTACCTGGCTTTCAAGCTGGTGCAGCGCGATCTGTGCCTGTCTTTGACTCGAAAGGGCCACCGCGTCTTTTCCTTCGGCTGCGTTGTTCTCGAGAGCTTGCGAATAGACCACGATCGCGCGCGTAGGATCGATCTGAAGGCTCAGCGTTGGCGAGGTGCCGTTCTCGGTGCCCTCGCGTGCCGCGAGTGCCGCGGCGATGTATTCGCGCGCAGCTTTCAGATCCGACCGGTTGTCGAGAGCCATGTCGGCCAGCGCGGCCTCGTTCAGGCCGGCGACGGCAGAATCAACGCCCGCCGGGCTCGGCATCTCGCCGGCGGGCTCCGGCGCCGTTCCGATCGCTTCCCCGGTCGTCGCAAGCGCCAGATCGCGGTGGCAGGATCGTGCTGCGTCCTGGTTCTGATCAAGAGTAATCGTGCGCGTGACGTTTCCGGCGACGCTTCGCTGCGCAACCGTGGGCTCCAGCAGCCCGCGTTCGACCTGCCTCTTCAACGTCGAGTAATATTCGTCGCCGTCGCGCACCGATTGCGCCGAGATTTGCGCAATCTTATCGGCGGCGAGACATCGCCAGTAGGTCTGGACCATGTCGTGCACGGTGTGGGTGATTGCAAAATCCCGATCAAAGCGTGTGCCGGTGAGCGTGGCCTTGGCTGAAAGCTCTGCGGCATCCGCCGCTTCTTCGCCAAGCCCCTGCAGGAGCGGTATCCGAAGACCAAGGCTCGGACGCAGCACCGTCAGACCAAAAGTCTGCGCGGTGGTTGCGCCACTCGTGCTCGGATACGCGGTAACGCCAGGCGCGACCTGGATGCCGTTGCGAAATTCGCGGCCAATACTCGCCGAATAGTAAAAGGCGTTGAGAATATCGGTGTTGTTGGTCAGCACCGCTTTTCCGGGCACCACGCCAGACAGCGCCCGGGGCACATAGAGTTCCTGCCAGCCGCCCTGCGTCTGCGCCGTCCAATCGAAGGCGCCTGCCGCCTGCTTCACATTGGCCGACGCGGTCTTCACCTTCTCGTCCTGCAGACGGATCGCATCATTGTCGGTTCTGAGAACGCCACGGATGGAATCCGTCAGACTGACGGTCGCCGTATTGTCCGCAGATGAAGAGGTTGAAACAACGATCGCGAGAAATGTCACGAGCGCAAGATTCGGCATCGCGAAACACCGGCCCGGCGGTCGAAGAGCTTCGTTCATCGAACCCCTCATCGCGACGCGGTGATGCGACCGTCGACCATGGTCAATATCCGGTTCGCGGCCGAGAAGATGCGGCGGTCATGCGTGACCATGAGGACCGAGGTCCCCGCCGTTCCAACAAGCTGCCTGAACAGTTCGATCACAAGCGCCGCCGTGTCCGCATCGAGAGCCGCTGTGGGTTCGTCGGCAATGATGATAGG
Organism: Rhizomicrobium sp.; assembly: GCA_035567755.1. Taxonomy (GTDB): domain Bacteria; phylum Pseudomonadota; class Alphaproteobacteria; order Micropepsales; family Micropepsaceae; genus Rhizomicrobium. Next base: position 193,318 of record DATMPH010000019.1, read on the forward strand.
CGGCTCGTTGATGAGCGCACGCGCGATGGCGACGCGCTGCTTCTGGCCGGTGGACATCTGGCGGGGCCTGGAGTCGATCTGCGGCTCCATGGAGAGTTTCGACAGAAGCGTTACGGCCCGCGTGCGCGCTTCGCTTCGCGACTGACGCCGCCCGGCGAGCGTCATCGCAAGCGACAACGTCTGGAAGGCCGTCAGAGCGTCGAACAGATTGTGATCCTGGAAGATGAACCCGATCTTGCGGCGGATCTCCCGCTGACCTTCCGCCTTAAGGCCTGCAAGTTCCGTATCGAGCACGCTGATGCTTCCCGACTGCAGCGAGCGAAGGGCGCCGATAAGTGTCATCAGTGTGGTCTTGCCGGCGCCGGACGGTCCGGTGAGGATCACGAACTCGCCACGATCGAGAACGAAATCGATATCGAAGAGCACCTGCTTGCGCGCCGAACCCGCGTCGAAGGCAAAATTCACCTGGCGCGCAATCACCGCAGGTGCAGATCCGAGTGTTGACCGCGACGGATGTCTGAGCGGCTCGTTCATCGCGCTATCAATACAATGCAGCCGGATCCGCCACGGCCACCCGCCTGATGGCGATCAGCCCTGCGACCATGCACATTGCAAAGGTGAGGCTGCAGACGATGAAACCCGACGGACCTGTAATCCGTATGGGGAGCATCGATTGCGAGGCGATATACCAGTCGGCGAGCCAGGACACGATCATGCCGGTCACAAATCCCGTCAACGACAGAACGACGGCCTGTTCGAGAATCACACCTCGAAGAAACCGGTTGGAAAAACCCATGGCCTTGAGCGTGGCAAATTGGGGAAGTCGGTCGCTGATCTCATTGTATAGCACCTGATAGCAGTTGATCGTGCCGATGACCAAGCCTGCCAGCATGCCAACCAGGAACAGGATGCCGACTGGCGCCGAGCGTAGCGTGTACACGCTTTCGCGTCTCGCGGTTTCGGCTGGCGTGAGCACGGATACGTCGGGCGGCAAAGCCGCGAGAATGGCTCTCCGCGCTTCCTCGACGGGCACGCCGGGCTTGAGATGGATCACGCCCATGATCGGCTTTGCATCCGGCGAGCGCGCAAGCCAGTCGCCCTTGCTGATGAGGATGTTCCCGTCATTGACGATATCCACACCGATTTTGACATATCCGCCGACACGCGCAGGTACGGTGTCGAGCTTGATGTCATCACCTGCCTGAAATTTGCCGAAAATCGGGCGGGAGAGACGGTCGTAGAGGAAACCATGCGAAACCTTCAGCGCGTGCGTGACGCTCGCCGGATCGTCGAGCCTGAACGGAATGTCATCCGGGGGGAAGGCATAGAGGATGATGCGGCGAACCCGCTTGTCATCGGGATCTTGCATGCCAACGTGATCTTCATAGACGGGCGTCACCCGCGCCACTCCGGGCACAGCCGCCGCCTGATCGATTCTCACCGGATAGAGCTTGTCCCAACGATGCAGATTGATCCGGGCAATGTTCATGACCAGAAGATCGCCGCGGACCAGATTGGCGATGAGCGCCTGTGCGTCGAGCATGCCGAGCAGCAATCCAAGTTCGACAAAGATAACGACCACGCCCATGGCGACGCTGGCGGAGGCAATGAGCAGCCTCAGCCGGTTGTAGACCAGAAGACGCAGGCCGAGGCCGAATTGCGGCGGCATCAGTAGAGCGCCGCCGGATCTGCGCGATGCACGCGGCCCACGACCACGGCGGCCGCGCCAAGCGCGGCCGCAAGCGTGATCGCCAGCATCTTCCCGAAAACGACTGCGCCCAACGCGGCTTCCAGATGCGTGCGGTCCTGAATGAACCACAGCACGAGCGCGCCTACGAACAAAGCGGGCAGCAGACCGCCCAAACCAAGAAGCACGGCCTGCGCAACGCCGATGCCATATACGAAAGCGGGCGCCGAGCCCATTGCCTTCAGCACGGCATACTCCTTCATCCTATTGGAAACCTCCGTCGAAAGAACCTGCACGATGATCACGCCTCCGACGAGGCAGGCGATCAGCATGCTGATATAGATCATGATGCCAACCGGCCTCACGGTGAGAAAATAGTCGCGCTCCTGCTGAAGAAGCTCGTCGCGCGTAAAGACCAGCGTGTGCTCCGGCACAATCGCCTTCAGATCCGCCTTTGCCTTTCCCGGATCGACGCCTGGACGCAGCTGGAAAAGTCCGATGCTCACCTTGCTGGAGTCCCGTCCGGCGAGGCGGGGAAAATCGGTGTTGCGCACGATGGCGCTCCCTTCCCCATAGAAGAAAAGCCCAAGCCGGAAATGACCGGCAATCGAGACCTGCTCGTCGCCGATCTTGGCCGTGGTGCCCGTCGCGAGCGGACCGATGTCGGGCTCCGAATAGGAGTCCATCAGCAGGGAATGCGAGGAGACCAGCGACTTCATGCCGCTCCGGATGATGGGATCGCGCACGAAGGTTCCCGGATCGTCGAGACCGATCAGGTAGAGATAGGCGAGCTTCTTCGACGGCCATTGCATCCAGTGCACGACGTCCACGTTCAGCCCGAACGCCCGCGGGATTTCACCCGTCGCCCGCGCCTGGTCGAGCACCACACGGTCGATGGTCTCGAAGTTGAGCAGAAATTGGTAGGTATCCGGCACGGCCGCGAGATCGAAATTGAAATCGTCGTAGAGCTGGGTGACCTTGGCGCGCGCGGCATCGAGCACCGAAATCTGCATCGTCAGCAGGAACAGCGCGACCGCGACGCCGGACAGGGCGGCGAGCAGACGCAGGCGGTGTTGCAGCAGATTCGAGCCGGCGACCGCGAAGCAGGCGACTCCGGGAACGGCGCTCGAAAGCGAGAACACCGCCCTGCCCGCTTCAAGCAGCCTTTTGGCGGCGCCACGCACTAGCGGGCGATCTCCACTTCCACTTCCATGTCGACGACCTTGCTGGCGACGCGGGGATCGTCGAGCTTGATTCGGACGTCACCGAGCTGAGCTTTGGTATCGACGAGCCGACCAACATTATCGACGGTCCCCTTCAGCGGTTTTTGGAAAGCGCTGCTCTTGATCGTCGCGCGCATGCCAGGCCGGAGCTTCAGCAGATCGCCCTGAAACGCCTGGCAGACGACATACATGGTGCGGATGTCGCCCATCTCGATCGCCGGACCGCCGGTCAGCGTTTCGCCCACGTGCTGGTCGATGCGCAGAATTGTGCCGTTGCTGGGAGCGGCGACACGATATTGGGCGAGCTTTTGCTGCTCGATCTCGAGGCGTTTCGTGGCGCTCAGGATGCTGGCAGCATTGTCGGCGCGAATTTGACCTTCCCTTTTCCGTTCGACGCCGAGCTGCAGTCGCGCCTCGTTTGCCGCCTGCTCGTTGTCAGCAATCATCTTCTCCGATGTCGCATCGGGTCCAAGCGCGCGGTAGTTTTCGGCGTCCCGCGAAGCGCGTTGCCAATGTTCATCGGCGATGCGAACTGCGACCAGCTCTGCCGCCATGCTTTGCGCGGCGTCCTTTTGCGCCTGGGCGAGCGCAAGCTCGGCAATCTTCTCGTTGTCGTGCTCCTCGCGGTCGTCGAGCGTCATCAGGAGATCGCCGCGTCTGACCATCTGGCCCGGGTGCACAGAGATCGAGAGTATCTTCGCGCCCTGGACGCCGCCGAGAGCGACCACCCCCCCTTCGGGCTCGATCCGCCCCGTCCCCCCAATGTTGTCGGCGCGCGCTGCGGACGCAGCCATCGCGAGCACAATTGTGGTAAATGTCAGCGCCTTCATCGCGTTGCCCGAACCTCCGTTTAACCCCGGATCGACAGATTACAGGCCGGGCCGGAACGAGCAGGCCGGCTCCAACCCCTTGCGCGGGCATAATATAAGCCGATGCGAGCCGCCGGACGCCAGCCCCGAATTGCCCGGGCGGGGCGATTCGAATAAGCAGGACAAAGGAGTGTGGCCGATTGGACCTGCAAGGGCGAACGAGAACAATGAACGATCTGGCCGAGGGCGACGCCGGGATGGAGGTCCGTGGCTGTCAGGCCTCGCCGCGCCTGTTCCGCAATCCTCTGCTCGACAGGCTGTCCCGTGTGAATCATCTTGTTCCGCTGTTCCTCTATTCTCCGATCGCAGTGTTCCTGGTGTGGCTTGCCCTGCGCTCAATGTCCGTGCACAGCGTGATTGCCGGCGCGCTTGCCGGCTATCTAGCATGGACTCTGGTAGAATATTTCGGGCACCGGTTCCTTTTCCATTATCGCCCGCAAACAGCTTCCGGCAGGCGCGTCCAATTCCTGCTTCATGGCGTCCATCACGAATATCCGGGCGATCCGCTTCGACTGGTTATGCCGCCATTGATGAGCGTTCCGATTATTGTGGCGGCCTTTGCGGTTCTCAGACTTGTGTGCGGCCCCGAACTGGTCATGCCGGTGCTGGGCGGATTCATCGGCGGCTATGTCGGTTACGATATGTTACATTTTCATGTCCATCATGGCCGGCCCCGCACCTGGCTCGGCAAGCTGCTGCGGCACCGGCACATGCATCATCATTTCCGCGACGAGTCGTCCTGGTTCGGCGTGAGCGCCCCCTGGTGGGATGATATCCTCCGGACGCAGCCCGATAAGGCCGTTCGGTAGGTTGAAAACAGGAACGCGGCAAATTGCAACGTCTGCCCGGCCAATGCTATGATCGCTATCGGCGGGACAGTTTGACTGCGGCGGCAACGCGGCAGAGAGGGAATCGACGGACCATATGGCCTTTCCGATGCCGCTGCCCCATTTCACTGGATTGCTGAATTTGCTCCCGCTGTCACTGGTCGTGTGGACCGGCCATATGATCGTGTTCCACGCGGTGGGTCTGGGTTTTGCCTGGTCCGACCGCACCGGCGCATTCCAGCGCTTCAAGCTGCGCGACAATGACCGGCTAACCTATGCCGGTTTCCTGCCCCGCGTATTGTTTAACCAGATATTCATCCTGCTGCCGGCCATGTGGCTGTGCGAGCGGCTCGGCATCGCCTTTGTGGGATCGCCGCACATCAGTCTCGGCTTCGCAATGGTGGCGCTCGTCCTCATGACGATCGGCCATGACGTCATTCAATATGGCGCCCATCGCGGCCTGTTGCACAATCCGCGTTTTCGCTGGCTGGGCCACAACCTTCACCATTCGACGAGAGCGTCGAGCAGCATCAGCGCCTGTTACATGACGGTGCCGGATTTCTTTTTGACGATTGTCTGTCCTTATCTTATCCCGCTCATTCTCATCGGCGGGGGAACGTCCGACTTGCGTTTTCAGCTTCTGGTCGCCTCCCTCGGCGCAGTTGGCGGACTGTACGAACATTCAGGCTACGATTTCGCGGCCGCCATCAGAAAGGCAACAGCGTCGCGCTGGTCGCGGCTTTTGCACCATGTTCCTCCCTCTCTCATCTCAAGCCACGCTCACGGCGAACATCATCGCCGCGCGAGGGTGAGCTTCAGCGACGGCTTCGGCAGCCCCGGTATCTGCGATGCGATCTTCGGGACGCGCTGGGATATGCGGTGAGCACCCTACCGGTCGAAAAACGACGGTCGCCATTGATTCCTCAACTGCCCTAATGCTTTGACGCCCAGCACTTTAACGTAAGCCCTTCGTTAATTTAGTCAGAAAGAGAATCCGCCGCTATTCGGGGCTGCGGCTCGCCCTTGCGTTGGCAAGCGTGTCCGCCACATCCATGCTGCTCCTCCGCGTGTGGATCGCCATCGTTTTCCGCAGCCGGGTCGCCTTCGTCGGCCAGCTCTCGGCAATCGGATTCGCCGCGGCGGCCATGACTTCTCCGACCTAAGAGTTCCAAATACGTCGCTACCCGACAAAGGCCCTCCCAAAAAAGGCTGATAACCACACACTTTCAGCCGTTCCGTGCAGGGCGCCCCTGCTGCATGCCGTCTCCGTTCCCAGGGCCCGTTGCATCCAAAAGCAGCGAAGGCTCAAATGCGCGAACGGACATAGCTTTTCTCGGACGAAAGAAGGATTCAGGTGCATCAATGTCAGCTCCGGCGAAGGACAGTTTGCTGAGGAGCGTGGAACAATTGCGCCGGTACAGCATAAAATTTTTCTCCAAACCGCTTCTGGAAGAGCTCCATCGAGGACTCTTGGGGCGAGAACCTGAAAGTCAAAGTATAACAAAATGGGTGTCGGAAACGCGCGAGGGCAAATCCTTGTACGAGATCGTTCGGGAAATGCACGCTTCGGCAACGGTTGAGGAACTCTATCACGGAATACTCAGCCGGGCGCCAGATACGAATGGAAAGGATCACTGGACGCGAGCGTTGCGCGAAGGGACGGCATTGCGACAGGTGCTGACGAAGATCTTGTCATCCGAAGAATTTCAGGGATTGCGCGGACGCTCGATCAAGCAATCCGAATTGCCCGACATCAGAAGTGCGCTACCGCGCCCCTATGTTACGCAAGAGGGACTGGACGGCCTGACACACCACGTTCTTCAGGTGGAGCAAGATTCGGAATTCAATCTCCTTGAACATTTGATAGTTGAGCATCGCTTCTACGACAGCTATGGCGGATGGGGATATACGGTCGACCTCGATAAACGTGTCACCGCTGCGATGGCGAAAGGTTTGGGAGCGAAGAGTTGCCTTGACATCGGGTGCAGCAATGGTGCCGTAATAAATCTGCTTGCCAAAGATGGCGTGGACGTCGCCGGGATTGATTTGAGTCACTTGGCGTTCGCGCTGGCCTATCCAACAATTCGAAATCGCATGGTCTATGGCGATCTTTTGTCCGTAAACCTCGGACGAACGTTTGATGTCGTAATCGCGATGGACGTTTTCGAACACACAAATCCGCTGAAATTGGGAGAATACATAAGCCGAGCGGCGTCACTCGTGGATCGCGACGGCTACCTGTTGGTGAATGGCCCCTTGTTTGGAAAGGATCGAGTGTTCGGACAACCTTTTCCCTTGTTTCTCGAAGCGTGGACTCGCGAGCCCCAAGACACATTTTGGAGGCACATTCCTTGCTCCGAGCACGGTTGGCCCGTGGACGGCCACCTCATCTGGGCTTCTGTTGGATTTTGGGAAAACCAACTTGCGGCGAAAGGACTAATTCGCGACATTGAAATTGAAACCGCACTTCAGCGGGCGCTTTCCGGTTTCTTTGCAGAATACGCGCCGGGACGAAAAATGTTATTCGTGCTCCGGTCACCTCACAACGAGCGTCGATCCGCCGAAGTCGCCGAGCGCGTCAGCCAAGCTGTTTCGGAGGTTGAAGGGTTGCCGACGCCGCGGTGAACCGAAAAACTTAAAATGAACCACTGCCCGGCTATCGCGGCGGAGCAGAGGGCGTCGAAATGAAGCGTGGCCTCCAGCCGTTTTCCTGCTAAAAAGGGCGAGGTCGCGCTCCGCTTCCGCAAGTTCCGGGCTGTCCATGGGATGCATCGGTTCAACCGTTCTCCGTCGGCGCTCGATAGCCCGACCGATCCCTAATGGCGACCCGTCGCGCGTTGATATTGGATTGCGTTTCCCCGCAGAAAGTTTACCGATCAGTTCATCGTGCCGATTTGGCAGCATAACCGATGTCGGAATGTCCTGACCACGACCGAGGCAATAACGGCCGCCATTCTTCGCCTTCTCGCAGAGGCGTTCATCGTATTCTCGGCGATCAACCCTCTGCGGTCGCGGTAATTTTCACTTTATCACTGGCTTTCTCCCTTTGCCTGTGGGTATTTTCATACAGGGCGTTGTACGGCGATGCCTCCAATTTGCTGTTGGCCATTATTCGAACGAAAGATTTCTTTCACGTCTCATCCACGAGGGTTACCGCTACATTCCTGACACAATCGCCAGTTGTGTCCGCTATCCACGCTGGCGTCCGCTCAATTCCTACACTTATCATGATATATACTTTTGGGCTGACGATCGTTCCCGTCATTTGCCATTCGGCCGCCATATGGACTTCACGTCGCGACCCATTCCTGCTTTGCGCATCTGGCGTAGTAGTAATATGTTGCTTCTATCCACTAAGTTTCCTGCTTGTCAGTGAAGCAAACATATACATCGCACTGTTCTGGCTCTCATTCATTGTCCTTCTGACCTATAAAACCGACAGCATATTCCGCAGTTCCATTTTATTGTTGACCGCCATTGCGGCACTGAAAGCATATGAAACCAGTGTTCTGTTTTCACTTGTGCTCGCAGGCCTTTGCATTGCGCGTTTGCGCGTCTCAAGGACTCCACCGGCTAGAACGATCCTCGTTCTCGCAGCTTTGTTGTATGTCGCGGGTTCATATTTCGGATTGATCGGCACAATTTTTCCTAGAGATGCTGCTAATGAGTCCGGATTCACAGATGGTCTCTTGCAATTCTGGCAGAACGGAACGTTCCTTTCCGTTCTCCTTCTCACATCGATGGCAATCGCGTCAGCTTTCATCATCGATAGGTGGCTACGCGTCAGTATTGCTGCTATGGCCGTCCTGGGTTTTCTGGTCTTTGGATGCTCAAGAATCGGAGCGCCGGCGGCGCTTTCGTTGGGCTTCGTGATTTATCAGCGCGCCCAAGTGTTCATCGTTTTGGGGGGCCTCACGCTGGTCCTCCTTGTCGCACGATTCCAATCGATATCGCCGGTCTCTGTTCGCAGCTTTCAGCCGCTGGCCTTAGCAATCCCCTTGATCGCTGTGATGGTTCTGGACGCCCACGACAGTCTGGACGAGCGGGCCTATCTCGACCAAGTGTGCGTGCAACTTGCACCTGGAGGCCGCGGACCGAGTTCCCAGTTCTTCGAGACGCCCGCGGCCAAGAAGTTCGGGTGGAATTGGACATTTCCTACGGTCAGTGTGCTACTGCGACCGCTTGGAAGTCAAAAACTCCTGGTGGAACCATCCTACGCGGGCTGGCAGCCTTTTTCGACGACACTTGGTGTACCGGACATCGACCAATTCAAGGCTCACGGCGCGTTTTGCCATCCTTGACGCGGTCCGTTCCAGCTTGGATCGTTGAGAATTGATGTGCTCAGATTTGCGAATCAGCGCAAATACGTCCGCAATATGCTTTTTATCATGAGGACCAGAGTTGCAGTCGGCACGGCGGACGCGGTGGTGAAGCAAAACGAGCGCGGCTCGTAGCGCGTACGAGGGGCATATGGATGTCAAGGAGTCGGGTCTGCTGGGCGGATCGGTTGGTGACCACTGGTACTACCGGTCCAAGAAACTCGCGCTGGACTCGATGCTGCGCGGCACGAGCTTCCATCGCGTGCTCGACATAGGGGCGGGTTCGGGCATTTTTTCCAGGCACCTCCTCGAGCAGGGCGGCAGTTCTGCCGTGTGCGTCGATTCCGCCTATGCCGAGGACCGGCTGGAATCATTTTTCGGGAAACCCGTTCGTTTCGTCCGCGAAATCATGCCCTGCGATGCCGATCTGGTGTTGTTGATGGATGTCCTCGAACACGTGGACGACGATGTGAAATTCATCAAGGCGGGCGTTGCCGGTGCGGCGGCGGGCGCCTTTGTTCTCATAACGGTTCCGGCGTTCCAGTCCCTTTTTTCAGCGCATGACCGGTTCCTGGAGCACAGGCGGCGCTATACAATCCGATCGCTAGAGGCAACAGTGCGCGCGGCAGGTCTGGAAATCGTTTCCACGCGCTATTTCTTTGCATTTCTGCTGCCAATTGCCGCCGCCATTCGTGTTCTGCAGCGGAATTCCCCGCCAAGGAGCAGCCTGATCGTGCACTCGCAGCTCGTGAACGCATTGCTGACCTTCGCGCACCGCTTGGAGTTGCCGTTGTTCCGCTTCAACCGTCTCGGGGGTCTTTCGGTCTTTTGTCTGGCGCGCCTGCCATGACCGAACCGATTCGTCTCCTCTCCATCGTTGTTCCTGTCTTTGACGAGGAAGATGTCATCGGTGAGTTCAACCGCCGCATTCTCGACACCTTGCGTGAATTGCCCTGCGACCACGAACTCGTCTACGTGAACGACGGCAGCCGTGACCGTACACCCGACGTCCTTCGCGGTTTTGCGCAGCAGAGCGCCAACATCGCGCTCGTCGATCTCAGCCGCAATTTCGGCAAGGAAGCCGCAATGACAGCCGGACTCGATCACGCGTCGGGAGATGTGGTCGTGATTATCGATGCGGATTTGCAGGATCCGCCGGAATTGATACGGGAGATGGTCCGCATGTATGCAGCCGGCGGCCTCGATGTGATTTATGCGCAACGGACAAGCCGCCGCGGCGAAACGTTCCTCAAGAAGGCGAGCGCCCATCTCTTTTATCGCCTCATCGGCCGGGTGACCGGAATCGATATTCCCCGGGACACCGGCGATTTCCGCCTGATGAACAGACGGTCTGTCGATGCGCTGCTGCAATTGCGCGAGCGTCATCGCTTCATGAAGGGACTGTTCGCCTGGATCGGATTCCGTCAGGCGGCGATGCCGTACGACCGCGACCCGCGCTTCGCCGGCAAGTCCAAGTTCAATTACTGGCGGCTATGGAACTTTTCTCTGGAGGGCATTACCTCTTTCACCACTGCGCCGCTCAAGATCGCAGCCTATGTCGGCCTGGTTACCTCCGTGGTTGCTGCTCTTTACGGTATCGGCATCGTCCTCGGAACGCTCCTGTTCGGTAACCCCGTTGCAGGCTATCCTTCCCTTCTGGTGGTCGTTCTGTTTCTGGGCGGGCTGCAGCTGCTCACGCTGGGTATTATTGGCGAATACCTGGGACGGACATTCAATGAAGCCAAGCAAAGGCCGCTCTATTTTGTGAGAGAGATCGTTCCTCGCCAAAACCAGAACCCCGGCCCCGTCAGTGCGGACGACGCTGTCGCGCCGGAATAACGGACGCATCGATTCGAAGGAGGAAAACGATTTGTCCGCGACTCCCGGAACGGCAAATATCGGGATCGCGGTCGTCGCCAACGACAAGGTTCTGCACTGGCTGCTCCCGTTTCTCGAGAGCTACAGTGTGACGAACTCGGCGACACCGCTCTACGTTATTCCCTTCGACGACGACATTACATCGACGCGGCAGGCCGCCGAGCTGTACGGGGCCAACTGGGTCGATGACGAAATGACCGCGCTCGACGCGCTGGCAAAGCGGCTCTACCCTCTCTTTCCCCATCACAGGAGGCGTCTGCGCAAGCTGCAGGCGCTCGCGCTTCCGCTCGACAGGGTGATCTACGTCGATGTCGACACGATACTGTTTCGCGATTTGCGGCCGGTGTTCGACGCCCTTCGTCCGGGCCATGCCGACTTCATCATCGCCTCGACCAGCGACGATTACGTCTACAACAGGAAGCGCAGTTCCCACGCGTTTCTCAAGGGCGTCACGCTGTTCAACGATGGTTTCTTTCTCACTTCGAGGGAGATCATCTCGATCTCCGATTTCGAGCGGATCGTCGATGCCGACGAGAAGCTGTTCCACTCGGTGCGCAAACGGGGCATGCTCTTTGCTCAGCCGCTTGTTAATTTCGTCGTCCACCGCATGGGCCTGAACCTTTGCCAACTCGCGGAATGCGTTCCAGACGCCTCCAACGAAAGCTTCTACATGGCGGAGGGCGTCGCAATAGGCGCCGGCGGACCGGTTGATTGGCAGGGGCGCGAAATCTATTTTGCGCATTGGGCCGGTGCCATCGCCAAACCCAAGCGGCGGGTTTTCGATGCAGCCTGGCTCGACTACTCGAAACGGGCCCAAATGCGGATGAAGCCGCGGATGAAAGCATGATGCCGCGGTTTGCGCATTGCCCGTAGTGACCTTCGCTGCCGTTCTCTCCGCAATGGCCGCGGCATGGTGGACATGCTCCATCGCAGTGCTTCTGCTTTCCTTCCTGGCCGCCCTGGCATATCCGCTGCGCAAACTTTCAAGCAATGCGTCGGTAAATTATCCGCCGCTTACGGCGATAGTGCCGATCAAGAACCTGCATGCCGGCTTTGTCGAAGCGCTCTCCTCCCTGTTCATGCAGGATTATGACGGGCTCGAGATCATCATTGCGGCCGCTGAGCGCGAATCGCCCGCCATCGATGCGGCGCGGCGAATTCAGACCGCCTTTCCTTCAGTTTCCTCGCGGATGATCCATTCAGTATACGCCACTGCCGCGAGCCCAAAGCTGAACAATATGTGGCCCGCGCTGGTTGCGGCGAACAACGATCTGGTGTTGACCAAGGACTCCAACCTGTGTCTGCAGAACGGCGATCTGCATGAACTGGTTCGCCATCTTGCGCCTGGCACGGGTCTCGTCAGCTCGATCTCGATCGCCACGCATCCCGGATCGTTTGCCGCCTGGATCGAGGCGTCGATCATCAACTGCTATCATGCGCGCGTCCTGATGCTCGCCGACGCCGCCGGCTTTGGCTTTGGGCTTGGCAAGATCATGCTGTTCCGGCGGTCGGACTTGATTCGCGCCGGTGGATTTGATCGCGTGGCCTGGGCGCTGGGAGAAGACCAGGCTCTGGCCAACGCGATAGCAAGCTTGGGACTGCGAACGGTGCTCGCGGATCGGGTCAGCCATCAGGCTTTGGGATCGAGGCGATTTTTCGAAATGTGGCAACGCCAATTGCGCTGGATGATTATCTGGCGTGTCCAGCTTCCCGCGGCATATTTCGGCGACCTGCTCGGCTCGGCAATTCCTACTGCTGCCGCGGGTGCCCTGGCCGCGCGCACCGGCGGATTCGCGCCGATGCATGTCGCTGCGGCCACGCTTGCTCTGTGGCTGTGCGTGGAATCCTGCCTGTGTTTCGCCAGGGGATGGCCGATTTCACTCTGGTCTCCGATTGCATTTCTCGCGCGCGAGATTCTCACTCCGCTTCTATGGCTGCGGGCCTGGACAACGGCCGAGGTCACCTGGAGCGGGACGCTGTACAGCGCCGCGCGCAAATCGAATGATCTGCGCCCGCACCGCCCGAATGCCCGGCGCGTCGCAACACGCGATATTGAGGAATGATCGTATTACAGATCGCGGTGATGACGGCCGACGCGATCGCGATCGTGGCGCTGCTCGCGGTTGTCGCGGTGGGAATAGGATTTCTGATGCTGCCGGCCCTTTATCTGGTCGAGTGGATTCAGGGCAAACTGTCGGAATCGGACAATCCCGTTCCTTGCCCGCCCGACTGCGACCTGCCTGATGTGCTGGTACAACTTCCGATCTACAACGAACCGGCCGGCGTAGTGGAAGGGTTGTTGCAATCGGTGGCCGCACTTCTCTGGCCAAGACACAAGCTTCGAATCCAGCTGCTCGACGACAGTGCCGGCGACGCCCGGGAACAGGCGCGGGCCTCTATCGAAGCTTTGCGCGCGCAAGGTATTCGCGCCGACCACGTGACGCGAGATGACCGCCTTGGATACAAGGCCGGTGCGCTCGCCGCGGGGTTGATGTCGGGCAATGAACCGTTCGTTGCCATTCTCGACGCCGATTTTCGCCCGCCGGCCGATTGGTTGAAGGTGACCGTTCCGTGCCTCGCCGCAAATCCGACTGCCGGATTCATCCAGTCGCGATGTGAATTTTCGAATGCGCAAACCAACTGGCTCACGCGCACCCAGAGCCTGCTTTTCGATTCTCATTTCGTCATGGAACAGGGCGTGCGTGCGCGCGCCGGGATGCTGTTTCAGTTCAACGGCACGGGCGGCGTCTGGCGGCGGCGCGCAATCGAGGATGCCGGTGGTTGGACGGCCGATTCGTTATGCGAAGATCTGGATTTGACGATTCGCGCCGCGCTCGCCGGTTGGAAGGGGCTGTTTTCGATGCACCCGCCGGTATCGGGTCTTGTGCCGGACCGGATGCGCCACTGGCGGGTTCAACAACGGCGCTGGGCATCGGGTTTTGCCCAGATCGCCCGCAAGCTGATCGGGGCCATTTCGCGTTCATCCTGGAGCATACCCAAAAAGTTCCAGGCGGGATTCCTGATCCTTTATCAGGCGGCACTTCCCGTCATTGCCATCGCGGCTGTGGCACTCCTGTCGGACGTGATCCTACGCGGCGGCAGCTTGCCGCCGGTCGGCGCGTTGCTTGCAACGGTCTTGATTCTCATTTTACCTGTTTCGGTGGGCATGACTTTGCCCCCCTATCTCGAACTCAAGCGCGGCGGATTTGTCCGCTACCTGCTCGGCGTCAGCGCACTTCCGCCACTCATTGTCTATCTCAGCCTTGCGAATGCGCGGCCCATTATCGCTGCGTTCTTCGGCCGGAGAGAGGTCTTCAAGCGTACGCCAAAGCCAGCAACTGAGTCGTAGTGCCGGCGTCGATTTGCCGCTTCGTTCATCCGCCATTCATTTTTGTTATCCCTTTCTAAGAGTTCGGCGATCCGCTCGAAGGTAGCGGTCTGCGAACGGTCATGTTAAGGACGCAGCCTGCTCTGGCGCGCGACTCGCGGCACAGAGGCCCGCCCAGGGGATTCCGCGACCAGCCATGCCGCATTCAGAGATTTTCCAGTTCAATCACGCGTTGCTCCTGTCGTGCCTCGCGATACATTGCCTGCTCGGTGCATCGGTTTTCTGGATCGCGGTCCAGTACCTTCGGCACCGGCAGCAAGCGCTCGTGAACGAAGCGCGCCTGCTCGCTCTGCCCCTTCCTCTGGAAAACGATCTGCCGGGCGTGCTGATCCAGCTGCCGATCTTCAATGAGGGCGCACTCATTGCGCGCGTCGCTGAGGCGGTGAAATCTCTCGATTGGCCCGCAGCCCGGCTGCACGTCCAGATTCTCGATGACAGCACCGATCGCAGCACCGATTTGAGCGAGGTCGCAGCCCAGGGCCTGCGCGCAAGCGGAATTGACGCGGCGGTGGTCGCGCGCGGCCATCGGCTTGGATTCAAGGCGGGCGCCCTCGCAGAAGGTTTGCGCCGCTCAAAAGAGGAATTCGTCGCCATTCTCGATGCGGATTATGTGCCTGGGCGGGAATTCCTGCGCGCGTGCATGCGTCCGCTGATGAACGACGGCGGGCTCGGCTTCGTCCAGGCGCGCTGCGACTATCTGAACGCGGGCGACGACATCGTGACCTACGCGCAGCAACGCATTCTCGACGCGCATTTCGCGGTTGAACAGGCGGCGAGAAACTGGTCGGGCCAGGTCATGCCGTTCAACGGGACGTGCGGCATCTGGCGCCGTGCGGCGATCGACAGCGCGGGAGGCTGGCAGGGCGACACGCTCGCAGAAGATCTCGATCTCAGCTATCGCGCGCAATTGAAAGGTTGGCATGCGTTGTTCCTGTCGACCGTCGCCGTCAAAGGCGAGCTTCCGGAATCGATGGGTGTGTGGCGTCTGCAGCAGTTCCGTTGGACCAAAGGTTTCGCCGAAGCCGGGCGCAAGCTTCTCTGGCCGGTGTGGCGTTCGCACCTGTCGGTAGGCCAAAAGCTTGTTTCGACGCTTCACCTCGGCAGCGGCCTGCTGGGACCGCTGTTCGCTCTCACCGTGGCGACGGCCGCCATCGATCTCACCATAGGTTACGGACCCACCTGGCCCGTCGCTGCACTGATAGCGCTGTCGCTACTCGAGGGCGCGATCATTGGTCCGGCGATGTTGATACTTATCAGCCAGGTATTTGTACGGGGATCCCGCCTCTCCTCCGAACTTCCGCGCCTGCCTGCCGTTGTGGGCCTGCAGATTCTGATGGGACTTGCCAATTTGCGCGGAACGGTCCAAGCCCTGATCGGGCGCGGCACCGCGTTCGAACGCACACCCAAACTCGCCACCCAGAGTGCAGTATCTTCCGGACATACCCGCTATGCCCCAGAGACCGGACCATAACTCCCGCCGCACCGCGATTCTGAGCGCGCGGCCGGAGGTGAGGCGCCTCCTGGGGCCCACGGCGGTCACGGCGTGGCTGGGCGTCGGCGTGATTGTGCTTCAGTTTGGGCTGGCCGCGCTGCTGGCGCGCCAACCCTTGTGGATAGTGGCGATCGCGGCGTTTTGCGTCGGCGGATTCGCGGTCCACTGTCTGAATTGCATCGTCCACGAAGCCTCCCACAATCTGGTGTTCGAAAGCACCGCCTTGAACAAGATCCTGGCAATCGCGGCGAACGTTCCGTCCCTCGTTCCCTCTGCCATGGCCTTTCGCCATTACCACCTTCTGCATCACCATCAATTCGGCGTACGCGGCATGGACGCGGACATTCCGGCCGACTGGGAGGTACGGCTGGTGCAGAACAGCAGTCTGCGCAAGCTCGCATGGCTCCTGCTCCTTCCGGTCAGCTACGGCCTCGTGCATCCCTGCCATGTTCGCGCGCGGCTGCCTTTCGACATCTGGCTTATCGGAAACATTGCGGCGATCGCGGTTGCCTGGGCGGCCGTCTGCGGGTTCGTGGGCTGGCACGCGGTGGCCTATCTTCTGCTGTCCACCTATTTCGCGGTCGGACCTCACCCGGCAGGCGCACATATCCTGCAGGAGCACATCGCCTTCGACGGCGGCGACGGCATGGCGTCCTACTACGGACCGATCAATCTGGTTTCCCTCAATCTCGGCTTCCACCTGGAGCATCATGACATGCCGGCGATCTCGGGATGGCGCCTTCCCGCATTGCGTCGGACCGCCCCGGAATTCTATGAAACACATTACCGGCACAAATCGCGCGTCATGGGGCTTTGGCGATTTGTCTTCGACCCCGGCATAGGGCTCAACAGCCGTCCCATTCGGGACCTGACCGTGCGGTCGGCCGGTCTGACCGCGTAACCGGCTGATTGACGGCCGTATCAACTACAAGCCTTTCAATGGACCGAACCGACACCGCCAGTGCCAACTCTCCGAAGCTCGATCTCGACGAGATGATGGAGCGCATCCGCGCGGAGGTGGCGGAAAGGAAGCGTCAGGCGGGCGAGGCCAGTCCTACGAACGGCCTCGACGTGTCCAATACTGTTCCAGACGTAATGGCGCGCGTCCTGACTGCACGCGAACTGCTGGCCCTCCCAGTCGCGGAATTCGTGCGAGCTTCGTACATTGCACTTCTCGGCCGCGAACCCCAACCGGATGAGTTCACTATACTGCGCGATCGGCTTCTCGTTGGCCATGTCGGCCGCATGCGCGTTCTTCGCGAATTCCGGACCTCCCGCGAGGGGCGTGCCCGCGGCCTGCATGTCGAAGGCCTGACGCGGGAATTTGTCTGGGACCGAATCTGCTGGAGTCCGCCGGCGAAATTCGGCCGCCTTGCAGGCCGCGTTGCTAAAGATTTCTGGCGCCTTCCTCGCAACATTCGCCAATTCATCGCGCGAGTAGAAGCGCTCGAGAGGCGCGCAGCAGAGGCCGGCCTTGCGATCAAGGCCATTCATTCCAACCGCGCAGCAGATCGCCAGACGGCCGCCGCCCACACTTCGCAGGTCCAGAGCGAATTGGGACAGCTTCGGGGCCGGACCGATGCGATCAATCGGACTTTGTCCGACCGCGCGCGCGCGATCGAAGGATCAGCGGCCCGCACGAAGGCCGACATCAATGCGCAAATCGCAGAGATTCACACCAGCCTGATCGATCACTGGCGCAATATCGTTGACTACAAGCTTAGGGCAGAAGCGCTGCTGGTTTCCGCATCACCGGAATCTGCCACGGCCGCAAGCGGGCCAGCTACGGCGCGCACCGAGAAGGCTCATCTTCTCGATCCACTTTATCTGTCATTCGAAGACCGCTACCGCGGAACGCGCGCGGACATCAAGCAGCGCCAGAGCATTTTCGTGCCGCTTGTCGAAACCTGCGTCCGGGCGACGGGGGAGGCGCCGGTTGTCGACCTGGGCTGCGGCCGCGGCGAGTGGCTCGAAGTGCTTGCCGAATCGGGCATCGCGGCACAGGGCTACGACATGAACAGAATTGCAGTCGAAGAATGCCGCAAGCGCGGCCTGGACGCCAGGTTGGGCGAGGCGATCGAAGCACTTGCGGCATTGCCCGACAATTCCTGTTCCGTTGTCACAGGTTTCCATATTATCGAGCATCTGCCTTTTGAGGTTCTCGTGGCTCTTATCGATCACGCTCTACGCGTGTTGCGCCCCGGCGGGGCAGTCGTGCTGGAGACGCCAAATCCTGCGAATGTGATCGTCGCTGCTGAAAGATTCTATTTCGATCCGACGCACCGCAATCCTCTGCCGTCCGAACTGACTGCCTATCTGCTCAAATCCAGAGGCTTTGGGGGGATAGAGGTGTTACCGCTGCACCCGGTCGAATGGGAATCGCGGCAGGACTATGTTGATCCCATGCTGGCTTATTTGCAGGACAAGCTGTTTGGCCCGCAGGATTACGGCGTCGTCGGACGGAAAGGCGCTTGAAGCCCCGCGTTGGCATCCTTGCGTGCCGCTCCGCGAGCGGTGAACAGGGCGGCGCCGAGCGCTTCTTTGTCGGGCTGCGTGATGCGCTGCTTGATGCGGGAGCGGCGGCGGAAATCGTCGAGATCGACAGCAACGAAAGCGATTTCGGTCAGATCAGGCAATCCTATCTGCGATTCTACGATCTCAATCTTGACGAGTTCGATGGCGTGATATCCGCCAAAGCGCCTTCCTATGTGGTTCGTCACCGCAATCACGTTTGTTACCTGATGCATACGATGCGCGTATTCTACGACATGTTCGAATCCACTTTCCCAAAGCCCACAACCGAGGTCATCGGGCAGAGACGTCTGATCCACGCGCTCGACACCGCCGCGTTGCAGCGGCCACAGCAGGTTTTCGCGATCGGGAAAGAAGTTGTGGAGCGATTGCATCGCTTCAACGGCCTCGATGCCACCGTCATGCGGCATCCGACCTCGCTGCGCGGTCTCCATGAGGGCTCGTTCAGGTATCTGTTTCTGCCGGGCCGCCTTCACCGCTGGAAACGGACCGATCTGGCCATCAAGGCCATGCGCTTCGTCACCGCTCCAGTCGAACTGGTCATCGCGGGCACGGGAGAGGACGAAGAGCAATTTCGCCGCCTGGCGGCCGAAGATTCGCGAATACGTTTCACTGGGAGAGTGTCGGATGAAGCTCTCGTCGAGCTTTATGCCAATGCACTGGCAGTTATTTTCACGCCCCAAAACGAGGATCTCGGTCTTGTCGCGCTGGAGGCCTTTCAGAGCGGTAAACCGGTCGTCACATGCACTGACAGCGGCGAACCGGCTCGCATCGTGGAGGACAGAAGGAGCGGATTTGTGTGCCGTCCCGATCCCGCGCATATCGGCGCATGCATCGAGCAACTCGCTTATGGTTCCGCCGATGTTGCCGAAATGGGCCGGACCGGGCGCGCGGCGATCGCTTCGATAAGCTGGGACAACGTAGCGACGGTTTTGAGCGGCGCTCTGGGATTTCAGAGTCAGGAGCGACGCCATGCGCCCTGACCGGCAGCTGAAAATCACGGTGCTGGACATGCAGCCGATCGATCCCCCGACCGGCGGCGGGCGCGTGCGTCTTCTCGGCCTGTACCACGCGCTGGGCGCGGATATGCGGACGCTCTATGTCGGAACCTATGATTGGCCGGGGCCCGGCTTCCGCCGCCAAATGCTGAGTTCGACACTTGAAGAGCTGTTGATACCGCTGAGTTCCGAACATTTCGCGGCAGCGGAAGCCCGGTCCATAGAAACCGGTGGCCGCGTCGTGATCGACAGCACGTTTCCGGAACTCGCCCATCTCTCGCCGGAATACATTGCGGCCGCGAGCGAAGCTGCCCGGGACTCCGATGCGGTCGTGTTTTCTCATCCCTGGATATATCCGCTGGTGCGCGAGTCGCTGGATCCTGCGCGGCAGCTCATCGTTTACGACTCTCACAATGTCGAGGGTCTGCTTCGAATGGAACTTCTGGACGACGACGGCGGCGCAGGAACCCGGGTTGTGCGCGACGTCATTCGTGTCGAATTCGAACTCTGCCACGCTGCAAATCTCGTCCTGACGTGCTCGCACGAAGATCGGATCGCATTCAATCGGCTGTATGGCGTTCCTTATGAACGCATGCGCGTCATTCCCAACGGAACCTTCACGCGACGGTTGACGCCGGCAACCGCCGAGCAAAAGGCGGCTGCGAGACGAACGCTGGGGCTGGGACCAGCTCCCGTGGCGCTTTTCATCGGCAGCAACTACGCGCCGAACGCGCGGGCCGCCGCTTTCATCGCAGAGACACTTGCACCCGTTTCGCCGCACATCCTCTTTGTCGTCGCCGGCGGCGTAAGCAAGAGTCTCGAAGAAAGTCCAAAGCCATTTAATCTGCGGATCACTGGCATCGTCGGCGAAGATGAAAAGTCTCTCTGGTTGCACGCTTCGGATATCGCAATCAATCCGATGTTCGGCGGCTCGGGCACGAATATAAAGATGCTCGATTTCATGTCGGCCGGATTGCCGATCGTAGCAACGCCGATTGGCGCACGAGGCATTGAAACCAGCCGAGACGCCTGTGTTGTTTCCGAGGTCGGTTCCTTCGCTCGCGCGATCAACGTGTTGATCGAAGATCCTGCCGCCCGCCGCCGCCTGTCGCAGGAGGCTCGGGAACAGGCGAAAATGTTCTATTCCTGGGAACGTATTTCCAATGGGTTGGGGACATTGTTGCGGCGCCACACGACCGGGCTTTCGCGATCTCGGCCTTTTTTCTCCATCGTGATCCCGACCTATGAGCGACATGCGATGTTGAGCGGCCTCATGCGTAAGCTGTGCGGGCAGGTGTCGACGGATTTCGAAATCATCGTCGTCGACCAGAGCGCAGACCCCTGGCCGGACCGGGAGAAGCCATTTGAGACCGACATTCTCTACATCCATACCGACGTTCGAGGACCGGGTTTCGCGCGTAACACCGGCGCACAGTTCGCCCGCGGCACTGTCATTGCGTTCATCGACGATGATTGCGAGCCGTTTCCCGATTGGCTCGAGAACGCATTCAAGGAATTCAAGGCGAGCGACATCGTCGGCATTGAAGGTTTGATCGTTTCGGGACGCAAAGGTGAGGCCGAGTGGCGCGCCGTGACGAACGAGGGATTTGAAGGACTCGGATTCATGACGGCCAATCTGTTCCTGCGCCTGGAAACAATTCATACGCTCAACGGATTTGACGTGTCATTAGGAGATGTGCCGTTTCGCGAAGATACGGACCTCGGGTGGCGCGCGCAGGAATTGGGAGCTATTCCATTTTCGCGTTCGGTGCGGGTCTATCATCCGCCACAGCCGCGTGCAGTCGAACGCGAGTCGCTCGAGTCGCGCTCCCGTTTATTTGAGCGCGATGCACTCCTGTTGCGCAAGCATCCGGTCAAATACGCGGAGTTGATGCGGCGCGAGGCGCAATGGACCCACAATCCGCATTTCTGGACGTACTTCCTGGAGGGGATCACGCGTTATCAAGTGGACGTTCCCGACGAGGTCCGTGCAATGATGCCATGGAGACTCCGCAGCCAGTGCCCTTCGCAGCACATCCGCGCCACACGCGTAATGCCGGTTCGACTTCCTCCCGCATAAATTCAATATGCGAAGAGATGGACTCTTTCTGAAATGCGTTGACCTGTGAATGGCTCAAACGTGCCGTCTTCCCAGAGCACGTGCAATCGCCGGGAATTCAGCAATGCAATCACGCGATCAACACCATCACGCGGAAGAAGGTCGGTGTGAAGTTCGATGGCCAATCGTGGAATATCCGCGAGCAATCGTCGGGAGGATTCGAGGATTTCCAGTTCGCAACCTTCCACGTCCAGCTTGAGCACGTCCGCCCGCCCCTCGATTGCGTCTTCAAGCATAATCATGACCGTCGAATCCGGACCCGCGACAGAGCCCTTTTTGACGATGACATTTGACTCATTGTAGTAGTTTACGATCTGTCGCTTCCCGCCAATCGCGGCACAATAAATGCTGGCGTTGGCGATCCTGTTGAGCTCCATGTTTCGTCGCGCAACCGTCGCGTTGAGCAGCACTGCGTCGAACGCCTGCACATGCCCCTTGGGACCAACCCACGCCGCGAGCATTATAGTCGTGAGACCGTGATGACACCCACATTCGATTACACGATCACCGGGGCGCACGACGTGATCGCGAAGAATACCCATCTCCTTCCAGTCAGCTGCAGCCATGCGGTCAACTGCAAGAGGGAGTTCGAGTGCTTCCTGCAAGCTGAGCCTGCGATGCGGGGGCGTGTCGTACCAGAGCTCTCCGACACGGTCTGCAATTATGGCGTTGAAATTCACGCCACAGGATTCTTGACGCACGATTCGCGCCTCGAAGTCAGAGAACATGGGTATCCTTCTGCATGTCGCGAACCTATCGACGGGCCATGGCGGAACAAGCGGGAGTCTCGCCTCCAATAGCGCCCGCGGGTGCTCATTGATAGCCGGGCAAACCGAGCGCACTCTATCAACAGGTCAGGATTGGGTCGAGATGACTGACCCTGGCCATTCCCCCAGCTGACGAAAAAAGCGGACTTGCAGGGTGACCACAACACTCACCGATTGGACACAGTGCTTCGAGTTTCAGCCGGGACTTCCGACTCAGGGCCCTGAAGCCGGGACGACGTAACCGATGCTTCGCTCCATTGAATGCTGGGCTCAAGCCGGCAATAGCCGATGAAGTCGGGCTCGCCCAGTTGCACGACATCGAATCCTGCAATGTTATCGCACCAATGAAAGCAGCGTTGCATATGATCGGCACCGGTATGCAACGTAGCCCCGATCGAATATCGACCTCGGTTGAGATTTGCCAGAAATTGGAATTTCAACTCGTAGTCCCGGCCCGCAACAACCGGCAGAATCCGATTGTGAAGATAGGTGTTGGTGCCAAAGACGACCTCTCCGTACGAATCGCTGATTTCCATGCCCACGGTAAGATTTGGCTCATCGATATGGGCCGCGATCCGAATCGACAGAAGAGCCAGTTCTCCTGGTGCGACAGAACTGATTCCCGATTGGGCGCCCACGATTCGAACGTCTTGGATCTCGATTGTCCTATCGCCAAACGACTCGAATTTCCTTCGAACCGCGAGGCCGCCCGACTGCCCGGCCCCGGAGTCGGCATTCCTGTTAAGCGGCAACGGATCTGGCGAGCGTCGCAGGGCATGAGTCAACCCCGCGACGGCCTTACTCGCCAGGCGCACCGGTTTGCGAAGCGCGAGCTTCGCATCACGCATCCGCGTTCCCGACAGAACAGGCAACGTGCCCTTTCCCGCCAGCCGTCGCCGTTCACGGATGCTGTTCTTGCGCAGCAGCTCAAGAAGCATCCGGCGCTTCTTTTCTTCGAATATCTGCAATGCAAAATCATAGAGCTGGAGATCCAGATCGTTCATTTCCTTCAATTGCGACAGCGTTTTACTATCGAGAGTCCCAACATCGATGCGAAATGACGTTACGTTCACCCGTGGTATTTTCCTGACCGGTGGCAATTTGAATTGCCAGCAAAATATATCCACGGAATCGTGCATGTGTTCGCAAATGCCAATGAATCCATATTTCGACAATGACTCATTCGCCAACGAAACTATGGTCGCCGCGTCCGGCATCTGGCGCGATATTCTGGTCGAAAAATGCTTGGTGTAAAAATTCGTTACCGAAGTTTCATTGCTGTTTTCGCGCATTCTGAAGAACGTGCAGATGTCGTACTCCTGCGCCCACTTCGCCAGCTTGTCATCGACACCTTCGAACGAATGATGACGCCAGTAGAAGTACTCCGAAACCGCCCTGTCGATCGGGTGGCGCAACATTGTAAGGCGAACCCGACCGTCACTGCGGTCGTCTCCCGGCAGGAGCGAAAGAAAGTGACCGGAAATCATGCGAAATCGGGCATATTTCTGAATGGCCCATATCTCCGATCGACCCTCGATGTGAGGACTGACGTTCTCTGGACCAAACATCTCCTCGAAGACGGTGCGCAAAGCCGTCCCGCCCGTTTTTGGAAGGTGGTCGAAAAGAAACGTCTTCTCTCGCGAAAAAATCATTGCGGTCGCTGCGGCAGCCTGTGAGCGGGCCTTCGATCCCAGGGGCTGGAGAATCCGTTCGCCCTCCCGGATTGCGTTGGCGGGCACCGGCGGCCGGCCTGTTTCGTTGCCGTGATCGGACGGAAGCACTCGCCTCCATCAATAGAAAATTGCCCCTGAACGGGCATCTTGTCCCCGACGTCTATCGATGTCAGATGCTACCCTACAAGTTGGGACGCGCCCTATTCAATGGAAAAGCAATCGAGGCGACGGTACGTCTTTGCGTCTGATCTAGGAGGGCAAGCCTCCAACCGTGCAGATAGAAACTCCTTCAGTGGCGTCATCACGGAATGAAGCAAGAATTCGAACGGATTTACGCGCGCAACAGCTGGCGGCACGGATCCGGCGAAGGGTCGTTGCCCATTCACACGCGGGGTTACGTCTCATTTCTGCAGAGATTTCTTCGCGATCACAGGATATCGAGCATAGTCGATTTTGGATGTGGCGACTGGCAGTTCTCGAGGTCGATCGACTGGGGTGGCGCAGAATACCGCGGTTACGACATCGTTGGTCCAGTCATCTCGGAAAACATCCGCCGCTTCCGGAACTCGCGCGTTTCGTTTTACGAGATCGAACCGCCATACGAATCCCTGCCGTCCGCCGATCTGCTGATCGTCAAGGACGTGTTTCAGCATTGGTCGGACGAAACCATTTTTTCATTCCTTCCAGTTGTGGCCCGGTTTCGCTGTGCCCTGATCACAAATTGCGTCGATCCATCGGGACCGACAACCAACAGCCCGATCGCCGACGGACAATTCCGCTATCTCGATCTCCGTCTGCCGCCGTTCAGTGTGGCTGCACGGGAAGTGTTCTCTTTCACGAACCGCCAAACGATGCTTGAGAGGATATTTGGAGCGCCTCGCTGGCTGAAAAAAGTGCTTTTGGTCGAGCCGCAAGAGTGTGGCTCCGGCTCAGACAGCGGCTGAGCCCACCTCCATGTGAATGTCTCTCGCCAGATTCCCGAAGATTCCCCGTCTGACCGGACTCGTGCGGACGGTAAGAATGACAGCTTCTTCAATCCAGTGGACATGGATATGATCGTCTTGGGTTCCTTCCGTGATTGCGAGCGTGAGGCTGTAGTCGCCGCGCGCCAGGTAGGGCAGCTGAAATCGGAACCCGGCCGTAAATGCGGCGCCGGCGGCAACAGAAGGCGACGCATCCCGACAAGCGAGATATGTGCTGTCGCCGAACAGATTCTGGCCATGCTTGTCGCGAAGCATGAAACCGACGATCGGAGCCGGCAGATCGCGATATGCGCGGCACGAGATGTGCAATTCCATCTCGTCGCCGCCTTCCAATTGCGTTACGCGCCGCCCGTCAGCCCCGCAAAAATATGCATTCTCGATGAGCGCGCCGCCGTGCCCGTGCCACGGTGCGTCCGGATTGAATCCTGACACTTCGACCCTGTTGCGGGTTCGCTTGCGCCTGTCTCTGACGAGAGGTGGGGAAGGCGATACCTTCCATTTGGCAGCGGGGGCGTTTCGTTCGCTGGAAACTTTCGCCTCCGACCGCTCCGCGAGGTAGGTGAGGTAGTTTGCGCATACCTCGCCGGCCGGCCCGAATTCCCGCACCTCTCCGCATTCCAGCCAGAGAGCGTTTTCACACAGCTTTGCCACGGTCCCTGTGTTGTGCGATACGAACAGCAATGTTCCACGTGCCCGAAAGCGATCGAGGTACCTCAGACATTTTTGCGCGAAAGCCGCATCTCCAACCGCCAGGATTTCGTCCACGATCATGAGGTCGGCGTCGACATGGGCGCTGACGGCAAATGCCAGCCGCGCCTTCATTCCACTGGAATAGAGCCTGACCGGCAATTCCATGAATTCGCCGATTCCGGCGAAATCGGCGATAGCGTCAAACCGCGATTTTATCTGACCCTTCGTCAGGCCCAGCACGGATGCACTAAGCCAGACGTTTTCCCGGCCCGTAAACAGCGGGTTGAAGCCGGTACCGAGTTCAAGCAACGCAGCGACGCGCCCTTCGATTTCTGCAGTACCGGTGGTAGGTCGTGTGGTGCCGCACAACAGGCGCAGCAGCGTCGATTTTCCTGCGCCGTTCTCCCCGATCACGCCCAGCGCTTCGCCGCGGCGAAGCTGCAGAGTCACGTTCCTGACCGCCCAGAATTCCTCGTAGAGGCGCCTGCGCTTTCCAAACACGAGCTGTTTCAGCCGGTCCTCCGCACGGGGATAGAGCCGATAGGCCTTCCCGAGCCCCTGCGCCGTTACAACAACCTCCGTGCCAGTCATCGCGCCGCCTCTGTGGCGAAAGACGAGACCGCTTCTGCTGATGGACCAAGTGCCGATCGCTGCGGCTCGTCAGTCACGACAGTCAGCGTGACCGCACGCATGCCAATATTGGCAAGTCCGTTGGATGGATGGGTGGACTGAACGTAGAGAAATTCCTGGTCCTGCCGTCTCTGCAGCAGAGTAATCGCGCCCGCAGCACGTTCAAAAACGAATGCTTCGATTGCGTAGGCGCCACTCGCAAGATAGGGAAGAAAAAAACTGAATATCGCGGTGAACGATTCGTCGGGAGGAATTTCATGCACGCCATCTGTGGCAACCGCGTATGTATCATCTGAAAACAGAATCTGGCCCAATCGGTCACGCACGACGAACGCAATGACCGGCTGCGTCACCATACGAATCGCCCGGCACACGATGCGCACATCTACCGCCTCGCCTCCTCCCGCGACTGGAAGCCGGACGCCGCCGGCCAGGTGAAATGCAGCCGATTCGATCTCAGCGCCGCCGGAGACACTCAATTCCTCATCCGGATCGAAGCTCAGTGCATCAGCTTCAGCCTCTTCGCCGTGCCCAATTTCCGGCTGTTCTTTATTGTGCGGTGCGACAACCTGCGCAAACGTCCGGCGATTTCCTCCCAAGCGGAATCCATCGCTTTCGTGCGTTGCTTCTTCAGCCTGCGCCGCGAGATAAAGGCGGCACATTTCCTTCGCCTCGCCAAAACCACGCACCTGGCCCTGGTCGAGCCACGTCGCGCGGTCGCAAAGCTTCACGATCGTTCCGCTGTCGTGCGAGACGAACAGCAGCGTTCCATGCAGCCGGAAGCGGTTGAGGAACCGCATGCATTTTTGTTGGAACGCAGCATCGCCGACGGAAAGAATTTCATCGACGACCAGAATGTCGGCATCGACATTCGCGCACACGGCAAATGCCAGTCGCGCATACATGCCGCTCGAGTAGTTTTTCATGGGCTGGTCCATGAACGCCCCAATTTCGGCGAAGGCGACGATGGATTCGAATCTCGCCTCGATTTCCACAGCGGTGAGCCCGAGCACGGAGGCGCCCAGCCGGACATTCTCCCGGCCGGTAAACTGCGGATTGAATCCGGAGCCGAGCTCAAGCATAGCCGCGATGCGGCCGCGGACGTGGACCTCGCCTGCTGTGGGGCGTAGCGTGCCGCAAATCATCTGCAACAGCGTGGATTTGCCCGAACCGTTGCGGCCGATGATGCCGACCGTCTCGCCGCGGCCCACGCTCAGATTCACATCTCTGAGCGCCCAGAATTCTTCGTAGTAGCGATGCCAGCGCCCCCAGAGCAGTTGCTTGAGCCGGTCTTCGGGTTTTCGGTAGATCGGATAGGCCTTGCCGAGCGCGCGCGCTTCGATAACCGGCTCAGACGACATCGGCGAACCCGGGTTTAACGCGAAGAAACCAGCGATAGCCTGCCGCCGCAAACAGCAGGGCGATGGCGGAGTAGAGGGCGAGCCCTGCCCAGTTCGGCCATTCGGCAGAGAAGAGGGCCGCGCGCGTCGACTCGATCATGAAGGCAAGCGGGTTCGCATAGAAAAACGGCCGCGCGCGTTCCGGAACCATCGCCAACGGAAAAAAGATCGGGCTGAGATACATCATCATCAGCGCCACCACGCCCATCAGCTGGCGAAGATCGCGGACATAGGCACCCAACGCGGAAAGAAACCATACCGCGCCCAGAACGATCAGCGCGAAAGGTGCGACGACCAGCGGAACCGCGAGCGTCGCGAGCGGGGGAACGCCACGTATCACCAGGAAGAAGATCAGCAGAATCGTGCTCGTGACGCCAAGCCGGACAAGAGCGGCACCGAGCATCGCACAGGGCAGAATCTCGAGGGGAAACACGACCTTCTTCACATAGTTGACATTGTCGTGCATGAGCGATGGCGCCGTACTGATCGCCTCCATGAAGAAATCGTAAAACGTCAGGCCGACAAAATAGAGCAAAGCCGTTTCGAGCGGCGTACTGCCGTGGCCGGGCCATTTCACCCTGAGTATGAAGCCAAGCACCAGCGTGTAAACCGCGAGCCTGAGCAGAGGAACGAGCGCGGTCCATAACTTGCCCAGCACGGAGCCGCGAAAGCTCGCCTCGACATTGCGCTCGATCAGCAGAGAGAGAAGGTGGCGATGCTTCCATGCACGGCGGAACATGCCGAAAACAATTCCGTCTTCCCGTTGCGCGGCAACGGCCCGTATCGCCACTATGTGGTCTCCTGCTTCAACGTACCTGGATCGGCGAGGCCGCGACGGCTCAGGCGCCGAGATGCAGCTCGGCAGTCGCTTCCGCATGCCCCCCATCGGCGCGATGCACGCTGTTTGCCATCGCGGCAGCCAGCACGTCGAGCACGCCGGTAATATCGGCCGGCGTGTGGGCGGCGGAGACGAAGAAGCGGATGCGGGGTTTGTTCTTCGGAACCGCCATGATCGGAATCGGCGGAGCGTAATAACCCGCCTGAAGGAGCGCCTGGGACGCCTGCATGCAGACGAGGTTGTTCGGAAACTGGATCGAAATCACGCCTGCGCCGGCAGCAGCTCCGACGTTCAGATCGCGGGCGCGCGCCTCCTCCAGGAAGAGCCGCGAATTCTCCTGGACACGCGCGGTGCGCCAGGGCTCGCTGCGCAGGATGGCGAGCCCTTCGCGCACCGCGGCCGCGATGACGGGAGAAAGCCCGACACTGAACATGCTTGCCGGCAGCGTGAAGCGAAGCCATTCGATCACGGGCTTGCGCCCGGCGATAAAGCCGCCGCTGGCCGCGAAAGTTTTCGAGAGCGTGCCGATCGTGAAATCTATTTCGCGCGGATCCACACCGAAATGCTCGGTAATGCCGCGACCGGTCGCGCCCAGCACTCCGATCGAATGGGCTTCATCGACCATGAGCCATGCATCGTGCTTGTGCTTCAGCTCGAGCACGCGATGGAGATCCGGCATATCCCCGTCCATACTGTAAAGGCCCTCTACGACGATCAGCGCCCGCTTCGCGCGAGGACGATGCTCGGCAAGAAGCGCGTCCAGATCATCGAGATTGCCGTGCTCAAAGCGCAGCACCTTGGCGTGAGAAACTTCGGCGCCCACGACGATGCTGTTGTGCGCAAGGTCGTCGACCACGATGAGGTCGCTGCGCGTAAGCAGATAGCCGAGCAGCGACGCATTCGTCATCCAGCCGCTGACCAGCGTGACCGCATCCTCCGCGCCCAGAAAATCCGCGATCTCACGTTCGAGGAGGTCGTGCACGGTCCGGCTGCCGCCGACAAGGCGCGACGCCTCCGCGCCCACGCCGAGCGATAGCGCGGCGTCCGCGGCTGCCTGCCGGACGCGCGGGTCGTCGCCGAGTCCGAGATAATCGTAATTCGCGAAGCTCACGAAGCGTCCGGTACGCGCCTTGATGGCCTCCCTGAGACCGTCGAGCGGCTGGAAGTAAATCTCCTTCATCGCCGCGATCGTCTCCTCGACGGAGCCATAGGTCACGAGCGCCCCGCCCGTGATCCGCATCCTGCGCCAAACGTAATCGTCCAAGCTGCGGCTCATTTCTCTCGTCCCTGAACCTTGGCTATCCCCGTTACCCGCGGCGCCGAGCTGTCTGTTCTGCGACTGCGACCATGTTCCGCCGTGCCCATGCGAAGCTCCGCAATTCGTTTCGCACCCGCACCCGACCGGTCCCGGCAGTGGGGGCACACATCACATTGGCAGACTCGAACCCGCTACGGGCACCCAGTGCAGCCCTCCATTCCGGTATCCTTTTGATACTCAGCAGCAGAAGCGCCTGCGCAACATTTCCTCTCCCGCCTGCGCCGCCCGCTAACTCCCGGAAGTTAGCCGCTAATCGCGGGGGGTGGCAACCAACCGTCCAAGGCGTCAGGACACCGAAATCGGCCCATTGGTTTGTCACGGGCAACCGAAAAACAATAGGGCGGCGCCCTACAAATTGCGAAGAACCTTGGGGTTTTTTGCAATCCTGGTGCATAAGATGGCGCGCAGCCGGACGGCCTTCATCATCGAATTCTTGATTTTCTTGGTGAGCCCGGATGGGATCGAACCATCGACCCTCTGATTAAAAGTCAGATGCTCTACCCCTGAGCTACGGGCTCGTCTCGAAAGGCGGCGGACCATAGGGGGCACTCCGCCAACGGTCAACACACGTGGAGAGGTCAGGACCTACTGGTCCGATTTCATTTCTTCGCACCCAAAATTTGTCATGGCCCGCCGAAGAGCGGGCCACCCAGGCGAAACCGCCCAGAGCGTATGTTCGGCGCGCGGACGCGCGCTTGCTGGGTGGCCTCCCCCGGTTTAACCGGGGGACCAGCGGGGCCATGACAATTTTTTTGGGATTCAATCTATGGAACTGAACCACTACTCGTGTGGATCGCCCGTCGGGAGGCTCGCGACAAACCCCGGCATAGTGCCCGCGGCGATCGCGCCGCGAAGCCCGGTCATCAATTCCTGATAGTGAGCGAGATTGTGCCAGGTGATCAGCATGCTGGCGATGATCTCCCCCGACTTGACGACGTGATGAAGGTAAGCGCGCGAGAAGTTCGTGCAGGCGGGGCATCGGCACTCTTTATCGAGCGGTTCCTCGTCGTCGGCAAAGCGCGCATTGCGCAGATTGAGCGCACCTTCGCGCGTAAAAGCCTGACCATTGCGGCCGGACCGCGTGGGAAGCACGCAGTCGAACATATCGATCCCCCGCAGGACCGCGCCGGCAATATCGGCGGGCTTGCCGACTCCCATCAGGTAGCGCGGGCGGTTCGTGGGCAGGTGGGGCAGCGTGGCTTCGAGCACGTCGAACATTGCGTTCTGCCCCTCGCCGACCGCCAATCCTCCAATGGCAAGGCCGGCGAAATCCATTGCGATCAGCTCTTCCGCCGCCCGCTGGCGCAGATGCGGAAAGACTCCGCCTTGCACGATGCCAAAGCAGCCGCGGCCCTCCTGTTCGCCGAACGCCGATCTGCTGCGCCGGGCCCAGCGCAATGAAAGTCCCAGAGACGCCTCGATTTCCGTTTCGGTCGCCGGCCACGCGGGGCACTCGTCCAGCACCATCTGGATATCCGAGCCCAACTGCCGCTGGATATTCATCGCACGCTCGGGAGAGAGAAATTCCTCCGCGCCATCGATATGCGAGCGGAACGCGACGCCCTCCTCCGAGATCTTGCGCAACTGCGCCAGCGACATGACCTGATATCCGCCGGAATCGGTGAGGATTGGTCCCTTCCAGCCCATAAACCGGTGCAGGCCGCCCAGACGCGCGATCCGCTCCGCACCCGGCCGCAGCATCAGGTGATAGGTGTTGGCGAGCACGATATCTGCACCCGTTGAACGAACGGATTCGGGGAGCATGGCCTTGACGCTGGCTGCGGTTCCCACTGGCATGAAGGCGGGGGTGGCAATGTCGCCGCGCGGTGTGTGGAGAACGCCCAGCCGGGCCGCGCCGCAGGTCTTTTGCAAGTCGAAGTGCAGCCCGCTCACGCTATCGGCCGAAACAGCAGGCACGCATCCCCGTAGGAGTAGAAGCGATACACGTCCTCGATGGCGAGCGCGTACGCGCGCTTCATCGACTCGATGCCGGAAAACGCACAGGTGAGCATGAAGAGCGTCGAGCGCGGGAGATGGAAGTTCGTCAGCAGAATGTCGACCACTCTGAAGCGATAACCCGGCGTAATGAAAAGATCCGTTTCGCCCTCGAATTCGCGAACCGCGCCGTCATCGCTTGCCGAAGTCTCCAGCGTGCGTAACGACGTCGTGCCCACGGCAACGATTCGTCCGCCGGCCTGGCGGACGGCGCGAATCCTTGCAGCGGATTCCGCGCTCATGCGTGCCCATTCTCCGTGCATGCGATGGCAAGCGGTGTCGTTTGCGGTGACCGGGAGAAACGTTCCCGCGCCAACATGCAGCGTGACGTGTTCACAGCCAATCCCGGCCGCTTCGAGCGCAGCCAGCAGCGCCGGCGTGAAATGCAGACCTGCCGTTGGCGCAGCGACGGAGCCTTCGTGAGAGGCGAATATCGTCTGGTAGTCGGTTATGTCCCGCATATCCCCTGCCCGCCTGTTCGCGATGTAGGGCGGCAGAGGCATTTCGCCAAAACGCGAGATCGCCTGGTCGAGCTCAGCGCCGGCGATGTCAAAAGCAAGCTCAATCTCGCCGCCATCGCGTGGTGCTGCAACGCGGGCGGCAAATGATCCTTGGAAGTTGAGCGTATCGCCCGAAGCCAGCCTGCGAGCCGGCCGCGCGAAAGCGAGAAATCGATCCGGCGCAACGCGCTTGTGCAGCAGGATCTCGATCGCCGCGCCCTCTCCCGCACCGCGCCCTGGCCTTCGCGCGGGCAACCGCGCGCGCACCACCCTGCTGTCATTCACGACAACCAGATCGCCAGCCCGCAGGAATTTCGGCAGGTCTCGAATCCGGGCGTGCGCGATTTCTCCATCTTCGCGCACCACCATCATCCTGGCGCTGTCGCGAGGCTCCGCGGGGCGGAGCGCGATGCGTTCCTCCGGCAAATCAAAGTCGAACAGGGAAACATCCATGAGAGCGCGAATGTCCGCGATGGCGGCTCAATGCGTTCGACCAACGCTTTCCAGCACCGCTTCGATAATCATGTCCTGGGTTGCTTCGTCGAGATAGGGGTGCATAGGCAGGCTGATCACGGTCTTCCCCAGTGCCGTGCTGACGGGAAGCGGCGCCGAAGGAAACGCCCGATACCCGAGTTGCGCCGAGAGCGGCGTGAGATAATAGATTTGCGCCGGAATGCCGCGAGCGGCCAGATCGGCTTTCAGTCTGTCGCGCTCGGGAACCTGGATCGTATACTGCGCCCATGTCGATTGGGCGCCGTCGATGACATGAGGGATCCGAATGCGATTCGAGCGGGTGAAGGCGCTCGAATAGCGGCGCGCAATACGTTCCCGCATCTCGAGCTCCTCCGGAAATATCTTGAGCTTTTCGAGTAGTATTGCGGCCTGGATGGTGTCGAGCCGGGAGTTCGTGCCGATCCGGACGTTGTCGTATTTGTCGGCGCCCTGGCCGTGAACGCGAATGGAGCGCAACAGATCGGCCAGTCCATCGTCATTCGTGAAGCTGCAGCCGCCATCGCCATAGCAGCCGAGCGGTTTGGCGGGAAAAAAACTGGTGGAGGACGCATCGCCAATCGCGCCCGTGCGCCTGCCGTCGAGAAGCGCACCGAAGCCTTGCGCGGTGTCGCACAGCATCAGGAGATTCTCGCGCGCCGCAATCGGCTCGATCGCGCGATAATCCGCCGCCTGGCCAAAGAGATCGACGGGCATCACCACGCACGGACGCAAGTTCCCCTCCCGCCTGACCATTTCGATCGCGGCGGACAGACTGGCCGGCGCCATGTTGAAGGTGTCCTCCAATACGTCGACGAAGACGGGCGTTGCTCCCACGAGCGCGACGACTTCCGCGGAGGCAGCAAACGTGAAGGCAGGCACAAACACCGCGTCTCCCGGACCCACGTCCCAGGCTCTGAGAACGATGAGAAGCGCGTCGGTGCCGTTTGCGCAGGCGATCGCATGCTTCACGCCCGCGAAGCTGGCGAGCTCTTCTTCCAGCGCACGCACCTGGGGGCCCATGATCCACAGCCCCCCCTCGACCGCTGCCGCGATCGCCCGCTCAAGCGGCGCTCCGAGACGGCGGCGTTGCGCCTGTAGGTCGATGAATGGAATCGAGGGCATGTGTCGGCGCTCCCGCGGTTGTCCTGCGGCGGTTCTAGGAAACGGCGCCTGTAGCGGCAATCGCAACAATGACACCTAATATTGCGAAATGCGTCATCGGCTGAAGTTGCGGCGGTTCAACTTTGGCCTGGTCCGACCCGCATGGTTACGATGCGATCCGGCTCACCGGAAATTGCGCCATTGTTTTGCTTGCCGCCCTTCTTGATCGCGTCGACGTGCTCCATGCCTTGGACCACCTGGCCAAATACCGTGTACTGACGATCAAGCCAGGGGCAGTCGGCGAGGCAAATGAAGAACTGGCTGTTGGCGCTGTCGGGATCGCCAGCGCGCGCCATCGAGACTGTGCCCCTCAGATGATGTTCCGGCGAGAACTCCGCCTTCAGCATTGGCAAATGCGAGCGACCCGATCCGGTCCCGGTCGGATCGCCGGTCTGCGCCATGAACTCCGGGATGACGCGGTGGAACGCGTGGCCGTCGTAAAATTTTGCACCAGCAAGTTCCTTGATACGCGCCACATGGAGAGGCGCGAGATCGGGCCGGAGCGCGATCTTCACCTCGCCGGTTTTCAACGTCAGCAACACCAGGTTGTCGGGGTCTTGTATCGTCACGGGGTTTTCCTTGCTTTTGCCCGCTCCACAAGGAGCTGGGCGACGTGGGGCGTCGTGAATGGCGCGACATTACCGCCGAGGATCGCGATTTCCTTGACGAGCTTCGAGGCGATCGCCTGGTGGCGTGGATCGGCCATGAGGAACACCGTCTCGATATCCGGATTGAGCCGCTGGTTCATTCCTACCATCTGGAACTCGTATTCGAAATCGGACACCGCGCGCAGGCCGCGCACAATCACCGATGCGCCCACCATTTCGGCGAACTGTATGAGGAGCGAATCGAACGTTTCCACGCTGATGGTCGCGCGTCCGCTGCCGCCAAGCGGCACCGCCTCGCTGCGCACCATGTCCACGCGCTCGGTAAGTGTGAACATCGGGGATTTGGACGGATTCGTCGCCACGCCGATGACGAGATGATCGACGAGCTTGACGGCGCGCTTGATGATGTCGAGATGCCCGAGCGTGACGGGGTCGAACGTGCCCGGATAAAGCCCAACGTGGCGCCTGGTCATGTTTGTGTCCCCTTCACGCACCCGCTTCGGCCGACGTTTCCTCGATACGCTCCACCGAGACAACCCGCTCGCCCGTCTCGAGCCGGAACAGGGTTACGCCCTGTGTGGCGCGTCCGGCGACGCGCACGCTCGCAACCGGGCTGCGGATCGTCTGGCCCTGGTCGGTGATGAGCATGATGTCGTCGCTTTCTTCGACGGGAAACGCCGCCACGATGGCGCTGTTTTTCCGCGCCATCGCCATTGCGACAATGCCCGAGCCGCCCCGGCCGGTCACGCGGAATTCAAACGAACTGGTTCGTTTGCCGAACCCGGTTGCCGAAACGGCAAGCACAAACTGTTCCGCCGCAGCCAGATGTGCATAGCGTTCGGCCGTGAGGATTGCCTCCTCGCCGCCTTCTTCCAACTCTTCCGAAATTTCCTCCCCTTCGTCTCCGGAAGCCGCGCGTCGCACGACACCCGCCTGCTTGAGATAGGCGCGTGTCTCCGGCATTTCGGCTTCGACATGGTGAAGCAGCGCGAGACTGACCACTTCGTCGCCCGATGCCAGCTTGATTCCCCTGACGCCCGTCGACTGACGGCCCTTGAAGATACGCACATCTGTGAGCGCGAAGCGGATGCATTTGCCGGCTCTTGTCGTCAGCAACACGTCGTCCGCGTCGGTGCAGGTCTGCACGCCCACGATTCCGTCGCCGGGCTCAAGCTTCATCGCGATCTTCCCGTTCGCCTTCACATTGACGAAGTCCGATAGTTCGTTTCGGCGCACATCGCCCAATCTCGTCGCAAAGACCACGTTGAGTTGCTCCCATTGCGCCTCGTCTTCGGGCAACGAGAGAACCGTGGTGATGCGCTCTCCTTCGGCAAGCGGCAACAGATTGACCATGGCCTTGCCGCGCCCCTGAATGCGCGCTTCCGGCAGCCGCCAGACCTTGAGCTTGTAGGCCATGCCGGTGGAGGAGAAGAAAAGAAGTGGCGCGTGCGTGGAAGCGGCGAAGATGTGGGTGACAAAATCCTCTTCCCGTGTCGCCATTCCGGTGCGGCCCTTGCCGCCACGCCCCTGCACGCGGTACTCGGCGAGCGGCGTCCGTTTGATGTAGCCTGTGTGCGTGACGGTCACGGCTACATCCTCGCGTTCGATCAGCGCCTCGTCCTCGATTTCCACGTCCGCATCGATGAGAGCGGTGAGGCGCGGCGTGGCGAAGGCCTTTTTCACCTCCTCAAGCTCCGCGCGCACGATGGCGAGAACGCGTGGCCGGCTCCGGAGAATGTCGAGGTAGTCCTTGATAGCTTCGCCCAGCTTCGTCACCTCCTCGGCCAATTCGTTGCGGCCAAGGGCGGTCAGCCTTTGGAGGCGAATTTCCAGAATGGCCTTCGCCTGTTCGTCGGTCAGCCGGATCGTGCCGTCGGCCTGGACCAAATGCCTTGGGTCGGCGACCAGCGCCACGAGCGGCGCCACGTCTTTGGCGGGCCACGCGCGCTCCATCAATTGTATCTTCGCGGTGGCGGCATCGGCTGCGCCGCGAATCAGCGCGATGACGTCATCGATGTTGGCGACGGCGATCGCCAGCCCGACCAGCACATGGGCCCGATCCCGCGCCTTGGCGAGTTCGTGGCGCGTGCGGCGGGTGATCACCTCCTCGCGGAAGCGCAGGAAGGCCGCGATGAGGCCTTTGAGATTCATCAGCTCTGGCCGCCCGCCATTGAGCGCCAGCATGTTGACGTTGAAGCTCGTCTGCAGCTGCGAGTGGCGATAGAGCTGGTTGAGCACCACCTCTGAGGAGGCGTCGCGGCGCAATTCGATCACGACGCGCATGCCGTGACGGTCGCTTTCATCGCGCATGTCTGCGATGCCCTCGACGCGCTTGTCGCGCACCAGCTCCGAGATCCGCTCGATCATTGTCGCCTTGTTCACCTGATAGGGAATCTCGGTGACGATGATCGCTTCGCGATCCTTGCGCAGTTCTTCGACATGGATTTTCGCCCGCATCAGGATCGGGCCGCGTCCCCGCGCCAGTGCGCCGCGCGCCGCCAGCCTGCCGATGATGAGAGCTCCGGTCGGAAAATCGGGGCCGGGCACGATCTCGGTGAGGGCGTCCAGGCTGATCGAGGGATCGTCGAGATAGGCGAGGCAGGCGTCGATCACTTCGCCCAGGTTGTGCGGCGGAATGTTGGTCGCCATTCCGACGGCAATTCCGGTGCCGCCATTAATGAGGAGATTCGGAAACCGCGCGGGCAGAACGACCGGCTCGCGCTCCGACGCATCGTAATTGTCCTGAAACTCGACAGTGTCTTTCTCGAGATCCTCGGTCAGCGCATGTGCGATCCGGGCGCGCCGGACCTCGGTGTATCGCATCGCCGCGGGCGGGTCGCCGTCCACCGAGCCGAAATTGCCCTGCCCATCGATGAGCGGCACGCGCATCGAAAAATCCTGCGCCAGGCGTACCAGCGCGTCGTAGACGGATTGGTCGCCATGGGGGTGATATTTACCGATAACGTCGCCGACGATCCGTGCCGATTTACGGTATGGCTTGTTCCAGTCATTGCCATTCTCGTGCATCGAAAAAAGAATGCGCCGATGCACGGGCTTGAGCCCGTCGCGGGCGTCGGGGAGAGCCCGCGCGACAATCACGCTCATTGCGTAATCGAGGTAGGAGCGCTTCAGCTCATCCTCAATCGCAATGTGGCTTATGCCTGCGCCCGGCGGCCCGCCGATCGCCGCAATATCGCTCAAATTCCGCTCCTCAAGGGGCCAATTCAGGCCGCCGTATCAGGCCCGAAGGTGGGGGTAAAACCTAGCATTCTGCACCGCAAATGTGCCAGCGAAGAATGGTCCTGGCGGTCCCTCTCAGAGACCTGAATTGCGGCCCCTCAGAACGGAATTTCGTCGTCCATTTCGCTGCGCTCGAAACTGGCCGGAGAGTCGCCGGCACTGGCGCTGTGGGACGGCGCGGCCGCCGCACCGCCGCCGCTGTCGGCGCGCGAATCGAGCATGGTGATCTCGCCCCGAAAGCGCGGAACGACGACCTCCGTCGTATATTTCTCCACGCCGTCCTTGTCGGTCCATTTTCGGGTCTGAATCTGTCCTTCGAGATAGATTTTGGAGCCCTTGCGCAGATATTGCTCGGCGATCTTCGCCAGATGCTCGTTGAAGACCACCACCCGGTGCCATTCCGTCCGTTCCCGGCGCTCACCGCTCTGCTTGTCCCGCCAGCTCTCCGACGTCGCGAGCGTGAAATTGACGATCGGGTCGCCCGCGGTCGTACGCCGCGTCTCGGGATCGCGCCCGAGATTGCCCACCAGGATTACCTTGTTGATGCTGCCGGCCATCCATCTTCTCCGCTAATAGAGTTCCGAGACGTTACCCGCCCCGCCCCCACCCGCGCCATCGCGCGGCTCCCGCCGGCTTGTGGACAGAACGGCGGGTTTCCTTACCACTGTTCTTGCTTTGTTCAAAGACTAAATCACCCGCCTGCTAGAGCGCACCTGCAAAAAGGGGCAAGAGCTGGCGGGCGCCCTTCACGCTCAGATGATGTTCGTCGCGATAGAGGGGGACGCCATTGAGCGCCACCGCGCAGGTCCCGCTCCTGCACAAGACGCTGTGCGGATAAAGGACCATCGCGCCGTAGCGCTGCCGCAGGCCCGCAAAGGTTTTCAGGACAAAGCTTTGCCTCTCCATATAGGCGCCGACGCCGGGGTCGACCCCATCTGCGTTCTCGGCCAGTGCGCGGCGCGCGAGTATCGCCGGCACCGGCCAACCGATCTCCGGAATGGAGGCGACGATAACGACCTTCTTGCCCTCCTGTGTGAGGCCGCTGACCGTCCGCTCAAGTCCGCGGAGAAACACGCCGTGGTTGTCGTTGGGAGCTGCGGTGCGGCAGGAATTGTCGAGAAGCACGACGCGACCTTTCGGTTCGTATCCATAGGTCGTGCCCTCGGCATATTTCGCCCAGCGCGATTCCAGGATGACTTCCGTGATTTCCGGCCGCTTCGCCAGCGCGGCCACCGCGTCGTTGAAGGCGCGGCAATCCGCCATGGGTGTGGTGACGCCGAGAAGCGGCGGACAGGCTTCGCCCCCGGCGAACAGGCCTGCACGGCCGGCATGTGTGGCCGCTTCCGCGACGGCAGGCAAAATCGCGTCGGCGTGGGAATCGCCCCACAAGAGAAAGCTTGGAGCGGTGCCTGCTGCGCCGACGCGGCAGAGGCGGCCCTTTCGCACATCTTCAGAGGTCAGCCCGAAGCAACGCGCAATCCGAGGTTCATGATCGTCCTGCTCGGCCAGAATGCGCTGCAAAGCCGGACGCAGGCGCTGGGGCAAACCGTCAGTCGACGCCGCCAGCGCCGCCGAAGCGGCGGTGAGCGTGGCCACCAGAGAAGCTGCGGCAAACGGAGCGCGGCGAGGCGCGCCCGGCAAAGGCCTGCGGAGCGGTTGCTCGACATATCGCCACGAGATCACCGCCAGCACGAAGGACAGCGCGATAAGCGCCACACTGGCCATGCCCGATGGTTCCCGGAGTTTGATGTACGTCGCGAAGACGAAGACAGGCCAGTGCCACAGATAGAGCGAATAGGAGATCAGCCCGATGAACACGAGCGGGCGCGCCGCCAGGAGTTTTCCGGCGATGGTCCTCTCCGGACGCGCCGCGTGGATGACAAGGGCCGCACCAAGGCATGGCGCAAGCGCTGCGCACCCCGGGAACGGCGTCTGCGGTGTGAAGCCCAGAACCGATCCCCCGATCAGGACCAGCCCGAGCAACGCCAATGCGTCGGACGCCATCGCGGATTTCAGGACCGGCACCGCGCCCAAAGCGAGAAGCGCGCCCAGCATCAGCTCCCAGGCGCGCGGCGGAAGAAGATAGAACGCCGCGGTCTGCATCGAACCGGCGCCCCAAACACTCAGGGCGAAGGATGCGACGAACACGCCTGCGATCGCAGCAAGGCGTTGCCATGGCGAGACGCGCCACAAGGCGAGAAGCAGTGCCGGATAGAGAAGGTAGAACTGTTCCTCGACGGCGATGGACCACAGATGCAGCAGCGGTTTCTGGTTGGCGGCCACGTCGAAATAACCCGCCTCGCGCCAGAATTCGAGATTGGCCGCGAGCAAGGCGGTCGCAAAGAGACTCCGCGCATAGCGCACCAGATCTACCGGGAAGAAGAAGATAAGGGCGGCCAGCGAGACAATCGCAAGCATCACAAACAGGGCCGGAAATATTCGCCGCACCCGCCTCTCGTAGAATCGTGCCAGCGAGAACGATCCCCGTTCCATCTGGCCCCGAACGAGCGATGTGATCAGATAGCCCGAGATCACGAAGAACACGTCGACGCCGACGAATCCGCCGGCGAAACCGGGCGCGCGATAGTGGAAGAGCACGACCGGCAGGATCGCGAGGGCACGAAGCCCGTCAATTTCCGGACGGTATCCGGAACCTGCCCGGCTGAATCCGTTCGTCGCGATCATGGAGCTTTACCCGAATTCAACAATGAGTGATGCATTTGCACGGCCCGCCGAAAGACTTTAACGCGGAGGACGCTGAGGTTGCGCGGTGGGCGCTGTGGTTTTTTGCGCTTAGCGCGCCAAAAAATTCCTCTGCGTCCCCCGCGCTTCCACCGCGACCACTGCGTTAAAACCTTTTCTCGCGACTCCCACCCCGTTGCAACTCGCGCTCGTTCTACCTACGTTCCATCGGGAATCGCGGATCGTGGAACGCTCTTTCCGCTGCTGCGATGATTGGCCTCCTTCAACCTTTCGTGGCCGGGCTGCCATCCGGGCAGCGGAAGGCAGATACGCGGTTGCGGGAGCGCGTCGCGTCGGCAAAACTGGACGTTTGGATCGGATGTCATGCTGAAGAACATTTCCGTTCGCGGCGCCCGCGAGCACAATCTGAAAAACGTCGATGTGGAGATCCCGCGCGACACGCTGACGGTCATCACCGGGCTGTCCGGCTCGGGAAAATCCTCGCTGGCGTTCGACACCATCTATGCGGAAGGCCAGCGGCGCTACGTCGAAAGCCTTTCCGCCTATGCGCGCCAGTTTCTGGAGCTGATGCAGAAGCCCGACGTCGACCACATCGAAGGGCTGTCGCCGGCGATTTCCATCGAACAGAAGACGACGTCCCGCAATCCGCGCTCGACCGTCGGCACTGTCACCGAGATTTACGACTATCTGCGCCTCCTGTTTGCGCGCGTCGGCGTGCCCTATTCGCCCGCCACCGGCCTTCCCATCGAGAGCCAGACCGTCAGCCAGATGGCGGACCGCATTCTGGCGCTCGAGGCGGGAACGCGGCTCTTCCTGCTGGCGCCAATCGTGCGGGGACGGAAGGGCGAATACCGCAAGGAGCTGGCGGAGCTGCAGAAAAAGGGCTTCCAGCGCGTTAAACTCGACGGCAAATATTACGAGCTCGGCCAGGCGCCCGCGCTCGACAAGAAGCTCAAGCACGACATCGAGGTCGTCGTCGATCGCATCGTGGTCCGGCCCGATATCGGCAACCGGCTGCCCGACTCGATTGAGACCGCGCTCAATCTTGCGGACGGCCTGCTCATCGCGGAATTCGCCGACGTAAAGGACAAGAGCGAGCCCCGGCGCCTCATCATGTCGTCGAAATTCGCCTGCCCGGTCTCGGGCTTCACCATCCCCGAAATCGAACCGCGCCTCTTTTCCTTCAACAGCCCGCACGGCGCCTGCCCCGCCTGCGACGGCCTCGGCACGCAGCTCTATTTCGATCTCGCACTGATCGTACCTGACGAAAGCATCAGCCTGCGCAAGGGTGCGATAGCGCCGTGGTCCAAATCCTCGTCGCCCTACTATTTGCAGACGCTCGAAGCTCTGGCACGGCATTACAAATTCTCGCTCAACGACCCCTGGGAGGATTTGCCGAAGCGCGTGCGCGACATCTTGATGAATGGATCGGGCGAGGATGAGATCCGGTTCATCTACGACGACGGCATGAGGCGCTACGAAACGAAGAAGACGTTCGAGGGCGTCATTCCCAACATGCAGCGCCGTTTCAAGGAGACCGATTCGTCGTGGATCCGCGAAGAGTTGCAGCGCTACCAGGACACGAGCCCCTGTGAAGTCTGCAACGGCTACCGGCTTAAGCCCGAAGCGCTGGCGGTGAAGATTGCCGGCCGCCACATCGGCGAGGTTTGCGCGCAATCGATCCGCCAGGCCGATGTCTGGTTCCGCGATCTCGACCCGCAATTGACCCCGCAGCAACGGGAAATCGCCGCGCGCATTCTCAAGGAGATCCGCGCCCGCCTGAAATTCCTCAACAATGTCGGGCTCGACTATCTCTCGCTCTCGCGCGGCTCCGCGACGC
The DNA here is from genome assembly GCA_035567755.1 of Rhizomicrobium sp. Lineage (GTDB taxonomy): Bacteria > Pseudomonadota > Alphaproteobacteria > Micropepsales > Micropepsaceae > Rhizomicrobium. The sequence continues at coordinate 235,488 of DATMPH010000019.1, forward strand.
TGTCGGGCGGCGAAAGCCAGCGTATCCGGCTCGCCTCGCAGATCGGCTCGGGCCTGACGGGCGTCCTCTACGTGCTCGACGAACCCTCGATTGGCCTGCATCAGCGCGACAATGCCAAGCTTCTCGAATCGCTCAAAGGCCTGCGCGATCTCGGCAATACCGTAATTGTTGTCGAGCACGACGAAGAGGCGATCCGCAGCGCCGATCATGTCATCGACATGGGCCCGGGCGCGGGCGTTCACGGCGGTGCGATCGTGGCCGAGGGCACGCCGGCCGACATCATGCGCGCACCGGCCAGCCTGACCGGGCAATACATGGTCGGACTGGAACAGATTCCCATTCCCGTCCGGCGGCGCAAGCCCGCCTATGACCGGTGGGTGAAGGTCGTCGGCGCGCGCGGCAACAATCTCAAGAACGTCACCGCTTCCATTCCGCTGGGCACGTTCACCTGCATCACCGGCGTTTCGGGCGGCGGCAAATCCACGCTGGTCATCGAAACGCTCTACAAGGCGGCGGCGCGGCGGCTGAACGGGGCGCGCGAACACCCCGCTGCGCACGACCGCATCGAAGGTCTGGAATTCCTCGACAAGGTGATCGACATCGACCAGTCGCCGATCGGACGCACGCCGCGCTCGAATCCCGCGACCTACACCGGCGCCTTCACCCCGATTCGCGACTGGTTCGCGGAGTTGCCGGAGTCGAAGGCGCGCGGCTACGCGCCCGGACGTTTCTCGTTCAACGTGAAGGGCGGCCGCTGCGAGGCCTGCCAGGGCGACGGCGTCATCAAGATCGAGATGCACTTTCTTCCCGACGTCTACGTGCAGTGCGATGTGTGCAAGGGAAAGCGCTACAACCGCGAAACGCTCGAAGTGAAGTTTCGCGACTACTCGATCGCCGACGTGCTCGACATGACGGTGGAAGCCGGCGCCGAGCTGTTCCGCGCGGTGCCGGCGATCCGCGAGAAGCTCGACACGCTGACGCGGGTTGGTCTCGGCTATATCAGCATCGGCCAGCAGGCGACGACGTTGTCGGGCGGCGAAGCCCAACGCGTGAAACTTTCCAAGGAACTGTCGCGCCGCGCCACCGGCCGCACGCTCTACTTCCTCGACGAACCCACGACGGGATTGCATTTCCACGACGTCGCCAAGCTTCTCGACGTGCTGCACGAGCTCGTCGACAACGGCAACACCGTGGTGGTGATCGAGCACAATCTCGAAGTCATCAAGACCGCCGACTGGGTCGTCGATCTCGGTCCCGAGGGCGGCGACGGCGGCGGCGAGATCGTGGCCGCCGGAACGCCGGAGGACGTGGCGAAGGTCGCGCGTTCCTACACCGGCCAGTACCTCAAGACCTATCTCAAGGGACGCGCACTGCCGAAGACGGTGCGCGCGGCGGAATAAGAACCTAAACTGTCCCCGCATTACTGGTATCACTCCCCCTCCGGCGCTTCGCGCCACCTCCCCCACGATGGGGGAGGAAAGACACGCCCGCATTTTTCCTCCCCCATCTCTTTCCTCCCCCACTTCTGGGGGAGGTGCCCGCGAAGCGGGCGGAGGGGGGCGGCCGTTCCATGTGAGCGCCATCACGGCGCCGTCTGCTGTCCGCGCATCCAGATAGCGTAGTCCGGAAGCGGTTCCGGTTCTTTCATTTCGATATTTTCCGAAGGCGGCGTGAGGGGGACCGCCTTTGCCGCGAGCGCGGCCTTGCGTGCAGCTTCCTCGCGCTCCGCGGCGGCGAGTCTTTCAAACCGCGCGCGCAGCGCCCGTTTGTGGGGTCCCTCCTCGGGTCGCGGGCTTGTAATTCCCTGCCTTTGCCCCTCATTGAGGGGAGCCGGAACATCTTTGGGCGTTTGCATACCTGGCGGATATTCGTAGCCATGCTTGTCGCAGAACGCCTTGATCTTTCCGGGAAGTGATTCATAGGCGCGGCGCTGGCGATCCATCTCCGCCTGCTCTTCGCGCCGCCGCAACTCCTTCTCGCTCGGCACCCTGCGCGAGATCGCGAGAAACTGCCGCTCCGATTCCGTTTTCGATCCCTGCTCGCTCCCATTCCCCTCCCTGTCATGGCCCGCCTGAGAACGGGCCACCCAGCTGCGAGCGCTCTGTTGTTCGCCATCGAGAAGAGTCTTTCTCTCGCTTTCGCACTCCGAGTCGATTTCATCTGGGCGGCCCGCTGTTGCGGGCCGTGACAAATCGGGGGGTGGTGTTTCGATGGCGCTGCCGAGCACCTCGCCTGCGTATTCTTCCCACATCAGCCGCGGCTCTTCTTCTATATCTCCCTGAGAAACAGGCTCCGCCGGGATCTCCGTTTCCTGTTCGTTCCTGTGTGCTGCCCAAGCCTCGTCCGCCGCTTCCATGTCCTCGAGTTTGCGGTCGAAGCCCCGGCGCTGTCTTCCGTCAGTCGCCACATGGTCCAGTTCGTCGAGCAGCGAGAACACCAGCCGGAGCGTTGCCGTCTTGCCGCGCACACAGT